>DALZMP010000011.1:0-100965 GCA_032006665.1 Sedimentibacter sp.
TTTCAAGAGAATATCAGTTATACTCTTACTACCAGCGATATTCATGCTGTTTGCTTTCCACCTAAAACTTATCAAGATACAGTAGGAGCATTATGTGTAGTAGATGAAAAAGGCAATGGAAATCAATATGTAAGTCAAGATAAATGCATTGTAGACTGTGAAAAAATGATGTTTGGGCAATCGGAATTTGCTAATTATAAAGAAGGCTGTGCAACACTTAGAGCAGAGGGTGGAGATAATGGAGGAGGAAGTGAAAACCTTGTAACTACTAAGAATCTTGTACGCAGACTAACACCATTGGAATGTGAAAGGCTTCAAGGATTTCCTGATGGATGGACTAAAATAGAAAAGTCATCCGACAGTGCAAGATATAAGGCACTTGGTAATAGTGTAGCAATCCCATGTGTAGATTTTATTATGCAAGGGATTGCTTATTTTTTAAGAAAATTTAAAGATGAAGTGGAGGAATAAACAGTGTATATTTATCCTGATAATTTAAAGGCCAAAGCAACTCTATGGCTATGGGAGTTAAAAGACATAGGCATAATTGGAATAGGACTTCTTATTTCTGTATTTGCTTTAGCACAGCTTAACTTTATGCCACCTATTGTAATAACAGCAGTATATACCTTTTTAACAATACAATTTGAAGACACAAGCATACTGAATTTTATTCGATATGCCTGTGCCTTTTTTATTTTCAGGCAACAGATATTTGAATGGAGGTTATAAGAGTGGGCAGAAAACAGAAACAAAAGGAAAAACAAAAGCAGTCTACAAGAGAGCAGATGGGTATTGATGAAATCACAGACTATAGCCTTAAAACTCCATATGGAGAACTAGTGTATTTTATTATCCATCCAACCAATATATCCGTATTATCTGAAACAAGTATAAGTGCAAGGATCTATGCACTTATGACGGTACTAAAGGGGATTGCTGAAATTGAAATGCTATGTCTTAATTCAAAAGAAAACTTTGATGAAAATAAGCAGTATTTAAAGAGAAGAATGGATACAGAACAAAATCCTGTTATCCGTAAATTGCTGCAGCAAGACAGTGCCAATCTTGATAGGATGCAGGTGCAGATGGCTACAGCTCGTGAATTTCTAATTATTATTAGACTTAAGAATGAAAAGGAATCGGATGTATTTCCTCATCTATCAAGAATTGAAAAAAGTTTAAAAGACCAAGGATTCACTACCAGAAGAGCTGATAATTCGGATATAAAAAGATTACTTGGTGTTTATTATGAGCAGAATGTGACTACAGAAAGATATGAGGATAATGATGGGGAGAGGTGGGTGGTATATGGAGACGTGTAAATGGTAAAAAAATGTATGTATTTAATCAAAACTTATGGTAAAATTGGTGTATTAATATGACGAATAGATAAGAGATATTTAGGTAAGAACACATATTTTTATTACTATAATACTCCTCTCTTTATTGTACAAAAAAAGAGAGGTATAATTGTTAAGAGTATAGTATTTTATCGTTAGGAGAGAAAAAGGATGGAATGGATAGAACGCTTGAATGGAGCAATAAATTATATTGAAGAGCATCTTGGTGAAGAAATAGATTTAAATGAAGCATCTAAGATTGCTTGTTGTAGTACGTATCATTTCCAAAGAATGTTTGCATATATGGCGAATATACCATTATCTGAATATATGAGACGTAGAAGAATGTCCCTTGCGGCAGTAGACTTGCAGAGTGGAGATAATAAAGTGATTGATGTTGCCTTAAAGTATGGATATGATTCACCAACAGCATTTAACCGAGCATTTAAGAACATCCATGGTATTGCACCATCACAAGCTAAAGAAAAAGGTGTAGTTCTAAAAGCATTTCCGCCGATTAGTTTCCGAATAACGATAAAAGGAGACAGTGAGATGAATTACAGAATTGAAAAGAAAGAGGCATTTAGAATTGTAGGAGTGTCAAGTCCGCTTGAAAAAGAAATTGAGAAGAATTTTGAGATTGTTCCAACTATGTGGGCAAATGCAGCTTCTTCTGGAATGATAGCACAGCTTGCTATGATGATGGATTCAGAACTAAAAGGGTTACTAGGCGTTAGTTCTTGCAATGAAGCTGAGGATTGGAAATACTATATTGCAGTCGCATCCACAAAATCTTTGCCAGATGTGATGGAAGAGTATATTATACCCTCTGCAACATGGGCTATTTTTACAGGTGAAGGAGAAAACCAATCAATTCAAGGCTTGGAGAAAAGAATTGTAACAGAATGGCTTCCTACATCAGGATATGAGTATGGAAATGCCCCAGATATTGAAGTATATTTAAATCCAGATCCACAAAATGCAAAGTATGAGGTGTGGATTCCAGTTGTAAGAAAGGAAAATGAATAATGGTACATTTAGTTTATTGTGATAATGCAGGTCAAAGAGGAGAAAAAACACTGGATAAGATTCTAAATGGAACAAAAACTATGGTGATTCGTGGTGCGGCAGGAAGAAAAATTCCACATAGTCGAGTATTTGAGGGGGACTCTCTATATTTTATGGAAAAGGGTTCAGGTCAAATTTCAGCAACTGCTACCGTTTCAAGTGTGCAGAATTATGTAAAACTGACAGAAGACGAGATTAATAAAACATTTGAAGAAAATCAGGAAAAACTGAACTTGACACAAAAACAAAAGGATCGTTGGCATAAGAAATGTCTATGCCTTGTAGAATTTAGAGATGTGAAGAAGATTACTCCACTGGATTTTGACCATCAAGGGAATATGGATGACTGGTTGATAATCGAAAAGATTGAAGATGTAGTTGTTGGAACCAGCATTCCTTATAACTATGATAAATCTAAATTCTAAGGTGCATTAAAATTGAAGGGATTTGAATTTTAAATTAGGCCGAGGTTTATGATTAGGATAATTGGAATACTGAAAGATTTTTTACTATCATTATTATTTAGAGCAGAGCAGGTCAAGCGGACAAAATGTAATAGTGATATGCTATCTATTAAAGGAGGTGCATATCATGCACGCATGGGAAGCAATTCAAAAAACATTGAATTATATTGAATCGAATATCAGTGAAGAAATTGATATTGAACAGCTTGCTAAAGAATCATCATTATCCCTTTTTTATTACCAAAGGCTATTCTCTCGTCTTGTTAAAAAACCAGTCAGAGAATATATTAAGTTGCGCCGATTAGCTTGCGCTTGTAAGTCTATTGCTAATAAGCAGCTTCGCATTTTAGATATCGCGCTGGATTGTGGCTTTGCAAGTCACGAAACATTTACAAGGGCATTCAAAGAAGCCTATAAAATGACTCCAGAGGGATATCGCAAACAACCAGTAATGCTCAATCAGTTTGATAAACCCGATTTATTGTTAAACTACACTATGATTGACGAAGGTGTCCCGCTTATCAGTGATGGAATTGTGTTGGAGTTTAACCGTAAAACAATTCTGCAACCAATTCTTTTCATGGGCCTCACAGGTATTATTCCTATTGCAGGTCAAATGCCACTTGGTGAAGATACAGGTGTAGATATGCCCGGTGAAGTCTGGGAAAAATTCCACAAAGAAAAACAGATTATTCCTCGGATACAGGGAGGACGCGAACTGGGAGTTGCGTATCTTGGCGATGTACCTGAAGGTTATTTCACTTACTTTGCTGGTGCGGAAGTATTACAGGAAACAGAAGATACCCGCTTTGTTAAATGGGAGCTTCCTGCAAGAGAATATATTGTTTGCGGATTTGAAGCAGAAAATTTTGAACAACTTGTAACCGTAGTTCTCAATAAAGCTGTAAAATATAGTGGACTTTGGTTAGAAAGACACGGATTGACAATGGATGTCTATTCTCCTGAAATGTACTATGACAGCTCACCTGACGGTGTCTATATGGAATTATGGATGCCAGCATCAGAAAAGTGTTAATAATGATTTCGTATTATCGTAATTAATATTCGGTGTTCTCTCATTACAAGAAGATGAACATATCAAATTCCTATTTGGAAAACAAAATATAAATATTTTACTAAGCCTTGCATTAACGTGTAGGGCTTTTTTAGTGCAGAAAAAGAAAGAGAGGTAAGAAGATACTATGGTAAAAAAGAAAATACCAATCATAGAAGATGGAAAAATCAAAACTTTTATTGATATGATTGCTCCATCCATCATCAAATTCAATACAGATCATTTTATCTGTGGCAACACCTACAGATGTGTATGGGCACTCAGGGAATACCCCACAAGCACCAATGAGCAAGCAATTCTTCGTCATCTAGGAGAAAAAGATGGGGTAACCCTTAGAATCTATACAAGACAGGTAACTCCAAATGAGGAAAAGAAAATCATTCATAATGCAGCCAATAAAAACAGAATGAATACTACAAATACAAATGATTTACAACAGACTGTAACAGCAGAAAGTAATTTACAAGATGTTGTTACCCTTGTATCAACTATGCATAGAAACAGAGAACCACTCCTTCACTGTGCAGTATATATTGAACTTACTGCAAGTGATTATGACAGTTTGAAACTGCTACAGACCGATGTATTAACCGAGCTTATTCGTTCTAAGTTAAATGTAGATAGACTTATGCTTAGACAACAACAAGGATTCTTATGTGTTGGTCCAACAGGAAGAAATATATTTGGTAGTCAATATGAAAGAGTGCTTCCAGCATCCTCAGTTGCAAATCTATATCCATTTAACTATTCAGGCAAGACTGATAGTAATGGATTTTATTTAGGCAGAGATAAATTTGGTTCTAATATTCTCGTAGATTTTGATAAACGAGATGATGATAAAACCAATCCTTGTATCCTTATTCTTGGTAACTCTGGACAAGGGAAAAGCTATTTATTAAAACTGATATTATGCAATATCTTAGAATCAGGAAAGAATGTCATATGCTTAGATCCAGAGCATGAGTATGTGGAACTATCAGAAAATATAGGCGGATGCTTTGTAGATTTAATGAGTGGAGAGTATATGATAAATCCATTAGAACCAAAGACTTGGGATGAGGGAGGTAGTCCACAGGACAAAGATGCTCCTCTTGCATTTAGACAAGCGACAAAGCTAAGTCAACACATTAGTTTTTTAAAAGACTTCTTCCGATGTTATAAAGATTTTGATGATAGGCATATTGATGTTATAGAAATTATGCTAGGAAAACTCTACACCAAATGGAGTATCAGTGATAGTACAAATTTCAGCCGATTAGAATCTATTGATTACCCTATTCTGTCAGACCTTTATACATTAATGGAGGAAGAATATAAAGGATATGACAAGGCAAAATATCAACTCTACACAGTAGAATTACTACAGGAAATCTTGCTTGGACTTCATTCCATGTGCCAAGGTGCAGAAAGTAAGTTCTTCAATGGGCATACCAACATAACTTCTAATCGATTTATTGTATTTGGTGTAAAAGGGTTATTACAGGCAAGTAAAAATGTAAAGAATGCCTTACTCTTTAATGTATTATCTTTTATGTCAGATAAATTATTAACTGAAGGAAATACTGCAGCTGGCATTGATGAGCTGTATTTGTTCCTTACAAATATTACTGCAATAGAATATATCCGTAATTTTATGAAGCGAGTGCGAAAGAAAGAATCAGCCGTAATACTTAGCAGTCAAAACCTTGAGGACTTCAATATTGAAGGCATTAGGGAGCTAACTAAACCGCTGTTTTCTATTCCAGCACACGCTTTTTTATTTAACGCAGGAAATATTGATAAGCAGTTTTATATGGATACCTTACAGCTTGAAGAATCAGAGTATAATCTAATTAAATTTCCACAGCGAGGGGTGTGCTTATATAAATGCGGTAATGAGCGTTATAATTTAGCTGTTCATGCTCCAGCATATAAAGAAAAGTTATTTGGAAAGGCAGGTGGAAGGTAATGACTATTGAAAGTGCAGAATGGGTAAAGAAACAAGAAAAAATAGAATCCTACCGGGAACAAAAGCAAGGCATTATAGATGATTTGAGGGTATGCATCAAATATACTCCAAACAGAGATAATGACTTGCTTTGTTTTATGGAACAATATTTAAAGGCAGAAAAAAAGAATCGACAAAAGTTATTGGAGCAAATAAAGCGCTGTATTAATGGTGAAGAATATGAAAATCCCTTCCTTGCATATAACCATTATGATGAAAGTCATATTGAAGAATTTGACCATATTATCAATGAATATATTAATAAGCTAAAGCTATCTGGTGGAGAATCCACGCAAGCATCTAGAATTATTGAAAGCACAGTTAGAAAGATAAATGAACTCCATGATATATGCCGTGGACAGCTGATAGATTCTTTTAGAAGTGAAAGACTTACAGAATATATTGTCACCGCTTCTAGATATGCAGGATTTCAAAATGCTGAGGACATCATCGAAGCAAAAAAGCAATGGTAAGGTGGTGAGACTGTGGATTTAAGAGATCAGAACTTTGGAATTGAAATTGAGATGACAGGCATAACAAGAAGAAGAGCGGCTGAAGTAGTTGCCGAATATTTCAATGAGATAGCTGAACATGAAGGTGGTGGTTATGACACTTATAGTGTAAGAGATAATCAAAATAGAAAGTGGAAGTTTGTAAGTGATAGCAGTATAAGCAGCCAGAAAAAGGTGGGAAATAGAAGGCAAATAGCCGACAGAAAATACAGTGTTGAACTTGTTAGTCCCATTTGTAAGTATGAAGATATAGAAAAGATACAGGAGATGGTGCGTAAACTTAGAGAGGCTGGAGCATTTAGTAATAAGTCCTGTGGAATCCATATTCACATTAATGCAGCACCTTTTGAAGCCTACCAATTAAGAAATCTTGTTAATATTGTAGCTGCAAAAGAAAATATGATATACAAGGCATTACAGGTGGATTCAGATAGGGAAAGACGGTATTGCAAAAAGATAGATACAGATTTTTTAGAGAAGTTAAATAAGCAGAAACCAAAAACAAAGAGTGGAATTCAAAAGTTATGGTACAAAGGTAGTGATAGCAGTCATCAGCATTATCATGATAGCAGATACCATTGCCTAAATCTTCATTCTGTCTTTCAAAAGGGAACGATTGAGTTTCGTGCTTTTAATAGTTCCCTACATGTTGGAAAAATGAAAGCATATCTGCAATTTTGTATGGCTATTACAGCTCAGGCCTACAATCAAAGGTCAGCAAGTCCAATAAAAACTGTATCAGAAAATGAAAAATATACCTTCAGAGTATGGCTCTTAAGACTTGGTTTAATAGGAGATGAATTCAAAACAGCAAGGAAACATCTCCTTGACCATTTGGAAGGAAACATTGCATGGAAGTCACCTGAACAAGCAGAAGCACAGAAAGAAAGGTTAAGGAAAAAGAGAGAAGTTGAGCTTTCGAATCCACAAGAAGAAACACTAGAAACACAAAATAATGATATGGCAATAGATGAGCAGGAGGAAGAATCTCCTGCTTTTACTATGTCTATGAATCAGTAGGAGGTCAGGATGAAAAGTAATAAATCAAATGAGTCAGTACCAGAAATATTATATATTGCCTATGGAAGTAATTTAAATCTAACACAGATGAAACAACGATGCCCTACTGCAAGAGTCATTGGAGCATCAGAAATAAAGGATTATGAGCTTGTATTTCGTGGTTCGAGATATAGTGCAGTGGCAACCATTGAACCTTGTGAGGGCAGTAATGTTCCCGTTCTGTTGTGGGGAATCCAAACAGAAGATGAGAAATCACTAGATAGGTATGAAGGTTATCCTAATTTTTATGGAAAGGAAAATATGAAGATTGTGTTAAATGGTAGGACTGTTTCAGCAATGGTTTATGTGATGATACCTGGTCATGAACTCGGAATACCATCTAAGCATTACAAAACTTCCATTGAAGAGGGATATATAGATGCAGGATTTGATACAGATATGTTAGAAAATGCAGTAGATAAAACTATAGGTAAAATGGAAGATATGATGAAAGATAAGGATGAGCAAGAAAGCTTATTCGGAATGAAATGGTGGTGATAATAAATGGCAGACCCTACAACCATAGGACTTATTGCAAAGGCAGCTATATCAGCATTATCAGATGAAAGGCTGAGAAAAGGTATAGGGTGGACTATTGCTGCAATCCTATCTCCATTTATTCTAATCATTGTTATTATCTGTGGTCTGCTTTCAGGAACAGCAAATCATAACAATACTGCTATTCAATTATCCTTTCATGGAGGTGCTATATCAGGAAATATTCCAGAAGAATATCGAGGTCAGATAGAAGATATGCGTAACAGCTTTACAATGCTTGATGAAAGAATAGAGGAAGTAAATGGTCAAATGGAAGATGGAGATAGTCTGGACTCTATAAGGGTTAAGGCTATTTTTTATTCTCTGTATTTCGCCTCTGGGCAGCCATCTAGTGTAGATCAAGATAAATATATTGACTGCTTTGTCATTTATGAAGAACGAACAAGAATCATAATTGATGCAGACGGAAATGAAGTGGAAGAAACATATTTAGTAGCGATACCAATTGATACTCTCCCAGAAATCTATACAAATATTGAAACAAATATGGGAAAGACAACTACTTATGAGGATATGGCCAATGCTAATGAAATCTATTACCGAATTAAGTATGGAGTTCCAGCACCAAGTGAAGGAGATGGTTTTGGGGAATGGGGAGATTGGACACATAGCATTACTCCAGAAGAACTAGAGCAATTGTATCATGATTTGCCAGAGGGAGAGAATGGAACAGTGATAGTAAAGCTTGCTATGACAAGGCTTGGAGATCCCTATTCACAAGAAAGAAGAGGACAAGGAAATTATACAGATTGTAGTTATTTGACCATGTGGAGCTACAGACAGATTGGAATAATTATACCAGCAACAGCAGCAGAGCAAGGAAGATTTTGCGTGAATAATAATCTTACTGTTTCAAAAGAAGATTTAGTTCCTGGAGATTTAGTATTTTGGAGTCACAAGCCAAACGGCAGATTTATGAACATTACACATGTAGGAGTCTATGCTGGAAATGGAAAGGTAATAGATGCTGCATACTCGAAAGGACAGGTGGTGTACAGAGATTTATTTGATTCAAACAAACAGGTTCTATATGGTAGACCCCATATTTTAAAATAAAAGGAGGACTTTATGTTAACAACAAAGGCAATATTTGAACGAAAGATATCTGCATTTCATACAAGAGAATGTGTAATTAATGAGATTGAACTAATGAATGAAAAAGAATTTGAAACATTTAGTAAAAACCTATTAAGTGAGCAATCCTTTATTGCAGATAAAAAAGAAAAAATGTATATAGATTCTACAGGACAAATCCATGGACTGCTTGCACTAAATATTGATAGTGGAAATGGGATTTTAATTGATAGTCAAGGATATGATTATCCAAGATATGTTGCATTTATGCCAAATATTAAGCCATATATTGAACAGCAGATTTCAATGGTTGCAGAGCAAATGATAAAGGAAGCAGCTGAAAATACTTCAAATGGTAGTTGGGCTATTTATTTTGATGAAATAGAAGAAACCCATGGTCTAGTTGTAAAAGAAAACAATGGTATTGGAACTTTACTCTTAGGTGAACTCACCAGCAAAGATGAAATTGCAGAAATTGAAGTACTCGATGACTGCTTTGATATGACAATCTATCTTGACTATTGTAGCAACTTAAATGAAGAAATAAAGTCAAGTCAAAACATGAATTTGTAGGAGGATGATTGAATGGATAATATAGAAAAGACAATTCGTATCTTAAAGATTGAGCCACAAAACATACCTTATGAAAAAGAAATATTTAATGACTTGGAAGGTATTCAAGGAGAGGTTGAGGGATTATTTGAATGCATTTATTTAGATGATAATTGTATTTTAGTATGTAATGAAGAAGGAAAATTAAATGGGATGGAATTAAATCGAAGGGTTGGTAATGACATCATTGCTGGTCCTTTTTTTATTGTAGGGGATAGTGAAGATGGAGAATTTGTATCCTTAAGCGATGAGCAAATAGAAAAATACACACAAGAATTTGGAAAGGATCAAGAATTCACAGGAGATGAACCAGAGGCACAACCAAGGATGGAGTTTATTGGATTTGATTTTTAAGGAGGGAAATGTATGAGTATATCAACCGAAAAAGCAACTTTACAGGTAACTTTTCAAAAAGAAAAGTTAGAAGCATTACGGTTTTATATGGATGAAAAGGATCTGACTGTAGAGGGTGAATTGCAGAAACATATTAAAAATATATACGAGAAATATGTTCCATCAGCAACCAGAAGATATCTAGAGAGAAATGATAATGAACAGGAGAACCAGACAGAAACAACTGCACCTATTAGTGACAGGCTCGAAGAAACAACTTCAAGAGCTACCTCTAATCGTGGCAGAAGAAGGACTGAAAGGGTGCGAAGTGAACAGGCAGAAGTTCCTACAGAAACTACAAGTGCAGAAGAAATTGAAGAGTCTCAAGAGCAAACAGAAGATGAAAATCACGGAATGGTCATGAGTATGTAGTGGCTATTCCTTTTCTGTTTTTGCAATGGAAACCATAAAAAAGTTAATAAAATGAAGGAGGCATGTTTGGATGAAAAAAGATACTATTAGCGTAAGTCTTGAGGCAGAAAAGCTAAGAGCAATCAAGAAATATATGGAGAAGAAAGAGATTGATGTACAAGATGAACTAGCAGAACAGCTACAAAAGCTTTATGAGAAATATGTACCGGTCAATGTAAGGGAATATATTGATGAAAAAAATGAGGAAGAAAGTAGAGCTAAAACGCCAAGAAAACCAGCTAAAAATACTGGTGTAGCTACTTCTACACCTACACCACAGGAATAAAACCATTTTTGGAGCGATATTTGCCCCTGTGTGCGATTGTATGGACGATAGTGGAACAAGTTATCCTTAACGAAAGATAAAACGATTTGTGGGCGAATTTGCCGAGATTTATGAATAGAGCAGATTAAGCCTTAAGATACTTGGATTTTAGGAGAAATATGAGCCTAAAATGTAAGTGAACCCCCCTATTGATTTTGGTGCAGGATAAAGAGAGGTGGTCGCACGCGACCTCCTCTCGACCACATCGCCCGGCAGTGCCGAGCGTTTCTCCCAATTACGTTAGGTGGTCGAAAAAGCTGTTTTGGGACAAGTAGGTGGTCGTAATAATGTAAAAATGCATTGTTACAAGGCTTGAAAGTGGTCTAAGAGGTGATCAAATACAATATTAAAGGAATTGGAGTGATGAAATGAAACAAATTCAGCATAAAGCAAAGGATAGAACTGCAGTATGGCTTTATCCGGAAACCATTGAACAAATGGATTCTATGCTTGAAACGGATAATGCCAAAAGTCGCAGTGAATTCATAGAAAAAGCACTGCAATTTTATATGGGATATCTGGCAAGTGAAAATACGACAGGATATCTTTCAAAAGTTTTAGTATCTGCAATACAAGGGACTTTAAGAGAAACAGAAAACAGAAATTCAAGTAATCTCTTTCGCTTATCTGTTGAAATGTCAATGATGATGAATATTCTTGCCGCAGGTCTTGAAATTAGTGATGATGATTTGAGAAAACTTCGTGGCAGATGTATAAATGAAGTAAAAAAGACAAGAGGAAAAATCAACATGGAGGATGCAGTGAAATTTCAACAAGGCATTGTGGAATAAAAGCAGAAAGGAAGATTTAAATGGCAAGAATTATTCTGAAGTGCCCGTACTTAAAAAGTGGAATGAAAAAAACTTCAGCTCATCTATCCAATCTTGTAACTTATATGGCTACCAGAAATGGTGTGGAAAAATTAACTGTGGAAAATAAAAATCTTCCTTTTACTCAAAAGCAAGATAATCTTATAAATCAAATTATAAAGGAATTTCCAAATACAAAAAGCTTATTTGAATATGAAGATTATATTAAGAATAGAACTATTGAAAATGCATCGGATTTTATTTCAATTGCATTAGAACAAAACCTTGATAAAATTAATAAGCGAGAAAACTATGTCGATTATATTGCAAACCGGCCAAGGGTTGAAAGAATAGGTACGCATGGCTTGTTTACAGGTGGCGATGATGAAATTGTACTAAGCAGAATTTCAGAAGAAGTTGCTAATCACACAGGAAATGTGTGGACTCCCATAATTTCATTAAGGCGAGATGATGCCATACGTACAGGATTTGATAACGCTGAAGCCTGGCACAATATGTTATCCTATTATGCACCAGAGATTGCGGAAAGTATGAAAATTCCTGTTGAAAACTTTAGGTGGTATGCAGCTTTTCATAATGAGAGTCACCATCCACATATTCATATGATTTGCTATTCCGTTAACCCGATAGATGGATATCTAACGAAAAAGGGCATTGAAAAAATGAAGTCAGGTCTTGTAAAAAATATCTTCAAAAATGAGATGCAATTAATTTATGCAGAACAGAGCCAAAGACGAGATAGGGTAAAAGCCGAGAGTAAAGAAATGCTTTTACAGCTTATTCAGGAGATGAAAATAGGAACGATTCAGAATACACAAATAGAGAAATTATTTTTAAATTTGACAGAGAGGTTGAAACATACCAAAGGCAAAAGAGTGTATGGATATTTGCAACCAAGTGTGAAAGCAATTGTTGATGAAATTGCAGATGAACTTTCCAAAGAAGAAAAAGTGTCTAAAGCTTATGAACTATGGTATGAAATGCGAAACGAAGTGCTGAACAGTTATATGGATGAACCTTCAGAGCCTCTACCATTATCAAAGCAGAAGGAATTTAAATCCATAAAAAATATAATTATTGATGAGGCAGATAAACTTAGCAAAGGAGAAATTAGTTTTGTTGAAATTGAGAATATTGATACCTTTCTTTATAACAATGATTTTGCAGAATCAGATAACCCTGAAGTTGTTGAAGATACTGTAGATTTTGAGGTAATGGAAGATAACAATGCTGACGGGTTAGATACAGGACACATTTATGTGAAATGGACTAACGAGTATAAAATGGCTCGTGAGTATTTGTTTGGTACAGATGAAATAGAACAGAATTTTAAAGTAGCACTAGAATTATTTAAGGAAGAATCAGTAAAAGGTAATGCTCTTGCGATGTTTGATATTGGTAGAATCTATTCGGATGGTCTTGGTGTAGAAATCGATATGGACAAAGCTAATAATTATTATAAAAAGGCTCTTTCTAGATTTCAAAAAGTTGAATCACAAAAAGCATGGGAATATACAGAGTATCGTATTGGAAAGATGTATGCGCAAGGTCTTGGAACAGAGAAAGACTTAAAAACAGCATCTTATTGGTTTAATTTATCTGCAGAAAAGAAATATAAGTATGCTCAGTATTCTCTTGGTGGTTTATATTACCGTGGGCAAGGAGTGGAACAAAATTTTCAAACAGCCTTTTCATTGTATTTAAAATCAGCAAAGCAAGGGTTTCCTTATGCAGAATTTGAAGTTGCTAAAATGTATCGTGACGGTACTGGTATTGATAAAGATGCAAATGAAAGTAATCATTATTTTGAAAAAGCCTTTGTAGGTTTTGAAAAATTAGAAAAGCAAGGTTGTGATGATAAGATACAATACAGGTTGGGATGGATGCTTCAAAATGGAATTGGTACAAATAGAGATATTGCAAAAGCAAAAGAGTATTTTGAGAAGTCTGCAATATTTGGAAACATTTTTGCCTGTTATTCATTAGCTAAGATAATACTTGAAGAAGATAATCCAACTAATGAAGAAGTGAAAAAAGCAATTGATTATATGCATATAGCTTCAAACAGTGGGAATAAGTTCGCACAATACTCTCTCGGTAGAATTTATCTGGAGGGTAAACATACCGCGAAAGATATTAATAAAGCAATTACATTATTAACTTTATCGGCTGAACAAGATAATGAGTTTGCAGCATATAAGCTAGGAATGATTTATTTAAAAGATGAAGAAATTACAAAGGATATAAATAAAGCAATTGCATTTCTAACGCAATCAGCTGAAAAAAATAATGAATGGGCAAGTTATCAGCTAGGAAAATTGTACTTGATGGGCGTGGATATTCCCAAGGATACCGAAAAAGCGATTGAGTATCTTACAAAGTCAGCAGAACAGGGAAATCAATTTGCTCAGTATGTTCTTGGAAAGTTATTTCTGATTGGAAAGGATGTTCCGAAAGATAAAGAAACAGCAGTAAAATTTTTTACTCTATCGGCAGAGCAAGGAAATGAGTATGCAAAATTTTTTCTTGAAAACATAGATAAGTTTCGAGAACCATCAGTAGGGTTATGTACATCTCGAGTGCTTCATCATATGAGTAAAATATTTGAGGATAATATACCGCTTAATAAATCTAAGGTAGGATTAAAAATTGATAGTAAACTACTTAGAAAGCTTAAAGGAAAGAAAATAGCTCAAGGACATAAGAGAGATGATCATGAAGAGAGGATGACTCTTTAATAAAAATAACCTATAAATTTCTAAATAAAAGCAGTCTTTCGATTCTATTAATGAAAGGCTGTTTTTTATATCTAAATTCAAAAAGTGAGGGTATTCATTATGAAGAACAGCTTTAATAAAAAAAAGAGTTTATATAATTTAAAGCAAGCTATTAAACCATGTATGAAATGCTACCCTATCAAAAAAACTGCATTTCATCGTATTGGGAATAGAAAACAATAAGGGGGTAGCAGATGGGTACATATATTCATTTTACAAAGGAACAAAAAGAAAGAGCAAACAGTGTTGACCTTGAAGAATTTCTACAAATGCAAGGTGAAACCTTATTGCCATCAGGTAGAGAAAAAAGACTAAAAAGTAATCATAGTATTACAGTTAGGGGAAATGAGTGGTTTGACCATGCTACAAAAGAAGGTGGTCTTGCTATTGATTTCGTTCAGAGTTTTTATGGATTAGCTTTCCCAGATGCAGTAGCAAGGCTACTTGGCGGAGAACAAGGAGAAATATATTCCATAGTAAAGAAAAAAGAAGAAATCAGAAAACCATTTGAATTACCACCCAAGAACAATGAAATGCGTAGAGTGTTTGCTTATTTGATTAAGCACAGACTCATTGATCGAGATGTGGTTAGCTTTTTTGCAAAGGAAAAACTCATCTATGAAAGTAAAGAGCGATCAAAAGATAAAACAAAAGAGTATCACAATGCCATATTTGTAGGCTATGATGAAAATGGTACTCCTCGTCATGCCCATAAAAGAGGTATTTACACTGAGGGAAAAAGTTATAAAGGGAATATTAACAGCAGCAATCCTTGCTACAGTTTTCATTATCTCGGTATTAGTGACAGAATCTATGTATTTGAGGCTCCTATAGATATGCTTTCTTTTATCACGGTACAAAAACATACAGATTGGAAAAAGCACAGCTATGTTGCCCTATGTGGAGTGTCTGAGCAAGCATTATTAAAAATGCTTGAAATAAATCCTAATTTAAGTCATGTTAGTTTATGCTTAGATCACGATATTGCCGGAATTGAGGCAAGTGAAAAAATAGCAGATATCTTGAAAGAAAAAAATATTGGTTGTGATAGGTTACTTTCTAATAATAAAGATTGGAATGAGGATTTGAAAGCAGAACAAAATTTGACTGCAATTCCTTCAGAAGAACATCCACAGCATCTTATGAAAAATGAAATTTGTAACGAAATATTGGAAATTATAAATGGATTTGAAAAGATTGAATTGAAGCATGTGGATGGCATAAATGCTTTCAAAAAGTCTCATATAACAAATGTATTACAGGCTGAAGCTATGAAGATGACATCAGCTGTTTTTTTATGTCTTGCATTAAAGGAATTCAGACAACTTGGAGTTTCAATGACTTCGGAAGAAATTGTTCTGAAAATGGGTGAAGAGTTTCGAGCATATCAAAACAGGCGCAAGTATTATATAACACTTCCTGATGTAGAAAATGAACTGTCTACATTCAAAAATCAAAATGGAATTATTTCTGAATCCGACAAAGCTTTAACTGCCAAAAAATGTGAGAAAATAGCATTGAACCTTTTAAAATCAACTATCAGATTGGAACTAGAACATCAAAAGCGATCTCAAAATCCAGCATTTAAAATGGCGTAACTCATGAGGCATAGGAGATAATCCCTGTGCCTTAATCTATAGAAAGGTCGTGAAAGATGAATTCACAAGTATATATGTTAATGGCTGCTGCGGCTATTATGTTTTCAGTTATTGGAGGATTATCTTTGCTTGCTCATTATTATACCCTAAACGGAATTAAATCGAAGACTGTAGGAGATGGACAACATGGTGTTGCAAGATTTTCTACAAAAAAAGAAATTGAAGAAACATATCAGCACATTCCATTTGATGTTAAAGCCTGGAGGAATGGAATGCATCTTCCTGTAGATGAAAATGGAAATGCGATACAAGGCTTGGTAGTAGGCTGTAAAGGAAATAAAGGAGCAGTAACTGGGCTGATTGATACAGGAGATGTACATTGCCTTATGATAGGTGCTGCCGGTGTAGGAAAAACAGCATTTTTTCTATACCCAAACCTTGAGTATGCCTGCGCAAGCGGTATGTCTTTTATTACTACTGATACTAAAGGTGACCTAGCAAGAAATTACGGAACTATAGCAAAGGAGAATTACGGGTATAATATTGCAGTCATTGATTTAAGAAACCCTACAAGAAGTGACGGAAATAATCTCTTGCATCTTGTAAATAAATATATGGATTTATACCAGGCAGATAATAATGATTTTCCTGCAAAGGCAAAAGCAGAGAAATATGCAAAAATTATATCTAAAACAATTATTTCAACCGATGGAAATAATGCGGCGATGGGACAAAATGCTTTTTTCTATGATGCAGCCGAAGGACTCCTTACAGCGGTGATTCTTTTAATTGCAGAATATCTTCCACCAGTAGAGGAAGATGGTTACATGGTAGATAAAAGACACATTATTTCTGTTTTTAAAATGGTTCAAGATTTAATGGCGCCAAGTAACATTAAAGGGAAAAATCAGTTCCAATTATTGATGGATAAGCTTCCACCTAATCATAAGGCAAAGTGGTTTGCTGGAGCAGCTCTTAATTCTGCTGAACAAGCAATGGCATCCGTTCTTTCAACAGTGCTTTCAAGGCTTAATGCTTTTCTAGATTCCGAGATGGAGCAGATACTTTGTTTTAATACTGCTATAGATGCGGAGGCTTTCTGTAAAGAAAAGTCTGCAATCTTTCTCATACTCCCGGAGGAAGATAACACAAAGTATTTTATGGTATCACTGTTCCTACAACAGTTCTATCGTGAAATGCTGACGGTAGCAGATGAGAATGGTGGTAAGCTCCCTAATAGAGTAATGATTTATGCAGATGAAATAGGAACAATTCCTAAAATAGAATCCTTTGAAATGATGCTATCTGCAGGTAGATCCCGAAGGATTTCTGTGATACCGATTATTCAATCCTTTGCACAGCTTGATAAAAATTATGGAAAGGAAGGTAGCGAAATAATAACTGATAATTGTCAGTTGACAATCTTTGGAGGATTTGCTCCAAATTCTGAAACCGCACAGGTACTGTCAAAAGCACTTGGTAGCAGAACAGTTATGAGTGGAAGTATCAGTAGAGGGAAAAATGATCCATCACAAAGCTTACAAATGATTGAAAGACCACTGCTTACTGCAGATGAACTCAAGTCACTTCCAAAAGGTAACTTTGTAGTGATGAAAACAGGTGTGCATCCGATGAAAACAAGACTTAGATTGTTTTTAGATTGGGGAATTACATTTGAAAAACCATATGAAACTGAAGAAAAATCACATCGTAAAGTTTATTATGCGAATAAAGAGGAATTAGAAGAAAACATTATGATGCAAACAATGGCTTTAGAAATAGAGGAAGCAGATGAAACAGCAGAAGAAAGTAAACGAGGTGGTACGTTGCATTCTGATGTTATGGAGCAATCGAAAGAATCTATTTCTAAACGCAAAACAATCATAAGAACATAGGGAGGTGTTGAAGCTGAGTTTCTTTGGAAATTTATATCGAGAAGAACTGCCTTCTCGTGCTAAAATTGTTTATATGTATTTGAAAGACAGAAGTAATGCAGAGGGAGAATGTTGGCCGGCTATTAAAACCATTGCAAAAGATACTTCGTTGTCAAAGAGTACAGTAAAAAGAGCCATAGCAGATTTAATACACTGCGGTTTATTAACAAAGGAATCACGCTATCGAGAGAATGGCAGTAATTCTTCAAACCAATATTTTTTGAAAAAATAAAAAAGAGTATACAATGTCTATGTGGAAGGGATAGTTTTCCGCCAAGGTACTATTATGCTTTTTTTGTGGACTGAGTTGGAGTTCACTATGAACTTACCAGAAGGAATCACTCTATAATTTATTCAGCAACAGAGAAATAACAATAATATATCTGTTATATATGTTTACCTGTTCTGGCGTTAATAATAAATATATTTTAGATAACTATAAAGGACACAGGTATTGGAATCCCAAAAGAAGACTTAAAATATATTTTTGAAAGGTTTTATAGAAGCGATTTATCAAGGAATCGTCAAACCGGGGGAACCGGTATTGGACTTACAATTACAAAGGCATTGGTAGAAGTATATGGAGGAACTATTAAAATCCATAGTGAAGTTGGAAAGGGAACTAACTTAATAGTTGAATTTAATATATAAATTATTATTAATATTATACAAATTCTTTGTAAAACAGAATCACTATGTAATTAGTAAATGCATAGTGATTTTTTACGTAGTTAACTAAATTAATTCGTTTGTCAAAAACTATCCAAACTATTGTAATTTAGGCTAGTATGTAATTGTTATAAATCTTACTTTTCTCTATATCGTTTTCTCGGGATAATAAGTTATCCCAAAAAAGTTGGACTTTTTTCAGAGTAGATATAGAAATTATTTCTACTCTGTTTTTTATTTATGCATTGTGCTATCTGTAATTCTTATAGTGAAGATGCTATTATGTGCTGATTAAATGTACAAATCATCTAAGTATAAAATTAATAAAATAATTAAAAAAATTAATAAAATAATTAAAAAATTTATTGACAAATATAATAAACGATATTACAATGAGTAAAAAATATAAAACATATATGAATAGTATGTAATGAAGGAGCGAACAAAATGGCACATATTACACAAGTAAATTATGAAAATGCTTCCCCAGACGTAAAGGAACAATTTAATGATCAAATAAGAAAACACGGTAGAATTACTAACATGAAAAAGACACTTTTACATTCTTTACCAGCATTTCATACATTAATGGAATGGTATACACTAGCTGAAGAAGTTGAAAAGTTTTTAGGTAAGAGAGCTGTAAATTTCTATAGCTATGCAATTTCAACACAGAATAGCTGTTTGATTTGCTCTACTTTCTTTAGTAAGATTTTAGAAGATTTAGATATAGATTTTGCTAACTTCGCATTTACAGAAGAAGAGTCTGATATTATTGAATACGGTCAGTATTTAGTAAAAGATCCAGGAAATATACCAGATAAATTATTTGATAAGTTAAAAAAACTATATACAGAGGAGCAAATAGTATTATTAACAGCTTTTGGAAGCATGATGATTGCAACAAATCTTATAAATACAGCTTTAAAAGTTGAACTAGATGATATTTTAGTTCCATATACAAAAAGGGGGTAATGACATGACAAGAGATTTTGAAAATAAAACAGTATTTATAACAGGAGCAGCAAAAGGGCAAGGTAAAGGAGTCGCACTTGCATTTGCAAAACAAGGTGCTAATATTATTGCCTTTGATCTTGGAGAGAAGATTGAATACCCAGCTTATAATAGATCTTCTAATGAAGAACTTGAAGTATTAAAGGAAGAAATTATTGCACTAGGAGGTAAAATTGAAATCTTTGCAGGCGATGTTAGAAATGCTAAAGATGTTCAAAACGCAGTAGAAAATGGTGTGAAATCATTTGGGACAATTGATATCCTATTTAGTAATGCAGGTATCTGTGCTTATGGTCTATCCCATGAATTAACAGAAAATGAATGGGATACAATGATTGATATCAATCTTAAGGGTAGCTGGCTAGTGTCTAAATATGTAATTCCATATTTTTTAAAGCAAAAAAGTGGAGTTATTATATATAATTCATCAGTTGCCGGTTTAAGAGGAATGAATCGCATATCTCACTATGCAGCTTCAAAACATGCATTAGTAGGACTCGCTAAATCACAAGCAATTGAATTAGCTCCATATGGAGTAAGAGTATTAACAATTCATCCAACTGGAGTTAATACGCCAATGAATGATGGTCTAGCTGAAATGGAAGGATCTACACCAATAGAAATTGCTGAAAGATCTGCAGGTAACCTTATACCAGTACCTTGGGTTGAAGTAGAGGATGTGGCAAACTCGGTATTATTCCTTGCAAGTGATAAAGCAAGATATATAACTGGAAGTCAATATCTGCTTGATGCTGGATTGTTAACAAGATAATAATTCTTGTGCTCAATTAAGATTAAAATGTACCGCTAATAAAATGACAATAATTTTTGGAGGAAGATTGCGTGAAAAATAAAAAAGGTATTTTAAGTATAATTTTAGTATTAATATTAACATTTGCCCTAAGCGCTTGCTCTACTCAAAATAAAGAAGTTGCAGGTGGAGATAAGACTGTTGAAAAAACAGAAACGATAAAAGTAGGTACAATGGGTACTTATAACCCATTTAGTTTTGAAGACAAAGACGGAAAATTAACAGGATATGACTTAGAAGTTTTAAGGCTACTTGAAAAACAAGATAGTAGTTTAAAATTTGAATTCGTTGCAGCACCATGGGATAGTTTATTTGTTGGTTTAGATTCTAATAAGTTTCAAATGTTAGCAAATCAGATTACTACAAATCCCGATAGAGAAGCTAATTACTACTTAACTAAAAATAGGTACTTCACTTGTGTTGCAGAAATTATTGTTAGGCAAGGAACGACTGGAATAAATTCTTTAAGAGACCTTGAAGGAAAGAAAATAGGTCTTACAGTAGGAGATTCGTTCACAAGACTTGTTGAAGATTGGAATACTGCAAATGGTAACATCTTAACTATAGTTTACTATGAGCAAGGTATTGAAACAATTCTACAAGATCTTGTAAGTGGTAGAATTGATGCAACAGTAAATGATCCTATTGTTGCAAGAGATAAAGCAAAGGTTCAAGGATTAGCTGTTGAACCTGTAGGAGAAAGAATAGCGGCAGATCCAACTTACTTTATATTTAGAAAAGATGAAGATGGTAAGGAATTAAGAGACAAAGTAGATGTAGCATTAAAGAATATTATAGACGATGGTTCTTTAGCTAAATTATCAATTGAATGGTTCGGAGTGGATTATACAAAATAGAAAGTGGGCGATATGAATGGATAAGTTATTGGACTTCTCTTATATGATAGAATCAATTCCTGCTATCGCTAAGGGGATTCCAATTTCCTTAGCCATAGCCCTAATTGCATTCCTTATAGGGCTTATGATTGGACTCTTTGTTGCATTAATTAAGATATATCGTGTGCCGGTTCTATATCAAATTTCTAGCTTATATGTATCATTTATAAGAGGTACCCCTTTATTAGTGCAAATATTTTTATCATACTATGGCATTCCATTAGTGATACGTTATATTAATTTTCGATATAGCCTTAACTGGGATGTTTCCTATATTCCAGCAATATACTTTATCTATGTAGCATTCTCGCTAAATTCAGGTGCATACCTTTCAGAGACTATAAGATCAGCTATACAAGCGGTTAATAAGGGTCAGATGGAAGCTTGTTACTCAGTAGGCATGACAACATCACAAGGATTAAGACGAATTATTTTACCACAAGCAGTAATAGTCGCATTGCCTAACATTGGTAACCATTTTGTATCGTTATTAAAAGATAGTTCTTTAGCATTTGCAGCCTCTGTTCCAGAAATAATAGGGCAAGCAAAAATAATTGCAGGTAGAACTTCACAATTCTTTGAAGTTTACATTGTTGCAGCACTTATATACTGGGCAATTTGTATTGTTTTCGAAAGATTGCTTGTATATCTAGAAAATAGATTCCGTAAGTTTGAAAGAGGTGTTTAGATGATTGAAATAAAAAACCTAAATAAATATTACAAAAATAATCACGTTTTAAAAGATATTAATCTTAAGGTTGAAGAAGGGAGCACAGTAGCATTAATTGGGCCTAGTGGCTCAGGAAAGTCTACTTTGCTTCGTTGTATTAATCTATTAGAAACACCAACAGACGGAGAAATCTATTTAGATGATATTGTAGTTAATGCACATAAAATAACAAAGCAGAGTATACATGAGGTTCAACAAAATACAGGAATGGTTTTTCAAAATTATAATTTATTTGCTAATAAAACTGCACTTGAAAATATAGCAGAAGCCTTAATTGTTGTAAAAAAGATACCTAAGAAAGAAGCATTTAAACGAAGTGAATTATTGTTAGAAAAGGTAGGACTCTCTGATAGAGCAGATCATTTTCCATCTGGATTATCTGGAGGACAACAGCAGCGTGTAGCTATTGCAAGAGCGCTAGCAATTAACCCAAAGGTCATATTATTTGACGAACCAACTTCTGCATTAGATCCAGAGCTCGTAGATGAAGTACTACAGGTTATAAAGAATGTTGCAAAAGAAAAAATTACCATGATAATTGTAACTCATGAGCTTGAATTTGCAAGGGATGTAGCTGATAAGATTATTTTTCTAGCAGATGGAGTAATTATTGAAGAAAATAACTCAAAAGATTTTTTTAATAATCCTAAAGAAGAACGAACAAAACAGTTTCTAGAAAGATTTAGAAGAGTATAAATCTCCTCATATTTACACTATCCTTTAATTGAATTAAATTTATAAGCTGATAAAGTAATTTAAGATATCAATTGTCAGCTTTTTTATTTAATTGGAAAATTTTCAATTTTCTATTATTCTATTAACAGGAACCAATAATGTTATGCCCAAGCTTATCTGGATTATAATGAATATACTCATGTTGCTATTTCTTTAGATAAAGAACTTAATTATATGTAATCATATAAAACTTACATAAGTTCTTCACATTTTTATCATATATTACATTATGATTATGTAACGTAATAAATTGAAAGGTAAATTAAGATGTTAAGTAAAATGACACTATGGGATAAAATATTAATTTTCTCATTAATAGTAATAAGTTTTGCGTGGTTAGGATTAGCTTTTTTATTTAATTCAAAAGTAGGAACTAAAATTGTTGAAATTAAAGTATATGGAAATTTGGTAGAAAAATTAACTTTAACTGAAAATACTAAAGATATTTACAGCTTTGAGTTTGCAGAAAACACTGGTTATATAGAAGTTAAAGATGGAGCAGTGAGGATGCTGGAAATGGATAAAGACATATGTCCTGATGGTATATGTTCAAAAACAGGATGGGTAAAGGAAGCGTATGAAGTTATTGTTTGTATGCCTAATGGAATTACTGTTAACATAAAAAATAATGAAAATAATAAAGAAAAAGATAACGACATAGATATGGTTGCATAAAAATAAGACCTCTTAGGTCTTATTTTTTCATTGGTTATATCTTTACGGGGGACTAAATTGCTTAATAATCATAACAATTCGAAATCCTTAATATAATTGTACATATTAATTATGGAGAACTTATGAAGAAAAAACACATTAAACATATAAATTTTCTTCACAATAACTACATGATTTATTATTAAAATAATGGTGTATAATATAACCAAATATAATATAATTTTGGTAGTATTAAATATTAGATAAAAAAGAAAATTATAAGGTGAAAAAAATGAATGAGAAAATATTAGTTGTTGATGATGAGATTAACCTTTTAAATGTCATAAAAGATTATCTTTTGCGAGAAACCTATGAAGTTTTTACTGCAAGCCGAGGAAATAAGGCTATAGAGCTATTTCATGAAATAGAACCTGATTTTATAATTCTTGATTTAATGCTTCCGGATATTTCAGGCGAGGAAATATGCAAATTAATCAGAAAGGAATCGGATGTGCCTATTTTAATGTTAACAGCAAAAAGCAGTGAAGATGATAAAGTTACAGGTTTATATATAGGCGCAGATGATTATTTGACAAAGCCTTTCAGTCCTAGAGAACTGGTTGGCAGAGTAAGAGCAATTCTTAGAAGAACTAAAGGCAATTCTGAATTGACTGATGCTTTAGAATTTAATGATAAAGATTTGTTTATTGATATTCCTAAACACATAGTTAAAAAGGCAGGACAAGAAGTAAGTTTAACACCAAATGAATTTAAGGTATTATTGACCCTAGCGCAAAATCCACAGAAAGTTTTCACTAGAAGTCATTTGGTAAGTTTAGCTTTTGGCTATGATTTTGAAGGATTTGATCGTACCGTTGATACTCATATTAAAAATTTGAGACAAAAAATTGAGGATAATGTAAAAGAACCTAAATATATTGTAACTGTTTATGGTGTCGGATATAAGTTTGAGGGAGAATAAGATGATAAAAATAAGCGAACAGTTACGAAAGTATTTTGTAACAATTTCAATATTATCAATTGCATTTATTACAATTACTTCAAATCTTAGTATAAATTATTTTTTTTCAGATTATATTAGGGATTCAAGAAGCAGAGATGATTTAAAAGTAGTTCAGTATGTGGAACGTGTATTCAGCGATTATAAAGAATTAAATTCTCATTCTTTAATGAATATAATGCATTATGCTTTCAGTGAAGATGTTGTAATTCAAATAAGGGACAAGAATAATAATATAAGTTGGAACAGTAGTACATTTGGAATAATGTATGGGATGGTAGATGAATACAGCAGTGATGAAGGTAAATTTTCGTTTAGAAGTTATCCTTTTACATATAATAACTCACAAATAGGAACTATAGATGTTGGACGACCAAAAAGCATTATATCTAATATAGAAGATGAAAAGTTTTTAATTACAATAAACAGTATTTTTGCAATTGCATCAATTTTGACATTGATTATTGCTTTTCGTTCAAGTAATAGTATATCTAAGAAGTTTTTAAATCCTATATATGTTATTAAGGAAAATGCAAAACTAATTGAACAAGGAAAATATAAAAACCTAAAGGAAGTAGAAACAAACACTGTTGAGTTATATGAATTATCCATATCAGTTAAAGAACTTGCAGAAAGGTTGAATAGCCAAGAATCTCTAAGAAAAAGAATGACTACAGATATAGCTCATGAGCTGAGAACACCTTTGGCTGCAATTCAAAGTCATATAGAAGCTTTTCTGGATGGAGTATGGGAACCTAATGATGAAAAGCTATCTGTTATTCATGGAGAAATAATAAGATTAACAAAATTAATTAATGAATTATCTGAATTATCAATTGTGGAAGATGATGAGATAAACCTGAAATTAAGCAATGTAGATATATCTTCAACATTGAATAATATAATAGAAAGCTATGAGCCTATGTTTTTAGATAAAAATATTAATATAAATAAAAATATTCAAAATGATGTTAATTTTATGGGAGACATGGATTATCTAAAACGTATTTTCGTTAATATTATTTCTAATGCAATTAAGTATACAAATGAAAATGGGTCTGTCAGTGTTTCTTTAGAGCAAATAAAAGATAAAATTAGAATAATTGTAAAGGACACAGGTATTGGAATCCCAAAAGAAGATTTAAAATATATTTTTGAAAGGTTTTATAGAAGCGATTTATCAAGGAATCGTCATACCGGGGGAACTGGTATTGGACTTACAATTACAAAGGCATTGGTAGAAGCACATGGAGGAACTATTAAAATCGATAGTGAAGTTGGAAAGGGAACTAACGTAATAGTGGAATTTAATAGATAAATTATAACCCCTTATACTAATAAATCAAAATTAGTTATAAGGGGTATTTTTTTAGCCCGATGTATTATTGTTTGTATTTTATTCCAGTATTTTTGCTATATTATTAAACAAACTGTTATCATAAAATTCAATTAATCCATTATCAACAGCTAAAGCTATTTTATGGTCAATTGGAAGCTTTGCCAAAACCTTTATATCATGCTTATTAGCAATTTCTTCAATATGACTTTCTCCAAAAATATGATATTCTTTATTGCAATCAGGACATTTGAAATATGACATATTCTCAATTAAGCCAATGATTGGAACATCCATCATTTTTGCCATCTTAACTGCTTTAGATACAATCATTGAAACTAGTTCCTGTGGGGAGGTAACAATTATAATTCCATCTAAGGGTATAGATTGGAATACTGTAAGCGGAACATCTCCGGTTCCAGGAGGCATATCTATGAACATATAATCTATATCTTGCCAAATTACCTCTTTCCAAAATTGCTTAACAACATTATTTAAAACAGGCCCTCTCCAAATAACCGGATCCGTGTCGTTTTCTAATATTAAATTAATAGACATTATATCAATACCGGTTTTGCTTGTGACAGGCAATAGTCCATTTTCATTTGCCACCGCTTTTGTATTTATACCAAAAGCTTTAGGTATCGAAGGACCAGTTATATCAGCATCGAGTATCGCTGCGTTATGACCTCTTTTATTCATGGTTACAGCCATCATAGATGTCACAAGAGATTTGCCGACACCGCCTTTACCGCTTACTATACCAATTACTTTTTTGATACTGCTTAGTTCGTGAGGCTTTTCGGTAAAATCTATTTTTTTATTATTTACACTCATAACTTACTCCTTATTTTTGATATTTTTGTACCTATATTTATAAATAACATAAAATTATGTTATTTATATGGAGAAATAAAACTTATAAAGATATATATATATTTTTTAATAATCTTGATACAATCTTCATAATTGTTTGCTAGTATTTAAATATCACCGCAGAGGTGGGGTGGTAAAGGAGGTTTTATATTGAATACTATTCATACAGTTAAATTAAAACAAAGCAATATGCTTTGCAACAAGTGTTTAACAAATGTAGTTAAAGCTCTAAGCCTTATAGAAGGTATACAAGAATTAAATGTAAATCTTGATAAAAAATTGGTTAAGATTACTTATGAAAATGATAAATTATCAAAAAAAGTAATTCGAGAAATTATAAATGATTCAATAGTACACCGAAAAGTTGACAAAAAAATATATATTGATAATAGAGCTTATAGAGAAAGTTAGGGGATACATTATGGATTATAGAAATGGAAATAGTTCAATTTCAAATAAAGATAAATTCAGATATAAATT
Organism: Sedimentibacter sp.; assembly: GCA_032006665.1. Classification (GTDB taxonomy): domain Bacteria; phylum Bacillota; class Clostridia; order Tissierellales; family Sedimentibacteraceae; genus Sedimentibacter. The sequence continues at coordinate 27,243 of DALZMP010000011.1, forward strand.
AACTGGATTGCTTTTAAGTCTAGATTTAACGTTATTAATCATATTATTACAATCTTTAAATGAATTAGCTAGACTAAAAAATATTATACGAATGATTGAATAAAACAGATATTTGTATTTTAATAAATATTTTTAATTGTTCTCCACAGTATCTCCACAAGCTTTTGATATCATTCTTAAGTCCCTGGAATAACTTAAGAATTATTTAAACAGTAAGATAGTTAATTAAATTTAAGCTTAATTAAGAAAAGGAGTAAAATTATGAAAAATAAAGTAATAGCACTAACATTAGCGGCAGTATTAGCATTTTCATCTACATCAGTTTTTGCTGCAGAAGGAACTAAATTAGAAGGTAAATATTCTAATTATAATAATTTAAAAAACTATATAAGTGAAATAATTAGCGGAAAACTTAAAATAAAGAGTGTGAAAGTAAATGGTAAAACAGTTGATTTAAATTCAATTGACTGGAACACATTATTAAAAACTGCAAAGACGGAGAAAGTAGTTACTGAAACGGAAAAACCAGTTGTTAACAAGCCTCTAATGCAAAAACCTGCTGAGTCACAGCAAGCAGACGTAAAACCGATAAAGACACAGCCGGTAGCTACAAAGCCAGTTGTTCAAGAAACTTCACCTGTTAAAGAAGAAAATAATAGTTCGCTTTATACTGATGCAGTTTCTTCATCAAATTTAAGCTATGAGCAAAAAATTGTTGAACTTGTTAATATAGAGAGACAAAAGGCAGGATTACAGGCTCTTACATTAGATCCTGAAATTTCTAATGTTGCAAGAACTAAAGCAAAAGATATGGCAGACAATAACTACTTTGCTCACCAGTCACCGACTTACGGAAGTGCCGGTGATATGTTGACTAAATTTGGTATCAGATGGTCAGCATGGGGTGAGAATTTAGCATCAGGACAAAGAACACCTGAATCTGTAGTTACTGCATGGATGAATTCTGAAGGACACAGAGCAAATATTATGTCACCTGGCTTTTCCAGAATAGGCGTGGGTTATGTTACAAATTCCAGTGGAACACCTTATTGGACACAAGTATTTGCTGACTAATATTAACAATCGCTAAGATTTAAGTTGTAATAATTAAAATGAATTTATAGTTCGTTTATATGCTCCTCTTAAGATAAACAGTTGAACTAATATGTTTATTTAAGGAGGGGCATTTTTAAATTACAACATAGTAAACAAAATTATTTCACAATCTTAATCTTAAAAATTTTTATAAAAGCAAAATTAAAATTTACGTTTAATTTTATTCATTATAAAACCACTTTCAGGTAATGTAGGCATTTTTGTCAAACTAAAACTTAAATCTTGTTTAGGAACTTCGTACTCAATTTTATTGACAAGTAAATCTAGACTAGCTTTCATAATTTCAGTAGTTACACCTTCACCAGGACAGCGATGTCCATTTGAAGCATCGCCTCCACCATGGGGGATAAAATTAAATAATTCATCTTTTTTCTCATCAAAACGTTCTGGCCAAAAACCAAATGGTTTTGCCCAGAGTTTTGAATCGTGATTTGTACCGTAAATATCAAGTATTACAAGCATACCTTTTTCGAATTCTATATTATTCCACTTAAAATCCTTTCTTACTTTTGCACCTAAGAAAGGACCAAAAGGATAATAACGCTTTACTTCTTTTATAAACATTTTATAATAATTGCTATCACCTATTAAGAGCTTTTCCAAGTATTTAGGATTATCATATAATGCTAAAGCTGTAAATGTAATATAAGTGGAAATTGCTATAATAGGCCTTAGAACATTAATAAGTTCAATTGCTGCCAAATTGTCGCTCAATTGTTTACCGTCAATATCCTTATAATATGCAAAAGAATAAAGTGCTGTATTCTCTTCAACATGAAGCTTATTAGATCTTACATCTTTAATAATACTATTTATCCAATCTTCAGCTTTATTTCTGGCTATTCTACCTTTCCAATGCCTTGGACCAACTGCACCAAAAGCATCGACCATTTCACTGAAGTCATCTGCCCTTTCCTTAATTTCAGATTCAGATAGAGGAACTCCAGACCACTGGCATGCAGTTTTACATAATATTTCATTCATTTCTTCAAAAAGTACTACACGTTCAGAATTCTCCCATCTATTTATATAATTATCCAAATTATTATTAAAAATACTTACTAAGCATTCTATATTTACTGGTTTCATTAGCGAAATGAAAAGTTGTTTTCTTCGAATATGTTCTTCTCCATCCAAGGTTTGTATTGCTTCTTCTCCAACCAATGTACGTTGAATACGCTTTGGCATAGCACCGTTTCTTTGAAATAATTCCGCATTATAAAACATTTTTGTCGCTTCTTCACCACTCATACAGATAACTTTTTTCCCAAATAAACGAGTCTCAAAAACATCAGTTTGATACTGATCAATCTTGTTTTTTATAAATAAATAACCTTCTGTGGCCAGTGCTATTGTACTATCAAGACTTTCTTCATTAATTATGTGTTCTTTAACAGGCATAAACATAATTCCCTTCTATATCCAAATATATTAAATATGCTATCCAAATTTTTTTGTAATATTCGTAATAATATTTGGTAATATGTTAAGTTTAGTTTTTCATAATTCAGTATATAACTTTTTTCTATTGACAGTGTTTCAAATCATAGCAAAGTTGTTATATTAACTTCTCCACAAGTTCTTCAAATTTGTTTAGTATTATGATAAAGAGATATTAATATTTATATACAGCTAATATTATGCAGTTGTAAAAGAAGGAGAGAAATATAATGCATTTTTTAGATAAATACGCATATGGATTGTGGGGTTCTGTTATCTTAAATATTCTTGTATTTGGTATTTTTACCTATACAGCTTTCAAACCTACGACCAAAAGAGATTGGCGTACATTAGGTGCTTTTACAGCATTTATGGTAGCATTGTTCAGCGAAATGTTTGGGTTTCCACTGACAATATATTTTTTGACATCTATTTTGGGAAGCAAATATCCGGTTCTTGATCCATTTACCCATTTAAATGGGCATTTGTGGGTTGCGCTAGCAGGGGGTTCAACTATAGTATATTCTATATTGCATCCGCTTAGCAATGTTATTATTTTCAGTGGTCTGATTGTTATTGCTATTGGATGGAAAGGAATTCATAGTGGAAACGGTGAGTTGGTGACCAGTGGAATTTATAAATATATACGTCATCCTCAGTATAGTGGGTTCGTACTAATGATTGTAGGATTCCTAATACAATGGCCGACGATTATTACTTTGATAATGGCGCCAATTCTGCTCATTATGTATACTAAACTTGCTAAAAAAGAAGAAAAGAAGATGGTAGAGCTTTTTGGTGAAAAATATGAAGAATATCGTAAGCAGGTTCCTGCATTTATTCCAAAACGATTAAGTCATAAAGGTAGGTAATATTATGAACTATAGGAAAATGAATGGATTTGCAAGGTTAGTTATTGTAGTAGCAGTATTTGTTTTGGTTTTAATCGCAGTTTATATATCTTTCTTTTCAGGTGGCAAAAGGGAAAAGGTAGCTAATGAAAAAATACCTGAAGATAATATATTTGTGCAGCAAAATAAGGAAGAACTTGCTGAGCAGCCCCAGTTAAATAATTCTGATAATTCAGTAAAATATATGACTATCAGCCAAAATGGTAATATTGATATTATAGTCACTTATTTAAACCCCGTGATAGGATCTAGTGATGTGCTAACATTTGAAATTTCACTAGGAACTCATTCTGTTAGCTTATCAAAGTACAAGGATATAAGTAAATATGTGCAACTAATAACAGATACCGGAATTGTTATAAGCGAAGGATTTGAGTGGGATTTGCAAAATGCAGAAGACCATCATACCAGTGGTATATTGAAAATAAAAAATGACATTGATGGGAAGTTAATTGTCGGAGAGAATACAAAATCATTTAAACTGGTATTTAAGAATATTCCTGATACAAGTGAGAGAGAGCATATATACGAAGGAGAAAAGCTTAAATAGAGTTAAGGGGGAAGATTAAATGTTTACATCCATTTATACATTGGCATTTACTGCTGGATTAGTTTCTTTTCTGTCACCATGTATAATACCAATGATTACAATGTATTTCAGCTTAATCACAGGTATGTCAGTGGAGGAACTTAAAGAGACAGGTAAAAGTAAAGCTATCATGTTAAAGATAATAATAAATACGCTTTTATTTATTTTGGCATTTACTATTGTTTTTACACTTGCTGGAGCTGCATCAGGAAAGGTAGCAAGTTTTATAAAAGATAACATTGGTATTTTTAATATTCTTGGCGGTATTTTTGTGATTTTTCTTGCATTAAAACTTTTTGGCCTTTTTAAAACTGTATCTTTCAGTATAAAAGCCCTGGATAATCTATTTGACAGATTTAAAGAGAAAGCTTCTACCAGATACCTTACCACATTTTTAGTTGGAATATTCTTTGCAGTTGCTTGTTCTCACTGCATTGGACCTTTATTATATTCAATGTTGATTTTTGCAGGAAACATGGGTTCATCCTATACCGGCATGGCAGTAATGTTCATGTTTTCAATAGGGCTTGGTGTACCATATCTTTTGATAGGAATAGCCTTCGGAAAGTCAGTGGGTATATTGAAAAGAATTCAGAAATATCATACAGTTATATCATTTGTGACAGGAATAATACTTCTTATTTTTGGTATATTGCTACTGTTTAACAAATTCACGTTAATGGTTGAAATATTATATAAATTCATTCCTTACAATCTACCTATAGGAATGTAAAAATTAAGGGGATTTTATTTAAATACAACTATCTTTACTAAAATGGAGGTTGTAAAGTGGGAAATAGACGAATTTGGGAAATAGATTTTTTAAGAGCCATTGCAATAATCCTTATGGTTATCTTTCATATAGTATATGATTTAAATGAGTTTTTAGGTATTGATATAGATTATTTAAGTGGATTTTGGTATTGGGAAGGTAAAGCTTCTGCGTTGATGTTTATATTTCTTGCAGGTATAAGCAGCGGTTTTAGTAAGAATACTGTAAAAAGAGGTATTAAGGTACTTATATTTGCAATGGTGATAACCTTAGTTACGTACATTTTTTTCAGAGAGCAATATATCCGGTTCGGTATTTTGCATTTATTGGGAACCAGTATGATTCTTTTTCCATTGCTAAAAAAGATGAATAATATACTTCTTTTTATAAGTGCAGTTTTTATAGCGCTTACAGCGATATCAATAAAAAGCACTCTAGTCGATACAAGTCTGCTTCTTCCTTTTGGCGTTATGTACAGAGGATTTGTTACACTTGATTACTACCCTATAAGTCCATATCTTTCTGTATTTATATTAGGCATTCTTGCTTACAAAATGTACTACTATAAAGGTCAGAGTATTTTCAAATTCTATTATAAAAATGAATATTTATCTATAATAAGTAAAAATTCACTAGCAATATACCTGATTCATCAACCGGTTCTTGTTGGAATGGCAATTGCGATTAACTTTCTTGGCATAAATATATAATTTTTTTGAGCTTCATAATTGCATAGTGCAGTTATGAAGTGTTTTTTATTTTGTTTTAGGTTAATAAAAATAATTATTCCACAACTTCTTCATAATTGTTTAGTAAAATAAAAGAAATTATAGGGACATATACCTAAATAATATAAAAAGGAAGTGTATAAAATGAGTATTTTTAATAGAATCAGCAATATATTAAAGGGTTATGCAAATAATGCTTTGGATTCCTTAGAAGATCCCAAAATAATAGTAGAACAAGCTATAAGGGACTTAGAGGAAGTAAGAAAGGAAACAACTGATGCAGTTGCAAGCTGCATGGCAGAAGAAAAAAGGTTAGAAGCATTGCTTGAAGAAGCAAATAATAAAACAGCATTGTGGCATAACAGAGCTGTTAATGCTTTGAAATCAGGTAATGAAGAAGATGCTAAAAATGCATTAGATGAAAGAAATAACTTTAAAGCTCAAGCGGAAAGACTTACATCTTCTTATAGTGAGCAAAAAGAACAAGTTGAAACATTGAGAGACAGCCTTGATGAAATAAATGACAGAATTGAAGAAGCAAAGAGAAGGAAAGAAAATATTATTGCGCAAGACAGAATTAATGAAGCGAATAATAATGTAAATAAAGTTTTAACTAAAACTTCTAAAAATAATGTATTTGAACAATTGGATAAAATGGAGGAAAAAGTAAATTCTCAAAAGTATAAAATTGACTCTCTTAGGGAATTAGAAAAAAAAGATAAAGATACGGATTATTCAAAATATGATAATAAATCATCAAATGATGATTTAGCTTCATTAAAAAAAGAGATATTTGGTGAAGAGGTTAATTCTGATTTAGAAAAACTGAAAAAAGAAGTTGAAGGATAATCATGAATAGTATCTATGTTGAAGAATATATAACAGATGAAGAAAGAGACAGAGCATATGAATTTATAAGGATGCTTCTTAAAGCTCTTCCCATAAAAAGTGATATAAAAAAAGGTGAGGTAGAAGGCGTAAATGTTATGCTTAAATATCATAAGACAAAAATAAAAAAAGAAGCTAATTTTTATATTGATATTAACGGTGAATTTTACACCGCTAAATATATTCATTCAAAATTAAACCATTACAAAACTTCTATAACCAATAAATTAGCAGTATTTATATTAAATAACAAAGATGCTGTTGAAGAATTTATAATGAATTAATAAAGGGAACATGTTATAAAGGAGGGAATATATCCCTCTTTTATAGATAGTCCATTATTGCCGGAGGTAAAAATGAAATATATAATTATTATAATTACAATATTAGTTATTTGGTTAATTGCAATGTACAACGGTCTTATAAAAAAGAAAAACTATATCAAAGAAGCATGGGCAACAATTGATGTTCAATTAAAAAGAAAAACAAATATACTTACAAATTTAGTCGATACAATAAAAATGCAAACAAAGTACGAAAGCGAAACATTAGAAAAGATAGTTTCCATGAGAGCAAAAATGATGTCATCATCTAAAGATGAAGCAATGACAGCCAATGATAAGGTTTCAAAAATGATACCTTCAATTATGGCTATTTCAGAAAGCTATCCAGAGTTAAAATCAAACCAGTCTTTTTTACATTTAATGGAGGATGTGAAGAATGTAGAAGATAAAATTGCATACGCAAGAACAAGGTATAATATGACTGTTACAAACTTTAATACAGCAATTCAATCATTTCCAACTTCAATTTTAGCAAATATGTTAGGTTTTACTGCAGAAAAAACATATGAAATAAGTGATGTAGAAAGGGAATATTCAGATAATTTAAGAATCAGTGAATTATGATCTACCACCTTGTTGAAGCAGTGTGTAGAAACTGCAAGCAGTTTCTTGATGCTTAAAGAAATATTAGAAGTAATAGAATTAAAAGAATAGAAGGAGATATTATGTCAGAAACAAAAAGGCCTGTTATTATATATGAGCAGGTTAGAAAAAATCAAATAAAAACAGTCCTTTTAATTGCTTTTTATATAATAATTATACTCGTCATGTCATACTCCATAGGATACTATGCAGATAATATGGCTTTCGGAATTGGTATAGGTGTTTTTATAGTATGTATACTAATGCCTATTCAAATTTTTACAGGAACAAAAATGGTAGGTTCACGTACAAATTGGAAGGAAGCAGATATGTCTAATCCTAATGAAAGCCGAGTAGCTAATTTAGTTGAAGGTTTATCTATTGCAGCTGGTATAAAAGATACTCCTAAGTTATATATTATACCAGCGAATATACCAAATGCCTTTGCAGGTGGATTATCAATTAAAAATGCTTATATAGGAATGACAACAGGTCTAATTGAAATACTTGATGAGCCAGAGATGGAAGGTGTTTTAGCTCATGAAATGTCACACATAATTCAAAGAGATATACTTGTTTCGACGGTATCGGTTTACCTTATGAGTGCAGCAATAGTATTAGGAACAATACTGTATAGAATGTCCAGATATAATATGGTTTATGGCGGAAGAAACAGATCAAGAGACTCAAGAGATAATGAAAATTCTGCAGAAACTTTAGCGTTGATAGCTTTGGCAGGAATGGTTTTATCTTATGTTATAAGGTTTGTAGCACAAATTATAAATCTTGCAATATCAAGAAAAAGAGAATATATTGCTGATGCAAATGCAGTTAGGCTTTGCGGATATTCTGAAGGAATAGCTGATGCATTAGAAAAAATACAAAGTAATTCACTTGAATATTCTAAAGAACAGGTTGATGATTTAGGTGGAGATGAGATGCTCGGTCTTTATATATTTAATCCTAAACATTGGATATTGCCGCTGTTTTCAACACATCCCCCAATAGAAGAGCGAATAAGGATTTTAAGAAACATGTATTAGACATACAAGCGCCAATTATTACATTTATCGACTTTTTTCGCTTCTAATATCTGTTTCATATTATAGTGTATAATAAATATTACCGGAAATTTGTCCTACATGGTGGTTATCCACAAGCATATTATCAATTAAATTGTGAAAACTTTTAATTAATTTATTAATTTTGTAGAATTTTATTAGTTATTTAATGACTAATTATAAGAATCACTATAAAATAACTTAACTTTATGCGCCTTTATATTTTACTTATATTGGTGCAAGATACATTTTGATTAGTTTAAATTTTTTGTAAATTAAAAATAAAATAAGATAATGTATAAAACCTATAGATATTCAAATAATAAATATGTAAATTATTTAAAAATAAAAGGAGAAATATCTATGGGTATTGTAACAAATAAGAATAACAATATGCAAGCATGTATAGATGCTTGTACAAAATGTGCTCAAGCATGTTATGAGTGTTTTAATGCATGTTTAAATGAACCTGATATTAATGCAAGAAAAAATTGTGTAAGTATGCTGGTTGAATGCGCTATGATGTGTCAAATGTCAGTTGCAACAATGTCAATGAACGGTCATTTTTCACATGAACACTGTCAAATATGCGCCAAAGTTTGTGATAAATGTGCAGAAGAATGTGATATGTTCAAAGATGAACATTGCAAAAAATGTGCAGACATTTGCCGTATGTGTGCAGAAGAATGTAGAAAAATGGCTAGTGCTATGTCTATGAGATAGAACAGATTTTCATGCTCCTGGTTAATAATAATAATGCCAGGAGCTGTTTTTATATTTATCACTAAAAATTAGGAGGAATTTCAGTGATAAAATGTTAAAAGGAGAATAATGTGATTGAATTAAAAGAAAAAAGTAAATTAATTATAAATACGGATAAAATATTTTATAGGTCTTTTTTGAAAAATATTTTCCGCATTCCATTTGAGATAAAATTTTGGGATGGTGAGGAAGAAAAATATGGAGAAGGTGACAGTAAGTTTAAGTTAATTTTTAACTGCCCTTTATCAAAAACAAAATTATTGAATGATCCATCTTTAGCATTAGGTGAGGCTTATATGACAAATGAGATAGATATAGATGGTGATTTACAAAATATAATAGAGTATTTATATCAAAATAAAAAATCTATTTTACATAACAATTCTAATAAACATATAAGAAATAATTTAAAAAATAGTAAAGATAATGTCCATTATCATTATGATATTGGAAATGAATTTTACAAATTATGGTTAGATAATACCATGACTTATTCTTGCGGATATTTTAAGTCTCCATGGGATTCATTAAACGATGCTCAAAAAAATAAAACAAGTCATATTTTAAGGAAGCTAAATTTAAGTAAAGGTCAAACACTATTGGATATAGGCTGTGGATGGGGAGAATTAATTTTAACAGCAGCTAAAGAATATAACGTTAAGGCAATGGGAATAACATTAAGCTCTGAACAATTTAACAAAGTTAAAGAAAGAATTAGAGCGGAGGGGTTAGAGAATCTTGTAGAAGCTGAATTGCTGGATTATAGAGAGATAAAAAACAAAAAATTTGACAGGATTGTAAGTGTAGGTATGATTGAGCATGTTGGCAAGGAATTATTACCTGAATACTTTTCAAAAGTTAAAAATTTATTAGATGAAGATGGAATATCTTTACTTCATTGTATAACCGGTATTAATGGTGATGGTGTGAATTCTTGGATAAATAAATATATATTTCCCGGTGGATATATACCTACAATTAAAGAATTAATTACATATATGTCAGATGAAGAATTTTATTTGTTAGATGTTGAAAGTCTTAGAAGACATTATGGAAAAACATTGGAGCACTGGTCGAGGAACTTTGAAAATGCATTGCCTGAAGTAATGAAGAAGTATGATGAAAAATTTATTAGAATGTGGCGCTTATATTTGAACGGATGTGCTGCATCTTTTAATAGCGGTAATATAGATATCCATCAATTTTTGTTTACTAAAGGTGTTAATAATTACTTGCCTTGGACTAGAGAATATATATATTTACAATAATTTATTTTTTTTAATGTGATTCTCTTATAATATTTATTTCATTAAACATATATGATATTGTGCATCATGGCGGGGAATGGATCTTCAAAATGAATAAATAATAATTTTAATAATAATTCAAAATAACTTCATAATTAACAGTTATGAAGTATTTTTTTATCATAACTTCTCCACAATTGAATGATATATTTATTAAAACTTAGAACTAGTGATCTAGTTCTTTTTATAATAATTTAACGGAGGTTTAATATGAGTAATATTATTCATATTGATTTTAAATCAAGGAGGACAATCTATTTATACTTATCTGTATTTTTGACAACAATGGCTCTTTTTATATATGAGACGCTACTTACAAGGTTATATTCAACATTATTATCACCAGGTCTAGTTTTTATTATAGTATCAATTGCTATTCTTGGCAGTGGTATTGGAGCTATTTTAACATATAAGTATATAAATAAAGATAATTCTATAAAGTTGTTAACAAGGACTTCGATTTTAATGCCTATAATATTTATTACAGTTATATCAATTATGTACTTTCTTCCATTTAATCCTACTGTAGCTATTTATTTGCCAGCTTCAATTTTTCCATTCATATCAGGTGGTATTATAACATCAATTATATTTAAGGAAATGGCTAGCCGAAGTAATAAATTATATTTATTAGATTTGCTTGGAGCAGGGTTAGGAAGCTTGCTTGTTATAAAAATCATGAATTCATTTGGCTTTGTTCGAAGTGTTATTATTGTATGTATAATAGCGGCAATATCTGCAGTAAGTATCAGCTTATACAGTAAAAAAAGGAAACCATTAATAATATCTTCTGTTTTTTTGATTTTAATGAGTGTACTATTTTTTAATAACAGTCTTATAGAAGACATCGAAAATAAATTTTATTCTTATTTCACAAATCCTGGGAAACTAGTAGGAAGCTATAAAGAAACAGTTGGAAACACTGAAGTTATTTTTTCTAAATGGGATGCCTTATCCAGAACAGATGTTATTAAAGTTGAAGGAAGAGATGAGTTGTTAATAGCTACAGATGGAGGTGCTGCAGCACCTATCATTAAATTTAACGGTGATTTAAAATCAGTTGGACATTTAAGACTTGATGCAAATTATATACCATTCACATTTGGTGAAAATGATAGTTCCCTTGTTATTGGTTCAGGTGGAGGAAATGATGTTCTTTACGCGCTTCTTGGAGGTAATAAAAAAATTGATGCAGTAGAAATAAATCCTTCAACTATAGAAGCGGTTAATAAATTTAAAGAATTTAGCGGTGATGTATATAATTATCCTGGGGTTAATTTGTACGTTCAAGATGGAAGATATTTTATTGAAAATAATAAAGAAAAATATGATAATATATATCTTTCAAAGGTTATGACAAATTCTATTGAAAATACAATGTATTCTCTGGCAGAGTACTATATATACACAGAGGAAGCAGTAGATCAGTATTTTGATCATTTAACTGAAAACGGTAAATTGACATTCGTAGCTCACAATACACTTGATTTAACCAAGATTGTTAATACCGGCATTAAGGTATTACTAGACAAAGGTATTAAAGAAGAAGATGTAAATAATTATATTACCATAATAAATGGTGCAAAGATAGGACAAAACAGTGCACACGGAAGTATTTCAATGCCTGTAGTAATTTTCAAAAATACACCTTTCAACTCTGCTGAATTAAATTCAATTATAACAGTGGCAAAATCTCAAAACAGGGATATAATTCAAATGCCTGGTTATGAAATTGAACCGTATAAGTCATTAAGGGAAGGAAAGATTAATTTTGAACAGCTATTAAGCGGTTTTGGACATAATGCAAATCCTATTACGGATAATAAACCATTTTTTTACAACTATACTAAGCTAATTCCTTTAGAAATGACTTTAATATTAGTAATAATATTAGCATTTGTATTATACATTAAAAAGAAATATATAATAGAGTTAGAAACTAAAAAAGCTTCAATATATTTTGGAGTATTGGGCATAGCGTATATGTTAGTAGAGATTCCGCTGATACAAAAGACAGTATTGTACTTTGGAAGCTCATCTATTGCTTTTAGTTTTATATTATTTAGTTTATTAATCAGCAGTGGCATTGGCAGTTTAGCAAGCGGAAGTAAGATAATTGAAAATCTTACAAAAAAATTACCACATTATATCCTTTTATCAGGAATTACAATTATATTAATTCATTTAAAATTAAATGATATTTTACAGTCAACAATTAATTTGAGTTTAATTCATAAATTTTTTGTTGTATTTGCATCTATATTCCCCATGGGATTTTTTATGGGAATGGCATATCCATCTGGCATAAAAAAGATTAACAGTATAGGAAATCAGCAAAGTTTAGTTCCTCTTATGATTGCTATTAACGGAATCTTTTCAGTATTTGGATCAACATTGGCAGTAGCACTTTCTATGTTGTTTGGCTTTAGTGCTACAGTTTATATAGGAGCAGCAGTTTATATAATTTTATATTTTTTAAACCCTTTTAATTTCATGACAACTTAATAAAACTTTATTAATCATAACAAATTTTAACCCCTTAATACTAATAATTAAAATTAGTAATAAGGGGTGTTTTTAAGTATGATTACATTTGTTAAATTAGGGTACTATACATATATGAAAAGTTAGGAGGTCAACTATGAAAAATCAAAAGTATAAACATAATCATAATAATGAAAATATGCATCTGCATAATGAACATAATGAACATGCAGTACATAAAAATACAAATCACATACATATGGAACATGAAGAGTACGAAACCATAAATCATTCACATAATGGGCATGAAAACCATGATCATATGAAACATGATGCCCATGAAAGTGATAATAATCATATAGGTCATGAATTACATGTAGGACATGAAGGTCACGAAGAACATAAAGAACATGGTGAACATGAAGGGCATCATGACCATCATGCTATGATGGTGGAGGATTTTAAAAAAAGATTTTTTATATCATTAATAATAACAGTTCCTATTTTGTTATTATCACCTATGATACAAATGTTTTTAAATGTGGACTGGAGGTTTAATGGGGATTCATACATATTATTTACTCTATCAACCATACTCTTCTTTTACGGAGGCAAGCCCTTTCTTACAGGAGCCAGGGATGAATTAAAACAAAAGTCGCTGGCAATGATGACTTTAATAGCACTTGCAATAATAGTTGCATATATTTACAGTTCATTAACTGTGTTTATCTTAAAAGGCAATGATTTCTTTTGGGAATTAGCAACTTTAATAGTAATTATGCTGTTAGGACACTGGATTGAAATGAAGTCTGTTATGGGCGCTTCTAAGGCGTTAGAGGAATTAGTAAAATTAATGCCTGAAACAGCTCATCTAATAAAGGACAATGGTGATACTGTTAACATCTTGGTGAAACAACTAAAAGAAGGGGATACGGTCTTAGTTAAGCCGGGAGAAAAAATTCCAATTGACGGTTTAGTTTATGACGGAAGCTCTGATGTTAACGAATCAATGATTACAGGCGAATCAGTACCGGTTGAGAAAAGTGCCGGAGACGAAATAATCGGAGGATCTATCAACGGTGAGGGATTATTAAAATTTAAGGTAAGTAAGGTTGGAGATGAAACATTCTTGTCACAGGTTATCAAACTTGTTCGTGAGGCGCAGGCATCCAAATCAAACACACAAAGATTGGCTGATATTGCTGCTAAGTGGTTGTTTTATATAGCTGTGACAGCTGGAACAGTAACTTTTATTGCATGGATGATGATTCGAGGAGATTTAAGCTTTGCAATTGAAAGGGCAGTGACAGTGGTTATAATTTCTTGTCCTCATGCATTGGGATTAGCTACACCATTAGTTACTTCAGTATCTACAAGCATTGGAGCTAAAAGGGGCTTGTTAATCAGGGACAGAGCTGCTTTCGAAAATGCTAGAAAGTTGAATTCAGTAGTTTTTGATAAGACAGGCACACTAACTGAAGGAGAATTTGGCATCACAGATGTTTATGAAACCGGAATCGCTAAAAATGAGTTGTTATCAATTGCTTATTCAGTTGAGTCAAATTCAGAACATCCCATAGCTAAAGGCATTGTAAAGGAAGGTAAGAAATTAAATCTCGAATTAAAGGAAGTTAAAGAGTATCAAAATATAACAGGTCAAGGTTTAAAAGCATTAGTTGACAATAGAAATATTATGATTGTCAGTCCTGGATATCTGAGAAGAGAAAATATTTCATTTGATGAGAATAAATACGAAATGCTGGCAGAGGAAGGAAAGACTGTAGTATTTGTTCTGGAAGAAAAAAACCTTATAGGATTCATAGCATTAACGGACGTCATAAGAGAAACATCTAAGGAAGCTATTGATACATTAAAAACTATGAATGTTGAATCAATAATGCTGACTGGTGATAATCAAAAAGCTGCGTCATATGTAGGTAAGAAGCTTAATTTGGACAAAGTAATAGCAGAAGTTTTACCGCAAGATAAGGCTTCAAAAGTTGATGAGCTTCATAAAGAAGGAAAAATGGTTGCTATGACAGGCGATGGAGTAAATGATGCACCTGCATTGGCTAAGGCGGATTTAGGCATAGCAATTGGAGCAGGCACAGATGTTGCTATTGAAACAGCTGATGTCATTCTTGTTAAAAGCAATCCGCTGGATGTAGTAAATATTTTAAAACTATCAAAGGCAACATACAGAAAGATGATTCAGAATTTGATTTGGGCTACTGCTTATAATGTAGTTGCATTGCCGTTAGCTGCAGGTATTTTATACAATCAGGGAATAGTTATAAGTCCTGCATTAGGAGCAGTATTAATGTCGTTAAGTACAATTATTGTTTCAATAAATGCAAAGCTATTAAAAATAGATTAATTTAATTCTAATTGAGCAGAAATTTTTATAGACCATTAGAATAAAGAAGTTTTTTATATACATAAAAAAACAGTATTCAATAATTTATTGAATACTGTTAAAATATATATGTGTTATTTCTACTGCTTATAAAATTGTCTTTGTTTCTTTAAACACATCTTTACCATTATTTCCATTATTTCCATGGCAGCCACCTGCTCCTCCCATGGCATTATGCATTTCTATCATTTGTTCTCTTCCAATGCCTTCCATCATTTCTGACATTCCAGGATTTGTTTCTCTCATTAGATCAATCATTTTCTGATAATCTTCTTCATTTATATTATTCATGAAATCATCCATGGACTTGTAATTGCCGTTTTTCAAGTCATCTGCTATATCGGTGAAGCCATTATTTCTCATTGCTTCAATCATATCATACTTACTATATGAACCATTATTTGTTGTCACAGAAGTTTGTGCATATACTGGATTGCTTATTATTTCTTCTATACTTACTTTTGCAAGTGAAACAGTAGCTAATCCTAACACAACTACTACAGCAGTAGTTAAACCTAATACTTTTTTAAACATATCTATCTCTCCTTTTTTTAATTTCTATGGGTACAGTATAAATTTAAATTATGAAGTTATTGTGGAGATAAAAAATAATTTTCTCCATAGAAACTCCATAATATTTTGATATCTTTGTCATTATTTGTAGAATACATAATTTATTTAACAGGGAGAATACGTATGTTTAAGAAATCTATAATTTTAAGCTTGAGCATAATATTTGCCATTGAAAGTTTGACACCATTAAATGCTGGAGGAAGTATTAATGATTTGCAAAACAAACAAGCAAGTATACAAAATCAAATTTTAGAATACAGGAATCAAGCAAATGCTTTAAAAAATGAGAGAAATGATATTCAAGCAGATATAGACAGCTTACAACTGGAGATTAATGCACTTAATTTAGAACTGCAAAGTTACGAACTTCAAAAACAAGAATTAAATATGAAAATTAATTTAAATGAAGAAGAAATTATTAAACTAAATAAAGAAATTGAAGAAAATAACAAAGCGCTTGAAGAAAGACTAAGAGCCATGTATATGAACGGTACTTCTGGCTACATAGAATTAATACTTAATTCAGAAAATTTAACCGATGCTCTGACACGTGTAGATATGGTAAAACTAATTGTTGAAAGTGACGTAGAATTATTAAAAAGTATAGAAGAACAAAAGAAAAAGGTTGAAGAAGTTAAGTTAAGTCTTGTAAACGAGAAGCTTGAACTAGCGAATGTAATAAAAGAATTAAGTGATAAGAAAGAAAATGTTGAGACAGCCTCTAAAGCTAAAGACGGATATATTTCAAGTCTTGAGCAGGATATTAAATCCCTTGAATTGCTAATGGTTGCCGAAGAAGCCCAATCAAGTCAAATTGAAAGAGACATTTTATCTTTACAGGGAGCAGGTGAATTTTCTGGAGGTGGAATGGGTTGGCCTTTACCGGGATATAGCAGAATATCATCTTACTTTGGTGGAAGAGCTGATCCGATAACTGGAGCATGGTCAAATCATCGTGGAATTGATATACCAGGTCCATATGGACAGCCTATTGTATCTTCTAATGATGGAATTGTTATTTTTTCCGGGTACCATTGGTCTTACGGCAATTATGTAATTATAGATCACGGAGGAGGAATTTCAACTCTTTATTCTCATGCTTCTAAATTACTGGTTAGTAAAGGACAAGCAGTTTCAAAAGGAGAAACTATTGCTTTAGTAGGTTCTACAGGTTATTCAACAGGAAATCATGTTCATTTTGAATACAGAATTAACGGTGTGCCACAAAATCCTCTGGATTATGTAAAATAATGCTTACCACTTAACCTAATTATTAATAATTAGATGAATATAATTTTTGTTTTTATTTTTAAATCTTTAGTAGAATTAGCAGTGTGATAAAAGGAGAGATGTTTATAATGAAAGAGTTATTTAGTATTGGTCCATTTCATATATATTTTTTTGGAGTGGCTGTAGCAGCAGGTATTGCTGCAGGAACAAATTTTGCTATAAATGAAGCAAAAAAAAGGGATATTAGTTCAGAAACAATAACAGATTTAATTTTAATTACAATCATATCAGGGGTACTTGGAGCAAGATTATTCTATATATTATTCTATAATCCATCAATTTATTTTAATAATCCTGTCGAGATTTTTAAAATCTATGAAGGGGGATTATCAATTCATGGAGGGATTTTTACAGCTATAGCTACTGGATATATTTATACTGTCAAAAAGAAACAGTCATTTTTAAAACTAGCGGATATTATTGTTACAGCATTGCCGTTGGCCCAAGGAATTGGAAGAGTAGGCTGTGATGTTTTCGGAAAAACTATGAATAATATAATGCCATGGGGTATTAATTATGGTGGACAGATATTACATCCTGCACAAGTCTATGAATTTATTTTGGATTATATATTATTTATATTTCTATGGAGAAGAAGTTATCATAAAAAATTTGACGGAGAATTATTTGCAATTTATTTGATTTCATTTCCTATAATTAGAGGAATTGTTGAATTCTTTAGAATAAATCCAATAATATGGGGTCCATTTTCAATTTCTCATTTATTGAGTTTGATTTTAGTAATCATAGGAATTGTAGTTTACAAAATACTTTCAAAAAATAAATCTGAATATAATAATGATTTGGTTAATAAAGAAATTAAATTAAGCACTTCAATATTATATTTAATTGTGTTAATTGCAGTATCAGTATTTGTTTTTTATTATGTACAAGGTTGAAAATACTAATAAATAATAAGAACTAGTATAAATTGGCTAGTTCTTTTTTAGAAGCTAAATTGTTTAGATTTTAAATTTAAATATTGATCTTATATAAATTTAAAAATTCCATAGTTACTTCATAATTATATGTTAATGTATAAACATAAAAAATATGAAAGATAAAATTAGGATAAGGTGTTGCTATGAAAAAAAGTATTAAATTAATTATTATATGCGCAGTTGGATTATTGATATTGTATGTAATTCTTAAGGTCATTAATCCTTCTATTAAGGAAAATGAACAACCAAAAACTAATGAGCAGGAGCAAGTTTCAGATATAAAAGGCAATATTGATGAAAGCTCTAATGAAATTTCCAATGAACAAGAAGAAAAAATATATGGTGAAACACAAAACAGTATATTCTCAAAGTATATTACTTTTAGCAATGAGGGAAATATAGATATTATAGTGGATTATTTAAGCCCTAGAAATGGGGACATTGATAATTTGGTATTTAATGTATCACTTGGAACGCATTCAATAGATTTATCATCATATCAAGAGATTAGTAAGTATATAGAGTTTCGTACAGATAAAGGAATTATTATAAATGACGGATTTGAATGGGAATTAAAAAACAATGATATTCATCACATAAACGGTGTTTTAACAATTAAGAATGAGTTTAATGGCAATAAAATCATAAATTCTGAAACTGAATTTTTTTCTTTAGTATTTAGTGATGTAGGGAATTCAGGTGAAAGAGTACATTTGTATAATGATGATAAATTATATTAATAAAAAACTTTATTCTCCACAAAAACTTCATAAGTATTCTTTATCATAATACTAGAAAATAATATCAGGAGGAAAAGATTATGGAATTTGTATTGCAGAACGGTTTATATTTTCTTGCAATAGGTGCAATGGGATATATGATGTTTAAAGGGGGAGGGTGTTGTGGTGGACATTCTCATGGTGGACATAATAATGAAGGTCATGGGCATGCAGGACAATCTGGTAACGGCAGGATAGATAGCAATCAAGTTGAAATGGTTATTGACCCAGTATGTGGTATGTATGTTAATCCTGAAACAGCAATAAAACAAAATTTAAATGGAAAAACTTATTATTTTTGCAGTGAATCATGCAGAAGAAGTTTTGTAGAAAATCCTGAATCGTCTCAGAATGTTTCATCTGTAGTATAAATCAACTGTGGTAATAAAAAAGCATCTGTTCATATGACAGATGCTTTTTGTCAGTGTGCCCAGCATGGGCGACAGCTTGACGGTGAAAGTCCGTTATGGGGCTTGGTAGTAGCAACCATTAGCCAAGGACAAGGGTGTCCATCGTGAGGTGAAATCTGAAGGAAGTCGGAGGCAAAGTCTCAGTCTGAGGAACACGAACCATATACAAGGCTGTTTGCACTGGATGAGTTTGCAAATCAAAACAAAATCCAATACTACCTGAAGTGTATGCAGTAAATATGGCAGATATATGAGATGAAGGCGGTCGTTCTTACCTGGGGAGGTCTCATGTGTAAGTTATGGATATGAATTTAGAAATAACAACCTATACAGCGATGTATAGCTGAGACATGAGAAGTCAGCAGAGGTCATAGTACTAAGTGTTGTCGACGACATTTAGGAAGGACTGAACAATAGGAGGTTTTGAAGAATTGAAAGAAACAAAGAAATACGTTGAAAGCAGACAACTTCATATAGAAGACTTCGCCCGTAAAAGTAAAGTGGAACTTGAGGATAACGGAAAAGTGCCAAGTATTTCATTGACGTCTGATAGGAAGCAAGACGACAGAAATGTGTGTACAAATAACTTGTTAAAGAAAATCATTCACAAAGACAACATGAATGAAGCATTTAAAAGAGTGAAGAAAAACAAAGGAAGCCATGGAATTGATGGATTAACGGTAGATGAACTTCAATCGTATCTTGAAGAAAATGGCGTAAAACTTCAACAAAGTTTGCTTGATGGAACTTATGAACCATTACCTGTTAGAAGAGTAGAAATACCAAAAGATAACGGGAAGAAAAGACAACTTGGAATACCAACAGCAGTTGACAGAGTAGTACAACAAGCAATAGCACAGGTATTGAGTCCAATATTTGAAAATACTTTTTCAGATAACAGTTTTGGATTTAGACCAGGTAGAAGCGCTCATGGTGCATTAAAAAGATGTCAGGAATATATGAATGAAGGCTACAAGTGGCTGATTGATATAGACTTGGCATCATATTTTGATACTGTAAATCACGATAAGCTAATCGGTTTGATTTACAAAGAAGTCAAAGATATCAGAGTGATATCCCTCATAAGGAAATACTTAAATGCAGGAGTAATGATAAACGGAATTGTATCCCCGACAGAATTAGGGGTTCCTCAAGGTGGGAACTTATCCCCACTGTTAAGCAATATTATGCTTAATGAACTCGACAAGGAACTGACTAAAAGAGGTCTAAGGTTTGTCAGATATGCTGATGACTGCAACATTTATGTCAAAAGCAGAAGAGCAGCAGAAAGAGTTATGAAAAGTATAACCAAATTTATTGAATGTGACCTTAAATTGAAGGTTAACACAGATAAAAGCAAAGTCGATAGACCTTGGCGCTGTAAATTTTTGGGATACACATTTTATCACTCTAAAGACGGCATCAAGATGAGAGTACACGAGAAATCAATAAATAAACTCAAGGATAAACTTAGAAATCTGACTGGTCGAAGTAAAATTGGTAACATTAAAACCACCTATGAAAGGATTAAACAACTAATAGTAGGTTGGGTAAATTACTTTAAACTTGCAGACATGAATGGTATATTGGGGGAAATTGACAAATGGCTAAGACGACGTATCCGCATGTGTTATTGGAAACAATGGAAGAAAATTAGTGCGAAATTCAATAACTTAAAGAAACTTGGTATCCCAAAAGAAAAGGCGTGGGAATTTGCAAATACAAGAAAAGGCTATTGGCGTATAGCCAAAAGCCCGATTCTTCAACGCTCTATTACTAATGCCAAGCTTGAAAAAGCTGGTTTAGTGTCTTTACTAAATATATACACATATAAATGTTAATTCTATTGAACCGCCGTATACCGAACGGTACGTACGGTGGTGTGAGAGGACGCTAAATAAATTAATTATTTAGCTCCTACTCGATTTTATAATTTAAAAATAAATATATCAATTTTTTATAATATATTCCAATTTTGAATCTGTTGGTTTGCTACTTGAATTGTCCGTATTGCCATTATCTATCAACCCATCAACAATATCTGAAATAGTGTCTTTCAAGTTATTATCATTTTTATTGTCTTTAGTAGAATTTTTCTGGATAATCCATTGCTCATAGTGCCATTTTGTATGATACGTACAAGTTTTAGTAGGTATTTGATATGGATAATCTTCTACAATTGAGTTAGAAGAACTCAAATTTTCAACAGAAACTCCTAAAACATGAGTTAATTTGTTGTTTTCATCCCAGGTAGCTTGGCTTAAATATATTTGTTTTAATTCATCTAACGAAAAGGTTATTGAATCTTCAAGTATTTGGCGGTAAAGTTTTTTAGCTTCATAATTATCTGTTCCAGCATCAGGATCATACAATGGATTTCTAGTAAAGAAAACTTTAGTTTCTACTAAATTTTCAGGACAATACTGTGATTTAAGCAAATTATGATCTGTACATACTTCTGCTTTTACATGAATATCACATTTCTTAGTTGGTTGTGTGCCTGGTACAAAATATTCTGTAATTATATGATTACTTCTTTCATCTAATTCACATAATTCAGATGGTAATTGACCTGAAATACTGCAAACCTGAACAGGAATCAAATTTGGATTGCGTTCAATTTTTGCAGGAGGCAGACCTTGATGTATAGGGGTCATTATAGCACTCCATAATCTTGCATTGGCACCACTGTCTCCTGAAAGCTTCATTTGTACATTGTCATTTCCAACCCATATACCTCCTACATAGTATGGAGAAAATCCTACAAACCAGAAGTCTCCGTTTGATTGAGTTGTCCCCGTCTTACCAGCAACTTCAATTCCCATTTCAGCAGGAAGCTTAGCTTTGTATGAAAGACCAGGATTAACTGTAGTTCTTAAAATATCCTTCATTAAAGATGCAACCTCAGGACTTATAACAACGTGGGTTTCAGGAACTTTTTCCAATATTGTTTCGCCCTTGCTGTTTGCTACCATTGTATAAGCTATTGGTTCAATGTAAACACCGTCATTTGCTATTGCTCCATATGCAGCTGTCATATCTAGAGGTGTAAATCCTTTAGTTAAACCTCCTAATGCAAGAGAAGCCAGATTAACATCATTGTATGAAGGATTTTCTGATGGAGAAATAAATGTATCATTTTCAGGATTGTTTAAATCTATTAATCCTAATTTTGCCAGTGAATTCATAGCAGCATCTTTTCCTATTGTTTCAAGCATTGTAACAGCATTTGTGTTAATAGATTGCTCCACGGATTTACGAAGAGTCTGCAATCCCCAATATTTAATATCTCTGTATTCATACCAGTTCTTAGGCCATCTGTCATTGCTGCCCTCCTTGTATCTTGGAAGGTCATCTATTGGATAAACAGCTGAATATCCTAAATCAAGAGCAGGCAAATAGACGGATAAGGGCTTTATCGTAGAACCAGGCTGTCTTGTTGCATCAGCTGCACGGTTGAATAATTTGCTTCCTTCAATATTTCTTCCACCAATCATAGCTTTTATTTTACCTGTTTTATAATCCATTATAACTGTTGCTGACTGAGGCTGGACGACTCCTTTTTCCTGGAAGTAGAAATATCCCGCAGGAATTCTTAAGTAATTATCACTCCCAACTTGGAACATTTCAGCATTTTTTTCAACATAGCTCTTAGGTATTCTGAAAGTTCCCTTTAAACCTTTTTGTTCAAGAATTTCATAATTGTTGCCAATGTTTAGGGTTCCTATTTGATGAGAAACAAAATTTAATTTTTCATCAACAGTGTATGCATCTACTATATCCACAGAAGAACTGTATATATCAAATTTCTTTGAACTTATTACCAAATTTCCATTATCATCAAAGTAGTACTCATCAGCAGTTAAATATACGCTGTTTTCTGCATTCATAATATTGTCTTTTGCGTAATAAATGAGTTGACCGTTTTCATTCAAAATGTTAAGTGCTGAATCCAAGGCTCCTGTGCCTTCACCATTTGACCATTTGAAGTATCTCCAGTCTTGGGCAATTGGTTTATCTCCTGAAGGCTCTGCTCCCAAGAACAAGGCTGAAAAGTTTGCATATGAATTTTCAAGGGATTTTTGCATGTTAACATCAATTGTAGTAGTTATTGTCAAACCGCCCTTGTATAAATAATTTTCAGCTTCTTCATAGGACAACCCTTGTGTTTCAATTAAATCAGCAATAACTTTTTCTTTTACATAATCCATTGGTGTAGAAGAAATACCTTCGACCTTAGTTTGGCCAGGGTTTAATGCTGCACGCATATCTTCTTTAACGGCAGAGTTATATTCTTCTTGTGTTATATAACCTAATTCAAGCATTTTGTTTAATATAACTTGTTGTCTATTAATTGCATTTTGATTATAAACACATGCGTATTGCACTGAATCGATATAGACGTAACCTACGATATCCTCTTCAGGAATATAAGTTATGTCATCCAATTTATATCTGTTAAAAGGTGCATAGTGGACAGTACTTTTAGCAGCCCCTGCTAATAGTGCGCTTTCTGCTAATGTTAGCTCGCTTACGTCTTTTGAGAAGTAAGTGTAGGCTGCAGTTTGGACACCATAGGAGCTTTGACCTAAAGGAATGGTGTTAAGATAGCTTTCAAGTATTTGATCCTTTGAAAGCTTTCTTTCAAGCTGTATTGCCAAATATATTTCCTTTATTTTGCGTTCCCATGACTTTTCATTTGTTAGGTATAAATTTTTTACTAGCTGCTGAGTTATTGTACTTGCACCTTGAGCAGTAGGGTCACCAACCTTAAAATTGTGAAGCAAAGAACCGATTATACGTCTTATATCTATACCAAAATGTTCTTCAAAACGCTGATCTTCTATAGACATAAATGCATTTTGCAAATATTCTGGAATATCACTTAATTTTACTATTTCCCTGTTTTCATTAGGATCATGAATCTGCTCAATAATATTTCCTGCTTCATCAACTATTACTGAACTTTCTGAAAGATTATTAAGTACTTTCGTAGGATCTATTTCAGGTACGCTTTTAACTATTGTAATTACAGTTTTTAATACTGATGCACCTGCAATAATTATTGCAATTAGTATTAATAGCAGTATAATACACATAATTTTATATTTCTTTCTCTTCTTTAGCTTTCTAGTTTTATTACCACCTTCTTTATTTTTAGTTAATTCATAATCTTCAGACATAGCCACCTCCGTCTATAAGTTAAAATTACAAAATACTTAAAACTCATAAATAACATAAAATTATGTAGTTTATGTGGAGAATTAAGAAATTATTATTTAAGGTTTATTTAAAAATTCATAACTTCTCCATATTTAAATGATATAAGAAAATACAGAAGGCATTTTCAGTAGGAGGGTTTATGAGAAATAGAGGAAGGTTTTTCACCATAGGATTAATTATAATATTGTTTCTATTAATTAATTCCTTTGGCAGTGCAATTAAATTTTCAACAGATTACTTATGGTTTAAGGAAGTAGGATATACAGAGACTTTTTTAACTAAAATAAAAGCTCAATTTGTCATAGGTGTTTCTGTTTTTGTAATTTTGAGTTTTTTATTGTACATATTTATCAAGAAATTAAAAAAGAAATATGATTTAGAATCTGAAATTGTGGATACACAGACCAATAAAAAGGTCAACTTGTGGATAAGATTAATTTCCGTAGCAATAAGTTTCTTATTTACTACAAATATTGTATCAAGCATGTGGTTTGAAATATTGCAGTTTATTAATAGTGAAAGCTTTGGTATAACAGACCCTATATTTAACAATGACATTGGCTTTTATATTTTTAAACTGCCTTTAATTAATACTGCAGTTGATTTTATTATAAACATATTGTTCCTTCTTATTGTTGTAAAAGTTTTGTTCTATGCATACCTAGCAATTAAGGACAGTATCAAAAATGTATCTGAACAATTTGAGGAAATGAGATTAAATAATCAACAATTTGATTTAAGTGCAGTGTTAAACAAGAAATTTGCAACTAAAATTATTAATGAATTGTCCATTATAGGGATATTTGTATTTGTATTTTTAGCGGTTAGATTTGTGTTAAGAAGCTATGATTTATTGTATTCTCAATTAGGAAGAGTGTTTGGAGCTGGTTATACAGATGTTATTATAACATTGAATTTGTATAGAGTTTTAGCAGTGGGATGCTTAATTGCCACAGTTACATTTTTTATTGGTGCAAGAAAGAAAAGTTTAAAATTTGCTTTGACAGTTCCAGCTACATTAATAATTATTACTATAGTAGGAACAGGGCTTGCTGGTATAGTTGAAAATTTCATAGTTGAACCTGACCAGCTTTCAAAGGAAACAAAATATATGGAATACAGCATCAAAAGCACTCAAACAGCTTATTCCTTAAATGATGTAATTGATGTAGAGTTTCCAGTAAACAATAACTTAACTATCGAAGATATAAACAATAACCAGGAGGTTATTGATAACATAAGAATTAATGACCAGGAACCATTGATTCAGGTTTACAATCAATTGCAGGGTATAAGACCTTATTATGTTTTTAATGATGTGGACGTGGATAGATATGTAATTGATGGCGATTACAAGCAGGTTTTCCTATCAGCAAGAGAATTAGACCAAAATCGCTTAAATGAGCAGGCAAGAACATGGGTTAACCAATATTTGAAATATACTCATGGATATGGGGTAACATTATCACAGGTTAATGAAGTTACAGCTCAAGGACAGCCTGAAATGCTTGTAAAAAACATTCCACCAACAACAAATATCAATTTTAAAATTACAAGACCAGAAATTTATTTTGGTGAGAAAACTAATGAATACATATTAGTTAATACAGATGAAAAGGAATTTGACTATCCTTCAGGTTCTGATAATGTAGAAACATTGTATGAAGGAGAGGCAGGAATAAGACTTTCTTTTGTTAATAAGCTGTTGTTTAGTTTGAGAGAAGGAAGTTACAGGATGTTAATTTCAAATAACATAGATTCAAACAGCAGAATTTTAATAAACAGAAATATAATAGAGAGAGTTTATGAAATAGCTCCATTTATGTATTTTGATCCTGATGCCTATATTGTTGTAAATCAAGATGATGGAAAGCTTTATTGGATAATTGAAGGATTCACTGCCAGTGACAGATTCCCTTACTCTCAACCAACAGATAAATTTATTGAAGATTGGAATGCAAATTACATTAGAAATTCAGTAAAGGTCGTTGTAGATGCATATGATGGTTCAATTGATTTTTATATAGCTGATGAGACTGACCCAATAATTAAGTCATATGATAAAATATTTACTGATTTATTTAAGCCTATGAGTGAAATGCCAAAAGGTTTAAGAAATCATGTGAGATATTCACAGATTTATTTTGATGTGCAGTCAGATATGTATAGATTATATCATATAGAAAATCCTACAGTATTCTTTGGAAGAGAAGATTATTGGGATATTGCAAATGAAAAATATATGAATAATGGTGAAGAGCCTGTAGGTTCAAGTTATTTAATGTTCAAACTGCCTGAGGAAGATGATGTAGAGTTTTTATTGACCACTCAATATACACCTCAAAACAAGGATAATATGATCGCCATGTTGGCTGCAAGAAATGACGGTGAAAATTATGGTGAATTAGTGTTGTATAAATTCCCTAAAACCAAGACAATACCTGGACCTAACATGATTGAAACAAAAATTGACCAGGATACTGTAATTTCATCACAACTTACATTGTGGAGCCAGGCTGGTTCAACTGTTTTAAGAGGTAACACCTTAGTAGTACCAATAGAAGGTTCATTGCTTTATGTAGAGCCTATTTATCTTAAATCAGACACTGAAAGCAACTTCCCTGAAATGAAAATGGTGGTTGTTTCCTATGGTGATAAAATAGTAATGGAGCCTACATTAGACCAAGCAATTGAAAGAATATTTGGTATTTACACTGAGCCAGAACCAGAAAAACCAATCAGCGAAGAATATGATAATACAAATATTAATGATTTAATAGAACAAGTAACTTTGGTCTTCAATGAAGCAGCAGAAGCTCAAAAGAATGGAAACTGGGCTGAGTACGGAGAAAAGTTAGTAGAACTAGAAGATATATTGAATCAATTGAATTTATTGACTAATGGAATGTGACAATGGAGACGGTTTTCATTTTTTTCAGTCCCTATTATTATTATTATTATAATTATTAGGCGGAGAATTGTTTGCAATTAATTCGATTTCATTTACCATAATTAAAGGAGTTGTTGAATTCCTTAGAGTAAATCCAATAATTATGGGAGCCATTTTATATTTAGGAAAACCAAAAAATATTTTTTAAATCTTCACAATTTCTCCATAACCTTTTGTTACTATACAAATAAGAGAACACCCCCCAGGGGTATAGCATTATTAAAAAATGTATATATCACACAAATAGGCAAATAATTAATATATGAGGAGGAGATTCTATTGAATAAAGAGAAAGAAAATGCTGTAGCATCTTTAAAAACAGCTAAAGGACAAATTGAAGGCATTATTAAGATGCTGGAAGATGACAGATATTGTGTTGATATATCTAATCAAATAATTGCAGCACAATCACTTTTAAAAAAGTCAAATGTATTGATTTTAAAACAACATATTCATCATTGTGTAAAAGAAGCTATAAAAGAAGATAAAAATGATGAAAAAGTTGATGAAATAATTAATATTTTAGAAAAAATAATACAAAAATAAAGGAGTGGTATTAATGTTTAAATTTATTAAGAACTGGCTTGACAGGTTGGCTAAAGAGAATGAAAAAACTTTTGGTACAGGTAGAATGGATTGCTGTGATTTAAATAAACCAAAACCAAAAACACAAGCTACTACTAGTAATACAAATAAGAAATGAGGTGTAATGATTGGAGAAGAGTCTTAAAATTCAAGGAATGACTTGTGCATCCTGCGCTAAGACAGTTGAAAAAGCTACTAAAAAAGTACAGGGTGTTACAGATGCAAGTGTAAACTTTGCAACTGAAAAGTTAAATGTAACCTTTGACGATTCAAAGGTTACTGTAAAAGATATACAAGTTGCTGTAGAAAAAGCAGGATATAAAGCTTTATCTGAAGCAGTGTCAAAAACAATGAAAATTGAAGGAATGACTTGTGCATCATGTGCTAAAAATATTGAAAAAGCTACAAGAAAGCTTAACGGTGTTACAGAATCAAATGTAAACTTTGCTACAGAAAAATTAACTATAAGTTATGAGCCGAACTTAGTAAAGGTTTCCGAAATAAAAAAAGCTATAGAAAAGGCTGGTTATAAAGCGATTGAAGAAGAAACATCAGTAGATGCAGATAAGGAAAGAAAAGAAAAAGAAATAAAATCTTTATGGAGAAGATTTGTAATTTCAGCGATTTTCACAGCTCCGCTTTTGTATATGGCAATGGGTCATATGTTTGGAGAAATGCTTGGAATAAAATTACCTGAAATTATAGATCCAATGATGAATCCTTGGAACTTTGCAATTGTACAGTTAATTTTGGTAACACCTACTATGATTGTGGGATACAAATATTTCACTATAGGATTCAAATCATTGCTCAAGGGAAGTCCAAATATGGATTCACTTATAGCAATAGGTACATCAGCAGCTTTTATCTATGGAATTTATGCTATCGTTCAAATTTATGGTGGTGATGGTGAATATGCTAATGAATTGTACTTTGAAGCTGGTGGTGTAATATTAACACTTATTACATTAGGTAAATATTTAGAATCAGTAACTAAAGGTAAAACATCTGAAGCAATAAAGAAATTAATGGGGCTTGCACCTAAAACAGCAATAATAATTAGAGATGGTAAAGAAGTTGAAATTTCAATTGAAGATGTTGAAGTTGGAGATGTTATAGTTGTTAAACCTGGAGAAAAAATGCCAGTAGACGGTGTAGTTATTGAAGGTACAACTGCAGTAGATGAATCAATGCTTACAGGTGAAAGTATCCCTGTAGAAAAAAATAGTGGGGACAGCATAATAGGTGCAAGTATAAATAAAAACGGGTCAATAAAATATAAGGCTACAAAGGTTGGTAAAGATACAGCACTGGCGCAAATTATAAAATTAGTTGAAGATGCACAAGGTTCTAAAGCTCCTATAGCGAAATTAGCTGATGTAATTTCAGGTTACTTTGTACCAGTAGTAATAATTCTATCAATAGTTTCAGCATTGGCTTGGTACTTCTTTGGAGGACAATCAACAGTATTTGCTTTAACAATATTTATATCAGTTCTAGTAATCGCATGCCCATGTGCATTAGGATTAGCAACTCCTACAGCTATAATGGTTGGAACAGGTAAAGGAGCTGAAAACGGAGTGTTGATTAAAAGCGGTGTTGCACTGGAAACAACACATAAGATTAAAACAATTGTATTTGATAAAACCGGTACAATAACAGAAGGCAAACCTAAGGTAACAGATATAGTAACAGCAAATGGGATATCAGAAAATGATTTGTTACAATTAACTGCATCAGCTGAAAAAGGTTCCGAGCATCCATTGGGTGAGGCTATTGTAAAAGGTGCTGAAGAAAAAGGATTGGAATTTAAAAATCTTGATGCATTTAATGCAATACCTGGTCATGGAATTGAAGTTAAAATTGACGGCAAAAATATATTGGCAGGCAACAGAAAGCTTATGATTGAACGCAATATTTCATTGGAAAACTTGGAATCGACATCTAACAGGCTTGCAGAAGAAGGTAAAACACCTATGTATGTTGCTATAGATAATAAAATAGCTGGTATAATAGCAGTTGCCGATACAGTTAAGGCTAACAGCAAAAGAGCCATTGAAAAATTGCATCAAATGGGAATAGAAGTAGCTATGATTACTGGTGACAACAGAAGAACAGCAGAAGCTATAGCAAGACAAGTAGGAATAGACAGAACATTAGCTGAAGTATTGCCTCAAGACAAAGCAAATGAGGTTAAGAAACTTCAATCTGAAGGTAAAAAGGTTGCAATGGTTGGTGACGGTATAAACGATGCACCTGCCTTGGCTCAGGCTGATATTGGTATAGCAATTGGATCAGGTACAGATGTCGCAATGGAATCAGCAGATATAGTGCTAATGAGAAGTGACTTAATGGATGTTCCTACAGCTATACAGTTAAGTAAAAGTACTATAAGAAACATTAAACAAAATCTTTTCTGGGCATTTGCTTACAATACATTAGGAATACCAGTTGCAATGGGAGTTCTATTTATCTTTGGAGGTCCGTTGTTAAATCCAATGTTTGCAGCAGCAGCTATGAGTTTAAGTTCAGTGTCAGTATTGGCTAATGCATTAAGATTAAAGAGATTTAAGCCAGTTAGATAATTATAAATAATTATTTAATATATATAATAAAAAAATAATGGAGGAAATTAAATGAAGAAGAAAATATCAATAGAAGGAATGAGCTGTCAACATTGCGTAAATCATGTTACAGAAGCTTTAGGAGAAATTTGCGGAGTAAAATCTGTAAATGTTGATTTAGATAACAAGAATGCAGTTGTTGAATTAGCACATCCAGTAGACGATGTAAAGTTTAAGGAAGCTGTTGACGAAGCAGGTTATGAAGTAGTTGGAATAGAAGTATTATAATAAGCATAAGAGCTTTGATAATAATTGATTATTATTTAAAGCTCTTTTTTATTGCTTCAATTACAGAAACTGATTATTTAACTGTGTAATGGGTAGTATAATATTAGATATTTTACTATGTGAAGTTAATTAAGTACACTTTCAAGGAGAGTTTACCGATGAAATTTATTGATAATATATTTAAAAACAAAGGTAGTATTATTATGTATACCTCAGATACATGAGATGATTGCAAGGAGGCAAAAAGTTATTTTGCTGATAACCAAATAGATGTAATATATAAAAATATATCTGATAAGCAGAATAGGAATGAACTAATAAAAAAATATAGTCGTATGGCTGTTCCAACAATTATTATAGGTAACAAGATTTTTCTAGGATTTGCAGATAATAGAGATGAAATTGTAAGTCTTATAAATACGATGAAATAGTTATTATTTTTTATGTGATATAATTTTCACGATAAACTTAAAAGCAACCTGATATGTATATTATATCAGGTTGCTTTTTTATTACCAAGCTCATATTATTTTTAGGTTATAGATACAGAATTAAAATACCATGAAGTATCCTATACATTAATGCTCCATTTTAGATTGGATATCAGTTATTTTTTCAATTTCAACTTGAGTATCATGGGATATATCATAAAAGCTTCCTAAAATATATGCGTGCATATATGGTGGCATGTCAGGCATTTCTTTGTCAGGGTTAACGCTTATTACATAGTTTTTAACAACGTCAGGAAGATTATTGCTGTTTACCAGTAACAGTGGCGTATGCTTACCTAAATGGGCAAAGAGCACACTAGAGATGATGTGGTACCATTTGCTTAGATCACTGTACGAAAATGCCCAACCATTTTTCTTGCTGTGCTTCCATCCAAAACTATCAACAGGACTTTCATATTTAGCAAAGTTTACTGAAATTGTATAAGGATTGTTGCCGTTTATTCGATGCACATTGCCTTGTATCATATTCCTGATTTGAGATTCAACAATTTCGCTAATTGTATAAGTAGAACCTACTAGATAATAATTTTTGTTTTGGTTTCTTGAAATAAAATTTTGAACTGGTTGAGGTATGTCATTTCGTCTAACTATAATGATTGGAGTGCCTTTATGTGCTGCATAAAAGGATGAAATGATCCCTTCTGCATAATTTTCTCCTGATATTACTATTACGTCATTATTTCCTTCTTCTGATGTAGGCGGAACCACATTAAGCCTAAAGTCTGCCATTTCGATGCATGCACTGAATACGTCTTCAAAACTTGTAATTCTGTAAGTTGTCAATCCGAATGTTCTTATATAATCTTCTACTCCCTTTGATACTGGCCCGGCAATCAATACTTTTGCATGAACATCCTCACCTGATGGATTCAGCCTCAATATTTCATTTATGATCATAGGAGGCATAAAATTTCTTTCTGTGAACATAATAGGTGCGTTAACAGGAAAGTGAACAATACTCGAGGCACATGTTCCATATTGCCACATATCTGATGGCACGAGAATTATAGCATGTGGTCGCCAATCAATATTTTGACTGGGATATATGATATTTGATACAGCAACATTGTAGTAATACATATCATCATAATTTACTCTTGTAGTGTTAACAGTCGCAGAAATATTTGTATAAAATGGTATAGGGTTTTGTTGCAATGAGATATTGTTTAACGTAAACATCAAATTCACCTGCTTTCTATGTTTAATATATGATTAATTTTAGGATTTGATATTACATTGTAATTGTTAAAAAATTAAAGCTCCTGAATTACCAACAGATATGATTAAAATAATTTTTTATATTGTATTTTAAATATATAAATGATAATATAAAACAAAAGTAGAAAAATTTTATATTTAAAGAAGGTATTGATGTGAAACTAACTTTTAAATCAAGTTTATTAATCGGTATGCTTTCACTTGGCGCTGGCTACGGGTTATTATATCATTTTATAATTATGCCTTTAATTGGAAATGAGCTGGTTCATTGTTTAGGTCAAGGTGTTATTTTTGGATTAATAAATTATCTTATGTCAATTGGCTTATATAAAAAATATCACACATTAAAAAATTCTAATAAATTATTAAAGAAGAAACTTGACATGGACAAGTTAACAGGGCTTTTAAACAGAGGAGCATTTGACAATGATATCATGGGATTATCATTAGATGAAAGTTATTCTATTATATTTATAGATATTGATAATTTTAGAAAATTTAATAATAAGTTTGGACATCAAGTAGGTGATATAGTTTTACAAAAAGTTAGTCGTGAAATAAGAAATTCTATAAGAGTAAGTGATAAAGCCTATAGGTACGGTGGTGAAGAAATTGTTATTTTGTTAAAAGATTGCAATAGAAAAAAAGCATTAGAAATTGCTGAAAAGGTAAGGCTTAATATCAATGAGTTAAATAATAATCCTTATCCTTCAATAACAATTTCATTAGGAGTAGCTAGTTATCCTGATGATGGTAAGCATGCTGATGAGATAATCAAAGCAAGTGACAATGCGCTTCTAACGGCAAAAAGATTAGGCAAAAATCAAGTTTCTAGTTGCGCAATATAAAAGGTATAAATACTCCGATATAAATCGGTAATCAGATATTCTTGAAATAAACTGGTATAATAAAAGGGGTTAAATAAAAAGCAGTATTCAATTATTGAATACTGCTTTTCAGTTACATACATTATTTTATGATTTGATATTTCTTTAAGTTAATCCTATAAAAATATAATGCAAACCTATGGTATTAATAATTAACATTTCATGACTTCTTATTATATAAGAAATTATATTAATTTCATTATATTATTTTCCTTTTTTGATTATTTTCTATGTAATCTTTTATAGACATGCGGATTAGTTCATCCACCTTGTTTGTGTAATAACATTAAATCCTTAGAATTCTCCATAATAACTCCACAAAGTTCTAATATGCTAAATAATATTAAATTTATAAAAAGGAGCTTTAGATTTATTAAGACATAATACAATTGAATTAACTGTTAGGATTAGTTTTATGTGTACAATAAACAGCTAATACAATCAAGTAAAATGTTATAAGGGAGGAATATTATATATGAAACTATCATTTAAATCCAGTTTATTAATAAGCATGATCTTACTTGGCTCTGGTTACGGATTATTATATCATTTTATTTTAATGCCTTTAATCCGAAATACTAATGGACTAATAGGTTGTATAATACAAGGCGTTATATTTGGCTTAATTAATTATTTTATGTCAATAGGCCTTTATGAAAAATATCATAAATTGCAAAATTCTAATAGAATATTAAAAGAAGACCTTAAGATTGACTAAAATGGATCCCAAGTCAAGGACATTTTGAAAAAGTCTAGGCAGCTAAAAGCTGATTTCTATATTGTATAGGAGTCAGCTTTTTTAATCCCCATTGATATCTAAAGTTATTATAATACTCCATATAATTATCTATTTTAAGCTGTAATTCCTCAAATGTGGAACAATTTTTACAATCTATCTCATCTTTCATATGACCGAAGAATGATTCTTGAGGAGCGTTATCCCAACAATTCCCTCTTCTTGACATGGATTGTCCAAGATTATATATCTTCAGTAGTTTTTGAAATCTTGGGCTAGTATAGTGAGATCCTTGGTCTGAATGTATAAAGGCACCTTTATGTAATAAGTTTTTATGTAATATCATTAATTTTTCTATAGTTTCAGTTGCTATATCAAGAGTAATACGATTAGATAAATTATATGATAGTATTTCATTTGTTGATGCATCTTTAATAGTTGATAGATATGCCATACAAGATGCTCCATAGGGGATATATGTTATATCCGTTAATAGAACTTTCCCAGGAACTTCTTGTTTAAAGTTTCTATTCAAAAGATTAGGCACAACAGTATGTTCTTTATTTGCTTTCATCATCCTTCTATATGGATTTGCTTTTCTAATAGGACATTTGATGTTATACTTTCTCATAATTCTCTGTATGCACTTTCTATTAATTATTAAATTGAATTCGTTCTCTAGAACCATTTTAATTGTTCTAGAACCTTTCTTGTATCCTCTATGATTAAAAGCTTTCAAAATCACCTCTTTTAGTTGTAGATTTCTTTGTTCTCGTATATTTCTATGTTCAGATGATTTTATGTAACTATAATAACCTGATCTTGATACTTCAGCTACTTTGCATAAATGGGTAACCATATTTTTAAAGTTGTACTTGGATATGATTTTCAGAATAAGTTTAAAGATAATAGCTGCTTTCAATTCACCTTTTTTCACCTGCCTTTCTTGCAGCTCGATTTTTTTTAACAATTCAGCTTCGGCTTTCCAGTATGCTATTTCAGCATCTTTTTTAGCTATTATTTCTTCCACAGATAACTCATGATTTAAAGGTCTACCACTATTAAATTTTCTGGTATCCCTAAGCCCTAGCTCACCAGACTCCTTGTATGATTTACGCCATCTTTTGCTTGCACTCCAAATTCTATCATTACCTAATAAATCTATATCAAATCCTGCATCAATAAAAATTTGAGTTGGCAAAATTCCATTACTATATCCAGCAATAAACAATGATTTAAATTCATCTGTATAAGTAATCCCACGTTTACTTACTGATTTTACATATTTATTCTTTGATAATATATCAATCTCTTCATCAGAAAATAATTTCTTACTCACTACATTCACAACCTTTCTATTATATTGTACATAAAAAAATCCTATAGTAATAGACTTTTTTTATTGTCTACTCTATAGGATCCATTTTAGACAAATTAACTGGACTTTTAAATAGAAGAGCATTTGATGAAGATATATGTAAGTTACACTTGCATGAAAATTATTCAATAATTTTTATAGATATAGATAATTTTAGAGAGTTTAATAATAGGTTCGGACATCAAACAGGCGATTGTGTCTTGCAAAAAGTTTGTTATGAAATAAATGATTCTGTAAGAGCAAGTGATAATGTGTATAGATATGGTGGAGAAGAAGTTGTTATCTTGCTAAAAGATTGTAATAAAAATAGGGCATTAGAAGTTGCCGAAAAAGTAAGGCTTAACATTAATAAATTAGATAATAATCCTTATCCTACAATAACGATATCATTAGGGGTAGCAAGTTACCCAGAAGATGGTACGGAAGTTGAAGAGATAATAAAATCTAGTGATAATGCCCTTTTAATGGCTAAAGGGTTAGGTAAGAATCAAGTTTATGATTTCTACACATTATCTCCATAATTTAATGTTAATATTTACAAGTAATGGTGAAATATATGTTTTAGATCATTATATACTTTGATTTTTGGAGGACAAAA
This sequence comes from Sedimentibacter sp., assembly GCA_032006665.1. Taxonomy (GTDB): domain Bacteria; phylum Bacillota; class Clostridia; order Tissierellales; family Sedimentibacteraceae; genus Sedimentibacter. The sequence goes on from DALZMP010000011.1 coordinate 63,575, forward strand.
TGTTTAATACAATTCAAAAGAAACTTATAGCAGGATTTTCTCTAATTTTATTAATTTTAATTTCAAGCACAGCTTATAATCAAAAAATTTACAATGATGATAAAATGCACATCATGGAAATTAAAGAAAAATCTATTGTAAGTTTTATTTATGCTACTGAAATAAAAAATAATGTAATTCAAGTTAGTCAATTTTTTACAGATGTAAGTGCTACAAAAAATACAGCACATTTAAAAGAAGCTGAAGAACAATATAACCTTTATAAAAGTAATTCAAAGGAACTTTCAAGTATAAATCCGGAATATAAAAAACAGTTAGATGAAATAAATATAGAGTTAAATAATTTATATTTTTATGGTAAGGAAATGGCTAATATGTATATAACAAACGGTCATGAAAATGGAAATATAATGATGGATGAATTTGATAAAATGGCAGATAACATTAACTCGAAAGTCAGTGACATACAAAAGAAAATGGAATCATCACTAAATGATGATCTGATGACGTTACAAATGCATTTGGAAATGAACCAAAAAATGTCCATTTATCTAGCAGCAATAAATGTAGTTTTATCAATAATTATTGTTGTTTTACTTTCAAGGGTAATTACTAAACCAATTCTGAATTTTTTAAATATATTTAAGGATCTTGAGAAAGGAGAAGGGGATTTAACAAAAAGAATATATGTAAGAACGAAAGATGAAATGTTAAAATTAGCACTTTCTTTTAATAATTTTATGGAAAATCTTGAGGAAATGGTACTTAACATAAAAATAAATTCTGATATAATTTCAAAAGGCTCTATGTTATTGAATGAAAGCGGTATACAAGCTGCCGAAAGTATAAATATGATAAAAAATAATACTAACAGAACAGCAGAAGATACCCAAAAAATCAACATATCAATTAATCAGATAACCGACAGTATATTTATGATTGCACAAGCATCTCAGACTTTTGCTTCAGATGCACAGCATATAAATATTGAAATTGACAGTATAAACAATCTAACACAAGAAAGTGAACAGAAAGCTTTAAATTCAAAACTTGAAATGGAAAAAACTAAAGAAATATCTTTAAATACAATTAATATAACAGAAAAGCTTGGAAGTCAGGCTGATGAAATTGGAAAAATTATTGATACAATTAAATCAATAACTGTACAAACACATGTGCTTGCTTTAAATGCATCAATTGAGGCTGCAAGAGCCGGACAGTCAGGCAAAGCATTTGGAGTTGTAGCTGATGAAATTCGAAATCTTGCAGAAAGTAATAATAAATCAGCTGAAAATATTGAAAATATTATATTAAATATTCAGGATATGATTAAACAAACAACCGAAGCAACTTCTGAAGTTGGTGAAAATATTGAAAAGGGCAGTGTAATGGTTGAAAATGTTCATACACAGCTTCAAAATATAATCAATAAGGTAAGCAATATTAATGATAAGGTACAAAATATCGTAGCAACTGCTGAGGAACAAAGTGCTTCCACAGAAGAATTATCAGCGACAATGGAAGCTATTAAAGAAAGTAATATGACCATCACAGCAAGTATGCAGGAAGCAGCTGCTACTATATCTGAACAAAACGTCACAATTTCAAATTTAAGCGTAATTGCTTCAGATTTAAATAAATCGTCAGAACATTTAAAGGGATTAATAAGCAAATTTAAGCTACAAGAAGATTAAAGGTATTTTTTTATGGATAATAATGAAAATTTGTTTAATAATTTTATAGTTAAAAGTTTAGTTATATTTATTTTTATGTCGGGGATTTTAATTGTTGTAGTAAATTTTCACATTAATAATTTCATAACAAATGAAATAGGGATACAGTCTGGTAATATAAATTCTCATATAAAACAGATACCAATAGAAATAACTATAATAGTAACTTTAGGGCTGATTTTATTATATGTTTCTTTGGCGAGGATTGTATATAGTAGCTCTAAAACCTTGTCATTTCAAAACATAGAATTAATTAAGCAAAGAAATGAAATAGAATCTGCATACATAAAACTTAACGATTCTTATAAAAATATAATAATTGCATTATCTAATTCTATTGATGCAAAAGATACTTATACAGCAGGTCATTCAAGCAGAGTTGCAAACATTTCTTTAAAGATAGGTAGGCAACTAAAATTAGATGAGGAAAAACTTAATACATTATATACGGCAGCATTACTTCATGATATAGGAAAGATAGGTATACCTGATGAAATTCTTAAAAAGAAAGATAAACTGAATGATTTTGAGTACACTAAAATAAAGGAGCATTCAGCTATTGGTGCAGATATGTTAAAAGATGTAATGCCTCTTAATAACATTATTCCAATTATTTTATATCATCATGAAAGAGTTGACGGTACAGGGTATCCTTATGGCATAAATAGTAATAAAATACCTTTAGAAGCACTAATCATAGCTGTCGCAGACTCCTATGATGCAATGACATCAAACCGTCCATATAGGAAAGCCCTTTCGAGGGACACAGCTATAAATGAAATAATAAAGTTTAAAGGAACTCTATATGATTGTATTGTTGTAGATGCATTTCTAAATTGTATTAAAGAAAATGTTACATGATGATATCATAGGATTATATAGTAAAGATGAGAAAAAAATGCGTATAAAATACATGTTATATTAATGATAACGGTGCTTCACAAGTTCTTCATAGTTATAGTGTAAACTCTTTATACAATAAACCTTTCTGTTAAAGAAAGTACAATGGAGGAATTAAAATGAGTTGTCATGGAAATAATAAAGAAAGTAATAAAGAAAATAAAGGAACACACAATCATAGTCCAATAAAACATATGCTTCATATGATACTTTGCTGCGGTTTGCCAATATTAATTTTTGCAGCATTGCCATTTATATCAAGGGTTAGCCCTGGTACCAGTAGAATATTGGCAGTAATTGCACCATTTATTTGTCCAATAATGATGTTAGGAATGATACCTATGATGCTAGGTGGAGACAAAAATAATAAAAAATCAAGTTGCTGTGAAAGCAAAGAAAGTAATTCTAGTACACAACTTGAATTAAATAAACCAACAGAATAAATAATAATTTAATTATAAAGGTAGCTCTTGAAATAATATTATTATTTATCAAGAGCTACTTTTAGGTTTTGGGAGTAACAGATGGATAATAATGAAAAAATTCGAAAAAGATACGATAGAGCATCAAGTTTCTATGATTTTTTTGAACAGCCTATGGAAATAATGACATTGAAAAAATGGAGAACCGAGGTAATGAGGGAATTGCATGGGGATGTTCTTGAAGTTGGCGTAGGAACAGGGAAAAATATACAATACTATCCAGATAATATAAATGTAACAGCAATAGATTTTAGTGAAAAAATGTTAGAAAAGGCAAGAGAGAAGGCAGAGAAGTTTAATAAAAAAGTGAAACTGATTCATATGGATGCTCAAAATATGGAGTTTCCTGATAATAAATTTGATTGTGTATTTACAACATGCGTCTTTTGTTCAGTCCCGAACCCAGTTAAGGGGTTAAAGGAGATAAAACGAGTTTGTAAAGATGACGGTAAGATTATCATGATTGAGCATGAGAGAAGTGAAAATAAGGTAGTTGGACTTCTGATGGATATATTTAATCCGCTAACACTAAATTTATATGGTGCTAATATTAACAGAAGGACTGTAGATAATATTAAAAATGCCGGATTTACAAAAATTGAGGTTGCAAATTTAAAAGGTGATATCTTAAAGAAAATAGTTATTCATAATTTTAAAAATAGATGTTAAATATAAAAATAGTAATCAAATGGAGGTGGTATTATGATGGGATATGGATATGGAATGATGGGCTATGGATGGGGCTGGTTCATGATGATAGGTGTAGTTGTATTAACGGTATTAGGAATTGTAGCTCTGATTAATTATCTTCAGTTATCATCTAAGACTAATGGCCATTCAAATAACAATGCTTTAAATATTCTAAATGAAAGATATGCCAAAGGAGAAATAACTGAAGAAGAATACAATCAGAAAAAACACACAATTAAGAAAATAATATAATTAGTTTATAAAAAGTTAATGCCACCATAAAGGCATTTCTTTTTTGTTGAATCAAAATGGAAGAGGTGCTTTATTATGAAAAAATTTTTATCTAACAGATTTAATATCTTGTTTTTAATATTTGCTTTGCTAATAGGGGTTTTAGGTTACAGGATGGCTGTGCTGACAATTGTTGAAGGAGCCAGCTACAGAGAAATAGCAGATGTTAAAAAAATTAAGGATATACCTATCAAGGCTCCAAGAGGAAAAATATATGACAGAAACGGAATTGTTTTGGCAGACAACATATCTAGCTTTACGGTTCAAATGTATACGGATCAAATAAATAGAGATGATTTTAATCAAACATCCTATACTTTATCTAAAATATTAGATGAAAATGCTGAAAATCCTATAGATGAATTTCCTATACTTTTGGATACTTTTGAATATAAAGAAAGTGGAATATCAAAAGAAATAAAGTATGAAAAAACAGCAAATGAAGAAGTAATAGATTTAGTAAAAGACAATATATACGAATGGTTTAATTATGAAACAGTTATATATGAAGAAAATTTTAATCCTAAAGAGTTAATATTAAAAACAATAAAAAATGATTTAAATGATTTTAATATTGAGCTAGTTGATGGACAATATATATTAGTTGATAATGATAAAGAACAAGACGAAACAGGCGAAACTGTTGTGGCAAATAATAAAAGCCCTAATGAAATAGTAATTGAAAAATTATTAAATGAAAATAAATATATAAAGAAGCTTTTTTCTAATTCTAAAATCAGAAAATTCTCTTATGAATTTTTAAAATCCAAGGGATTAGTAAACAATATTGAATTAATGAAATTTTCATTTTCTTATGATAATGAGTTTAAAGATATAAAAAGAAATTTATCTTTAAATAATGAGGAAGTTACTGAAAGGACAACTGCAAAAGATGATTTTGTAATTCTTACTTTAAAAAATTCTCTTGATAATTTGTTACTTACAAATTATGAATCTGATAGTGGAATTGTCATGCCAGGAAAAAAAATTATAGATAAATTAAGAGAAATCTATCCTGATCTACCTGTTGAATATTATGAAAATGGACAAACAGGTGTTTTTGAATTTACAGATGAGAAAACAAAACAAAAGTATATAAATCAATATAATCTAAATGATGAAATAAAACCTATAGATTTTATTAAGGAAATGGCTGCCAAAAATTATAATGCTCTATATGAATTTATAACAAATGATGAAATAAAATATTTTGCTCAAACTGAATTGCTTAAGTATTTAAATCCAAATATATCAATAGATAATTGGGAATACACTTCAATTAGGAACAAGAGAATTTGGATAAGCAATAATGTGGATAAAGATAAAAATTCTAGTGATTATACTGCTGAAGAAGTGTTTAACATACTTAGAAAGTCATTAGGCATGAATCCTGACATAAGTGACTATGATTTTAGAAATATGCTTGTGTTAAGAGAAAGGTACAATAAGACAAGTTACCTTTCGTATCATCCAGTTGATATAGCTTATGGAATTTCTGAGAAATCAGTTGCTATGATTGCAGAGAGATCTCATGAATTAAAGGGAATTAATGTTGAAGTAGAACCACTCCGAAGCTACCCTGAAAAAGAATCTGCTGCTCATATGTTAGGTTACCTGGGCAAGATTTCGCAGGAAAATGAAATTAAAGAATATATTAATGATAATGGTTACAGTCCTGACGATATAATTGGTAAAACTGGTGTTGAAGAAAAGTTTGAACACTATTTAAGAGGAGAAAAGGGAAAGAAAACAGTTGAAGTAAATAATGTTGGTGAAACAATAAAGTCTGTTTCAAGTCAAACACCTGTTCCAGGTAATGACTTATATCTAACAATAGATATAAATTTGCAAAAAAAGGCAGAAGAATCGTTGAAAAAGGGTCTTGAACAAATACAGAAGGGTGGTGTCTTTGAAAGTGAATGGGGGAATTTTAAATTTAGAGACAGTTATGAAAATGCAACCTCAGGCTCATTAGTAGCATTAGATGTTAAAACAGGTGAAGTTTTAGCTATGGCAAATTACCCTTCCTATGATTTAAACTTGTTTTCAACAGGTATTTCTGCTGAAGACTGGAATAGCCTACAAAATGATTCAAGGAACCCGCTAGCTCCTAAACCGCTCTATAACATTGCAATGCTTACTTCCATTCAGCCAGGCTCAACTTTTAAAATGATAACTGCATTGGCAGCACTGGAAAAAGGTGTTGACCCTCTAACTGAAATATTCTGTCCAGGAACTATAAAGGTCGGAGAAAGAAACTTTAGCTGTTGGACATATACTCTTTATGGATATGGTCATGGATGGCAGAACATGTATGAAGCAATACAAAATTCATGCAATGTATATTTCTTTGTAACAATGTTAGGAGTAAATCCAGCAACTGACCAGAAACATACAGTAAAAGTAGACGTTAACGATATAATTGAAACATCAAAAAAGTTAGGATTAGATAGTAAAACAGGTGTTGAAATTGATATTCCTCGAGAATCTTCAGGAGGAGTACCTAGTATTGATGGAAAAAAATCTAGTATTAGAGTATATTTAAGAATTTTTCTGGAGTCTAATTTAGAACATTATTTGATAGATGATACTAAGCTAGATGAGGGAATGAAAAATGAAATAATAGAAGAAATAGTAAGTTGGATTGACAGAGAAGAAACTATGACAAGAACAGAGGTATACGAAGGTTTAAATGCGTTGGGATTAAATCCTGATAAAACGAATGACAGTAATGTGCCTTTAGGTGATAATATAAAATATTCTTACATTAATCAAGCTCATTGGACTGCAGGTGATAATTTAAATATAGCGATTGGACAAGGTTCGAATTCATATACAGTTCTTCAAATGGCAAATTATGCTGCGACAATAGCTAATGGTGGATACAAAAGAAACATAAGTGTTATTAAGGACATTAAGACCTATGACGGACAAATTACAGATTATGAACCTATTCGTGAATCAGAAAGAATAGAGCTTACAGATTATAATCATTTAGAAATATTAAAGGAAGGAATGAGGCTTGTTTCATTAGATGACAGTGCTAAGCCATACGCAAATTTCCCGGTAGAAGTAGGAAGCAAGACTGGTACTGCACAAAAAGGAGGCATAAACCCGGAAACAGGCGAGCCATATGATGAATTTGCATGGTATGTAGCATTTGCGCCTTATGATGATCCGCAAATAGCAGTAGCTGTTGTTTTATTTCAAGGAGGCTCTGGAAGATATCCTACACCTATTGCAAGAGAGGTAATCGGTGAATATTTAAAAATAAAAGGAATTAATTAAAACTAAACAGTTTATGACAAATCAAAAGGCTCATGCATTTTCATACATGAGCTTTTCTTATTTAACAGTTATTATGCTGCTTATCATACCCATCCAGCAAGTATAGGTTATAGTGCCTGATTTTGTTGGAGTAAATTCAATTATGTTTTCGCCTAACTCAAGTTTTTGTTGCAATCCATATTCTGGTATAATAATTTCATTATTACAACCATTTAATGTTCCTTTTTCAGCCACAATAGTCCATCTTAAGGGAACCCCGGCATATACGCTAATTGGCTGGTACTTACCTGATTCAAGTTTTGTTGTAACAGTCTGGTAGCCATCTTTAATGATTGAGCTTGCTGTTTTGCCGTCTTGTGCTAAATTTATCCCTAAAGGTGATAGCACTGCATCAGTAATATTAATTCCTGCCAGAGAAAGACCTCTGTTTCCCATTACAACCCCTAAAATAATAACTAAAATCGCACTTATTTTCATCATCTGTTTAGTAAATCTGGAGCTTAGTATAGAGCTGAATGCACCAAATGCAAACATTACAGGAACAGTTCCTAAACTGAATAAAAGCATGGATAATGCTCCGGTTATAAAGCTTCCTGTTCCAAGCGCATACAGCTGCATAGCCTGCAACGGTCCACATGGCATAAATCCATTAAGCAATCCTACAATAAAAGGTCCTTTGTCGGTTTTCTTGCTGTCAATTTTATCAGTTAAAACTTTAGGCAAATGAGGCATAATTTTTCTTAAAACAGGCGTGATGCCTAACAGATTAATGCCCATGGCAATCATGAAAACACCGGCTAAAAGAGAAATTATTGATTTGCCTTTAAGTGATAAGCTAAAAACTGAACCAAGAGCGCCAACTAATCCACCTAGAATTGTGTAGGATGTTACTCTACCAAGATTATATAAAAAACTTGGCTTAAGTTTTCCGGATAATTTGTTGTTTTCACATCCGTTGCAACCTGCGCATTGAGATAAATTTAAACCTCCACACATTGCAATGCAATGAACTGATGTAAAAAGTCCTGCCACGAACAACATCCCATAGCCCATGCTTTGAGTTATTTGCGGAAAGATGTTAAAACCAACAGTATTATTAATTATTACATATAAACCTGCAATAATAAGAAAAATTAATAAAGTGGTAATATTAGATGAATCTTCTTCTGGTGAATCATCATGTTCATAAATAACATCATATCCTGCTTTTTCAATTGTTTCATAGATTATTTCTATATCTATTTTTTCTGTATTGTATATTATATCTGCTGTTGATGAAGCATAGCTTACTTTAACGTCATTAACTCCTTCGAGCTTTTTTAATGCTTTTTCTATTTTATGTTCACAAGCTGTACAGGTAACACCGCCCAGTTTAATTGATTTTTTCTCTGATAATTTCTGCATAGTTTCTAAACCATCTTTTATTTCCAATTTGCAAAGATACCTTCTGCTTCAGCAAATAATTCCTTAGGAATTGTAATTGTAGTATCTGTCACTTCTTTCATTTCTTTAAATATTGGAACTGGGTTACATCCACCTCGTGCTACTTCAACCTCATCCATTTTAAATCTGTTACCGCAGTTTTGGCAAACCAAGACGTCGCCTTCTTGGATATAATATCCTCTGCCGGAGGAATAACAAACCTGGCAAGTATTAAAAGCAGTTCTTACTGTTCCGTCTGATGCCTTTACAGCCAATACTTCCATATAAGTGTCTAATTGATCATATGCGTAGAAATTTGCTGTTTCCGTTACATCTGCTACATTAATAACCATATTACCATTTTCGTCTGTTGCTGATATGGCAGTTGATTTTGTTTGCTCTGCTAAGTCATTTTTATCATTTCCTGAATTTAAAAAAGTGAATGCTGCTATACCAATCACTATAACAGCTACAACTCCAAGAATTAAATTATTATTTTTCTTTGAAGTTTTATTACCTTTCTTGTTTTTTTGATTACCCTTCATATTATAATTTCCTTTCGATATTATTAAACTCAAAAAATATCATAATAAAACTTTGTGAAGATTTTGTGGAGATAGGTTAATTGAATTATGTCAAATTTCAACAAAATACGCGAATTTTATAAATATCTGATAATTGTATTTAGTACTTGAGGATTGTTTTCTTAACGTAATACTCAATGAGAAGTATCAAGGGTAAGGGCAGAATCAATAACTTGGCATATTGAAAGTTTACAAATGTCAAAAAATTATTGTCCTGATTTTAAATGGTTTAGTGAGCATTTTATCAGCTAGTTTGTTTATATTGAGTAGATGGGTTTACTACAATTTACGTAATTAAAAACTAAGGAATTGTTAAATCAATAAAATTAAAAAATGGTTGTTTTACAGATAAAATCTGGTTGCAGACACTATTATTTTGCGGATACATCTTTAAAGAAATTACTACAGGGATGGTATGGTACATTAAAGTCAAATCCCATTTTATTCATTTCTTGCATTTTTATTAAGAGCAAATTAATATGAGAGTTAAGAATGCTTGCAATCTGAGCAACATCGTAACCGTCTCTTACCAAAGTAAGCACCTCTTCGTTTTTCAGAAGTATGTGTGCCGCGAATGCATTGGCTTCATATTCTGTAATGTTTTTGAGATTAAACAAAGCGAATTCTTTTAAGCCGTCATTTGCCAAATCTCTATGAAAAATATCATGGCCTATCTCATGTGCAAGAACCATCTGCAACATATAATTTTCTAATTTGTTATTTAGAAATATAAAGCGATGTTTCCACTTGCAAGTATACATACCAAGTAAATTATCGTAGTTTCCATAATAAAGTTTAACCCCAAGGTCGCTTGCAATTTGCAGAACATTGTTTGTGGCAGATTTTTGTACAAGTTGTTCTGCCTTTCTATATATTCCAAAAGAATCAATCAAATCATAACCTCCCCATAAATCAACACTTATTCCGTATTCCCCATATAAATTGTATTAAATCAAAGGTCTTATAAATAGTACAGTTATTTTTTGTACTTCTTAGGCGTGTACTTTTTATTATCTTCTTTAGCATCCCAATAAGCCTGCTGAAGGGAACGCATAATGGCATCTTTATCAGACTCTGATAATTCACCACCGGCAAATAAGCCACCGATTTCGGCAACTAATTCAGCAGCCTGTTTTGCACCACGACTTCCATACTTTTCTTTTGCCTCAGTAATAAATACTTCGTCTTCAGTAAGGAGAAAGTTTATATCAATATCAAAATAATTTGCTAACTTTGAGTAAATTTCTCTTTTCTTGGGATAACTCTTCCCAGTTTCATAGCTTATAATGGTACGTAGTGATACGCCGATTTCTTTGCCAAGCTCTGTCTGAGTTAGTCCTTTTTCTTTTCTCAAGTCTCTGAGTTTATCGCCGAATTTCATAGTAGCCTCCTCTTGTGTGCAGATTAAATGCACAAATCATATTTAAATCCTATTGACAAATGCAATATATCTTCATATAATATTAAATATGAAGAATAACTACATATAAATATTAATTTAATTTTCACAATTTGTCAACAAAAAAGTACGGTGTGTAAAAAATTTAAATACCTTAATATGACCCAATAAAATTAACGGAGGACTATTATGAGAATGACAAAAGCTATGAAAAGCATTTCACTTATGTATGATGGAATGCATTTTGATGAAGAACAAGTTTTCCACAAATCAAAACTACTTCTTGAAATTTACAGAGATGTTGTATGGAAAACAATACAAGAAGTTGATTATGTAAGAGAAGTATGTGAATCCTATTATAGCCAAAATTTGAATTTAGCACTAACTTATTTAAATGATTTTGCCCCCACTGAGCAGAAAGAAGATTTTAAAAATAGAGTATCCTGTATTTTTGAGACCTCTTGGATTATAGAATTAATAGATACAGCGATGCTAAAGATTTTTGAATATCATACAAATGGGAAACTTTATCATGAAATATTATCCAAATGTTATGTCAATGCAATTTCAATGAATGAGCAGGAGATATTAGAATGTCTTTCTTTAGAGAGGACAAGTTATTATATGAGGAAAAAAGAAGCAATCAAGTTATTTGGTATAGCATTATGGGGATATGCACTTCCTAAATATAAGGCTATTTTTATTGAAAGCGGTGAAAATGTTTTCGATAATACATTTTGCGAAGCAAATCCAGTCTAGGTGTGAACATAATGCGAACAAAATGCGAACCAAGTACGGATAAAGCGTGTACGGACTTTCAACTCTTAATACTCTATAATGTTTAATATGGGGTAACTATAAAATAAAATATTTCAAGAAATTAGCTTCGGCGTTATTTAATGTCGGGGCTATTTTTATGCCCTTTTTTAATGATAAGGCAATTAAGCCGGGAGTAACAGAAATGTTACATCCGGCTTTTTCTTTGCCTATTTTTTGGAGGAAAGATGAGAAAGTTGGTGCAAGGTCTAAAAATCAAGTGCAGATCTCCTCCTTTTCTGATGTTGAAACAAATGAAATTCAAACATCAGAAAACGGAGGAAATGCCACATGGCTAAAGAAAGAAGAATACCAAATTACAGAAAGATGTACCCGGAAGCAAGTGAAGAAGTAATTGCTTTATTAAGACAGGGAGAAAGAAAGCTTCTTTATCACGAATATGATCTTAAAGTAGAGAAATTTATAGTTGATGAAGAAAAACAGAAAGTCTTTTTTATTCAAAGCAAAGAGGACTCCCTAGAACGTCTCATTGAAGCAGATGTTCAATTTTACGATGAAGATACCAATGTTGAAGAAATAGCAATTAAGGCTGTTATGATTAATAAACTTCTTGAGGGCTTAAAACATCTGACTAAGGAAGAACATGAACTGATTACGGCTCTCTTTTACGAAGGAATGACAGAAAGAGAATATGCGGAAATTAAAGGCGTATACCACAATGCAATTCATAAAAGGAAAATAAGAATATTAAAAAAGTTAGAAAATTTTTTTAAAAAATAAAATTCTAAGGTGTGCAACCCTCTCGCTTAACGTGGAAGTAAGTGAGGGGGTATTTTTATCCACTCAAAAGTACTTTGAAAATTGTATATCCAATTTCATAAATACGTTAGCTGATGAGCCTGAAAAGGACAAGCGACACAGGTAGATGCGCCAAGACCACCTGTAAAATCAGAACCTTAATCCATGTAAGTGGATTTTTTCTCTTCCGATTTTATAAAAGCGGCCAAGTTAAGGTGCGAGCGGACCCGTCTGACCTAAAAACAATATTTTGAAACTTCTGTTTTAAAAAGTTCGATTGTTTCGCAATGACCTCATCAGCCTACAATGATACTTCTGCCCAGCCACAGACATCGCAATGGGGGCAGCCTGCGGAGATCCCGGAGGAGGTGAAAGTCCTATGATGAAGTTTAACTTGCTTCAGTTTATGAAATTGCCCTATGTTTTGTTTATACAAGACTTTGTACTTGGGAAGTAGTGTCAAATAAAGTACAAACAAAAATGAAGAAAACTGACTTAATGTCAGAAGCAATGGGGATTACTTTATTTTTTTGGTTTTCGCATTAGCGGATAATTCAGTAAGGTAATCCCTATTTTTGTGAGATTAAGTATGAATATAGATGACATAGAAGGAGTCTGAAAAATGGGATTTGATATATATAAAATTGGAGCAGAAGCTTCGAAAGAGTTTGAGATGACAAAGGAGCAAACTAAGCAGGAAGTTCAATATAAGATGGCTCAGAAGATGTTGAAAATACTACTTTACAAAGGTATTGTCACAGAAATTGAATATGAAAAAATAGACGATTTGAATATACAAACTTTTTCACCACAGCTTGCAAAAGTATATGTGTAAAAACACTTGCTTTCTAATGAAGTTTGGAGTATTGTGTGTTGCTAACAAGGGAATTAATTCCCGGAAAGGAGAAGAAATCATATGGCTAAAAAGGTAATGAAAATAGAGCCTGTAAGACAGAAAGTATTACATGAATTAAGGCCTAAGAAAAGGGTATGCGCCTACTGCAGAGTTAGTACTGATTCTAATAAACAACATACTTCCTATGTTGCTCAGGTTGAATATTATAAGTCCTATATAGAGAAACGAGAAGAATGGGAATTTATAGGGATTTATGCTGATGAAGCTAGAAGTGGTACACAGGTTAAAAAACGTGATGAATTTATACGAATGATGAAAGAATGCGAAAATGGAAATATTGATATCATCATTACTAAATCTGTTACCAGATTTGCAAGAAATACTATTGACAGTATTGAAGCCATAAGAAAATTAAAATTTCTTGGTATCACCGTATATTTTGAGAAAGAAAACATCAATACAATGTCAGAACAAAGTGAGCAAATGTTAACTATTTTAAGCTCTTTAGCACAAGGTGAATCAGAAAACATATCGACAAACAGCCGCTGGGGAATTCAAAAAAGATTTATAGATGGAACATTTAGACTTCCAAGTGTAGCCTTTGGATATACCAGAGATGATGAAGGCGAATTAAAAATTAATGAAAATGAGGCAGCAATTGTTCAAAGGATTTTTCATGAATATTTAAGTGGCAAAGGAGTTTATGCAATTGCAAGAGATTTAACAGAAGATAATGTACCAACTATTAGAAGTGCTGAAAAATGGAATGATAATGTAATAAATCAAATCATAAAAAATCCAATATATGAGGGTGACTTGATTTTACAAAAAACTTATACAACTGATGGCCTTCCTTTCACGAGAAAAACTAATCGTGGGGAGAGGCCTCAATTTTTAATAAGAGATAACCATGAACCAATTATCACCAGAGAACAAGGTGAAATGGTGCGAGAAATCTACGAATACAGAAGAAATCAAATGGGGATGGATTACAAAGGTAAATACCAAAATAGGTATGAATTCAGCAGTAAAATTATATGTAAAGAATGTGATGGAATTTTTCGAAGACAAAAAATATATATAGGAGAACCCTTTGAGAAAGTACAGTGGAGCTGCAAAACACACATTGAAAATAGTAAAATATGTAAGACAAAGCCAATAAGGGAAGATATCATCAAAGATGCATATCTTGCGATGTGGAATAAACTTGTAAGCAATTACACTTTTATCCTGACTCCTTTACTCGAATCTCTTAAAAATTTAAGAACCAACAAGGAACAGGAAGTAGAAATAGAAAAATTAAATAACAAAATCATGGAATTAACAGAGCAGAGCCATATCCTCAGCAGAGTAGTGCAAAAAGGATATATGGACTCTGCTATTTTTATAGAAAAACAAAATGCAATTAATATTGAAATTGAAGAAACCAAGAAAAAGCGAAACAGCTTGCTTGACAGTAATGGTTTTGAAAAAGAAATTGCAGGAACAGAACAGATACTAGAAATTATAAGGTACAATCCTGATTTGCTGGATGATTATGATGAAAACTTATTTACAAATACGGTAGATAAAGTATTAATCGGAAGTGATCGAACAATTACATTTAGACTCATTAATAACCTTGAGCTTACAGAGTATACAGATAAAGGCGGTGAAATAGATAATGCAAAGTCATATGCCGCTAGGATATAAAATGATAAATGGCAACATTGAAATTGATGATAAACAAGCAAAAACCGTAAAGGCAATCTTTGAAGAGTATATAAAAGGAAAATCCATGCTGGCAATAGCAAAGGAACTTACTGAAAAGGGAATTCTTAATGCTAATAAAAAGACAAAATGGAATCATGGCTCAGTAGGAAAGATACTGCAAAATGTCAAATACATGGGAGAAACATATTATCCAAAGCTTATAGATGAATCAGATTTTGAAAAGGTACAGATACAAAGAAAAGAACGAGAAATTAAGCTTGGAAGAACAACGCTTCAAAATACTATGAAAAAACAATCAGTTTTTAACAGAAAAATATTCTGTGGTGAATGCGGAGCTTATTATAAGGTTTATGCAGAACATGCCGGAAAGAAATCAGAAAAGAAAAAATGGAAGTGTAAAAAGTATCTTATAAATAACAAAGTTAACTGCAGAAACCTATTTTACACCAATGAAGAGTTGAAAGATATTTTTATAGATGCAGTAAATGAACTGATACAAAAAAAGTGGATGCTTGAAAAAAATGAGAAAAAAGAACCACTAAAAATGAGCTTTGAATTAAGGCAGACAGAAAGCCGGATAAAAGAACTTGAACAGGAAGAAGAATATTCATCTACAGAACTTGCATTACTAATTTTTAAAAGAGCAGAGCTCATGTATAACTGCTTAAAGGTAGATGATTATAAAAATAATACAGAAAAAATAAAAGTGGCATTACAAGATAAGAAAATAATATCTGAATTTGATGAAGAACTCTTTGAAACCATAATAAAACATATCACCGTGTATCAAGATGCAAAAGTAGAGGTTGAATTTATAAACGGAATTATAATAAAAATGGAATTAGAATACAAGCGAAAGGATGAAAAAGATGGCAGTAGCAAAAAAGACGGTAGCAATCATACCGCCACAAATTAAATATGATAAGCATGTAAGAGTAGAACAAAAAAAATTAAGGGTAGCAGCTTATTGTAGAGTTAGTACATTACTTGAACAGCAAGAAGGCAGCTATGAGGCACAAGTAGATTATTATACTGAAAAGATAAACAGTAATCCAAACTGGAAATGTGCCGGAATATTTGCAGACGATGGAAAGAGTGCAACTCAAACTAAAAAGCGTGATGATTTTAATGCCATGATAGATGCTTGTATGGCGGGGAAAGTAGACTTATTGCTAACAAAATCCGTCAGTAGATTTGCAAGAAATACCGTAGATGCTCTCCAATATATCCGTAAACTGAAAGAAAAGAATATACCCGTTATTTTTGAAAAAGAGGGTGTAAATACAATGGAAAGCGGAGGAGAACTACTTATAACCATCCTCAGCAGTCAAGCCCAAGAAGAAAGTAGAAACATCAGTGAAAATACAAGATGGGGATTAACAAGAAGATTTGAAAATGGAATAATATCCGTAAATCATAAAAAGTTTTTAGGCTATACAAAAGATGAAGATGGAAACCTTATAGTAGTACCTGAAGAAGCAGTAATCGTAAAAAGAATTTTCCGAGAATACCTGGAAGGTAGCAGCATTTTACAAATTGCCAAAGGGTTAGAAGCTGATGGAATTAAGACCGTAACTGGATTAGAACATTGGCATCCCGGAACAATAAATAATATGCTCTCAAATGAAAAGTTCTGCGGAGATGTATGTATGCAAAAGACTTATACCATAGATTTCCTTACTAAGAAAAAAGTAAAGAATGAAGGGTATGCACCTCAATACTATATAGAAGATAATCATGAAGCTATTATTCCCAAAGAATTATTTCACCAAGTACAAGTAGAAAAAGCAAGACGGGCGAGTCTTAATAAAGCTGCCGTTACAAGGAAGACAAATAAATCTAAAAAGGAAAAAAGTAAATACAGTTCCAAGTATGTACTTACTGACCTTATGGTATGTGCAGAATGTGGTCATGCTTATCGCAGACAGACCTGGTCAAAATACGGAAAAAAATCAGCAGTATGGCGATGTGAAGACAGGCTAAAAAATGGTACAAGTTCAAAATGTAAAAATTCTCCCACTTTAAAGGAAGAGCAACTTCACGATGCCATAATGAATGCTATCAACGATGTAGTAGAAAATAGTGGCGATTTTATAGAAGCATTCAGAGAAAATGTCATTAGAGTTATAGGAAATTATAGTACTGAAGGGATTACAACCGAGTATGATGACCAAATTGATGTGCTACAAAAACAAATGCTAAAGCTTATCGAAGATAACGCAAAACAAGGAGCTGTAAGCGAAGATTTTGATGAAGCCTACAGATACATATCAGAACAGATTAATGAGCTTAAAAAAGCAAAAATAAGGCTTGTACAGGCGAAAAAAGAAGCAGAGAACTATAAGCAGCGGGTAGAGGCATTAGACAAAGCTATGTCCACGGTAAACCCAAAGGTAAGAGAATTTGATCAAGAACTTGTAAAAAGACTGATACAAAGCATCCGAGTACATAAAGGAATGAAGGTAGAAATACAATTTCATTCTGGAATTGTTATGATGCAGGAAGTAGGCTATTACGAAGATTAAAAGAAAGTCAAACTAGTGAACTTTTTTATATAATTAAACTAACCGTAACTGTTTCATCATCAGTTGCGGTTTTTATTATTTAAATGGCATAATCATAAGACCTCTATTTTACGCAGAGGGTAAATGAAGGCATTTTGCGTGTTTAAGAAGAGGTAATGAAAAATATTTTGATGTAGTAATTTGTAAATAAACCGCAAATAATGCTATTGTTTCTTGTAAAACATTTCCAATTGGTGTACAATAGAAATAGTAATGGTGTTGATTAGAAAGGTGGAAAAGAAAATTGATTTTGTCTGATAATGAAACAAAAGTTGATATGCTTAATAATAGAGCAATTGCGAAGACTGTAGTTGAGCTTATTAAAGAGAGCCAAGACAAGCCAATTTCGATAGGAATACATGGTGATTGGGGAGCTGGCAAATCTAGTGTTTTAGAAATGGTAGAGGATGAATTTAATAATAATCCAGATATAGAATGTATTAAATTCAATGGCTGGAAACACCAAGGATTTGAAGATGCAAAAATAGCATTAATGAGTGCTATTATATCAGAACTTATTGAAAAACGAAAATTACGCACAGTATGTGCAGATACAATAAAAAAGATTTGGAAAAATATTAATTGGTTAAATGTAGCTAAAGGGGCTGGAAGTTTAGCACTAACCGCAACAACTGGGATACCTCCTATAGGATTATTATCTAATATTCTAGATAATCTAGGTAGTAGTTTTTCCGATACAGAGAAAGTCAACATAACAATTGAAAGTGTTGGACAATATTTGAAAGATGCAAAGGTATTTGAAGATACATCTACTACGAAAGAATTTGCGGAATTTCAGGCTTCATTTTCAGATTTATTAATTGAGTCGAAAATTCAAAAACTAGTTGTATTAATAGACGATTTAGATAGATGCTTGCCAGAAGTAACAATAGAAACATTAGAGGCAGTTAGATTATTTATGTTCTCAAATTCTACAGCTTTTGTAATAGCTGCTGATGAGTCAATGATAGAATATGCTGTAAAAAGACATTTTCCTGATGTTACAGATTTGTCAGATAGAAATATTGGCAAAGAATTTTCAAAAAGATATTTAGAAAAATTGATACAAGTTCCATTTAGAATTCCGACTTTGGGTGAAGTCGAAGCAGAGATGTATATTACACTATTGCTGATTGGCTCAAGATTGAATGAAAATGATGAGGATTTTGAAAAATTACTAAATATTTCAATTGATAAAATGAAAAAACCTTGGAAGAATCATGGCTTAGCTATTAGCGATTTACATGAAATATTTAGAGATAGATATAATGAAGTTAGGGATGAGATAGCAGTTGCCAATCAAATCCATCCTATTTTAGCAAGTAACACAAGTGGTAATCCAAGGAAGATTAAGCGTTTTATTAATATGCTTTTACTTAGATATAAGATTGCAGAAGCCAGAGGATTTGGTGACGAAATTGAGCTATCCATATTGGCTAAAGTTATGCTTGCCGAGAACTATCTTGGAGACTTTTATAAAGAAATCGCTGCGGAAACAGATGAAACTGGAAAGTGCAAGGCATTGGATGAATTGGAAAAGCATTTAATGGTAACAAAAAAGGAAATAGAAATAACAGATAATTTGGATGAAATAAAAGGGGATAAAAAAGAATCACGAAAAGTCACGTTGGAAGACCAAATGAGTGAAAAATGTAAAACATGGAGTGAAAATTCTGAGATATGTAATTGGGTAAAATCAGCGCCACATATCGGTAATATTGATTTAAGACCATATTACTTTGCAAGTAAAGAAAAAGAAGATTATTTCTTCAAACAAGTTAAATCGGAAAATCTTCGCTTTATTATTGATGGATTAATGAGTACATCTATGTATATTGCCAGTATCAGTGACAAGATTGAAGTGTTAACGAGTGAAGAATCTAAGTATGTTTTTGATGTTTTATCACAAAAAATTTTAGGACAAGGGAATATTGCTAAAAAACCAAAGGGAATTGAAGGCATTATTGAATTAGTTAAACTACATAAAGAGTTACAAGGTAATTTAATTAGTCTGATAAGGTCATTTAAAATGGATCAAGTAGGTGTATGGATTTGCTCTGGCTGGGATAAGTGTATTGTTGAAAAAGAACAAAAAGAACAATTAGATAACTATTATAATTTGCTATCTAAAAATGGAAATCAAGTAGTAAAAGTAGCTTTGAAAGCAATGAAAAGGTGAGGGTAAGTTATGGGAACATCAACAAGTAATAATGGACAAAATGGTAGAACACCAATGGTTCCATCATGGCTGGATGAAAATGATGAAGGAAATAATGTTATTCCGACATCTGCAGATTCAGAAAGATTTAGTAATCCAAGAAATAATTTCACAAGATATATAAACTCTGGTGGAAGAAATAGAGATAATTTGCATAACGCTACTTCCCAATACGTGAAACAATCTTTAGGCGGTGCAAAAAATGCTGTGACAAGATTAGGGGCTGCAAGAAATAGTACTGCAAGATTAATATCTGTTTTAGGAAGTATTTCTGGACAAGGAATTAGAGAAGCCGGTAAAAAATTTGGACTAGGGGATTTGCTTGGGAAAAACGCAAGTGATGTGTTCTTAGAAATTATTGATTTTGTATGTCCAGATGGAGGAAGAACAGATGAGGGGATCGCAAGAAGTTCTTATATTGAAACAATAGAATCAATGCCCGAATTAAATGTTACATTAATAGAAAATATGACTGAAAATCAATTTTTGATTTTCACAGAAACATATATGACAAATGTAATTCAGGAACGATTACTTAATGATATTGGGAACAAGACTATTTCACTTCCTGATGATGTTAGTACTGTTGAAATAATACAAGAGCAATTGAATGACTTCATTTTTGGAGCTGTTTCAGATGCTATGGTACAACTTAATATCGAAATTAAAAGCATTGATAGTACACAAACAAGAGCCATTGTTGACTCGGTATATGAAAAAGCATATTTGATATTGGCATCCATGGAGGAGGTGTAGTTTATGAAGAGATTTAAATTAATTGGAATGTATGATGAGACTGAGTTAACCACTTGTTTTGAAGGAAGTTTAGAAATAGTAAACGTACCAATTACTTCTGAAACAGGAACACTTTGTTATGGAATTGGTAATGTCATTGAAAAAATGTTAGATAACGGAATTTATCCAACTGAAGATGGTATTGACATAATGGCTTTTGCTACCTTAGTATATCTTGCTGATACTCGGATATCAAGGAATATTCATTCTCAGGACTCTTGGACAAGAGAAATAGAAATTCAATTACCAGTAATGAATCTTGAAGCATGGAATAATGCTAGTGCTGATTTGACTAGAATGCTAGATTTTTTAACTGGTGATAAGTGGAGTGCTATATTTGAGCAAAGAAATAAAAAGTTTGATGATTTGTTAGTATATACCAGAGAACAGAAAAAAATTGATGTGGTTTCCTTGTTCTCTGGTGGAATGGATAGTTTAATTAGTACAATAAATTACTTAGAAGATAAGAAAAGTATTTTATTAATTAGTCATGCAGGTGACGGATTCACAAAAAATGCACAAACTAACATTATTAAGGAGTTAAAAGAGAACTATCCTGATATTATGCCGTTATACCTAGATTTATGGATGGTTTTTGAACAGGAATTTATACCTCAGGGAGGAACAGAAAATACAACCAGAAGTCGTTCTTTTTTGTTTATTGCATTTGGAGCATTTGCTATTTCAGGAATTATAGGTGTTAATAGATTGGAAGTTCCTGAGAATGGATTAATTGCACTCAATGTTCCTCTAGATAATTTAAGAGTAGGTTCTCATAGCACTAGGACAACTCATCCGTTTTATTTAAAAATGTGGAATATGGTATTAGATAGGCTTGGATTTAACTTAATAGTAGAAAATCCTTATTGGGATAAAACTAAAGGAGAAATGGCAGATGAATGTAAAAATAGAGACTTTCTTTTTAAAGTAATAAAAAAATCTATATCGTGCTCTTCTCCTGCAAAAGCTAAATGGAAAAAATTGCCTCCGCAGCACTGTGGATTTTGTGTGCCTTGTTTAATTAGAAGAGCAGCAATGAAAAAAGCCTTTGGATTGGGAAAAGATTGCACAGAATATACACAAGAAAGTATAGGCGCAATCCTTGGAGAACATGCATATGCCACAGGTACTCAATTACGATCGTTTCAAATTGCTATTAATAGAATAAAAAGACAACCAAATATAGCAAAAATTTTAATTCATAAACCTGGGCCATTGACAAACAATGCTAGATATTTAGAGCGATTAGTAGGGGTATATACGAGAGGATTATTAGAAGTAGATAATTTTATTAGTGCCTCATTAGAAAGTGATGTACAAGAATGACTTTGTATGATATGCACTGCCATTTAGATTTAATGCCACGAATGAAAGATATCATTGAAGAATCATTAAAAGAAAAGATAGTGATTGTAACCGTGACAACAACACCTAAAGCATATAATCAAGAAATTGAATACTGTAAGAAAAACCCTAACATTAGAGTTGCGCTAGGATTACATCCACAATTGGTAAAAGAAAGATACGATGAACTTTCAATAGTAATTAATAATATTCATAATGCAAAATATATTGGAGAAATTGGGTTGGATTTTAATAATCATTATTATGCGTCTAAAGAAAAACAAATTAAAGTGTTTTCTGAGATTATAAAGATATGTAGTGAATTAGGAAATAAACTAATATCTATTCATAGTGTCAAATCAGCAGAATATGTATTAAATATTTTAGAAGAATTCAAAACTACAAACAATAATCATTGTATTTTGCATTGGTTTACAGGTGGGAAAAAACAATTTATTAAAGCTGTAGAATTAGGGTGTTATTTTTCAGTAAATAAAAAAATGATTAATACTGAAAACGGAAGAAATTTAATTAAAATGATACCCAAAGATAAGCTTCTTGTTGAAACAGATGCACCGTTTATTCAAGAAATAACATATAGTCATGATATTTATGAAGAATTATACCAGACGATTAAAGGAATTTCTAATTTAAGAGAAGATGATTTATTTAAAACCATAGAAAAAAATTCACAGCATGTTATTGGATGATATTTTAAAATAGAATATGACTAGATGTCACAGAGTTATTTTGTATATTATAGTATACAATAAATGAATAGTAATTAATTGTTAATAATAAAGCCTTCAAAGTATTTTGAGGGTTTTATTGCTTACAATTTTGATACTAAAAGTATTATAGTGTATTAGGAAATAAGCAAGTGATAAAGTTGTTAAAAATAATACAATCTTCAGTGAGGAGGAGAAAAATTCGGAAATTAAGAGATTAAAAACTATATCAATGTTTCAGCGGTGGTTGATAGGAGTGTGTAGATACAAGAAAATAAAGGTTGAAAATTAAGGAGTACTATAGAAAAAACAACACTCCTTTTTTGTAGATATTGGAAAAACATAAATTGACATACTATATATAGTAGGATAAAATAATTGTATTATATATTTAGTTATCGAAGGGGGAATTTTAAGTGTCAGTTAGCGATTATTTTTCTTCATTTTGTTCTAATTTGAGAATGAGTTCCGATACAGTTTCTACAATCCAGTACCGTTACCATCAAATAACTAAGAGAATTAATCTTGATTATAGAAACAGTACATCAGAAACAGCGTATAGTTTATATGTTGGCTCTTATGGCAGAGGCACGGAAATTTGGACAAGTGACATAGATATGATAGTACAGTTGCCATATGAAACATATGTCAAATTTAATGGATATAGTAGTAATGGACAGTCTGCTCTTTTACAGGAAGTAAAAGGGGTTTTGCAAAAAACATATAGTACGTCATTTGTTAAAGGGGATGGACAGGTTATTGGAATAAATTTTTCGGATGGAATAAATTTTGAAATTGTACCAGCTTTCATCAATAAAGATGACAGCTATACATATCCTGATAGTAATAATGGTGGAAGTTGGAAAAAGACAGACCCTAAAAAAGAAATTTCGGCAATGAATACAAGGAATAGCGAAACTAATAAAAATCTAAAACGCCTTTGTAGAATGGCAAGAGCGTGGAAAAATAAATGTGATGTTTCTATGAGTGGAATTTTGATTGATACATTGGCTTATAAATTTATTGGTGATTGGCAGTACAAAGATAAATCTTATCTATATTACGATTTTATGAGTAGGGATTTTTTTGAATATCTTAAGAATATAGATACATCACAAAATTATTGGTTAGCACCAGGAAGTAGTCGCTATGTATTGAAATCAGGAAACTTTCAAGCTAAGGCAAAAACAGCCTATGATAATGCAGTAGTAGCTATATCATATGAAAGTAAGGATATGCCATATTCTGCAAAGCAAAAATGGAGAGAAATTTATGGAACGAAATTCCCAGAATAGTCAAGGATATAAGTTGGAGTCTCAAATTAGAGAAGCATATGGGAGAGTAACATATACACAGACATGCCATGATAAAATTATAAGCAGGCTTTTAAAAACAAATGATAGAATAAAGGTTTGGCAAATTGTATTGTCAGCTATTACTACGAGTGGTTTTATAGTAGCTATTTTTACGGAAGATAAAATAGCAAGCATATTAGGAGCAATCATTTCTCTATTATTATTAGTATTAAATTCTTATACAAAGAATTTCAATTTAATAGAAATGGCACAGGAACATAAGGTAGCTTCGGACTCTTTATGGAAAATAAGAGAAGAGTATGTTTCATTATTAACTGATTTTGATATTTTAGAGCCGGATGTCATAATGAGAAAAAGAGATGAACTTCAAGATAGAACTTCTCAGGTATATAGTAATTCCCCTAGAACAGATGGAAAAAGCTATGCAGAAGCTCAGAAGGCTTTGAAAAATGACGAAGAACAAACTTTTTCAGAAAATGAAATAGATATTATGCTACCCAATTCGATTAGACGTAGTAACAGAGATATGAATAACTAAAAAATTGTAGATTTAATAATGGGTGCTGTAAAGGTGGTACTCCTTTTCTGTGTCCAGATATTCATAAATGAACATCTTTTTATAAAATATATGCTTCCGTCAAGGAACTACCAGGCACTGATGACATCATTATTGTCTACTCAAGGCATGTGGAAACTGTGCTGTTGATAACTAATTCCAACGGGTTCGGAGTTTAGGATATGTACTCTGGGCAAATCTTTGGCAAAGTTTATTTTTTGCATTTAAATTAACCTGGTTTTTTTAACATTCTTTCATAATTGCTTTTATATTTATGCAAAAGCAGTTTGTAATATGTGTAAATTTCAATTTACTGTAATATTTTTAACATCATTTTTAAGAAAATATTGATTACATATTGATATTAAATACTTAATGCATCAAAGGTGCAGTAAGTATTTTTCTATCTTATTTGCTATATTTATGGTAAAATATTGTCAAGAATTGTAAAATGTTTTACATTACTTTTGTTAGTTATTATAACAAGTAAATTCTTAGATACAATAGCAAATCCAAAGTATATTTGATAGATTTTTTATACGCATAATAAGAATAATCAGAATTGTTTATAAGAATTTTTATATTAAATAACAATTATGAAAAAAAGGCAGGGGGATAGTATGCCATATGAATTAGGTGGTAGAGCTGATAAAAGCGGAAACAGATTTGAAATTAGATGGGTAATATACCAAATACTGAAGGTCTGATTATACTTCTTATCGGGCGAATTATATTTGCTCGCTGATTGAAAACAAGAAGAGTGCAAAATGGTCACAAGGGATATTGGATATTCTTAAAGATATTGCAATTAACCATAAAAATCCTGAAATGGGAAAACTAAATGTAACAAAGAATGAAGATAAAGAAATGCGCAGTTTTGATATGCTCCAAAGTAATGCTATAAACTGCGTAAGGGGAAATGCTTCTCAAGCAATAGCTCAGTTATTATGGAACGATAGTTCTTTGTTTAATCAATTTAAAGATACAATTGAAAAATTGGCAATGGATGAAAATCCAGCAGTAAAACTGGCGAGTTTATATGTACTATGGCCTTCGTTTAACATTGAAAGAGAATGGGCATCAGAAAAAATTTTAAATTTATATGAACAAGATTATAGGTTAGTAGGTTTTCATGATACGAAAGATATGCTCTTTCGTTTGTATCCGAAATATCGTGAACGTGTATTAAAAGTTATTAAAAAATGTTATGAGTCCGAGGATGAAGAAATAATACAAATGGGAGCATATTGTCTATCTGAAATGTTTATTCTAAAAAATGAATTTGCCGATATATTGAATAATGTGGATATAATGAGCAAAACACAAGCAGAAGCTGTTCTCCATATGTCTATTATTTATTTTAATAAAGATGAATTTAATTCATTATCAAAAAATATGATACGTAAATTTATGACAAGTACATTAGATTTGGAATGGCCGATTTCAAGATTATTTTATGATAATCTTATTGACTTGGAGAGAGATAAGGATTTTTTAATTGAAATAGTGAATTCAGGATTAAGTCGCAGAACGGTGCACGCCTTTGCACATTACCTTGAAGAAGAATCTAAGTCAGTAGTTGATTACAAAGATATTATACTATCAATGAGTTATCACTTAATAAAAAACTATAGTGGTAAAAGTGAAGATATTTGGGGAATAGAAGACGAAATCTCTAAGTTGGTAATTGGATTATATGATGAGACATCTAATTCAACATTACCTGAAATGAAAGAAACTGCTAAAGAATGTCTTGATATATGGGATTTGATGTTTGAAAAGCAAATAGGACCAATTAGATCTCTGAGTCAAAAACTAATGGAAAGGTGAAAAGTATTTTAGGTATTTTTATAGAGGCAGATTGACATATCTTGCCTCTATATTGATTATAATTTATTTGTTGTAAAATTTGCCTGGGGCAAATCTCGGGCAAATTTTTATACTTTTAGATTAATTAAACAAAAATATCACACACAAAATTGTTGAAATATCCAGTTTCTACGCCCTTTTAGTATAAGAGATTAGAATAATTAAATTCCCAAAATATAAAAGAAGAAAATGAGTATATCGTAAATTATATATTGCTAAATGAACATGTGCTCGTTATTATATATATAACAGATTAATTCTAAATATAAGTGAAGAGGGATATATAATACTTGGATACTAATCAAAAAGGTTAAATTCTTATGAATACCTTATTGTGCTTTTCGAGGGTACTGTTCCTTGAGTCCTATAATTATGACTTCGGAGATAATTGGATAATTAAAATAACTAAATATAGGTATGGGAAAAATGGAAGGGAATGAAATATACTTGGATGATAAAACATTAAATCAGCTTATTGATAAGTATGATAAGAAACAACTGATAGATTTAGTCGGTTATATTGTTAACAGAAGTGAAGCAGGACAACAAGCTCTTTTAGATTATTGTCAAAATAATTCTACTCCGGATAATCACATATGGATTGTTGAAAAGCAGATTCGCCAGCATTGGAATAAAGCTGCTGCTATTATTCAAGAATTTGATATGTATGGCGGAGGAAAGGAAAGTGATGAGGATGATGCTTGCCATGAACTTGAAAAAGTTGTAGAGCTTCTTGAAAATAATACAACATCATGGGAAATAAGGAAATCACTATTAGATGAGATGCTTGAATTTGTAGCATCAGATAATAGTGGATTTACAGATTATCTTGTGGATATTGCAGTAATAATGTGTACCAATAAAGAAGAGGCTATGTATTTAGCGGAGTATTTAGAAGAATATGGGAATTCCTATTACAAAGATATGGCAGCGAGGATATTTTTGGATAATGGAGAGAATGAAAAATTTCTTGAAAGTAAGAAAGCTAATTTGAACTACGTATCAGATTATTTAGAGCTGGCAGAATACTATGAAAGCCATGGAGATAAAGAGCAGGCTGTGAAAATTGTACAGACAGGTTTGAAAAAAAGCGGAAGATTAGATGAAATTTATGAATATCTGTTTCAATATTACAGTGAGAATCATGATGAGGTGTCTTTGGAAAAGCTTTATGCTGGTGCTGAAAAACATAAATGGGATCAGGATAAGATAATAGAATTAATGCATGGATATTATAAAGAGCAAAATAATTACGAGAAACAAAAAGAATCTCTTTTGGCACTTTTGAAATGTGTGAGTGAAAGCAAATTACTTGAATTATATCAAGACTGCAAACAAGAACTTACAGAAGATGATTTTTCTAGCAATGAAAAGGATATATTAAAGGTAATCAAAAAGAGAAATTTGGATACATATTTTGATATTATCTTGGAGAAAGGTGGTAGCAGGGAAGTTTTAGAATATATCTTGAATCATCAACAGTATCGAGGTTGGGGGATTGATAATGGTCATTATTTTAGTAAAAGATTAGTAAAAGAGTATCCCCGTGAGATAGTAGAAATGTATTGGAAAGAAACTAAATTTTATGTAGGGCTTGGTAAAGAGAAAAATTACTACCATGCAGTTAGTACCTTGAAGGAAGTTCGTACAATAATGCAAAACAATAAATGGACAGATGAGTGGGATAATCGATATCACATTTTTTTAGAAGAAAATCGAAGGAAGAAATTATTGCTGAAGGTATTAGAAAAATTTTAGAAAAGTGCTATAAAGCGTTTAAAGAAAAAGGTGGAAAAAGAATATATATATGAATTATTAAACGGGCAATAAAAATTCATATGAATTAGGTGATGATTATGAATCTAAACTATAAGGAACTATATGAAAAATATAAAATCTTAGAAGACGAAAACAAAAAATTAAGAGATGAAGTTGGACGACTTAGAAAAATACTATCTAAGGAAAAATTAGAAATGGATACTTCTGCGGATTTTACAATAGTTAAAGAAACTGGTTTGGATTACAATGACAACTTAGTAACAATGAATAGTGCCAGTAAGGAAAAGATTCAATTATTTATGTCCCTTTTCAAAGGTAGGGCTGATGTCTGTGCTAAAAGGTGGAAAAGTAAACCAGGTTATTCACCATATTGTTTCAATGATTTTAGGCCAGGCATATGCAATAAACCTAAGATAAAATGTAGCGATTGTAAATATGATGATTTTGCACCTCTAGATGAAGAGCGGATTGAAGGTCATTTATTAGGCAAATATGTTTTAGGGCTTTATCCCATGACATTAAACGATACTTGTTTTCTTCTTGTAATGGACTTTGATGAGTCTACATGGAGTAAAGATGTTAAAATTGTGATGAAGATCTGCTATGAAATGAATATACCCGTATACGCTGAGCGTTCACGTTCAGGAAATGGGTGTCATCTATGGTTATTTTTTGAAAAAGAAATCAAGGCATCTTTGGCACGAAAATTTGGAACGATAATATTAAATATTTCAATGGAAGAATCTGAAAATATTAAATTTAATTCATATGATAGATTATTTCCAAGTCAAGATTTTCTTCAAAAAGATGGTTTTGGAAATCTGATTGCACTACCATTGCAAAAACAAACAAGAGAGCAAGGGAATTCAATCTTTGTAGATAAAAATTTAAAACAAATTGATGACCAGTGGCGCTACTTATCACAAATTCAAAAGATTTCCGAAGAACATGTATTAAGATTTTGCAATATTAACAAGGTTATAGATGCGGGAATTGATACTGAAACTTCAAAAGTAGATAATAGATATATTAGCATTAGCAAAACTGATTTTCCAGATGTTGTTATTTTGGAAAAATGTAGAGGTATTAAGATTTCTAAAAACGGTTTATCTTCAAAAGGATTGTTACTGCTTAGAAAACTAGCTTCCTATGCTAATCCTGAATTTTATTCAAAACAAGCAATGAGACAGTCAACTTATGGTGTGCCACGTGTTACAGTAGTTTATGATGAAGATGATGAAAGCATTATTTTACCTAGAGGTATAGAGTCTGAGTTACTAAATTTATTTGGAAGAAATAATATTAAGTACATAATAAATGACAATAGATATGAATGTAAACAATTACAAATAAAATTTGATGGGCAGCTTGACAGCAGACAAGAAGAGGCATTCCAAGAACTTAACTGTTATAATGAAGGTGTGCTATCTGCTACAACTGGCTTTGGTAAAACAGTTATTGGTGCACGAGTTATTGCTGAAAAAAGCTGTCCTACATTAGTCTTAGTTCATACTAAGGAACTTGCTCGACAATGGAAAGAGAGACTTGAACAATTTTTACAAATAGATGAAGTGGAAGAAAAACGAACAAAGAAAAAATCCGCTATTGGGCAGTTGGGTGGTGGTAAAAAAGAACTGTTTGGAATCGTAGATATTGTAATCATGCAATCCATGTTCGAAAAAGATAAGAGTGTAAAGCAGATAATTAATCAGTATGGTTTGATTATTGTGGATGAGTGTCATCATATTTCTGCTACTAACTTTAGTAGAATTATAAGTTCATCTGCCGCTAAGTATATTTATGGATTGACAGCTACTCCAATTCGTAAAGATGGGCACCATC
The DNA here is from genome assembly GCA_032006665.1 of Sedimentibacter sp. Classification (GTDB taxonomy): domain Bacteria; phylum Bacillota; class Clostridia; order Tissierellales; family Sedimentibacteraceae; genus Sedimentibacter. The sequence goes on from DALZMP010000011.1 coordinate 93,519, forward strand.
CAATCATATTTATGCATTGTGGACCTATTAGGCATAAAGTAAATGCTAAGCATGAGGCATTGCTTAGGGAATTTGAACATTATATAATTCCGAGGTTTACAAGTACAAGAATGCCTATATTTAAGAAACATGATGAATGGCATATAACTGAGGTATATAAGCATATTTGTGAGAGTAACTATAGAAATGAATTGATTGTTGATGATATTATTGAATCAATAAACGCTGGTAGAAATCCGTTGGTTTTGACAGAGAGAACGAGTCATATTAATCAATTGGTACAACTAATGGTGGGTATGGATTTCGAAGTAATTGTTCTATCGGGAAATCTGAAAACAAAGGAGCGTAAAAAGTCACTCAAAAAAATAGAATCCTTAAAGGACGGAGATAGATTTGTAATAGTTGCAACAGGAAAGCTAATTGGTGAGGGATTTGATGAAGCTAGATTAGATACTTTGTTCATGACTATGCCAATTGCTTGGAAAGGTACTATTGCACAATATGCTGGAAGGCTTCACAGAAATTATAAAGGGAAAAATGAAGTTTTAATTTATGACTATGTGGATGTGCATATACCAGTACTTGAGAGGATGTATCATAAACGGCTTACAGCGTATCGTTCAGTTGGATATAGTATAAAAGATGGTGACTCTGAAGAAGCCATAGCAAGTACCATATATGATGAGGCAAATTATCTGGAGTATTTGATTCAGGATATAAAACTAGCAAAGGAGAACATACTTATTTCTAGTCCATATCTTCAAAAGAAAAAGATTGATGAGATAAAAGAAGTGTTAATTGAAAGGTATAGATCGGGTATAAGAGTAACTTTGTGTATAAAGACACTTGGAGAATATGAAAACAAGCATAATAACCAATTTATTGTTGGTTTTATAAATGAAATGAAAAAGGAAGGAATTGATATTATTCAAATACCAAATAATCATTTAAAATTCACGGTTGTAGATAATGTAGTTGTTTGGTATGGAGATATAAATATTTTAGGCAGAAGTTATAATGACAGTTCTTTAATCAGGATTAAAGATGAGGTTTTAGCAAATGAACTTATTGGAGAAATTACTGAACCATAATATAACTAGGTATTCAACTATATATATGAAATGAGGTGGAATTTTGAAAATATCAGAATTTATTGGTGAAGCTACTGAATATGATAAAAAAGAAACATTAGAAGAACGAAGACCAAAAAGTTGGTTAAAAAGTGTAAGTGCATTTGCAAATGGTATAGGTGGAGCACTAATATTTGGTGTTAATGATAATGAGGAGCCATTAGGTCTTATAGATTCAAAAGGTGTATCTGAAAAAATAAGTGAAATCATCAAAACAAAGATGGACCCAATACCACAAGTAATTATGGAAATTCATGAAGAAGCAGGAAAGGAATTTGTGATTTTAAGAGTTCCCTCTGGGATTGAGACGCCATATTACTATGTTGGTGACGGAAACAGAACAGCATATATTAGGGTCGGAAACCAAAGCATACCAGCGGGAAATATTGATTTAAAGCAATTAGTGCTTCAAGGAAGTAATAAAACCTACGATAGCCTTATGTCACAGTACAAATATGTAGATTTTGCTTTTACAAAATTACGTTCTGTATATAGAAAAAGAGCAGGTCAAGATTTAGAAGAATCTGACTTTGTATCTTTTGGGTTAAGTGATGTGAATGGAATGTTAACTAATGCAGGAGCTTTATTAGCAGATGATTCACCAATAAGACATTCTAGACTATTTTGTACAAGATGGTATGGGCTAGATAAGGCATCAGGTGTTATGGAAGCCATTGATGATAAAGAGTTTAGTGGAAGTCTCGTAACATTACTTCAAAGCGGAGAAGAATTTGTAAAAAACAATTCAAAAAAAAGATGGAAAAAAACGGCTAATGGAAGATTAGAAATGCCAGAATATCCAGAGCGAGCAGTTCTTGAATGTATTGTAAATGCGTTAATTCATCGTGATTATTTGGATATGGGAAGTGAAGTTCATATTGATATATATGATGACCGACTTGAAATATATTCACCAGGTGGAATGTATGATGGCTCTGTTGTTCAAAACCTTGATACTGATAGGATTCCATCAAGAAGAAGAAATCCAATTATAGCAGATATATTTAATAGGATGAATTATATGGAACGCAGAGGTAGCGGTTTTAAGAAGATTAAAGGTGATTATCACAAAGAAGCTAATTACAAAGAAAATCTTGAACCTAAATTTTATTCAGACAACAACTCATTTTGGGTAACGCTCTTTAACCTTAATTATGATGTTCCAATAGAAAAAGGTAAAAAAGTAGCTATAGAAAATGAAAAAGTAGCTATTGAGTATGAAAAGATAGCTATTGAGAAGAGAAAAGTAGCTATTGAAGAAATTTATTTGAAATGTGCAAATGCTGGGTTAAGCAATATTATGATAAATAGAATCACTACTTTTTATGAATTAGTTGGAGACAATTTAATATTTGGAAGAAAAGATATTGCAGAATACTTAAATTTCTCTTATTCAAATGCTGGAAAAATAATTGTTTCTATGAAAAAGGCTAATATAATTGTTGAGGTAGACGGAAAAGGTAAAGGGAAGTATCAGTTTACAGTGTAGTATTTACTTTAGATAATATAGTTTATACGACAATAGCTTACTGAATCAGATTTTTGTTTATAGACATAATTGATTACTGTTACTCAATAAGTATAAAATAGATCTGGTATACAAGGTTTTTATAAAGTATATGTTTCCGCTAAGGAAATATTAGGCACTGACGACATCATTTTTGTCGCTTCAAGGTATGTTGAGACTGTTGTCTTGATGACGCGTTGTGGTCAAAACGATAAATAAGGCATGCAAACCACAATATGTAGTGGGTTTGAAGTGAAAAATGGGCAAAAATCAGGCTAAAAAATGCCCGATTTTTGCCCTGAATTTTAGGGGAAAATATAGATGACATAGGATACTAGGGGGAGAAAAATGAAAAATGAGCTTAAACAATTCTTTCAAAAAGTAATAAAACTATGGCAAAGCAGTAACAGAGAATATAAAAATATGAAAATTGGTGGGATGCTTTTTTTTGTATTTGGAGCTATTTGTATAGCAAAATATACTTATCTATATTTTGCTTTATTGATGTTTTGTGTAGCTATAGATTTTTTAATGATTTACGTCTATGTTTATAATAATATAAGTCATTTTAAAAGAGGTGCACAATATTTTTTAGTACCTTTAATTATATTATTAGTAGCGACGTTAGTAATTGGAATACCTTGTATAGTTTTATTAGGTGTAATAAGTAAGATACTTGATTTTCGAGCAAAAAAAATGGATAACTTAATAAACTTTATGCTTTACTCAGTAATTACTATAATTGTCATTAGTGTATTTATATATCCTAATTATATATTAGCGTATATTGTTTCAAAATTATTAGAAGCGCTACTTGTAATAAAGTGTAATTTAAAATTTAGATGTTTATTCTGTGGGGTTATTCGTATTTATAAGTTTGCTTAAATTGGAGGTTGATGCCTTTTACAGAGGATTGCTATTTATAAAACAAAAGAAACTATATAAATCAATAAATAAGAGATTAAAGAAAATAGAGAATAATTTGGATAAAAATATTAGCCTATTGAATTTTGATATTAAAACTCATATAAAAAATAAAAGTGACATACTCAAAAGTGAAGAAGATAAGTTGAAACATGAAATAAGCTATGATATTACTTATTTGAAAAACACTTTGAGAAAGGTTGAATTGGCTATTCTAATTCTCTCTTTTATAATGGTGGCTTTGAAAATACTACCTAAAGAATTATTGGAGTATTTGAATGAATATCAAAGTGATACAATAAATGTCTTGACTGTTTATACTTTAATAATGCTATATTTAGACAAAAGAAAAGAATGGAAATAAAAACGTAATTACAATAATATTTTAATACAAATTCTAGTTATTGTAAAATTAAAAGATTTTGATACAATTTAACAAATCTGCAATCGGGCAAAAAGCTATGAGATTATGTTCTTCGTTACTGAAAAACATAGCCTCTTTTTATTCAATTAAATTTTTTATTTTTTGACTTATATCCTGCAATTCCTCTTCTGAAAGAGTTAATGCATATTTAAATCTTCTGAATGACTTTCTTTTAAAAATCGTATCGTATAACTTGTTCAATCCTATAATCTCCTTCAATCTTTTTCTCATCCCAAATGGTATTAGATTATAAAATTTTTTCCAATAAACAATTTTAAATTTATCACAATCTTCTGCTTATGCAATTTAAACAATCAATAGCAAGAGTATTATCTTTTAAAATCATTTAAAGACAATACTCTTGCTTAATTACTCTTTATGCTTTTGTTGCTCGTTCCAAAACCTTCCGGATATGCACTTCATTCTTCCAAATGAATTTTAACATATCTCTGCTTTGGTTAGCTAATTCTTTATACTTATCTATACCTTCAAAGTATGCTACGCAAATCATTTGAATTGAACAAATTACATAAAATATTGCTTGCTTTTCCTCAAACGTCAACGGATTCACATTATCATACCCGTGTATGATACCCTCCAGAACATCAGGCCATTTTTCATATATATCGTCAACTCCACGCCATTCGCTCAATATCCCTGTAGCACAATAACAGGGATCCCACAAGCGGACATTACGCTCACTCAGATCAAAATCTATAAATCCTGTCACTTCGCCGCCTTCAAACAGAATGTTGGAAGGATTTGGATCGTGGTGAATCAACTGCTTAGGCAGCTTATCAGACAAAATACCAAAATTATTGACATATTCTTCGAAAAATGTATCGGGCAATCCCATGTTGAATTGTATATTTTGTTTTTTGACCTCCGGCAGTGCCCATTCGGTGACATGAGTATATAAATTCTGCTCATATGGCTGCATTTCAGATTCAAGTACGGTCAATGCCTTATGAAGCCGTGCAATGCTCTCTCCGTATTTTTTTCCGAACTCCCGGCGGCTTTCACCGAAACGGTCTGATTTAGAAAGTGGATTACCTTTGATGCCTCGTTTCAATATAACGATGTACCCTCTATCCAGATATTCTTCACCAGATTTGACAGGAATCGGCGTTGATGACACGAATCCCTGCGCTGACAGCGATTTTGCCACCTTCATATCTGAGAGTATCCTTTTACAGCTACCTGTTTTAAGGATATAATCCTCGCCTATCGACCACACGTTTCCTGAAACCTTTGTACCATCCATGGTGTAAACATCAAGTATCGGCAAATCCTGCTGTACGTCCCAATTTGCAAGAATTTCCCGCAATTCTTTTTCTGTAAACATAACTGAAACCTCCGATTTAGACAGATAATTTTTCGGAGAGCCGCCGTACATTCGTACAAACGCCTTGTAAAATCCAGCATAGGTATCAAAACCATATTCCAAAGCCACATCAATGGCACGACGACCGTTGGCTATTTCACTCAATGCCCGGTTAAGCCGCAGCTTGCAGATATAGGCAGATACGGACGTTCCCGTAGATTGTACAAACAGACGATGATAATGCCATACGGAATAGCCCGCCATGTTCGCAAGCTCCTCGGCATTAATATCGGCTTTCAAATTTTGCTCAATATAGTTAATGCTTGATTTTATGATATCTGATGTATGCATGAGCACTCTCCTTTCCACGTGGTGATTTCAGTATAACATATAAATCAGGTTAAAACATTTCCTGCTGTACGGAGTTTTTTTGTTATAACGCACAACGGCACAGACTTCTCTGTGCCTAAGTATTTAAATAAATCAACACTACCTAAAAACATACCATAAACATTTATTAATTTAATATCAAATTAATATTTTGAATCAATTTTTTCTATAGCCTTAGATAGTAAAACACTCCAATGGTAGGGGATTATTTTTGCGAAATGTCTAACTGTTGTATATTTATTTTTTAAGAATTTTTCAAGCCAAACCGCATTCCAATGACCATTGTTTTCAATTAAACTATTGATAATATCTAATTCAGTTTTATTGTTATTTGTACTTGTAAAAACAAGAGTGGATAAAGACCAGCCGTCTTCAATGTTAATTTCAATAATAAAAAATAATTCTGAATTATAATATATTTTAGCAATCGCACATTGCCTTGGTAAACCATCAGTCGTTAGGGTAAAAATTGAGTTTCCTTCAAGGTTTATGCATTTCATATCAATTATTTTATATCCAAATATATCTTGAAGAATTTTAATTGCTTTAGAAAAGTTCTTAAAACTTTTATTTAATTCTGTTGTATTATTTATAGCACCTATAGTATTAAATGTAACTGGTTGGGCATTTGATCCTAAAGTAACTGGTTGGGTTGAGTGGTAAATGTAGCTTTGTTTTCGCTTTTATTATTATTAGCAATTGATTTTTTTGTAACTGCATCTCTTTTTGCTTTTCCAATAATAATTTTTGTTGAAAATTTCTTAGAAGATTTTAAATTACTTGTTATTAATGGATTACTTTTACTGGCACCTTTATTATTATCACCTATACTTATTTCATCTCCAATGTTTATTTTCTTCTTGTCAATATTACCTTTTGAGCTTGCTACTGAGTTAACGTAAGCAGGCTGTGTTGCTATTACATTTTTATATGGAAAACGTAAGTTTACAACATTGATATTTAATAAGTAGTACGGTGTTATCATGTTTTATTCCTTTGCCTATAATACGGCAACCTTTTATATTTGGTAATTTTGAATAAATTAATTTTTTTTTATGCATTTTGTTCGAATTTCTTCTCTAGCTTTTATTATTTTATCAATTTGTGTAAACCATATAAATTCAGTTATATTTCCATAAGTAAATAGGCTAGGAGGATAATTATTATAAAAACTTATGCTAATTTCATTATCATTAGTATATATATGGTTAATCTCAGCATATTCATCTAAATCTTCTGAAGAGAGCAAATTTTCACAGAAAAATGGAGTGCTAGCATATAGACATCTAACTATTTCTATACAAGGAATATAGTATGTAATATTATTGAATAGAAATTTATAACATAATTCTTTTGCATCGACACTAGCAGGAACTAATGGGTATAATTCTCTAGGTATTTTATAGCATGTACTAACATCATGATAATAAATGTAGTTATAAGATACAGAAAAATTTTCAAGATTATTAGGCTCATTAGTTATTCTGCCATTTTTGTATTTATAACCTATTTGTAATAAAGGTAAATGCCCCCAAGGACACTTAATAGTCCTAAATCCATTATCTGTTTTAAAATGTACATTCATATTTCTAACACCATTCTCTTCTGTAACAGGTGACGAAATCCAATATAGTGTTACGATTTCATCTTCTTTAAATGGCCATGGTGATATTTTGTAGTAGGGCATATATTTATCTCCTAGTATAATAATGTCATAGTCACTAATGACTATGCAGTTAAAACATTTC
>DALZMP010000012.1:0-100567 GCA_032006665.1 Sedimentibacter sp.
TATAAATAATAGGTGAGTAGCCTTAGCAGCTATATCATCATTATACAAGGAGGTACTATGTCAAACTCAGGTAAAACAGGATATGCAATTGAGCTTAAGGATATTTCTAAAACTTTTGGAAGTGTAATTGCTAATGAAAATATTAACCTTTCAATAAAATATGGTGAGATTTTGGCTTTGCTTGGAGAAAATGGCTCAGGTAAAACAACATTAATGAATATGCTGTCTGGAATTTACTATCCGGATGCCGGAACTATTTCTATAGCCGGAGAAGAAGTTGCTATTACTTCACCTACTGATGCAATCAATTTTGGAATAGGAATGATTCATCAACATTTCAAATTGGTAGAAATTCATAATGCAATGGATAATATTGTACTAGGTACAAAGGAAAAACATTTAAAACCAAAGGTTTTAAAAGAAAAAATACTAAATATAAGCAATAAATTTGGTCTAGAAATAGAACCGGAGAAAAAAATATATAACATGTCTGTAAGTGAAAAACAAACAGTAGAAATTATGAAGGTGCTGTATCGAGGTGCACAAATTCTAATTTTAGATGAGCCAACAGCAGTGCTGACACCGCAAGAAACAGAAAAATTATTTGCAATATTACGTAAAATGAAAGAACAAGGAAGCGCAATAATAATTATCACTCATAAATTACACGAAGTGTTATCAATCAGTGACCGTGTAGCGATTCTCCGCAAGGGTAAATTAATTGATACAGTTGAAACGTCAAAAACTAATGAAAATCAGTTGACAGAATTAATGGTTGGAAGACCGGTCAGTTTAAAAATCAGTCGACCTGAAGTAAATGAGAAAAAAACTATTTTAAAAGTAATAGATCTTTCTGTAATGAATGAAGATGGAACAATGGGACTGAATAATATTAATTTTAAGTTAAAAAGTGGGGAAATATTGGGAGTTGCAGGAATTGCAGGCAGTGGTCAGAAGGAACTTTGTGAGTCTATAGCAGGGCTTATGAAAGTAAAAACAGGTGCAGTTTTATGCAATAAAGAAAACATTATAGGAAAGACCCCTGATGAAATTATAAATTTAGGAATTAGTATGAGTTTTGTACCTGAGGACAGGCTTGGCATGGGTCTGGTTGGTTCCATGGGTATGGTAGAAAACATGATGTTGAAATCCTATAAGAAGAATAAAGGATTTTTTATAGATAAAAAACCGGCAAGAAGATTATCTGAGATTCTGGTTAAAAAGCTGGGTATTGTAACACCAAATGTTGAAATGCCTGTAAGAATGATGTCCGGTGGAAATGTTCAGAAGGTTTTATTGGGCAGAGAGATAGAATCTAACCCTAATGTATTAATAACGGCATATCCTGTAAGAGGACTTGATATTAATTCTTCCTATATGATTTATGACTTATTAAATGAACAAAAGAAAAAGGGTGTTGCAATTCTTTTCATTGGTGAAGATTTGGATGTTCTATTAGAATTGTCAGACAGGATTATGGTGTTATGCCATGGAGAACTGAAAGGAATAGTGGATGCTAAGGAAACAACAAAGGAAGAGCTTGGACTCATGATGACAGGTCGCAGCTTGATGGAGGTTGATATAGATGAATAATGTAAAGAATAAATCGAGAGAACCTCTTATACGAACTGTCAAAAGGGCAGAACGTTCAAAAATGGATACATTTAAACTAAGAATAATAGCCTTTGTACTTGCTTTATTTGCAGGTGGCTTGTTTATTTTATCAATTGGATATAATCCTGTTCAATTATATGGGACAATTGTATCTGGAGCCTTTCGCAGTGAGATGGCAATACAAGCAACAATAAAATTTATGATTCCACTTCTTATTTCTGCTCTTGGAATAACATTGGCATTTAAAATGAAGTTCTGGAATATAGGTGCAGAGGGTCAAATTATTATGGGTGCAGTTTTTGCTTCTTACTTTGCGCTATTTCACAGCAACTGGCCACATTTTTTATTGCTAATAATAATGTTTATTGCAGGCTTTATTGGAGGGGGACTATGGGGACTTATACCGGCATATTTTAAAGCTAGATTTAACACTAACGAAACACTATTTACACTGATGTTAAATTATATAGCATTGCATGTCATATCGTTTTTGCGTGATGGTCCGTGGAAGGATCCGGGTTCATCCGGATTTCCTAAAATTGCACGATTTAATGCAAATGCTCATATGGATAAAGTATTTGGAATTCAATTTGGCTGGATAATAGGTTTAATTTTGGTTGTAGTTGTATTTATTTATATTAGAAATACAAAACAAGGTTATGAGATAAATGTAGTCGGCGTCAGTAAGGCCACTGCTAATTATAGCGGAATGAACGTAAAGAGGATTATTCTTCGTACTATGATTTTAAGTGGAGGTATCTGCGGCATAACCGGAATGATTCAGGCAACGGGTTCTGATATGACTTTGGCTTCATCTGTTGCAGGAGGTGTTGGCTTTACAGCAATAATTGTTGCTTGGCTTGCGAATCTAAATCCATTTGGAATTTTAATGGTTTCATTTTTATTTAGTGTTTTGGAAAAGGGAAGCAGCGTAATGCAGTCAACATATGGGTTATCTACTTATTCTGCCAGCGTACTTCAAGGTATAATCTTATTTTTTATTTTGGGATGTGAGTTTTATATTCGTTACAAGTTTGTATTTCGCAATAAAGGTGGTGTTAAATAATGAATATATTTCTAAATTTCTTAACGGCATCGGTACTGGCCGGAACTCCGCTTTTGTTTGGTACTCTGGGTGAAATCATGAATGAAAAGGCAGGTCATTTGAACTTAGGAGTTGAAGGAATGATGGCTATGGGTGCTTGCGCAGGATTTATGGCAGGCTTTGTGAGCAATAATTTAATTATTGCACTGCTGGCTGCATTTGTAGCTGGAATGATAGGAGCATTGATTTATGCGGTATTAACTATTACCTTTATGGCAGACCAGAATGTTACAGGTCTTACCCTTACGATATTCGGAATTGGGATTTCTAATTTCTTTGGAGAATATATGCTTGTGAATTCAAAAACTAATTCATTAAAGCTTCCTGAGCAAATTACTGCACAATTGAGCAATATTAATATTCCTTTTTTGAGTGACATTCCGGTAGTCGGTCATTTGCTTTTCAATTATAACGCCTTTGTGTATTTAGGTATTTTTACTGCAATAATGTGCGGTATTTATTTAAATCACACTAAATTGGGTTTGAATATCAGAGCAATTGGAGAAAATCCCGGAGCAGCAGATGCAGCAGGAATTAAGGTGACAAAATTAAAATATATGAATGTTTTGCTTGGCGGAGGAATTTGCGGAATTGGCGGTGCTTATTGTTCAATGATTATAAATGGCGGTGTCTGGATGAGTAATAGTGTAAATGGTATGGGATGGATAGCTGTTGCACTTGTTATTTTTGCTTCGTGGAGTCCGACAAAAGCTATATTTGGTTCCTTTGTTTTTGGTGGATTTAACATTTTAAAATATTATTTTCCTAAAAATATAATTACTATTCCAAATGCATTTTATGATATGTTACCGTTTATTATTACAGCACTTGTTTTAGTAGTTACTTCAATTCGTAAATCAAAAGAAAATTCACAACCAGCCAGCTGCGGAGTGAATTATTTTAGAGAAGAAAGATAATAAATTTAAATTTACAGGTCTAACAGAAACTCATGATTACATGATTTTCTATTAGACCTGTTTTTAGTATACATATTTATTGATTTTTTTGCTTCTTGATGCTAAGCATCCATCATATCCGCGTCCATCCATGTATTGACGATATTTTTTATTAATTAGTTGTCTTTCCTGTTTCATTTTTGCATACTTTTTACAGTTATCATGACAAAATAGTTTTCTGTCGTTACAGTTTAAGCAATCAGTACTCATGAAATCACTCCTAATGAATTTTTATATATCGATATATCCTGCTAAATAAATTAAATTAATTTCATTTATATATTAATCTATTTATATGTTTTTTAATTGTGTTAATTGTATAGTTTATGTAAAGAATTTTAATTATTGTTTTATATATAAAATATATAACATAAAAATTCAAGTCGAAGATGTGCATTTAATCTACGAAGTTAAACAAATAATATTATATGTATAAATTAAGTAAATCTAGTTGATTTTTCAATTAAAAAGTGCAATAATATATTTATGGGTAACATTAGTGAGAAAATATGGGGGTAATATTAATGACAACATTCGACAATTCTTTTAAATTAGAACCTAAACAAATTTAATGCAAACAATAAGGAAGTGGACATAATGATAAAAAGAAGAATAACATTTATAATAATATTTGCAATAATCTTTTCAATATTGATTCCGTATGATGTTTTTGCCCTGGGAAGCGATTATAAGGAGCAATGGACTGCTAATATGATAAAGTCTCGTATTGAAGATAACTATACAAAAGGGTATTTGACAAATCCTTTAAAATTGCAAGGACCTATCAATATTGCTAAAGATATTCTAATGATAAATAGAGCCTTGGGTGAAACAGAATATTCAGATTTAGTTATAGATAAGGCAGGCACAATAGTTGAAAATAAAATTGTAGACAACCTTCATATTACCAAGTCAGTTGGTGATGGCGAAGTGATTCTCAAAAATGTTATAGTGAATGGTGAATTGTTAGTTGAAGGTGGAGGACGCAATTCAGTAAAAATTGAAAATTCAACTGTAAGTAAATTAACGACTAAAAAAGATGATGGCAAAGTAAGAATTTTAATTGAGGGAAATACATCTGTTGATTTAACATCTGTGAGATCAAGTGCAATACTTGAACAGCAAAAACTAACCGGACAGGGGTTTGCAGAGGTAACGGTTGAAAAGGGCTCATCTTTGTCATTAGCTACGGATAAAAATGCTACATGGTCTTCGAGCAATAAAAATATAGCTGAAATAAATTCTAAAGGTTTGGTTACGGCAAAAAAGGTTGGAACTGCAAATATTTCTGTTACATCTAAATATGGGAATAAAATAGAAATATGCAAAGTGATTGTAGTAGAAGATGCAGATGATTATATTGATAATACAAAAAATTCTAAGGCTATTAAAATATTGTCAATTGGAAATTCATTTTCTGAGGATGCTACGTATTTTCTTTATGACATAGCAAAATCTGCAGGAGTAGATATAATTGTAGGAAATGTATATTTAAGCGGATGTTCACTTAAAACACATTGGACGAATGCATTAAACAACAACGTAGCATATACATATTATAAGTGGACATCCTCTACTATGACTAAGTTAGAAAAACAAACTATGCAAGCTTGCATTCTCGATGAAAAATGGGATTTTATCACATTTCAGCAAGCATCCGGCGATTCGGGAATATATAGCACATATCAGCCATACCTAAACAATTTGGTTGGATATGTTAAGAGCTTATCAACAAATAAAAATGTTAAATTTGCGCTTAATATGACATGGGCTTATGCTGAAGACAGCACAAATTTAAGCTTTGTAAATTATAACAATGATCAAAGAATTATGTATGAATCAATCATAAATTCATATAAACAAGCAGCGTGGGAAAATAACGACATAAATATAGTTATACCATGTGCTACTGCAATACAAAATGCCAGGACAAACCCTGAACTTAGAGCAGTTGGTGATGAGCTGACTCTTGATGGTTATCATTTGAATGGAGGTATTGGGAGATATATTGCTGCCTTAACATATTTTGAAACTTTAATTGTAAATAATAGTGATATGGAAAAAGATTTGATTAGTGATGTTACTTATATTCCTGATGTAGACGACAGCACTGAACAATTAGCAAATTTGGCAAAGATAGCAGTGAAAAAAGCTATAGAAAACCCATATATGATTACAAAAATTGATTAGTAATAAAATTAAAATTCAGGTACTTTTTATACAGATACTTGTAACACAATTTAGATATGCGAATATACTATGTTGTGTCCTAATAATATTTTCCTATATAAAATTGATACTGAACATATTGATATTCGTTGTGAAGTACATCAAAAAAAATAAAACGCCTATAAAAAGTACAGTATTGATTGAAAAATGGGGATAAACAGTTTCTGCTAAACTTTACAATATTAATTAAGTTAAATACATATAAAAAATTGATATTGAACATACTAATATTCGCTGTGAAGTACATTTAAAAAAATAAAACACCTATAAAAAGGACAGTATTGATTGAAAAATGGAGATAAACAGTTTCTGTTAAACTATACAATATTAATTAAGTTAAATACATATAAAAAATTGATATTGAACATACTAATATTCGCTGTGAAGTACATTTAAAAAAATAAAACACCTATAAAAAGGACAGCTTTGATTGAAAAATAGAGATAAACAGTTTCTGCTAAACTTTTGAATATTAATTTATATAAATACATAAGAATAATATTGTTGTAAAGGAAAAGCGGAGAAGCTAAATTTAAGGATAGAAAAATGCTAAAAATGCTTAGTTTTTTTCTATTTTTTAATACTAGGAAAGTTCTCCTCCTAGTATATAAAAAAACGAGGATTGCAAAGGACGGGACGTCCTTGCCGTTAAGGGGGGTGCTCAGTAAAAATGCTTAGTACTAAGCATTTTTACGCCGAAGGGGGACATAGGTCCCCCTAGCGGAAGTTGCGTAGCAACTCTTTTTATATAATTATATATAACATTTTTGTAAAATATATACTTTCACAACTATAATGTGTTATAATTAATAAATAATGAATAATTCAAGGAGCAATTATGGAATTTAAAAAATTGGCTACTGAGCTTATAAAAACAAGAACATCTACAAGGACATTTGATTCGAAGAGTATCGACAAGAAAATTTTACAACAATTCAATGATTACATTTCAGAAATAAATAGTGAAGCAAAAATAAAAGCAAGATTTAAGTTGATTAGTAACGATGATATTGTTGACAATGAACCAAAGAAACTGGGTACATATGGTGTTATTTCAGGTACTAATTCATACATAATTGGAATATTAGATAAAGATGAGAAAAATGCTGTTGAATTTGGGTTTTTGTTTGAAAAAATAATTTTATTTGCTACCGATTTGGGTTTGCAAACATGTTGGCTCGGCGGTACGTTTAACAAGAATGATTTTGAACAAAAATCAAGTTTGCTTGAAAATGAATTTATACCAATTATTTCTCCTGTAGGGATAAAGCGTGACAAACCTAGAGCTCTTGAAATTACTATGAGGGCAATTGCAGGGTCAAATAAAAGAAAGTCATGGAGTGAACTGTTTTTTGATAAGGATATATCTTTGCCCCTGACTGAAATCTGCTCCGGTAAATATAATATTCCATTAGAGATGGTTAGGCTTGGACCTTCTGCATCAAATAAACAACCATGGAGAATTATTAAAGAAAATGAATTATATCATTTTTTTCTTTGCAGAACAAAAGGATATGGTGTTGCAAACTTTGATATACAAAAAAATGATTTGGGTATAGCAATGTGCCATTTTGAATTAGCTTCTAAAGAATTAGGATTAAACGGAAAATGGGGAAAAGCAGAAAATGTTGTTGTACCCAATGAGTGGGAATATGTTTTTACTTGGATTTCTACGGAATAGGATTATAATAGTGCAATAAACACAATAAATTAATAGGAGAAAAACAATGGTGAAAATAGATAAAACATTATATAATTCAAAACCTCAGGATGAAAATAGACTTGAAAAGGAGTTAGCTGCATATGATTTGCTAGACAAACTTAATATCTCATATACTAGGATAGACCATGAAGAGACTGCTACGATAGAGGATTGCATTGAGGTTGAGAAACTGTTAGATATACAAATATGCAAAAACTTATTTTTGTGCAACGCATCAAAAACAGATTTTTATCTTTTAGTAATGCCCGGAGACAAAAAGTTTGTTACAAAGAATTTATCTAAACAAATAGGAAGTTCAAGACTTTCTTTTGCAGGTGGTGAGTATATGGAGAAATTTTTAAATATTACTCCCGGGTCGGTTAGTATACTTGGACTTATGAATGACAAAGAATGTAGTGTTAAGCTGTTAATTGATAAAGAAATCGCCGAATCTGAATATTTTGGATGTCATCCATGCATAAATACATCTAGTCTTAAAATAAAAACGGATGAAATATTAAATAAATTTTTACCTTATACAGGACATATACCTGTGATTGTTGAACTATAGAAGTATATGATATTTATAGTGAAAATTGAGATAGGAGAATGCAATATATTATGCTAACAAAAGAAAATCAGAAAAATGGCGATAAACTTTCTATTTTAGGATTTGGTTGCATGAGATTTCCCACAAAAGGCACTTCAATTGATGAGTCGAGATCTATATCTATGATACATAATGCCATTGAAAAAGGTGTGAACTATTTTGATACTGCATATTTTTATCATGGAGGAAAAAGCGAGTCATTGCTCGGTAAGGCTCTGTCAGGTGGGTATAGGGAAAAAGTCAAAGTTGCTACGAAACTTCCTCCTTTTTTAGTTAAAAATTTGGATGGCGCTAAAAAGATTATGTCAACTCAACTTTCAAAATTACAAACAGATTATATTGATTATTACCTTATACATATGTTAACTGACAAGCCAATGTTTGATAGAATGGTTTCTTTAGGCATAATGGAATGGCTGGAAGAATTAAAAAGAGATGGCATAATTAAAAATATAGGATTTTCGTTTCATGGCGGGAAAACGGATTTTGAATTAATTATTAAGTCATATCAATGGGATTTCTGCCAAATACAGTATAATTACTTGGATGAAAATAATCAAGCTACAAAATCAGGTTTACTTCTGGCTGCATCTTTAGGTATCCCGGTAATTGTAATGGAACCGCTTCGCGGTGGGAAACTGGTAAATAATCTACCACAAAAAGTAATACAAACTTTTCAGAATTATGATTCACATAGGACGCCCGCTGAATGGGCACTGAGGTGGATATGGAATCACCCGGAAGTAAATGTCATTTTGTCAGGCATGAGCAATGAAGAGCAAATGGAAGAAAATATAAGAATTGCAGATGACGCAAAGGAGAACTCGCTAACAGAGGAGGAAAACAAAATTTTTGATAAAGTGAAATCTGTAATGATGGAGAAGACAAAGGTGCCATGCACAGGATGTGGTTACTGTATGCCTTGTCCATATGGTGTTAATATTCCAGGTTGTTTTTCCAGCTATAATGATAAATATCTATTGGAAGATAAGCATGCACGTTGGAAGTACATGCAGACATTAGGAGCCATGTCTGCAGAACCATCTTTTGCATCCCAATGTGAAGAATGCGGTAAGTGTGAAAGCCACTGTCCGCAAAATATTTCCATTCGTAAGGAGTTAAAAGTAGTTAGCAAGGAAATGGAAGGTATATTGTTTAAGCCTGTAGTAAAAGTAGCAAGAAAATTTTTAAAAATCAAAAAATAAACTATTAGGAGGAAGTTATGAAATTTTTATGGACTACAATTATTGTAAAGGATATGGAGGAATCAATTAAATTTTATCAGGATGTGGTTGGACTTAAAGTTGTTGATAAAATTAATCCGGGACCTGATATGCATATAACGTTTTTAGGTGAAGGTGAAACTAAAATTGAACTGATATATAATGAGAAGCTTAAAAACATGGATGCAGGAAATACTGTTACATTAGGATTTGAAGTTGATTCTTTAGATGATATGATTAATTTTGTAAATGAAAAAGGTATTTCGATTAAAACTGGACCGGTACAACCTAATCCAACATTGAAATACTTTATAGTTCATGACCCTAATGGATTAAAAATTCAATTTGCAGAACGTTTGAATTAAAATAATATCGTAATATGTATAACACATTACGCTGGCTTTTTCAACAGCCTGACGTATGATTCGAATTATACGCTTTTTATATATTTATTGTAGCTTTTAACACTATAGTTTATAATGATGTGTGATTATCCAAACAAGCTGCATAAAAGTTAAGACTATAGAAAGAAGAGATATGATTAATGAACAAACAAGTTAACTTAGTATATTTCAGTGCGACAGACAGAACAGCACAAGTTGTGAAGGCTGTTGCAAATGGAATGGGCAGATATATTAAAGAATATAATATTACATTACCTTCTAACAGGGAATGTAATATTACATTTAAAAGAAATGAAGTAGTTATTATTGGGGTTCCTGTATATGGCGGGAGGATTCCGGAGTTTTTAGTGGAAGTTCTAGCCAGAATGAAGGGAAATAAAACTGCTGCCATTTTAGTTACTGTTTACGGTAATCGTAATTATGATGATGCTTTGTTGGAATTAAGAGATATAGTTGATAAAAATGGATTTATTGTTATTGCAGGTGGTGCATTCATTGGAGAGCATACATACACTAATAGAGTCGGGACAAATAGACCGGACCAAAAAGACTTGCAAAAGGCTGAAGAATTTGGTGCTCACGCAGAGGAAAAAATATCATTAGTAGAAGACTTGTTGAATGCACCTAGACTTTTTATAAAAGGAAACTTCCCTTATAAAGAAAGAAAGATAGGACCAAAATGTGCTCCGGTAACAAATTCTGATTGTACAAACTGTGGTACTTGTGCTAATAATTGTCCTATGGGAGCAATAAACTTTGATAATTGCAGCGATATAAATATTGAAAATTGTATAAATTGTTGCAGCTGTATACAAAAGTGTCCTAGTTCTGCGAAATCATTTGTACACGAGCACATAACTAATATTACCGACTGGCTGATTGATAATTATAGTGAAACGAGAAATGAACCTGAAATATTTATATAGTGAAAACTAAAGTATACTGTAAAGTATGGATTGATAAACTATTCAATCCATACTTTTTTTTATGTAAGTTTAATGTAAGTTAAAAATTTTACAATAAAATTACACATTATACAAATTTGCAGTTATATTATAGTGATAAAATGATTTTACAAAAGTAAATTTTATGGAGATTATTTTATGACAGAACAAATGAAAGAATCATTAGATTATATTATCAATAAAAAAGAGATAAAAACAGTTTTTCAACCAATAATATCTCTTAGGGACGGAAGTATTTTAGGGCATGAAGCCCTCAGCAGAATAACTTGTGCAAGTTCAATAGAAAATCCGGAGATGTTATTTACAGCTGCTGAAGATTGTAATAGGCTATGGGATTTAGAGTTGCTATGCAGGACAAAAGCGCTTGAGGCTGCATTTGTATTTATGGTTCCGCCATATAATAAAAAGCTATTTATTAATGTAAATCCTAATATAATGCATGATGAAAAATTTAAAAGGGGGTTTACAAAAAATTTCTTAGAGCAGTATGAAATTACTCCGGAGAATGTTATTTTTGAAATAACAGAGAGACATGTTATTACCGATATTGAAGGGTTTACAGATGCTATAGAACACTACAAAAGTCAAGACTATGAAATTGCAATTGATGATGCCGGTGCAGGTTATTCAGGATTGAATTTGATTAGTGATGTAAATCCACACTATATAAAGCTTGATATGAAATTAATTAGAAATATAAATAACGATAAGTTGAAGTTTGCACTGGTTAAAGGAATGGTTGAATTTTCTAAGGTTTCAAATATATTTTTAATTGCGGAAGGAATTGAGACATACGGTGAATTAGAAACTCTTGTCAAGATTGGGGTTCAGTATGGTCAAGGGTATTTTATTCAAGAACCGGATGCAGAGGTTTTAGAAATAAAGGAGAAAATATTACAAATATTAAAAAAAATAAATTATAAGAAAAATAATGCCTATATAAATAATATTTCTAATATATATATTAAAAATTTATGTACTCCTACAAGAATAGTTTCTCCTAATGAATCAGTCACAAATGTATATAATATTTTTAAACAGAATCCTGATTCTTTTGGAGTATGTGTAATTGAAAAAGAGATACCTGTTGGGGTTGTTACACAAGAAAAGCTAGCATTAAAGCTTAGCGGACATTATGGATTCTCTCTGAACCAGAAGAAATCTATTTCAGAAATTATGGATAGAGAATTTTTATCTGTAGACTATAATTTTCCTGTAAATACTGTTGCTAATATGGCTATGGCAAGGCCAAATAGTAAGTTGTATGATTTTATTGTAGTGACGGAAGATGATAGATATATTGGAACTGTTACTATTAAGGATTTGCTGCAAAAAACAATGGAAATAGAGATTTCTGCAGCAAAACACCAAAACCCATTATCAGAATTGCCAGGTAATTTGCTAATTGAGCAAAAGCTAAGCTGCTGTCTGTTAAGTGAAAATGCATTTAGTGTTGCATATATTGATATTGATAATTTCAAAGCATATAATGATGTCTATGGATTTGAAAAGGGAGATTTAGTAATAAAACTTTTGGCAGACATATTAAAAAAACATTTCAGCAATAACCAATTTATTGGACATGTAGGAGGAGATGACTTTGTTGTTATTTTTGATGAACATGTAACAGCTGTACACTTATATAATATGGTTAATCAGTTTGAACTTGAAGTATTAACTTTCTACAATAAAAAAGATATTCAAAATGGATATATAACCTCATTGAATAGGCATGGAGAGGTAGAAAATACTCCTCTTATAACTTTGACATGCGTTGTGGAAAACAATGAGAATAAAACTTTTGAGAATGTATTTGAACTTACAGAAACACTGGCAGAACTAAAAAAATTGGCTAAACATAAGTAATTTAAATTATGTATACGAGAACTTCGATTAGTGTATGGAGTTGGTAAATTTATTGTAAAATAACTGTAAAATTGCTAATTATTTAAATTTTTCTTACGATAAGATTTATGATGCTAATCAAAAAGGAGAAAAAAATGATAAGAAAATTACTTGAAGGCATAAGAAAAAAATATACGGATTTGAAATTAGGAGTGAAGTTAGGACTTGCATTTGGCATAATAATCATGCTATTTATTGTACCGATAATCATAAGCCTGTATCACTTTAATGAAACGGTAAATATATTTAAAAGAACCAATGAAGTTACTATACCAGAAATTTATCTTGCAACATCAGTAAAAGAAAACCTAAGACATATTGAAAAAAACTTTTATGCTACAAATGGAACTAATAATGTTACCAAAAAGAGGGACTACAATGAGCTTAGTGAAAAATTACATAATGAAATAGTTGAGGACTTAAATGAGTTGAAGATTTTGCTTTCAACAGATAAAGATAAAGTTGATATTGTATTAGAATTGTTAGAAAAAGAAAATAGTATTAGAAATGAGGTTTTAAACAGTAAATATAAATCAGATGGAGAACGGTTAATTTTTAATTCATATGATCCTATAATAATTAAAGTATATTCTACTTTAGATGAAATAACATCAGGTATAAACCAGAGAGTGAATGACAGAGCCATGGCTTCAGATACAAATTCGCACGCATCAGTCATTGTGACTTTAATAGCTACAATTTCGGTAATTTTTATATCCATAATCGTTACATTTCAAATATCTAAAAGTATCTTAATTCCCATAACCGAAATTGAAAGTTTAGCCAACGAAATGTCAAATGGAAATTTAAAATATAAAATAGAATATAAATCTAAAAATGAGATTGGAAGACTTGCGGATGTAATGCGTAATTCTATGGCTACTTTAGGTTTATATGTTGAAGAAATAGATAGAGTAATGAATGAAATATCAAAAGGAAATTTGGACATAAAGATTAAACAAAAATTTGTCGGAGATTTTGAACGCATTGAATATTCAATTACAAATTCCGCTAATATTTTATCTGAAACATTTTCGAATATTAATAAATCTTCTGTTGAATTATTTAGTGGAGCTAACCAAGTGGATGAAAGTTCACAGGTTTTATCTAGGGGAGTTGAGGAACAGGCAAGTTCTATTGAAGAATTATCAATGGCTATGGAAGAAATATTTGAAAAGGTGAAAACAAATGCGAAGAATTCAATTACGGCAAGTGAAAAAGCAATTAGCATGGGTGTTGAGGTTGATTTAAGCAATAACTATATGAAGGAAATGGTTGATGCCATAACAGAAATCAGTGACAAATCTAAAGAAATAGGAAGGATTATAAAAGCAATTGAGGATATAGCATTTCAAACAAATATATTAGCGTTGAATGCTGCTGTTGAGGCAGCTCGTGCCGGACTTGCAGGAAAGGGATTTGCAGTAGTAGCTGATGAGGTACGAAACCTTGCTAATAAAAGTGCTGAAGCTGCGGAAAATACGACATCGCTAATAGAGGATACAATAAGGGCAGTGTCAAAGGGAACTGTAATAGCAAATAAAACGGCCAATTCCTTATCGAGCGTTGTTTCAAGTTCACGTAATATTGCTCATGTTTTAAATGAGATTTCAAAAAATTCTCAAGAACAGGAAGTTTTTATAGAACAAGTAACAATTGGTGTAAATGAAATTTCCACAGTTGTTCAAAATAACTCATCAGCAGCAGAAGAAAGTGCAGCGGCGAGTAGGGAATTTTCAAGCCAATCTCAAATTCTTTGTGATTTGGTCAGTCAGTTTAAATTTGAAGATAAAGTTAATTTAAGTTTAAGTATTGATTAAATTGTTAAATTCAGCAGTGTATATAAAATTAATGACCAAAACTAATTTATAGATGCCTTAATAATAAAGGCATTTTTGTATTTCAAGGTAATGAAAATAGTAATTAAAAAAATTTTTAATTACATAATTTATATATGGATTTTACTACAAAAAATTTATCCGCATATCTAATAATGATTTATAGGGATATTATTCTAAATATAAGAAACAATAATTTTGAACAAATAATTTAATTTGTCAATTTTACTTTAGATTATAAAATTTAGAATAAATGGAGAAAATTATGGGAAAAAAACAAAAAGGTTTGTCGGCATGGCAACTTACAATGATGGCATTAGGGACCGTAATTGGTGGTTCGTTTTTTCTTGGTTCATCAGTAGCAATTAATGCTGCCGGACCATCTATATTAATTTCATACATAGTTGGAGGAATTTTAGTATATTTTATTCTTTTTGCACTATCAGAGATGACTGTAGCAAGTACAGAAACTGGTTCATTTAAAAGCTTTGCATCAAAATCCTTTGGGTCAGGAGTAGGATTTGTTGTTGGATGGGTATATTGGACCGGAATGATATTTGCTATGTCAAGTGAAGCTACTGCTGTATCAATCTTTGTACGTGCGTGGTACCCTAATGTATCTATTGCATTTTTAGGGTCCTTAATTATTGTTGGAGTAACACTTCTTAATTTGCTGGGTGCTGATAAACTGAGTAAATTGGAAAGCGGACTTGCAGCTGTTAAGATTTTTGCAATAATATCATTTATTGGCATAGCAATATTTTTAATTATTGGTTTAATTTCTGGAAATTCCCCGATTGGATTCGGAGAATTGGCAAGAGAACCGCTAATGGCCGGAGGAATCAAGAGCATAGCAGGCAGTATGCTCATAGTTATGTTCTCGTATGCAGGTTTTGAAATAATCGGTCTGGCATCTTCGGAGTCAGAAAATCCTCAAAAAACAATACCCAAAGCAATTGCGTATACAGTTGTATCCCTTGTAGGATTTTATATAATGTCCATAGCAGTACTTTTACCGCTAATTCCTACATCCAGTTTAAGTGAAGATGTGAGTCCTATGGTTGCAGCCCTTGATAGATGGGGAATGAGTTGGGCTGGAACTTTTATTAGCGTAGTATTAATAACTGCTATTTTATCTACTATGTTAGCTGCCATGTTTGGATTAGGGAGAATGATGCGTTCTTTAGCAGACGAAGGTGACGCACCGAGATGGTTGATAGATAAAAGTGATGTTCCTTATAGGGGAATATTATTTTCTGGATTTTCCATGATTTTAGGGTTATCCTTAGGTTATGTTTTCCCAAGAATTTACTTGTTTTTAATTAGCTCCGGAGGATTTTCAATATTATTTACTTACTGCATAATTATGGCAACGCACATACGATTTAGAAAAATGAATGGATGTCCACCGGAAGGTAAATGTCAAGTGAAAGGATATCCATACTCATCTTGGATTGTTTTATTGAGTATAATTAGTATTATATTCAGCATGCCATTTGTTTCCGGTCAATCATCAGGTCTTGTTGTGGGTATAATTATGGTTATTTCATATTCGATAATTTATATAGTAGTTAAAGCATATAAAAATTCAAGAAGGAAAAACAATCATATAGATGATAAAATTTTTAGTAATAAGAGATATCAATCAATAATACCGGCAGAGTATTCAAAAGAATTAATTGAAGAGATAAGTAATAATGATAAAGATAAAAAAAACAAATAACATTATTAATAATTATTGACATATGTCATAAATGCGATATAATAAAATTATTAACGACATATGTTAATATATCTAGATTGTGATTAAATCACAGATAACTCCAGTACTAATAGATATAATGAATAAAATTTCATAGGTTTGCGACATGTAATGTCCATCTATAAACATGGAGGATTTGTAATGGTAACTACTTTATACATTATTGCTATTGCAGCACTCTTTGCTTCTTTCTTTAAGAGCAAGGAAAAAACTATGCTTTCTTTGAAAAAAGCATGGAAGTCATTTGAAAATATATTGCCACAGTTTTTTTCAATAATCGTCATTATAGGAATTATGCTTGCAATATTAACTCCTGAACAAATTTCACATTTAGTAGGTAGTGATTCTGGCTGGGCAGGAGTATTAATTGCATCTATAATTGGTTCCATTACACTAATACCTGGCTTTGTAGCATTTCCTTTAGCAGCGGCATTATTGCAAAATGGAGCTGGATATATGCAAATTTCAGCATTTGTTTCAACTCTCATGATGGTTGGAATAGTAACTTTACCAGTCGAAATAAAATATTTTGGTAAGAAGGCAACCACAACAAGGAATATATCAGCATTTGTATTTTCTTTATTTGTAGCATTTGTTATGGGGGTGGTAATGTAATGGAAAAATTAATAAAAATATTGAAACGTTACAAAATATTTATTTTGCTTTTTGCAATAAACTTGATTATATTATTTCTTTATCCTAATATAGGAAAAAAATCAATGGAACTATCATTGAAAAATACATTTGAAATGTTGTCTGTAGTTCCTCCAATATTTATTTTACTAGGATTATTAGACGTTTGGGTTAAAAGAGAAACAATGGTAAAATATATGGGCGAAGGTTCTGGATTCTTAGGAATAATACTAGCATTTTTTATCGGTTCTGCTGCGGCTGGACCACTATATGCAGCTTTTCCGGTAGCAGGTGTGCTGTTAAAAAAAGGTAGTAAATTATCCAATGTATTTATTATGCTAGGTGCTTGGTCGACAACTAAAATTCCTTTGTTATTGTTCGAAGCTTCTTCAATGGGTGTAAAGTTTACTTTGTTAAGACTAGTGTTAGATTTATTTGGAATTGCAATAATTGCTTATTTTACAGAAAGACTATTGTCTAAAGATGAAAGAAAAAAAATATACTCAAATGCTTTAAATCTATAAATATATTGAAATCCTACTAATTTAGAATTTGTAGGATTTTTTTAATTAATTTTAAAATAGTTATTGACATATGTCATAAAAGGAGTATAATAAAAAATGAAAGTGACATATGTCAATAATATATAAGGAGGATACTATTATGCCTAACAAAGATGGAACTGGTCCTAACAGTATGGGATCAATGACTGGCAGAGGTTTAGGTTTATGTACCGGTATTAATGGTTTTAACTTTGGACTTGGTAAAGGCCGGGCATTTGGATGTGGACGTGGTTTTGGAAGAAACTTTGTCAGCACTAATGCAGTAATGACACAAAAAGAACTTTTAGAGAAGCAAAAAATAATAGTTGAAAAAAATCTAAAAGTTATTAAAGAACAATTAGAAAGGCTATAATGAATTAATAGCAGGAGGACGCTCTTGCTATTCTTGGAGGAAATGAGGTGAATTAATTATGCCTAGACCTAGAAAATGGAGAAAAGTGTGTTGTTTACCGGAGAGTAATCGGTTTGGACCGCTTAATTCACAGGTTAATCATGAAAATTTTGTAGTAATGACTGTAGATGAATATGAAACAATTCGTTTAATTGATTTAGAGGGCTTTACTCAAGAAGAGTGTTCAAATCAAATGAATATAGCGCGTACAACTGTACAGGGTATTTATATTGATGCAAGAAGAAAACTTGCTGAATCACTTGTTAATGGTAAAGTTTTAAGAATTGAAGGCGGGGATTATAAACTATGCGATGGCAATGAATTATGCGGAAAAGGATGTTGTAGAAATAGATGTGGCAGAGAAATTTGATATTGATATAAAAATTTATTATATTTTTGGAGGGTTATTATGTCTTACAGTCCATCATTAGGAAGTTCAATAACTAATACTAAAATGAGAAATCCAGAGCATATTTCAGATTTTTCAGGAATGTGTGCAGTTTGCACTGCAAATTGTGCAGGGAATTGTGAAATTGGGTTATCAGCCATAAGAGGTTCAGAAGCAATATATCCATATGAAACGGATAAAAACCAATTTGCATCAGAAAAAAATTATCCATTGGATTTTTCACATTTTAATATTAATGGAAAAGTTTTTGGAGCTTTAGGTTGTGCGGAAAATTCTTATGAAGCAACATTCCCTAAGGTAAACATAAATACATCTTTTGGAATAAATAATAAAATAAAATTAAAAGCGCCAATAATTTTACCGGCTATGGCAAAATTAAATTGGAAAGATTATTATGCAGGTGCAGCATTAGCAGGCGTACTAGTAGTGATTGGCGAAGATGTTGTAGCCAAGGATAAGAACTTAGTTTTGGAAAACGGCAAAGTAGTTTCATCACCACTTATTGATGAAATGATATCTTCGTTTAGAAAATATGATAGAGGCTATGGTGATATAATTCTTCAAGCAAATTATGATGATGAAAATCTTGGAGTATTGGATTATGCTATTAAAAAATTAGGAGTAAAATCAGTAGAACTTAAATTTGGGCAGGCATCTAAAGGTATTCAAGGAATGGGTAGAGTCAAATCTATTGAGGATGCTCTTCATTTTCAAAAGATGGGGTATTTAATTTATCCAGATCCTTCGGATTCGGTTATAGCAGAAAACTACAAAAAAGGTATTGGTCAAGTTTTTGAAAAAATAGGGAAATTACCTATGTGGAATGAAGATATACTAGTTAAAAGAGTAAATGAACTTCGTGAATTAGGGGCAGAACATATTTGCTTTAAAACTGGACCATTTGATCCAAGGGATCTCATTACAATTTTGAAAATTGCTTCAAAAGTAGGTGTGGATTTAGTAACATTTGATGGGGCCGGTGGAGGTTCAGGAAACAGCCCTACTAAAATGATGAATGAATGGGGTATGCCCACAGTTTATTTAGAAAGTATATTATATGATATATTAAAAAAATTAGAAGAAAAGAATTATTCTACTCCCCAAATAGCAATAGCTGGCGGTTTTGCTATGGAGGATCAATTATATAAGGGGTTGTCGTTGGGAGCTCCATACGTTAATTTAGTTGGCATAGGCAGAGCTGCTATGGCGGCAGCTTTAGTAGGAAAGCAAGTCGGAGATTTAATAAAGAGTGGTATTATACCAAAAGAGTACCAGCGGTTTGGAATGACCGTTGAAGACATTTTTGGAGACATAGGAGAATTGAAAGGGCTATATACTGATGTTAAAAATATTTCTACTGGTGCAATAGGTTTATATTCATTCATTAATAGAATTTCTGTTGGATTAAAACAACTTATGGCGCTTAATCGCAAGTTTTCTTTAGAATATATTGATAGAAGTGACATAATTCCACTAACTGAATTGGCTGCTAAGGTTACGGGTCTTGATACGTATGAAGACCTATTGAAAAAAGGGTTAGAAAATATTTAAAATAAAGTTATAGGAGGATTTTACATGAAAATTGCAGTTCCGGTTGATGATAAAACAATGGATACAGATGTTTGTGTATCCTTTGGCAGAACACCATATTTTCTTATTTATAATACAGAATCAAAGGAAAGTGCTTTTTTAGATAATGCAGCTGCTTCTAGTCAAGGTGGAGCAGGCATACTTGCGGCACAAACTATAGTTGATAATAAAGCTGATGCATTGCTTACACCTAGATGTGGTCAAAATGCTGCAGATGTTATAAATGCCGCTAATATAGTAATATATAAAACTATGAATGGCTCTTTAAAAGATAACTTAGATGCCTTTAATAAAGGAGATTTAAAGTTACTTTCTGAAATTCATGCCGGATTTCATAATCACGGAGGTAAATAATATGAAGATAGCTGTGCTTAGTGGTAAGGGCGGCACAGGCAAAACACTTGTTTCAGTAAATTTGGCTGCTTCAGCCAAAGAATCAACTTATATTGATTGTGATGTTGAAGAGCCAAATGGACATTTATTTTTCAAGCCTAAAGATATTAAGTCTGAAAATATTAATATTAAAATTCCATCAGTTGATAGTAGTCTTTGTAATGGCTGCAGGAAATGTGTTGAATTTTGCAAGTTTAACGCATTGGCATACATTAAAAATAAAGTTATGGTATTTGATGATGTTTGTCATTCTTGTGGCGGATGTATGATTTTTTGTCCTACAAATGCAATATCTGAAAAAGATAAGAATATAGGCGAAGTACAAAAAGGTATTTCTGGTGATGTTACAGTAATAACAGGAATGCTAAATACCGGTGAAGCATCAGGAGTCCCAATTATTAAAAAATTATTAAGTTATGACATTGAGAATAATGAAAATACTGTAGGAGATAAATTAACATTTATTGATTGTCCGCCCGGTAGTGCTTGTGTAGTTATGGAAAGTATAAAAGATGCGGATTATTGCGTATTAGTTGCAGAACCAACAATTTTTGGCGCCCATAATTTAGAGATGGTTTATGAACTTGTGAAGTTATTTAATAAACTGCATGGTGTAGTGTTGAATAAGTGTATGGATGGAGAAAATCCTGCTGAAAAATTTTGTTTGGACAATAATATTAATATATTAGGAAAGATTCCATTTGAAAGTGAACTTGGAACATTAAATTCTAATGCTCTTATTACTGTCAGAGAAAATAAAAAATATAAAGATATGTTTTCTGATATTCTTCACAAAATAACTGAGGAGGTGCAAAATGAAACAATTGTTAATCCTTAGCGGCAAAGGAGGTACTGGTAAAACAACTGTTGCAAGTGCTTTTATTAAGCTTTCTAACGCTGGAGCCTATGCAGACTGTGATGTTGATGCACCTAATCTTCACCTTGTAATGAAACAGCAATCAAAGCCAAAAATAAAAGATTATTATGGCATGCCAAAGGCTAAAATAAATACAGATATTTGTATAAACTGTGATATGTGCAGAAAAAATTGCAGATTTGATGCAATTAAAGTTAATAAAAACAATGAAATATATTATGTTGATGATTTTGCTTGTGAAGGTTGCGGTGTATGTGAAGAAATTTGTCCGGTTGATGCAATATCTCTCGAAAATATGATATCCGGAAAGTTAATGTTATATGATGAAAATATTGTATTTTCAACAGCAAAGTTAAAAATGGGAAGCGGTACATCAGGAATGCTTGTCACAGAGGTTAAAAACCAACTGAGAGATGTAGCAAATAACAAAGAATTAACTATTATTGACGGTTCACCAGGTATAGGATGTCCGGTTATAGCATCTATTAGTGGTGTTGATTTAGTTTTAATAGTTTCAGAACCGTCTATATCAGGTATAAGCGACATGGAAAGGATTATAAAGACTGCCCAAAAATTTCAAACCAAAATAGCAGTTTGTATTAATAAATATAATACAAATATTAAAAATTCTGAAAAGATTGTGGAGTTTTGCCAAAAGAACCAAATCCCATTTATAGGTAAAATACCTTTTGATTCTAATGCTATAAAAGCAATAAACAATGGAAAAAGTATTATTGATATGGATTGTGATGCAGGCTATGCTGCAAAAGATATTTATAATAAAATTATGAAAATTTTAAATTAACTTAATGAGGAGACAAAAATGAGCGAAAATTGTAATCAAAATTGTGGTTCGTGCAGTGAAGACTGTGCTGAAAGAAAAGTGGATTTCAGAGAAAAGCCAAATGAACTTAGCAGTATTAAAAAAGTTATAGGAATAGTAAGCGGAAAGGGTGGTGTAGGTAAGTCCCTGGTAACATCGATGTTAGCTGTAGCAATGAATAGAAAAGGATACAATACGGCCATCCTTGATGCGGACATAACAGGACCGTCTATACCTAAAGCTTTTGGTATAGACAGGAAAGCATCAGGCAGTGAAAGAGGAGTTATTCCGGTTAAAAGTAAAACAGGAATAGATATTATGTCTATTAATTTACTTTTAGAAAATGATACTGATCCTGTTGTATGGAGAGGTCCTATTATTGCAAATACAGTTAAACAATTCTGGACAGATGTAATATGGGAGAATGTAGACTACATGTTTATTGATATGCCTCCCGGAACAGGAGATGTTCCGCTCACAGTATTTCAATCTATTCCTATAGACGGTATAATTATAGTAACTTCACCGCAGGAACTTGTTTCAATGATAGTGTCAAAAGCTGTAAAGATGGCAGAAATGATGAATGTTCCGATATTGGGTATAGTTGAAAATATGTCATATTTTAAATGTCCTGATTGTGACAAAGAACACAAAATTTTTGGTGAAAGCCACATAGAACAAATTGCAGATAAATATGGGATTAAAGTGATTTCAAAATTACCAATAGATCCTAAAATAGCCTTATCGTGTGATAAAGGAATGATAGAACTATATAACAATGATTGGTTAGAAAATATTTCAGAATCTTTAGAGAATTTAAATAATTAATATAAATAATATGGAGGAAATAAAATGAAAATTGCAGTAGCCAGTGAAAAAGGAATCGTAACAGAACATTTTGGACATTGTGAAGGGTTCATTATTTTTGATACTGAAAACAACAAAATAATTAAGAGGGAAACAATACCCAACCCTGGGCATAAACCTGGATTTCTCCCTAACTTTCTAAATGATATGGGAGTAAAAGTAATTATATCAGGCGGAATGGGCGGAGGTGCCATAGAAATTTTTAATGATAAAAATATAGAAGTAATAACCGGTGCAAAAGGCAATGCAGACGAAGTTGTAAACAGTTACTTGGGAGGTAATTTAAAATCTACCGGTTCTATTTGTCACGAGCATCAGCATCATGATGAATGCGGAGAGCATTAATATTATGAAAATAAATTATAACTTGAAGGTATAAGTTGAAATTAAAACATCTAAGCTCTGAACCAAAAACCAAAAGTTAGACTAAAAATCTAATTGATGGGAGGCTGGTTCAGAGTAGAAGATGTTTTTTATTTGAATGTTTTATTTGATTATGTGAATTTTTAGAATATATAACAATTTATAATCGTTGTATATTTCAAAATGATTTGTTATTATATAACTAGAAATATATTTCATGGAATTTGAGGTGATAAAATGGAATTAAATAAAAATTTATTTAATGGCAAAGGATATATAGATGGTATTACAATAATCGATGTAAAAGGAGAAATCCTTTTTACTGCAAAATTCAATAACAAGCTAAATTCTGAGAATAATGAGAACTATGAGGTTGTAGGGAAAAATTTTTTGGATGTTTATGAAAATTTAAATTGCGAGAACAGTTCCACATACAAATCTATGCAGCTTGGCGTACCATTATATATAGAAAATCAAACTCTTAAAGCTAAAGGTAAAGAAGAAATTAAAATTACATCTTTATCTGTACCTATTAAGTCAGGTAATAAGATTGTAGGTGCGATTGATTTATCAGTTAGTGAAAATGATGATAAAAACAGTAGTGATAATATAGAGATCGACCATGAAATATTTGAAAAGAATAATATGAATAAACTGAATTCAAATGGAAATCAAGCTAAATATGTTGCAGAAAGTATAATAACAAATAATGACAAAATGATTGAACTAAAAAAACATATAAATATTGTTGCAGATTGTGATTTGCCCACTATGATTTATGGAGAGACAGGTACAGGGAAAGAGCTTTTTGCACAATCAATACATAATGCAAGCAAAAGAAAAGATAAACCTTTTATATCTCAAAACTGTGCAGCGATACCGGACACACTGCTAGAAAGTATTTTGTTTGGAACGTCTAAAGGTGCCTTTACAGGAGCTGTTGATAATAAAGGACTTTTAGAGCTTGCCGATGGTGGAACTTTATTTTTAGATGAAATTAATTCTATGCCGCTGCATTTACAATCAAAGTTATTGAGAGTATTACAGGATGGGACATTTAGAAGCATAGGTTCTAAAGAATCTAAAAGTGTTGATATTAAAGTTATAGCAGCTATAAATGAAGAGCCACTTAAAGCTATAGAAGGAGGTACTCTCAGGAGAGATATTTATTATAGGCTAAGTGTTTTAAATATTAATATACCGCCATTGAGGGAGCGAAAGGATGATATACCTTTGCTTGTGAGCTTTAATGTTGCAAAATACAACAAAGTATTTAATAAGAATATAAAGTATGTTTCCAATAAGCTGTATGATAAATTAAGAGATTATGATTGGCCGGGAAATATACGAGAACTGGAGAATGTAATAATAAATGGAATAAGTGTTGTGGATAAAGGAAAAGAAAAGTTAGAGTTTAAAGATATAGAGGAAAAGTATAACGAGATGATACAATTCAATAGTGATATTGAATTTGAGATTGAACCTTTGACAGAAATGGTTCATAACTATGAGAGATGCATAATAGAAAAGACATTAAAACATGTAGATTATAACGTTACTAAAGCTTCGAAAATACTTGATATTCCAAGGCAGACACTGCAAAGAAAAGCTAAACAACACAATTTAATATAATATTAGTGGTACTATATAAATAAGTAGTACCATTTTTATATAGTAGGGAAGTCCTTGTTTTTTCTTATATGTTGTTCATAAATGAGCATAGTGAAGACCAGTTTTGAGCAATATGATTAAATATTGGGCTGGTTTTATAATTGAATATAAAATATTTGTTGAAATTGCAATAATATTACAAAAAACTCAAAAATGCAACTCTTGGCATTAAAATTGCATACATAATAAGTATAAATATTATTAGGAGGCAATAAATTGATTTTTGGAGTATTAAAAGACATTAAAAATGGTGAGTATAGGGTTATAGCTACTCCGTCAGAGGTATCAACTATTATTGGAGATGGGCATACAGTGCTTGTACAAAAAGATGCAGGTAAGAATGCAGGATTCAGTAACGAGGAATATAAAAAAGAAGGTGCTGAAATAGTTGATACTATGGAGGAAATCTATGAAAGATGTGATTTAGTTGCTAAAGTGAAAGAAATCGAATCAAGTGAATACAATTTGCTAAGAGAGAATCAAATAGTTTTCACATGTATTCATCCTGCGGCACATAGAGAAGAGGTGAATGCACTTTTAGATAAAAAAGTTATTGCATTTACAGCTGAAGATTCACATAGATATGGTTCGCCTAACTGTGAAGCAGCTGGAAAGCAAGGAGCATTAATGGGATTAGAATCTCTTTTATCTATTAATGGAGGAAGCGGCAAATTTGTAAGTGGTCTTGCCGGAGCGCCTGGAATAAAGGTTTTAATATTAGGTGCTGGCATAGTAGGCAGAAGCTCATTGCAAGTTCTTCAATCATTAGGAGCATGGGTTACAGTAATGGATGTAAATATAGCTGCCTTAAGAGAAGTAGGGAAAATTTACAATGAACATGTTAACACCCAAATATCGACAAAATACAACATAAAGAAAATACTGCCTGAAATAGATTTAGTGATTAATTGTGTTAAGTGGCCTAAGGGAAGTAAAGAGTTTTTAATTGACAGAGAAATGGTTAAATCTATGCCTAAAGGTTCAGTAATTGTTGATATCAGCAATGATTTTGGAGTTATAGAGACATTCCATGAAACCACACATGAAAATCCAAGATATATCGAAGAAGGTGTAGTTCATTATTGTGTAGGAAATATTCCGGGGGCCATATCTAATTCAACTTCAGTTGCTTATGCGGCTTCAGTTCTTCCACACTTTAGAAATATATTAAATTTAGGTGTTAAAGAAGCTTGCATTAAGGATGGATTTTTAAGAAGAAGTCTTACTGCATATAAAGGATATTTGACACATGAAGAAACTAGTGGATTGCAAAACAGACCATGGATTAAACCAGAAGATATATTAGAGATAGCTGATAAAAAATTAGATTATGCACCTCCAGCTACAGTAACAAAGTCAAATAATTTCTTAAAAATTTAAAAATTATATAAATTTTAAATTTTGTAGCCTCATAAATATCTTATACATGAGGCTACATGATAAAAAAATATTAGGAGGAAAATATGGAAGTAATGGATTTAGGAATTTTATCATTAGTACCTGCTGTGATAGCGATTGTACTATCATTTGTAACAAGAAACACTGTAGTTTCTCTGGCACTGGCATGTTTGACAGGAACACTCATTGCAGGACAAGGACTATTAGGTTTTCCAACATTATTAAAAACAAGTTTAGGATCAACAAGTTTTTCTTGGGTAATGCTTTTGAACACATTTATTGGTATTATAGTAGCTTTTTTTCAAAAAACCGGAGCTATTCAAGGATTTTCGCAATATATACAAGATAAGAAATTAAGTAGAAGAGCTGTTCAGTTAGTAGCATGGCTTTTAGGTATGTTTGTGTATTTTAGTGATTCTTTTAGCCCTCTATTTGTCGGAACAACAATGAGAAGCATATCTGATAAAGCAAGAGTTTCCAGAGAAAAATTATCTTACATTGCAGATTCCGGAGCTGCTCCGGTAAGCGTTTTAGTACCTATTACCGGATGGGCAGCATACCTCAGCAGTTTAGCTATTGGTGTAGGCGTGATTGCTACACAAGAGGACGCAATGAATTTATTCATTAAAGCTATTCCTTTTAATTTTTATGCTGTATTTACTATTATATTTGTTGGATTAATTTCCGGAGGAATAATTAAAGATTTTGGCCCTATGAAAAAAGCAGAAGATAGAGCTATAAATGAGGGAAAAGTATTAAGAGATGGCGCGGAACCGTTAATTGGTAAAGAATTAACTGAAATGGAACCATATCCGGGAATAAAACCAAGAATATTTTTAAATTTCTTGTTGCCGGTTTTAATGATAGTTGTTATAGCTATGGGAACATATATAACAATAAAATCAGCAAAAACAATGGAAGCATTCCTGTTTGTTCTGATATTTATGGGTATTAGTATGTTTATACAAGGAATTCCTTTTAAAGTAATTATGAGTACACTTACAGATGGTGTTAAAGGGGCTGTTCCGGCAGTTATAATATTAGCACTAGCATATTCTATTAACGCATTAAGTAAAACGATGGGAACTGCAAATTATATTATTTCAGTAAGTGAAGGAATGCTGACTCCTCAGTTATTACCGGCAATAATATTCTTGATTTCTGCTGTAATGGCATTTTCTACCGGCTCATCATGGGGTACTTTCGCAATTTGTATGCCTATTGCCCTTCCGTTGGCATTCAACCTTACAGGTGGTGCTGTAACAACATTAGTAGTAGCATCATTTGCTGCTGTTGCAGGTGGAGGAGTATTTGGTGACCACTGTTCACCATTGTCAGATACAACAATACTAGCATCAACAGGTTCTGCAGCTGACCATATAGATCACGTAAAAACTCAGCTTCCATATGCTTTAATATGCGGAGGAGTAGCATTAGTAGGATATTTAGTATTAGGATTTATGAGTATATAATAATTAAATAAAACCCAATATTGTAAATATTAAGTGCCAGTCAGATGATTGGCACTTTCTTTATAATACAGAATACCTGAAGATATGATGTTCGTACATTATTAAAGGCCTTTAATGCAGCATATCGTTAGTTGTTTCTATATTTAGTAAAATTATAATAAAAATTACTTTATATACCAGTATTAATTATCTAAATTTACGCACTTTATAAAAGTAATCTAATTAATTTATTTTTATAATAATTTGTAAACTTTGGAGGCATATGTGA
This sequence comes from Sedimentibacter sp., assembly GCA_032006665.1. GTDB lineage: Bacteria > Bacillota > Clostridia > Tissierellales > Sedimentibacteraceae > Sedimentibacter. Next base: position 28,032 of record DALZMP010000012.1, read on the forward strand.
AAGAATTATATTTGGCGACTAAAAATGGAAATATTAGAATAGATGAACAACAAATTGAAAAATATAATATTAAAGAAGGAGGTATTTCTCCTTATACAAAGTATCGCATAGTTGACAGAAATGGTAACTATGTAAAGAATGGTGATGGTGAGTTATTATCTAAAAGAGAAGAAATGCCTGAGGGAGAGGGTTTAGCTGATGATGAAATTACTGAATTTCCAGATGGACAAATTTTTTCTCAGTCTGAAATTATTGATTTTTCAGAAGGAACGGATTCATCTGTTGAAGGAAATAAGGATGAGTAAAGTAAGTTAAAAAAATAAAAGGTAATAGAAGTAAGTGCTGCTATTACCTTAAACTATTTATTATGCGAGCATTTTTAGTATAGCCGATTTTGGTCTGGCTCCTACTATACTATTTATAACTTTACCATTTTTCATTACTGCTAGTGTAGGTATGCTCATTACGTTAAATGCTGCTGCAAGTTCCGGTTGTTCATCTATGTTAACCTTACCAACTTTTGTATGAGTTACTTCTCCTGCAATTTCTTCTACAATAGGTGATACCATTTTACATGGTGTGCACCATGATGCCCAAAAATCAAGCAAAACTGGTTTATCTGAATTCAATACCTCTGTTTCAAAATTTTCCTTAGTTATTTTTAATGTACTCATAATTTATATCTCCTTTTCTTTATATGATATTATGTATTCATTATATCAGGAAATTTGAGATTATCTGTGATTTAGTCACTTAAATTCATATTTTTTTATTGGTTAAATTACTTAATTGATTAATTATCATTATACTGATATAATGGAGAATGAGTATTTAATTTACGGTTTAATATATTCAAATTAGTATGTTAGGTGTGGAGATATGGTAAAAAGATCAATATGCAATCCTGATTTTTTTGAGATAATAGACGAAGAAACAAATAAAATATATTATGGATGTATGCAAACTTGGTATAAGAAATTTTGGCGAAGACTTTCTGGATGTGGACCAACAGTTGCAACTAATATTATTTTGTATTTAAATCATAATAAATATTATGTTGAAACTGAGAAAAGTTTTAATAAAAAGAAAGATTGTGCTTCCTTAATGGATGAAGTTTGGAATTATGTTACACCAACCAGCAGAGGTGTAAATACCACTAAAATTTTTTACGAAGGTGTTTGTTCGTATGCAGAGGCTAAAGAGATTAATTTAGAATATGAAATTCTTGATTTCCCAAAAGAAAAGCTGCAACGTCCAAGTGTTTTGGAAGTTTTGGAGTTTATAGAGAAAGCACTTTTGAATGATTCACCTGTGGCATTTTTAAATTTAAATAATGGTAAAGAAAAAAACTTAGATGAATGGCACTGGGTAACAATTATTTCACTTGAATATGAAGAAGATCAAAGTGTAGTGTATGCAGAAATTTTGGATGAAGGAATTATTAAAAGGATTGACTTGTTGTTATGGTATAACACAACAACCCTGGGTGGAGGATTTGTTTATTTTCCACTATCTATAAAATAAAAAGATACAGCATTACTTAATTTAAGTAATGCTGTATCTTTTTTATATACTGGGAAGTCATACTTCTAATCACGCCGAAGGTGGGACATTAGTCTTCTTAGCAGAAGTTGCGTAGCAACTTTTTTTGGTTATCTAATAAAATTTGTATAAGCTTTTCGTTCCATTTCAGGTTCTTCTATTTTATTTTTACCGTACTCCACTAATTTCATAAGCCATGCCATATTTTTACCAAGTACCCTCATTATTTGAACTCCCTCTTCATCTTGCATAGCTTCTCCGGGTTTTGCACCATGGATTACATTCCAATAATTTGAATTAGGCATAAGCATTTCAGCATAACTAATATAATTATTTAATTGATTAAACGTTGGTATACCACCAGAACGTCTTACGGCAACAACAGATGTTGCAACTTTATGTCTAAGCATTGAATTATTAGCATCAGCTACATATATTGCTCTATCTAAAAAAGATTTCATAGTGGCTCCAATTGCTGAAAAATGAACGGGCGAGCCAAATACTAATCCATCTGCTTCCTTCATTTTCTGAATCCAGCCATTTACTTCATCATCAATTATACATTTTTCGTTACAATTTTTAAAACAACTGTTACAAGCTGTACATCCTTTTATAGTTTTGTTTCCTACATGGATTATCTCAACTTCAATATCATTTTTTTCTAATTCATCAGCTAATATTTTTATAGCTTGATATGTGTTTCCTTCTTTCTTTGGACTTCCGTTAAATGCAACAACTTTCATAATACTATACCTCATTTTCTCTAACTTAATAATTTATTATACTTAAAATTACGTTTAATTGCAAGGATTGTTATACTGCTTTGTGATTATATTGAAATAAAAATGCGTATTTTTTGAAATTGTCATTACATAAAATTCTAATTGTAAAATCATGTTGTAATGGTATAATATTATTGTTATAGAAGAAATGAAGGTGATAATATGAAGCATAATGAAATAGATGAAGGTTATAAAGAAATAATAATAAAACATTTAAAATATTTTTTTAGATTAATTTTAATTTGTTCAATATCTACTATACTGTCAATTGCTATGAGTAATGCAGGAATTGGCAAAGAAAATACACTAATGGTATTTTTAGTGGGTGTTTTAACAGTAACATCAGTGACCAGAGGATACATATATGGTGCTGTAGCAGGAATTTTAAGCGTATTACTGTTCAATTATTTTTTAACTCAGCCAATACATACATTAATTATAAGTTATTCGCAAGACTTTATTCTCATTGTTTTTTTTCTTATTGCATCTTTAATTTCAAGCACCATGACTTCCAAATTCCAATATCAAACCGAAGTTGCAAAGAGCAACGAACGTACGGCACGCCTGCTATATGAAATTACCAAAGGATTTCTAAATGTTACCGGTAAGGAAAATATTATACTTAAAGGTATAAACTATATTAATGATTATGTAGGATATTCCTGTTATGTAAAGCTATATAATGAAGAAAAAATTTTTTGTACACCGGGATTAGATAATTACATGGAATCAAAACAAAAACAATCATACAAAATACCTATAAAAGGTGTAGCTAATGAAATAGGAACTATGGAAATTATGGATATAAAATTGCCCATGTCATCTGAAAATAACATGATAATTAAGACCATAGTTTATCAGATGGCACTTGTTTTAGACAGAGAATTCATTTATGATGAAAGGGAGAAAATTAAAATTGCTATGGAAAGCGAGAGATTGAAAAGCACATTATTGCGAAGCGTTTCTCACGATTTACGTACTCCTCTCACCGGTATAGTAGGTGCCAGTGAACTTATTTTAGACAGTTATGATAATTTAGACTTAAAATCAATAAAGAAATTAGTATCAGATATTAAAGAGGAATCAATTTGGTTGATTAAATCAGTTCAAAATATTTTGGACATGACTCGAATAAGTGAAGGTAAACTTACTGTTAATAAAAACTATGAGGCGGTGGATGATCTTATAAATCAAGCACTGACACACGTACCGCAACTTACATCATCTGACAGGTTTCATGTTTTTGTACCAGATGATATAATTATTGTAATGGTTGATGGCAGGTTGATAGTCCAAGTTCTTGTTAATATTTTAGATAATGCATATAAACATACTAATGAGGATACGGAAATAGAATTAAAAGTATATAAATCTGATATGAATGTAATTTTTGAAGTTGCTGATAATGGAGAGGGTATTGATTTAACTATTATAGATACACTTTTTGAGGGATTTGTTACATATCATAAAGATATCGCCGACGGTAGCAGAGGAGTTGGTCTTGGACTTGCAATTTGTAAGGCAATTATTACTGCTCATGATGGTGCTATAACAGCATCTAATAAAAAAACAGGCGGAGCACTTTTTAAAATTTCTTTGCCAATTGAGGAGATTTAAAATGGAGAAAGATATAAAGATACTTATAATAGAAGATGATAATAAAATAGCAAGTTTTATGACAATGGCGTTAAAAGCTAAGGGCTATCAGTACTTAGTATCTAGAAATGGAAATTCAGGTATTCTTAGTTTTTGCACAGATAATCCCGATATAATACTATTGGATTTAGGATTACCTGACATAGATGGTGTCGAAATTATACGTGAAATAAGAAAGGTTTCAGATATACCTATCATAATTGTTTCAGCCAGAGAGCAGGAAAGTGATAAAATTACAGCACTTGATGCCGGTGCGAATGATTATGTAACAAAACCATTTGCAATGGGAGAGCTTTTAGCACGTATTCGTGTTATGGAGAGGTTTATAGACAGAGGGGAATCAAATTTACAGGAAAGTGTTTATAAATTTGACTATTTAACTGTTGATTGTGAGAAGTATAGAATATTTATTGATGATACTGAAATTCATCTCACACCAATAGAATATAAATTGTTGTTACTCTTAATTACAAATCGCGGAAAGGTTGTAACTCACAGCCAAATTTCAAAAGAGGTTTGGGGCTATGGCGAAGCAGGTGATTCGAAGAGCATAAGGGTTTTTATGGCAAGTTTAAGAAGAAAAATAGAAAAAGATACATCTTGCCCACGCTTCATACTGACAGAAATTGGCGTAGGATATAGATTCGTGGGTGAGTAATTTAGGTATGATAAAAATATATATTTATTTTCGTAGGATTTTCAATCCTTAACAAAAGAAAAATAACACAAAAAATCTATATAATCATATAGAGCTTACATAAGTTCTTCATATTTTTATTATATATTATTTATATAATTTGATAATTTGAAAGGTAAATTAATATGTTAAATAAAATGACATTATGGGATAAAGTATTAATCTGTTCATTAATTGTAATAAGTTTTGCATGGCTAGGGAGTTCCGTGCTTTTTAATTCAAAAGAAGGAACAAAAATTGTTGAAATTAAAGTAAATGGGGATTTGGCAGAAGAGCTATCATTAACTGAGGATGCTTCAAATATTTATAGTTTTGAATTTGGTGAAAGCACGGGTTATATAGAAGTTAAGGACGGAGCAGTAAGGATGTTAGAAATGAATAAAGAAATATGTCCTGAAAGTATATGTTCAAAAACAGGATGGATAAAGGAGTCGTATGAAACTATTGTTTGTATGCCTAATGGAATTATTGTTAACATAAGAAACAATGAAAATAACTTGGAAAAGAACAATGATATAGACGTTATCGTATAAAAAACAAAGTGATATATCAGTGTTCTTTAGGGCAAAACCCAATATTAAAAAGCTCATGCATTTTAGTACATGAGCTTTTACTATTCGACAGTAATTGTACTGCTTATCATTCCCATCCAACAGGTATAGGTAATAGTTCCTGTTTGTGTAGGAGTAAATTCTATTATGTTTTCGCCAAGTTCAAGTTTTTGTTGCTTTCCATATGCAGGAATAATTATTTCATTATTACAACCATTTAATGTTCCTTTTTCAGCTACTATAGACCATTTCAAGGGCACTCCTGCATATACTTTAATAGGCTGGTATCTGCCAGATTCAAGCTTTGTAGTTACAGTCTGATAACCATCTTTTATAACAGCATTAGCTGTTTTGTTGCTTTGGGATAAATTTATTCCAAATGGTGACAACACTGTATCCGCAATATTGATTCCTGCCAGTGAAAAACCTCTATTTCCCATGACTATTCCTAATATTATAACTAACATCGCACTAATTTTCATCATCTGCTTAGTAAATTTGGAGCTTAGTATTGAACTGAATGCACCAAAAGCAAACATTAGGGGAACTGTTCCTACACTGAATATGAACATAGATAAAGCTCCTGTTATGAAACTTCCTGTCCCAAGCGCATACAACTGCATGGCTTGCAATGGTCCACACGGCATAAATCCATTAAGCAAACCTACAATAAATGGCCCCTTATCATTTTTCTTGCTGTCAATTTTATCAGTTAAACTTTTAGGCAGACGAGGCATGATTTTTCTTAACTTAGGCGTAACTCCCAGCATGTTAATTCCCATAATAATCATGAAAACCCCAGCTAAAAGCGAAATTATTGACTTGCCTTTAAGAGACAAGCTAAAAACAGAACCAAGAGCACCAACAAATCCTCCTAGAATTGTATAGGACATTACCCTTCCAAGATTATATAAGAAACTTGGCTTAAGTTTACTTGATATATTGTCATTTTCACATCCATTACAACCTGCACATTGAGACAAATTTATACCTCCACACATTGCGATGCAGTGAACAGATGTAAAAAGCCCTGCCACGAAAAGCATTCCATAGCCCATACTTTGAGTAATTTGCGGGAAAAAATTGAATCCAACAGTATTATTAATAATTACATATAATCCTGCAATTATTAGTAAAATTAATAAGGTAGTGGTATTAGATGAATCTTCTTCTAGAGAATCATCATCGTCATATATAACATCATATCCTGCCTTTTCAATGGTGTCGCATATTACCGTTAAATCTATTTTATCAGCATTGTATAAAATATTTGCTGTTGATGAAGCATAGCTGACCTTAACGTCATCAACCCCTTTGAGTTTTTTTAATGCCTTTTCTATCTTATTTTCGCAAGCTGTACAGGTAACTCCACCAAGTTTTATTATTTTACGCTCTAATAGTTTTTGCATAATTTATAAACCTTCATTATTTCCAATCTGCAAAAATGCCTTCAGCTTCAGTAAACAATTCTTTAGGAATTGTTATTGTAGTGTCGGTTACTTCTTTCATTTCATTAAATATTGGTACGGGGTTACATCCACCTCTTGCTATTTCCACTTCATCCATTTTAAATCTGTTCCCACAGTTTTGGCATACCAGAACATCACCTTCCTGAATATAATACCCCCTGCCGGATGAGTAGCAAACCTGACAAGTATTAAATGCAGTTCTTACAGTTCCGTCTGATGCTTTAACAGCTAATACTTCCATATAAGTGTCAAGTCCATCATAGCCATAGAATTTTGCAGTTTCAGTTACATCTGCGATTTGAATAACCATATCTCCATTTTCATCTGTTGCTGATACAGCTGTAGGTTTTGGTTGCTCTGCTAAGCTTTCTTTATCATTCCCGGAATTTAAAAAAGAGAATGCGGCTATACCAATCACTATAACAGCCACAACTCCAAGAATTAAATTATTGCTTTTCTTGGAAGTATTATTTTTCTTGTTTTTTTGATTGCTCTTCATGTTATAATTTCCTTTCGATATTGTTAAACTCAAAGATATCATAATAAAACTGTGTGAAGATTTTATGGAGATAGATTAATCAAATTGTGCCAAATTTCAACAAGATGCGACATTTTATAAATACCTAATAATTATATTCAGAGCTTAAGGATTATCTGCCTTATATTTGATTTGCAAGTTTAATAACATCATTGGATTTTCCAAGAACAATAATGAGGTCATTTTCTTTAAAAACATAATCTGCTTTAGGTGCAGCCATAATGTTAGTACCATTTTTAATGGTTAAAATATTTATGTGATATTTTTTTCTGACATCAATTCCCTGTATACTTGAACCAATCCAGCTTTTTCTTATAGGAATTTCAAATATAGAGTAATCGGGAGTGATTTCTATGAAATCAAATACATTCTCAGCACTACAGCGTATAGCTAGTTTTTCTGCCATATCCTTATCCGGATAAATTACTTCATCAGCACCATTCCTTAATAAGAATTTAGCTTGTATATCCCTGCTTGCTTTAGAAATTATGTGTTTTGCACCTAAATCCTTTAGTAAAGATGTAATTTCTAATGAAGATTGAAAATTATCACCAATTGTAACAAAGCAAATATCAAAGTTACTGACTCCAAGAGATCTCAAAACATCTTCCTTAGTACAGTCACCGATGTGTGCATCTGTAACCGTTGTAGACATATCGTTTATAATTGTTTCATCTCGATCTACAATCATTACGTCATTTTTTAAATCAACCATTTTTTCTGCCAGATGCCTTCCAAAGGCACCAATACCTATAATTAAAATAGATTTCATTTTAAATCACCATTCCATATCTCATATTTTTAACCTATAATTATTTTTTCAATAGGCCTGCTAAGCGGCACTAATTCTCTTTTTTCAGCTAATACCAGTGCCATTGATAAACTGCCGACTTTACCGCCATACATCAAGAAAATAACAATAATTTTTGATAAACTGTTTAGATGCGGAGTTATACCAAGTGATAGACCAACTGTTCCGGCAGCTGAAAAAACTTCAAACATTACTTCCTTTAAAGTGAAAGGTTGTGTAGCACAAATTACTATTATTGACATAAATGCAGTAAACATGTATATAACTGTTATTGAACCCGCTCTTTTCAGTGCATTTTCTTCTAACCTTCGTTTAAAAATAGAAAGATCAGATGTATGCTTTGCTGAAGAAATGGAAGCTAATATCAGGACGACCAAAGTGGTAGTTTTAATGCCGCCTGCCGTTGAGCCGGGGCTTCCGCCGATAATCATCAATAACATTGTTAAAAAGCTGCTGCTTTCAGAAAGACCTGAGATATTGGCAGTATTAAATCCTGCAGTTCTCGGAGTGACGGATTGAAACAAACATCCTAAAATTATCTCAGATAGACTTTTATGATAAAAAAGTCCATTCATCTCCAATAAATAAAAAAACAATGCTCCACTTAAAATTAAAACAGCGGTGGTTGATAAAACTATCTTTGTATGCAGCTGGTACTTTTTGAAGGATAAACGGTTGTTTCCAATATCATCCCATACGAGGAAACCAATGCCTCCAATAATTATAAGCGTCATTATTGTCAAATTTACAATTATGTCATTAGAATACCTCGTAAGTGATGAAAATTGTCCATATTTGCCCATAATATCAAACCCTGCATTACAAAAAGCAGAAATAGAATGAAATAATGCGTTATACAAACCGATCTTAAATCCCATTTCAGGATAAAACCTTATTGCCAGAAAAACTGTACCTATTCCTTCAAATATTAAAGTGCCGATTGATATTTTCTTAATAAGCAGAACTATACCGCCTATTCTCATTGTATTAGCAGATTCCATTAAGAGGCGTCTCTCCCTCAAACCTATTTTTCTTTTTAAAAAAATAGAAAACATTGTGACAATTGTCATAAAGCCAAGACCGCCAATTTGTATAAGAGAAAGTATTACTAATTGTCCAAATATAGACCAATGAGTGTAAGTGTCATATATTACTAACCCGGTTACACATGTAGCCGATGCAGCTGTAAAAAAAGAATTTAAGAAGGGTGTCGCTTCTCCACTTCTGGATGCAATCGGCAAACTCAATAGTATACTTCCTAACAATATTATTATAAATGTGCCTAATGCAATTATTTGCGTATATGATATTTTAAGTTTTTTAAATATGAACATTAAAAATTCCCCCTGAATTTTGTGAAGGTGAAAGTAAAGCTTTAACAATTTGAGAGGCTTGAATATCTTCTCCAAACAAATATGGTATATGATTATCTTCAAAGATTTTCTTGTTATATGAACAGTTGCATATGGCAAGAAAGTTAGTGACACCCATTATTTTTTTACATAGCGAGCAAATCATTAAATTTTCTAAATCTAATTTATCCACTGCAAATATATATTTGTATGAATCATTATTATTGAGTTCGCTTGTATTTTTTATTAATTTGTATGTGATATTTAATCTATCCAAAATTTCTGCAATATCTGATGAAATTTTATTACTGCCAAATAATAGAACATCCAGTGACTCATTGGAATTAGGAGCTGTGTTCATTTTATTGTCAGTAAAATCTATCGGTTCAAATAATGCACATATTTTATCTATAAAAATAAATCCTAAATAAAATATAATAATTGTAGAAATGATTATAAAAAATTTCATTTCTCTTTCACCCCACAATACTTTTATCATCTATACTTATTTTAACATTTATAATATAAATTTGATGTTAAGAATTATTGTATATTGTTAAAATCATATAAGTATTTCATTTTGAATCTTAATAAAATCTTTATCTGTTAAACATAATTAGTGTGTGATTTAGTATTGCATATGGGATAAAACTATGTTAAAATAATAACTAAGTAATAATCTTACCAGAAGAAAGTTCTGAAGGAAGGATTTACAATTTAATTTTATAGATTAGAATCGTGCTGAGTGCATAAGGGTTTGTCCTGAATGGGAAGGCGATGGATATCATTGTAAAGATATATTCTATCCTTGTACTTTTTGGTGCAAGGATAATTTTTTTGGGATTTATTAAAAACAGGGAAAGGTTATTTCACTATAATATTTATATTTAACAAAGGAGGGATGCTTCTATGAAAGAGTTGATTGACAAACTACTAAAAGAAAAAATACTTAATAGTGATGAGTTAGCTATGCTGCTGAACGACTTCACATCGGAAACAAGTGAATATCTTTATGAAAAAGCCAGATGTGTTTCCAAACAACATTTTGGGAACAGGATATATGTCAGGGGGCTGATTGAATTCACAAATTATTGTAAAAATGATTGCTATTATTGCGGTATACGCAGGAGCAATCATAAAGTTGATAGATACAGGCTAAATTTTGACGATATAATGAACTGTTGCAAGAATGGGTATGAGTTGGGATTTCGTACATTTGTGCTGCAGGGAGGAGAGGATTTGAACTACAGAGATGAAGATATTGTCAATATTGTTAGTTCTATAAAAAAATTATATCCTGATTGTGCAGTTACACTTTCTATTGGCGAAAAATCTTATGAATCTTATTTGAAATATCATAAAAGCGGGGCTGACAGATATTTACTCAGGCATGAAACTTCAAATGAGTTTCATTATAGAAAACTTCATCCCGATGAATTGACAATTCTAAATCGCAAAAGATGTCTTTTAGATTTAAAGGAAATCGGATATCAGGTGGGTACGGGAATTATGGTTGGGTCTCCATTCCAAACAGTAGAAAATATAGTTGAGGACTTAATTTTTATGAAAGAACTTAACCCTCATATGATAGGTATAGGTCCATATATACCTCATCACGATACTCCTTTTAAGGATGAAAAAGCAGGCAGCTTAAATCTAACATTGTTATTAATAGGAATTTTGAGGTTGATGTTTCCAAACGCTCTCATTCCTGCAACTACATCTCTAGGTACAGTTGACCCAAACGGTAGGGAAAAGGGAATATTGGCAGGTGCAAATGTAGTGATGCCGAATTTATCACCTGTAAGTGTACGTAAAAAATATCAGTTGTATGACAATAAAATTTGTACCGGTGAAGAAGCTGCTGAATGTAAGGAATGTCTGAATAATAGAATGAAGAAAATTGGATATGAAATAGTTGTTGATAGAGGAGACTTTATTCAAATATAATAATGGAGGAAAATAAAAATGTATAATGTAAAATCAAAAATAGCAACCAAATTTATTGATGACCAAGAAATATTGGACACAATTGCTTTTGCAAAAGAGAACAAGAGCAATAAAGAATTAATAGACAGTATTTTAGAAAAGTCAAAAGACTGCAGTGGGTTATCTCACAGAGAAGCAGCAGTTCTTTTAGAATGTGACCTGCAAGAAGAAAACGAAAAGATGAAATCAATAGCTAAAGAAATCAAACAAAGATTTTATGGAAACCGAATTGTTATGTTTGCTCCGTTATATCTTTCTAATTATTGCATAAATGGCTGTGTTTATTGCCCTTATCATTTAAAAAACAAAACAATTTCTCGTAAAAAACTTACGCAGGAGGATATTGCTCGTGAGGTAGTTGCTTTGCAGGATATGGGGCACAAACGCCTTGCATTGGAAGCAGGAGAAGATCCTGTTAACAACCCAATTGAATATATTTTAGATAGTATTAAAACTATTTACAGCATTAAGCACAAAAATGGTGATATTAGACGTGTAAATGTTAATATTGCAGCAACTACAGTTGAAAACTACCGTAAATTAAAAGAAGCAGGTATTGGAACATATATTTTATTTCAAGAAACATATAATAAAAAAATATATGAGGAGCTCCATCCAACAGGTCCAAAACACAATTATGATTACCATACAGAAGCTATGGACAGAGCAATGGAGGGTGGAATAGATGATGTTGGTATTGGAGTGTTGTTTGGATTAAACACTTACAGATATGACTTCACAGGAATGCTCATGCATGCAGAACATTTAGAAGCTACTATGGGAGTTGGACCACACACCATAAGTGTTCCTCGTATTTGTCCGGCAGATGATGTAAGTCCGGAAAATTTTACAAATGCTATATCGGATGATATTTTTGCCAAAATAGTCACTGTACTTCGTATTGCTGTTCCTTATACCGGTATGATTGTTTCTACCAGAGAATCTCGAGAGTCCCGTGAAAAAGTGCTTCAACTAGGTGTAACTCAAATTAGTGGAGGCTCCAGAACAAGTGTCGGTGGATATGTTGAAGAAGAATCTATAGAAGATAATTCTTCACAATTTGATTTAAGTGACAGACGTACATTAGATGAAATTGTAAATTGGTTGTTGACTATGGGATATATACCAAGCTTTTGCACTGCATGTTACAGGGAAGGACGTACAGGTGATAGATTTATGAGCCTTGTAAAATCAGGACAAATTGTAAACTGCTGTCAGCCAAATGCACTTATGACTCTCAAAGAATATTTAGAAGATTACGCTTCAGATGACACTAAAGCAAAGGGTGAAACTATAATTAATAAAGAGATTCCTAAAATAACTAATGAAAAAGTTCGATCTATTGCAATACAAAACTTAAGTGAAATTCACGACGGTAAAAGAGATTTTAGATTCTAAGATTAAGGCGGAGGAAAATATATGAGCATAACAGACACTCCAAGAGCTAATCAGCTGCACATTGGTATATTTGGAAAAAGAAACAGCGGAAAATCCTCATTGATAAATGCGCTCACAAATCAAGAAGTTGCCCTTGTATCAGATATAGCCGGTACAACAACGGACCCGGTGTATAAATCAATGGAGATACACGGCATAGGACCCTGCGTTTTTATTGACACAGCAGGATTTGATGACATAGGGGAGTTAGGTCAATTACGTATTGATAAAACTAAAAAGGCAATTGATAAAATAGATATTGCCATAATGGTGTTAAATGACAGTGAACTCAAAGAAGAAATAGAATGGATAAAGATTTTAAAACAACATAAAACTCCTGTTATCACCGTATTAAACAAAGCAGATATTATAAAAAATGTTGATGACATATACAATGAAGTAAAACTAAATTATGATTTATCACCAATTATAGTGAGTGCAAAAGATAAAATAGGTATAGAAAAAATCAGAGAAGAAATTCTGCGTTTATTGCCTGAAGGATATGAAATTAAGAGCATAACAGGAGGATTGGCCCATATCGGTGACACTGTACTTTTAGTGATGCCTCAAGATATACAGGCACCCAAGGGTCGACTTATATTGCCGCAAGTGCAAACTATCAGAGACTTACTGGATAAAAAATGTATTGTTGTAAGTTCTACTGCAGATAGTTTAGATAAGGCATTGGAGAGCCTTTCTAAGCATCCTGATTTAATAATCACAGACTCTCAAGTTTTTAAAACAGTATATGATAAGAAACCGAAGGAAAGTAAATTAACTTCATTTTCTGTATTGTTTGCAAACTATAAAGGTGATTTGGATTTTTTTGTGGAAGGGACAAATGCAATAGAAAAGCTGACTGAAAAATCAAAAGTTTTAATTGCTGAAGCATGTACACATGCACCATTATCTGAAGATATAGGCAGAGAAAAAATTCCTAATATGCTGCGTAAAAAGGTAGGCAAAAACCTTACTGTTGATGTTGTCAGCGGTTCTGATTTTCCAAATGATTTAACTTCTTATGATATAATTATTCAATGCGGAGCATGTATGTTCAATAGAAAATATGTTATGTCACGTATCGAAAGAGCAAGAAGCCAGGGTGTTCCTATGACCAACTATGGTGTTGTTATTGCATATTTAGCAGGAATATTAGATAAAATTGATTTATATTAACAAAAATTTTAGCCATTTTAATAAAATATATCTCGATTTTTAATTTTATAATACAATTTAATAATCTCAGTGTAAAAAATTTTACACTGAGATTATTTTTATACGACTCGTTAAGTCCTTGAATTCAACAAGATAAAAAATTTTTATAACAGAAAGAGTATAAATATTATACAGCTTAAAAAAATACAAAGATAATATTTTACATAAATGATTGTAAATAGTACATTTTAATAAATTTTAAATTGGCATGGTATTTGCTTATCAGATAAATACAAAAACAAAACAAATTTTAGGAGGAAATATAATGTCAAATGCAGAAATACTTTATTCGGTAAAGGCACAAAGAGGGGATACTCTTAGATGTAAAGGTTGGAAACAAGAAACTATATTGAGAATGTTAGAAAATAATATGGAAAATGCAGAGATACCGGAACAACTTATTATTTATGGCGGAAACGGTAAATGCGCAAGAAACTGGGAATCATACCATGCTATAGTAAAGTCTTTAAAAGAATTAGAGGATGATGAAACTTTAGTAGTTCAGTCAGGTATGCCTGTAGCTATATTTAAAACACATAAATTAGCACCGAGAGTTGTTATGGCAACTACAAATATTATGAAAGCAAATTGGGAAACATTCTATGATTTACAAGATAAAAACCTGACAATATTTGCACAATACACAGCTGCTCCATGGGAATATATCGGTACACAAGGTGTAATTCAGGGAACATTTGAAACATTGTCAGCAATAGCTATAAAAAGGTTTAACAATGATTTGACAGGTAAAATTTATTTAACAGCAGGTGCCGGCGGAATGGGCGGAAACCAAACATGGGCAATGAAAATGCACGGTGGAGTTGCAATAGTTGTAGATGCTGATGAGCGAGTTATAAAAAGAAGAATTGATAAAAACTATATGGACATTATGGTGCATACATTAGATGAAGCTATAGAAATAGCAAATAAAACAATAGCAGAAGGTAAGACAATAGGTATAGGTGTTGTAGGAAATGCAGCAGATGTTTATGAAGAAGCATTGGCTAAAAATTTCTTACCGGATATAGTGAGTGAAATGTGTCCATGCCATGATCCTATATCATATATTCCGTCCGGATATACAGGAGAGCAAGCAGATGAATACAGAGGAAGGGACAGAAAAGCTTATTTAGAAGATGCAAGAACGACAATGAAAAGACAACTGAGAGCTATGATAGAATTCAAGAAAAGAGGAGCAGAAGCGTTTGAATATGGCACAAGCATCAGAAAAGAATGTATGGATGCAGGAATGCCTCCGGAAGAGGCAAAACAAATTAAAGGCTTTGTTGCAGCATATATCAGGCCATTGTTCTGCGAAGGAAGAGGACCGTTCAGGTGGACTTGCACATCAGGTGAAGCATCTGATTTGGCAAGACTTGATGATTTAGCATTAGAAATTTGTAAAGGCGATCCGCTTGTAGAAAGATGGATAAAATTAGCAAGAGTAAACTTGCCGATTGAAGCATTGCCGGCAAGAATATGCTATATGGGATTTGGTCAAAGGAAAAAATTTGGATTAGCAGTAAACGAGTTAATTAAGAAAGGGGAAGTAAAAGGTCCTGTTGCTTTCTCAAGAGACAATTTGGACTCAGGTTCAATAGTTAATCCTACATTTGAATCAGAAGACATGATGGATGGAGGAGACTTAATATCTGACTGGCCATATTTGAATGGTTTGCTAAATTGCGCTTCAATGTGCGATTTAATAGCGATTCAAGCAAATTATTCAATGGGTGAAGCAGTTCATACAGGTGTTACTATGATTGCTGACGGTACTGATGAAGCAGCATTTAGATTAGAGGCTTGCATGACTGTTGATTCAGGCATAGGTGTTGTAAGACATGCACAGGCAGGATATCAAGCAGCTAAAGATGTATGTAACGGAAAAGGAAAGCTCACAAATGAATCAATAAATATTCCTCTATGGTGGGAGCCTGCAGACAAAGTGACATTCGGACCAAAGGATGAATTTATCAGATAATATAATTAACGTATAAATTAGCACGCATATAGAAAATATATGCGTGTTAAAAACATTGAAGTAATAGTTTTTGTAAAAAATTAGCAAACGTTATCAAAAAATTCAATTAAATTTGAATAAATAATTTATATAAAAATTAGGAGGTAAGTTTATGAACAAAAAAATTAAATCTGCTTTAGTATTATTGCTTGTACTGGTTTTTTCACTTACAGCATGTCAATCATCAACACAAAGTAGTGAATCTGATTCAAAGGATGAAAATGAACCAATCAGAATAGGTTTTTTTGCACCTGTGACGGGAGCTGCAGCTGCAGATGGCTTAAGTACATCTAATTCAGCAGAACTGGCGGTAGGGATAATAAATGAACAAGGTGGTATAAACGGACGTCCGGTGGAATTAGTCAAATATGATGATGCGTTAGACACTAAACAGGCTGTTAATATTGCGCAAAAGCTTACTACCAAAGATAATGTTGTAGCAGTGGTAAGTGGAAGCTACAGCGGACCTACAAGAGTTGCCGCACCTATATTCCAGGAGGCCGGTATACCTATGCTGTCTGGATATGCTATACATCCCGACGTTTGTAAGTCCGGCGATTTTATATTTTCACAGTCATTTGCAGGCTCAGTTCAGGGAAAAGCCGGAGCAAAGGTAGCTATTGATGATTTGGGGGCAAAGCGTATTTCAATAATAGCCGTAGATATTGATTTTGGGAAACAGCTTGCTGAATCTTTTACCGAATATGCTACTTCACATGGGGCGGAAATAGTATCGTTTGATAAATTTGCAATGTCAGATACAGAGTTTGCTCCGGTAATAACAAAACTTAAAGAGGAAGTCAAACCGGATTTAATTTATATGGCTAATTATTATGGTCATGGTGCAGAAATAGCAAGACAGGCAAAAAATATGGGATTTGATGTTCCGATACTCGGAACAGAAGGGATAGACTCATATCAATTTTTAGAGGTTGCCGGAAAAGATGCCGAAGGTATAATCTTAACGACTAATATGAACAGAGATTCTAAAAATGAATCTACACAAAATTACATAAAGGAATACAAGGAGAAATTTGGAATAGTTCCGGATATGGTAGGTGCATCTGTATATGATTCATTTGAAGTTTTGTTTAAGGTTATAGGTGAGGTAGGCACTGACCCTGCAGCCATAAGAGATGCTATTAAAAGTTTAAAGAATTTTGAGACTGTAACAGGGAATCTTATTGAATATGCACCATCAAGAGAAGCAATAAAGCCTGTACAGATTCAAATAATTAAAGATGGAGATTTTCACTATTATGGTGAAGTTGAAGATATGGATATAATAACTCCTCCAACAGCAGATTAAGACAAATGGGGTCAGCCCCCTTCAGGCTGGTGAAAAGGCACGCCTGCTGCGTTACCGCTCAGGCAGTCAATCTTCACGTATGTCTAAATACGTAAGGATTGACTGCCCTCTGGTGCCTTGCAGGTCGAACTTTTTCAACGACCTGGTATTTGGAATAGAAAGAGGTGATTTAATGTTTTTGCAACAAATAGTCAACGGCGTAATGATCGGAAGTGTATATGCACTTACAGCTATGGGTGCAACATTAATTTATGGTATTTTGCGCATATTAGATATAGCAAATGCAGCAGCTTATGCAATTGGTGCATATCTGGGTTGGTATATATACAGTTTAACTGGTAATATTTTATTAGCTTTTGCATTGTCAATGATTTTAACCGGTTTATTGGGTGTGCTTGTTGAAAAATATATTTATTATCCTATTATCAGCAAACCTAATGTAATACCGATTGTTCCTCTAATAACAAGTGTCGGTCTTTTTACATTAACAGGTGATTTAATTAGACTTGTTACCGGGCCAAATGTCAAACAATTCGGAGTCAGCTTCAATATAGGGATTATCAAGATTGGTAAGTTAATTATTAATCCTGAATGGATATTTATTATTGTTTTGACTGTTCTGTTGTTTGGTATATTGTGGTTTGTGCTTAATAAGACAAAATTAGGACTTGCATGGAAAGCCACAGCTGAGGATGCAGAAATAGCAAGGGCAATGGGAGTGAACACCAATATATCTATGGCATTGAGCTATATATTGGGATATGGTTTTGCAGCTTCAGCCGGAATAATGGTTGGAATGCTCTATAATTCAATAAACCCCACTATGGGTGATATTCCTTCATATAAGATGCTTGCTATTATTGTTTTAGGTGGGTTGGGGAATCCCACAGGGACTGTAGTTGCGGGTTTGATAATAGGGCTTACAGAAACTATGGTATCTGCCTATATGGGTTCAGTAATGCCTAGAGATGCAATAGCATTCATTGTATTGATAGTAGTTTTACTTATAAAACCTTCTGGGCTGGTGGGTAGAAAAAATGCATAATAGGAGGTGTAGTATATGTATTTAGTAGTTGTAGCTGTAAATGTCGGAATATTTGTTGTTTTAGCATTGAGTCTTAATATTATTACAGGATATGCCGGTCAATCAGCAATGGGACATGCTGCTTTTTTTGGTATCGGTGCATACTCGGCGGCTTTAATGACATCTAACATGGGTATAAACTTTTGGATTGCTATGCCGATATCATTTATAATCACCGGCGTAGTGGGTGCAATTTTAGGATTGATCAGCATAAGATTAAAAGATGACTTTCTTGCAATAACTACAATTGGAATTAATTTTGTAGTTGTTGCAATTTTTCAGTATTCTCCTATATTCGGCGCATCGCTTGGTATGTCAGTTGAGAAAGTTACATTTCTGGGGACTAAAATGAATGCTGCCGGTTATCTGACACTTGTTATTATCCTTATAATTTTAACATGTTTTTTCATAAATAAAATGAATAAATCATGGTTTGGATTAGCGTTAGCAAGTATAAGAAATGACGAAACTGCAGCATCATCACTTGGAATTGATGTAAATAAATATAAAATTCTTGCTTTTTCACTCGGTACAGCTATAGCCGGAGTTGCGGGTGCGGTATACTCGCACTATATGACTTTTATTTATTCAAGCGATTTTGCTTTTGTAGTGTCCATAAGTATTATTTCTATGGTTGTTGTTGGAGGTATAGGTACAATAAGAGGACCTATATTTGGAGCAATATTGTTGGGTGTAGCTCCGGAACTTTTTAGATTTATGGCAGATTACAGAATGATTGTATATGGTGGATTATTAGTGTTAATGATGAGATTTCAGCCACAAGGACTACTTGGCGATGACAGTATCATTATTAAGAATATAAAAAAAATTAATTCCCGCAGATTAATGAAAAAAGGTGGTGAGATAAGTGCAAGAAATGTTGAAAATTGAGGAACTCAAAATGTATTTTGGGGGGCTGAGAGCAATTGACGGTTTAGATGCAAATGTGTACGAAAAGGAAACCCTCGGCATAATTGGACCGAATGGAGCCGGAAAAACTACATTATTTAACGTTATTTGCGGTGTATACAAGCCAACTGAAGGAAAAATTATTTTAAATGGTGAAGAAATACAGGGAAAAGAGCCTTATGAGATGGCAAGGAGGGGTGTAGCCAGAACATTTCAAATTTCTAAACCATTAAGGGACATATCTATTTTAGATAATGTTGTAGCAGCACTGGGAATTAATCAATATACAGGTATTAAATCATTGCTGAGAAAAAGTCATACTAAAGAAACAGTTGAAAAAGCATTGGATATAATTGAAAGAACCGGATTGCTTGAATTCAAAGATAAAAAAGCTAGGGATGTAAGTCTGGGATATTTAAGAAGGCTCGAAATAGCAAGAGCTTTGGCTATTGACCCCTTGTTGATTATGCTTGACGAACCTTGTGCGGGACTCAGCAATTTTGCCATTAATGAAGTTATAGAATTGATAATGAAACTGAAACAAGAAGGCAAAACAATTGTACTTATTGAACATAACCTTCCTATTTCTATGAAGGTTTGTGACAGAATAATTGTTTTGAATTTTGGACAAAAAATTGCTCAAGGATCTCCAACAGAAATTAAACTTAACCCTCAGGTAATAGAGGCCTATTTAGGTGAGGAGGATGATGACAATGCTTAGTTTATTTGATGTAGAAATATTTTATGGGCAAATGGAAGTAGTTAAAAAAGTTTCTATTGAAGTAAATAAAGGAGAATTAGTTAGCGTCATAGGGCCAAATGGAGCAGGTAAAACAACATTAATTAAGTCAATAATGGGTCTGAAAGAAATAAAGTCCGGTAAAATAATTTTTGAAGGAAATGACATTTCTAAAATACCTGCATGGGAAAGAGCCGGTCTGGGAATAGGCTATGTACCTGAGGGAAGAAGGGTATTTGGAAATTTATCAGTAGAAGAAAATTTAAAAATGGGTTGTTTTAAGATTAAAGATGCTAATAAAATTAAAGTAAATATTGATAAAATATATGAATTGTTTCCCAGACTGGCCGAAAGAAAAAATCAGCTTGCTAAAACGATGAGTGGAGGGGAGCAGCAGATGCTGGCTATTGGAAGAGCATTGGTGCTCGAACCTAAATTGTTATTAATAGATGAAATATCAATGGGATTGATGCCTATTATGGTTAATACTTGTTTTAAAATAATTAAGGAACTTAATGACTCTGGAATTACAGTACTTATTGTTGAGCAAAATGCTAATAAGGTATTGAAAATAGCACACAGAGGTTATGTAATAGAGACAGGCAATATTGTTATAGCTGATTATGCTAAAAATCTTAGGGAAAATGATATTGTAAGAAAGGCATATTTGGGTTAGTATTATTGTTTTAATCAGCAACCTAAAATACAAAATGCGCATGTATTTAACAGACTGCATCTTGATGACTTTGTTATCAACTGATGCATGTATCTACATGCGTATTTTATGCTTTAAAATATTTTTACAAAAATTTAGTTTTATGATACAATACTTTAAATAAAAGTTACAATAATGATTCTAATACTATCGTGAAGATGTTGATGGGAGTGTAGTAAATGAATATTAAATGTATGCATGAAATATTTAATGAATTTAGAAACTCAGTTATTATAGTAGACAAAGAAGATAATATAACATGGCTAAATGATTGGGCACAAGACATATTGAGAAATGATAATGCTCATATTGGTTGCAATTTTAATGATATATTTCATTTTGAACATAAGATAAATAAAAAGGTTTTTGTTCATTCAGATAGTAATGAAAAATTCTATTATAAAACTTTTGATATCTTTAATTTAGGGTTAAAGGTTGTTTTATTGTACAGCAGAGACAGTTTCAGAGAGGATTATAATAAATTATACTGCTATGAAAAAATTATTAACTCTATTAATGATGGTATTTTGCTTACTGATTACAAAGGACATGTAAAAATCTTTAATCATGCACAAGAAGAAATGGAAAATAAAAAATTTGAAGATTTACAGGACAAGTACCTGTGGGATTTTTACAATTATGATGGCGAGGAGCAATCTGAGCATAGAAGGATTTATAGAGAAAAAAAACCTGTTTTAGGTAAATATAGAATGCTGACATATAAAGAAGGATACCCTAGATATTTATATTATAATACATATCCCATATTAAAAGATGAAGAAGTTATCGGTGTTTTTTCAGTCAGTAAAAATGAAGAGAGACTTGAGAAGCTTCTGTCCGAGACTATTGAAGTGAAAAGAAATCTAAATAGCAAAGAAATTAAAAGCGAACAAACTGATAAATTAGGAAATGGTACTTCATATACATTTGCTGATATTGTAGGTAATAGTTTAGCTATGCAAAACACAATAAAAGAAGCACAAACTATTGCATTGCTTGATAAAAGTGTACTCATAATTGGAGAAACCGGAACGGGTAAAGAGATGTTTGCTCAAAGTATTCACAATTATGTAAATAAGTCAGAACCATTTATTGCCATTAATTGCGCTGCGATTCCGGAAAATCTCTTAGAAAGCATACTTTTCGGGTCGGTAAAAGGAGCATATACCGGTGCATACGACAGCGTAGGTTTGTTTGAAGCATCAGGGAAGGGTACTTTGCTTCTGGATGAACTTAATTCTATGCCTGTTTCGATGCAAACAAAGTTACTCAGAGTGCTGCAGGAGAGAAAAATAAGAAAAGTGGGAGATTCTAAAATGATACCCATTTATTGCAGAGTCATAACTGCAATAAATGAGGACCCTAAGGAGTTAATGGAAAAAGGCTTATTGAGAAAAGACTTATTTTATAGAATCTCCGGATTGATGCTAAACATACCTTCACTGAGAGAAAGGAAGGAAGACATAAAATATTTATCAGAGTTTTTCATACAAAAGAACAATAAAATTATGAATAAAAATGTTGCGATAATGTCACAAAATTTAGTGCAATTATTAATGGATTACAGTTGGCCTGGGAACATCCGGGAATTGGAATATGTTATAGAAAATTTGATGATAAAGGTGAAAACTAATTGCAATATATTAACTCTTGATGATTTGCCAATGCATATAAGTCATAATTTAAATTCGGATATAAAGAATAAAAGTATACAAACTGAAGGTAAGTTATTGAATGATGTGCTTGATGATGTTGAAAAAAAGATGATTTTAAATGCCCTTGAGGAAAATGGCTGGAATATAACTCATGCTTCTAAAAAACTTGGAATAATAAGGCAAAGTTTGCTCTATAGAATGAAAAGACTTGATATAGCAAAAAAATAATGGAATTGTATGTGTAAAAAATTTTACATCAAAATAAATTTTATACAAAGAGATGAAATGTTTTAATTATAACCTAATAAAAATAAATACAAAAATAAGTGTATAATATTTATACGCTTATTTTTGTATTGACTATAAAGTTATTTGATAAATACACATAAAATGATGTTTGGGCATTTTGCTTTAATGGCACAATTATTGCTATAATAATATGTATTGATAAACAAGGAGGCAGGTGAAATGATAAAAAACAATTTATTGATTAAAAATGCATCACAATTATTAACAATGGATGCTGAACAAGTAAATAATTTAGGACTGATAGAAAATGGATATGCATATATTGAGGGCAGTAAAATAATTGCTGTTGGAAATAGAGATGATGTTGAAAATTACATTAATGATATGGATTTAGTTACTGAAATTGATGCAAGTGGTAAAGTTGTATTGCCTGGTTTTGTCGATTGCCATACACATTTAGTTTTTGGCGGCTCAAGAGTGAGAGAATACACAGTAAAATTAAACGATGATAATCCAGAAACGTTAAAAATGTTAGGTATTGAAGCCGGATTATACGGAACAGTCAATGCCACTAAAAACTCATCAAATGAAATGCTGGAAAATCAGGCATTAAAAAGGTTGACTAACATGTTAGTTTCAGGAACTACTACAGTAGAAATTAAAAGTGGATATGGTTTTACAACTGAATCTGAAATTAGAATGCTTGAAATAAATAAAAGTGTAGAAAAAATGGTACCAATTGATATTTACTCTACATTTTTAGGAGCACACTACTGGCCTAAGAATTTGTCAAAAGAAAAATACATTGACATTCTTATGAACGAGATGATACCAAAGGTTGCTGAACTCAAATTAGCCAAATATTCAGATATTTGGTGTGATGATGGGTATTATACAGCAAAGGAATCAGAAAAAATATTGTCATGTACAAGAGAATACGGGATGAGTCCCAGAATACATACGGATTGTTATTCATATATCGGCGGATCTGACTTAGCAGCAGATATGCAGATGTTATCTGCAGACCATTTAAACTATACACCTGTAAATGTATTTAAAAAACTTAGAGATGCAAATGTAATTGGAGTAGTTTTACCCGGAACTGATTTTATTGTAAAGCACCCAAAACCTTTTGACCCAAGACCTATGTTTGAGTCAGGTATGAAACTTGCTCTTGCATCTAACTGCAATCCGGGAGTATGGGTTGAGTCCATGCAGTTTATTTTAGCTTTAGCATGCAGGCAGCATAGATTTACTCCGGCTGAAGCAATTAAATCATCCACTTTGTATGGAGCTATGGCTCTTGGTTTAGATGATAGAGGTATTTTAGCTGCAGGAAAGAATGCAGATATTCAAATATGGGATTTAGATACATATGAAGATGTTGTCTATAAATTTGGTACAAACCATGTGGAAACAGTTATTAAAGATGGTGAAATAGTTGTAAATAAAGGAATTATAAAAGGAGTAGTATGAAATGAATTTAGAGATTTTAAAGAAGGTAATTGATTCGGATGATTTTACTGTTGGAGGGGGTTCTGCATCTGCAATTGCCGGCGCTATGGCATCAGGTATGATATCTATGGTATCCAAACTATCTATGCAAAAACCTGTTAAATTGACAGTAGAAGAATATGAAGGAATATCACAAGAAGCAGATGGATTGGCGGTTAAATTGTTAAAGGGTGCGGAAGATGATACAAAGGCGTATTGTATGATAAAGGATGCGTATGCGATGCCTAAAAACACTATAGAGGAGAAGCAACTGAGGACAAAAGCAATTCGTGAGGCCGGAAAAATAGCAGCGGAAATTCCCAGGGATAATGGTTATCGATGTAAACGGGCGAACGAACTAGCCTTGCTTTTGATTGGTCAATCAAATGCGGCATGTAGCTCAGATTTATACAGTGCATTGTATTTATCAGATGCCGGAGTTAAAGGGTGTATTTTAAATATAGAAGCAAATTTATCTCTGATAAAAGATGAAAAAATCTTAGAAAATCTTAAAAATGATATAGAAATATTGAAATGCAATAAATAAAAGCGGAGGAAATTAGTATGAAAGTATTAATGGCAGAAGTAAACATAAGCGAAGGCACTGACAAAGAATTGATACAAAAGGTTAAATCAGCATTAATGGAAGGAAGCAATGTTGAACTTATTGACTTAAATTCAGATTCAGACCATAATAGAACGGTATTTACTTACAAGGGTGAGCCCGGCGAAGTTTTAGAAGGAACAAAAAGATTAGCTGAAAAGGCAATTGAATTAATAGATATGACCACTCATAAGGGCAGTCATCCCAGAATGGGTGCAGTTGATGTTGTTCCGTTTATTCCGGTTAAGGAGGTTGAGATATCTGAAGCAATAGAAATAGCAAAAGAATTTGGTAAGTTCCTGGGGAGTATAGGTGTTCCTGTTTACTATTATGAAGATGCAGCAACTTCGGAAGAAAGAAAGAGCTTAGTTAAAATCAGAAAAGGCGAATATGAAGGACTTTGTGAAAAGATGAAAGACCCTTCATGGACACCAGATGAAGGGCCAAAGGATTTTGTAGCCAAAAGTGGTGCTACTGTAACAGGCGTCAGATTTCCATTAGTAGCTTTTAATGTGAACTTGCAAACTCAGGATCTAGAAATAGGAAAGAAAATAGTTAGGGCTGTTCGAGGAGCGACAGGAGGATATCAAAATGTCAGAGCTATTGCACTAACATTAGAAGATAAAAATGTAATTCAAGTATCTATGAATTTAGTTAACTATGTTAAAACACCTATTCACAGAGTATTTGAAACTATAAAATCTGAGGCAAGATGTTATGGTGTAACTGTTGTTGGTGCTGAATTGGTTGGCCCCGTACCATTATATGCCTTAGAGGATGTACTGAGATTTTATTTACAGGTACATGATTTTTCAATGGAACAAATTTATTCTTAAATATAAAGGAGAAAGCGATGAAAAAAACAATTTATATTGACGGAGAAAGCTTGACACTGGAAGAGATTGCAGAGGTTGCCAGAAACTATGCAATTGTTGAATTAACAAATGAAGCAGTTGAAAAAATCAAGATTTCCAGGCAGATTGTAGAAAAGGCAATAAATGATGGAAAGGTTATATATGGTATAAATACCGGGTTTGGTAAGTTTGAAAACATAGGCATTAAGGATACTCAACTAGAAGAACTGCAGAGAAATCTCATATTGTCCGACGCAGTAGGAATTGGAAATCCATTCCCTACAGATGCTACAAGAGCTATAATTTTGTTAAGAGTAAATGCATTAGCTAAGGGGCTATCAGGAATCAGACTGGAAACTGTTCAGGGTTTGATAGATATGTTAAATAAATGTGTTCATCCCTTAATCAGGGAGAAGGGGTCTGTAGGATCCAGCGGAGATTTATGTCCATTGGCACATATGGTTTTACCTTTGATAGGGGAAGGTGAAGCAGAATATAATGGTGAAATTCTCCATGGTAGAAAAGCCATGGAAAAGGCAGGAATACCTGTAGTTGTATTGCAGGCAAAAGAAGGTCTGGCATTAATCAATGGAACATGTGCAATGATGGGAGTATCTTCACTAGCAGTATATGATGCAATTATCTTATCTAAAACTGCTGATATAGTGGCATCTTTGACAATAGATGCACTGGAAGGAATAACAGACCCATTTGATGCCAGAATTCATAAGGCCAGACCTCATAAAGGGCAGATGGATGTGGCAGAAAACCTGCTGCAGATTCTAAAGGATAGTAAATTAACAACAAAACAAGGACAACTTAGAAATCAAGATGCTTATACATTGAGGTGCACACCTCAAATTCATGGAGCAAGCCGTTTGGCACTGGATTATGTAAGACAGGTCATTGAAACAGAAGTAAACTCCGCGACGGATAATCCGTTGATTTTCCCTGACAATGGAGATGTTTTTTCAGGCGGTAATTTTCATGGACAGCCGGTTGCAATTGCAATGGATACTTTGGGAATTTGTATGGCAGAATATGCAAATGTATCCGAAAGAAGAATAGAAAGACTTGTAAATCCGACATTAAGCGGATTGCCGGGATTTTTAACTCCTGTTGAAGGCGTTAACTGCGGGTTTATGGTTGCACAATATGCAGCAGCCGCGGTAGTTTCGGAAAATAAGGTTCTTGCCCATCCGGCAAGCGTAGATTCAATACCTACATCGGCAAATCAAGAAGACCATGTAAGTATGGGTACTATTGCATCAAGAAAAGCATCAACAATTATAGAACATGTTAAGTCAGTTCTCGGGGTAGAAACGATATGTGCGGCTCAAGCAGTTGATTTTAAAGATAAAAACAAACTTGGAAAAGGTACAAGAGCAGCTTACGATACAATAAGAAAAGAAATAACATTTATGGATACAGACAGAGCAATATACCTAGACATGGATAAAGCTAAAAAGTTAGTCGGAGAAGGTACAGTGCTTAAAAATGTTGAAGCTGCAATAGGAGAACTTAAATAGCCTATAATTTTATATAAAATTAACTTTAGCTTTGAAATGTAATGAAAATCAAATAAAAATTCAAAGCTAAAGCATATTGATTTATAGGCGTATTTGTTGTGCAAAAAAATAAATTATGTGGAGGGATTATATGGAAATTTTATCAAATCCGATAACTGTGTCGGTATTAGTAATGTGCGTATTATGTCTTTTAAAAGTAAACGTTTTATTATCGCTTATAGTAGCTGCTATTGTAGCAGGAACTATGTCCGGACTTGGAATAGGTGATACTTTTGGTATGTTAGTAGGCGGAATGGGCGGCAATGCCGAAACCGCATTGAGTTATATTTTGTTGGGATCATTTGCTGCGGCTCTGGCTCATGTTGGTATTGCTGATATATTATCAAAAAAAATGTCTAACATTGTAAAGGGAAGAAGAATAGTTCTTTTAGTAGTTCTTGCAGGAGTGGCATGTTTATCCGGAACGGTTATCCCAGTACATATAGCTTTTATTCCAATTTTAGTGCCCCCACTTTTAATAGTCATGAATAAGATGCAAATGGATAGGAGAGGAGCAGCATGTGCATTGGCATTTGGTTTGAAGTGTCCTTATATAACTTTACCAATAGGGTATGGACTAATATTTCAAGGCATTGTTGCCGGGCAGATGACCCAAAATGGAATGGCGGTTGAAACAATGGATGTTTGGAAATCTAATTGGATACTTGGATTAGGGATGATAACAGGTTTAGTTCTTTCGATTCTTTACTATAGGAAGAAAAGAGTATACAAAGATATTAATATAATTGAAGAAGCTGAAGTTGCAATTACAGAAGAAAAACATGGTTTGGATAGAAAACAAATTGTTTCTTTAGCAGCAATTCTTGCAACTTTAATAATTCAATTAAAATTTGGTTCAATGCCTCTTGGAGCAGTAACAGGAATGGCTGTAATGATAATCTTTGGTGCAGTTAAGCTTAACGAAATTGATGCTGTTATGGGTGAAGGTGTTAAAATCATGGGGCTTATAGCATTTGTTATGCTTGTTGCTTCTGGTTATGGTAACGTTATTAAACAAACTGGTTCAGTAGATACTTTAGTTAATGCCACCGTAGGTATATTAGGCGGCAGCAAACCAATGGCAGCTATAGTTATGATTTTGATAGGATTAATAACTACTATGGGAATTGGAACATCCTTTGGTACAGTACCTATATTGGCAGTTCTATATGTACCAATGTCATTACAATTAGGATTCAGTCCTCAAGCTACAATTGTACTGATATCCGCAGCAGCAGCACTTGGAGATGCAGGTTCGCCGGCATCGGATACAACTCTTGGACCAACGGCAGGGTTAAACGCAGATGGTCAGCATGATCACATCTGGGATACCTGTGTACCAACATTTATTTCTTATAACATACCGTTGGTGATATTTGGATTCATAGGAGCAATGATATTTTAATCCAATTTATTTTATAATAAGCGTCGACTTTTTATAAATACGATGGTGATAAAAGGAGCATTGAACATCAATAAACAGTTTTAAACAAATCGTGAATTATAAATTATAATTCACGATTTGTTTGATATTTAATATAAAAAATTACATAAAAGAAACATAAGTATTACATAAAAGAAGCATAAATGCTAATGAAAAGGTATTGACAAAAAAGGAGATTAATGTATACTAGATGTATACACCTGTTATAATTGCATTTTGCTAATTATGGAACATTTAAAAATTAAATAAAGTATTTGCAAAGTTTAAATTTAGTTTTTGTGCAAATGGTAATTATTGTAATTGTGGTGTTAAATATAAGTCATACATATAAAATATAATTAAATATTTATAGGGGAGGAACGAATGAATCTTACGCAAGAACAACAGGACATGCTTGATGGGAAATATGGTAAAGGGACTGCATATGCTATGAAAATACAGGCTGCAATCGGAGAGTCATTTGGTGCCGAAAGGATGGTTCCTATTACTAGAGCTCATGTAGCATTAAGTAATCAAGAAGCAGATTTATGGTTTGCAGAGAAATTGTTAAATGAAGGTGCCTATTGTAGGGTTTCTCCAACTGTTAATCCTGGATTTTGCCTTTCGTTTTTTAAAAATAAGAAGATGGTTTCAGAAAGAGATGCTGACTTAATGGAGAGAACACATAACGCATATAAAGGTATAGGTGCGGTTTTAAGTTATAATTGTACTCCATACATTGATACCAATGTTCCTAATTTTGGTGAAATCGTTGCTTTTTCTGAATCAAGCGCTACACCATATGTAAATTCTGTATGGGGAGCAAGAAGTAACAGAGAAGGTGCGAATAGTGCATTGTGTGCTGCTATAACAGGATATGTACCTGAATATGGTTTGCTTCTTGATGAAAACAGAAAGGGAGACATTTTGATTGAAGTGAAAGCTGACATGAAAACGCCTTATGATTATCATATACTTGGTATGATGGGAAAAGAAATAGGTAATGGAATTCCTGTATTTACAGGATTACCAAAACATATCAGCAAAGAAGATTTAAGGAATTTAGGAGCGGAGCTAAATACATCCGGTGCATATGGCATGTACCATATTGTTGGATTTACACCGGAAGCATCTAATTTAGAAACTGCATTTGGCGGTAAAAGTCCAAAGAAAAAAGTTGTGATAACAAATGAAGATTTAGAGAGGAAGTTAGCCGAAATATCTTTAAGCGGAAACAGAAAGATTGATTTTGTAATGTTTGGTTGTCCTCATTTCACTTTAGAGGAAGTGAAATACATAGCGGAAAGAATTAAAAATGAAGAACTTCAAAAAGAGATGTGGATACTTACATCCAGCCATGTTAAAGAAATGGCTGTCAGGATGGGTTTGGATGAAATAATATCAAATGCTGGTGGAAATATTGTTCCTGATACATGTCCGGATCAGCCATGCTGGGGACATTTGAACGGTAAAATTGGAGTTACAGAATCACCGAAATGCGCATATTACCCACAAAGAAGAGGAATGCATTTTGTTATTAGAGATTTAGATACATGTATAGACGCAGCATTAACAGGAGAGGTGAAATAGTATGGGTGACAATATTTTTAAATGTCATAAAATTTCAGAGGGAGTGACGGAAGGTGAAGCAATAATATCAAAGGATGATATTATGTTTTATTTAATTGATCCTGCTACGGGAACTGTAATTGAATCAGGACATGCATTGGAAGGCAAATCTATAGCAAATAAAGTATTAATTTTTCCCAGTGGCAAGGGTAGTTCAGTAGTTCAGGCTGATGGGCTATATCAATTGAATTCTAATGGAAATTCACCAAAGGCAATGATTATTAAGTATCCTGAAACGGTATTAGTTTCAAGTGCTATAATCATGGAAGTTCCTATGGTAGATAAAGTTGAAGAAGAATTTTATACAGCTGTAAAAGATGGAGATATAGTAAGAGTGGATGCTGACAGTGGAATTATAGAAATTTTAAAAGATAAAAGATAAAAGATAAAAGATAAAAGATAATAGAAGAGGTGTTTTATGAAATTAAACAGTTATGAACAAGATGTGCTGAATGGCAAGTATGGCGAAGGAATGGCCATGGCAATGGAAATACAGGTTGCGGTAGGGGAGACATTTGATGCTGATATAATGGTTCCAATTACAAGGGCACATGTTGCATTAAGTGCTCAGGATGCAGATGTTTGGTTTGCAGAAGAGCTTTTGAAAAAAGGAGCCAACTGCAAGGTATCACCAACTGTAAATCCCAGTGTGGATATAAAATATTTAAATGAACACTTGCATGAGGTACCGGAGCAGGGTAAAAAAATTGTAGCCGCAACTAATGAAGCATATAGAAAGCTGGGTGCAACACTTACATTTAATTGTACACCATATTTGCAGCAGAATGTACCTTCATTTGGTGAAATTATAGCATTTTCCGAATCCAGTGCAACTCCTTATGTAAATTCAGTAATTGGAGCGAGAACAAACAGAGAGTCATCTCAGAGTGCTCTTTGTGCAGCAATAACAGGGATGGTTCCTAATTATGGGTTACTGCTGGACAAAAATAGAAAGGCTGAAATCGTTGTAGATGTTCAGGCTGAAATCAAAGATGACTTTGATTATCAAATATTAGGGTGGTGTTATCCGGAAAAGTATAAGGGGTTGGAAATCCCGGTATTCACAGGTATAAAAACCAGACCTACACCTGCAGGATTCATGAATTTTGGGGCACAGTTAAATACTTCCGGTTGTGTATCTATGTATCATATAGCAGGAATTACACCAGAAGCACCTAATTTAGAATATGCCATAGGAAATAATACAATAATTGAAAAAATAGTAATAACAGAAAATGATTTAGCGGAAACGAGAGAAAGAATTTGTAATGAACCTTCAAAAATTGATTTTGCAATGTTTGGTTGTCCTCATTTAAACATAGATCAAGTTTCAACTATAGCTAAAGTATGTGAAGGGAAGAAGTTTTCTGTGGGGACATGGATATTAACCAGTTCTCTTACGAAGGAATTAGCTGCAAGGTCGGGATACTTAGATATTATTCAAAGAGCCGGCGGACATATTGTTGCAGATACATGTATAGATGTACCACCGTGCTGGCAGCCATACTACGGTGCCGTAGGAGTTACGGATTCACCTAAATGTGCTTACTATAACGAAATCAGAGGCATTAAATTTATTATAAGACCTTTAGAAGAAAGTATAGAAGCAGCTATTGCAGGGGAGGTGTCAAAATAAATGAGTATGAAATTTAATTGTACTAAAATATCCGGTGGCTGTACTGAAGCGGAGGTAGTTGTTTCAAAAGATGCGGTTTGTTTTTATTTAGTAGAGCCGTCAACAGGTATAATCGTTGAAAAAAACCATGATATTGAAAATCAATCCATAGCCGGGAAAATTCTAATTATGCCTTCAGGCAAAGGCAGTTCGGTGGTACAAGCTGACGGGTTATATAAACTATTGCAAAAAGGTCTTGAACCAAAGGGAATTATTGTTGAGCATGCGGATACAGTTCTGGTCAGCAGTGCAATAATTATGAAAACTCCAATGGTTCATAAGGTGGATAAATCATTTTATGAGAATATAAAAAGCGGAATGACTGTAACATTAGATGCTGATAATGGGAAAATTACGATAATGTAAAATATCCATAAATTTAAAGCTTGGATATTTTAAAGTTATAAAAGCAATAAAAAAATAAAATTTGAAACTAAAGGAGATTATTATGAAAAAGTTAACAAGTTTATTAATGGTTTTGATTATGCTTTTATCTTTAGCAACAGCATGTAGTTCGCAAGCAGAAGCACCTTCAGCTGCACCTGAACAAAGTGCACCAAGTACTACGGAAGCACCCAAAACTGATGTAAAAGATCCAATTGTAATTAAATATGGGCATATTTGTGCAGAGGATCACTCAGTAAATTTGGCTGCTAATAAATTTAAGGAATATGTAGAAAAAGAATCTAATGGTGAAATGGTTGTTGAAATTTATCCTAATGCTTTGCTAGGCGGAGATGTTCAGATGACAGAAGCTGTTGCTTTAGGAACAATTCAGATGGCACTTCCGTCAACTTCAGTTTTAGTAATGTACTCACCGATGTTTGGAGCGCTTGATATGCCTTTTATGTTTACAAATACAGAAAAAGCGTTTGAAGGATTAAATGGTGGTCCAATTGGTGAAAAATTAGATGCAGAGCTGGAAAAAGTCGGCATTATAAATGTAGGGTACAATTTTAATGGGATTAGAAATATGACTAATAATGTTAGGCCTATTAATGAACCGGATGATTTAAAAGGAGTTAAAATGAGAGTTATGGAAAGCCCTGTATTTATTGATATGTTTAAATATTTAGGTTCAAACGCAACACCTATGAGTTTTAGTGAACTGTTTACAGCATTACAGCAAAAAACTGTTGACGGGCAGGAGAACCCTGCATCATTAATTTATGCATCAAAATTCCAGGAAGTTCAGAAATATCTCAGTTTAACAGAGCATGTTTACAGTTTCTGCGCAAATATAATGAATAAGGATTTTTATGAAAAATTGACAGATAATCAGAAAGCTATAATAAATGAAGGCGCAAAACAGTTTTTAGTTGATTGGCAGATTAATTCAGAAATAAATGACAATCAAAAATTTATAGATGAGTTAGAAAAAGCAGGCATGGAAGTTAATACAGTGACACCTGAAAATAAACAAAAATTTGTAGATGCAGTAGCTCCTATGTATGAAAAATATCAAGAAGAATTAGGAAAAGAAATATTCGATATTATAGAACCATATAGACAATAAGTAAAAAAAGAAAGGTGTATATTATGAAAAAGCTGGCAGAGATTTATAATAAGTTTGAAATATACGCGCTTGTCCTAAGCTTGGTTATAACTGTAGTCGTTATATTCATACAAGTAGTTGCCAGATATGTATTTAACTCCTCGCTCACATGGAGCGAGGAGTTTTCAAGATATTTATTTATATGGCAGACATGGCTTGGTGCAAGTGTTGCATTTAAAGAAAACAAGCATATACAAATAGAAATTTTGGAAGCAAAGCTTAATAACAAAGGAAAGATTATACTGAATATTATTGCAGATATAATAACTCTTGGTTTTAGCATTTTCTTAGTGATAAACGGCAGTAATTTAGTTGCCCAATTAATTGCAAGAGGTACAAGGTCGGCAGGCATAGGGGTACCATTGGCATTTATATATGCAAGTTTGCCTGTTAGTTCATTTATAATTTGTTTTAGGCTGTTGTCAAGTATTACAAAGGGTTTTAAATCCGTTATAGCAACAGGAGGTGAAAATTAATGGAAGCTGTGATGTTGTTTGGTTCGTTTTTGCTGTTAATTTTTATTAGAGTGCCTATCGGATATGCAATAGGCATCGGAACAATGATTACGTTGATGATATTTTCAGATATACCATTAATAATGATTACTCAGAATGCTGTTGCCGGAGTAGATTCATTTCCATTGATGGCAATACCATTTTTTATTTTAGCCGGCAATATAATGAGTACAGGCGGCGTTGCAAAACGACTCGTTGATTTAGCCAGTTTATTAGTCGGTAAAATAACAGGCGGACTGGCTATGGTAACTACAGTGGTTTGTATGTTTTTTGCCGCTATTTCTGGTTCTGCGATGGCTACCACATCGGCAGTCGGGGCATTTATGATTCCGGAAATGGAAAAGAAAGGATATGACAGAGGCTTTGGCGCCTCAATTGCGGCGGCAGCAGGTACTATTGGAGTAATAATACCGCCAAGTATACCTTTTGTTTTATACGGAGTAGTGACTGGAACATCTATTGGTGATTTATTCAAGGCCGGTTTTCTGCCGGGTATTGCAATGGGGGCTGGGTTAATGATAACCTGCTATTTTATTTCAAAAAAAGAAGGTTACAGAGGAACCGATAAGAAAGTTTCCAGTAAGGAATTATGGTACACATTTAAAGATGCCATTTGGGCTATTCTGTCTCCTGGTATAATATTAGGCGGAATTTATTCCGGTATTTTTACACCGACAGAAGCCGCAGTCGTATCAGTTGTTTATTCTGCTATAATAGGTGCCTTCGTTTATAAGGAACTTACTTGGCAAAAGCTTTACGATGCCTTAAGAGACACAATTGTAGTAAATGGACTTACAACATTTATGGTTGGGTTATCCGCAGCGTTTGCGGCATATTTGAGTATGCAGCAAATACCGACTATGATTGCAGGATCCATACTTTCTGTGACCAGTAATCCAATTTTATTGCTTCTAATAATAAATATGTTCTTATTGGTTGTTGGATGTGTAATAGATAATATACCCGCAACTATAATTTTAGCTCCGATTTTGCTGCCTATAGTTACTAAACTAGGCATGTCACCGGCTCAGTTTGGTGTGGTATTAACCATGAACTTAGCAATAGGTTTTACTACTCCCCCTTATGGAATAGATTTATTTGTTGCATCAGCCATAGCGGATGTTTCAATAGAAAGAATGATGAAAACTATGAAATGGTTAATTTTTTCTTTGCTTGTAGTATTGCTGTTAACAACCTACTTTAAACCTCTTACAATGTTTTTAGTCAATGTTCTGAAATAGAAAGGAATTTTATTTATGCCAATATTATTAGATGAAGATATGAATATTATATTGCCAAAAATGTATAGGGTAAAACAGATATTTAATGAAGATAAATTAGAAAATATAGATGAAACTGTTAAATATGAAATAAATAAAGAAGAAATAAAGTATAAAATTATAAAAGGGAAAAAAATTGCAGTTGCCGTTGGCAGCCGTGGAATTAAAAATTTATCTCAAATAGTTAAAGCAGTAATAGACGAAATAAGAAACGCTGGTGGTGAACCATTTATAGTTTCTGCTATGGGAAGCCACGGAGGTGGAAGCGAAAGTGGGCAGAGGGATATTCTGACCGGATATGGAATTACTGAACAGTCAATGGGGGTTGAAATAGTAACAAAAACAGAAGTTGTTGAAATTGGTGAAACAAAAGATGAAATTAAAATATACTTTGATAGAGTTGCCTATGAGTCTGATATGGTTATTCCAATTAATCGTATTAAACTGCATACAGACTTTGTAGCTGATATACAAAGCGGTATATGCAAAATGCTTGTAATTGGGTTAGGTAACCACAAAGGTTGTACTTCGGTACATGAAGCAGATTTTGATTGCTTTGGTGAAGTTCTTAAAGAGGCAGCATTAATGATAATGAAAAAGGTGAATGTTGGGTTTGGTGTGGCTATTTTAGAAAATGCATATGATCAAACAGCTGTTATTAAAGCAATTCCATCAGAAAACCTAATACAAGAAGAAGCAAAACTTGTTAAAATAGCCAAACAAAATATGCCGACTTTAATGATTCCGGAAATTGATGTTCTGGTAGTCGAAGAAATTGGTAAAAATATTTCCGGTGCCGGATTTGATCCTAATATTCTAGGAAAGAGTTTCATTTTAAAAGAGTTTGTTTTAAATGTACCCAAAATAAAAAGAATGGTATTATTAAATATTTCTGAAGAATCTCATGGAAATGCAATTGGAATGGGTATATTCGATATTATAACCAGAAAAGTGTTCGAAAATTTAGATTATGAATCAATTTATGCAAATGGAATTGCGGTCAAATGCATTGATGATTGCAAGATTCCTCTGATAGCAAAAGATGAGGAGGAGGCAATAAAAATTGCAATAAAGGTGATTAGAGGTGTAGACAAAGACAAATTAAAAATTGTTAAAATAAAAAATACGCTAGAGCTTGAGTATATAGAGGTTTCAGAGTCTGTTTTGGATTATGTATATAAAAATGACAAATTAATTTTGGTATAATAAATGTAAACCATATATTAGTCAAAATATTGAAAAATAAGCTGTCCATTCTTATGAATTTAAATGCTTAAAACATATAATTATCATTTATTTGTTGAAAGTGATTTATAACAAATAATAAATTAAATGTCGCATTGACAGACATATCCATTAATGATACTATAAATGTATACATCTAATATACATTATGAAAG
This sequence comes from Sedimentibacter sp., assembly GCA_032006665.1. Classification (GTDB taxonomy): domain Bacteria; phylum Bacillota; class Clostridia; order Tissierellales; family Sedimentibacteraceae; genus Sedimentibacter. Next base: position 64,748 of record DALZMP010000012.1, read on the forward strand.
TTGGTTGACATGGAAAGAAAAATTTATATTCAAAAAAAGAAAAATTTAAGTCAAATAGCGTATCTAGAATTAAAAAAAGATATTTATAAAAATAAAATTAAACCAGGTGATTGTTTAAGTGAAAACCTTATAGCAAAGGAACTCAATATGAGCAGGACACCTGTAAGAGAGGCGCTGCGTATTCTGGAAAGTGAAGGCTTAATTGAAATTAAGGATGGAATTGGCATATATGTAAAAACTATATCCTTTAAGGACATCAAGGACATCTTTGAAGTGAGGAGAGCATTAGAAACTTTAGCATTAAAAACTTCAATAAATAGAGTTACTGATGAAGAGATTACAAATATGGAAAGGAAGTTCAACTACTTATTTGATCAGTACAAAAGCGGAATAGATGTAGAAATGGATAAGTTCGTAGCTGTTGATTGGGAATTAGATGAGCTTATTGTGAAAAAAAGTAATAACAATTACATTATAACAATTATGGGTGATATTAAAGCTAAGATAATAAGATACCAATATATGTCCTATGAAGCATTAAATGATGTTGAAGAAAGTACTGCGCAGCATATGAAAATATTATCTTTAATGAAAGACAGAAATTTAGATGAGCTTATCAAAGTTAATGAGAGGCATATAGAATGGTCTCTTAATTGTTTTCTGCAATGATAAAATCTATCGTTATGTTTTAATTTTAATTGTAAATACATATATTAATTATATAATTAATATATGTATTTACACTTCCACTTCATCGTATAATGAAGATAAAATCAATACTGTTGAAGATTCCTTAACTCCATCTATTTTATATAATTCATCTTGAAGTGTTTTTAGTTCAAGAGGAGTTGTAGCTCGTATTTTCATCAGGATGCACCATGTACCTGTCACAATATGACATTCCTCTATTACCAGATTTGGTATTCTTAACTTTTTTAACTCTATAAGCATTTTATCATAGTTGGTTGTTCTAACTCTTAAAGACACCATTGCATTTGTAACATATCCAAGTTTAATCCAGTTTATTTTTGCTTTATATCCAGATATAATGCCTTGTTCTTCTAATTTATTCACCCTGTTGTGAATTGCAGGACGAGATAAATTTAGCCTTTTCGACAGCTCTTCGTGTGAAATTCTTCCTTCTTTTTCTATGCAATTTATAATTTTCATATCTAATGAATCCATAGTTATACCTCCAATTAAATATATCATTTATCGTTCAATTCGTAACAATATATGTCATAACTAATACTAACAGACACAATATATCATACAAAAACATATTTTGTAAATATGTTTTTATAACTTTTTTTTTATATTATGGTATTTTTTAAAAAAAATATTATAATTTAATATTAAATAAAGATAATTGCATTAATAAATGGATAAAAAATTAGTTTTAGGAAATTATAGGAGTAAATATTAAAAAAATTGGAGGAAACAAATGAATAATGCAAAAAAACAAATGGTGATATTAAGTTTTATATTAGTAATAATATTAGCTTTTGCAGGTTGTTCCATCAATGATACAGATAACAATTCTGGTAAAAATGTACAGTCCGGAGAAAATAATAACGGTTCACAGGGAAAGGATGTTACATTAGGAAAATATAATACTCAGGGAAGAATAGTTAAAATTGATGAAACCGGAATACATGTACAGGTCAAAGATAAAGTTGAAAAATATAATGTTGCAAGTGATAAAGTCAATAATCATTATCTTGGAGAGTATGTGGGGCTTAACAAACTTGATGGGGATAACTACGATATATTTGCAGATGAGAGTTACGATTATAAAAATAGATTCACTTCAACAGGGGATGCAATAAAACGAGTTACAGGAACCGTGGGTGAAGTCAAAGATGACATTGTTACTGCAGTAACTGAAATGGGCGATATAAAATTATCACATCAAGGAGATTTCAATTTAGAACATGGTTCACAAGTTATGTTTGATTATATAGAATTATCAGACGGAAATAAAATAATATCTTATTATGATGAGGCTGCTAAGATAAATGTAGATGTAAAAGAAATATCAAGGGATACATCCGGCATGATGATGATATTTGCTGTAGCATCAGATAATAAAGAATATGATATACGTGTGAGTGCTGATACAGTAACGAACTTTGCTCTTTCAACTCTAAAAGTTAATGACAGAATAACGGTTTATCCAGATGAAATGACAGGAGATGTTCCGGCAGTTGTAAATGCTAAGCTTATTGTAAAAGACGAAAAATAATTAGTGTATAATTACCTTGCTAGTGATATAATTCTATTAAAAATATTTGATAATGGAAAGTACAAGTGAGGAGGTTAATATGCTTAATAAAGATGAATTGATAAACAGCAATAAATATTTAAAAGATGTTTCAGAACTGGAAGAAATACTTTGGCTTAATCCTTGCCTAAAACCATATTTCGAGGCAGAATCAATAATCAATATAGGAACTGAACCAATTGATGATGCAGAATTTCGATTAAAGAAGTTTGCTCCGTTAATTGAAAAATTGTTTCCTGAAACGAAATTATCGCATGGTATTATTGAGTCACCACTTAAAAAAATTGAAAACATGAAAAATAAATTAGAAATATCAAATAATGTACAGATTTCAGGAAAATTGCTGTTAAAAATGGATAGTCACCTTGCGATAGCAGGTTCAGTTAAGGCCAGAGGCGGAATTTATGAAGTTCTGAAATATGCTGAATCAATAGCTTTAAAAAGTAATCTGATAACTGAAGAAGATGACTATTCTATATTATCAGAGAAGAAGTACAGAGATTTTTTTGGTAGACATACTATTCAAGTTGGTTCTACAGGAAATTTAGGATTAAGCATTGGAATAACATCAGCAGCACTCGGCTTCAAAGTGGTAGTACATATGTCATCTGATGCAAAGCAGTGGAAGAAAGACCTTCTGAGGTCAAAAGGAGCTATTGTTGTTGAATATAATAGTGATTATTCAAAAGCAGTTGAAGAAGGTCGTAGGCTTTCCGACTTAGACCCAATGAGCTACTTTATCGATGATGAAAATTCACTGAATTTATTTTTAGGTTATAGCGTAGCAGCAAGAAGATTAAACAATCAATTGAAGAATATGAATATAACCATTGATGAGAATCATCCATTATTTGTTTATATACCCTGTGGAGTAGGTGGAGCTCCCGGCGGAATAACCTATGGATTAAAAACATTATACAAGGACAATGTTCATTGCTTTTTTGTAGAGCCGACCCATGCTTGCTGTATGCTGATAGGTATGGCATCAGGATTACATGATAAAATTAGTGTTCAGGATTTAGGACTTGACGGCATAACACATGCAGATGGGTTGGCTGTGGGGAGACCATCAAAGTTGGTAGGAAAGATGATGGATCATATTTTAAGCGGTATATTTACTATAGACGATTATAGACTCTATGATAATATGCGCAGTCTCTATGAAACAGAAAATATTAAAATAGAGCCTTCGGCATGTGCAGCATTTCAAGGACCAATCATGTTAGAATCTACAGAAGAGGGCGAAAAATATATAAAAAAATATGGGTTAGCTGATAAAATGAAAAGTGCAACTCACATAGCTTGGGCAACAGGAGGAAGTTTAGTTCCTGAAGAAATTAGCAAGGTCTTTTTAGAAACTCATTTAAATTAATTAACTTTCCTATTCGATACTTTGATACATCCAAGGACAAGAAAATGAGGTAATAAGAATTTAATTTTAAAACGTAGGCATTGTATTCTTTATTGACATACAATGCTTATTTGTGCTATTATCATTTGAAAACGTTTAAATATAATTATAATTATATTTAATAAAAGTACAGTGGCCATTTGAAAAATGGAGGAATTAAAATGAATAAATTTAGAGGAAGGTTTAATATCAACAGCATTTTTTTTAAAATTTTTAGTATTTTAATAATTATAACAATATTGATATTACTTTTTTTAAGCTACTTTTTAAATTCTATTATTATTAATAACCAGGAAGATGAAATTAATCAAAATAATTTTTCTCATTTACAACAATTTTCAGATTCTCTGGATTTAACTTTATCAATTGTTTCTCAAAGCATGAGTCAATGCTTATGGGACAAAGATATTATCTCATATTTGGTAAATCCATTAATTATTGATTACCAACGTACTGCACGAATTATGCGGACTTTAAACAATAATGTAAGTGGAAATAAGTTAGTGGCTAATGCATATTTATTTTCATCCTTATCAAATGAAATATATGATAGCAATAATAATATTATTTCTCGTGATGTACCTTCCATTAAAAAGATACTAGATGATTATTTATCTTTAAATTTGAACAAGCAATTAATATCTAAAGGAAATACTTCTGTATTTATAAAAAATTATAATAGTAAATTATTTATTTTTGTAGATGTAATAACTTCAAAACGCATCGGAACATTAATTTATGAAATTAACATTTATGAAATATATAAATTACTGGCGACAAATTTTGGTGACAAAACAATTTATGTTTTTGATGAAAATGGAAGTCCGATTATTAATTTTTATGATGACAACAAAATTCTTGATTTTAACAATGACTCTGACTTTATAAAATATAATAATAAAAACAATTCAAATAATGCTAAATATTATTTAATAACTTCTAAAAATAACGGTTGGAAATATGTAAGTTCAATTAATGAACCAAAATCAATTCTAAACTGGAAAAAGGCAATTGAATTATTGTTTCCAATAATATTATGCTTATTTGCTTTTGGAGTTGTCTTTCCTATTTTTATTTCTTATGTTATTTATCATCCAATAAGAAATCTAGTCAGGACTGTTGCTGTTAGCGCAGATGATGAAAAAATTACAAGTAAAAAGATACTATTTAAAAATGAATTTGATTTTATTGGTCAATCGTATTTGAATGTAGTTGATAAATACAAAGAAATGAAATGCCATATCAAGGATTTCTCAAAAAGCATCCTTGAAAAATTATTTGAAAATATTATGTTAGGAGAATATTTAGATGATGAATATATAAATTATACATTAGATGGAATTGATAATCCTGTAAAATCGAACAATAAATATACGGTTGTTTTGCTAAAAACTATTCTTCCTAAAAATTATTCCGAAGAACAAGAAAATCCTTATTTGCTTCAATTGAACAATATTATATCTCAGGTTTGTCAAAGAACTGAATCAAGCATATTTCCTGTTATAATAGAAAAAGATTTAATTGCAATTGTTATTAGTTCTGCACCCGATTATAGCGATATAGAATTAAAAAAGGTTATAAATAATATATCCAATTTCATAGAGCAATACACTCAAAATCTACAAAATAAGTTTTTAATTGGAAGAGGAAAAATTTACAATAATATTAAGGATTTGAAATATTCATATCTCGAGTCCAAAAGAGAATTGGATTGTCAGCTTAATTATTATGACAATAAAAATAATGTGAGTTCCTCAATTAATGATAATTATTATAATGAAAGAGTGGAACAAATTATAAAAGAATCAGTTGATGGACATAAAAAAGAAGCAGAGGATATTTTAAAGAGAGTTTTAAAAGAAATTTCAGATAAAGACAGTGATATAAACAAGGCTAGAGAACTATATAATACAATAAATAATAAAATGATAGAAAAAGTTGTTACTTTTAATATTAATCAGGAAGATATTATTAATTTAGATAGACAGCAAATATCGGACAAGTTGTTGTCTTCTATATCAATTGAGGAAATTGAAAAGCATACATTTAATTTTTGTAAAGCTGCAATAAAGGTAATATATGCATATGGAAGAAAAGCTAAATACGCATACATCAATGAAGCTAAAAATTATATTGCACTCAATTATTCAAATGAAAGCTTATCATTGAATGATGTAAGCCAAAGTGTTGGGATTAGTCATTCTTACTTAAGCGAATTATTTAAGGAAATAACAAATCAAAATTTTCTCAGTTATTTAAACTTATATCGTATAGAACAGTCTAAATTCTTATTAAGTAATACAGATATTTTAATTAAAGATATAGGTATAAAATGTGGATTTAATTCTACACAAAACTTTATTAGGGTTTTTAAAAAGTATGCTCATCTTACTCCTTTGCAATATAGGAAAAAAAATCAAATTATAAAATAATGAGGAGCCCTTCACATAAATAAGTGAGGGGTTTAATAATAAATGAACAATTATTATACAATGAACAATTTTTTGAAATTTTAAATAGACATGTTAATTTATTAATAACAATCACTTTACAAATATCTGTGCATATGGTTAATTGTTAGTATGCATTGATATTTTTTATTAAATTATGAAAGCCCATAAAAACTAAAAATGAAAAATTATATAAGGGGTGTATTATAAGAAAATGAAAAAAATTATTGCTTTATTACTTTCCATTTCCATGGTTATTTTATCTTCGTGCAGTAACAATACAACCGGAAATGAAGATGGTCAAGAAAAAATAAGTGAAGACTCCAATTCAAGTACTGAATATGTAAAGCCGATTACTATTGCCATAGCAGCATCCGGAAATGCTGATGGCACGTTGTTGGGGATTATTTCAAAAAAATATTTTGAAGGCCTCAATGAAGTTAGTGGCGGAAAATTGGATGTACAATTCTTTGATGATGGTCAATTAGGAGGAGATACTGAAATTTTAGGAGGTGTAAAACTTGGAAGTATTGATATTCATGTAGGTTCACCATCTACTTTAGTTAATTTAATTCCGGAATTGGCTATACTTGATATAGGTGGATTATATTCAGATGTCGATACTTGCAATAAAGTATTAAATGGTAAATTTTTTAATATACTTCAAAAATATTATAATGAAAAAGGTTTGCAGCTGCTAAACATTTATGCAGCCACCTTTAGGCAAACCGTAAGTGATATTCCTGTTAAATCTGTTTCTGATTTGAAAGGTTTAAAGTTCAGAACAATGGAAAATAATTATCAAGCCGCATATTGGGAAGATCTTGGTACAATACCAATTCCACTTTCATTTAGTGAATTATATGTTGCTTTGCAGCAGGGTATTGTTAATTCCGCCGAAGGAGCTCTTTCAACTAGTATAGTTCCAATGAAGTTAGCGGAATTAGCTCATTATTTAATTATAACTAATCATATTCCAAGCATTATGACTACTACTATGAATAAAGCAAAATGGGATTCCCTTTCAAGTGAGAATCAAAAGTATTTAACAGATATGTTTGAAGGAATTGAAAATGAAGTAATTAAAGGTCAGGCAGATGATGATGAAAGATTAATACAATTATGCAAAGATAAGTATAAAATGGAAGTTATTATTCCTGATCAAGATTTAAAAGATGCAATAAGAAATTCGAGTAACAAGGTTATAAATTTAATGAAACAAAATATTAATCCTGATTTTGTGGATGAATATTTGTATTCGGTAAAGGAAGAGGAGAATAATAAATAGGAGGTGATACTTTACTGGTGATAAATAAAGTAATTAAAAATATATATAATAAAATTTATTAATGGAGGAAATGTATATTATGAAAAAATTTGTATCATTTTTATTAGCATTGATTATGGTAGCATCATTATTAACGGGTTGTGCTCAAAGTGAAACCAAAGCACCGACGTCTCAACCCAGTGAGAGTACTGAACAACCACCAACAGCAGAAGTAAATTTCCCAGAGCATGATATAACAGGAATCGTTCAGTGGGGTGCCGGTGGAGGAACTGATTCATTAATGAGACCTTTGGCAACTATTGCGGAGAAATCTCTTGGTAAGAGCATAGTTATCCAAAATAAGACCGGAGGAACAGGTGCAATTGCCACACAATATGTACATGATCAAAAATCCGATGGATACACTTTACTTATGGGTGCAGAAAATCCACAGTTATATACGATGTTAGAAATTTCTGAGTTGACTTATGCTGATTTCAAACCTGTTTTTATAATAGGTGACGAAAAAGTTGGAGTAATTGTACCAAAAGATTCAAAATATAAAACATTCACAGAACTAATCAATGATGCGTTAGCAAACCCTGGTAAAATAAGTATTGCAACAACAGGGAAAGGTGGTATGCCTTGGTCAGTCAGTTCATTTATTAATGCTGTAACCGGAGCGGAATTCAATCAAATTCCATTTGATAGCGATGCATCGGCTTTAACAGCAGTATTAGGTGGACATGCTGACTTTACAATATGTAAGGTTCAGTCGGGTATAGAATCATACAAGGCCGGAGATATTAATTATTTGACATTGTTGTCAAAAGAAAAAGTTGAAGTATTGCCAGATGTACCACTTGTTACAGATGAATATCCGGATTTCGCAAATTACCTTCCTTGGGGACCTTTTTATGGAATATTTGTTAATAAAGATACACCTGATGAAATAGTCTCAGTTTTAAGTGAAGCTTTCTCAACAGCATTTTTAGATGATCAATATCAAGATTTATTACAAAAATTCAATATATCTCCGCTGGGATTATCGGGAACTGCTGCTCAAGGATATCTGAGTTCATGGCAAAAGAATACTGCGGATGCTTTCTATAAGAGCGGAGCAATAGATAAGTCGCCTGCAGAATTAGGAATCGAATAAAAATCATAATGATAAAGGAGCTAATTAATTTACTTTGTTAGCTCCTTGAAAATTTTAAAAGGACGTGAGTGTTGTATGGCAAGTAAAAATGAAAAAACAAAACCAGGCGAAATAGGATTTTCAATAATATTATTATGCGTTGGTATAGGTGCATTAATTGAATCGATAAAAATGTTTTTGAAGGATCCTACAGCTTCATCATTTGGAGCTTTGCCATTATTCTTAAGTGTAGTAATAGTTTTTTTTATGTTAAAAATTATCTTATTTGAAGATAGGAAATCCGGTTCAGAAAACGATAATTTAAGCTTTAAAGAGAAAGTAAAGCTTTCAGTGAATCATGCGTTTACAAAAGATGTTTTAATTGTATTCTTTATGCTCGTTTGTTATTGTCTTATGTTGTTTTTAAATTTAGGATTTAATATTTCTACAACAATATTCTTATTTGTGTCTATGTGTTATTTAATGGGTGGTAAATATATTAAAAATATAATTTTTACTGTAGCTATAATGGCATTTATTTTAATTTTATTTAAAACAATTTTTCAAGTAATTTTACCATAGGGAGATGAAAATATGAATCCAAATATAATATATATGTTAGTACCGTTTCAAAGCCCATTCCTTATAGCATTGGTTGCAGTCGGTGTTTTTGCGGGGATATACATTGGAGCAATACCTGGGTTATCTGGTACTATGGCAGTATCCTTATTAGTTTCTTTCACATTTGGATGGAATACTGATACTGCATTGGCACTTATGATTGGAATATTTTCAGGTGTTGTATATGGAGGTTCAAGGTCTTCAATATTACTCAATATTCCAGGAGCACCGGCAGCAGTAGCTACAAGTTTCGATGGTTACCCATTAGCTAAGAAGGGACTGGCAGGGCAGGCCATGGGAGTATCCACGGTACAATCTGTTCTTGGGGGGTTTGTGGGAATTATAGCATTGATGTTCTTTGCACCTATAGTATCAAAAGTTGCTTTGATGTTTGCTCCTAGAGATTACCTTTTACTTGCATTTATGGGATTGATGCTTGTGGGAAGTTTAGGATCTAAATCTTTATCCAGAGGACTGATTGCTGCGTCAATCGGCGTACTGTTAGGAACTGTGGGGATGGATCCAATAAGTGCCGAACCTAGGTTTACATTTGGTCATACGTATTTGTTATCAGGAGTTGATTATGTAACTGCAATGATAGGTCTGTTTGGAGTATCGGAAGCATTAGTCCAAATTAAAGGAAAAAACTTGCCTGTTATTAAACAAAAAATTGATAAAATAATTCCTTCTTTTTCTTCTATTAAGAAATATTTGCCCCTGACATTTATGTCTTCGGTAATTGGAGTTATAATCGGAGCTTTACCTGGTGCAGGAGGAGATATAGCAGCTTTAGTTACATATGACCAAGCAAAGAGAACTGTTAAAAATCCGGAAGTTCCTTTTGGAGAAGGAGCGGTGGAAGGTATAGTTGCCCCTGAATCAGCAAATAATGCAGCTATTGGCGGTGCTTTTATTCCAATGCTGACTATGGGGATACCGGGAGATGCTGTAACCGCTGTTATTCTTGGAGCACTGTATATACATGGATTAAAACCCGGTCCAATGCTAATGACTGAAACACCCGATTTGTTCTATTATATAGTTAGCTGTCTGACTATATCAAATGTATTTTTATTGATATTTGGTTTGACCGGCATAAAAATTTTCACTAAAATAGTTGAAATACCAAAAGGAAGATTATTGCCAATTATAATTATATTGTCAGTAGTAGGAACATATGCAATCAATAATAATTTGTTTGATATCTTTTGGATGGTTGGGTTCGGAGTACTCGGATACTGTTTTAAAATGTACGATTTTCCCGTAGCACCTGCAGTACTTGGGATAATACTTACTGATTTGATTGAAACAAATTATAGAAGAGCAGTAATTACATCCGGTTCAGTTCATGGTTTTATTGCAAGCATATTTACTAGTCCATTATCAATATTATTATTATCGATTATCATTTTATCGTTATTGATCCAAACTAATTGGTATAAAAAATGGCAGTCAAAAAGAAGTGCAAGAAAAGCGGCATAGAATACATTGTGGTAAAAAAATCCATAAATTAATTACAGGGTTTGAAATTAAAATTTAAATATTGACAAAAACATTTTCTTGGAATATAATTTAATAAATTAGAAAAAAATATGACAGCCTATAGATATAAGATATGAGGAGGCGAATTTTGGTATACTTGGTATACTAAGATTCGCTTTTTGTTTTTTTCTAAACCAAAATCTAAGGAGGCTTATAATGAATAAAGTAATAATCACAGGTAACACTTTGACATTAGAGGAAGTTGTAGGTGTTTGCAGAAGGTATGAACATGTTGAATTGTCAGATTCAGCAAAGGAAAAAGTTTTGAAGTCAAGGAAAATAGTTGATGATTTCGTTGATAATGAAGCAGTGGTATATGGTATAACTACTGGATTTGGAAAATTTAGCGATGTTTCAATTTCTAAGGAAGAGTCAAAATTATTACAGAAAAATTTGATTGTAACTCATGCTGTAGGCGCAGGGAAACCATTTGCCACAGAAATAGTTAGGGGAATAATTTTGCTCAGAATCAACAATTTGGCAAAGGGTTATTCTGGTGCAAAGCTTGAAACTATAGAAACTATGATTAATATGCTTAATAAAAGGGTTCACCCTGTAGTTCCTGAAAAGGGTTCACTTGGAGCAAGTGGAGATTTAGCGCCGTTATCACATATGGTACTCCCTATGATTGGTTTAGGAGAAGCCGAATTTGAAGGAAAAGTTATGTCTGGAGCAGAGGCAATGGAGAAGGCAGGTATTCCTGTTATAGAATTGACCTCTAAAGAAGGACTTGCATTAATAAATGGAACTCAAGTTATGACTTCTGTAGGAGCATTGACTATTTATGATGCTATTAATTTGGTCAAGGCATCTGATATAGCAGCAGCGCTTAGTTTTGAAGCACAAAATGGAATTGTAACAGCACTTGACCATAAAGTACATGATGTCAGACCTCACAAAGGACAAATGGATTCAGCCAAAATATTGCTTCAACTCTTGGCTGACAGCCATATGACAACAAAGCAAGGTGAACTGAGGGTTCAGGATGCTTATTCCTTAAGATGTACTCCACAAGTACATGGTGCAAGCAAGGATGCTATTAATTATGTAAAAGAAAGAGTTGAAATAGAAATTAATTCAGTAACTGACAATCCAATTATATTCCCAGAAACATTAGAAGGAATATCAGGTGGTAATTTCCATGGTCAACCAATGGCTCTAAGCTTTGATTTCCTGGCCATAGCTCTTGCAGAATTAGCCAACATTTCAGAAAGAAGACTTGAAAGATTAGTAAATCCTACATTGAGTGGACTACCAGCTTTCTTGGTTGAACATGGCGGACTTAACTCAGGTTTTATGATAGTACAATATTCAGCAGCAGCACTAGTTTCAGAAAATAAGGTGTTAGCTCATCCGGCGAGCGTTGATAGTATACCATCATCTGCTAATCAGGAGGATCATGTATCCATGGGTACTATAGCTTCAAGAAAAGCAAGAGAAATAATGGAAAATGTTAGAAGAGTTATATCAATGGAAATAATGTGTGCTTGTCAAGGAATTGATTTAAGAGGAAATAAGGGACTTGGTAAAGGTACAGCTCCAGTATATGAGGCTGTAAGAAAGGTGGTTCCAATGCTAACAGAAGACAGACCACTGTATGAAGATATCAATAGATGTGAAGAATTAATAATAAATGAAACAATAATAAAGGCATGTGAAGAAAATGCCGGTAAAATAGAATTTTAGTAGTAGTAAAAAATGTAATGTATGTAATATATGCAATGTATGCAATAGGGTCGCAGACCTTGTTGCATACATTGCATTTTTTATATACTAGGAAAGCTTTTATCCTAGTATATAAAAAAACAAGAATTACAAAAGACTGTATGTCCTTACTGTTAAGGATGGTGTTCATTAAAAATGTACAAACTTTGGTTATAAAATGTTGCGTATGACTTTTTGAAATGATATAATAATATCAAATTACATAACAGATAAAAACATGAAAATGAAAGGAATAAGAACAGAATGACGGAAAATATATTATCAAATTTAATTGTATACAGGAATCTTTTGAATGATGAAATAATAAAAAGGTATACTAATTTGTATCTGAAATATTTGAAATTCAGCAATTTAGAATTTAAAGATGATTATTTAAACGAATATTATAATTTATGCAATTTAATTATATGCAACGGTTATGATTCCATATATGATTATATTTCTATCAAAATTCTTACAGATGAGAACATCTTTAGTTTGGATTGCGAAAAAGGTTTATCGATAGATGATAAAATAAAAAAAGCTGTATGTCATGATGTTGCCTTGTTAAAGAAGTTTTTTGAGTTACCTGTAAAAGGTATGTCAAATTATGCCTCTGACATAAATAACTTTTTAAATTATGACAGCGTTGAAGAATTAACAGATATAATTAAAAACAACAATACAGAAGAAATATATAATTATTTACACAGAGAATATGAAATAAGTGGTTGTGGCAAGTTTAGAAAAAATTTTGCATTTAGTGTGGACTCGGATGGTAAAATCTTATCAGTAGATGATTTCAATCCGGTTCAGATGGATAGTATATATGGCTATACAAGCCAGAAACACAAAATAATTGAAAATACTAGAAAGTTTGTTTCGGGTGAATATTCACTGAATGCTCTTTTAGTCGGTGATAGTGGAACGGGTAAATCAACTACTGTAAAATCTCTGATACCAATGTTTAAAGATAAGAAGCTGAGATTGATAGAAATCGAGAAAGACAATTTAAATTATATTCCTAAAATAGTTGAAACACTAAAAAACAGAGGAATGTTTTTTTTAATATTTATAGATGATCTTTCCTTTGAGAGTGATGATAATAGCTATAAATATTTAAAATCTGTTGTAGAAGGAAGTATATATGAGCAGCCAGAAAACATTTTATTTTATGTTACTTCTAATAGAAAGCATTTAATCAAAGAAAGTATGGCTGACAGACAAAATGAAGTGCATCTTAGGGATGCGATTAATGAACAAACATCGTTAGCTGATAGATTTGGGCTTACAATATTATATAATGAGCCAACTCAAAATGAATACTTTGAAATAGTATTAGGGTTGGCAGAATCATATGGTATTAATTATGAAAGTAAAGAAGAATTTCTGGCTGATGCAAAAAAGTTTGCAATACAAAATGGTGGAAGAACCGGAAGAAGTGCTGTTCAATATATTAAAACACTGTAATTCGGTTGCGAAACAGAATTAAATAAATTATAATTGATTTAGTATTGGAACAATTACGAAAAGAATAACGTCTAATAAATATGCGAACGGGGTGGAAAGATGAAAGACAATGAGCTATGGCTAATAGAGCAAAGTCGGAAGGGAAATGTTGAAGCGTTTGAAGAACTTATAAAAGAACATAAAAAGAGTGCATACAACATAGCTCTAAGAGTTCTGCGAAATGTAGAAGATGCAGAAGATATTTCTCAAGAAGCATTGATAAAAGTTTTTAAAAACATTCATAATTTTAATATGCAATCTACTTTTAGGGTTTGGATGTACAGGATAGTTGTAAATGCATGCCTTGATTTCAAGCGGAAAAAAACAATTGATGCATACTCTATTGATGAACCCATTAAGCTTGATGGTAATAATGAGATTCATAAAGAAATTGAAGATAACACTAATAATCCCGACGCGATGATTGAAAAAAATTTTAATAGTGAAATGGTAAACAAGGCAGTTAATAAACTTGATGATGATTTTAAAACAATTATTATACTGAGAGATATTAAAGGGTTTTCTTATCAGGAAATTTCTGAAATATTATCTTGTAATTTAGGTACTGTTAAATCTAGATTAAATAGGGCAAGAAGTAATTTAAAGCAAATTATTCAAGAAGAATTAAAAATTCAGTACTAGGGTGGTGAGAAAATGAATTGTAACGAGATAAAGGAGATGCTTTCATTATATATTGATGATGAGCTTGATAATAAAAATAAAAAAATAGTTGAAGAGCATGTTGAAAATTGTGAAGACTGCAGAAATGAATTAGAACAATATAAAAAAATGATATATATGTTACAAAATTTAATTGAAGAAGAACCGCCTAAGGGTTACTGTAAGAGACTTCATGAAAAGCTTCTGAAAACTAAGCAACAAAAGAAAATTTCCGCAAGATCAAGATGGATAAAATATGGAAGCATTGCAGCTGCTTTTGTCCTTGTTGTGTCTGCTATATATATTTCTTCTAATTTTTCAAATTTTAGAATGGGCAGCTCGGCAAAATCTAAAAATAATGTTTCTTATGATAGTGAAATGCCTGCTACAGAATCTGCAGAATCACCGGCAGCACCACCTGAGACATATATAAGTGGCAGAGGCACATATGGTTTAGCAGATGAGAATAAAGAATCTGCTTCATATGATAATGGCACTTTGATGAAGGCTGAGTATTCAATAACCGAAGAGCGTGAAATAAAAATAGTCAAATCGGGAAGTCTCATAACTCAGACAGAAGCCTATGATATGTTTTTAAATAATCTTATATCAAAAGTAGAAAGTCTTGGTGGTTACATTGAACAAAATAATACAAATGTCAGTAATCGATATGAAAATAAGGATAAAAAAATTAAGTCTGGTTATTTGAAATTACGGGTTCCGGACGAAAGCTTTGACGAGTTGGTATCTTATCTGGAAACTGAAAGCAATGTATATCAAAAAAATATTACTGAAACTGATTTAACCAAGGAATATTACGAGAAGGATAATCAAGTTAAAAACCTTGAACTTCAGGAGACCCATTTGAGAGAATTATTCACAAATGCAAAAACAGTTGAAGAAACACTTCTTATAGAAAATGAACTGAGGAGAATAAGAACAGAAATTGATGCATTAAATATTAGTTTAAAAGATATTGATGATAGAGCTTCTATGTCTACAATTACTTTAGAAATTCAAGAAGTTTTGAAGACAAATTTAAGTATGTCAGACGGAGATAATGTATGGGAAAGGGCAAAAGAAGGACTCATTAATACAGTAAATGGAATAGTAAAAGTTGCAGAAAATTTAATTGTGTTAGTAATTTCTATAATACCGATATTAGTTCCTGTATTGATTGTATTAATAATAGTATGGATTAAATTTAGAAAAAATAAAATAAAATAATAAAGAATTATTTTATTTAGAAATCTGAATTTTAAAAATGAAATATATAAACAAACAAAAAAAGGATTATTTAATCCTTTTTTTATATACTATGAAATGAAACTACCATTAAATACATACACAAGATATGATGAAAATAGATATTTATTTTCGTGAGAAAGTCCTCCTCCTAGTATATAAAAAACGAGGATTGCTAAGGGCAGGACCGTATTTACGTAAAGCATTTTTACGCCAAAGAGGGGCATAGGTACCTAACGTAAGTTGCTTAGCAACTTTTTTACTATCTTAGATATATTAAAATTTTATTTATAGATCTGAGATAATATGTTATAATGTATTTATTACGGTACATAAATCTTTTTAGTAGTTTGGGTTTGTCAATTGCATATAGAATAACAAAATAATATATAACAATGAGCGTACTATAAAATAAACAATGAGAGGTAAAACATGGGACAGGCGAGTATAGGAGATATATTAAGAGATAAAGAAAAGGAACAAATGAGGAATTTAGCATCGCCGCAGAAAAAAATATCTGAGCTGAAATCAGGAGAGAAGGTAGAATCTTTTTATTTGATTAAAAGCTTTGATGTAAAAAAAACAACTGCGGGCAAGCAATATATAGATATTAATCTGGTTGATAAATCAGGTGAAATAAATGCAAAAATATGGGAGTATACTAAGGAAACTGATAATATTGTTGCCAGCAGCAGCATTGTTAAAATAAGAGGAGAAGTGCTTGAATGGAATGGAACCAAGCAGCTTAAGATTAATAAAATAAGAGCGAAAATACCAACTGAAACCATTAAAACATCAGAATTAATTCCTTCGGCTCCTATAGAATCATCTGAAATGCTGGATACAGTAAAAATGTATGCGCAAAAAATTAAAGATGAACAGGTTAAACTTTTGATTAATAATATTCTGGTGAAGTATAACAATAAACTTTTATATTACCCTGCTGCAAAGAAAAATCATCATTCATATATGGGAGGACTTTTGTATCACACTATGAGAATGCTTCAATCAGGAGAAAAACTTGGTCAAGTATACGATTTTCTGAACATGGACTATATTTTTGCAGGTGTAATTCTTCATGATATATGTAAAATTCTGGAGATGGATTCTGACGAATATGGAGTTGTTTCTGATTATACAATGGAAGGAAAACTGTTAGGGCATATAATACAGGGAATTAAAGAAATAGAGATTGAAGGTGATAAAATAGGTTTGGACAGGGAAAAGAGTGTGGTGCTTCAACATATGGTACTTTCTCACCATTATGAGCCTGAATTTGGAAGCCCTAAAAAACCAATGACACCGGAAGCCGAAATTTTACACTTTTTAGATATAATTGATGCTAGAATGTTTGACTTTGAACATGCGTTAGAAGGGATGGAATCAGGAACTTTCACAGATAAAATATGGCTGCTTGACAATAGAAATCTATATAAGCAGTAGGAGGGGTTAGTTTTGGGGCTTAAAATAGTTGCCGGAAGAGCAAAAACAGGTAAATCTACATATATTTATGATGAAATAAATTCACATATTCAAAAGCAAACAGGTAAAAATCTGATTCTGATTGTTCCTGAACAAATGACATATCAAGCTGAATATGAAATTATAGACAGATTAAAAAATGATGGCATTATGGACGTGGAGATACTTAGCTTTAAACGTCTCGCTTATAAAGTGTTTGAAGAAGTTGGAGGTTTGAAAGTTCAAGAAATAAATAATTACGGAAAAATAATGCTTTTGAAGCAAACTTTTGAAGAAAATATGAAGGAACTTCAAGTGTTTAAAAAGGCATCCAGACAGGATGGATTTTTGAGAGAATTTGAACAGCTTATCAAAGAGTTAAAACAAAATTGCATTAGTAAAGAATTTATTGAAAATATTAATAAGTATAAAATTGATAATGAACTGTTAAAAAGAAAATTAGCTGATGTAATAAAAATATATGACGAATTTAACAATAAAACAAGAGATAGGTTCTACGATGAAGAGGATAAAATGGACTTGTTTATTGCAGCAATAGAAAAATCAAATTATTTAAGAAATTCAATAATTTGGATTGATGGTTTTGACAGTTTTTATGGACAAAGACACAGGATAATAAATAACTTGATTAAATATTCAATAGACGTATCTATATCTCTGAATTTAGATGTTGACTGTTTGAATGGATTAGAATATTGTGAAGATTGGGAAGCCTTTAAAACCACATATGATACATATAAGATTATTACCGAGGAAATAAAGGATGAAGTAAACATAGTACCAATATGTGATTGTAAAAATACAAATCAGGAGATAAAGGTTCTGGAAAAAAATCTTTTTACAGTTAATGAGGAACAATTCTTGCAAAAAACTGATAATATAAATATTTACTCTTCTATGAACCCATATACTGAAACTGAAAAAACTGCATCTAAAATTATATCTTTAGTTCGTGATTATGGATATAGGTGGAGAGACATTTCGATTGCTGTAAGTGATATAGATAATTACAGTAATAATATTAAAAAAGTTTTTACCCAATTTGAAATACCCTATTTTCTGGATACTAAAAGAGATATTATGGATAATCCATTGACTAAGTACATATTATCCATTCTTGATATGTTGATATGGAATTTTAAACATGATAATGTTTTTGAATACTTGAAGGCAGGATTTTCATCAATTAACTACAATGAAATCAGCAAGTTGGAAAATTTTGCCCTGCAATATGGAATAGAAGGCAGTAAATGGTTTAGGGATTTTAAATTTAAAGCGAAGAATATTAATTATTATAACGAATTGAGGAAAAGAATATCCGAGGATTTTAATAAGGAAAGAAAAGAATTTCAGAGTCTGTCCAATGCGTTGGATATAACTCTTTTTGTTTTTAATTTCATAAAAAAACATAAGGTTCAAGATAAAATAGAGAAGCAGGTTGAAATATTTAAGAAAACAGGCTTGTATGAAAAATCCAGTGAAAATGCTCAAGTATGGAACTCTGTAATAGAGATGTTTGACCAAATAACATTGGTTGGTTCGAATGTAAAGATGACTCCAAAAGAGTACAGAAAAATGATTGAGGCAGGTTTTAGAGAGGTAAAAATAAGCATAATTCCACCTACTTTGGATAAGGTTGCAATTGGTGAAATGGATAAAATTTCTTCCGGAAAATCAAAGGTGCTATTTATATTAGGTGCAAATGAGGGTAAATTAGAGTCTAAAAACAACGAGAATGGTCTTTTGCTGGATGATGAAAGAGATTTATTAGTGCAGAATGGAATTAAATTAATTAGTAACTCCAACTTTTCTACATATAAAGAAAAACACATACTATATAGAGTATTTACAAGTGCTTCAAATAAACTTTATGTAAGTTACGCACTTGGAACTATTGACGGAAGACCTATGCAGGCTTCACTATATGTGGATAAATTAAAGCAGATATTTCCTATGGTCAAGGAAGAGACGGATTTAAGCAGTATAGATGATATTAATTATATTTCCAATGCTAATGGAACCATAGAGCAGATTGTGTTGAAGCTTAGGGATTATATGGAGGGTCGCAATATTAATGATATTTGGAAGGACGTATATTCTTGGTATGAAAAAAATTATTACGATATCTTTGATGTTATTATAAAGGGCATAAATTATGATAATAAAGAAGATAAGATTCAGAAGGAGTATGTAGATAAAATTTATAAAACTCCTATATCTATTACTGCATCTAAAATAGAAAATTTTGCAGAGTGTCCGTTTAAATTTTTTGTAGAAACAGTGGTGAGACCAAAACCAAGATATATACAAAAAGTAGAATTTTATGATTTGGGCAACATTTATCACAGGGCTGTAGAAGAATTTACAAATAAAATTTCTGAAATGAAAATTAATATAAATGACTTAGAAAAAATAGATATTTATAATTTATCACGGATGTGTACAGAGAAAATTCTTTTGGAAAAAGAACAGGAAAACACTGCGCTTGAAGCTAACGAACGCAATAAATATATGAAAAATAAAATTAAGCGGCTGGTTGATAGAGCAGCGTATACAATTATTGAGCAATTAAAAAGGGGAAATTTCAGACCGGAATTCACCGAGTTAAAAATAGGCGGTCCTAATGGCAAAAATTTCATTCCTCCTGTTGAAATAAAGATATCTGATGATTATAGCATTTATTTACAGGGAAGGATAGACCGAATAGATACAATGAGAATGGGTGATAAAACTTATGTTAATATAATAGATTATAAATCTTCACAAAAAGATATTGATTTATCTGATGCTGTACAGGGTCTTCAGCTTCAACTTTTGGTTTATTTGTCATCTGTTATGAAAAATGGCGAAGATGTTATAAAAACTAAGCCTGAAATAGGTGGATCATATTACTTTTGTATTGATGATCCTTTGGTTGACGGAGATAATCTATCCGGCAGAAGTGCGGAAGATGAAATATTCAGCAAATTGTCATTGAAGGGCTATGTTTTAGAGGAATTAGACGTTATCTACAATATGGACAACCAGATAGAAGACGCTAAAACATCGGATATAATTCCTGTATCATTTAACAAAGATGGAAATATAAAAAAGACTTCTAAAACACTTAGCAGGGAAGAATATGGAGCAATCCTTAAGAAAACAGATGATGTAACAAGAGAAATAAGTAAGAAAATATTAGAAGGTGAAATAGGTATTAATCCATATAAAAAGGATTCTGGTGGCAAAACACCGTGTTTATACTGCGATTATAGTTCTGTATGCCAATTTGATGTATCCATACATGGAAATAACTATAGAAAAATTAACAAGAAATCAAAAGAAGAAATACTGGCAGAAATTTTAAATAAAGGCGGTGATTCGAGTAATGGAATGGACTAAAGAGCAAAAAAGAATAATTGAGCTTAAAAATTCCAATATACTTGTGTCAGCTGCTGCCGGTTCGGGAAAAACGGCTGTCCTGGTTGAAAGGATAATTAACCTTGTTATTAATGAAAATGAAAATATAGATAAATTCTTGATAGTCACATTTACCAATGCTGCGGCAAATGGAATGAAACAAAAGATACAAAAAGCCCTAGTGAAATCAATTCAACTGGGAGAAAAAAATAAAACTCATTTAAAAAAACAACTTAATTTATTAAATAAAGCCAATATATCAACTATACATGCATTTTGTATAGATGTTGTTAGAAAAAACTTTCATATAATTGGAATTGATCCTAATTTTAAAATAGGAGACCCTAATGAAACAGATATATTATTACAGGAGTCTTTGGATGAAGCATTGGAAAGAGCATATGGTGAAAAATCTGAATGTTTTGTCAAACTGGTCGAGGGTTTTACTAAAAACAGAGGGGATTCTGAGCTTTGTGAATTAATAAAGGATATGTACCATTTTATACTTAGTTTTCCCGATCCTTTGGAATGGTTAAAAGAATCGGTACAGATGCTTAAGGTAGAACATGATAAGCTAGAAGAATCTTTATGGATGAAAGCTGTTAAGGATAATGTATCTATGCTTATGGAAGGAGCAATTGAATCTTTAAAGACAGCTAAAGAATTAAGTGAAGATTCGGACGGTCCGTTTCCTTATTTGGAAGCATTGACAGAAGATTTATATAATGTTGAAAATTTAAAGCAATTATTGAATAATGATTTTGAGATGTTTATTCATAATGTGTATGCAATTAACCACCCAAGATTTAATCAACTAAGAGGAAAGAATAAAGAAAATTGCAGTGATGAAAAACAATTAGAAGTAAAATCTTTGAGGGATGAATATAAAAAAATAATTGATTCTGTAAAAAAACTTATACCTAATAAAACATTAAAGGAATTCACTGATGATATAAATTACATGTATGCTCCTATGACCGCACTATATGATATAATTGCTGATTTGAGCGAAACTTTTAAAAGTAAGAAAATGGAAAAAGCAATGGTTGATTTCAGTGATGTAGAACATTATGCATTGGAGATTTTAAAAAATAAAGAAATCGGGGATATGTATAGAAGAAAGTACAATTATATTTTTATAGATGAATATCAAGACAGCAATGGATTGCAGGAAACTTTAATAGAACAAATAAAAAAGGAAAACAACCTATTTATGGTAGGTGATGTTAAACAGAGCATATATAGGTTCAGACTTGCAGATCCAAGCCTTTTTATTAAAAAGTACATGTTTTATCAAAAAGATAGTGATGATTTGAATGTAAGAGTTGACTTAATGAAGAATTTCAGGAGCAGAAAAGAAATTTTAGACGGAACTAATTATGTATTTCAGAAAATAATGTCTGAAAAGATAGGGGAAATAGAGTACACAGAAGAAAATTTTTTAAACTGTGGAACGGAATTTAACAGCGTTGACGAAGATTACATTGAATTGGATATAATAGATAAAAATACTGACGATGAAGATGATTTAGATGATGATATTAAATCAATGAAAACTGCAGAGATCGAAGCTAAATTTGTAGTCCAAAAAATCAGGGAACTTATTAAAAAAGAAACATATATACCGCAAACTAAAGAGACAAGGAAGCTGGAATACAAGGATATAGTGATACTTATGCGCTCTGTTTCTAATTGGTCAGAGATATTTGAGGAAATATTTGAGGCAGAGGGAATACCATTTTACTTTGATGGAGGAGCAGGATATTTTGAAACTATAGAAATAAAGGTAATATTAAATTTACTTAAAATAATAGATAACATTAGGCAGGACATACCTTTGTTAAGTGTGTTAAGGTCGCCGATTGGAAAATTTACAACTGAAGAACTGATTAGGATAAGAATCATGAGTCCGAAGCTTAATTACATAGAAGCAGTATATGCATATAAGAACAGAGGACATGATTCTTTGTCAACAAAATTAAAAGATTTTATTGAAAAAATAGAAACATGGAAAAAAAAGAGCAGATATATGCATTTGAGTGATTTTATATGGGAAATATTAATGGAAACAGGTTATTATTATTTTTCCGGTATTCTTCCAAAAGGCAACATCAGACAAGCTAATTTAAGATTGTTAACAGATAAGGCATATGAATTTGAAAAAACATCTATGCGGGGATTGTTTAATTTTTTGAGGTATGTAGAGAAGTTAAATGTATCATCAGGAAATGTAAGTACGGCTAAAACTCTTGGTGAAAATGATAATGTAGTTAGGCTCATGTCTGTTCATAAAAGTAAAGGACTTGAGTTTCCTGTAGTTTTGATGTGCGGGCTGAATAAAAAATTTAATAGAATAGATATTACTAAGAATATACTTAAGCACAAAGCATATGGCATTGCACCTAAATATATAAATCCTGATGAGAGAGTGTATAAGGAGACATTTCCTAGATTAGCGCTTAAAAATATTGTCAAAGTGGAAAACTTATCAGAAGAAATGAGAGTTTTGTATGTTGCTATGACAAGAGCAGTCGACAAGCTTATACTAGTAGGAACAGTAAATAAAATTGAGTCAAAAGCTAAGAGATGGAAAAAGGGGTCTACTCAGTATAATATATATATGAGTGAAACATTTATGGACTGGATTTGTTCAAGTTTGTATAATCATAGAGATTTTCGAAATATAAAGCAACTGCTGGGAGATAATGATTGTAAGGTTGAAACAAATGATTTATCATCAAGATGGAAGGTGAATGTAATGTCTCTTTCTGATATTAATTATAATGATTCTGAAAGAATAAATGAGAGGTCAAAAATTGTAAATGAAATATTTGAATTTAAAAATAGAATTAACAGTCCTTATTATGAAAAAATTCAAGAACGATTAAGTTGGAGGTATGCTCATCATAAATCAGTTAATGTGCCGTCTAAGTTGTCGGTAACAGATTTGAAAATGTTAAATGGCATTGAATTTGAACGTGTGCAGTATAAAATTCCTTCACTCAAAGATATACCTGCTTTCAAGGAAAAAGAAGAAGAATTTACGAAAGCTGAAATTGGTACAATAGTTCATTTTGTTATGCAGCATCTTGATTTAAAATGTGAACTGAGCAGCAACAATATTCAGAAACAAATTAGCGAAATGATAATGAAGAAATTGCTGACAGAAAAAGAGGCAAATGCAGTAGAAATAGGCAAAATAGAACAATTTTTCAATACTGATATTGGGAAAAGGATGAAAATATCCCCTGAAGTGAAAAGAGAAGTTCCATTTGTAATAAAAAAACAGGCTGATGAAATAATTAGCCTACTTGATAAAGACGATACAATTTTAGTTCAAGGGATTATAGATTGCTATTTTTATGAGGGTAGTGAGGTTGTAATTATAGATTATAAAACAGATGACATTTCACAAATAGGTTTGGAGGCGGTAAAAGAAAGATATAAGCCTCAAATATTATCATACAAAGATGCTGTAGAGAGAATTACAAATAAAAAAGTCAAATCCTGTTATTTATATTTATTTGATTTAGGAGAAGCGATAGAAATAGAAAAATAATAACAGAAACTATTGAAAAGTAAAAGGAAGGCAGTTGTTTGCCTTCCTTATTACTTGAGTTCGTCAGTAATATCTTCTCTTTCGGTTACGGGGTTTGATTTCTAAAGGCGTGGTATTATTACTATTGCTATTAATATTTTCTGACGATGGGCTGCTGGTTTCGTTGATATTTGCATATTCATCATTTGACTTATCAGGAGAATTTTTTTCTTTAGTATCTTGGTCATTTAATGTATTTGTAAAATTATCGGTATGTATGGTGTCTTTTTCATCATTAGTAATATTATCTGAACTTGAAGAATTATCCGACATAATATTGTTCATTAATGGCATAAAAGTTTCCATTAAGCTGCTTAAATCCATATTGTTGTTTTCTCCGTTACTTTCACCGTTTTCTTGTGAATCGCCACTATTATCATTAGAAAACTGTTTAGACATAGATGAAATTACATCGTTTAGATTTAAATTTAAGTTTCCATTTCTGATCATTGGAGCAATCAAATCTTTAGATACTGCCGAAATTATCTTATCCATATTATTAGCAATAAGAGGTTGTGCCAACATTTTTCCTACAGGTAAATTTCCATTTGATATTAATGCAGTAACTTTTTCCATAGGAGTTTTTGCATTTAATGACTGTATAGGTGTATAGTTTTGCGCTCTGTTTAAAAATGCATACATTCCAAGTAATGTACTTACTTTCTCAAATATCGGCAAATATGTATTAACTTTTGAAACTGTTTGGGCTGATGTTAGCGGAACTGCTGTTCTAACTAAGCCAATTATTGTTTCCATCTTGCTGGGATCAGTCAATATACTTGAAGTAAGAGTTTTTGTTACTCCAGACAATTTTGTTACCGTTCCGGAGAATTTGTTGCTTCCCAAAATATATCTTCCTGCTATTAAGTATAAAAATATTGTAATTGGTATAATATCACCTTCTTAAAATAAACGACCATTTCAATATTATATTTTATGCCTTCACTGCAATTGTGTTACAGAATAAAAAAATATCTTGAAAATTTTATTGTAATAAATGCAGTATAGCGGCATATTATTTAATGACACAATGTAATAGGAAATGAGGAGGTTATTAATGTCAAATATATTTAAAAGCTTTGATGATGAAAATATAAAGGATATAACTAAAAGCGAACAATTTAAAAAAGTTGTAAATGATAAAAATATTAAGAACTTTGTGAATAACGAACAGTTTATTCAATTTAAAGAAAAATACAAGAATAAATCAGATGATGAAATATTAAATGATGCCAGAGAATATGGAAATAAACTAAAAGAACAATATGGAGAAAAAGAATACAATAAGAAAATAGAGGATCTCAAAAAGTTTGAAATGTTTTTGAATCCCGAACAAAGAAATAAAATGAAAAAATTTTTAGAAAATTTAAAATAATGCACACATTTCTATCTTAATAATTGTAACAAAAAATCGTTATTGTAACGATTTTTTGTTTATATACGAATTAAAAAACGACAAATTTTTGATTTCTATTCGGTTATAATGTACAAGTCAATATAAGTGCTTCTATTACTTATATCAAAACTTAGGAGGGAAACTAAATTATGAAAAGGTTTTTATGTATTTTTTTAGTGCTGTGCTTATTGTTAGGTATAGTGGGATGTAACAAACCAACTGAACCTGCAGCAAGCGAAGAAACACCAGCAACAACTGGTGAAACTCCAGCAACAGAAACTGAAACTCCAGCGACAGAAACTCCGGCAGCTAATGTAATACCATATGATGGTAACGGTAAAGTGGCAATTGTAACAAATACACTTTCTCAAAATGAAGAAGAGTATAGATCAGCCCAACAAATGGTTGCCAAATATGGCGAGGAAAAGATAGTTCACGTTCTATGGCCGGATAACTTTATGGCAGAGCAGGAACAAATGGTAAGTATAGTATCTAAAATAGCATCAGATCCTGAAATAAAAGCTTTGATTATCAATCAAGCAGTTCCGGGAACAAATGCAGCAGTGGATAAATTGCTGGAAAATCGTGATGACATGTTTATAGTTTACTGTACACCTCAGGAAAATCCACCAGATGTTTCATCAAGAGCGGATTTAATATTACAGCCTGATGAATTAAAAATGGGAGATAATATTCCGGTGCAAGCTAAAAAACTTGGTGCTAAAACCTTTGTTCACTACTCATTCCCAAGACATATGTCTCAAGTATTGCTTTCTACAAGAAGAGAACTTATGAAAGCAAAATGTTTAGAATTGGGAATAGAATTTGTTGATGCTACAGCTCCGGATCCAACAGGTGATTCAGGAGTTACAGGAGCACAGCAGTTTATACTTGAAGATATTCCTAAAATGGTTGCACAATATGGTAAAGATACGGCATTCTTCTCAACAAATTGCTCAATGCAAATTCCATTGATAAAAGCATGTGTTGATGAAGGAGCTATATATCCTCAGCCTTGCTGTCCATCTCCATATCATGGATTCCCTACAGCTCTTGGTATTGAATCCGGCGATTATTCAGAAGACAGTTTACAGCATGTAATAGATGAAACAACCAGAATACTTGATGAAAAAGGCGTACTTGGCAGATTTTCCACATGGCCTGTTCCTGTTGCTATGATGGGTACAGTAGCATCAACAGAATATGCAATTAAGTGGATGGCAGGAGAGATAGCTGATAAAGATACTCTGGACCTAAAAGTTTTAGAGCAATGTATGGCTGATTACGCAGGTGTTTCAGTTGTAACAAGCCCATATGAAGAAACAGCAGATGGAAACACAGTTACGTATGATAATTACAGACTAATTTTAATGGACTTCTTAACATATGGAGAAAAAACACCTAATTAGAAATTAAATTTAGAAAAAGATTAGAATGAGGAATGTTTCAGAATTTCTTTATGGGGAACTTTTGTCACATTCCTTTTATGGTTGCAACTAAAATAATAATTTACCAGGAGGCAATATTTTGAGTGATAACCTTCTAAACATTAAAAATGTTTCTAAAGAATATTACGGAAATAAAGTATTAAAAAATATTAATATAGAAGTCAAAAAAGGTGAAATACATGCTCTGATAGGAGAAAATGGTGCCGGCAAATCTACACTTATGAACATTCTTTTTGGAATGTCCGTTATACATACAACGGGTGGGTATGAAGGTACAATAGAAATAGAAGGTAAGGAAGTTCATATAAAAACTCCTCATGAAGCTATGCTCAATGGTATTGGTATGGTACATCAGGAGTTTATGTTAATTCCGGGGTTTACTATTACAGAAAATATTAAAATTAACAGAGAAATAACTGATCCGAATATTGTAAGCAGAATATTTGGAAAAAGGTATGAAACCCTTGATTTTAAAAAGATGGATAAGGATGCCAGAACAGCTCTTGATACATTAGATATGGGTATTGAAGAGTATTCAACAGTTGCAGGTCTTCCTGTCGGGCACATGCAGTTTATAGAAATTGCCAGAGAAATAGATAAAACAGGTATAAAGATTCTAGTGTTTGATGAACCTACTGCAGTATTAGCAGAGGCAGAGGCACAAAATTTGTTAAATGCAATAAGAAAACTTGCTAAAACAGGAATAGGGATTATTTTTATTAGTCATAGACTTGATGAGATAATTGATGTTGCTGATAAAGTAACTATACTCAGAGATGGTGAACATGTAGTTACTAAGGATATTAGAGATACAAGTGCAGTTGAAATAGCGCAGCTTATGGTAGGGAGAAAGGTGTCTATAGAGAGAAGTGAAGCAACTGCCGGTAAAAAATCAGAAGAAATAATTTTAAGTATTAAAGATTTTCATGTTGCGATGCCGGGAGAAAATGTAAAAGGAATTGACCTCGAGGTAAAAAAAGGTGAAATACTTGGCATTGGCGGACTGGCAGGTCAAGGTAAGCTTGGAATAGCAAATGGAATTATGGGAATATATCCCTCCAAGGGGGAGATAATTTTTAATGGCAACAAGTTAGTTTTAAATAATCCAATGCTTTCAATTAAGTCCGGATTAGGTTTTGTGAGTGAAGATAGAAAAGGGATCGGTCTTTTACTTGATGAATCAATTGAATTAAATATTGCATTTACAGCAATGCAAATAAATAATGGATTTTTAACTAATTTTGGTCCTTTTAAATTAAAGAATTCTAAAGAAATAAGAAGGCATGCCTTAGAGATGATAAAGGAACTTGACATAAGGTGCACATCTCCAGCTCAGGCTACGGGACGATTAAGCGGAGGTAATCAGCAAAAGGTTTGTGTTGCCAGAGCATTAACTCAAAATCCTGTATTGCTGTTTGTATCCGAACCAACAAGAGGTATTGATATTGGGGCGAAAAAGCTGGTTCTCGATGAACTTTTAAAGCTAAATGAAAAATATGGAATGACAATAATAATGACGTCGTCTGAACTTGCCGAACTTAGAAGTATTTGTGATAAAATAGCAATAATATGTGAAGGTAAGGTGGAGGGTGTTCTTTCGCCACTAGCATCAGATGCTGATTTCGGATTAATGATGTCGGGCAGCAGAAAAAGAGATGAAGTAAGGAGTGGTTCTTAAATGACTGGAATAGAGAAAGAAAAAAGCAGTTTAAAAGATATTGTATCTAAGATAGGGTTACCTACAATTATAATTGCAGGATTTTGGATTTTAACACTTATTGCCGGCGCATTATTAGATATATCAACAGCTACACTGTTAAGTGATACGTTAAAGAGAGCCGGTATGAATGGAATACTTGTACTGGCAATGGTTCCGTCTATTCAATCTGGTACCGGACCTAATTTTGCTTTGCCGGTAGGTATTGTTTGTGGTTTATTTTCACTTGTAACTGCTATAGAATTTGGGTTTACCGGAATATCGTGGTTGATGTTTGCGGTTGCGATATCAATACCTATTGCAACATTGGCAGGGTATTTATACGGTAGACTTCTCAATGCCGTAAAGGGATCTGAAATGACCATAGCAACTTATACAGGTTTTTCTATAGTTGCATTTATGTGTTTGATTTGGCTCATGATACCATATAAAAATCCTAAGATGGGATGGTTTATAGGTACAGGTCTTAGAGAAACTATACAGCTTGATAGTATTGGGGCAGCTCAATTGCTAAATAATTTTATGAGATTTGAAATCGGTGATGTTATTATACCTACAGGTTTGCTTTTAGTATTCTTGTTTTTTTGTTTATTAATGTGGTTATTTACTAAATCAAAATCAGGTATAGCGATAACCGCCGGAGGAATGAGTCCAAAATTTGCTAAAGCCTCCGGACTTAATATTGATAAAAATAGAATATTAGCAAACATAGTTTCAACTGTATTAGCCGCCATCGGTATAATCGTTTATTCACAAAGCTATGGCTATGCACAGCTTTACAGCGGACCTCTTTTAATGGCCTTTTCTGCTGTAGCGGCAGTGCTGATAGGAGGAGCAACAGCTTCAAGGGCAAAAGTTTCTCATGTAATCATAGGCGTAATATTATTTCAAGGATTGTTGACAACCGCACTTCCTGTTGCAAATAAAATTTTTACAGGGACAGATTTATCTGAAATTATGAGAATGGTAATTCAGAATGGAATAATCCTTTATGCTTTAACTCAAGTTAAAGGAGGAGAAAAATAATGCAGAATACTACAGGTGAAAGATTGAAGAATAAAAAAGATTCATCATGGATTTTAGATAATATTGTTACTATAATATTTGTTATTTTTATAGTAGTAGGATTCATTGTTTCTACAGGTGTTTCAGTCAACTATTTTTTAAATGAACTTACAAGCAGGTTATTTAGAAATGCATTTCTGGTATTATCTCTTATAATACCGGTTCTAGCAGGTCTTGGCTTAAACTTTGGTATAGTTATCGGTGCTATGGCAGGACAAATTGCTATTGCCATTGTTAGATATTATACGCTGGGTGGAGTGTCGGGATTGTTTTTATGTTTCTTAATAGCTTTACCAATAGCAGCATTGTTTGGATACTTTGCGGGGCTTTTGTATAATAAGACAAGAGGTCAGGAGATGATAGCCAGTTTAATAGTAGGTTATTTCGCAAATGGTATTTATCAATTTCTATTTTTGTACACAGTAGGGGCTATAATAAAGGTTAACCCAACACACCCTATGATTAACCCTAGTGGTATTGGTGTTAGGATGACTGTTGACTTAGTTCCTGTTAAAGATGGAGGACTTAAATATGCACTGGACAGCATTATGAAAATTCCATTTATGTGGGCAGTGTTAATAATTGCGGTGTTTATTTTGGTATTGATACTATTCGGTAACAAAAATAGAAAAGCTAAATCTAAAAATGGTGCTATGTTCTATTTGAATATATCTGCTTGTGTCATAATGATAGGAATCAGTATTTTTGCTATAGTTACTAACTCAAGTCTTATGCAGGTGAATAAAGTTCCTGTTGCTACAGCTTTACTGATAATTGCATTGTGCTTATTTAATGAACTTATTATGAAAACAAAGCTTGGACAGGATTTCAGGAGTGTAGGTCAAAATCAACATATAGCAGCAGTATCAGGTATAAATGTTGACAGGACGAGAATTATAGCAACTATATTGTCTACAGTCTTTGCTGCTTGGGGTCAAATTATATTCCTGCAAAATATGGGAACTTTAAATACATATAATGCACACACACAAATTGGTATGTTTTCTGTGGCGTCATTGCTTGTTGGGGGTGCTTCAACTTCAAAGGCGAGCAACAAGCATGCGATAATCGGTGTTTTACTGTTTAACTCGATGTTTATTATGTCGCCGGAAATAGGCAAAGCATTGTTTGGAAATGCTTTATTAGGGGAATATTTCAGAACCTTTATGGTATATGGAGTTATAGGTCTGGCCCTTGGTCTATATGTTTGGAAAACTAACAAGAAATCTAAAATAACGATAGAATAACAATAGCCGAGCAATGGCAGAGCGATAGCTCTGCCATTGCTCCATAATCGCCTCCTCATCGCTTTCCCGTGGTTCCAATTGTTCTTGCATAATCCCATCTTGCATAGTATAATCAAAACAAAGTTTTATGTGGAGGAAATAAATGAAAGACAAAAATATATTAATATTATCAATTGAATCTTCTTGTGATGAAACGGCGGCTTCGGTTGTTGAAAATGGAAGGAACGTATTATCGAATGTCATTTCATCTCAAATTGAAATTCATAAAGAATTTGGTGGGGTTGTACCTGAAGTAGCTTCAAGAAAACATATAGAGAATATTAATGAGGTTGTTATCGAAGCTATGGGGACAGCAAATATTTCTCCTGATGAATTAGATGCAATAGCGGTTACAAATGGTCCCGGTTTAGTGGGGGCACTTCTGGTTGGTATTAATTTTGCTAAGGGTCTATCATATGCATGGCAGAAACCACTAATCGGAGTTAATCATATAGACGGACATATCAGCGCAAACTATATAGAAAATAAAACGCTTGAGCCGCCGTTTATATGTCTTGTAGCATCAGGCGGACACACACATTTGGTTTATGTGAAAAATTATGGAGAGTATGAAATTATGGGTAAGACAAGAGATGATGCAGCTGGTGAAGCTTATGACAAAGTGGCAAGAGCGGTGGGTCTTGGTTACCCTGGAGGACCGTTAATTGAAAAGGCCGCAAAATTTGGAAATGGAGAGGCTATAAAGTTTCCAAGGGCGGTTATAGATGATAATACATTGGATTTCAGTTTTAGTGGTCTAAAATCGGCAGTATTGAATTATATACATAATAGTGAGCAGAAAAATGAAAAAATAGTGGTAGAGGATGTTGCAGCAAGTTTCCAGGAAGCAGTTGTAGATGTACTTGTGAGTAAGACTATTAAAGCGGCACAAATCAAAAACTGCAATATAATTGCTTTAGCCGGTGGAGTTGCATCTAACGGCAGACTTAGAGAAAGATTGAATGAAGAATGTGTTAAGTATAATTATAAATTCTTAAAGCCATCTCCAATATTTTGTACTGATAATGGAGCAATGATAGGAAGTGCCGCTTATTATAAATATTTAAAAAAACAATTTTCAGATTTTGCTTTAAATGCAATGCCAAATTTAGAACTTGCAAAATAATTAACAGATAAATAAGAAAAGTTATCAACAGCTGTGAATAAAGCTGTTGATACAGCAATATAGTAAAAAAGTTATCCACAAGATATCAACATTAGGTGGATAACTTTTTTTAGTTTTCATGTAATTCGGTCCATTTAGTATATAATATTTCTAATTCATTTTTTAAAATGTTTAATTTTTCATTCAAACTAATAATTAGATTTTTGTCATCATATGTTGAAGGTTGACATAATATTAGTTCTAATTCAGATATCTCATTTTCATGCATCTCAATTTTATCTTCTATATCTTTTACAAGTTTCTCTTGCTCCTTTCTATCTCTAATTGATTCACGATCTTTTTTCTTTTCTGCGTTAATTTGTGTCTTAGTTTTCAGTACCGGGGTTATATCATCTTCTTCACTTAATTCGTTACTTTTTTCAATAAAATAATCATAATTTCCTAAATATTCAAATATTCCGTCACTTGACATGTCTAAAATTTTATTGGTGACCTTGTTTAAAAAATATCTGTCGTGTGAAACAACAAGAACTGTCCCATCGTAATTTAATAGTGAATCCTCCAATACTTCTTTTGAATCTATATCTAGGTGGTTAGTGGGCTCATCCATAAGCAAAAAATTTGATTCAGAAATCATAAGCTTCAGCAAAGACAATCTGCTCTTTTCACCTCCGCTTAAATCTCCGATAATTTTAAATAAGTCATCACCTTTAAATAGAAATTGGGCCAGCATTGTTCTTATATCATAATAATTAAGTTCAGGATTCTCGTCCCAAATTTCGTCTATTACGGTGTTTTCGCTGTTGAGGTTTGTTTGTTCCTGATCATAATAGCCAATATTGACATAATGCCCTAAAATTAAATCTCCTGTATAATTTAAAATCCTATTTGCTATTATTTTAAGAAGAGTAGATTTTCCTATACCATTTGGACCTATTATTCCTACTCGCTCGCCCTTATAAATATTGAAAGAAATATTTTTGAATACATCATGAACGCCATAACTTTTAGATAAGTTTTCAACATGTAAAACGTCTCTTCCACTTTTGATCTTAGGGGCAAATCTGAGTTTTACCCGTCTGTTATCACCAGAAGGTTTATCCATTTTTTTTATTTTATCTAACATTTTTTGCCGGCTGAAAGCTTGCCTTATATTTCTCTTGCTTCCATAACTGTGGAGTCTTTGTATCATTTCTTCTTGCCTTTGAATTTCTTTTTCGTATTCTTCAAATTTTTTCATTTCTTGCTCTAATTCTGCTTTACGTTTTTTCATAAATTCTGAATAATTACCGTTATATGAGTTCAAGTTTGAATTTTCCATAAGAAAAATTCTATTTACGGTATTATCCAAAAAATATCTGTCATGTGATATAACAATAACAGCACCTTTGAAATCCTTTATATATTTTTCGAGCCAGGATATAGCATCTATATCCAAATGGTTTGTTGGTTCATCTAATAGCAGTATATCTGCTTTTTCCAAGAGCAATTTAGCCAGCATGACTCTGCTTTTTTGTCCTCCGCTCAAAAGGTTAATAGGTTTTTCAAACTCACTTTCTGAAAATCCAAGACCTATTAATACACCTTTAATTAGACTTTTGAAACTATAGCCATCTTCTTCAACAAATTTTTCATTTAATTTAGCGTAGGATTCCATTAATTGTTCAAGCTTTTCTGTATCGTCGTTTTCTGTAAATCTGCTGATTTCATGCTCCATGGCATGAAGCTCTTTTTCCATATTTATTACATTTTCAAATGTAGAAAGCATTTCATCCATAATGCTTTTTGAACTTTCAATATGCGTGTTTTGTTTAAGATATCCAAGCTTTTTGCCTTTTGCTTTGAAAATAGTTCCGCTGTCATAGTCCAGTATGCCGGTTAATATATTAAATAATGTGGTTTTTCCGGCACCATTTAAACCTATTAAGCCTACTTTTTCTTTATCATTAACAGTGAATGAAATATTTTCTATAATATTATCAACCACATAAGCCTTAGATATATTGTTACAAGATAAAATAATCATTAAAACAGTCCTTTCATAAAAAAAATACATAATAATATATTAGTCGTTATCATTTGTATCATTATTGATGTCGTTTGACATTAAACATAGTGCATCTATCAAAATTTGGAGTGATTTCATTAAAATAATTTTGATTTCGTAATCAATTAATTTGTCATTAAGTATCACGTTTTCATTTTTTTCAATTTGTATTAACATTTTCTTTATTTCTTTGGAGACGTCAAACTCATTTTTTTTTGATAAATTGCACAAAAATTCAGAGTTAGGTATATCCGATTTTCCTAATAGATAGTCTGTTGATACGTTAAAATAGTATGCCATTTTCAATAATATATCCTTGCTCGGTGTTCTTTTCCCATTTTCATATAATGATATTGTCGACTCGGATAAATTAAATATATTACCGAGTTTCTTAGCTGTAAGATTGTTCTCTAAGCGTAATTGTCGTATTCTCTCATTTAGTTCCATAGCACCGCCAACTTTAATTATACTAATATACGCATGTATACCAACTACATTATAATGGATATATGATTTAAAATCAACATACCGTGAAAAAAATTGCATCATATTATTGCATATAGTAAAGGTAAAGAACATAGGTACGAATAATATTGACAAATTGCAAAGGATGGTTTATTATATAATATATGATAAAAATTTACAAATTAAGATATAGTTAGACACAATTTGATGTAATAATTATATAAAAAGAAGCTTGATATAAAATTTAATGCAACAAAAGATAGGGCATAATATATGTGGGTATAGTAATAACATAAAGATAAATTTATTCAGGGAGGCAATTATGAAATACAAATCAAAATCAAGTGATGAAACTATGTTAATTGCAGATAAATACACTAAATTTTATAATTTTGATGATTTATATAAAAGCTTTAAAGATTATATAGAAAAATTGAACTTTAAGAAAAATGATAATTATGATTTGTGTTATGATAAATATTTATTAGCCGCTGTAGTAGGTTGTATTGAGGGGAATATAAAGATAGATACAACAAATAGTTCGTGGTACATTTGGTTTGGACAGTATCATGCAAGCTATAAAGTTGACAGTAATAAAAAATTTCCGTATATTTTGCTTAGCATTTATGAATTTATAAAAAATCATGTTGAATATTATAACTTCATAATAAAGTATTATAATTTATGGCATCGAGTGCCAAAATATGAAAATCCCGAATTTTATTATGATGAATTTCATATTTTGGATATGCAGGATAATTATAAACAGTTGATGTGCACTATGTATAAAGATATAAAGAATGCAGGAAATAACCTCGATAATTATGTTATATTTTCCTATGAAGCTTTATACAATGCACTGGTAAATTTATTTGATAAGTCTAAAATACATGGTTAAAATACGAAAGCAAAGTTGTAAAATGAAATGTCCGAAAGATAATAAATAAAATAAAAGAATGA
>DALZMP010000013.1:0-75998 GCA_032006665.1 Sedimentibacter sp.
TTATTCGACCGTAGGGAGAAAGAAATTGATGGTAGGTCATTCGCAACGAATTCCTGAAATATACGACCAAAGGGAGTAAATATTTTAGTGAATGAGACTGCGTGTAATTAAGTAAATGAAGTATAGAAATTATTAAAAAAGGAGGAAAATCTCATGGGTATTAGAAAATACAGACCAACCTCTCCGGCTTTGAGACAGATGACTGTATCAACATTTGAGGAAATTACAACTAACGAACCTGAGAAATCTCTATTAGCTCCATTAAGCAGTCAAGCAGGAAGAAATGCTTATGGCAGAATAACAGTACGTCATAGAGGCGGCGGAGAAAAGAGAAAATATAGAATAATAGATTTCAAAAGAAACAAAGATGGAATTCCCGGAAAAGTTGCAACTATTGAGTATGATCCAAATAGAAGTGCAAATATAGCACTTATAAATTATGTAGATGGTGAAAAAAGATATATCATAGCTCCTTATAAAATAAAAGTTGGTGATATGATTGTTTCAGGACCTGATGCAGATATCAAGATAGGAAATGCGCTTCCTGTTAAAAATATTCCAGTAGG
Source organism: Sedimentibacter sp. (assembly GCA_032006665.1). Classification (GTDB taxonomy): domain Bacteria; phylum Bacillota; class Clostridia; order Tissierellales; family Sedimentibacteraceae; genus Sedimentibacter. The sequence goes on from DALZMP010000013.1 coordinate 567, forward strand.
TACAATGATTCATAACATAGAGCTTAAACCTGGTAAAGGCGCTCAAATGGTAAGATCAGCAGGTAATGCTGCACAGCTTATGGCTAAAGAAGGCAAATATGCTCAAGTAAGACTTCCGTCAGGTGAAGTTAGAATGATAAGCATGGATTGCAGAGCAACAATTGGTCAGGTAGGAAACTTAGATCATGAAAATATATCAATAGGTAAAGCTGGAAGAAAGAGACATATGGGTATCAGACCGACTGTAAGAGGTAGTGTAATGAACCCTAACGATCACCCTCATGGTGGTGGAGAAGGTAGAGCTCCTATAGGAAGACCTGCACCGGTAACTCCTTGGGGTAAACCAGCACTTGGATATAAGACTCGTAAGAAAAACAAAAAATCAGATAAGATGATAGTAAGAAGAAGAAATGGAAAATAGTAGAACAGGTTTTGTGAAAGGAGGAAATAGTGAATGGGTAGATCATTAAAGAAAGGGCCTTATTGTGAGCCAAGTCTTCTGAAAAAAATCGTGGATATGAACGACGCTAATAATAAAAAGGTTTTAAAAACATGGTCGAGAAGATCAACAATATTCCCCGAAATGGTAGGTCACACATTAGCTATACATGATGGCAGAAAGCACGTTCCTGTATATATAACTGAAGATATGGTTGGACACAAACTCGGTGAATTTGCTCCGACAAGGACTTATAGAGGACATGATAAGACTGATAAATCTTCAAAAGTTAAATAAGAAGGGAGGCAAGCTTAAATGGAAGCTAGGGCAATTGCTAAATATATAAGAGTATCACCTAGAAAAATGAGATTCGTGTGTGATATGGTTAGAGGTAAAAATGTTGATGAAGCATTAACTATATTAAAATTTTATCCAAGCAAGGGAGCTAAAATTTTAGAGAAAGTAGTTAAATCAGCAACAGCTAATGCTGAAAACAACTTCGATTTAGATAGAGACAAATTATATGTTTCTGAGGTATATGCAAACCAAGGGCCTACTCTTAAGAGATGGAGACCTAGAGCAAAAGGATCAGCATACAAAATATTAAAAAGAAGTAGTCACATTGGTGCAGTTGTAAAAGAAAGAGAATAGTAAAACAGCAAAGGAGGTTAAAAATGGGTCAGAAAGTAAATCCTCATGGAATAAGAGTTGGAATTATTAAAGATTGGGACTCTAAATGGTACGCTGACAAAAAGAGTTTTGGTATAAATTTAACGGAAGATTATAAAATTCGTGAATATATAAAAACAAGCTTGTTTCAAGCAGGAATAGCAAAAATCGAAATCGAAAGATTTGCCAGCAGAGTAAAAGTAAGTGTATTCACAGCGAAACCTGGTATGATCATTGGTAAAGGCGGTACTGGAGTTGAACTGTTAAAGAACAGCATAGAAAAAATAACAGGAAAAACTGTTATAATAAATGTAGAGGAAATAAAAGTTCCTGAATTAAATGCTCAATTAGTTGCAGAAAATATTGCAAGTCAAATTGAAAAGCGTGTATCTTTCAGAAGAGCTATGAAACAATCGATTCAAAGAACCATGAAAATGGGAGCAAAGGGAATCAAAACTTCAGTATCAGGCAGATTGAATGGTGCTGATATGGCTAGAACAGAAGGATATAGTGAAGGTAAAATACCTCTACAAACTTTAAGAGCAGACATTAGTTATGGTTTTGCAGAAGCAAACACAACATTTGGTAAAGTTGGCGTTAAAGTTTGGATATGCAGAGGTGAAGTTTTAAGGAAAAAAGGTTCATTATTATCTGATAACCAAGAACCAACTAAGGCTCCTGGAGACAGCAGAGATAATAGAGACAATAAAAAGAAAAGAAAACCTAATAACAATAATAACTTTAAAAGAGATAAAAAGTAATAAGTCCTGAAGGAAGGAGGAAGATTATTATGTTAATGCCTAAAAGAGTAAAACGCCGTAAGGTTCAAAGAGGAAGAATGACTGGTGTAGCTACTAGAGGAAATACTATAACTTATGGCGAATATGGGCTTCAAGCAACAGAACCAGCTTGGATAACATCAAATCAAATAGAAGCTGCCAGAAGAGCTATGACAAGATATATAAAAAGAGGCGGAAAAATTTGGATAAAAATATTCCCTGATAAACCAGTAACTAAAAAACCTGCCGAAACTCGTATGGGTAAAGGTAAAGGGTCACCTGAATACTGGGTAGCAGTTGTAAAGCCGGGCAGAGTAATGTTCGAAATGTCAGGAATATCTGAGGAAGTAGCTAGAGAGGCTATGAGACTTGCCATGCATAAATTGCCTATTAAGTGCAAATTTGTTACCAGAGATCAGGCAGTAGAAAAGGATGGTGAAGCAAATGAAAGCTAAAGAATTGAGAGATAAATCAGTAAACGAACTGAATCAATCAGTTGTTGATTTGAAAACAGAGCTTTTCAATCTGAGATTTCAACTTGCTACTGGCGAGCTTGATAATCCCATGAGAATAAATAAAGTTAAAAAGGACATTGCGAGAGTTAAGACTATTCTTAGAGAACGGGAATTAAATATAAATGCGCAATAGTTTAAGAAAGGAGGATTATTTACTTTGGAAAGAGGCAACAGAAAAGTAAGAATTGGAAAAGTAGTTAGTGATAAAATGGATAAGACAATAGTAGTTGCTACTGAAAGTCTTGTAGCACATCCTCTTTATAAAAAACAAATCAAAGTAACAAAGAAATTTAAAGTTCATGATGAAAACAACCAATGTAAAATTGGCGATACAGTTAAAATAATGGAAACTAGACCATTGTCAAAAGATAAAAGATGGAGATTGGTTGAAGTACTTGAGGAAGCTAAATAACCCTAAGACAATTGAAGGGAGGTTTTGAAAGATGATACAAACAGAGTCAAGGTTAAGAGTCGCTGATAATTCAGGTGCAAAAGAAGTACTTGTAATAAGAGTAATGGGCGGATCAAAACGAAAATATGGAAACATTGGCGATATAATTGTATGTGCGGTTAAATCTGCAACACCTGGTGGAGTTGTTAAGAAGGGTGATGTAGTAAAAGCTGTAATAGTAAGATCAAAAACTGGTGTAAGAAGAAATGATGGCACATATATCAAATTTGATGAAAATGCTGCTGTAATAATAAAAGAAGATAAAACACCTGTAGGAACTCGTATATTTGGACCTATAACGAGAGAATTAAGAGATGGAAAGTTTATGAAAATAATCTCATTAGCACCGGAAGTACTTTAATAGGAGGTGTATAAGGATGCACGTTAAAAAAGGCGATAAAGTAGTAGTTATAGCTGGCAAAGATAACGGTAAAATTGGCAAAGTACTGACAAGTTTACCAAAACAAAATAGAGTAATAGTTGAAGGCATAAACATGGTTACTAAACATAAAAAGGCAAACCAACAAATGCAACAAGCAGGAATTTTGCATCAAGAAAACTCTATAAACGTATCAAATGTTATGCTTTACTGCGATAAATGCAAAACAGGCGTAAGAACTGAAAAGAAAATATTAGATAGCGGAAAAAAAGTAAGAGCATGTAAAAAATGCGGAGAAATGTTTGAATAATGCAGGGAAGGAGGTACGAACTATATGGCTAGATTAAGAGAGACATATAAGGATCAAGTAGTGCCGGCATTAATGGAAAAATTCCAATACGAAAGCATTATGCAGGCACCTAAGATTGAAAAGATAATTATAAACATGGGAGTTGGCGAAGCTAAAGAAAACCAAAAATTCTTAGACAACGCTGTAGAAGAAATGACAGTGATTGCAGGACAAAAACCTGTAGTTACAAAGGCAAGAAAATCAATATCAAACTTTAAATTAAGAGAAGGCATGGCAGTTGGTTGCAAGGTAACATTAAGAGGCGATCACATGTATGAATTCTTTGATAAATTAGTTAATGTTGCATTACCTAGAGTAAGAGACTTCAGAGGCGTTTCTAAAACAGCTTTTGATGGCAGAGGCAACTATGCTTTAGGAATAAAAGAACAGTTGATTTTTCCGGAAATAAATTATGATAAAATTGATAAAATAAGAGGTATGGACATAGTTGTAACTACAACAGCTAATACAGATGAGGAAGCACGTGAGCTTTTGAAATTATTGGGAATGCCTTTTAGTAAGTAAGGGAGGGTTGAAAGTGGCAAAAACATCTCTAAAAATAAAACAACAGAGAAAACAAAAGTTCTCTACAAGAGAATATACAAGATGTAAAATTTGTGGAAGACCTCATGCTTATTTAAGGAAATTCGGTATATGCCGTATATGCTTTAGAGAACTAGCTTATAAAGGACAAATACCAGGCGTTAAAAAAGCTAGTTGGTAAAATTTAAAAAATGGAAGGAGGTTACTTACATGGTAATGACAGATCCTATCGCTGATATGTTAACGAGAATTAGAAATGGTAATCATGCAAAACACGAATTTGTTGATGTACCGTCTTCAAAAATTAAGAAAGAAATTGCTAATATATTGTTAGAAGAAGGCTATATTAAAGGCTTTGATGTTATAGATGATGGTAAGCAAGGGATTATAAGAGTTGAACTTAAATATCAACAAAATAAAGAAAGAGTTATAACAGGTATTAAAAGAATATCTAAACCTGGACTTAGAGTGTATGTAAATAAGGATGAAACTCCAAGAGTACTTGGCGGCTTAGGAATAGCAGTACTTTCCACATCAAAAGGTATCTTAACGGATAAAAAAGCAAGAATACAAGGAGTTGGCGGAGAAGTAATCTGCTACGTATGGTAATAATAGACGAATAGGAGGTGCTAAGATGTCAAGAATAGGTATAAAGCCTATAAATATACCTGCAAATGTTGAAGTGAATATTAACAATAATTATGCAGTTGTAAAAGGACCTAAAGGAACTTTAGAGCAACAATTGCCAAAATCTATGATTATTGAAATAGAAGGAAATGAAATAACAGTTTCAAGACCTTCAGAAGTAAAAGAACATAAATCACTTCATGGATTGACAAGAACACTTATTAACAATATGATCGTTGGAGTAACTGAAGGTTATCAAAAGGTTCTTGAAATAGTAGGTGTTGGATATAGGGCACAAAAACAAGGTAGTAAACTAGTAATGAACTTAGGTTTTTCACATCCAGTTGAAATGGAAGATCCGAAAGGAATTGAAACTGCAGTTGAAGGAGCTAATAAAATATTAGTAAAAGGTATAGATAAGCAACAAGTTGGAAATTATGCAGCAGTAATCAGAGATTGGAGAAGACCTGAACCTTATAAAGGAAAAGGAATTAAATACTCTGATGAAGTTGTTAGACGTAAAGCAGGTAAAACTGGTAAATAATTAAGAAAGGAGTGAGTATTAGTGCTTAAGAAAGTTGATAGAAATCAAAAGAGAATCGAAAGACACTTTAAAATAAGAAATAAGATCCAAGGAACTCCTGAAAGACCAAGATTAAATATTTATAGAAGCGCTAAGCACATATACGCTCAAGTAATAGATGATGCTACTGGAACTACTTTAGTGTCAGCTTCAACAGCTGATAAAGAATTAAAAGATAAAGTAGCAGAACTTACTAAAACTGAGGCAGCCAAAGTTGTTGGTCAGGCGGTAGGAGAAAGAGCGAAAGAAAAAGGTATAAATTCAGTTGTTTTTGATAGAGGCGGATATTTATATCATGGCAGAATTAAAGTACTTGCTGACGGAGCAAGAGAAAGCGGACTTGAATTTTAATAAGGAGGTAAATCAATGGAGCGTGGACGTATAGATGCAAGCCAACTGGATGTAAAAGAAAAAGTTATTAGCATTAACCGTGTTACTAAAGTTGTTAAAGGTGGTAGAAACTTTAGATTTAGCTGTTTGGTTGTTGTTGGTGACGAAAATGGCCATGTTGGAATCGGAATGGCAAAAGCTATTGAAATTCCAGATGCTATAAGAAAAGCTATACAGGATGCTAAAAAGAGAATGATCGAAGTGCCTATGATTAATACTACTGTACCACATGAAATAATAGGTAGATATGGCGCAGGTAGAGTTCTTGTTAAGCCGGCATCTGAAGGTACTGGAATTATAGCTGGTGGACCAGTTCGTGCAGTGTTAGAACTTGCAGGAATTAAGGATATCAGAACAAAATCTTTGGGCTCTAACAACCCTAGAAATGTTGTAAATGCAACAATTGAAGCCTTAAAATCCCTTAAGAGACCTGAAGATGTAGCAAAAATTAGAGGGAAATCAGTAGAAGAAATTTTAGGTTAAGAGGTGAAAATTATGGCAACAATTAAAATAAAACAGACTAGAAGTATAATTTCTAAAACTCCTAATCAAGTTAAGAATATTAAAGCTCTAGGCTTAAGAAAAATAGGCCATGTAGTCGAAAAAGAAGATACACCTCAAATTAGAGGAATGATTAGAAAAGTAAACTTCATGGTAGAGGTTATAGAATAAAACTATAAGGAGGTGTACAAATGAAACTTCATGAATTAAAACCTAATCCTGGTAGTGTTAAGAATAGAAAAAGATTAGGAAGAGGTACAGCGACAGGACAAGGTAAAACTTCCGGTAGAGGTATGAACGGACAAAAATCTCGTTCAGGCGGCGGAGTAAGACCAGGTTTTGAAGGTGGACAGATGCCTCTTTACAGGAGACTTCCAAAAAGAGGATTCACTAACATTTTTGGAACAACATATGCTGAAATAAATGTTGAAGTATTAAATATGTTTGAAGATGGTACAGAAGTTACCCCTGAAATGCTTAAATCAGAAGGAATATTGAAAAAACAACTTGACGGAGTTAAAATTTTAGGTAACGGTGACCTTGCTAAGAAACTGACAGTAAAAGCTCATAAATTTAGCAAATCAGCAGTTGAGAAAATTGAAGCTGCCGGTGGAAAAGTTGAGGTGATTTAAACGTGTTTGAAACTTTGAAAAACGCTTGGAAAATTCCTGATTTAAGGAAAAGAATAATTTTTACATTGTTGATGATAGTAGTTTATAGACTCGGTGCTGTTATTCCCGTTCCGGGGATTAACAGAGAAATAATAGCTAACATGTTTAATGCTGGCAGTGCAGGAGCAGGGTTATTAGATTTCTTCGATTTAATGTCAGGCGGTGCATTCAAAGATTTTACAATATTTGCATTAAATATATATCCGTACATTACAGCATCAATTATATTGCAATTGCTTGCAATTGCTATTCCTAAACTCGAAGAAATATTTAAAAGAGAAGACGGAAAGAAAAAGATGGCTCAATGGACCAGATATATTACTGTTGTTTTGGCATTGATTCAAGCTACTGCATACAGTGTTGGATTTTTTAATCAAGCTATAATCGAAAAAAGTTTTTCATCAATATTGACAGTTGTTATAGTTCTTACAGCAGGTACTGCATTTTTAATGTGGCTTGGAGAATTAATAACAGACAGAGGAATTGGTAATGGTATATCATTAATAATATTTTCTGGTATAGTATCGAGATATCCATCCGATATTGGAGGTACAATTCAGTTAATGATTGCCGGAACTGTAAATATAGTAGAAGTTGTTGTATTCTTAATATTTGCTTTAATAATAGTAATGGGTGTTATAGCAATACAACAAGGTGAAAGAAGAGTACCTGTACAATATGCAAAAAGAGTTGTAGGCAGAAAAATGTATGGCGGACAAAGCACGCATATCCCGATGAAAGTGTTAATGGCAGGAGTTATGCCGGTTATATTTGCTTCAACATTGTTGGCAATACCTCAAACATTAGCGTTTTTCTTTCCAGGTATGACTGTTGGAATACAAAAATATTTTTCTTTGGCTCAAAGCCCTGGAGTATACATTTATACAATATTAAATATAATATTGATAGTGTTCTTCACATATTTCTATACAGCGGTTCAGTTCAATCCATTTGAATACTCAAACACGCTTAAAGAAAATGGCGGTTTTATACCGGGTATAAGACCAGGCAGACCTACAGCAGAATTTTTAAATAGAGTTTTAAACAGAATAACTATAGCAGGAGCACTTGCACTTGCATTTATAGCGACAGTACCGACTTTAGTATTTTCATTCACGAATTTGCAAGTTCGTTTTGGCGGAACTGCACTTTTGATTGTGACTGGTGTTGCTCTTGAAACTATGAAGCAAATAGAAGCACAAATGATGATGAGACATTACAAGGGATTCTTGAAATAGAAAAGAGGTACAAAAATGAGAACAATATTATTGGGACCACCGGGAGCCGGAAAAGGAACACAGGCTGAAACAATTGTAAAAGAGTTTTCAATACCACATATTTCAACAGGCGATATATTTAGAAGCAACATTAAAGAGGGCACAGCCCTTGGCAAAAAAGCTAAAGAATATATGGATCAAGGACTTTTAGTACCTGATGAATTGACAGTAGAATTGGTAAAAGATAGATTACTTAATGATGATTGTAAGAATGGATTTCTTTTAGATGGATTCCCAAGGACAATAGCACAGGCTGATGCACTGGAAGATGCTTTAAAAAGCATGGATCAGAAGCTTGACTATGTTGTTAATATAGAAGTAGATTCAAATCTTCTTATAACAAGAGCAGTTGGAAGAAGGGTATGTAAAGACTGCGGTCAAACATATCATATGACTTTTAACAAGCCTGCTAAAGAAGGTATTTGCGACAAATGCGGCGGTGAATTACTACAGAGAAAAGATGATACTGAAGAAACAGTGTCAAAAAGAATTAGTGTTTACCAGGAACAAACAGCACCTTTAATAGAATATTATTCTAACAAAGGTATACTATTAAATGTAAATGGCGAAAAACCAATAGCTGAGGTTGGCAAAGACATTGTTGCAAAATTGAGGGGAAGATAATATGATTATCCTCAAAACAAGAAGAGAAATTGAGATAATGAAAAAAGCCGGGAGATTAGTAGCACAGTCTCATGAACTCGTGAGAAAAAATATTAAGCCTGGTATAACAACTAAAGAACTTGATCAAATTGTTGAAGAATTTTTGAAATCACAAAATGCGATACCAACATTTAAAGGTTATAATGGATTTCCATTTTCCATATGCGCTTCAGTTAATGAAGAAGTGGTGCATGGAATGCCTGGAGAGAGAATACTCAAAGAAGGCGATATAATCAGTGTAGATATTGGTGCAACATTTGAAGGATACGTTGGAGATTCGGCAAAAACTTTTCTTGTAGGCGAAGTTGATGAGGAGAAAAGGCGATTAGTCGAAGTAACCAAACAAAGCTTTTATGAAGGTATAAAGTTTGCAAAAGAGTCATTTAGGTTATCTGACATTTCCCATGCAATTCAAGAATATGCAGAGAGTGCTGGATTTTCTGTTGTTAGAGATTATGTTGGTCACGGGGTTGGTAAGAAGATGCATGAGTCACCGCAGATTCCCAATTTCGGAAAACCTGGAAAAGGGCCTAGACTGCAACAAGGAATGGTCCTTGCAATAGAACCTATGATTAATGCAGGAACGTACAACGTTAAAGTACTCGATAATGATTGGACAGTAGTAACACTTGACGGCAAACCATCAGCTCATTATGAGCATACAATAGCAATAACTGATGGTGAACCAGAGCTGTTAACTGTATTGTAGAGGTGATTTCTTGGAACTTACAACAAACTTAATGATTGGACAGATAGTTAAATCAAGAGCTGGAAGAGACAAAGATAGAATTTTTGTAATTTGTGAAGTTGTTGATGAAAACTATGTATTGGTATGTGACGGTGAACTTAGAAAATTGAGCTCACCTAAAAAGAAGAAAATAAAACATTTAATTGTGTATAATACAGTATTGACAGAATTTGCTGAAAAATTACAAGGTAACGAAAATCTAAACGATGCATTTGTCAGAAAGCTCCTTGAGCCTTTCAACAAAAATGTATCTGATGAATGGAGGTTGAGTGATCAATGTCCAAGAAAGATGTAATAGAAGTCGAAGGAAAAGTCCTTGAAGCACTTCCAAATGCAATGTTCAGAGTTGAGCTTCAAAACGGACACCAGATTTTAGCGCATATTTCTGGAAAACTGAGGATGAACTATATCAGGATTCTACCAGGTGATACGGTAGCTCTTGAATTATCACCATATGATTTGACAAGAGGAAGAATAACCTGGAGGAAAAAGTAAGGAGGGATTACAATGAAAGTAAGACCATCAGTAAAACCAATGTGTGAAAAGTGCAAGATTATCAAGAGAAAAGGTAAAGTCATGGTAATCTGTGAGAATCCTAAGCACAAACAAAAACAAGGCTAAAGCTAGTTTTAAAATGATATATAAAGAAAAATTTAAATTAAGTACTACTAAGGTAGGAGGTGTAGCTTAATGGCCAGAATAGCTGGTGTTGATTTACCAAGAGATAAAAGAGTTGAAATAGGCTTAACATATATTTTTGGAATTGGTAGAAAAACTTCTAATAAAATACTAAGTGTTTCAGGAATTAATCCGGACACAAGAGTAAAAGATTTAACAGAAGATGAGATTTCAAAATTAAGAGCTGAGATAGATAAGCATCCTGTTGAAGGGGACTTAAGAAGAGAAATATCACTAAACATTAAAAGATTAAAGGAAATTAACTGCTATAGAGGAATCAGACACAAAAGAGGATTGCCTGTTAGAGGACAAAATACTAAAAATAATGCAAGAACTAGAAAAGGTCCTAAGAGAGTTTCCGGAAAAAAATCTAAAAAATAAAAGGAGGGACTTAAGTGGCAGCTAAAAAACAACAAAAAACAACAAGAGTAAGAAAAAGAGAACGTAAAAACATTGAAAAAGGCCAGGCACATATTAAGTCTACTTTTAACAATACACTTGTAACTTTGACTGACATGCACGGAAATGCTATTTCATGGGCTAGTTCAGGTCAATTAGGTTTCAAGGGATCAAGAAAATCTACTCCATTTGCAGCTTCTATGGTAGCAGAAGAAGCTGCAAAAAAAGCCATGGTACATGGCTTAAAATCAGTAGAAGTATATGTTAAAGGACCAGGTTCAGGTAGAGAAGCTGCGATAAGATCTTTACAAGCTGCTGGACTTGAAGTAAATTTAATAAAAGATGTTACTCCAATACCTCACAATGGTTGTAGACCACCAAAACGTAGAAGAGTATAAGTAGATTAGAAACGAGGTGAAATAATGGCAAGATATACTGGACCTGTATGCAGAATATGTAGAAGAGAAGGTTTAAAACTTTATTTAAAAGGTGATAGATGCTACTCTGATAAATGTGGAATTGGAAGAAGAAATTATGCTCCAGGACAACACGGACAGAACAATAAAAAACTTACAAACCACGGCATACAGTTGAGAGAAAAACAAAAAGTTAGAAAGTACTATGGAGTTTTAGAAGGTCAGTTCCATGAGTATTTCAACATGGCAGAAAAAATGGCAGGAAAAGCCGGAGATAATCTTTTGAAATTACTAGAACTTAGATTTGATAATGTAATATATAGATTAGGCTTTGCTAGTTCTAGACCAGAAGCAAGACAATTAGTAGTACATGGTCATTTTACTGTAAACGGTAAAAAGGCTGATATTCCATCTATGGTTCTTAGCGCTGGTGATGTAATACAAGTAATCGAAAAGAGCCAAAGCTCAGCAAAATTCAAAGGTTTAATTGAAAATCATAAGAAAACTGCACCTCAATGGTTGCAAGTTGATCCTGATAATTTTACAGGAAGAATAATAGCTGAACCGGTAAAAGAAGATATCGAAATACCTATAGAAGAACATCTAATTGTTGAGTGGTATTCTAAATAAAGATTGATTAAGAATATTTAAGAATTATTACCCTCGGCAAAAAAAAATCAAGTAAGGAGGGTTTGGGATGATAGAAATTGAAAAACCTAATATTACGTTAATTGAAAAAAATGATGAAAATACTTATGGTAAAATAGTAGTTGAACCACTTGAAAGAGGTTACGGGACGACACTTGGAAATTCACTAAGAAGAATACTTCTTTCATCGTTACCAGGCGCAGCCGTTACATCTATTAATATTCAAGGGGTGTTGCATGAATTTTCAACTATACCAGGTGTTAGAGAAGATGTAACAGAGATAATTCTTAATATTAAGAATCTTGCTGCTAAAATGAATGTCCCAGGACCAGTTCAATTATTAATTGATGCAAAGGGACCTAAAGAAGTAACAGCAGGAGACATAATAACAGGTGGGGATGTAGAAATTGTCAATGAAGACCTGCATATTGCTACTTTAGAAGAAGGTTCCGAGCTCATAATAGAGATGGAAATGGAGCAGGGTAGAGGGTATGTAGTTGCTGAAAGAAACAAAAAAGATAATCAATCAATTGGTGTAATACCAATTGATTCAATCTACACTCCCGTTAAAAAGGTTAATTTTACTGTAGAAGATACAAGAGTCGGAAACAGAACAGACTTTGACAGATTGACTATAGAGATATGGACAAATGGAACAATAGAACCAGAAGAGTCTGTTTCACTGGGCGCTAAAATATTAAATGAACATCTTAACTTATTTATATCATTAACTGAACACATAAATGATGTGGAAATTATGATTGAAAAAGAAGAAGATGAAAAAGAAAAAGTGCTGGAAATGACAATAGAGGAACTTGATTTATCAGTTAGATCTTACAATTGTTTAAAGAGGGCAGGAATTAATTCTGTAGAGGAGCTTACATATAAGTCGGAAGATGATATGATGAAAGTAAGAAACCTTGGTAAAAAGTCTTTAGACGAAGTAGCGAAAAAACTGGAAGAATTAGGATTATCTCTTAGGAAAAATGATAATTAATAATCAGTTGTAAAGGAGGACGAAGCATGGCTAATCACAGAAAGCTTGGTATGACTACTGACCATAGAGTTGCAATGTTGAGAAACATGACTGCTAGCTTGATTAACAACGGCAAAATTGTTACAACAGTAACAAGAGCTAAAGAGTTAAGAAGAGTTACAGAAAGAATGATTACTCTTGGTAAAAGAGGAGACCTACATGCAAGACGTCAGGCATTAGCATATATATACGATAAAAACGCTGTATATAAGCTATTTGAAGAAGTTGCTCCTAAATATAAAGAAAGAAACGGTGGATACACTAGAATTCTTAAAATGGGACCTCGCAGAGGCGATGGAGCAGAAATGGCTATAATTGAATTAGTATAACAACGATTCAATTATACCAATGCAATAAGAAAATAGAAAAAATAATTAATGGGTTAAGATTTATCTTAATCCTTTTTTTATGATTGCAGCACTTGAATTTAAAGAATAATCAGTTTATAGGGCACGGCACTGAATAATATTGTTGATTGTGCACAATATAACTATAAACAAATTGTTTTTAATTCAATAGAACAAATATTTAAGGGGAAGGTTATAATGAATAATTTACTTACAAAATGGAATAAATTAAGTTTGGTTAAAAGAATTATTATCGGTCTGGTTATTGGCATATTTTTGGCCGTAGTGATTCCAGATATTGCAAAGCCAATTGTTATTTTAGGATCACTGTTTGTTGGTGCTTTAAAAGCGGTTGCTCCCATATTGGTATTTTTCCTAGTTATGTCTGCTATATCTCAGCATAAGAGTGGTCAAAAAACTAATATGAAATCAATTATTTTTCTTTATCTTTTGGGTACATTTTTAGCAGGATTAGTTGCTGTTGTAGCAAGCTTTATTTTTCCAATAGATATAACACTTGGAGAAGTTGTTGATAACATGACGCCTCCCGGTGGGGTTGTAGATGTTATAAAAGCATTACTGTTAAATATTGTTGATAATCCTGTAAAGGCTCTCTATAATGCAAATTACATAGGAATATTGGCCTGGGCATTACTATTGGGTATCGCTTTAAAAAATGCACCTGATTCTACGAAAACAATAATAAGTAATATTTCAGATGCATTATCACAAATAGTAAGATGGGTAATAAACTTTGCACCACTTGGAATTATGGGACTTGTGTTTGATTCAATTGCTACAAATGGTATAGAGTCACTGCTTAGTTACGGACGTTTACTTTTACTGTTAGTTGGATGCATGATTTTTGTGGCACTTGTGATAAATCCGATTATTGTATTTGCAGGTATTCGCAAAAATCCTTATCCACTTGTTTTAAAATGTTTAAAAGATAGCGGTATTACCGCGTTTTTTACACGCAGTTCTGCTGCAAATATACCTGTAAATATGGCTTTGTGTGAAGAACTGGGATTAGATAAAGATACTTATTCAGTTTCAATTCCACTAGGTGCAACTATTAATATGGCAGGCGCCGCGATTACAATTTCTGTATTAACATTAGCTGCAGTACATACACTAGGAATTCAGGTGGATATGGGCATGGCTCTAATCTTAAGTTTGTTGTCAGCAGTAAGTGCCTGTGGCGCTTCGGGAGTAGCTGGGGGTTCGTTATTGTTAATTCCACTTGCATGCAGTTTGTTTGGAATTCCAAATGATGTAGCTATGCAAGTCGTAGGAGTGGGATTTGTTATTGGCGTTATTCAAGATTCTTGCGAAACCGGACTAAACTCATCAACAGACGTACTATTTACTGCAGTATCAGAATTTAACCAGTGGCGTAAAGAAGGAAAAGATATTATTATTAATAAATCGAAAAAATTATTATAATATTTAATAGATAAAAATCAATACAATGATGAGCATTTTAGATTATAATTAGCAAAATAGTACAGAATTAAGCTAGATTTTCCATTGCAACCTAAAAATTAATATAGATTTATATATAAAACAGATATACAATACGTATATAACATTTATATAAATAACAATATATAGCTATATAAAATATTAAAATTTTAGGGGGATTATATTGAAAAAGAAAATAATAATTTATTCTATGATGTTACTACTAATTGTTACGATGAACTCTAATGTGTTTGCTTCAGAGAGAGTGATAGATTCAGATAAACCTATGGTTGCATTGACCTTTGACGATGGGCCTTCTAAGGATTACACGCCCATAATTCTTGATACATTAAAAGAAAATAATGCAAATGCAACATTTTTTGTTTTAGGAAGTGAAGTTAAAAAGAATGCAGATATATTAATCAGAATGGTCGAAGAGGGAAATCAGATCGGAAACCATAGCTATAACCATAAAGATCTCACTAGCATATCAGATTACGAATTATGGCAGCAGATAGTTGGAACCGATGAATTTATTGAAGATATTACAGGATATGCTCCTACGATTATGAGACCGCCATATGGATTTGTAAATGATGAAATGAGAAAAAGAATATATAAACCTATTATATTGTGGTCACTTGATACATTGGATTGGCAAAGCAGAAACACTGAAAAAATATGTAGTAACATTCTTGATAATGTAAAAGATGGAGATATTGTATTGATGCATGATATATATGGAACGACAGCAGATGCTGTAAAAATAGTTGTTCCGGAACTTGTTAAAAGAGGATATCAGCTTGTTACAATTGATGAATTAAATCAATATAGAAATGATACGACATTATTGTCAGGACAAACTTATTCAAATATGTATAAATAAATGATATCAAAGACGGCTTTTGTTAAAACGAGCCGTCTTTAAAAACGCTATAATGATGTATTAAATTTATTGTTGTAAAATTATGAGGATAATGTTATTATCTTAATGATACAGGAAATCAGATTATTAAAATAATATTATTTAGAAAATATAGGTGTAAAAAATATGGATATAATTAGGATAGAGAATGTCAAATATAAATACAGCAACGATGATACGAAATATGCTGTAGATTCTGTCAGCTTAAATATAAAAAAAGGTCAATTTACTGCAATAATTGGTCATAATGGCTCAGGAAAATCTACATTGGCAAAGCTTATTAATTCATTGCTATTGCCTGTCGAAGGCAAAATCTATGTAAAAGATATGGATACTTCAGATGATAGTAAGCTCTGGGATATCAGGCAAACTGCCGGAATGGTGTTCCAAAATCCAGATAATCAGTTAGTTGCAACAATCGTGGAAGAAGACATAGCCTTTGGACCTGAAAATCAAGGGGTAGAATCATCAGAAATAAGAAAAAGGGTTGATGACGCCCTTAATGCGGTTGGTATGTATGAATATAGAACAAGACCGCCACATATGCTTTCAGGCGGACAAAAACAAAGGATAGCAATAGCAGGTATATTAGCCTTGAACTCAGATTGCATCATACTTGACGAACCAACTGCCATGCTGGACCCTTCCGGTCGAAAAGAAGTAATGGATACATTAAAAAAACTAAATAAGCAAGGAAAAACAATACTTTTAATAACACATTATATGGATGAAGCAGTAGAAGCGGATAGAGTTGTGGTTATGGATAAAGGGAGTATAAAATTAGACGGAACTCCAAAAGAAGTTTTTAAAAATTTAGAAGAAATAAAGAAGTTTGGATTAGATGTACCACAGGTTACAGAATTGGCACAGGAATTAAAAAAGGAGGGTTTGAATATACCTCCTGATATAATACATATAAAAGAATTGGTGGATTTGTTATGTCAATAAAAGCAGAAAATATTAAGTTTATATATAGTGAAGGGACACCGTTCAGAACTTTGGCTTTAGACAATGTTAACCTAAATATAGATCAAGGAGACTTTGTTGGTATAATTGGTCATACGGGTTCGGGTAAATCTACTCTTATACAGCTTTTAAATGGATTGGAGATGCCTTCAGAAGGAAAAATTATTGTTGATGATATAGTTGTGGGACAAGATAAAAAGAAACTTAAAAATATACGCCAAATGGTTGGACTTGTATTTCAATATCCTGAATATCAACTTTTTGAGGAAACTGTTGCAAAAGATGTTGCCTTCGGTCCTACAAATCTTAAGTTAAGTCAAGATGAGATAGATATAAGAACAAGAGAAGCACTGGAGCTGGTAGGATTTAATTATAACAAAATAAAAGATGCTTCACCATTCGACTTAAGCGGCGGACAAAAGAGAAGGGTAGCAATAGCAGGCGTATTGGCAATGAAACCCCAATATCTTATATTAGATGAACCTACTGCAGGACTAGATCCGGCAGGAAGAAATGAGATATTTGACCAAATAAAAAAGCTTCACCAAAAAAGCAAAGTTACAGTTATTCTTGTGTCCCATAGTATGGAAGATGTAGCTAAATTAGTAAATAAAGTTGTGGTCTTATATAAAGGGAAAATACATATGCAAGGTACCCCTAAGGAAATATATGCACAATCAGAGGAACTCGTGCGCATTGGACTAGGTATACCACAAATAGCAGAGATAGTTAATGAACTTAGAAAAAAAGGATTTAACATAAAATCTGATGTAATAACTGTAGAAGAGGCAAAAATGGAAATATTAAAAGAAATAAGGAGAAAAAAAAATGTTTAAGAATTTAACTATAGGACAGCATTATCCGGTGGAATCACCTGTTCACAATCTTGATCCAAGAGTTAAGATTATTATAACATTTGTATTTATTATGTCCTTATTTTTAATAGATAGTTTTTATGCATATCTGATAGTAGTGCTGTTTTTAGGCATTGCAATCACAACATCAAAAGTTCCTGTGAAATTTGTATTAAAGGGTCTGAAACCAATATTTTTGATAATAACTATAACATTTGTTATAAATCTGTTAATGACACCCGGTAAAATAATATATCAGGTTGGATTTATAAAGATAACTGAAGAGGGTCTCAAACAAGCTGGATTTATGGCTATAAGATTGACACTTTTAATAATGGGGACATCTTTGTTAACTTTGACTACATCACCTATAATATTGACAGATGGCATTGAAAGTCTGTTGAAACCATTAAAAAGATTTGGTGTTCCAGCTCATGAACTTGCAATGATGATGACTATTGCACTAAGATTCATTCCTACATTAATGGAAGAGACTGAGAAAATTATGAAGGCTCAAAAATCAAGAGGTGCGGATTTTGAAAGTGGAAATATTATTAACAGGGCTAAAAACTTGGTTCCATTACTGGTTCCCTTATTTATAAGTGCATTCAGACGTGCAGATGATTTAGCAATGGCGATGGAAGCTAGATGTTACAGAGGCGGAGACAACAGAACTCGAATGAGACAATTAAAAATTAACAGAGGAGATTATGTTGCATCTTTTATTTTTATATTTTATCTTGCGACAATAATTGTAACAAGGATATGGTAAAAAATATTAAATTAATAATTGCATATGAGGGTACCAATTATTATGGTTGGCAAACTCAATTGGATAGGGTCACAATACAGGAAACTATTGAAAATGCAATTAGTATCATTACTAAAGAACAGCCTGATTTAGTAGGTTCCGGAAGAACCGACAGAGGTGTTCATGCATTGGGTCAAGTAGCTAATTTCATAACAGAAACTAAAATTGAGACAGATAAAATAAAATTAGCGCTGAATGCAAATTTACCAAAAGATATTAGAATTTTAAGTTCAGAAGAGGTACCGTTAGAGTTTAATTCTCGATTTGATGCTCATAATAAGACATATATGTATCAAATTTATAATGATAGAGTAAGTAGTCCTTTTTACAGAAACTACGCTTATTTTATACCTTCAGAACTTAACTTTGAGAAAATGGAGGCGGCATCAAAATTTTTAGTTGGAACACATGACTTTAAAGGGTTTATGTCTGCAGGATCAGAAGTAAAAACGACAGTTAGGACTATCTTTAGCACTAAATTATTGAGAGAAGGTAAAACTCTTAGACTTTATGTTAATGGCAGTGGATTTTTGTATAATATGGTCAGGATAATTGCCGGTACATTGATTGACATAGGCAAAGGAACAAAGGAAGTAAGCTGCATCCAAAAAGCTTTAGAATTTAAAGATAGAACTATTCTTGGTCATACAGCAAAACCGGAAGGTTTGTTTTTAAAGGAAGTAGATTATAACAATGACAGAATAATAGGCGGGTAATGGATGAACAACAGGAGAACAATTGTCTGAAAGAGTTAAAAAAACACTTGACTTATGTGAAACAATACTATAAAATGTTAAGGTATGATATTGAGAGAAAAACCGTTCCAATGCCCCGGAGTTAGGTTTTTTGAATAGATAAAAAAGAATAATAAATATAAGTTGTAGAATTCAGGAGGGAACAAAATGAAATGCTTCATCGCTAAACCTAATGAAGTACAAAGGGCATGGTATGTTATAGATGCTGATGGAAAAACTTTAGGTAGATTAGCAACAGAGGTTGCTAGACTTTTAAGAGGAAAACACAAACCGATTTATACTCCGCATGTTGATACAGGAGATTTTGTAATAGTTGTAAATGCAGAGAAAATAGTTTTAACAGGTCATAAATGGGATCAAAAATTATATAGACATCATTCACAGTATCCTGGTGGAATGAAAGAGACTCCTTATAAAGACTTTATACAAGACAAACCTACTCAACCAGTTTATCTTGCAGTAAAAGGAATGCTTCCTAAAAATAGCTTGGGAAGACAAATGCTAAAAAAACTTAAAGTATACGCAGGACCAGAGCACAATAATCAAGCTCAAAAACCTGAAGTATATGAGTTTTAAATAAGGAGGACGAAATAGATGAACGTACAATATATAGGAACTGGTAGAAGAAAGAGCGCTATCGCAAGAGTTAGGTTGATCCCAGGAACTGGTAAAATACTTGTTAATAAAAGAGATTTAGATGAATATTTAAAATATGAAACTTTAAGAGTAGTAGTAAGAGAGCCAATGCTAATAACTGATACAATGGGACAATATGATGTTCTTGTAAATGTTAAAGGTGGTGGATATACAGGTCAAGCTGGAGCAATCAGACATGGTATATCTAGAGCTTTATTACAAATTGATGGTGAATTAAGGCCAATACTTAAAAAGGCTGGATTCTTAACTAGAGATTCTAGAATGAAAGAAAGAAAGAAATACGGTCTTAAAAAAGCAAGAAAAGCATCTCAATTTAGCAAGAGATAATAATAGAATAATAAGTGAGAGGGACGAGACAATTCATTTTGCCCCTTTCATTTTAAAAGTGTTTTCTTGGCACCCACTTTAAAAAAATCAAGTTTTTTTAAGTGACTCCGAGAATCGTTATTAAAATACGAAAGGAGTTTTTTTTATGGAAAAAAACAGAGTACAATTTATTACAAAGACTGCCCTTATAGCGGCAGCATATGCAGCTATAACAATAGCATTTTCATTTTTAAGTTATGGACAGGTTCAATTTAGGATATCAGAAATACTGGTGTTGTTTGCCTTTATAGATCCTAAATATACAACTGGATTAATTCTTGGATGCATTTTAGCTAATCTACCAAGCCCTCTGGGTGTTATTGATGTGGTGGTAGGCCCAATAGCTACATTAATTGCAATATTGTTTATTATTGGAGTTAAAAAGGCTTTTGGTTATAACAAAAAGTCTTTAATTATAGCAAGTCTTGGACCTGTTATATCAAACGCAGTAATAGTTGGATTGGAATTGACTTATTTATTTCAAACACCGTTTTGGATGAATGCATTATATGTTGGATTAGGAGAATTTGTAGTAGTAACGATAGTCGGTACTATTGTGGTTTCCGGCATTATGAAAAATGATAGAGTTTTAGAAAAACTTTCTATTTGAAAAATATCTGATAAGTAACAGATAAAATAAAAACTTAGGAAAAAATCCTAAGTTTTTATTTTATCTATTTTATCTGTATTTTTTTGTTTACCCTTTGCTCATTTATTGTAACTATTTTGTTCCAAATAATCTATCTCCGGCATCTCCTAAGCCAGGAACTATGTATCCTATTTCATTATATTTTTCATCTATTGATGCGGTATATATTTCTACATCCGGATGTGCTTTTGTGACTATTTCTATTCCTTCAGGGGCACATACTAAATGTATTGATTTTATTTTCTTTGCACCATGTTTTTTTAACAATTCAATAGCTCCAAGCATCGAGCCTCCAGTCGAAAGCATTGGTTCTGTTATTATAACTATTCGGTTTTCTATATCCTGTGGAAGTTTGCAATAATATTCTACAGGTTGTAATGTTTCTTCATTTCTATATAATCCAATGTGACCTATTTTTGCATTTGGTATTAAATCAAGCATACCATCTACCATTCCTAATCCGGCACGCAGAACTGGGACTATTGCAATATCTTGTCCAGATAGAACTTTTCCTTTTGCTTTACATATTGGTGTTTCTATATCAACATCTTCAAGTGGAAGATTTCTTGTTACTTCATATGCCATAAGCATAGCAATTTCTCTTACCAACTCTCTGAAATCCTTCGATGATGTGTTTTTGTCTCTCAACATTGTTAATTTATGTTGTATTAACGGATGAGAAACTACTGTAACATTGTTCATAATATGTTGCTCCTTTTATATTTAATTTTGAATAATTGTGAAGTTTTATTGTAAAGAACAAGAACTTATAATATAATTATTATACAGATTAGGCTCTTTGTCAATTAATATTTTTTGGGGCAAGTAATCTTAATTATGCCGGAGGTAATGATATATAATGATTAAAGGTAATGGTATTGATGTTATAGAGGTTGAAAGAATTAGAAAAAACATTGAAAATGAATCATTTATGAAGAAAATATATACAAATAAGGAGCAGGAATACTTAAGAACAAGAAAATTTAATCCACAGACTGCTGCTGGCATATTTGCGGCAAAGGAAGCCGTATCAAAATGTCTTGGGACAGGATTTTCTACATTTGGAACACAGGATATCGAAATTTTGAAAGATGATAAAGGTAAACCGATAGTCATACTTTCGAACAATGCATTGGTTATTGCTGAGGAAAACAAAATTACAAACATACAGATTTCCATAACGCATATAAAAGATTATGCCATTGCTTCCTGTATAGCAGAAGGTGATGAGTAATACCCTCTAAGAGATAAAACAGGTATATATTGCTGGATACAGTCATATAAGTATTATATAATATATTTGTTTGGGAAGTGGTCTTATATAATGAGAAGTTATTTTAGATACATGTTTCTTATAATATGTAGCTGTATCATTTTAGCAGGATGCTCAGTAAAGGAAGAGTCTTTCGTTATTCCGACTAATTACACAGGGGAAGCTATTATGAAAGTGTATACAGGCAATACAGAAAATACATACAATGTGAAAATAAGATGTAAGGATGGTGACTATAGTTTTATAATCAATGAAGGTTCCGCTTTGTGGAGTATTGATTATGAAGGCGGTTCTTGTGTTTTAAATAATGATAAATTTAAAGAAAGCAGTGTCAAGATTGATAATTATAAGATGGTAAACCCCTTAGTTTATGAATTTGATTTAAGCAAATTCAATACTTCTTTAGACCCCATACCTGAAGAATTGATTTATTGGGATGGGACGTATAAGCATGTTTTGAACTTTAGTAAAGAAAATTTGTTACCAGATAAAATTTTTATTTATAAAAATGATAATTTGGTAAAAGCTATACAATATGATGAGATTAATATTGAAAAGGAGCAATAAGAGTTTTAATTTGATCATAATGGTATTTGTGGAAAATTTGTTTATTAGAAATAAGTATTTTCACATTAAGTTATAAGTTACCATTCAAATTCTTTTTAATTTGTGGTAAAATTACATAAGTTATAATTGCTTGACCTGAGTTTTTATTTATGTGAGGTGTGTGATGGCGGATAATAAAAAGATTTTAATATCAATTCCAGAAAATTTGCTGCATGAGCTGGACAACGCGGTTAAAATTGATTGTACTAACAGAAGTGACTTTATACGAAAGTCTATAAGATTTTATTTGATTGAAAAACGAAAGCTTGAAATCAGGGATAAGATGAAGGCTGGTTATTTGGAAATGAGCAGTATTAATAAAAGCATTACAGAAGAATACTCAGAAGGGGATTATGAGGATTTTTTGAGTTACGAAACAAAATTATTAGGAAGTGAATAGCTTGATTGTAAAAAGGGGAGATGTATACTATGCCGATTTGAGTCCTGTTATAGGTTCGGAACAAGGTGGAATCAGACCGGTTTTAATAGTACAAAACGATATTGGAAATAGATATAGTCCTACAGTTATTGTGTCTGCAATTACTTCTCAGATTAATAAGGCTAAGCTACCTACACATATAGAAATCAGTTCTAAGGATTTTAGTTTGCCTAAAGATTCAGTAGTGTTATTAGAGCAGATACGAACAATTGATAAAAAACGTTTAAAAGAAAAAATAGGAAGATTTGACAAGAAGCTTATGGTAGATGTTGATGACTGTCTGAAAATAAGCCTCGGTCTTATAGATTTTTAGTGGTACATAGAACAATTGGAGAACTATAGGTGAGCAATTGCAGAACGATGGGGTAGCAATTGTGTTAAAAGAGAGCTTTTGGCTCTCTTTTATGTTAGGGTAAAAAATTTGGTTTTCTTTAAGGTTGTTCTTACGTCTCCTATCATGTATAAAGAACCAACAAATGCTATGACTTCGTCTTTGTCAAAGCCCTTTAAAATATTTAATATTTCATCATAATTTTGTATAGGTGTCACTTTTATATCTGAATGCTGTCTTATTAAATTTGCCATATCATTTGATGACATAGCTCTTGGATTATTTGGTGTTAGTGTATATATTTCTTTGCTTAGAGATATTAAATAATCTACTACATCATTTGGGTTTTTATCCTCTAACATTCCATAAAAAAGTATAATTTTTTTATTACCAAAATATTCTTTTACAGCTTTTGAAAAATATTCTATACCGTTAATATTATGTCCACCATCGAGTATGATTATCGGCTCTTTACTTATTATTTCAAATCTACCTGCAAAATGACAGCTTAAGAATCCTTTTTTTATAGACTCTTCTGTTATATTATATCCTGATTGTTTTATTATTTCCAAAGCATATAGCGCAGTTAATGCATTATACAGTTGATGCTCTCCAAGCAAATTAATCTTTAGTGCGGGCAGATTAAAAATGTCAGTTTTCAAATATTTGAATTCTTGTCCCGAAATATCACCTTTGATTTTTTCAATATTACTTGTATGGACTTCATAAACCTTTGAATTTTTTAGCTTAGCTTGTTCTTTGATAACATCTTTTATGTTATCTGCTTGGGGGTATATAACTACTTTGCTATTGTCCTTGATTATTCCGGATTTTTCAAATGCAATTTTTTCTAACGTATCTCCCAGGTATTGCATGTGGTCATAACTTATGGATGTGATAATAGATAAAAGTGTATTTTGTACAACATTAGTTGCATCAAATCTACCTCCTAAACCTACTTCCAGAACTAAAAAGTCTATTTTTTGTTCTTCAAAATATTTAAACCCTATAGCAGTTACTACTTCAAATTCCGTAGGATGATTGAATCCTTCTTTGACCATTATATCTATTTTTTCCTTTACGATCGAAGTAATTCTGGCAAGAGACTCCCTATCTATATGAGTTTTGTTAATTTGTATTCTTTCTGTGAATTCCTCTAAATATGGACTGATAAAAAGTCCTGTTTTATATCCGGATGATACAAGTACATCATGAATCAAATTGCTTGTTGATCCCTTGCCATTTGTCCCTGCTATATGTATTATATCATAACTATTCTGTGGGTTTCCCAGAAGTTCTGTTAACCTTGTAATATTATCTAGTCCAAGCTTTGAGCCGAATCTATATGTTGAGTGAATGAAATCTATCGCTTCTTCATAGTTCATATTTGTTACCTCGCTATTTTAATTATTTGCACTAAAATCATATTATTATATATTATGTTATTTTTCAATTGTTTTTTGTATAATATCTAATATAAAATCTTAATAATATCTAAAACTTGATTTTAAACAAAAAAGTTGTTATTTTAAATATGTTATGATAAAATGAAATGAATGCTTTGAAAGGATAAATAGATGAAAAATTATTATAAAATACACGAAATTTCTAATTTGTATAATATTGGAAAAGATTCTCTCAGATATTATGAAGGACTTGGAATATTAAGTCCTGAAAGAGATTCAAATGGATACAGGCTATATAGTATACAGGATATATGGAAACTTAATATTATAAAAGATTTAAGAAATTTAAATTTCCCAATGGAAAAGATAAAAGATTATCTTGAGAACAAAACAGTAAAAAATACATTAGATATTTTAAATGAAGAAATTGTAATTATTAACCAAAAGCTTGAACAATTGAAAATTCAAAAAAGTATGATTAGTTCCCGTATCAAATCTCTCAAAGAAGATGCAATGGACATGAAACTTGAGGAAATAAATATTGTTCAAATAGAAGATAGAAAAATAATAAAGCTTAATGACACGTTTAGTCGTGATGAAGAAGCGGATTTTTTAATAAAAAAACTTCAAAAAAAACATGAAGAAAAACTATATCTTTTGGGTAATAATTATGTCGGTATAACAATGAATCTATCTAAACTTTACGAAGGTATTTATAATGCATATACCTCAGTTTTTTTTGTTCTTGATAAAGATGACAGAAATTATGACATGGTGATTCCCGGAGGAAAGTATTTGACTCTTTCTTATAAGGGAAGTTACGATAAAACAAAAGAATTACTACCTAGGATGATGGATTATGTAAAGGAAAATAATTATAAAATACTATCTGATCCAATAGAGCTGTATAGAATTGATATGCATGAAACAAGTTTAGTTGAGGAATATTTAACAGAGCTGCAAATGTTAGTTGAAGAACAATAAGATAATAATTTTAAGAAGAGGTTAACATGATTGATATAAAAAAATTGGACAGAAAGCTATTAAAGGTTGAAAAGCCTGCCAGGTATGTCGGCAGTGAATTGAATTCTGTTATAAAAAATAAAAATGATATAGATATAAGATTTGCATTTGCATTTCCCGATGTATATGAAGTTGGAATGTCTCATACAGGAATGCAAATAATATATGGATTATTAAACAGCATAGATAATGTATGGTGTGAGAGGGTGTTTACTCCGTGGACCGACATGGAACAAATTATGATAGATAATGATATTCCGTTGTATGGATTAGAGAGCAAAGATGAGTTAAAGGATTTTGACTTTATAGGTTTTACACTGCAATATGAAATGAGCTATACAAACATACTTAATATGCTTAATCTCGCTAATATTCCTTTTAAATCTAAGGATAGAGGAGATGATATTCCATTAGTGATAGCAGGTGGTCCATGTGCATATAATCCAGAACCGCTTCATGATATTATAGATTTGTTTACAATTGGAGAAAGTGAAGAAATTTTGCCTGTGCTGATGAAACTATACGAGGAAGAAAAAAGTAAAGGTTGGAATAAGAAATCATTTTTAGAACGTGCGGCAAATCTTCAGGGAATATATGTACCGCAGTTTTACGATGTTATATATAATGAAGATGGAACTATTAAAGAAAGAAAAATTCTCAATGAAAATGCTAAACCAATAATTACAAAAACAATTATTAAAAATTTAGATAAAAGTTATTATCCTGATAAGAGTATACTACCTTATATAGATGTTGTTCACGACAGAGTAGTTCTTGAACTGTTTAGAGGCTGCACAAGAGGTTGTAGATTCTGTCAGGCAGGAATGGTTTATAGACCTGTAAGAGAAAAGACAGTTAATACCCTTTACAATCAAGCAGAAAAGTTAATTGAATCTACAGGACATGATGAAATTTCTCTTACTTCATTAAGTTCTGGAGATTATTCATGTCTACCTGATTTAGCTGTTAAATTGCTCGACAAATATGAAGAACAAAAAGTGAGTTTATCTCTGCCATCTCTTAGACTTGATTCAATGACATTTGATATTATAGAAAGAATTCAAGAGGTTAGAAAATCTGGACTTACATTTGCTCCTGAAGCAGGTACACAGCGAATGAGAGATGTAATTAATAAGAATTTAACAGAAGAACAGATATTAGGACCTGTAGAAACTGCATTTAATTTAGGATGGTCCACTGTTAAACTTTATTTCATGATTGGATTACCAGGAGAAACTATAGAGGATGTATTAGGAATAAAAGAACTCGCTTATAAAATTAAGGATAAATTCTTCATGAGACCAAAAGAGCTCATCAAAGGAAATTTAAAGATAAATGTTAGTGCATCATGCTTCGTTCCTAAACCATTTACACCTTTTCAATGGGTTCAGCAAGATAATATAGAAGAGTTTTATGATAAAGCAAAATCATTACAAAGAGAAATAAAAGATAAAAAGGTTTCTTTTAGTTATCATGAGCCTAAACTCAGCACTCTTGAGGCAGTTTTTGCAAGAGGAGACAGAAGACTTTCGGATGTATTAATAAGGGCATGGGAAAAAGGATGTAAGTTTGATGGTTGGTATGATGTTTTCGACTACAAAAAGTGGGTTGAAACTTTTGAAGAACTAAATATAGATCCGGATTTCTACGGAAGCAGAAAAAGAGAGCTTGATGAGATATTACCGTGGGATTTTATAGATTGTGGAGTAACAAAGGAATTCTTAATTAGAGAATATGAGAAGTCAATGAAAGCTTTAACGACACCTGATTGCAGGCAAGTTTGCAGTAACTGTGGAGTTAATCAAAAATTATTAGGAGGTGTTTGCCCTCATGTACAAAATAATTAGCAAATACAGCAAAACTGGAAACTTAAAATATATTTCACATCTAGATGTTTTGAGATTTATCCAGAGGTCGGTAAAAAGGGCGAACATCCCTGCAAAATATAGTGAAGGTTTCAATCCTCACATGAAAACATCCTTTGGATTTCCATTGTCCCTTGGCAATGAAAGTATAGGAGAATATTTTGAGTTAGAATTAAATGAAAAAATAGATGCAGATGATTTTATAATACAGATGAATAATGTTCTTCCTAAAGAAATGCAAATACTAAAATCAAAATATTCCGATTCAGAAGATTCAATTATGTCTCGTTGTGCATTTGTTGAATATATAATAAATATAGAATTTGACAATTTGAATATAGATAATCTCAATGAGTTTTTTGATGAAATGATTCAAACAGGGGTAACTTATAAAAGAAAAAAGAAAAACAAGAAAAATAAAATAGTTGAAAAAGAAATTAATACACATGATTTTATAAAATACTTAAAAGCTAAAAAAACAAGTGAAAATAAGGCGAGTATTGAAGTCATGTTCCTTACAACAGAGACAGGGAGCATGAAAACTGATGAATTCATGAAACTTATCGAGGATAGAGGCTTTAATATATCATATTTCACAATAATGAAAATTGAATCACTAGATAAAAATATGAAACCAATATTGGAACAATAGATGAACAATAGAGTAGCAATGGGTGAGCAATGGCAGAACAATAGGTGAGCAATGGCAGAACAATAGGTGAGCAATAGTGTAAGGAGGCTTTTATGATATATCATGATTTAAATGTATATATATTAGCAAAAAACATAGCTGTTGAAGTTTATAGAATCACAGAAGATTTACCTAATAAACCATGATTTTACAATGGCTCACCAATGGCTCACCAATCGCTCAGCCATTGTTCCCCCATTGTTAGAAAGGTGTGATTTTTATTAAGCAGATATTGATCAGCAACTCGGTTTTTTTTGAGCAGATAGCTATCTTGCAAGATGGTAAGCTGCAAGATTTCTTGTATGAAGAGAAAGATAATGAAAATTATTTAGGAAATATATATAAAGGACGAGTAGTAAACATTCTACCAGGAATGGACGCAGCTTTTATTGATGTAGGATTAAAAAAAAATGCATATATACATAAGAATGAATTACTGTCTGATAAATTTCTCAGAGAAAAAAAGATTACTAAGAAGGAAGCTACAAGTATAAACAAAGTAATAAAAGTAGGAGAAGAAATCTTAGTTCAAATAAGCAGGGAGCCTATTGGAGAAAAAGATATTTCAGTTACAACTGACATTTCATTGCCTGGGAAATTTATTGCTCTCATTCCCAGAAGCTTAGAAATAAATATTTCTAATAAAATTAAGAACCAAGAAGAGCGAAAAAGGCTGCAGGAAATAGGTAAAAGTATTATGACTGAGGGCAATGGCATGATTTTTCGTACATTTTCTCAAAATAGAAATAAAGATGTAATTGAGAAAGAATACATGATGCTTTCTGATTTATACAATCAAATTCAAAAAGAGTATAATTACTCATATGCACCTAAGCTGTTGTATAAAAACAACCCTATAATTGAAAGGTTATTTAAAGACTATGTAGATTTTTCAGTTGACGAGATATATGTTGATGATAAAGAAGTTAAGGTTCAAATCATCGAGCTTATAAAAAAATATAATGCATCTGGAGAATTGAAAGGGATAAAAGTAATAGACACATGCGATAATGTATTTAAAATGTTTAACATAGAAAAGCAAATTAATATGTTGTTTGATAGAAAAGTGGAACTGGAAAATGGCGGTTCAATATTTATAGATGTCACAGAAGCTTTAACAGTGATCGATGTTAACAGTGGAAAGTATATTGGAAATGCTAATCTTGAAGAAACGGCATTAACATTAAATTTATGTGCTTTAGATGAAATAGCCAGGCAGATTAAACTTAGAAATATCAGTGGAATAATCATTATTGATTTTATTGATGTGAAAGATGAAAACAATGTAAATTTAATAATTGAAAATGCTAGGAGAGTATTTAAGAGTGACAAAGCTAAAACAAAAGTAATTGGAATGACAAAACTTAATCTCATGGAAATTACCAGAAAGAAAAACAAGGAAAATTTTTTCAACTTAATGACCGAAGATTGTGAACATTGCCGCGGTGGAGGTAAAGTTAATTCTAAAATACAAATTATATTGAAAATTGAAAATATAGTAAGAAAGATCAAGACAAATACATCATGCGAGTCAGTGGTGTTAAATATTGGAAGTATAATGTACAATAAAATTTTAAATACTTGCATGGACAATATAACTAAAATTGAGCAAAAATATAATATAAAAATACAAATAGAAGAAAATAAAAATATTTTAACAGAAGATATAGTAATTGAAAAAATGGGAAAAATAGAATATATAAATTTGCAAAAATAAGTTGACAAACTATGCATACTTTGATAAAATTAACATTTGTAAGAGCCGCACGGAACAGGTTAAAACTTTTTAGTACCTGCAATGGCGAGACTGGTAAGAGGAGGTAAACTTTATGTACGCAATAATTGAAACAGGTGGAAAGCAATATAGAGTTCAAGAAGGCGATGTAGTAAGAGTTGAAAAACTTGAAATCGCTGATGGAGAGACAGTAAAATTTGACAAAGTTTTATTAGTAGCTGAAGAAGGAAAATTAAATGTTGGCAAACCATATGTTGATGGAGCTGTAGTAGAAGCTGTTGTTGAAAAACAAGGTAAAGCTAAAAAAATTATAATATTTAAATATAAAGCTAAAAAAGACTACAGAAAAAAACAAGGTCATCGTCAACCATTCACTCAATTAAAAATTGGCAAAATAGTTGGATAATTAAATGATTAGTGTTACAATACATAAGACTAATGATTTATTTGATGGTTTTGTAGTAAGTGGTCATTCAAATTATGGTGATTCTGGCACAGATATAGTTTGTTCAGCGGTATCTATATTATCATATACTGCATTGAATTCTATGAGTTTGGTTGCTGGTATATCTGAGTCGGACATCAGTTATGATGTTGAAGATGATACAGGGTTTTTGAAAGTTGAAACTCTAAAAAATAATGAGAAGACAGATGTAATATATAAGAATTTTTTAGTAGGAATTAAATTGTTGTTAGAAGATTATAATAATTATATTACACTCAATTATGAGGAGGTGTAAAAGATGTTATTGAAATTAAATTTACAGTTATTTGCACATAAAAAAGGTGTTGGTAGCTCTAAAAATGGTCGTGATAGTAATTCTAAAAGACTTGGTGTTAAAAGAGCCGACGGACAATTTGTTTTAGCTGGTAATATTCTTGTTAGACAAAGAGGAACTAAACTTCATCCCGGATTAAACGTAGGTATCGGAAGCGATGATACATTGTTTGCAACAGTTAGTGGTAAAGTTAAGTTTGAAAGAAAAGACAAAACAAGAAAACAAGTTAGCGTATATCCATGTGAAATAGAAGCATAAAATAATGACCTACCGTAAGTGGTAGGTTTTTTATATACCAGGTAAGTTCTCTTCCTGGTATATAAAAAACGAGGATTGCAAAGGACGGGACGTCCTTGCCGTTAAGGGGGGAGCCAGTAAAAATGCAAAGCATTTTTACGCCGAAGGGGGACATAGGTCCCCATAGCGGAAGTTGCGTAGCAACTTTTTTATATAATTGAGAAAAAATTGGGAACAAATAAGTTATATAAATTAGAAATTAAAATTAAGGTTGTGATAATATGTTTATAGACATAGCTAAAATAAGTGTAAAGGCTGGTAAAGGCGGTAACGGCTGCGTCGCATTTAGAAGAGAAAAATATGAACCTATGGGTGGACCTGCCGGCGGCGACGGCGGTGATGGCGGAAGTATAATATTAGAAGCTAGCGAAGGTCTTCGAACTCTTATGGATTTTAGATACAAAAGGAATTATCAAGCTGCTAACGGTGAAGATGGAAGAGGAAAGAAACAATTTGGATCTGATGGAGGAGACCTTTTGCTAAAGGTACCTGCAGGAACGCTTGTAAAAGATGAAGAGACCGGAATTGTTTTGGCAGATTTAAAAGAAAATGGTCAAAGATATGTATGTGCAAAAGGAGGCAGAGGAGGTAAAGGTAATACGAGATTTAAAAACTCTATTAGACGTACACCTCGATTTGCTGAACCAGGTACGAAAGGTGAAGAGAGAGAAATAGTACTGGAACTAAAACTTTTAGCTGACGTAGGGCTCATAGGCTTTCCTAATGTAGGCAAGTCAACTATATTATCCCAGGTTACAAGTGCAAAACCTAAAATAGCAAATTATCATTTTACAACTTTGAAACCTAATCTTGGAGTAGTTAGTATAGGGGAAGGTCACAGCTATGTTTTAGCTGATATACCTGGTTTGATAGAAGGTGCATCTGAAGGTGCTGGTCTGGGTCATGAATTTTTAAGGCATGTGGAGAGGACAAAGCTTCTATTACATGTAATTGATGCTTCAGGACAAGAAAATAGAGATCCTATTAAAGATTTCTATAAAATAAATGAGGAACTTAAACAATATAGTGAGAAATTATCAGGTAAAAAACAAATAATTGTGTTAAACAAATTAGATTTACCTCAGGCTCAAGAGAATTTAGAAAGAATAAAAGATGAATTTGAAGAATATTATGAAATATTTGAAGTTTCGGCGGCAACAGGGCAGGGTCTTGATGAACTTAAAAAGGTTGCTTATGAGAGACTCATTCAAATAGAAGAAGAAATAGTGTTTGTTGATGAAAATTTAGTTGAAAGCTTCCATGAAAGAAAAGAAAGAGATACTATAATAATTTCCAAAGAAGATGGTTACTATTATGGACAAGGTGAATTCCTGGAAAGACTAGTTGACTCAACTAATTTCGATGATTTCGAATCTTTCAGCAATTTTCAAAAAGTACTTATTGATAAAGGTGTAATAGATAAACTAAGAGAACTAGGAGCTAATGAGGGAGATCTCATAAGTATTTGCGGAGTAGAATTTGATTTTGTAGAATAACACATTATGATTGAGGAGATTAAATGTTAACAGGAAAACAAAGAAGTTATTTAAAAGGATTAGCCAATGGACTTGACCCTATTATGCAAATAGGTAAGAGCGGCATTACAGAAACAGTTTTAAAGCAGATAGACGATGCACTGGAGGCTAGAGAATTAATTAAAATTAATGTTCTTAACAACAGTCTTTTAGAGGCAAAAGAAACTGCTGCAGAGATATCTGAAGCAGTGAGAGCAGAATATGTTCAAAGTATAGGAAATAAATTTGTAATATACAGAGAATCTAAAGAAAAATTAATTAATATACCTAAATAAAAAGTACAAAGCCTGAGAAGTAATATCTCTCTAATATTACTTCTCAGGCTTTTCTATATGTTAACCCACCATTAAATGCATACGCAAGATTTAATGAAAATAAATATAATAAGCAATTGTGCCGGAGAGGGACATCGATTCCCTCCAGCGAAAGCTGCGCAGCAATTTTTTTAACCTCCCAATGTGACATCTTGCTGATTATACCACATCATTGCTTCATGAAATTGCTCGGCTTTAAAATCAGGCCACATATCATCTATTGTGTATATATCAGAATAAACAGACTGTATAGGTAAAAAGCCTGAAAGTCTCTTTCTGCCGCCCCATCTCAATATTAAATCAATTCTTGATATATCCTTTGAATGAAGTGATTCCATTATATTTTTCCTGCCGGATGAAAGAGGTTCCATATTACCCAAATCCCAATCCCACCCATAGTTTACTAAGAAATTAACCTTTGTTCCACCATTGCCAATATCTGTGCGTTTTGTGTACTTTAGTAATTCTTTTGGAAACAT
Source organism: Sedimentibacter sp. (assembly GCA_032006665.1). GTDB lineage: Bacteria > Bacillota > Clostridia > Tissierellales > Sedimentibacteraceae > Sedimentibacter. Next base: position 33,895 of record DALZMP010000013.1, read on the forward strand.
TGATGAATTAGTATTCCCCAATACAAGCAATGAAACATTTTCTTTTGCTATTAATTCGATAGCATCAACACATGCCTTAACAAATGATTCTATCTGTTTTCTAGGTCTCTTACAGTTGTCTGTTGTAAAACCATAGTATGTAATTTCCTTTATACCATATTCTTCGGCTAACTTCAAAAAATATAGTCCGGGGTTAAGACCATATTCATAGCCATCTTGTTTTTCAAAGCCTTTTCCTTCAGCCCATCTTCTATTACCGTCAGGTATGAGGCCTATATGATTGGGAATTCTCAATTAATCACGACCTTTCATAGTTTTATTATTATACTATTATTTGCAAATTAAAGTAATTTATACTATAAATTTACAAATGGGAGTTGAGTATAATAATTACCGGTTGTTTGACAGCTTAATAATAAAGTGTTAATATTTTATATATATCTATTCAAATAAAAATCTAGAGGCTAATTGGAGTATCTATGGGTGATGAGATTAAAATAAAAAAAATAGTTGATAATATTGATGATATTTATAACATTATAAAAAAAATGGAACTTGGTCCGGATGTAAGAAAACTTATTAATGAAAGATATGGTTATATAAAAGATACTTATGCGGACTTCGTTGATAATTATTTAGATTTTAAGGAAATTAGTGATAATCTGTATGATGGTATGTATATCTCAGATGGAGATGGCAAAACAATTTATATAAACGAAGCTTATACAAGAATTACAGGTATTTTGAAAGAAGAGGTCATAGGCAGAACTGTAAAAGATATTACTGAAGAAGGCAAACTCTTTAAAGGTGCAGTTACCATGGATGTAATAGAAAGAAGAGAAATGGTTAATTCTCTTGGTAAAAGTCTAAAAAATAATAAAGATCTACTTGTTACAGGTTCACCTATATTTGACCGGGACGGGAATGTAAGACTTGTTGTCATAAATAATAGGGATATAAGTGATTTAAAAGAACTTGAACTAAAAATAGCGAAGCTGCATGATGAGAAGATTAAAGCAGCTGAAGAAATAAAGTTTCTGAGGAAACAACAAGTATCACAAAACACTGTAGTATATAAAAGTGAAAACATGAGTGTTGCAATGGATTTAGTGGCAACTATTGGTCCTACTGACGTAACAGTTTTAATAACCGGTGAATCAGGTACAGGCAAAGAGGTTATTGCTGATGAGATATACTTTAAGAGCAATAGACGTAATAAGCCATTCATTAAAGTTAACTGTGCGGCAATACCCGCAGAGCTTTTGGAATCAGAGCTTTTTGGTTACGAAGGCGGAGCATTCACAGATGCTAAAAAGAAGGGTAAAATAGGTTTGTTTGAATTGGCCAATGAAGGAACTATACTGCTTGATGAAATAGGAGACATGTCATTAAACTTACAATCGAAACTATTAAGAGTTCTGCAGAGTAAAGAAATTGTTAGAATAGGCGGCAATAAACCGATTAAACTTGACATAAGAGTCATTGCTTCAACAAATAAGGATTTACAAGAAGAAATAAGAAAAGAAAGATTTAGAGATGATTTATATTACAGACTCAACGTGGTCCCCATAGAATTGAAACCATTAAGAGAAAGACGGGAAGATATATATCATCTAACGAATGAATATTTAAATATGTATAATAAGAAATACGGAAAAAAAGCAAAGTTAGAAAAAGGAACCATTAAAATTTTAGAAATGTATAAATGGCCGGGAAACATAAGAGAGTTAAAAAATTTAATAGAGAGAATGGTTGTAATAAACAAAGATGGAATAATAAAATACAACAGCATACTATCTATTCTTGACATGGAAAATATTAATTTATCAATGATTATGAGTGAAAATAACTTTAATTTGAAATCATCGGTACAAAAACTAGAAAGAGAAATGATAATAAATTCAATAAAAAAATGTGGTTCTGTGAATAGAGCGGCAGCTCAGCTTGGACTGAGCCAACCTGCACTGTGGAAAAAATGCAAAGTATTAAATATAGACATAAAGAAGAAAGATTAGTAATTTTTAAGTAGCAATTATAACAAAAGTTATATACATTATAACTTTTGTTATAATTGCTACTTTTGCTTAAATGTGGTTATGATAAATGAAAACGTTGCAATGAGAACTAGTGAAAGTAAAATTCAAAATTAATTAAATAAAGTATATAACTCTTATAACTTTAGTTATAAAAGTTATATATTTGTAATTGTGGCAAAAAAGTTTTTGTATCAAAAAAACTATGGAATCTGAACATATTAATAAAATTAAGAATTTATCTTTGATTGGCATAAGTTTTGCTTTATATCCTTTATGTGTTGATGAAAACATTATATGGAGGAGGAAAAAAATGACAAAAACAATTATTACAGTTGCTCCGACAGGGGCATGGCCATCAAAAAAAGATAATCCAAACTTACCTATGACACCAAAAGAAATAGCAGAAGATGTGTTCGATTGCTATAAAAAGGGTGCCGCAATAGCACATCTGCACATGAGAGATGATGAAGGTAAAGGAACAATGAGCAAGGAAAAATTTGAAGAAACGGTATCGCTTATAAGAGCGAAGTGTGATATCGTAATTAACTGTACAACATCAGGCGATTTAAATGCTACAGATGAAACAAGACAGGCACATTTGAAATCCATAAGACCGGACATGGCGTCTTATGATTGCGGATCTATGAATTGGATGAATAACAGTTTATTTATAAATCATCCTAAATTTTTAGAGGAATTAGGATGTACCATGCAGGAATATGATGTAAAGCCAGAAATTGAAATATTTGATGCAGGAATGGTTTACAATTCTTTATACTATCTAAAAAAAGGAATACTAAAAGCCCCATTGCACTATCAATTTGTGCTGGGTGCTGCGGGAGGAACTGCTGCAACAGTTGAAAATCTAGTATATTTAAAAGGATTAATTCCAGAAGGTTCAACTTGGTCTGCATTAGGAATAGGAAAGGGTCATGTTCCTATAATGCTTGCAGCAATAGCCCTTGGAGGACACTTGCGTGTTGGAATGGAGGATAATGTTTTATTTGCACCTAAAGTTTTGGCAGAATCAAATGCTCAATTTGTGACAAGAGCTGCAAATTTAATAAAGGAATCGGGGAATGAAGTTGCAACAGCAGATGATGCAAGAGAAATTCTTGGATTAAAGAAAAGAGGTTAATTTCTAATGATTAAGAATATTGCAGTACTTGGAGCAGGCACCATGGGTCATGGTATAGCGGAAACATTTGCTATGCATGGGTACCCTGTTAATTTATATGAAGTTAATGAAAACCTGAGAAATACAGTTAAAGATATAATAAAAAAGGAACTTTTATTTGTAGCAGAAAATGGTTTGATAGAAAAAAATGAAGTGGATGGAATACTTGAGAATATAACATTGTATGATAACCTTAGGGACTCTGTTACAGACGTGGATTATGTTATAGAAGCTACTCCTGAGATAATTGAGTTAAAGCAGAATTTGTTCAAAGAAATAGATGCTTATTGTAAAAAAGAAACAATTTTTGCAAGTAACACATCAAGCTTGGCATTGAATGAAATGATGAGGGATGTCAGTGAAGACAGAAAACAAAAAATGATGGTATGCCATTGGTATAATCCAGCTCACTTACTACCTATTGCAGAACTTTCTTATTTTGGAAATATGCCCGAAAAAGTTTATAAAGAAGTTGAAGAACTGTATAAAAAGTCAGGAAAGCAAACAGTGAAGATACTAAAAGATATACCAGGTTTGGTGGCTAATAGGATACAGCAAGGAATTGCAAGAGAAGTATTTTCATTAATTGAAATGGGAGTTGCAGCTCCTGAAGACATAGATAAGGCTCTTAAATTTGGACCGGCATTTAGATATGCAACAGCAGGGCAACTAGAGGTAGCAGATATGGGAGGGCTCGATATCTGGTGTACAGTTGGAGATAATTTACTCTCCGTAATGGATAATACAAAACAGGCAAATAATATTTTACGTCAAAAAGTAAAAGAGAAAAAATTAGGGTTGAAATCAGGTGAAGGCTTTTTCGAATATCCACAGGATAAGGTAGATGAAATCAAGAATGAATTTAATAAAAGATTAATAATGCAATTAAAAACTTCAAAAAATTATGTATGATAAAGGAGAAGTAATCATGTCAAGAGAAAATTCTCAAAGTTTAAACAAGGGATCATTTTTATGGAGATTTAGTAAAAAGTTTCAATTTGCAGCAGAAAATATTATACCAGATCCATTAGTGTTTTGTTTAATTCTTACAATAGTCGTATTTTTTGCAGGCGTACTGTTTACTGATACTGGTGTCATCGGTATGCTTAATTCTTGGTTTAATGGTATTTGGTCGCAAATAGCTTTTGCATTTCAAATGTCCTTCATGGTTGTAACGTGTTCTGTAACAGCAAAATCCAGGCAAGTAAAAAAATTATTAAAGTCAATGGCAAAGTTAGTTAATACACCTACAGCAGCAATTATTTTATTAATGGTATTTGGCTATGTTTCAAGTTTTCTTAATTGGGCGTTCGGCACTATTGTTACTCCAATATTAGCAATGGAGTTGACAAAAAATATAAAGAGATTGCATTTCCCAATGTTAGTAGCAGCAGGATATTCAACAATGTGCTTAGGTCAATGTCTCGGACCCAGCGCATCAGTATATGCACTGCTGGCAGGTTCAGATCACTTTTTAGTTGATAAAATTGGCGTTTTGACTCAGAATGTGACAACCTATAATTCAATGAATATAATAATATGGCTTATTGTAGCGTTAGGAACAATAATACTTACTATAAAAGCGGAACCTCCGGTAAATGAAATTGTAGAATATGATGGAACAAATGATGATGATTTTAAAATAGAAGAATCGGAAAAATCATCTAAAAAGACATTCGCTGATAAAATGAATGGTAGTAGAATTGTTATGTATTTAATAGGCATTGCAGGTGTTATAAATATTGTTTATACAATTATTCAAAAAGGATTTTTAGGTTCCCTATCACTTAATTTTGTTATATTTATATTTTTGACAGCAAATTTCTTATTATATGGAACTCCAGAAAGGTTCATAAGTGCATATAGAGATAATTTAAGCCTTGCAACAGATGTTATGATTCAGTTTCCATTTTATGGTGGAATATCTGGTATGATGGTAGATTCCGGACTTGGACAAATTATAGTAGGTGGATTTACATCTATTGCTACTGCGTATACGTTGCCAGTATTTTCATATTTATCTGCATCAATACTCAACTTGTTTATTCCATCCCAAGGCGGTCAATGGATTGTTCAAGGAGAAATTATTACAGATGCAGCTATAAAATTACATGCTAACATACCGCATGTAGTCAATGCTTTTGTATACGGAGATGAAGCAACCAATTTGTTGCAACCACTTTATGTAATTCCGGCACTATCAGTAGTAGGAATGAAGTTAAAAGATGTATGGGGTTATATGGCGTTTATATGGTTATTCTGGTTCATAGCCACAATTTTAGGATTGTTGATTGTACCATTATTTGTATAAAGTGCTTTATTAGCAAGAAAAGTACATTATGAAATTTGAAGAGAAACAGATAAATTGAAAAATATTTATCTGTTTTTTATTACTTATGCGATACAACTTATAATTATAACAATAGTCAATTATATAGTTTTGTGCTATAATGCAATCATAATATTATCTGTATTGCGTTAAGATAAAAGTATTAAATTACAAATATAAATATAACTTTATTGATGAAATTACTATATATGAAATGTTGATTATACAAGCAAGGAGAAATGTTTTGGAAAGAAAAATAGGGATAATAGCCAATAATATTGAAATTAAAGAAGCCATAGAAAGGTTATATGGTGACGAAGTAAATGATGGGAAGATAATAATTGACTTGTTGGATTCTAAAAAAATTTATGAACAAGGTAAACTCATGGAGAAAAAAGGTGTTAAGGCTATAATTGCCAGGAGCGGAGGATACTTCCATTCCATAGGTAAAGTTAAAATACCGATGATACAATTAAAAATATCCACTCTTGATATTTTGTATGCAATAAAAACAGCTGAAAAATATGGTGAAGATATTCTTTTAGTTATCTCTGAAATGGAAAATTTCGATTATTTTGAGTGGAAAGATATTATAAGCTCTAATGTCATAATAAAAAAATTTAATAATCTAGAAGAAATTGAGGGTATAATAAGAAGTAATGTGCTTGAAAAAGATATGGTTGTAGTTGGTGGAGGAATACCTTGTAAAATTGCGCAAGAAAATAATCTGAACTTCGTCTGCATAAGCGCCAGTGATGATTCAATACATGATGCAATATCAAGTGCATGGGAAATCGTTGATAGCCTATATGAACAAAAATATAAAAATGAGGTACTTAATACAACTCTCGAAGGTGTGCATGATGCAGTATTGGCAGTTGATAAAAATGGAAAAATTATTTTATACAACGGACGTGCCAATGAATTATTAAAAAAAGACGGCTCTATTGTTTTAGAAAAGCAATTGACAGATGTTTTCCCAGAATTGAGTTTTATGATGGATGTTTTAAGAGATAAAACAAATAAATATAATGAAATTATTCGAATTAAAAAAACTGTAGTAGCAGCAAATATATCAGTGTTGCAAATTGATGATAATATTTTAGGTGTTTTATGCTCATTTCAAGACATTACAAAACTGCAAAATCTGGAAAAAAAGATAAGGTATGAATTAAATAAAAAGAGATTAGTTGCCAGGTTCAAATTTGAAGATATAATAGCAAATGATCAAATTATGAAAGATGTGTTGGCGAGGGCTGTTAAAATAGGTATGAGTGACAGTACAGCTATGATGTATGGGGAGAGCGGTACAGGAAAGGAAATGTTAGCACAGAGTATACATAACTTGGGAGATAGGAGCAAGGAGCCATTTGTAGCTATTAATTGTGCAGCACTTACGGAAAGTTTGCTTGAAAGTGAGCTTTTTGGTTACGAAGAAGGTGCTTTTACCGGAGCAAGAAAAGGCGGAAAATCTGGTCTTTTTGAGCTGGCTCATGGAGGAACGATATTTTTAGATGAGATAAACAGTATGTCTTTGAACCTTCAAGCAAAGCTTTTGCGCGTTTTAGAAGAAAAAGAGGTAATGCGGATAGGTTCCGATTATGTAATCCCTTTGGATGTCAGGATATTGGCAGCCGCCAATGAAGAATTAGCAGATAAAATAAAGGATGGAAGTTTCAGAAGAGATTTATTTTATAGACTAAGTGTATTAGAACTTAGAATCCCACCTTTGAGGGAGAGAAAGAAAGACATAATTCCTATGTTTGAATATTACTTATCAGAATATTCAAATATGCATGAAGTTCCTGAAATTGATGAAAAATTAACTAATAAGTTACTCAACTATTCATGGCCTGGCAATGTTAGAGAATTGAAAAATTTAGCGCAAAGATATATTATATTTGGAGAATTTGATTTAAATGAAGATGAAATATTTAATCCCAGCAGTGATGCTCTAGATTTTGAAGGATGCGATAAACAAATTGACAGAAATATTGATTTGAATTGTAATATGTCATTAAATATAAAAGAAATAAATAGATTTGTTGAAATGAAAGTGATAGATATGCTAGAAAAACAAGGTATGCCAAAAAATGATATAGCAAATGTTCTAGGCATAAGCAGAGCATCTCTTTGGAATAAAAGTAAATATAAAAATCATTAGGTCAATTTATATACTTAGTGGTGAATATTAAAAACAGTACTTTCTATGTTGAAAAAATAAAACATAATGTCAAAAAAATAAAACATACCATTTAGGAAACAGTATATATTCTATGAAAAATATAGATTATATGCTGTTTTTTAATTGGTATGTTTATTGCTATATTATTAAAGACAAAGAATGAAAAACGAGGAGTTAAATATGAAAAAATTAATGACAGGAAATGAAGCAATAGCACGTGGTGCATATGAAGCAGGGGTTAGATATGCTTCTGCTTATCCAGGAACGCCAAGTACAGAAATATTAGAAAATGTTGCCCTTTATAAGGAAGACATCTTGGCAGAATGGGCAAATAACGAAAAAGTAGCATTAGAAGCTGTAATTGGGGCTTCTATGGCGGGAGCAAGAGCATTGGCAGCTATGAAGCACGTAGGTGTGAATGTTGCTGCGGATCCATTGTTTACAGTTGCATATACAGGTGTATATAGTGGAATGGTTCTAGTGTCAGCTGATGAACCAGGACAGCATTCATCACAAAATGAACAAGATAATAGAAATTATGCTAAGTTTGCAAAGATTCCTATGCTAGAGCCTTCTGACTCTCAAGAATCAAAAGATATGACAAAGATAGCATTTGATATAAGCGAAAAATATAATACACCTGTTTTAATTAGAATGACAACAAGGGTATGTCACTCAAAAGGAACTGTTGAATGTAAAGATAGAGAAGAAAGAGAAATTATTAAATATAAAAAAGATATAAATAAGTATGTAACTGTACCTGCCGTTGCAAGAAAATTAAGAGTAAAAGTAGAAGAGAGACAAAAAGAATTATTAGAATTTTCAAATAATACAAAATTAAATTATATTGAGTGGAATGATACTAATGTGGGAGTTATATCTTCTGGAGTATGTTACAGCTATGCAAAAGAGGTATTTGGAGATACCGCATCATATTTAAAGTTAGGGTATACACAACCTCTTCCGACTGAGAAAATAAAAGAGTTTTGCTCAACGGTTGAAAAAATTTATGTGATTGAAGAAAATGATCCTTATATAGAAGAACAGGTAAAGGTACTAGGTTTTGAATGTTACGGCAAAGATTTATTCCCTGCTTATGGAGAAATGCTGCCGGAAGTTATCAGGCAAGCAGTATTCGGGGAAATAAAACCAAATTTAGAGTATGACGAAAAAGAAGTGGTATCAAGACCTCCAACACTTTGTGCAGGATGTCCTCACAGAGGTTTCTACCATGAACTAGGCAAAAGAAAAAATGTGCTGATGTCAGGCGATATTGGATGTTATTCTTTAGCATTTGCTGAACCTTACAATGCTGTTGATCAAAATATATGTATGGGGGCAAGTATCAGTGTTGGTCATGGTGCTCAAAAAGTTTTCAACATGATTGAAAACAATAAGATGAGAGTAGTTTCTTGCCTTGGAGACTCAACATTTTTTCATACAGGAATAAATTCACTTATTGATGTTATTTACAATAACAGTAATACAGTTAATGTGATTCTTGATAACCGTATAACTGGTATGACCGGTCATCAGGAAAATCCAGGTTCAGGTTATACATTACAGGGAGAAAAAACCGTTGAATTAGATATTGAGGCTATAGTTAAAGCTTTAGGATTTAAAAATGTTATAACTATTAATCCTAATGATTTAAAAGCAGTTAAACATGCACTTGATTGGGCGCTTAGCCTTGATGAACCATCAGTAATTATAACAAGGTGGCCATGTGTGTTAAAGAAATTTTCACCGGAGGATAAAGAAGAATTCAGTACTGCATTTAAAACTAAATGTACAGTGGCTGAAGAAAAATGTATAGGCTGCAAAGCATGTATAAGAACCGGATGTCCTGCTTTATCATTTAATAAAACAACCAAAAAATCAAAAATAGATACAAATTCGTGTGTGGGCTGTGAAGTATGTCTTCAAGTATGTCCTGTAAAAGCTATAAGAAAGGTGGAAGCATAAATGACAAATAACATTTTATTAGTGGGAGTAGGCGGTCAAGGGACAATACTTGCAAGTAAACTTTTAACAATTGGCCTTTTGGAATCAGGTTATGATGTAAAAATGAGTGAAATTCACGGTATGTCTCAAAGGGGTGGTTCTGTATCATCTCATGTAAGATATGGGGATAAGGTTGAATCTCCAGTTATTGAATTAGGAGGAGCAGATATTTTAGTATCATTTGAAAAAATGGAAGCTTTAAGATATTTAAATTATTTGAAACCTGATGGCATAGTTGTTGTAAATGATTTTGAAATAAATTCAATGCCAATACTTTCTGGAAAGTCAGATTATCCTGAAAATGCAGCAGAAATACTTAAAAGCAAAGCAAAAACAATTGTAATTGATGGGGCAGAAGAAGCTGAGAACCTTGGTAATTCTAAAGTTATGAATGTTATATTGCTTGGAACAATAATTAAATCAATGAAACTTGAAGATATTGATTGGAATAAAATTTTAAGAGATAATATAAAGCCAAAATTAATTGATATTAATTTAAAGGCATTAGAAGTTGGTATGAATTTAGTTTAATTTAAATTAGTGCTGCATAGGTTATGCAGCACTATATTAATAGGAGGGTAACTTGAAAAAAGGCGATTATATATGGATAGCAGCATTGCTTTTATGGGTAGCAGTGCTGGTAACTCCAGTTTCAAGAGAAGCATTTTTAGTATTTACCAGCGCCCATCCATATGTAGGTGGATTTATAAAATTTTCTATATTGGCAACAATGGGTGATTTATTAGGTGTAAGATTAGTAAAGGGAGATTACATAATCCCACAAGGAATAATTTATAGGATAATAGTATGGGGAATTATTGGGATGATGGTTTCTCTTGTGTTTACAATATTTATGGGCGGCTCATTAGCTGCACAAAAATCAGGATTGCTGCCATTTGAGGGTAGTATAACAGCTCAGGCATTTTTTGGCAGTGCAGTAATGAACTTAACTTTTGGACCAATGATGATGGCTTTTCATAGGTTTATGGACTTATATATTGATGCAAAATATGAAAGATTGGATAAAATTAATTTAAGTATTTTAGTTGATAGAGTTGATTGGCATTCATTGGTTGAGTTTAGCTGGGTAAAAACATGCACAATATTTTGGGTACCAGTTCATACAGTCGTCTTTTTACTGCCATCAGAGTACAGAGTTTTAGCTTCTGCTTTTCTTTCTATTGCTTTAGGAATGCTTTTAGCATTAGCTAAAAGAAGCAAAACCTTGGGAACATAGCTTGCTTTGAAAGTCCTATTTTATCAAATTCATGAAAAATATTTATAAAAAAAATAAAATTGGTAATAATAACTATAGTATTATTTTAAATTTTATTGTGAGGGAGAATGTTATGAATGAATTTGAAAAAATAAAGAAAATGTATGATGAAGGTTACAGGTGTATTATGTATGATGACTCCAAAGATGGCGATATGAGTATTTACTTTAAAAATTTTGAAAGTGAAGCTTCAGAAGCCATGAGGGTAAGTGGATTTGAAGAGAAAATGAAAATAAAGAACTTTGTAAATAATAACTCAATGAAATAATTAGATTATAGAATAGATATCTAGATGATTTTGTCATCTGAAGCGGGCTTAATGCCCGCTTATTAAATTGTAAAATTTTATTTTCTTGTAAAGTTCCATTTGCTCTTGTATAATATAGTAAAATAAAAAAGAGATTAGGAGGATGCTGATGTGAATGTAGCAGATAAAATATTTATAGAAAATTGTAATGATATATTGCAAAATGGCGTTTGGGATAATCAATATGATGTTAGACCAAAATGGGAAGATGGAACTCCTGCTCATACAATAAAGAAATTTGGGATTGTCAATAGATATAACTTGGAAGAAAGTTTTCCAATTTTAACCCTCAGAAAAACAAATTTTAGGGCAGCAGTTGATGAATTATTGTGGATTTGGCAGAAAAAATCTAACAATGTTAATGATTTAAATAGTCATATATGGGATTCGTGGGCTAATGGAACAGGTTCTATTGGAAAAGCTTATGGATATCAGCTAGGTATTAAGCACAAGTATAAGGAAGGAGAATTCGATCAGGTAGATAGAGTAATTTATGACCTTAAAAATAATCCATCCAGCAGACGGATTCTTACTAATATTTATAATTTTGAAGACCTGCATGAAATGCATTTGTATCCATGTGCGTACAGCATGACATTTAATGTGTCAGGAAATAAATTAAATGCCATACTTAATCAACGCTCACAGGACATGCTTGCAGCAAATAATTGGAATGTAGTACAATATTCAATTTTGGTACATATTATGGCACAAATAAGCGGTCTGAAAGCAGGTGAATTAGTGCATGTAATAGCTGATGCACACATATATGACAGACATGTTCCTATTATAGAGGAATTAGTAAAAAATGAATCTTTTGATGCGCCTAAGCTTGAAATAGATAAAAATATTACTGACTTTTATGATTTTAAGGTTGATAGTTTTAAGCTTGTTGATTATAAATTCAGTCCTGTGAAAATTAAAGTACCTATTGCAGTTTAAAGGAGATATTATGAAATTAATAGTTGCAGTTGCAAGTGATTGGGGAATAGGTTGTGAGGGTGGTTTGCTGTTCGACCTTCCTGATGATATGGCATTTTTTAGAAATACAACAAAAAATAAAATTGTTGTGATGGGAAGACCTACTCTTTTATCATTTCCAGGCGGGGATCCTCTGAAAAATAGAATAAATATTGTTTTAACAAGAGATAAAAACTATAAAAAAGATGGCTGCATAATATGCAATTCAACTGAAGAATTATTTGAAGAGTTGAAAAAATATGATAGTGATGATATTTTTATTATTGGAGGAGGTAAAATATATAATGAACTCTATCCTTATTGTGAAGAAGCATATATAACAAAGGTTGAATCTATATCCAAGGCAGATACATATTTACATAATTTTGATGAGGATAAAAATTGGGAATTAATTTTTAAATCAGAAAATCACATCAACAATGGGATAGAATTTACATTTAATACGTATAGAAATATTAGACCAATAGAAAAGTAGAAATTAATGGGTTGGCATATTATGCTAACCCTACAACATAAAATTTGAAAACGTTACTATATGGAGATGATTTTATTAATAAATTAAAGACTACGTTAACAGCTGCTATATGCGTAGCACTTGCAGCACAAATAAACTTTCAATTATTTACGCCTGGATTTATGATATCGTTAGCTCCTATTATATTGCCTATAATGCTTTATTTTAACAGAGATTATAACCCAGTAATCATTGCCTTTTCAGCAGGAATTATATCTTCTTTATACCGAGGGTTTATATTATTTGTTAGTAGTAATTTAGGTAATATTTTCGAAGTTATTTATGCTGATGCTCTGTTTTATTTTGCGTACGGAATTCTGTTTCTTTTTATATATGGGAATAAATCCAAATCAACACTTACAAATTTTTTTACAGCAACAGTTATAAGTGATTACTTTTCAAATCTATTAGAAGTTAGCATAATGCTTCATTTTGTAAATTTTAGGTTTGAAATTTTTCAGACTCTGATTATTGTTGCATTTATTCGAGCAACTATTGTGGTTTGCGTTATTCTTTTGTTTAGCTATTATAATTTTTTACTTAGACGGGAAGAACACGAAGAAAGATATAGAAAATTAATTATGATTACATCAAATGTAAAAAGTGAAATATATTTTATGAATAAGAATAACATACAAATAGAGGATGTTATGAAAAAGGCATATTATTTGTATAAGGCATTAACCTTAAAGGAATATCCTGAAAATTTAAGGGTAACATCTTTAGATGTGGCGAAGGATGTGCATGAAATAAAAAAAGATTATATTAGTATAATTAAAGGTCTGGAAGAACAATTTAACGATAAAAATGACAGTGTTCAAATGAATATTAAAGATTTAATAAGCATAGTCAGCGATGAAGTTAAAGAATTTATCAGATGCAATAAATTGAAGATTCATGTTGATTTTAAAATACATAATAACTTCAATGTCGCTAATCATTATTATCTGGTTACAATTTTAAGAAATTTAATATATAACAGCATTGAAGCAAAAGAAAGTAAAAAAACTGAATATATAAACGTTGATATTAATAAGCATAAGGGCGAATGTATTTTTATTATATCTGACAATGGGACAGGTATTAGAACAGAGGATATAAACTATATATTTAATGCTGGATTTTCTACTAAATTTAAAGAGGAAACAGGGGATATTTGTCGAGGTATAGGCTTAGCACATGTTAAAGGTATCGTTGATGAAGTTTTTAAAGGTACAATTACCGTTGAATCACAGTTTGGGATAGGTACCAAATTTACCGTCAAAATAAATCAAGATGAAATGGAGTGTGTTTCCAAATGAAATTTTATATTGTAGATGATGATATAAATGTTATAAGGATTTTAAGCAATGTTATTGAAAAGAATAATTCCTTTGAAATAGTAGGAAGCGCTACTAATGGAGAAAAAGCTTTTAAAGAAATTCTTGTAATGAAACCAAACATAGTTCTTGTAGATTTGCTTATGCCAATAATAGACGGAAATACTCTTGTAAAGGAACTTAAGGCTATTAATCCACAACTTTCTTTTATTATGATATCTCAAGTTTTAGACAGTCAGCTTCGTTCAGAATCCTATGAGTCCGGTATTGAATTTTTTATAACAAAACCAATAAATAAAATAGAGGTTGAGCGGGTTGTGTCTAGAGTAGCAGAAAAAATTGAATTAGATAATACTATTTCTAATATAAAGAAAATATTTCAGTCAACAGAAAAACAAGAGAAGAATCAAAATGAACATTATGCAGTAAAAATTAAAAATGTTTTGGGCACGTTGGGGATGCTTGGAGAAAAGGGTACAAATGATATAATAAGAATAACCTTATATATTCTCGAACATGATATCAATTTCACAGATTATGATTTTGCTTTGGTGGAAAATAGATTAGGTGACAGCGCCAGAATCGTAAAGCAAAGGGTTAGAAGGGCAATAAAGAATGGATTAACTAATATTGCAAACTTAGGAGTCAATGATTACAGCAATGATATTTTTCATGTTTATGCAAATATCCTCTTTGATTTTTCTAGTGTGAAAGCAGAAATGGATTGGATTGCTGGGAAAAAAAGTAATAGAGGAAAAATTTCTCTCAATAAATTTTTTGAAGGGTTAATTCATATATGTCAATCAGAGTAGAATAAAGTCATATAGCCAATATTGCAAGTCGCAAGAAGAAAAAACAGATAAAAAATTATCTGTTTTTTTCTTCTTTTTGATTTCTTTTGATTTTTTTTGAAAACGTTACATATATTAAATATATGGAAATATTTTGTTTCTATATTTAATAAAATATTTAAGAAATAAAATCAGGAGGGTAGTATTTATGAGAAAAAAAGTATTATCATTAGTTAGTGTACTGCTTGTTTTTACGCTAATGTTAACGGGTTGCGGAGGAAGTGGAAGTACATCTGGTGCATCAAGTGATGTAATTAAGATTGGTTGGATAGGTTCTTTAACAGGTGATCAGGCAGTTTGGGGCACATGTGAAAGCAATACTATCAAAATGCTAATTGAGCAAGTTAATGCTGATGGTGGAATTTTAGGGAAGCAGGTTGAGGGTGTATACTATGACACAAAAGGTGATGCAGCTGAAGCTGTTAATGCAGTAAAGAGGCTGATATCACAGGACAAAGTTGTTGCTATTTTAGGACCTAATGCCAGCGGACAGGCACTGGCTATTTCTTCTGTTCTAGATCAGTACAAGGTATCCGACATAGCTACAGTTGCAACAAATCCTAAAGTTACAGTCAATGATGATGGAACAGTAAAAAATTATAATTTTAGAGTATGCTTTATCGACCCGTATCAGGGTGCGGTTGCAGCCGGATACGCATATGATAAGCTTGGACTTAAAAATGCAGCTATACTATACGATGTAGCAAGTGATTATTCTCAAGGATTTACTGAATTTTTTGAGAAAACATTTACAGAAAAAGGCGGAAAGATTGTTGCTAAAGAAGGATTTAAAGAAGGTGATGTAGACTTTAGACCACAACTAAGCAAAATTAAAGAAGCTAATCCAGATGTTATATTGATGCCTTATTACTATAAAGAAGTTGCATTGAGTGCTAATCAAGCAAGAGATCTTGGCATAACAGCTACTTTAATGGGTGGAGATGGATGGCCGTCAGATCAGCTTATGACAATGGCTAAAGATGCTATTGAGGGAAGTTATATTGTAAATCACTTAGATTTTAATGATCCTGAAGTTAAACCTTTACAGGATGCATATAAAGCTAAATACAATCTTCCTATGGAATTAAACGGGTACATGGCACATGATGCATTTTTATTGTTAGAAGCTGCAATAAAAGACGCAAACAGCGCTGATCCTGAAAAAATAACAGAATCATTGACAAAAGTTTCTGTAGAGGGTGTTACAGGAACAATAAAAATTAGCCCTGAAACTCATAATCCAGATGGAAAAGAAGCTGCTATAGTAAGAATAGAAAGCGGCGACTACATTTTCCAGGAGAAATATGGAGTTAAATAATAAAAACTTGAAGCTTAAGGCGGTGAAATATCCGCCTTTGTTTAAATAATAAATAATGACAGGAGGTAAAATATTGAGTTATTTATTACAGCAAATTATAAATGGATTGTCAATAGGTAGTGTTTATGCACTTATGGCAGTTGGGTACTCTCTCGTATACAGTATATTGAACTTTTCTAATTTCGCTCACGGCGGAGTTATTATGATTGGTGCATATATAGGATACTTTTGTCTGACTATGTTAAAGGTACCATTTTATATTGCATTTATATTATCTGCTCTGGGAGCAGGCTTGTTGGCAGTTAGCATGGAAAGGGTGGTGTATAGACCTCTCAGAAAAAGAAATGCACCATTTTTATATTTTATTATTTCTGCCATGGGAGCATCTATATTTTTAGAAAATATTGTAATAGCCAGTCCTATTGGTCCAACGTTTCGAACTTATCCAACAATATTTTCAACAGAACCAATTATGTTAGGGCCTGTTGCATTAGGGAGAATTGATTTATTAATGTTTGTTATTTCTGCAATTAGTTTGATAGCATTAATTTATATAATAGAAAAAACTAAGATTGGTTTATCAATCAGAGCTACATCATACAGCGTGAAAGGCAGCACCCTAATGGGAGTAAATGTAGATCAAGTAATATTTATAATATTTGTTATGGGCGGAATTCTTGCAGGTATAGCAGGAATGTTATTTGGAATGAAATATACTGTATATCCTCAAATAGGCAATATTACAACAAAATCATTTATTGCAGCTGTATTTGGCGGTCTGGGGAGTTTGCCGGGTGCAGTATTTGGCTCTATACTTCTTGGGATAATTGAAACTATGACCTCAGGATACCTGTCATCACAATACAGAGATTTAATAGCATTTGCATTATTAATATTTGTTTTAGTAGTGAAACCTACCGGATTGATGGGTAAATCTACAGAAGACAAGGCATAGGAGGGATATCATGAGTTGGATTTATATTTCAGGAATACTTATTCTTTCAGGAATAAACTTGTTGACAGTACTGGGATTATCCCTTTTAACAGGATTCACAGGATTATTCTCCTTTGGTCATGCCGGGTTTATGGCAATTGGTGCATATATAGCAGCAACTGCGACTGTTAAAATGGGAATACCATTTGTTCCAGCGTTGTTAGCAGGTGGATGTGGTGCTATGATAGCAGGATTATTAATTGGTAAACTAACATTAAATCTAAAGGGTGATTATTTTTGTATTGCAACTTTAGGGTTTGGTGAAGCAATAAGACTTATATTAGACAATATTAAATATTTTGGAGGAGCAAGAGGACTACCTAATATTTATCCTCACACCAATTTAGTAGTCGTTGTTATTATAGATATTATAGCTGTTATAGTTTTAGTCTTCATAATTAAATCAAGGCATGGAAGAAATATGGTTGCGATAAGAGAAGAAGAAATGGCATCTCAAGTAATAGGAATAGATGTATTTAAATATAAATTAATTGCACTTGTCATAAGCGCGCTTTACGCAGGCATTGCAGGAGGACTATTAGCACATTATCTGGGATATATACAGCCAATAATGTTTAAGATGGTTAAATCAACAGAGCTTACTATAATAGTTATATTTGGCGGACTTGGAAGTGTGTCAGGAAGTGTAGTCGGTGCAATATTATTGACCTTCTTGCCTGAAATATTGAGGAGCTTCTACGAATGGAGGCTTGTTGTTTACGGTGCTGCAGTAATTTTAATAATGATTACCAGGCCACAGGGACTTATGGGTGGAAAGGAATTTAGCTTTAAGTGGATTGGTAAAATTTTTAATAAAGTGGCAAATAAAAGTAAAAAAGAGGGGGTAGAGCTATGAGCGTACTTTCTCTAAAAAATGTTACAAAAAAATTTGGAGGATTAACTGCTGTTGGGAATGTCAGTTTTGATATTAAAGAAGGCGAAATATTTGGTTTAATAGGCCCTAATGGAGCAGGTAAAACTACAATTTTTAATTTAATAACAGCTATTTACACTCTTACAGAGGGGGAAATAACATTTTACGGACAAAAACTGGAAAAATTAAAACCTTTTCAGATAGCTAATATGGGGATAACTAGAACATTCCAAAATATTAGATTGTTTAAAAAGCTCAGTACATATGACAATGTGTTAACGGCATGTCACAAGTCAGCTGATTACAGTATATTTAGTTCCATTATTAGATTTGGTAAGTTTAAGCATCAAGAAAAATTTTTAAATGAAAAAACAGTTGAATTGTTAAAACTTATGGGGTTGTGGGAGTATAAGGATATGGTCGCATCGAACTTGCCCTATGGGCTTCAAAGAAAGCTTGAAATAGCAAGAGCGTTGGCACTGAATCCAAAGCTTTTGTTACTTGATGAACCGGCAGCGGGTATGAATCCGGAAGAAACAATACAGCTTATGGAGTTAATTAAAGAAATAAGAGATAAATTTAATTTAACAGTATTGATAATTGAACATCACATGGATCTTATAATGGGAGTTTGTGATGAAATATTTGTTCTTAATTTTGGCATTCCATTAGCACAAGGAACTCCCGTTGAAATACAAGGTAACAAGAGTGTTATAGAGGCTTACCTTGGAAAAGAGGAGGAAAATCATGCTGAAGGTTAATAACTTAAATGTTTTTTATGGTGGAATACATGCTCTAAAAGGGGTTTCAATAGATGTTGAAAAGAGTAAAATTGTATCTATTATCGGATCGAATGGTGCGGGTAAATCTACACTTATAAATTCGATATGCGGAGTTGTAAAATATAAAGAGGGAGATATATTATACAAAGGTGGAAAATTGCCTAAGCAGGCACATAAAATAGTGAAATTGGGGATTTGTCAAGTACCGGAAGGAAGAATTATATTTGCAAATTTAACTGTTACGGAGAATTTACAAATGGGAGCTTTTTTGAGAAATGATAAAAAAGGAATAGAAAAAGACATGAAAAGGGTGTTTGAATTATTTCCTAGATTGAAGGAAAGAGAAACTCAAATATCAGGTACATTGTCAGGGGGAGAGCAGCAGATGCTTGCGATGGGAAGAGGATTAATGTCCAATCCTGATTTAATTTTGCTGGATGAACCTTCTTTGGGACTTGCACCACTTTTAATTAATACCATATTTGATATTATACTTGAAATAAAAGATATGGGAAAAACTATACTGCTGGTTGAGCAAAACGCTTTTAAAGCATTATCGATATCTGATACAGCATATGTATTAGAGCAGGGTACTATAACTGCTCAAGGAGATGCAAAGATACTGATTAAGGATGAAAAAATTCAAGAAGCATATTTGGGTAAGAAAAAAATTGAAGTAAATTAAGAAGTTAGAAAAAGCCTCGATAGTATACAACTTTATTATTGAGACTTTTTTCTATACTATTATATTATTTTATACATAAATTTTAATTAATAATTAAAAAAACCTTGATTAATTCTGGTTGAGTGATAAAATATAAATTATATTAATTTTTAAGGTGGACGTGACATATGGAATCAATTAAAGGAATGATTAAGGATAAAAAGAGAATTGTCATAAAAGTAGGAACTTCAACTCTAACTCACTGTACAGGAAGCTTAAATTTAAGGATTATGGATAAACTTACGATGGTTTTAAGTGATATTAAAAAAAGGGGTACTGATGTTGTTCTTGTTACTTCTGGTTCAATTACTGCTGGTGTATGGAAATTAGGCTTGAAGGAACGCCCAAAATCCGTTAAAGAAAGACAGGCTGCAGCATCTGTAGGGCAGTGTGAGATCATGTTCACTTATGATAAACTATTTTCACAATATGGTCAAATGGTTTCACAGATTCTTTTAACCAGAGCAATAACAGATAATGATTTATATAGAAACAACATAATTAATACATTTGAAACTCTGTTGACATATGGAGTGATACCTATAGTAAATGAGAATGATACTGTTGCTGTAGATGAACTTGTATATGGTGACAATGATACGTTATCCGCAATTACGGCAAAGCTTGTAAATGCCGACATGCTCATAATATTGAGTGATATAGACGGCTTTTATGATAAAAACCCACAAACAAATGAAAATGCAAAATTAATGGCAGTAGTTGAAGAAATTACTTCAGAAATAGAAAATGCAGCAGGCGACTCACAAAGTTTAGTAGGAACAGGCGGCATGGCTACGAAAATATCTGCTGCTAAAATTGCAGTTAACTGTGGAATTGATATGGTGATATGCAATGGTAAACAGCCAGAATCATTATATGATATATTGGATGGTAAACAGGTTGGAACATTATTTAAGGGAAAGAAGGTATCTATATGAATGATGAATTAATTATAAAAGGGAAAAATGCTAAAGAGGCATCATATCAGTTAATGAATATTTCTACTGAAATAAAAAATAAGGCATTAAAAAAAATTGCTGATAATTTAATTATGTATTCTGAAAAAATTATAGAAAAAAATAAGATAGATATTGACAATTCCCGGAATAATGGAATGAGCGAATCTATGATTGACAGACTTATGTTGAATGAAGACAGAATAAAATCCATTGCTGAAGGTGTTAATCAAATTGCAGATCTTGATGATCCTGTTGGCGAGATTCTACATATGAATAAAAGACCGAATGGACTTGTGATAGGTCAAAAAAGGGTACCTTTAGGTGTGATAGGAATAATTTATGAATCTAGACCTAATGTAACTGTTGATGCTGCAGCACTGTGCCTTAAATCCTCTAATTCTGTAATTTTGAGAGGTTCAAAGGATGCTATTAACTCTAATAAAGAACTTGTAAAAATAATGAAGATATCTGTTAAAGAATCGGGAATAGATGAAGGGGCCATTGAACTTATTGAAGATACATCAAGAGAAACAGCTGAAGGTTTTATGAAATTAAATGATTATTTGAATGTTTTAATACCAAGGGGCGGAGCAGGACTTATCAGAACTGCAGTTGAACATGCAACTGTTCCTGTAATTCAAACCGGAATTGGTAATTGTCATATTTTCGTTGATGAATATGCAAACTTAGATATGGCATATGATATTTTGGTAAATGCAAAGACATCAAGAGTATCTGTATGTAATGCTTGTGAAAGTCTTCTTGTGCATAGAAACATTAAAGATAAGTTTTTGCCAAATGCTATAAAAAAACTAAGAGATAAGAATGTTGAAGTACGAGGGTGTGAAGAAACACTAAAAATATGCAAAGACGTAATTTTAGCTACTGAAGAGGACTATGGCAAGGAGTTTCTTGATTATATAATATCTGTCAAGATTGTCGATGATATTAAGGAAGCCATAGAACATATAAACAAATATGGAACAGGGCACTCGGAATCAATAATAACTGAAAGCTATACAAATTCACAAACATTTTTGAATGAAATAGATGCTGCAGCAGTTTATGTAAATGCATCAACAAGATTTACTGATGGATTTGAATTTGGATTTGGAGCAGAGATTGGTATAAGTACTCAAAAAATTCATGCTAGAGGTCCTATGGGACTAAAGGAGCTTACAACAACAAAATATATTATATATGGAAACGGACAAATAAGATAATTAAAGGGTATGTATAATCGCATACCCTTTCTAATTTAATTTTTTTACTGTAGAATATATTTTTGAAATTACAAGTATTATTTAAGTAGAACTTTTCGCTTTTTGGGGTTCAAAATAATTTTTTATAGTATCTATTTCATTGATCATATTATTTGCTTCTTGGATTGTTTTTGCAGAATCTTTGTTTTGTATCGAAATCTTCAATGAATTTAATGTTGAATTTAAGTTCGTTATTTCACTTTTGTGTTCACTGCTTAACGTTAGATTAAAGCTGTTCCAAATAGTATCTATAGCCTCTAAATTAGTACTGGCGGAACTCCAGTCGTTTCTTTCTACATTTGAAATAAGTTCTCTTCCTAAATAATCTAAGTTATTTAAATCTGCAGGCATTTCCGTATTGAGATAATCAAGTATATCTGGCATATATTCAGTAATAATGTATGCATATACTTTTGACTCATGAACATTTTTTGCAGCTAATTCATTTTCTAGATTCATTATTGCATCATTGATAATATTTATTAAACTTTGAGGAACTGATTTTGTTTGCAGCATCGGTTTTAATTTGTTAAAATTGTTTTTAATTATAGAAAATTTTGTTTCAGCATCATCCCAATTTTTATTATTGATATCATCCAGAATATCTCTTGCGTTTGAATCAATCTCTGCTGCCTCTTTAGCAATGGAATTTGAGGGTTGAGTACTTGTAATAAAGATTTTTTGACCGACAATGATATTTTTACAGTACATAATTTGTGGATTGGTAGATATAAGTAAATTTGCTGGAATATTAAACTGTCGTGCTATTTTATTCAAGGTGTCATTAGGTCGAACTTCATACATAAATCCAGGAATATTTATGACTTGACCCAAATAAATTTGTTCATTATCGTTAATTTGTGGATTAGCAGTTAAAATTTGTGCAGGTGTAAATTTGAATTTTTGAGCAATGCTATATAAAGTGTCATAGGGTTGACTGATATATTTTAACATAAAGGAACCTCCTAAGGCTTTGATGTATAATTGTATATATTATTCGTCAAACCTAAGTTTTGTTCATTTAGCTGCGGATAAATAAAAATAAGGTATCACTCTTTAAAATTTTAAAAGTGATACCTGTATTTTTTTAAACATTTATATTTACTACAAATTCATAAAACTTATAGACTACATTTTGTCTACATAATTTATAAGTTTTATTTTGGATACTTTATAGCTGCCTGGGCTGCTGATAATCTTGCAACCGGGACTCTGAAAGGAGAACAAGATACGTAGCTCAATCCAGTTTTGTGGAAGAATTCTATTGAAGCAGGGTCTCCTCCATGTTCTCCGCAAACTCCCATGTGCATATCCGGTTTCACTTGTTTACCAAGTTTAACTGACATTTCAACTAATTTACCAACTCCAACCTGATCAATACTTTGGAATGGATCAACTTCTAAGATGCCGACCTCTTTATATGCTGAAATAAATTTACCGGCATCGTCTCTGGAATATCCAAATGTCATTTGAGTTAAATCATTAGTACCAAATGAATAGAAATCAGCATATTGTGCAATTTCATCAGATGTTACACATGCTCTTGGGATTTCAATCATAGTACCGATTAAATATTTTAAATCAGAATTTTTTTCTTCTTTTACCTTTTCAGCGGTTTCTATTATTAATTCTCTTAATATTTCAAGTTCTTCCTTTTTACCTACTAAAGGAACCATAATTTCTGGTACAACATTTATATTTTCTTCCACAGATACTTCAATTGCTGCTTCTATTATTGCCCTTGCCTGCATTCTTGCAATTTCTGGATAAGTTATAGCAAGTCTGCATCCTCTATGACCTAGCATTGGATTGAATTCCTGCAATCCCTGAATAATTTCTTTTAATTTAGAAATTGGAACATGCATTTCCTTAGAAAGATTAACTATATCTTCTTCATCTTGAGGTATGAATTCATGCAGAGGTGGATCCAGAAGTCTTATTGTTGCAGGTCTAGGTCCCATTATTTTATATAACTGCTTAAAGTCATTTTTTTGCATTGGCAATATTTCTTTCAATGCTTCTTCTCTTTGAGTTACATTGTCAGAAATTATCATTTTTCTAACAGAAAAAATTCTGCTTTCTTCAAAGAACATATGCTCTGTTCTGCAAAGACCGATACCTTCTGCTCCAAATTTTATAGCCGCACTTGCATCTTTAGGCGTATCAGCATTAGTTCTGATTCCTAATTTTCTAAATTCATCTGCCCACTCCATTAATTTGCCAAAGTTTCCTGATATAGAAGGTTCAACAGTTTTTATGCTTCCTTGATATACATTACCAGTACTTCCATCCAGAGAAATATAATCTCCTTCTGTTAATGTTAAATCTCCAACTATCATAGTTTTTTTGATTTCATCTACATAAACAGTTTCGCAACCTGCAACGCAGCATTTACCCATACCTCTTGCAACAACTGCTGCATGTGATGTCATTCCGCCTCTTGAAGTTAAAATACCCTTTGAAGTGTTCATACCTTCGATGTCTTCCGGAGATGTTTCTTTTCTTACTAATATAGTAGCTTCTCCTCTTAAGGATGCAGCAACAGATTCTTCAGCTGTAAAATATATTTTTCCGGTAGCAGCTCCGGGTGACGCAGGAAGACCTGTGGCAATTGGAGTAGCATTCTTTAAATCATCAGCGTCAAATCTAGGGTGTAAAAGTTGATCCAGTGATTTAGGTTCTATTCGCATTACAGCTTCTTCTTTGGATATAAGACCTTCACCAACCATTTCTACAGCGGCTCTTAGTGCAGCTTCTGCTGTTCTTTTACCTGATCTGGTTTGAAGCATATAAAGTTTTCCTTGCTCAATTGTAAATTCTATATCTTGCATGTCTCTGTAATGTTGTTCAAGTATATTTGCAATTTCGATAAACTGTTTATATATTTCCGGCATAACTTCATTTAGCTTATCTATAGTTAATGGAGTACGAATACCTGCAACTACATCTTCACCTTGAGCATTCATTAAAAATTCTCCAAATACTTTCTTTTCTCCTGTAGAAGGGTTACGAGTAAATGCCACACCTGTACCAGATGTATCACCCATATTTCCAAATACCATAGATTGTACGTTAACGGCTGTACCTATACTGTGAGGAATATCATACAGATTTCTGTACGTAATGGCTCTTGCATTGTTCCATGATCTGAATACTGCTTCTACAGCCATGAGCAATTGCTTTTCAGGTTCCTGAGGAAATTCAGTTTTTGTTTCATCTCTATAGATTTTTTTAAATTGTTGAACAAGAGTTTTTAAATCTTCTGTAGTAAGTTCTGTATCATACTTATAGCTATTCTTTTCTTTAATATCTTCTAAGGCATAGTCAAATTTATATTTAGGTATTGATAAAACAACGTCACCAAACATTTGGATAAACCTTCTGTAGCTGTCGTATGCAAAACGGCTGTTACCTGTTTTGTTTGCCATTCCCTCCACAGCTATGTCTGTAAGTCCCAAGTTAAGGATGGTATCCATCATTCCTGGCATGGAAACAGCAGCGCCGGAACGAACTGATACCAAAAGTGGATTAACTTCATCACCGAATTTTTTTCCTGTTTGCTCTTCGAGCAGTCTAAGATTTTCTTCTATTTGTGAAACTATTTCATCAGATAATTTTTTGCCTTGTCTGTAAAATTCTGTACAAGCCTCTGTTGTAACTGTTAGTCCAGGAGGTACCGGAAGACCGATATTAATCATTTCGGATAAGTTGGCACCTTTTCCTCCTAATAGACTTTTTTGTGAAGCACTTCCTTCTTTAAATAAATAAACCCATTTTTTACTCATTGTGTCCTCCTTCAAAATATTATTAATAATCATTATTATGCGATACAATAGAAGTAATAATACTTGCTGTTTCTTCTATTGCTTTGGCTGAAACATTTATAATTGGGCATCTAAGTTTTGCGAAAAGCTGATGCGCATAGTCTAATTCAGATAATATTCTGTCCATATTAGCATATGTAGAATTTGATTTCATTCCCATATCTTTTAGTCGTTCAATTCGTATACTGTTTAGTTTTTCAGGATCATTTGTGAGTCCTATAATTTTTCTTGGAGAAATTTCAAATAATTCCTTTGGCGGAGCCACTTCTGGTACTAATGGAATGTTAGCAACCTTGTAATTTCTATAAGCAAGATACATGCTCAATGGTGTCTTAGAAGTCCTTGATACACCTAATAAAATTATATCTGCTTTTAATATTCCACGAGGGTCTTTACCATCATCATATTTGACGGCAAATTCAACAGATTCAACTTTCTCAAAATATTCATCATTAAGTTTTCTGTTAAGCCCAACTTCTCGTTTGGGTTCGGAATTTGATAAATAAGCCAGAACTTTGATGATAGGTCCAAGTGCATCTATTGCAACAACATTTCTTTTAGCAGACTGTGAAGCTAAATATTCTCTGCTTTCCGATTTTACCAAAGTATAAACAATCATGCTTTTCTGTGTAGAAGCCTTCTCAATAATTTCATCAAATTGATATTTTTCAGATACAAAAGAATATTTGTGTATTTCGCCTATTAAATGTTGGTCAAACTGTATGCTGGCAGCTTTTGCAAGCAGTTCAGCTGTTTCGCCAATTGAATCCGAAAGTACATATATATGTGTTTGCTCTGTCAATAAAACCACCTCTCATACTATATAATATAACATAAAAGCCAAATATACTACATATAATATAACATAAATAATAAAAAGTACAGTGTTTTTTTATAAATATTATAATAATAATTTTGACATATGTATGTAAACATTATATAATAAAAAGAGATTAAAATGAAGCACTATATTTGTAGTGCTATATTAATGTGAGGAACTAATGAATAAATTTTTAGATAATATAGATTCACCTGAAGATATAAAGAAACTAAATCTAAATGAGCTGGATATGCTTTGTGCAGAGCTTAGAGAGTTTTTAATTAATAGTGTATCAAAAACAGGCGGACACATAGCTTCTAACTTAGGAGTTGTGGAATTAACAGTTGCACTGCATCACACATTTAACTGTCCTGAGGACAAGATTATTTGGGATGTAGGGCACCAATCATACGTACATAAAA
Source organism: Sedimentibacter sp. (assembly GCA_032006665.1). Classification (GTDB taxonomy): domain Bacteria; phylum Bacillota; class Clostridia; order Tissierellales; family Sedimentibacteraceae; genus Sedimentibacter. The sequence continues at coordinate 60,853 of DALZMP010000013.1, forward strand.
TTATTACAGGCAGAAAGAACAGCATGTCTACCTTAAGGCAATATAACGGATTAAGTGGTTTTCCTAAAAGAGATGAAAGCATATGTGATGTATTTGACACCGGCCACAGCAGTACATCCATATCTGCAGCTATAGGTATGGCACGTGCAAGAGATTTAAAAAAAGACAAATATGAAGTTGTTGCTGTTATAGGAGACGGTGCTTTAACTGGTGGTATGGCATTTGAAGCACTGAATGACGCAGGGAGAAGCAACACAAAATTAATTGTTATATTAAATGACAATGAAATGTCCATTTCTCCAAACGTAGGTGGATTATCAACTTATTTAGGTAAAATAAGAACTGAACCAAGATATATATCAACAAAAAGAGATGTAGAGAGAATTATAGACCAAATACCGTTCGGTTCAAAGGGAATAAAACGATTTATAAGAAGAACTAAAGATGGTATTAAAAAAATGGTCGTCAATACGGGGATGCTCTTTGAAGAATTAGGTTTTACATATATGGGACCTGTTGATGGACACAACATAAGTGAATTAATAGAGGAATTTAATAAATCAAAAAATATTGAAGGACCATTATTGATACATGTTAAAACAACAAAGGGAAAAGGCTACAAATTTGCTGAGGAGAGACCAAATGATTTTCATGGTGTTTCTGCTTTTGACATAGAAACAGGTGAAAGTTTGAGTAAATCATCTGTACCATCATATTCAAACGTGTTTGGCAATAAACTTTGTCAAATTGCAGAAAAGAATAAAGATGTTGTAGCAATTACTGCAGCAATGACAGATGGAACAGGTCTTAAGGAATTTTCTAAAAAATTTCCTGGCAGGTTGTTTGATGTTGGAATTGCAGAACAGCATGCAGTTACTATGGCTGCAGGGCTGGCAGCAAATGGAGTAATTCCTGTAGTAACATTATATTCATCATTTTTGCAAAGGGCATATGACCAAGTGGTACATGATGTCGCAATGCAAAACTTACATGTTGTTTTTGCAATTGATAGAGCAGGTCTAGTTGGCAATGATGGAGAAACACATCAAGGTGTATTCGACTCGGCTTTCTTGTGTCAAATACCAAATATGGCAGTTATGGCTCCTGCTGATTATAGGGAATTTGAAAACATGCTGGAATATGCAGTAGAATTACACCATGGACCTATTTGCGTAAGGTATCCAAGAGGAAGTTCCAAATCAGAAATTGATGGCAGTGATGTAAAGGTTGAATTTGGAAAAGGCACAATTGTTAAAAATGGTAAGGACTTAACTATTGTTGCAAGCGGTAAAATGGTAAAAACAGCCATTGATGTAAGTGAAATTTTGAAAGATGAGAATATTGACTCTGAGATAATAAATTTAAGATTTTTAAAACCTTTAGATGAGGAATTAATATTAAAATCTTCTATGAAAACTAAAAGGGTTGTAATTATTGATGAAACTGTAAAAGACGGGTCAGTAGCATTAAGAATTAATACATTGATACCTAAAGATGTACAGATTTTATTTGAAACTTTACCGGATAAATTTGTTAAACAAGGTTCGATAGATGAACTGTTAAAAGAAAATAATTTAGATCCTGAATCTATTGCTGTAGATATTCAGAATAGTTTAACATTTTAAACTATACTATTATAGAAGAATCTCCATAACTTTTGATTATGTTATGGAGATTCTTCTATTCATAAGCATATTGTAGCTCTAATCGTATATGGATAAAACGAAGAAACAATTAAAAAATACAAAATAAATGATAAAATATGTTATTTGCTATTGATATTTTAAGGAATATACCTTAATATTAGTATATAGTCGATAAATTTATAAATTGATAATAAACATGAATAATATAGTTAACTTACTTAAAATACAATAGATTAAAATATAGGAAGGGGATTTGATTTTATGAACAAATTAGAAATAATAGTTGGCGATAAAAAATACAATGTTAAAACCGATGAAAGTCCCGAATACGTAAAAGAAATTGAAGCAATACTTAACGAACAAATTAATATTCTATCAAATACAAATAAAAGATTTAACGATATAGACAAACTGATTTTGACTTCATTTGTAATTGCCGATAAATATGTGAAATCAACAAATGAAATTAAAGAATTGAAAAATGAAATTTATAATGAGATGCAATCTTTAAAGGAACAGACAGAAAATGCGATAAAAGAGAAAGAAGAAGCTAAAGAAAACTTCAATGCTGCTAATTTGGAAAAAGAAAAGTACAGGGAGAAGCTTTTAGCCAAAGATAATGATAGAGAATATCTCAATTCACAAATATCAAAACATCAGGATAAATTAAACGAACAAGAACAACAGCTGTTGAAAAGTGAAATGCTGATTAATGAATTAAAAAATAAAAATGAAGAACTTGATGAAATCTGTGATAACCTTACGAAGGAAAGAGAAAATTTTACAAAAGAGTTAAGTTTTATGAATAATACTAAAAGCAGCTTAAACGGAAGAATATCTAAGCTTCAATTAAAGCTTAATGAAAAAGAACAGCAAATAAATGATTTTGAAAAAACAATCAGAACCTTAAAAAAGACAAATGAAGACTTATTGCTTAAGGTTGATCATTTAAATGAAGAAATTCAAAAAAATAGTATAATTTTACAATCAAAAGATAAAGATGTAGAGTATTTGAAAAATAAAATTAATTTAATCCAACAAAAATTGAATGAAAAAGATGAAATATTGTTGTCAAAAGATAAGCTGATAAATGAACTTAAAATTAACAGTGAAGAAATGAAATCTAAATATGATGAAGTTAATGATGAAAAAGAAAGATATCTTGAAGAACTTTTAATGGTAAATAGTGATAAAGAAAGTTTAATTAATAAATCAAATGAACTTCAAGAGAAACTAAATAGAAAAGAAACGGAAAATTACCAAAATCATTTAGAGATCGACGAATTAAAGAAGGAAAATAAAGAACTGATGGAATTATTAGAAAGCGAAACTTCTGTTTAGTTTGTTATTATTTGAAAATAATAATGGAACGCATTTGCGTTTTATTTTTACGAAGTAAAAACAAGGAGAAAAAATGAAAGAAAAAAAACAAATTGAACTTTTAGCACCGGCCGGAAGCATTGAATCTTTTTATGCAGCAGTGAATAGTGGAGCTGATGCAGTTTACTTAGGCGGAAAAAATTTTAATGCAAGGCAAAATTCACAAAATTTTGATAATGATGAAATGATGGATATTATCAGATATGCCCATAATAAAGATGTAAAAATATATGTTACTTTAAATACGGTGCTGAAGGATACTGAAATTTTGGATGCTTTGAATTATGCTGTATTTTTATATGAAAATGATGTTGATGCAGTAATTGTTCAGGATTTGGGATTACTATATTTAATAAAAAAACACATTCCTGATTTGCCGGTAAATATGAGTACACAAGCAACTGTATATGATGAATATGGTGTAAAATTTTATGATAGATACAAAGTAAATAAAATAATAATGGCAAGAGAGTTGTCATTAGGTCAAATAAGAGAGGCAGTAAAAAATACTAATACTGATTTAGAAGTTTTTATTCATGGTGCTTTATGTGCATGTTATTCTGGTCAATGCTATATGAGCAGTTTTTTAGGTGGGAGAAGCGGTAATAGAGGTAAATGTGCTCAGCCATGCAGACTTAATTATAATTTCTATGATAAGGAAAACAGTTTGTTGGTAGATGAATTAGATGTTTTACCTGTTCTTAGCATGAAGGATTTTAAGGCAGGCGATACAATATGTGAATTAATAGATGCCGGTATAAAGACATTTAAAATTGAAGGAAGGATGAAGGGTCCTGAGTATACTGCATCGGTAGTAGAATACTATAGAAATATTATAGACAATTATTTAAATGAACAAAAAGTAAATATGGATGAACTGGAACAAAAAGCTGTTTCGACATTTAGCAGGGGATATACGAATGGATACCTTAAGCCTGACCCTGATGATGAAATGTTTGCAAAAACAAGCTCAGGTGTTAAGGGTGATGATATAAGTGATATCGCGGAAGAAATCAAGGACAGAACGGAAGAATTTTCTCAGCATAGAAGAAAAAATATTGATTTCCACATAAAATTAAAGGTTGGAGAACCGGCAGTGCTTTTTGCCTCCGATGGTATGAGCAATGTTACCGTTAAAAGTAAAGAACTTTGTGAAACAAGCATGAAAAATCCGGTTACGGAAGAATTAATTAATGAGCAGCTTGGAAAACTTGGCAGCACAATTTACAAATTGAAGAATTTAAAAATTGATTTGGAAGAAGGTGTTTTTTTAAGGAAAAGCACTTTTAATCAAATGCGAAGAGATGCGACTGAGTACTTGTATGAAGAAGGAGCAGTTTTTTATGACAGACCGGATATAGGTGAAATATCACATGAAACTATTTTTAATTTTGACAAAACAAAAACAAAATCAAAACCAAAGATAAGTTTAAAAATTAATTGTAATGAAGAAATTGGCTTAGTTGACAAAGTAAAGGTTAAAAGAGTTTACATACCTTATAATTTAGACTTGGATATAGTTAGAAATATCGATGGTGTAGAGAAATATCTTTGGATACCAAATATAGTTTCTAAATCTGAATATAATATTTTTAAAAAGAATATTTCATTGTATGAGGAATTATTTGATGGTGTATGTGTAAATAATGCGGGAACTTTTCATTTCTTTAAACAAAAGAGTAAGTTGATAATACATTGTGGAAGTGCATTTAATATAATTAATACATTTGCAGTCGAACTGTTAAAGGATAAAGGGATAGATGGTTTTACTTTTTCTGTTGAGGCGAATATAAAAGACATGGAAAGCATAATGAGTAATATGGATGTTAGAATTAAATCAGAAATTATAACATATGCTTATACTCAACTTATGGTTATGAAGAATTGTCCTATGTCTTTAATTAAAAATTGTAAAAATATTGAAGATTGTGAAAAGTGCAGTTTTAAAGATAAATATGCTTTGAAAGACAGGAAGGGTATATATTTTAATATAGAGAGAGAAAAAAGGCTTACGCATATATATAATAGCGTTCCATTAACTTTAATTGGAAAAACAACAGATTTTATTAAAAGTGGAATAGAATATTATCTCATTGATACCAAATGGGAAGATAATGTAGAGGAAATAATTGATGCTGTATATTGTGAGCTTAATGGTGTGCAATCATATGATGTTCTCATAGAAAATAATTTTACAAGAGGGCATTATTTGAGGAATATTCTTTAAATGATACGCGAGTAGGAAAATGTAAAATTTGATTCTTCCTGCTAAAATTTTGGAAATTGTAACTTCAATTTTAAAAACAAAGGCACACAACCGCTTCGCTAAGTGTGCCAAAACTGTTTTAAAAATTTCGTACAATTTCACAAAATATGCGCTAGTCAGAATAAAATTTAACATTTTCTTACTTATGGTTGTTGTAAGGTAGGATTTAATTTCTCTTCATGTATTGTTAAAAACGGAAAGGAAGTTATAATGAAACAAAAATCTAAAGTAGTTTTAGAGTTTAATAAAATTATTGAAAGTGTTGAGAGTTTTGCAGAAACAGAAAACGGAAAAAAAGAAGTGAGAAAACTTGATATATCATCTGATATTGAGAGGGTAAACTATTTGCAGAATCAAACTAAAGAAGCTTTATCAATCATTATTGAAAAGGGGAGTCCACCTCTTGGAGGTGTATCTGATATTAGAGATTATGTCAAAAGGGGAGCAGTAGGTGGCATTATATCTCAAAGAGGACTTTTAAATTGTGCTGATACACTAAGGGCAGCCAGATTAATGAAAAATTATATTCTTCTTAATAATAAAGAGGAAAGAAAATATGAAATACTAGAAGAATTATGTCAAAACATCTATGCAAACAAAGACATCGAAGATAAAATTTATTCTATAATCATAAGTGAAGAAGAAATTGCTGATGATGCCAGCCCTGAATTGAAAAGAATCAGAAGAGCAATACAAATTAAAAATTCATCAATCAAAAATAAAATAAATTCAATTGTAAATTCGCCCACTACTCAGAAATATTTGCAGGAAAGTATTGTAACTATGCGAAATGACAGATATGTTGTTCCTGTCAGAAAAGAATACAGATCAATGATAAAAGGTATAATGCATGATCAATCATCAACGGGTTCTACCATATATATTGAGCCTATAGCCATAGTTGAAATGAATAATGAAGTTTCTAATCTTAAAATTGAAGAAAAAAAAGAAGTTGAAAGAATACTTCTTGAACTAAGTGTAATGATAGGTGATATTGAACATGAAATGATTGACAACCAGCAATTATTAACACAGCTCGATTTCATTTTTGCAAAGGGCAAATATGCCATAAGCATAAATGCAATTGAGCCAAAAATAAATGACAGAGGTTATATACGTATAAAAAACGGCAGGCATCCATTGATTGATGCAAATGTTGTGGTGCCAATTAATGTTTGGATTGGTGATGAATTTACTACGCTAATTATTACCGGACCTAATACAGGTGGTAAAACTGTTGCCATTAAAACAATAGGGTTGTTTTCTTTGATGGGTATGTCGGGACTTCATATACCTGCTGAATATGGAACAGAAATATCACTGTTTAGCGGAGTCTTTGCAGATATTGGTGATGAGCAAAGTATAGAGCAGAGTTTAAGCACATTTTCATCTCATATGACTAATATTGTTAAAATAATGAAAGAAGTAGATGATAAATCATTGGTTTTATTTGATGAACTTGGAGCAGGAACAGACCCTACAGAAGGTGCGGCACTTGCTATTTCAATTCTTGATACATTGCATGACAGAAAAATAATTACAGCAGCCACAACTCACTACAGTGAATTAAAGCTGTATGCTCTGACAACAGATGGTGTTTGTAACGGCAGTGTTGAGTTTAATGTTGAAACATTGAGTCCTACATATAAGCTCTTAATCGGAGTTCCGGGAAAATCAAATGCATTTGAAATATCGAAAAAACTTGGATTAGATGAAACTATAATTCAAAAGGCTAAAGACACTATAGAGACAGAAAAGGTAGAATTTGAAGATGCATTAAATCAAATTGAAAAGAACCGAATATATATTGAAGAAAAAAAATCTGAAATAGATAGACTTTCTTCGGAAAGTCAAAAAAAACATGCAGATTATATTGCAAAAGAAAGAAAAGCGCTTGAAAAAAGTGAAAAGCTTATTAATGAAGCTAATTACGAGGCAAGAAAAATTGTTGAACAAACTAAAAGAGAAACTGCAGAAATAATTAAAGAACTTAAGAAACTTAATTTAGAAATGAATAAGGAAAAAAGCCGAAGGGTTAATGAATTGAGACAAGAGTTAAATGATAAAACTAAAGTGCTCGAGGAAAATCCATATACGGAACAAATCTTTGAAGAGGAAACCTATGACACAACTACTCCTCTTAAAAAAGGTGATACTGTAACAGTAAAAAGTTTGAATCAGAAAGGTTATATAATTTCTGATGAGGATGATTCTCAACATGTAATGGTTCAAATAGGTATAATGAAAACAAAAGTTAAAAAATCTGATTTAATAAAAATAAAATCAGATGATGAAAAAAATCAAAACAACAAAACGTCTAGAATTGTAAAACTAAAAACTTCTTCGATTAATACTACAATCGATGTGAGAGGACAAAATCTTGAAGAAGCCCTGATGGAAATAGATAAATATTTAGATGATGCATTTATTTCTAATTTAAACGAGGTGCAAATAATTCACGGTAAAGGAATGGGCATATTGAGAGATGGAATTACACAATTTCTAAAAAAACACAAACATGTCAAGGACTCCAGATTAGGAAACTTTAACGAAGGTGGAGATGGAGTTACAATAGTAACATTTAAATAATATGTATTAATGCGTTGGAGATATTCCCCAGCGCATTAATTAGTTAGGAAGGAAGTGTAAAATGAAATTTTTGAAAGATAAATTGTTTTTGAAATCTATGTTCTCTATAGCAATTCCGATTTCGTTGCAAAACTTAATTACATCGTCATTAAATATGGTGGATACTTTAATGACAAGCAGTCTTGGGCAGTCAAGCATAGCAGCGGTTGGTCTGGCAAATCAAATTTTCTTTTTCTATATATTAATTAATTTTGGAATAAGTACTGGTTCGTCTGTATTTATATCTCAATATTGGGGTAAAAAAGATATCTCAGGGATAAGAAAGGTATTAGGATTAGCAATATTTATCAGTACTGCTGTAGGAATTGTTTTCACTGTAGCTGCAGCAATTTTTCCTGAATTTTTGATGAAAATTTTTATAGATATTCCTGAAACAGTCAGGCTAGGGAGTGAATATCTTAGAATTGTAGCATTTTCTTATATTATAACTGGTATAAGTTTTGTAATTAGTGTGGGTCTTAGAAGTACCGGAAGTCCCAAAATACCTTTGAAAATATCTATTGTTTCGTTTAGTTCAAATACTTTTTTTAATTATATATTTATGTTTGGTAAATTAGGTCTGCCGGCAATGGGTGTAAAAGGGGCTGCTTTAGGTACTTTAATAGCAAGGATAATAGAGATATCGTTACTGTTATACTCTGTATATTCATCTAAAGGTCCTTTGGCCGGCAGCTTAAAGGAGTTATTCGGATGGAACAAAGAATTCATAAATAAATATTTAAAAACTACTTCACCGGTGATTTTTAATGAAGGATTTTGGTCATTAGGGCAAGTTATGTATTCTATAGCTTATGCTAGAATAGGAGAAGAAGCAACTGCAGCTATCCAGGTAGTTACTACAATTCAAAATGTTTTTTTTGTCATTTTTAGAGGATTAGCTAATTCAAGTAGTGTGATGATAGGTAATAAAATAGGGGAGGGTGATGAAAAACAAGCATATGATTATGCTGTTAATTTTCTTATTATATCAGGCTTGTTAGGCGTAGTATTTGGACTATGTATGATATTATCTTCTGATTTAACATTAAAACTTTTTAGAAATTTAGATAAGGGATTGTACGATACGGCTAATAGTATTATATTTGTAATGGGATTGGTATTTTTTATAAAAACATTTAATGCAACGGTGATAGTCGGAGTCTTTAGAGGTGGAGGAGATACTACTTTTTCAATGTTTCTGGAAATAGGTTCTGTATGGTTAATAGGAGTACCTATGGCATTTATTGGAGCGTTGATATTGAAATTGCCGGTACATTTTGTTGTAGCTTTAGTAAGCCTAGAGGAAATAGTAAAGGCTTTAATATCTATACCCAGAGTTATGTCAAAAAAATGGATAAAAAATGTTACTTAAATATGAAAAGGATTTGCTGATAGAAGGTGAAGATATATAGACCTATAAAATAAATTTAACAAAACATTAAACTTTAAATTATTCTAACAAAAATTATTTAAAATATAAAATTAATGGATTAAGATGAAATATTAACATTTTATAGAAGAATAACAAGTGCATATACTACAACTGAAGAAAATATTTGGTGGTGACTAGAATATGCGACAGATTTCAAAATACAGCTTTTTATTCCTTTTGGGAGGGTTATTATATTATACAATTGAAATGTTGTATAGAGGATATTCTCATCCATCTATGTATATATTAGGTGGAATATGTTTTATATGTATAGGCGGATTAAATGAATTTCATAATTCTAAATTGTCTTTAATAAGTCAGATGCTGATATCAGCATTTATTATTACAATTTTAGAGCTAATTACAGGATTGATAGTAAATAAGTGGTTAAAACTAAATGTCTGGGATTATTCTAATTTAGATTATAATATTGTAGGACAAATAAGCTTGGCAAGTTCAAATGCATGGTTTTTATTATCTCTCCCGGCAATTTTGTTAGATGACTGGTTAAGATATCATTTCTTTAATGAAGAAAAACCACATTATAAAATATTTTAGTAATATATACATTGTTCGAAGTTCATTATGAAATGATTCACTATGTAATTTTAGGGCAGTCGGAACACTATAATGTGCCGACTCCGCCCTCAAAGATTATATTGCAGCTAGCGCTTTACGGTAGCTATAATGTATTATATGCTTGTATTAATTCCATGTTACAGACATGGTCATTTTTTTATTTAAGTAATTTTAAAAAATTGGTGTAAAAGCGTTTGTAGAATTGTTAAGGTTAATTAATTTGATGTTTTTATTGTTAAAGTGCATAATAATAATAGGGTGTTTCTAAAAATTGTAATTATTCCTTGAATTTTGAAAAGAGGTTTTTAATGAAAATTAATGAATTAAATGAAAAATTGAAAGAGCTTTCACGTCAAGAAAATGACCTGGAACAAAAATTTAATAAAATCAGCATTTTGAGAATAATTGTGTTTATATGTATAATTTTATCACTGTATTATGCTTATTATGAAGTCAAAAATGTTATGTATTTAGTAGGTTTTCTGTTATTTTTGACGTTTATATACCTGTTAAATGTTCATAATTCAATTAATGAAGAAAAGAAATATATCATTAGTCACAAAGAAGTTATAAAAAAATATATAGACAGATTTAGCAGTGACTGGCAAAGTTTCAGAGATAGAGGAGAAGAATTTATTACTGATGAATCTCATATTGAAAAGGATTTGGATATACTGGGAAAATCATCTTTATATCAATATATATGTACAGCAAATACTCAATATGGCAAAAAAATTTTACATGAATATTTAACTAATTGCAATCCGAAACGAGATACTATATTAAAAAGACAGGAAGCCGTTAAAGAACTTAATGGAAAAAAAGATTTTTCCTTAAAATTTCAAATCTTAAGCAATTTAATAGCTGATGATGAAAAAAAGAATGATAGTTTTAATGAATTTGAAAAAGTCAGTAGTAATAAAATTTTTGATTATTTTGTTTTTATTATGCCAATCATTGTATCGGGCTTATTAATTTTATCACTTTTTAAAATGGTTAATATTATGTTACCTGTTGTGTTAGCTTTTTTCCAGCTAATAATTTCATTTATTGGTTACAGAAAAAATACATTCATTTTAAATAAAATTTTTTATTTGCAAAAAAATATCAAATATTTAAATAAAATTTTTATTTCTATTGAAAATGAGGAATTTGATAGTGCTTATTTAATTAATTTGCAAAAAAAAGTTATTTCAAAGGGAGGGGCATCAAAAAGTATCTCAGAGTTGGGATTGATAGCTGAATGTGCGAATCTTAGGTATAATCAAATTTTTAGTATAATTTTAGCATTGTTATTTATGTGGGATTATCAATGTGTCAGACTGTTCGATAAATGGTACGTAGAACATGGGAATGAAATAGATAATTGGTTAAAATCTGTGGGAGAATTCGAAGCATTGATAAGTTTTTCTGTAATATGTAGTGTTAAGGAAAATTATTATTTCCCTGTCATTGATGAAGATAATACAAAAGGATTTAAGGCTGAGAATATTGTGCATCCATTGATACAAGAAGATTCTGCTGTATCAAATAGTTTTGAATTATATGGTAAAACCTGTATTATTACCGGCTCGAATATGTCAGGTAAAACTACTTTTTTGAGAAGCGTAGGAGTGAATCTTATTTTAGCTTATGCAGGAGCTCCTGTATGTGGAAACTATTTTAAAACTTCCTGTATGAAAATTTTTACTTCAATGAGAGTTCAAGACGATGTAAGTCAAGGAATTTCAACCTTCTATGCAGAAATCTTAAGAATTAAACAAATGGTCACATACAGCGATAACAAAACCCCTATGATTTGTTTGATTGATGAAATATTTAAAGGCACGAATTCTGCCGACAGAATTGCAGGCGCAACAGAAATTATAAAAAAATTATCTAAACCATGGATTATTACAATAGTTTCTACTCATGATTTTGAATTGTGTGATTTGGAAAACAGCAAAGTAATAGATGTTGTAAACTATCATTTTTCTGAATACTATGAAGATGACAAATTATATTTTGATTATAAAATTAAGAGCGGAAAATGTGAATCTACAAATGCAAAATATCTGTTGAAAATGTCAGGGCTGCTGTGAAATTAGTTAAAATAAAAACAATTTTACGGAACAAAAAATTAAAAATTTTAGTCTAATAATATGATGACTTAAAGATTTTTTTCTAATAAATAAAACAAGGAGTTAATATGGCAGAAGTATTAAAATTAGAACATGTTCATAAAAAATTCGGGCAGAAGGAAGTGCTGAGAGATATAAATTTCAGTGTAAACAGCGGGGAAATTATAGGGTATATAGGATCAAACGGAGCAGGTAAAAGTACTACAATTAAGATTATACTTGGATTGATTGATGACTATGAAGGAGATATTTATGTTTTTGGAGAAAACATAAAAGGACAAATTGACTACAAGAGAAAGATTGGATATGTTCCGGAAATTTCAGATATGTATGATAATTTAACAGCAAATGAATATATAAGTTTTATCGGCATGTTATATGGTATTGATTCACAGGATGCAGTATCAAAGGGAAAGGAAATGATGAGCGTATTTGGTATTGAAGATGCTATAAATGGAAGAATACACACTTTTTCAAAAGGAATGAGGCAGAAGTTATCAATTATTACGGGTATGCTTCACAATCCTGATATTTTATTCCTGGATGAACCATTGGGAGGTATTGATGCTAATAGCGTTCTAGTATTTAAGGAAATTTTACATAGCTTGAAAAAGGTGGGTAAAACTATATTTTATTCTTCTCATATTTTAGAAGTAGTTGAAAAACTAAGTGATAGGATATTGCTTCTCAATGAAGGAAACATTGTAATTGATGGAACCGTGAGGGAAGTAATGAATAAGCAGTCAGATTCATCCTTAGAGGCTATTTTTAATGATGTGACAGGATTTCATGACCATGAAGAACTTGCAAACAGATTTATATCTGCTTTCATGAACTAAGGGGGAATAGCATGAATGATTTTTTATCTTTAAAAATACTTGATAAATTTCAAAAAATATTTGAAAAACTGGGTATTGACTATTCCATAATGCGTATGATTGTAAAGATCAAACTTGTATTAGACAGCAGAAGAGCACCAGTAATTGCTAATCAAAATAAAAAAAGTGAATCTGAGAACACTTCATTTATAAAAAGGTATTTATTACATCTTATATTCGGAATTTTTCTGGCAATCTTAATTTATTTTATAAAAGATGAAATGATTAGAATGATATATTTTTCAGGAGCATTTTTCTTTATGACTACCATGTATTTAATTTCTGACTTTTCATTTGTTTTATTAGATACAAAGGATAAAAACATTATAAGGACAAAACCCGTTGATAGCAAGACCGTTTCATTATCTAAAGTTTTACATATTTTAATTTATATGTTTCGTCTTAATGCATTTATTGCGGGACCATCACTTGTCTCGATTGTAATGACAGATGGAGCTGTTGCCATTCCGATTTTTTTGCTGGAAATTCTCTTAATGGATTTACTGATATTTTTGTTAACAGCATTTATATATCTTTTGATATTAAGATTTTTTGACGGAGAATTATTAAGAAATATCATTAATCTAATTCAAATTTTATTGACTATATTAGTAACAGTAGGCTATCAAATAGCAATTAGAATGATAGATTTTTCATCAATCGGAAATATTAAATATAATTTTGAGCCGCTTAATTATTTAAATCCAATGCTTTGGTTTGGGGCTCCATTTGAAATTATATTTAACGGAGGAAGAGAAACATATTTATATGTATTTACAGTATTGCTAATTGCAGTTCCGCTGGTTTGCTTTTATATTTATTTAAAGCTTAGCAAGAAAATGGAATCTTTATTGTTGAAACTAGAGGGTGAAGGAAAGGAAAAACCATCGAGGCACCCAGTTGAAATGATAATCGGTAAACTCTTGAATAGAGATGAAACAGCAAAACAAGCATTTCATTTTGCTAAGGCTGTTTTACGAAGCGACAGAAATTTAAAACTAAAAATATATCCTGCATTGTCAACTGGAGTGTTAATTCCAATACTTATGATTTTTAATATGGGGGTGAGGGGATCAAGCTATGAAGCAAGCGGATATGAATATCTTTTTCTATATTTTAACTTTTTGGTGTTTACAGTTATTGAACTGTCACTGTACTCTTCTGCATGGAAAGGATATTATGTTTTCATTACTTCGGGATTCAATAATATAAGAGGACTGTATAAAGGAATATTGCAAGCTCTCGCAGTCACATTGATAATTCCGCTGATTATTTTTAATGGTGCTATCTACATTATACTTTTTAAGGAGAGATTTCTAATTGATATTGTGATATTGCTATTGTCTTGCATTGTGGTGCTGCCTATAGTAGGGAAAATATATTTAACTGCATTGCCGTTTTCTAAACCTGTTGACGAATCCAATCAAAAACAATCTATTGATAAATTCTTTATGTTATTAGGTGTTTCGGCTTGCTTTGTGGCTGCTCATGTTTTATCTTACAAAATGCCAATGGGTAATTGGATTTATATGGTATTATTGCTTGTAGGGATTCCTATTAGTTGGAAACTGGCAATACCTAAAAAAATTACCGACTAAATTATGATATAATGATAATAATGCTGTAATGACATGATAAAGATATGAGCCTTATTGAAAAAATTACAGTGTTTGGTGGTGAGGTGTTAAGCCAAAATCCAAAGGTAAAGTGTCATAGATGTAAAAATTGCAATAAAATAATTATTGATCTAAATGGGCTTAAGCAAGATTAGCAATGACAATGAAATGCAAAGATTAAAATTGAGGTACTTTTTAACATGGATACTTGTAACACAATTTGTACACGCGAATATACTATGTTGTGTCCTAATAATATTTTCCTATTGACATAAATGGTATCGAATAAATATAAAAAAATTTAAACAAAAGAATTGATATTAAACATATCAATATTTGATGTGAGGTACATCTGAAAAAATAAAATGACCACAAAAATGTCATTATTGATTGGAAAATGGAGATAAACATTTTCTGCTAAACTTTTAAATATTAATATTTCCGTTGATATAAATCATAGTAAATAAATATAAAATTTTCAATTTAAAATTGAATTAAACATATCAATATTTGATGTGAGGTACATCTGAAAAAATAAAATGACCGCAAAAATGTCATTATTGATTGGAAAATGGAGATAAACATTTTCTGCTAAACTTTT
>DALZMP010000013.1:76016-97563 GCA_032006665.1 Sedimentibacter sp.
AAATATATTAATTTATCGAGGAATACTTATTAGAACAGATGCAACAGGTATTTGGACAGTAGTTGGTTATGAACCGGTAGAATAATAAAATAATATAGCCCCCTGAGGCAGGATACTGTTCAGGGGGTATTTGCATGTATATGGTGAAGCTTTAATGAAAGTCAATACAAATTTTATTTTTATTTTTGACTTGTCAATCTGTATAAAATGGTATATAATAACACAAAATATGCTATATACAATCAGTGTTGATAAAAGCTGCGATTTATAAATTTCTACAGAGAGCCGATGGATGGTGCAAATCGGTGAAAGGTTAAATCTTTCCACTTTTGGAGCTGTCGATATTAAGTCGAGGGTTGGTATCCTTATAATACTTTTCGAGTGGCTAGTTATTTCGATAGTTAGCAATTTGGGTGGCAACACGGATTCTTTCGTCCCATAGTAGATGAGGGAATTTTTTTGTTATAAAATAAAATTTTGGAGGGTTAATAAATGTTAGATTTAAAATTTGTAAGAGAAAATTCTGAAATAGTAAAACAAAATATAATAAATAAATTTCAGGATAAAAAGTTACCTTTAGTAGATGAGGTAATTACTTTGGATATTGAAAACAGAGAGACAAAACAAAAGGCAGATGAGCTGAGAGCGGATAGAAACAAAATTTCTAAGCAAATAGGCGGATTAATGGCTCAAGGAAAAAAAGATGAAGCTGAAGAAATGAAAAAAAAAGTTTTGGAGGATTCTGAACTATTATCTGAATTAGAAAACAAAGAAAATGAATTAGAAACCAGGATAAAATCAATCATGATGACAATTCCGAACATTATTGATCCAAGTGTTCCTATAGGAAAAGATGACAGTGAAAATGTTGAAGTTCAGCGTTATGGAGAACCGGTAGTTCCGGATTTTGAAATTCCTTATCATGCTGATATAATGAATAAATTTGACGGACTGGATTTAGATAGTGCCAGAAAAGTTGCCGGAAACGGATTTTATTATCTGATGGGTGATATCGCCAGACTTCATTCTGCAGTTATATCTTATGCAAGGGATTTTATGATTGACCGTGGATTTACATATTGTATTCCTCCTTTTATGATTCGCAGTGATGTTGTAACAGGAGTTATGAGTTTTGCTGAAATGGATGCTATGATGTATAAAATAGAAGGTGAAGACCTATATTTGATTGGAACTAGTGAGCATTCTATGATTGGTAAGTTTATAGATACAATTTTACCTGAATCAGCTTTGCCTCAGTCATTAACAAGTTATTCTCCTTGCTTTAGAAAAGAAAAAGGAGCTCATGGAATAGAGGAAAGAGGTGTATACAGAATTCATCAATTTGAAAAACAAGAAATGATAGTGGTATGTAAGCCTGAAGACAGCATGCTTTGGTTTGATAAGTTGTGGCAAAATACTGTAGATTTATTTAGAACACTGGATATACCGGTTAGAACATTGGAGTGCTGTTCTGGTGATTTGGCTGATTTGAAAGTAAAATCAATTGACGTAGAAGCATGGTCACCAAGGCAGAAAAAATACTTTGAGGTAGGCAGCTGCTCTAATTTAGGGGATGCACAAGCAAGGCGGCTAAAAATACGTGTAGACGGAGAAAATGGTAAATACTTTGCTCACACATTAAATAATACTGTAGTTGCACCTCCAAGAATGTTGATAGCGTTCTTAGAAAATAATTTAAATGAAGATGGTTCTGTTAACATACCGGTTGTTTTACAGCCATACATGGGCGGAAAGTCTATAATTAAATAGTCATGAAGAAAATTAACAGGCATTTAAATAAGCTGAATAAAAGGGAACAAAAAATTTTCAATAAAAAGCAAGGTATCATTGAGGAAAAATTAGAGCCATTAGTTGATATAATTGAATCGAAAGTGCCAAAAATCCTTAAACAAACATTAGATAATGCTTTTAATAAAGCCTTTCAGATAATTTTTAAAAGGGGAACAAAATATATTGAGAAATTCTATAATAAAAATAAAATTCAACTTGAACACAATATTAATGATTATAGGATAGCAAGAGGTTTTAATCGTAAAACAATAAAGGAAATGGATAAACAAGCACAAAAAAGCAAGTTTTTGAACACATCAATTTCTACATTGGAAGGGGCAGGATTAGGTCTATTAGGCATGGGATTACCTGATATTCCTATATTCACTGCTATAATTTTAAAAACAATTTATGAAATTTCATTAAGTTATGGATATTTATATGAATTAGATGAGGAAAAAGTATATATTTTGAATTTAATTAACGCCGCTCTCACAAGAGGAGAGATTCAACAAAAATACAATTTAAATGTTAATGAAATTGCCGGTAAAATTGATAATCACATTAATTTTGATTATGATTTAAATAAAGAAATATCAAATACATCTAAAATATTGTCTGATTCAATGCTAACTTCTAAATTTGTTCAAGGTATACCTGTTGTTGGTGCAGTTGGAAGTATAACAAATTATAAAATAATCAGTAAAATAAGCAAATATAGTGCAATCAAATATAAAAAAAGATATTTAAAAAATAAATAAAAAGATATTATTTATATAAAAGTATTAATACTTAATAAATTACTTTTGCTTTTTCCATATCTATATATTATAATTAAAAACAAAAATGCAAATAATAAACGAATGAAGCAAGAACTATATTAAGGAGCTGCTATGGAAAGAGAAATTGTAAGACTGGATATTAATGTGGATTTTGAAGGGTTTGAGGAATTATCTGTACTATCTTTTGGCGAAGGAACAAATTGTAAAAAGGAAATGTATGAATGGCTCTTTGATAAAAATCCATATAATAAGACTGGAAATATGATGTACATATTAAAAGAAGGGGATAAGGTCATAGGCTGTGATGGACTGATTCCTAACGAGCTTTATGTTAATGGAAAAACATTGTTGGCGGCTCATTCGGTAAAATCAATGACCCATCCTGATTATAAAAAACAAGGTATTTTCAGAAAAATGACTCAGAATTCATGTGACAGAGGATTGGAAGACGGCGTTGATGTTGTTATAGGTCTGGCAAATGATCAGTCATATCCTGCATATCAAAGATTTGGATGGCCAACTTTGTTTGAGAAGGAAGCATATGTAAAACCAATACGAATAACTAATATTCTCAAGAGAAGAATTAAAATCGGTTTTTTATCATCTTGCGCAAATTCCATGTATGTTTTTTACATGAAGAACAAGTTAAATGCTAAAATGGATAAAGAAATAAAATTTGAAATATTAAAAACTGTTCCGGAAAAAATTCAAACTTGCTGGGATAAATATAAAGATAAGTATAAGGTTTTGCTGGTTAGAGATTATAAGTACTTAAATTACAGATATAATCAAAGACCGGACGTTAATTATGTAACTATTTTAGAAAAGCTTAAGGATGAAATTATTGGGTTTGCAATTCTTCATAATTCAAAGGCAAATGGTTCAAAAATGACATCTGCAGTTGAATTCTTCACAGATCCGACAAATGAAAGATACATAGAAGCACTTGCTAATGGTGTTTCAAAATATTGTTATGACAATGGACTTGAGTATGTAGTTGTTGGTTCGGGATTATATGGACAGTACAAGAAGGTATTGTTGAAGAATGGTTTCATGGTAACAAGGAAGCCTCCTAAAAACAATATGATGATTGCAAATGTGCTTTCGGATAAACTTACTCTGGAAGAAATCACGGGACATGAGAAATGGCATATAACTCAAGGTGACGGCGAAACAGAACTTGACTTGTAGCAACATGATAAAGGGACACTTTTAATATTAAAGGTTGTTCCTTTTTTTATTATATATGAAGTTCCATTTTAATGTCTACTTCTGCATATTTGGTATATGTCAGAGGAATTTCTTTGAATTTAAACTTTTCATATAACTTCAATGCTGAAGTCAGCAATTTATTGGAATATAAAATTATTTTCTCAGCATTATTTTGTTTTGCAACATCTAAGCATTTTTCCATCAATATATTTATAATGTAAACCCTTATATTTTTATTATACAAAACAGTTACTAAAATATCAAATATTATGTTATAATTCTTTATTATAAACTGAAAAGATCTATTTTGAGAAAATCATCAAGTTCTATTAAAAAATTAATACAATTATTATTTTTTTAATAGAACTGATGATTTTTTTAATAAATATATTGACATTTTTTTAGCAAACACAATTATAAAAAAATATTTTGTGTTGTCAAATGTCCTGAAATGCTTAAATTTAGCTATCTCATCTAATTATTTATGAAGAATATGTCTGCTGATATAATTCATGGCATGTTAATTGCTTTAATTAAATAACAAAGAACGAGTGGTTCTTAATGTTAATTGTTTTTATAATAACAAAGAAAATTAACATAATCAGAATTATAATCAGGAGGTAGAAAAATATGTTAAGAAACGCATTACCTAAAATTGTTACTAGCCTGCCGGGTCCAAAGGCAAAGGAAATTATTGAAAGAAGGGCAAACGCTGTACCAAATGCTGTAAAGTGTGGTTATCCTTGTGTAATTGAAAGAGGAGATGGCGCAGTATTTGAAGATGTTGACGGAAATATTTTTCTTGATTGGATAGGCGGAGTTGGTGTACTTAATATCGGGTACAGCAGACCAGAATTAATTGAAGCAGTTAAAGCACAATCTGAAAAATATTTTCATGGAATGATGAACATAGTCACTCATGAAGGATATGTTGCCTTTGCTGAAAAAATGAACAGCATAGTTCCGGTGAAAGGAGACACTAAAAAAACCATGTTTGTAAACTGTGGAGCTGAGGCTGATGAAAATGCGGTTAAGATTGCAAAAAGCTACACCAAAAGACCAAATATAATAGTATTCAGCGGTGCGTTTCACGGAAGAACTGCTATGACTATGGCTATGACCAGCAAAAAGGCATATTCAATAGGTATGGGTCCTTTCCCAGATGGCGTATACAGGGCTGAATTTCCATATCTTTATAGAGCACCGGGAAATATGACTGAACAAGAAGCAATTGATTATTATATTAAAAAACTTGAAGAGACATTTTCAGAAGCTACTCCGGCGCAATATGTTGCTGCTATAGTTGTTGAACCGGTTCAAGGTGAAGGCGGATTTGTTCCTGCACCGATAGAATGGGTTAAGGCTGTTCGTAAAATATGTGATGAAAAAGGAATATTGCTTATAGCTGATGAAGTACAAACCGGCTTTGCAAGATCCGGAAGAATGTTCGCTTCTTGCTATTGGGAGGAAGCAGGCTGCGCTCCTGACATAATTACTTCCGCAAAATCCATAGCAGGCGGTGTGCCAATTGGAGCAGTAACTACAAGAACTGAAATTATGGATGGAGTAACTCCGGGAACTATTGGAGGAACATTCTGCGGCAATGCCCTTGCATGTGCATCAGGCCTTCAAGTCATAGATATTATGCAAAAGGAAGATTTTCCGGGTAAAGCACTTAAAATTGCTGATACTGTAATGAAGAGATGGAATGAATGGAAAGAAAAATATGAAGTTGTCGGAGATGTAAGAGGTATAGGCTGTATGATGGGCATTGAGTTTGTTAAGGATAAACAATCAAAAGAACCAAATCCGGAGTTAGTTAACGCTATTATTCAAGAAGCGGTACAGCATGGACTTCTTATAGAGAATGCAGGTACATATGGTAATGTTATTAGATTCTTAGCACCTTTAGTTATAACAGATGAACAGTTGGAAGCAGGACTGGAAATTTACGAAAATGCAATTAAAGCTTGCATAAAATAGGAGGGATCATGGGCTGGCAGGAAGAATACAAAAGTCGGTTGTGCACGGCCGAAGAAGCAGTAAGCCATATTGTCGACGGAGATGTGGTAGTGCTGGCACACGCTATGGGAGAACCTCCTGCATTAGTAGATGCAATGGTTGCAAATGCCGAACAATATAAAAATGTTGAAATTAAGCATATGGTGAGTCTTGGAAGCGGTGGTTATGTTGCTCCGGGTATGGAAAAGCATTTCAAAGTTAATCCTTTGTTTGTCAGCGGAAATGTAAGAGCTGCTATTGAGGAAGGTCGCGGAGATTTCACACCGGCATTTTTTCATGAAGTTCCAATATTGTTACGTAAGGGAAAGCTTAGATGTGATGTGGTAATGGCTCAAGTAACTCCGCCTGATGAAGATGGTTATTGCAGTCTCGGGACTTCAGTTGACTATACTTATCAAGCAATAAAATCTGCAACAATAGTTATGGTTCAGGTAAATGACAAGTTTCCAAGAACGTATGGTGAAAAAGTACATGTATCAGAATTTGATTATATAGTTGAAGCTTCTACATCAGTTTATGAATCTAAGCCAACTAAGATAGGAGAATTGGAAGAGGCAATAGCCAGAAATTGTGTATCTCTAATAGAAGATGGTTCGACTTTACAGCTTGGAATCGGGGGGATTCCTGATGCGGTAATACAATTGCTCGGAGATAGGAAGGATTTAGGAATACATTCTGAAATGATCTCTGATGGTACATTGGCACTTTATAATAAAGGTGCAATAAACGGAAAATATAAAAATTTTGATAAAGGTAAAATGGTAGTGACGTTTTTGATGGGGAGCCGTAAGCTATATGATTTTGTAAACAATAATCCGGAGGTAGAGGTAAGAACAGTTGATTATGTTAATCATCCGGCAGTAATTATGAAGCAGCATAAAATGGTTTGCGTAAACTCTGCTATTCAAATTGATCTTATGGGGCAAGTTGCAGCTGAAACTATTGGTCTTAGACAATTTTCCGGTGTCGGCGGTCAAGTTGATTTTGTAAGAGGGGCCTCAATGTCAGAGGATGGTAAATCAATAATAGCTATGTCGTCCTTTACCAAAAAGAAAGATGGAAATATTATTTCAAAGATTGTTCCATTTCTTGATAAGGGTGCGGCAGTCACCACTTCTAGAAATGATATTGATTATGTTATAACGGAATGTGGTATTGCAGAGCTAAAGGGGAAATCTTTAAGAGAGAGAGCTAAAAGCTTAATACGCATATCTCATGAAAGTGTCAAGGATGAGTTAAAGTTTGAATTTGAAAAGAGATTTCATGAGAAACTTTAGAGGTGAAAATAGTTCAATATATTAATTACAAAGAAGAGAGGAAAAAATATGCAGGCTTTAAGAGTTGTACCGAAAGTGTTTTATTTTGACACTTTTCAAGAGTTTAATGATGAGTTTAAAGTTGGGAAGAAGGATTTAGTAGTGACGAACGAGTTCATTTATGAACCTTTCATGAAACCATTAGGAATTGAAACAAACCTGATATTTCAGGAGAAATTCGGTACAGGAGAACCATCTGATGAAATGATTGACGACATGACAAAGGAAATGAAAAAGTATGACTTTGATCGAATCATAGCATTTGGCGGAGGAACTATTATAGATATCTGCAAGATTTTGGCTTTGGACGTTCCTGAACATTCAATTAATTTATTTGAAGGTAATGTGCCTCCTGTAAAAGTAAAAGAATTAATACTAGTGCCTACAACCTGTGGAACCGGTAGTGAAGTAACAAATGTAGCTATAGCGGAATTAAAGTCAAAACATACAAAGAAGGGTTTAGCTGTTGAACAAACTTACGGGGATTGCGCTGTACTGATACCGGAAACAGTAAAAGGACTTCCTTACAAATTTTTTATTACAAGTTCGATAGATGCATTGATACATGCCATTGAATCATATTTATCTCCAAAGGCATCTCCTTTTACAGAAATGTATTCTTTAAAAGCTATTGAAATGATTATGGAAGGTTATAAGAAAATTATAGAAATTGGACCGGAAGCAAGACTTGATAATTTGAAAACCTTTGTTTTGGCTGCCAATTATGCAGGAATTGCTTTTGGGAATGCCGGATGTGCAGCGGTTCACGCTCTTTCATACAGCATAGGAGGAGCTTTTCACGTACCGCATGGAGAAGCTAATTATCAGTTTTTCACAGAGGTTTTTAAAATGTATGACAGAAAAAATCCCAATGGTAAAATTGTTTCAGCAAAAGAAGTATTTGCAAAAGCTTTAGGCTGTGAACCAAATGATGAAGTGTTTGAAGCTTTAGAAGGGTTTTTAAACAAGCTTATAGTAAAAAAACCGCTTAAAGAATATGGTATGGTTGAGTCTCAAATTGATGAATTTACTGACAGTACAATAGCAAATCAGCAAAGACTTTTGGCAAATAATTATGTATCTCTAAGCAGAGAAGAAATCAGACAAATTTTTTCAAACCTTTATTAACATTTTTAATCCATTAAACATTATTAACCCAAAAAGATAGAGTAAAAATATTTTTATAACCATTATGAGGAGGACTTGAAATGGCATTATTAACAGGTGAAGAATATATAGAAAGTTTAAGAAAATTAAAAACAAGAGTCTATATGTTTGGCGAAAAAATTGACAACTGGGTGGATCATCCAATGATTCGACCATCAATTAACTGTGTTGCAGCTACTTATGAGTTGGCACAAGATCCAATGTATGAAGATTTAATGACAGTAACATCTAATATTACAGGAAAGAAAATTAACAGGTTTGCACATCTTCATCAAAGTACTGAGGATTTGAAAAATAAAGTTAAAATGCAGAGGCTTTTAGGACAAAAAACTGCATCTTGTTTTCAGAGATGTGTTGGAATGGATGCATTTAATGCAGTATTTTCAACCACATTTGAAACAGATGAAAAATATGGGACACACTACCATGATAATTTTGTAAAATATTTAACTTATATTCAAGATAATGATTTAATTGTAGATGGCGCTATGACAGACCCTAAGGGAGACAGAGGTCTTTCTCCAAGTCAGCAGTCTGATCCTGACATGTACTTACATATTGTAGAAAAAAGAGAAGACGGTATCATAGTTAGGGGAGCAAAGGCTCATCAGACAGGTTCAATTAACTCTCACGAGCATTTAATTATGCCAACTGTTGCCATGACAGAAGCGGATAAATCTTATGCAGTATCTTTCGCAATCCAATCCGATGCAGACGGCTTATTTATGATTTATGGCAGACAGTCCTGTGATACGAGGAAACTAGAAGAAGGTGCAGATATAGACCTTGGAAATAAAAAGTTCGGCGGTCAAGAGGCACTTGTTGTATTTGATAACGTGTTTATCCCAAATGAAAGAATCTTCCTGTGTGAAGAATATGATTTTGCAGGAATGATGGTTGAGCGGTTTGCAGGTTATCACAGACAAAGTTATGGTGGATGCAAAGTTGGAGTAGGCGATGTTGTAATTGGAGCAGCAGCTCTTGCGGCAGAATACAATGGTGCACAAAAAGCGTCGCATATCAAGGATAAACTTATTGAAATGACTCACTTAAATGAAACACTTTACTGCTGCGGAATAGCCTGTTCAACAGAAGGCTACAAGACAAAGGCTGGAAACTATCAGATTGATTTACTTCTTGCTAATGTATGCAAGCAAAATGTTACCAGGTTCCCATATGAAATAGTTAGATTGGCAGAGGATATAGGCGGCGGTTTGATGGTAACCATGCCTTCTGAAAAGGATTTTAAGTCTGATTTAGAAGTAGGAAAATCCGGAGAAACAATTGGAGATATCTGCAATAAGTACTTTAAGTCTTCTCCTATGGCAACAACCGAAGAAAGAATGCGGATATTACGATTCCTGGAAAATATTTGTCTGGGTTCTTCTGCAGTGGGATATAGAACGGAGTCAATGCATGGAGCCGGATCTCCTCAGGCACAGAGAATTATGATTTCAAGACAAGGCAACATAGAAAGCAAGAAACAGTTAGCTAAAGATATAGCTGGAATTAAAAAGTAATATTTAAATTATATCAGGCAGCAAAAAGCTGCCTGCAAATTCCAAAAATAAAAATCTGGCTCATGTGAATGAGTTAAGGGAAAGGATTAATATGAGTGAAAAACAATCATTACAAAAAACCTTTAGTACTAAAGATGTACTGGCATTAGCCTTTGGAACTATGATTGGCTGGGGATGGATCATGCTGTCCGGTGCATGGGCAGCCAGCGCAGGTATGCTTGGAGCAATAGGCGCCTATGTTGTTGGTGCAATTTTATGTATTTTTATCGGAATAGTATATGCTGAATTAACACCTGCCATTCCATATACCGGAGGAGGTGTGGTGTTTTCCTACAAGGCTATGGGCTACTGGCCGGCAGTAATAGCAGGATTGGCTACCGGTTTTGCTTATATAGGAGTTGCGGCGTGGGAAGGTCCGGCTTTTGCAACAGCTATAGACTATGTATTTCCTATTCCTAAAATAGGTTTCCTTTGGACAATACAAGGATTTGACGTATATGGTTCATGGGCATTGATTGCAATTATCGCATCTATAATAATCACAACTGTAAATTACAAAGGGGCTAAACAAGCTGCTATCTTTCAATCTATTGCAACCTTAGGTCTTATTACAGTAGGAATAATATTTGTTTTTGGCGGCATTACAAAAGGCGATATTGCTAATACCAAGCCATTGTTTACAGATTTTAAAGGTTTTTCTTCGGTTCTTTTGATGGTACCTGCTATGTTTGTTGGCTTTGATGTTATTCCTCAATCAGCCGGTGAAATGAATGTACCTTTGAAAAAAATTCCCAGCCTTTTGATTCTTTCAATTTGTGCGGCAGCCGCCTGGTATATGATAATGATTATGACAACATGCTTATCAGCTCCGGCAGATATCAGAGCAAATGGAACTATACCGGTTGCAGATGCTATGGCATATGCATTTGGAAGCCCGGTGTGGGGTAAGGTTTGTATTGTCGGCGCAATTTGTGGTATCTTAACCAGCTGGAACGGTTTCTTATATGGCGGTGCCAGAGTTATTTATTCGTTAGCACATGCAAAGATGCTGCCGGCAGTATTTGGAGAAATTCATCCAAAACACAATACTCCTGCAAATGCAGTTTTGCTTTGCGGTGTACTTTCAACCTTCTCTTGCCTCCTTGGAAAAGGTGCGCTTGTTTGGTTTGTAAATGCAAGTTCATTTGGAGTAGTAATTATGTACATGATGGTAGCGCTATCCTTTGTGTTTCTCAGAAAAAATCAACCAGATTTAGAGCGTCCATATAAGGTGAAATATGGAAAGTTTGTAGGAAGTATGGCTGTATTGGTTGCAATATTCTTTGCATGGCTTTACACACCATTAGGACCAAGTCCATTGATTGGTATTGAATGGACCCTGGTAATAGGTTGGTTTGCAATGTGGATTGTCTTAGCATTTTATTCAAAGAACAAATATAAGGATGTTACCGAAAGGGAAAGGGAAATTCTATTGTTCGGAGATGAAAGTGAAAATCAAAGCAGCAATTAACATATAATCAAAAAACCTGCTAAAAAATATATGGTTTTGCTAGCAGGTTTTTTATATGCTGGAATTGAAGCTATTCAAAGTGTTTGTTCTTTAAATATTTACTTAATTTAATAGAGACAGTAGGCTGACTGACCCCAAGTTCCTTAGCAACTTTTGTGGTAGTTTTGTGTTTTTCATATGAATCAAGGAGAACCTGCTTTTCAACATCCTGTAGTATTTGCTTCAGAGTTCTTTTTTTATTTGACAAATCATATGATTTATTATCATCGGAATAAATATAATAAGGAAGCTGTTCTTCTGTAATTAAATAATCATCAGCAGTAAGAAGCATTCTTTCAACCACATTTTCTAGTTCTCTAATATTTCCGGGCCAAGAATAATTTTCAAAATATTCAATTGCTTTACTTGAAAAAGTGTGATTAACATCGTATTGATGGTTGTATTTTTTCGTGAAATAATTAACAAGCACAAAAATATCTTCCCTTCGTTCTCTTAATGGCGGAACTGTGATAGAAAGAACATTTAGACGATAATATAAATCTTCACGAAAAGAACCAATTTCAATCATTTTTTGAATGTTCTTATTTGTGGCGGCAATTAAACGGAAATCAACAACTTTTTCAGTTGTGCCTCCTACTCGCATGACCTTTTTTTCTTGAATAACTTTAAGAAGTTTTACCTGCATGACAAGTGGAAGGTCGCAAATTTCATCTAAGAAAAGTGTTCCATGATTTGCAAGTTCTATTAATCCTGCCTTTCCATCTTGGCTTGCACCTGTAAATGCGCCCCTTTCATATCCAAAAAGTTCTGATTCTAATAAATTTTCCGGTATGGCTCCGCAGTTTATTGAAATAAAAGCGACATTTTTCCTTTTGCTTCCTGTGTGAATAAGATCTGCAAATAAGTTTTTTCCTACTCCGGATTCTCCTGTAATCAGTACGGTAGCATCAAATTTTGATACTTTCAGAGCCATCTCCGTAATTTGTTTAATTTTTTTACTGACGCCGATTATTCTTGAATTTTTACTCATTTCTTTCTTTAATTGTTCCAATTGAACTTTGTAAGAAGTAACCGTATTTTCAAGGTTGTGATATTCTTCTTTTAAAACTTCGTACTTTTCTGCATCCCTGGTGTAGCTGATAATTTTTTCAAATTCACCTGCTTCATCAAAGATAGGTATGGATGTACACATCAGATATTTGTTGTTTTTTGTTATTTGCATCATAGTTTCTGTCTTTTTAGATTTCATGACTCTTGCTGAAACACAGGGATTAAATATTTTTTTTTCTTCTAAATCGTAAATGGAGACACCTACAGCTTCTTCTATGGGTATACCATATACAGCTGTAAAATTAGGAAGAACCTTTTCTACAATTCCATCTTTACTTATAATCGTAAAATCATCATAGATATTTTCTAAAATTTTATAAAAGTCATTTTCTAATCTTTGAGTGTATTTAAGTTTGCCAATTACTTGATTTAATTTATTTGCTCTCATAATTAACAACATTGATAAATCGTTATCCCGGACATTAGAAATAAAAACTAAATATTCTTTTTCTTCAATGAGCAGAAGTTTTGTATGCAATTCATTTTCATTTTTTTGTTTACAACCTTCTTTAATAAATTCAAGTATTATTTGTTTGTCATTTTCGTTTGAAAATTCTTCTAGAAATTTAGAGTTTTCGTATAATAAATCTTGCTCTTTATTATACAATGCAATAGGAAAGTTGGCTAAGTTTATATCTACTTTCAAATATGTCGCCCCCTTCTTAGATAAGATAGTATATTATAGCACTTTTTTGCTATTTGTACCAATGTTTTTTTATATACCGAAAAAGTTATCTTAATAATATATAAAAAATGAGGATTGCAAAGGACGGGATGTACTTGCATGTTTTTGTTTGACATTGAAATTGTGCTGTGATATTATAATTATCAATAATAATTGCATAATATAACAGTTTAATACTATTATAGATGATATTCAAAATAATTGGAGGGAAATAAATGGACTTTAAACAAAAAGTTGCTGAGATATTTACATCTTTAGATGATGAAATTACTATAGATGAAGCTATCCAAATGATAGAGGTTCCACCTAGTTCAGATATGGGTGATTATGCCGTACCATGCTTTAAATTTGCCAAAAAATATAGAAAAGCTCCGGCAATGATAGCAAAAGAATTATCAGAAAAAATAGGGAATGCAGAAGAATTTGAAAAAATAGAAAATGCCGGTCCGTACGTTAATTTTTTTGTTGATAAAAAGCATTTTGCAGAAAAAATATTAAAACAGGCATATATTGAAAAGGAGAAATTCGGCAGTACAAATGTGGGTGAAGGAAAAACCGTTATAGTTGAATTCTCATCTCCAAATATAGCAAAGCCGTTTCATATAGGACATATTAGATCTACATTAATAGGAAATTCAATTCATAAAATATATACATACATGGGTTATAATACAGTAGCTATAAACCATTTAGGTGATTACGGCACACAATTCGGTATGCTGATATCTGCTTATAAAAAATGGGGTACTCCTGAAGTTGTCGAAGCCATAGAAAAAGATCCGATACCAGAATTATTAAAATTATATGTTAGATATAATCAAGAAATAGAAATTCATCCTGAATATCAAGATGAAGCTAGATACTGGTTTAAAGAATTAGAAAACGGAAACGAAGAAGCACATAAGCTTTGGGCGTGGTTTAGAGAAGTAAGCTTAAAAGAATTTAACAGAGTATATGACATGTTTGGAATTAAATATGATTCCCTTGCAGGAGAGAGTTTTTATTCTGATAAAATGGCAGATGTTATTTCAGAGCTGGAAGATAAGCAATTGTTGAAAGATTCGGAGGGTGCTAAAATAGTTGAACTATCTGAATATGGTTTAACAGATGCATTAATTCAAAAAAGTGACGGTTCAACACTTTATGTAACCAGGGATATTGCTGCTGCAAAGTATAGAAAGAAAACTTACGATTTTTACAAGAATATATATGTTGTTGGCGCTCCTCAAAAATTACATTTTGATCAATGGAGAAAAATAATAGACCTTATGGGATATGACTGGGCATATGATTGTGTTCATGTTATGTTTGGCACTGTTAGCTTAGAAGATGGTGCACTTGCAACTCGTAAGGGAAGAGTTGTATTTTTAGAGGATGTTTTGAAGAAAGCTATTGAAAAAACAACTGAAATAATTAGTGAAAGAAATCCTAACCTTGATAACAGAGAAGAAGTTGCAAAACAAGTAGGTATAGGAGCTGTAATATTCCAGGAACTTTTCAACAACAGGATTAAAGATTATATGTTCTCATGGGAAAAAACATTGAGTTTTGAAGGAGAAACAGGTCCATATGTTCAATATTCATATGCAAGAACATGCAGTTTGCTTAGAAAAGCTGATATAGAAATAGATGACAATGTTGATTTTTCAGTATTAACTGATAAAGAATCATTTAATGTAATAAAGAAATTAGAAGGATTTAAAGCAGCGGTTTTAGGTTCTCATGACAAATATGAACCATTCTTTATTACAAGATATGTAGTAGGTTTAGCACAGGAATTTAATAGATTCTATCATGAATGTCCTATTATAGTAGATGATGTGAATGTAAAAAAGGCAAGATTATTGTTGACTCAAACGGTAAATACAGTAATAAAAACATCTTTAGGACTGCTTGGAATGGAAGCACCTGAAAAAATGTAAAAAAATGCAGTGATTTTTTAGATATCTTTAAATGTATCAAAACACGACAAAATGCATCAAAACCTCTTTTTTTTCATCGTTGACCAAATGATTGAGAAAAAATATAATTTATGTACAAACATAAAAGGGTGATGAGATGAAGCGTGAAAGATACTTAGTGATTCTGATGTTTATTTGTGTTAGTTCATATTTTATGATGTTCAGCATTGGTATGACAGCTGAAGCAGAGGATATTGTTTCAGCAGCCAATGTATCAACACAAGCAACAAGGATAGAATCGGTGGTAAATGATTTGAGAGAAATATATTTAAATGAACAAACCTTAAAGGAATATATTTTAGGACTTACAGAGTTGTCTGAAAATGAATGTGAACTAATAATAAGAGGCAGTAAGAATAATAAATTAGATCCATTTATAGTTTTGGGTGTTTTAAAGACAGAAAGTAATTTTGATCCATATGCAGTCGGGTTATCCGGAGAAAGAGGGCTAGGTCAGCTTATGGAAAATACTGCAATGCCTGTTGCACAAAATCTTGGATATGTATATGACCCGGAAAAGCTTTTTAATCCTGAATATAACATAGAACTCACGATTACTCAGCTTTCCTATTTATATAATATGTATGAGAAGGATTTAAATAAAACTCTCACTGCATACAACAGAGGGAAGCAGGGCTTGGCAGATTATATCAAAGAGGGTAAATCACCTTATAAAGAACCTGCAATGAGCGACTATTCAGTAAAAGTCTTAAAATATGCTTATGAATTTAAAGAAGAGTTTGAAAATTTAAAGAAATGATTGTATAATGGAATCAACATATATTGTTGGTTCCATTTTTGTGAATTAAAAATGAAGGGAGACAAAATGCTATCAAAAATACACAACCTATTAAATTATTGCTATGAAGATAGCATGGTAGATAAATTTGCGGGTCTTGAGTTTCAGTTATTTTTGCTGTCAACGAAATCTTTAATTCCATTTGAAAATAAAATAGGATGCGGGTTTGATATAAACAGATATAGAAATGAGATGGAAGTATTTCGGTATTACAAAAATGGAAATGATGAAATTATAAATTGCTATTTCAAAAATGGTAAACCGTCGTGTATTGAAGATGCTCTTTTGGAATATAAAATATTACCCATTGCAATATCAAATACAGACTGGGATACATTAATAGAAGAAGTATTAAAAATTGTATTATTGTATACCTTTAATAAAAGCACAATACTTAATGCAATTATTTTATCTTCCATTATATATGAATATTTTTATTCGGAAGTATTAGATATAGATTTAGCATTAAATAAAACGAAAGACAGGCTGATAGAGTTTTCGTTAAAAGAATTTTATGAAAATAAAATTGAAATGCAATTAGATAAGGAAACACTGATAGACTTTGAGAAGGAAAGAGTTAAAATAATATTGAAAAATAATTGTATCTCTGAAAAAGAAATACTAAGTTTTAAGTCATTACAGCATATAGTTAATAATAGTATAGCATGTAAAACAATTGATAGAGATAATGAAGCTGTATTGAATAACTTTGCCGCATATATTTTAAAACTTAGAAATGGAACTGTTAATCCTGAAAAACTCAAATATTCTCAGGAATTGATGCATGATTTTAAGAGATACTTAGAAAGTTCTTCATTTATACATCCGCTGTTAGGTAAGTGTATAGTGCTAAAAAAAGAATATGGACAAATAATATTAAAAAATAAATTGGGATTGTTAAAGGTGAATATATGAGAGCTTTGCTAGTGACACTTGATTCAAAATACATTCATGCAAATCTTGCAGTTAGATATTTGAAAAATTTTTGCAAAGATGATGGATTTGATATAGAAATAAAAGAATTTACGATAAATCAACAGTTAAATTATATACTTTCAGAAATAATTGAAGCTAATGCTCAAATTATTTGTTTCTCATGCTATATTTGGAATATAGAATACATAAAGGAAATAGCATATATTTTGAAAAAGTCCAATCCAAATATTAAAATACTTTTTGGAGGACCTGAAGTGTCATTTGAAACAGATAAAATTATGATTGACGAAAATTACATTGATTATATAATATTTGGAGAGGGTGAGGTAACGTTCAGAGAATTCATCAAAGAAATTAATTCTTTGAAACCGAAATTCAATAAGATAACCGGACTCGCTTACAGAGAAAAAGATACTGTAAATATCAATGGTGAAAGAGAACTAATTGATAATCTTGATATAATAAAATATCCATACGATGAAGATGAAATTTTTAAAGATAAAATAATTTATTATGAATCCTCAAGGGGCTGCCCATTTAATTGCAGCTTTTGCATGTCGTCAATCGATAAAAAAACCAGAAATTTTTCTATGGAAAGAGTCAAAAGTGATTTAAAAACACTTCTGTCAACGAAGGCCAGACAGATAAAATTTATTGATAGAACATTTAATGCAGATTACAAAAGGTCTATGGAAATAATGAATTTTATAGTAGATAACAACATTAATAACATGACGATTCATTTTGAAATCACTGCTGACATAATAAATGATGAATTTCTTGACTTTCTTAGCGGCATGCCGGTTAATATGTTTCAGTTTGAAATAGGTGTTCAATCATTAAATGATGATACACTTTGTGAGATAAATAGACACATGAACATAGATAAACTTTATAATGTAATTAGCAGAGTCAGGGAGAATAACAATATTCATATTCACCTCGATTTAATAGCAGGACTGCCATTTGAGGGGTATGAATCTTTCAAAAAATCATTTGATGGAATATATCAGTTAAATGCCGAGAAGATACAGCTAGGATTTTTAAAGGTTCTAAAAGGAACTAAAATTTACTTTGATAAAACCAAACATGATATCCAATACAGAACAAATGCCCCATATGAGGTTATTTGTACAAAGTACATGAGTTTGGGAGAAATACTTATGCTTAAAAAAATCGAAGAATTGGTTGATAAATATTATAATGAAAAGTATTTTGAGAAATCCTTGGGTTATATAATGAAAAATATGTTTTATGTATCGCCATTCGAATTTTATGAGTCATTCAGCCAATACTGGCAAAAAAATGATTTGTATAAAGCATCACACAGCAGAAAAAAGCTATATGAAATTTTATATAACTATATTGACTCCAGAGAAAAAGCAAATCATGAATTCATAAGCAATTTAAGATACGACTATGTCTATAATAATCAACAAGAGGAATTGCCGTTATTTTTAGACAGAGATTCAGAAGATAAATTTAGATCAATTAAAAGGTTTATGGCGGCAGATGATATGTTTAGAGAAAAGTATTTTGGAAAAGTAAGAAAAGATGAAAGAATTATAAATAATTTCAGGCTTGTTGAAATAAACAATGATGCAACAATATTTATATATGAAAATAAAAAAAATATCTTCAAAAGGTGTAAAACATATAACATAAATCATTTAATAGAGGGGTATGAACATGAACAAGAAAGATAAATTTTTAAATGAATATTTTAATAATAGGAAGGATGATATATTTTTTGTAACATTAAAAGAAGGTGCTGCAATTAAATTTAAAGATTATGAATACATAACATCCAGAGAAATTCCTGTACCCGTGAGAGCCGGAAAACTTTTAGAGGATATAAAAAAAGAAAGTGAAGTAGATAATGCAGGTATATCCATCAATAGTATTATAGATGGTATAATATATGTTCTCGGAACAGATAAAGATTTTGAATATTTGGATGATTATAAAGAAATGCTTGAAGTTCTTCATTTTGATTTGCCGCCGTACATTATACTCTGTATAAATAAGTTTGATGATGAAAATGCAGATGATGCTGTAATATATGGCAGTGCGTTAATAAATATAAATGAAGATGACAGAAATTGTTTTATATATGCTTCTGTTCTTGAAAAAAAGGCGACTGAACAGAAAACAACAGAAGATGAAAAACAGTACTTTTTAGAAGAAGCACATGCATTATATGAAAAATCATTAGATTATAATGATAAGTTCGCACTGTCGTACTATAAACTAGGATATTATTATAAGTTACAACAGCAGTATGTAAAGGCACAGCTGTACTGGAAAAAACATCAGGAACTAGATAAAGATGCAGTTAGAATAGAAGAAATCAGGAATGAAATTGGACAATTAGAGCCATATGTTGATTATGAAAATGGTTATAATCTTGTTTTGAAAGAGCAGCCTAATGAAGCATTGGATTTATTACTTCCTCTGGTTAACGACTTCAGCGGTTGGTGGAATCTTTTGTTTTTTATTGGACTTGCCTACAGGTCTTTAGGAGAATACGAAATAGCTGAAAAATATTTTGAAAATGTGTTGAAAATTGAAGAGTATCAAAAAGAAACCATAAATGAGCTCGGATTATGCAAGATATGCAGAGGAAAATACACTGAGGCATCAGAATTATTTACAACACTTTTAAATATAGAACCGGGAAATTGTGAAGTGTTTTGTAACAGAGCAGTGGCACATTTATATAATGATGAAATAGAAAGAGCTATGGAAGATATAACAACTGCATTAAAAATCAATCCTGATGATGAAATTGCATTAAGCATAAAAGCAGAAATAGAACAAAAACACTAGTCATAAAAGGTAGGTTTAAATGAAAAAAATCATAGTAACATTATTCGTTTCTTTATTGTTAATATTATCTTTTATAATTGTATTTAGGACGCTGTTGGATAAACCTTTATTCGATACTGCTAAAGGGGTGGATGTATATCTGGACGGAATAAAAGATGACAAGTATAAACATCTACTTATCAACAATAAAATATATATATCTGCGAAATATTTAGCAGATAATGAATTAATAGATTATTATTGGGATAAAGATTATAATAAAATATCCATATTCAATAATTTTAACTATGATGTCATTAATTATAATGAAAAAAAGGCATTTTATAACAAGAAACCATATGATATAAATGAAGTAATGCTGGTGGATAATGGCGAGTTGTATTTTAATACTGAGTTTATCAATGATAATTATGTTGATAGACTTTATGTTGATATTAAAAATTCAAACGTAATTATAGAAATAAACATAAGAGAATATGAAGTGATAAAAAATACAAGATTAAAGACTTATGCTGCCAGCAGAGCAGGTACTTTACAAAAAATATATAAAGGCGAGCATATCTATGTATACAATAATGAATATAATGGATGGATTCTTGTAAGAATATCAAGTGAACAAGGAACTGATATAGGTTATGTAAAACTTTCGGATTTAAAGCCAATCTCTAAAGTTAAATATGATACGTATCAATCCTTAAATAAAAGTGAAAAAATTAGAATGGCCTGGGATTTAATTTATAAGAGAATTGACAATTTTCAGCCATTTGAAATTCCAAACGCTATTGATATCATCGGTCCTACTTGGTTTGACCTTGAGGATACTGACGAAATATTCAAAGATTTATCTAATGATGATTATATTAAGTATGTAAAAGAATCTAATAAAGATATTTGGGCAGTATTTAATAATAGTTTTGACCCTGAACTAACCGGCAAATTATTAAACGATGGAATAAAACGCAGTGAAATAGTTGACAGGATAGTAGATATTACTATGAATAAAGATTTTGATGCAATTAATATAGACTTTGAAAATATATATTTGAAAGATAAAGATGTATTTTCAGCATTTTTAAAAGAATTATACTGCAAAGCTAAAGAAAAGGGATTGTTATTAACTGTTGATATAACTATAATGTCAAATGCAGAAAACTGGTCCTTATGCTACGATAGAAATGTTGTTAGTAAGTATTCTGATTATATTATGTTAATGGCATATGATGAAAATGTAAGTGGAGTTGTAGGATCGGTATCTTCATTGCCGTGGGTTGAATATGGAGTGAAAAATATATTAGAATATTCTCCAAGTGAAAAAATAGTATTAAGCATCCCGTTCTATACAAGACTATGGGAGGAAAATTTAAATCTTCAACAAAAAGTAAAATCAACAGCCTTGAAAATTGATTCTGCAAAAAAAGCTATTGATGAATTGGGTATTAACCTTATATACGATGATTCAACAGGTCAAAACTTTGGAGAAGTAACAATCGACGGCATAAAGTATTCCATATGGAACGAAGATGAAACTTCATTAACGAATAGATTGGATATTCTAAGTAAATATGACCTGTCAGGATATGCTGTTTGGGCGTTAAAATACGGTAATAACGAAATGTGGCAATTGTTTGAAAATAAAAAATAAGAAAATACTAAAAAAGGCATTGACAAAGATAAATAAGTGAGCTATAATACAAAAGCACTTCAGCAATGAAGCAAAAAAAAGAAAGAAAAAAGTTATTTTAGATTAAAAAAAATGTTGACAAATAGAGACAATAGTGATAAACTAACGAAGTTACTCTTCTTGATTAACAAAAACAAAAGAAAAAAATAATAAAAAAAATTCTTGACAAGTATCGACAACTGTGATAAGCTATTAAAGCTGTCGCAAGAGAAGAACAGCAGTAATA
>DALZMP010000014.1:0-96196 GCA_032006665.1 Sedimentibacter sp.
CAATTAAATTATCAAATATTTTTAAATTAGTTATTGACAATTCTTAGCTGGACTTCATTATACGGT
This sequence comes from Sedimentibacter sp., assembly GCA_032006665.1. Taxonomy (GTDB): domain Bacteria; phylum Bacillota; class Clostridia; order Tissierellales; family Sedimentibacteraceae; genus Sedimentibacter. Next base: position 67 of record DALZMP010000014.1, read on the forward strand.
TCTTTTTACTTCATTTCCATCTGCCGGTATCGGAAGGTATCTCACTTTTGTTCCTTGAACCAAATCTCCATAAAAGGCTATATAAAATGGTCTGTATACACTTTCCATTTTGTCAACTTCCATGGTAATATAAGATCCAACCTGTCTGCGAACCATTCTCCTGCACACATCTTTGCCCTTGTTTATTATTTGTTCATTTGTAAATTCAGTAAATTGTATGCTGTCATCATTGACATCTTTTATATCAACAGAAATTTCATCCGGCACATATGATGCCGTGCATCTTGTTCCTTCAACTATTGCTCTTATTTTTTGTTTTTTTACTTTTTCATCTTTTTTAAATAATTTAGTTAACATGTTCGAACTGTATGTCATTTCATATTCAATATATCTGTTTTCTAAATACATCAGTTTTATATTAACTTTTTTATTACCATACAACGCCTTGCCAACAATATTTCCACCGCCTCTGGCGATATTCATAGCTTGTTCTTCACTCATCGTCTTTGGAAAACATTTAATTTTCATCGTCATAACCTCACTAACTAAATTAACTAAATTTATATGGACACCATAGTCCTGTAACCTGATTTAATATGTTTTCTATAGTGTCCAATTTTTTAATTTTAGTTTTTACCCTTTTTCCCAAGAGTAAATGCTAAAATTTCAGCACAATACTTAATGAAAACTCCTACAGTTATCACTATTGCTACACCAGGTGCCATTATCCCAACTATAAAGTCTACTTTATTAATTATTCCATATCCATATATAATTGCTAATACTATATACAGCAATATTAACGCACCGTCAATTCCAAGCCATGCAACTTTTAATTCATCTTTTTTATTATCCATTTCATTACCTCCAACTAATATTTCAACATTTTTTTGTTTTCTATAGCTGTTAAGTCAATACCAAAATTATTACCAATTATAAATGCTATGAAAGATGCCGGAAGTCCGATTAATACCGCATCTACTACTCCGCCTAAAAAGTCAATTGATACCGGATATATATATGTGCAAACAACCCATACCAGTCCGCCTGCTATCATACTTGCTATTCCTGCTACATTTGTTTTCTTACCGCCATACATAATTGCTACCAATACTGGAACAAATAACACGCACATACTTAAACTGCTGACAAACAAGAATGCATCATATACCAGTGTGAATTGGAATGCCGCAAATAATCCTATAGCTCCAAATATAACACAAGATATTCTGGTGATACGTATACTGCTTTTATCTGACAATGGAGTCTTTCTGATTGCACCTATAATATCATTAGCCATAATTTCTCCGCCTATAAGGAAGTAACTGTCGATTGTAGAAATAATTGCACCCATTATACCAACTACAAATAATCCTCTGAATACTACCGGTAAATTTTCAAGAACCAGTGATATATACCCAACCTCCGGCTGTACTGCCATAAGAGGATCCAATGTTCTGACAATTGTTCCTGTCATTACTAAAACCAAATCAAATGATAACCAAATTGAAAAGCATGTAAGCATGGCTCTTTTTCCTGTAGTAGGTGAATTTGCCGCTGCAAATCTTTGATAAAAAGCAGGGTCTTTGTATAAGTTTATACATAACAAAATTAATGTAATGGCTCTGCCTAATGGAATACCACCAAATGGTGTCAGCATTTCCGGTGCAACTGAATTTAACGATTGCTCGATTCCATTCAAACCGCCGGCAGTATAAAATACTTTAGGAAATACAGCTGATACTGATGTAACCATCAAGAAGAAAAATATCATATCTGTAACAGCAACTCCCATGAGTCCTCCGAGACTTGATATTACAATTGATATTATAACTACTATTGCTGCAACAACGAATTTATTAGCACCCCATGCAGCAACACCCACATAACCCGTCGCACCTATTTCACCTATAGATAAACAGCTTATTACTATTACTATGGCACCAAAAACAGCAGCGAATCTTCCATATGCACTATTAAGCAAGTCCGGCATTGTGCTGTTAACTTTAACTGATATACGCGGTGCAACCCATAATGCCAGCGGAAACCTAACTGCATGAGCACCGATAGACCAAATAAAGAAACCTGCAAATCCCATTGTAGTTGCGTATCCTACTGTTCCCACAACTCCTGCTCCGCCATACCAAGATGCCATTAATGTACCAACTACAAGTGCCCATGGCAATGATTTATTTGCCTTGTAAAAACTATCCATATCTGTTGATGTCTTTGAGAAATGTTTTCCTATTCCAAAGATACCAACAACACAAGCAAGAATTACTATATTATCTATTCCTGTTAACATGAAACTTCCTCCTTATAAGTACTATTTTTATTCGAGAATTTTTCTATTTTTAATATTAGCATTTCATATTTAGCAATTTACATAAACTTAATCTTCCCTCCCTGTTATTTTTCCTTCTAAATATGTGATGCTAATAAAAAATATTTGTATTAATTTATTAAAAAGTTAACTTACCTATTTTATTTTCAACATTTTTAAGAATTTTCTCACTTTTAACCAAATCAGCAACAGACTCTATGCAGGGATGCATATTTATATCATTTTCTATTGAAGGGACATATTGTCTGATTAAAGTATATACAGACTTTGTGGCACCAGATGGTTCTATATCTTCATAAAATTCCAAAGCTTGCGCACCGCAAATTAATTCTATTGCAATTATGTATTTCGATAGACTGACACATTCATAGGCTTTCATAGCAGCATTGTATCCCATACTTACATAATCCTCTTGATTAGCACATGTCGGAACATTATCTATAGTAGCCGGGTGAGCTGCAATTCTCATTTCACCTAAAATACCTGCTGCCGAATACTGTACTATCATTAAACCGTTGTTCAGCCCGGCTTCTTTATTTAAAAAAGCAGGCAAATCACTTAAATGTCTGTTGACAAGTCTGTCAATTCTTCTTTCAGCCATTTTACAAATATTGGTAACTGCTATTGCTAATGTATCTGCCGCCATTCCTACATATGAACCATCTGCATTGCATCCCATCAGTGCTATTCCCTCATTGTCATCGCCTTCAAATATCAAAGGATTATCAACTGATGAATTTAATTCGATTTCAATAGTTTTAATGCTGTCTTTAATTATTTTCTTTGCTGCGCCATGTAATTGAGGCATGCTTCTAAGAGATAAGGCATCCTGTACCCTGAGCCCTTTATATTTTTCAATTATTTTGCTGTCAAATAATATGTTGCGGATATTATCAGCAGTATTCTTCTGGTCAATATGGGGTCTGACTTGCATTAATCTATCATCCATTGCCATCAGCGTTCCTTTTAGTACTTCTAATGTTAACGACCCTGATATATCACTTGTTTTTGCCAAAGTGACTGCATCGTATGCTGCCAATGCAGAAATTGCCGTTACAGATGTAGTTCCAGAAACTATTGTAAGACCTTCTTTGGATGATAAAATTATTGGATTCAAATTTGCTTCTTTTAAAACTTCGCTGCTGTTTTTTAGTTCATCTTTGTACCATGCTTTGCCTTCCCCAATCAGCACTTCCCCTATATGTGCTTCTAAACATAAATACCCAACCGAACCATGGCGCGGAACAAATGGCGTTATATCATTATTTAATAAATCTTTTATCAGATTTAGTGTTTCTATCTTAATCCCCGTATGCCCTGTGCCAAAATGAACAAGCATAACAAACATCATTGCTCTTACACATTCTTTATTCAAAGGTTCCCCTACAGAACATGTGTGTGATAATATATTATTTCTTTGAATAATTTCTCTGTCGCTTTCATTTATAAACTTAGTGCAATTATCACCCAGTCCTGTTGTCACACCATAGATAGCCTGCCCTTGTTTGCTGAACTTATCAACATATTTTCTGCATTTTTCAACTCTATTAACATATTCTTCTGAAAATTCCACAAGATAATTTAACCTTGAAACATTTACTACATCTTCAATTGTTATTTTCTCACCTAATATAATTTTTTTCATATTATGACATTTCAATTTGCTCTATGGCAAATCTCTTCTCCTAATGATTTTTATATGAATATAAGCAATTATGATGCCAATAGTTTGCATATGAAGTATGGATGCTTATATATGTTTAAATTTCAATATTAAATCTTATTATTGTTTTGTGTTGTAAAATAATAATAATTCTACCAGATGCAAAATGATTTTGCATTTGGTAGAATTATTTTGCACCTAATTAATTGGAGTACGTGTTCCTTCCCACTGACCACTAAGTGGTTCATCACCATATCCCCATTTACCGGAAAATGAATTTTCATTGAATATAAATTCAATTGCTCCGGCATCTCCAGGTGGACTATATGTTGGTTTTTCAGACCAAGTACCAGTCAATACATTTCCATTTAAAACACCTTCTATTTTACCATCATCCCATGTGTATGTTCCTGAAACATTTTTATCTGTCTGAGTTAACATCATCTCACCCCAGTTTGTATACCATTTGCCGCTTACATCAATTGTTACTTCTTCCGGCGCCTCAGTGGATGGTGTGTTTTCAGGTTCATTAACCTCACATTCTTTAAGCAGTTCAGAATACTGTTTCTTAATTTTTTCTTTTTTACCATTGATTAACGGCCTTCGAACAGGAATATATATCCTCTGCCCACAGTAAATACTGTTTGGATTAATATTAGGATTTGCATCAAGTATAGAACTAACTTCACTGTTGTATTGTTTTACCAGTTTGTTAAAACTGTCGCCCGGTCGAACAGTATGATTTATAAAATTTACCGAATATTTTACTTTAACCATCTCCCTTGAATGAATATTAATAACATAATATTCATTTTTTACTTAATAGTTCCATTTTGTTAATCAAGCAAGAACTGGAATGTAATACCTTAAATCATCCTAATTAATCCTAATATAATCAGTAGGAGACCGGGTAAAAATGATAATTTATCCATATTTTTAATTTCAGCAAAAATAAAACCGAATTGAATTCCAAGATATACAAATAATCCGCTCATAACAGAAATTACAGTTACACTTAACCATATTGAATATCCAATCAGCGCTGCACCTATTCCTACTCCAAATGCATCAAATGCAAGTGCTAAACCTAATATCACTGCCTCATTTATTGATATGTATCCGGAATCATCTATATCAGCAATTTCAGGCTTTTTTAGAACTTGAACTGCAATAGCTATATTACCAAACTTTATACTCCACAGCTTAATTAATTTGAATGTTTCTTTTTTCTGATAATTTTGTTGATTACTGCTAGATTTTTTCACATCTTTGCTTTTAAAAGAGTTGTACAATGACCAACAGCCAAGTAACATTAAAATACCTGCCCCTAAATTTTTAGTAAACGACGGAGAAATAACCAGTGCCAAAAGATGACCTATCTTCATTGAAAGGAAAATCATTGCTGCTGTACAAAATATTATTACAACAAGGGACTTTATTGGAACTAATATGCGCCTTAATCCGTATGTAAATCCTACACCAAAGCTATCAATACTAACTGCAAACCCCAGTGCCAATACTGAAAGAAACTCAACCATTATTAACCTCCATGAAAATTCTAAACTCCATAACATAATATGTATGTGACTTTAATCTGTGACCTCATGAAAAAAAGGGATTCGCAGACATCCGACTGCGTTCTTGTTCAGTCTGATGTCTGCGAATCCCTGATTATGGTAAATCTCACATTTTACCAGCCGAAGAGATTTGCCATTCCAAAGCTTAATGACATAATGATTATTGAAGCTATTAAATTTCCAAGCAATATAGTTGGAAATGCATATTTAAACCTTAAATCAAGGAGTGACGCTATAAGGCTGCCTGTCCATACACCGGTACCCGGCAACGGAATCGCAACAAATAGAAAAAGACCCAGATACCCATATTTTTTTACATTTCCGCTTTTATTCATTGATTTATGAATTATTTTATTAACCATTTTCTTAAATGTTTTTGTTTTCTTTAAATAGTTAATTATCGGTCTGACAGTAAAAAGTATTAGCGGTACAGGAATTACACTTCCTAAAAATGCAAGAAATGTCGCATGTAACGGTGCCATTCCTAGTGCTATTCCTATAGGTATAGCTCCTTTAACTTCTATGACTGGTATTGCTGCTGTAAACATTACTTTAAATTCATTAGATAGCAGAGCTAAAAAACCCCTTAAAAAATCCGGCATTTTAATTTCCTCAATTTTTATAATTCTTATTTCACATATTTGAAATTATAGCATATACTTCATATTTTTGTCTAGTTTTTTACATATCTAAGCACACATAATCATAAGAAACTATAATTGATTCACCGGCCAGCTTACTTTTTTCCCGCTAAGAACTTCATCAATTCCCATGGCGGCATGAATCCCCATTCTATCAAAGGTCTCAATTGAATGTGAACCATAATGAGGGCTGAAGATTATGTTATCTAATTCAAGCAAAGGGTTATTTTTATCCGGCGGTTCTTTTGCCATAACATCTAAAGCCGCTCCTTTAAATACATTAGTTTTCAACGCTTCGTACAAATCTAATTCATTTACTATTTCACCTCGTGCACAATTTATCAAAAATGCGCTTGGTTTCATTAGTTTAAAATATTTCATGTTAATGCTATTTCTGGTTTCATCTGTCGCAGGAATATGTAAAGAAACATAATCTGACTTTTCAAATATTTCCTCAATTGTTTCTGCCAGTTCTATGTAATCCGGCATTTCTTCTTTCTTTGCATGACGGCTGTATCCAATAACTTTCATTCCCAGTCCCAAAGATGCTTTTTTAGCTACGGAAAGGCCTATCCTACCAAGACCTATAATCCCCAAGACCTTGTTATTAACCTCTGACAGTTTAACTTCATCTCTTGCTTCCCAATTTTCGGCGCGAACATTTCTGTCCATTTCAGTCAGATGATGACCGCATGCGAGTATAAATGCAATAGTATGTTCAGACACTGACTCAAAATTTGACAGAGGACCGTTTGTCACCTGTATTCCAAGTTCCGTTGCAGCTTGCAGGTCAATTGCATCAACGCCTACACCATGACGTGATATAACTTTTAGTTTTTTTCCTGCTTCCATAACTCTTCTTGTAATTCTTGCAGTTCTTATTAACATCGCATCACAATCCACAACTTCATTAATTATTGTATCTTCATCCGATGCTGATCCAATTTTTATTTCATATCCTTTTTCAAGCAAATAATTTTTACCTGCTTCAGTTATTACCTGGGGTATTAAAACTTTCATACTTTCCTCCATTCATTTTGCAGAGATTTATGTCTTGTATAACCATATAGTTAATTTTATTATAATATAACAATAGTGCAATTACAATATAAAGGATGTCTAATTTTGTTTGATGTATTTATCATACAAAATAGACATCCTTTTAAATGGAGTTATTAAACTTTTACTACTTATTTATAATCATTTTTTCTATCCATTGCTTCGTCTTTTATTTCTCTTTTCATATTTTTAAGAGATTGCACTCTCCTTTTGTTTTTTTCCTCTAATTCTCTTCTTTGTTTGTCATCATCCACATTATTTATAAGGTCTTCTGTTTCTCTATAATTAGAAATAGTATTGTTTATATTGCATTGAATTTTGTTTACATTATCTCTTCTGTCATCTGGTTTTCGTTTATTTTCCAATTTTTCATCTCCTATCTTTGTTAATTTAAAATAAAGATTAAATTAATCTCATATTTATTATATCAAAGAATGAAGTTATTATTCCGAGCAGTATTTTGAACCTCTATTAACTCTTCCTCTGTAAGATGCCTGTATGAACCCAGTTCAAGTTTTTCATCTAAGCTAAGTGAACCCATTGAAATTCTCTTCAAATAAGTTACTTCCTTACCAACTGCTATAAACATCCTTTTAACTTGATGGAATTTTCCTTCTCTTATTGTGACATAGCATTTTGATTGCTGACCTGATTCTATTATTTTAAGAGCTGCAGGAAGTGTTGTGTAGTTCTCATTTGTAAGTAGTATACCTTGTTCAAACAACTTTACATCTGCCTCAGTCACTTCGCCATCTATCTCTGCATAATAGGTTTTATCCACATGTTTCTTTGGCGACAGCAAATCATGATTTAATATGCCGTCATTTGTTAAAATTAGAAGTCCTTCTGTATCTTTGTCAAGTCTGCCTACCGGAAATGGAACATAAAATTTATCTTTTTCTTCTAATAGGTCAACAACTGTTTTATCATAGTTATCCTCCGTTGCTGATACCACACCGGCAGGCTTATTCATCATAAGATAAATATATTGAATATATTTCACTACTTCATTTTTGTACTTAATTTCATCTTTGTCTGTGTCAATGATTTTTGATGGATTTTTTTCTATTGCACCATTCACTTTAATACAGCCCGTTTTAGCATCTGTTTTTATTTGACTGCGAGAACCTAATCCTATATTTGAAAGCATTTTATCTATTCTGATTTTCATAAATTCACCCTTTAATTTATTGATTTTAAGCTATGTTTTTATTTCAATAAAATTAAAATAAAAAACATCTAATCTCTAAAAATTATAGATGTTTAGGCTTAATTTGTCAACGTGACTATTTTTATCTAAGAATACATCGTGGATTTAAGGCTTTTGAACAATTGAATAACTTATAACAGTTATTCAATTGTTCAATTCAGTAAATAGGTTTACTTAAATTTCTTGTCGTTAAAAGTTACTTTATTGTCCTTATCATTAAATGTGTTATTTAGCTCATATTTCATATAGCTGTTTTTATCTGTAAGTTCATCATTATTTCTGTATTCACTATCTACCTTTGATTTTTCCTCCCTGTCCGGGACTTTCTTATTATCATTTTTATTATTAAAAACTTTTATACAGACCACCCTTTCATCATAAATTAACAAAGTTTTATTTTACTTTGTAAAATTATTATTTACAATTTTAATTTTAATATTATATTAAAAGACGGTTCTTTTTATTTGAATTTTTATTTCAAACAAAAGAACCGCCTTTACCGAACTAATTGACATTTTATTGTTGATAGGTAATATTTGCACCTATTTTTTGAAGTTTTTCCACTATGTTTGCATAGCCCCTTTTTATATGATGTATTTCTGTTATTTCCGTTTCTCCGTTTGCTACTAAACCTGCTAAGATTAAAGCTGCTCCCGCTCTTAAATCCGTTGCTTTAACTTTTGCTCCGCTAAGACTGTTTTTTCCTTTCAAAACCGCACTGTTTCCTTCAATCTTAACATCTACTCCCATTCTCATAAGTTCATTTGCATGCATAAATCTATTTTCAAAAATTGTTTCATTTATTATGCTGGTACCTTCGGCAGTTGAAAGAAGCGCCATAAATTGCGCCTGCATATCTGTCGGAAATCCCGGATACGGAAGTGTCTTTATATCTACAGGTTTTATTATTCCATTTGAAGTAACTCTGATTTTATCCTCATATTCCTCTATATGAGCACCAACTTCTCTAAGTTTTGCTATTACAGGCTGAACATGGCTGGATAAAACATTCTCGACAATTAAATCCCCTCCTGTGATGACAGCTGCAACCATATATGTACCAGCTTCTATCCTGTCAGGGATTACAGTGTGCTCAGTTTTATGAAGTTTTTTTACGCCTCTTACTCTTATAGTTTTCGTGCCTGCACCAATAATATTGCCGCCCATACTATTGATAAAATTTGCCAAATCCACTATTTCAGGCTCTTCAGCGGCATTTTCAATAATTGTTTCTCCTTCAGCCAAGGTTGCTGACATCATTATATTTTCAGTAGCACCTACACTCGGAAAATCTAAATATATATCACAACCTGATATCTTCTTTACTGTTGAATATACGTATCCATTCTCTGATATAACTTCGGCGCCAAGAGCTTTAAATCCCTTTAGATGAAGGTCAATCGGCCGTGTTCCGATTGCACATCCTCCCGGCATATATATCTTAGCATTTCCACATCTTGCCAAAAGTGGTCCCATAACCAAAAATGAAGCTCTCATTTTACTTATTAACTCATATGGTGCCTCATGATTTATTATGTCTGCCGTTATTATTTTAAGAGAATTTTCACCAATTCTCGTTACTTTTGCTCCTATTACCTTTAGCAGCTCACACATTACTTCAACATCTTTTAAGCTCGGTATTTCATGTAATATGCATTCTTCGTCAGAAAGGAGGGTTGCTGCTAATATTGGAAGTATAGAATTCTTTGAACCGTCAACCTTTATATTTCCCTTTAAACCCATGCTTTTTTTTACTATTATTTTTTCCAAAACTCTCTCCCATGCTTCAAAATCAAAAACTAATTTATGCAGTGTCATAAATATATACTGCTTTTTACATATTATCACCTTTTATATTACAATTCAATTACAATTTTTACTATAATAATATTATTATGCTATAAACGATGCTTTAGTGCTAAAAACAAGATTATTTTCTTGAATTTTCTGCATTAGGACATAAAAAAAGAAAAAGCGTGTGATTAAAATAAAGGGGGACGTTATATTTAAAAGTTACATGCTTTTTCTTTCGATAGTATTTTATCCAATTTTAAATTTGTTATTCAAATTTCAATATATTCAGCGTGTGGTTCTTGTAAAAAATAAAATAGACTTGAAGAGTTAAATTTTCAAGTCTGTTTTTGTAATTATGTAATTTTTTAAGTTGTTTCAACAACTTCATTTTGTAATTCAATTAAGCTATCAGGTATAAGGTTTATATCAATAATATCTTTAATTTTTTCATAATAACAACTTAAACTTTCATCATTGCCTATTATTATTTCATCAAACCTTTCTTTATTTGCTTCTTTTCGTAATAGAAGTTTAATAGTTTTAGCTTTATTTTTATCAATTTCATTACCTTTTATTAAAGTCATTGGATATGATTTTTTTGCATTTATAAAGCCTAAGGTGTAACATTCATTTGTTGTAGCAAATGAACACTTTACTTTATTTTTTACAAAACTTTCCTCTACCTTAATTTCATTTTCAAATAAATTCATCATATCAGGTAGAACTTGAATCTTCCTTCTAACAGAACCCTTTACCGACTTTTCATCTTGCCCTTTTTTAGCAAAGTCAAAATCACTCTCAGACAATGTTCCATCAAAACATTTGTTAAAAAATTCTTTAGGACTAACTAAGGAATTAATTCCAGTTAGATGTTGATAATTATCTTCATTAGCACTTATAATATAATAATCGCTTATTTTAAATGCATCTGAACATATTAAATATTCATAATCAACATAATTCCTTTTATATTTTTGAGCTTCATTTATTAGTACATTTTTAACTCGTTCTTTAAATGTAATCTCTTCCATTTGTAATTTCTCCAAAATTAAAAGGGTGATAAACATCACCCTTTTAATGATTTTTAACAGTTGTCTCTGCAATGGGTATGAGTTTTAGGTCTTCATCCCGACCAATGGGTATGAGTTTTACGTCTTCATCCCGACTTGCATTAATTATTAATTTACTATATTATAAAACATCTTGGACAAGATTGTCAATAATATTTTGTAAATTAATAACCTTATCATAACCAATATTATATTAATTATTATGATTATTGTTATTATATTATGACAATTACATGAATTTGTTACTTATTTAATACCCTTAACTTTATATAATCAATCAACATTATTGCAATTTTATTTTAATCGCAAATTAATTTTATTTAAAGTAAAAACCGGTTGTTCCGTCATTGTGATAATTGAATCGCAAAATTTCATGAAGTCTATAAAAACTGAATTTTTTGTTATGATACTGAATTCGCTCAATCCTCTTACCTGTAATTCCTTTTCATGTTCCTTCCATGCTTCTGTTAAATGATAGTCCTTTTTTAGTGGTTTTTGCATACTTATTTGGCTCATTTTCTATAATAAAGTCTCCTTTTTGGGTATTCCCCCCTTTATTATAAATTCTGAAATCCGCTAAGTAGGCAACCCCAATATTTCTGCTATTTTTTAATCAAAAACATAAAAAAAAGAAAAAGCGTGTGATTAAAATAAAGGGGGACGTTATATTTAAAAGTTACATGCTTTTTCTTTTTTTTTATTATTACCCCAAATCAACCTATTATTCACTAAATTTTAAAAAATTCCTTTACTTCTGAAGTCATGTGAATTTTTCAGGCAATTCTTCAAGTACTAATAAAGCATTTGCATAAAAAAAGAAAAAGCGCGTGATTAAAATAAAGGGGGACGTTATATTAAAAATTACACGCTTTTTCTTTTATAGTATTTTGACCTGCATTTTGTATTTTATTCAATAAATTATCAATTAATTTTCATCCTTGGAATTATCTGCGAATTCTCTGGTCCAAAGCCTTATTTCTGCTTTAAAAAGATCTCCGTCTATGCTTAGATCTAAATCTCCTTTTTGCACTTCCATTAAACTTTTAGCAATTGCCAGACCAAGACCATTTCCTTCTGAATTTCTGGATTCATCGCCTCTTTTAAATCTTTCCATCAGTTCATCAACCGGAATATTTAATTCATTTGCCGATACATTTTTAAAACATACCGATACTCCGCGTTTTGTTTCACATATATCTATATACACCCTGGAACCGCTCAGTGCATATTTAAATATATTTGACAAGAGGTTTTCCATTACTCTGGATAAAAGTCTCCCGTCTGCATTGGCCACTATCTTATCTTGCGTTGCGCTCACTTTAAAATCAAGGTCGGACTCCTGAATTTTCTCATCCAGTTCTCCTAAAATTTGTGAAACCAGAGCGTTTATATTGACTTCTTCAAATTTTACAGCAATATTTCCACTAGTTAATTTGGCCGCTTCAAATAAATCTTCTATTAAAATTTTTAATCTGCTTGACTTTTTGTCAAGCACATCTAAATATTTAGGAGCATTTTCAGATTGTAAACCCTCTCTTTTTAATAAATCTACATATGATATTATAGATGTAAGCGGCGTTTTTATATCGTGAGAAACATTAGTTATTAATTCCGTCTTCAACTTTTCACTCTTAACCCTGTTTTGTACTGCTATTTTCAAACCGTCAGTTATAGTGTTTATGTCATCTGCCAAGTTTTTAAACTCTCCATTGCCCTCTAAAATTATTTTGTTTTCGTAATTTCCTTCTCTTGCTATTTTAACACCGGCTTGAATTTCTTTGAATAATTTAATTTTATTATATACCACATAAGTTGTTATTAATATAATCAAAATCATCAGCGGCGGATAGCTTAATGAAATTAATGTGGAGATAATTAAAACAGCTACCGCTGCCATTGTTTTTAACATCAATGGTCCGCTATTTACAATTTTTATTAATATTTTTAATATTTTAGATAAAGAAATAAATATGAATGAATATTTTATTATCGTACCATTCTTCAAATGTTTAGCTATTGATAAAAACAGGCCTAAAAATATAATTACTATCAATGTTATTGATGATAACATAGCCAGTTTCATAAGATTAACATTAAAATGTCTTATGTTAACAATATTATTAAATTTCAATATGGATATTGCTACAATTGAAGTTATTATCAACAAATTTATATCCGTATACATTCTATCTATGAAAATGAAGTGCACATATTCATCTTCATATTTTTTGCCTGCAGCAATCACAAGAAATATGAAACATATAATAGATAAAATAGTGCAAACAGTAATTACTGTTATATTTCTTACTAAAGTTTCTCTATCTTTATTCCACTTCTCTATACGTGTTGCCAATCCTTCATCAGTAAGTCCGATATATATGGCAGTTTCGTCGCTGCCTTCTTCAATACCTTTAAATCTTTCTATTAACGAAGGTGAATAACTGCTTTCTCCATTTTCCGGATAAATATTCACTCCCTCATCATCTATTATCAAATACGCTTTTCTTGAATCATAAAAGCTTTTGTCCGGTTCGTCTGTATTGGTACATACATTAACTCCGTCTGTCGCATAATAGTTCAATCCTTTCGGACTATTTAAGTCATCTATTATTTGTTCATAATTTGCTAAATCACTTTTCCTGATAATCTCTTTAATAGCCTTTATTTCATCTTTCTTTTGTATCCAGAATAGATTTTCAGCCTCTTCTCCATCTTCATAATTATTTTCTGCTATGAAGTTGTTATACAAATTTGTGAGCTGCCAGCTGTCAGATATATCTATATTTTTTACTGTTCCGCCTTCTTTTATAAATTCCTCACTTTTATAGTTTCGCAAAATATATTCAAGTCTATTAGCCGAGTATCTAAGCTCATCACTGAGAGTATTGCTTTCCAAATACTTTTCAACTGTAATACTTTCGTAATCCTCTACATTTAAAAAAATATTCAAGCCTGAGTTGACACCTACTAATATACATAAAACAAACAAGACAAATGCTGTAATTTTATTTAAAGAGCTTCTGCTAAATTTTTTCCACCATGTAGCCAACGCCCCACACCACCTTCAAATACTTCGGATTTTTAGGATCTATCTCTATTTTTTCCCTTATCCTTCTTATATGAACTGCAACGGTGTTTTCGGGATTAAATGAGGGTTCATTCCATGCTTTTTCATATATGGATTCTATTGAGAAAACCCGCCCCACATTTTGAGTTAGAAACAAGAGTATCTTATATTCTACCGGTGTCAGTTTGACCACTTCTCCATCTACAGTAACCTCTTTTCTTTCATCATCAATTATGAGATCTCCTGTTTTATATATATCTTTATTATCTATAACGCTCCCGAGAGTTGTATATCTCCTTAGCTGTGATTTAACTCTTGCTATCAATTCCGGAGTTTTAAACGGTTTAGTTATATAGTCATCAGCTCCCATGTTCAAGCCATTTATAATATCTATATCTTCTGATTTTGCTGACAACATTATAACAGGAATATTTCTAATCTCTCTAATTTTCTCGGTAGCTGTTATTCCATCCATTTCCGGCATCATTATATCCATTATAACCAGATGTATTTCATTATTTTCTACAGTTTCAATTGCCTCTAATCCTGTATAGCACTTAAAAATATTATATCCTTCATTTCTTAAATATACTTCTATCGCTTCGACTATTTCTACTTCATCGTCACAAACTAATATGTTCATAATTTATGCTTTCCTCCTAATTCATTTAGGATGTCATACATGCACATCTATTAAGCTACTTAAACTTCTGCAGCCCTGCAATTAGTGCATTTATAACATTATCATCCTGATCCAGCCTGTAGTTTCTTGATATGGTTTTGGTCGGCTTTGACATATCATAGTCCTGCCCATTCCATAATACTGCTAATTTAATTTTCTCATATTTTGATATTGTGTTAAACATGTCAGTAAACCAATCACTTTTATTACCTCCAGTTGTTGAACAGCTAAATTCTGTAATCATCATAGGATGTTTAAAATGCGATTCATAATCATAATAAAAAGCATCGTAAGCATCTGAAAATCTTCTCCATGTTTCACCTTTATAATAATTTCCTGTATTGTATGCAGTGAGACCCACAACATCTACATATTCATTGCCCGGGTAATAGGATAAATAGTTATTATATGAAAAATTTGGAAAAGACAGTTCGTTTGGATTCCAAACGAATATGAGATTATCTACTCCTTTTTCTTTAAATCTATCATATATATATCTCCAGCAATCTATGTATAAGTCTGTATCCTTTCCTACAAAATATGCAGAATATAAAACCCATGCACCATTCATCTCATTATTTATTCTAAATAAAACCGGAAAATCATATTTATTGAAGCTTTCTGCTAAATTATCCAGATATTCATCATACTTGCCCTCAATAATCTGCAGTGATATATCTTTTTCCTTTCCATCAATCATGTCTGTCGTATATAGTGTGTATTCAACAACCTTGCCTAATTCCTTCGCTTTTGCCATGTAATCACTTTTAAATGGTAATGCAAAAGAATTATATGTCAATGTTACAGGAAAATTATAGTTATACATATTTTCCAACTGAACAAGTCTGTACTGATATGTCGGAAATGTAGGCTCAAATATACCAAAATCAACTTTCTCATTGTTAGCTAAATATTTCTCATAGAATTCCTGTGTTGTCTCGTCAAATTGTTTATCCATAGGGTGGAATAAAGCATCCGGCTTCATTTCTCCTGATTTCCCTATAAATTTAAAGCTTGGCATTATATATTCGATGTATATTGGTGCCGAAGATTTCATAAATACTGTCACTATCTCTTTAGACGTTCTCGGTATCGCAATAGTTGCATAATAATTTCTGTCAATTTCATCTGATTTCAGTTTTCTTCTCTCATATAATGTAATGTGTGAACTTACTCCTCCGAAAGGATGCTCGTATTCTGCGGTTACTTTAAATTCATCATTTTTCTTTATTCCTTCGTTTCCGTAGATATTATAAGAATCCTTTGAATCTAGTGTTCCGTTAAAATCATCATAGAGTACTTCGACTACCAGATTTTCTGATTCAAATCTACTTTTTACATTTACAATATCTTCATTTAACATCAAATACTTAGGTAATACTATTTCGTATCCAAATGGATTATTAGTATACTTATTGTAACTTGTTGAATATGAATCGATTTTTGTGCTTGTATTGTTTTGCATCTCATCAGCATATGTTAAATTTGAAGCCATTGCAATTGTAAAAATTAGCCCTATAGTCAAAATTTTTTTGAAATTCATGTATTAGTTTCTCCTTTTGTTTTTATGTTGTTGTCTATTAAAAATATATCTAATTATTCAAATTATAACTTTAGTTAATTTTATCAAACATAGAGGTTGGTGTCAATTGAATAGAAAAACAATTTTTGTCATATATTATTGTTCATATCAAAATAAATATAGATTGTGTCAAATATTGATTGTATGATATAATAAATACACAGAGGAAACAAAGACATAAGTCTTTGTCTTGATGTATTTATTGAATCGTTGTGAAGCAAGTCGATAGCGGCTTGCACTATGATATAATCATTTTGTTCTAAAAAATTGAGAGGATGTTACATATAATGGTCACTTTAGACACTTTTAAAAGAGGTTTTAATAATGGCGTCAAAACTCTTATTGACTTATTAAAGCTTATGGTTCCTATTTATATAGGAGTTCAATTGCTTTCAATTTCCGGTTTACTGAATATTATAGCCACTTTTTTTACACCTGTGATGTCTTTTTTCGGATTGCCCGGCGAAGCTTCACTTTCACTGATTGTCGGCTATTTCACAGGCATCTATGGGGCTTTGGGAACATTGGCCGCTATTAAATTAACTGCAATTCAGGCTACAACAATAGGCATTATGGTTTCGATTGCCCATAATTTAATAAGCGAATCCGCAGTTGTTAAAAAATTAGGGGTCAGTGCTGCGGCAAGTGTGATTGTCAGATTATTTTTCTCCACTTTACTTGGATTTTTATATTTTAGGATATTTGGGTGATTATTATGAATTATATTATGGATATGTTTATTAATTTACTGTCTTTTACATGGAACATTACAAGGGTAATCATTCCTTTGATGTTGATTATGGAAATATTTAAGGATTTAAAAATTATAGATAAAATTTCAAATTTTATAAAGCCTGCAACTAACTTTTTAACTATTGAAGAAAATTCCGGAATATCTCTGGTTATAGGAATTATTTTTGGTTTGTTGTTTGGCGCGGGAGCCATGATTCAGAACACAAAAGAACATGATATTGATAAACGAAGTATTTTTTTGATATGTATGTTTTTATCTCTGTGTCATGCCGTAATCGAAGACACATTTATATTTGGAGCAATAGGTGCCAATTTCGCAATAATTTTGGGTTCCAGAATTATTGCGGCTATTTTGACTACACTCGTATTATCTAAAATGATAAAGAAAGATATATCCGATCCTTCAAAATTATAACAAAATTTGTATTGACAAATTGATATTTATGTTTTATTCTTCTTATATATTAATAATTTGCTTTGATGAGAAATAGTACGCATATGCATCCATTTTAGAGAGCTCTCGTTTGGTGGAAGAGGTGCATGGAAGTATGCCGAACACATCTCGGAGCTAATCACCGAAAGTTACAGTAGGCTGATTCGGAATTATCCGTTATCATAATAGAGTATGTTTGTACTCAAAGAGGTTGTTATCGTAAGATAACAGCGAAATAAGGTGGCACCACGTGAGATATAGCTTTCGTCCTTTTGGACGAAAGCTTTTGTATTATATAAAGATAAGGAGGAATTAATGATGAAAGCAAATTTAAACCCTGCAAAGGGTATGAGAGATTTTACACCACAAGAAAAAGAAATTAGGGATTACGTTGAAAATGTTATAGTAAGCACCTATAAGCAAAGCGGTTTTGAGCTGATCGAAACACCGGTTGTTGAAAATATTGAAAATTTAATTGGAAGTAAAGGCGGAGAAAACCTAAAGCTTATTTTCAAGATTTTGAAAAGAGGAGAAAAGCTTGATTTTTCAAAGAACAATATTAGTGAAGATGATTTGGCTGATTTAGGCCTTAGATATGACCTTACTATTCCTTTGAGCAGATTTTATTGTAACAATCGTGCTAACTTACCGTCTGTATTCAAGGCATTGCAGGTTGGTAATGTATTTAGAGCCGAAAGAGCTCAAAAGGGAAGGTACAGAAGTTTCAAGCAATGTGATATTGACATAATAGGTGACAGTTCTTCGGCTGCAGAGTTAGAACTTATTACTACCACTGCAAAAGCATTGACTGCTCTTGATGTTACTGATTTTGTAGTTAGATTCAATGACAGAAGAGTTTTAAAAGCTGTTATATTAAATTGCGGCTTCTCAGATGACCAATTTGAAAGTGTATGTATCATAGTTGACAAATTAGATAAAATCGGAATGTCCGGGGTAGAAGCAGAATTAAACGACAAAAAATACAATTCAGAATGTGTTTCTAAATTGATGAAAGCCCTTGAAAACATAAGTAAAAACGGAACCAGCTGCCTTGCTGCTTATTCTGTACCTGAAAATGTTATATCCGATGTTGAAAAAATTATGAACGATGTTAAATCTTATGCTATGGATAAATACGACATCGAGTTTGATTTCACGTTAATTAGAGGCATGGGTTACTACACCGGATCAATTTTTGAAATTGCATATAAAAATCTTGGATATTCTATTGCCGGTGGCGGCAGATATGATGAAATGGTTGGAAATTTCATCGGTCAGCAAATACCTGCCATTGGTTTTTCAATAGGATTTGAAAGACTTGTAAATCAACTTATTGAGGAAAAATTTAAGGTTCCTAATTTAGAAAAGGTCGTTTTGCTTTTTGACAGCAGTGACAACTATATTGATGTTATGAAAAAAGCTGACGAATTAAGAATTAAGGGTTATACAGTATCCATTTATGGAAAATCAAAAAAATTAGGCAAGCAATTAAATCAGTTCGAGAACTATGGATTTAGCAAATATGCCGTATTCAGCGGTGACGACACTGAGATTAAAAGTCTGTCATAATTGCTTAGATATAAAAAAGTTGTTATGGGTTTCCCGGTATATAAAAAAACAGATGTTGGGGCATCTGTTTTTTTATGTCATTTCTTCTAACTATTAGTATAAAGAGGTATATATATTGAGTATATCCTGTCTATCTAGCGGCACATAGTTGTTTACCAAAAGTCTTTGCTGTGTTTTAATTACACTGTCTGTAAACAATTCAGTTTCTTCCTGCTTCATTCCATATTCCCTAAGAGGTTTGAGGCTAAGTAAATTGTTCAATAATTTACCAAGTTCTTCATAAACATTACTTTCATCTGAACCTATTATATCTGCAATAAGTTTATTTATCTGTTTGATTTTTCCGTTTGGATTCAACTTGTAATAATATTTAAACACTTCTATAAAAAATTGATAATTTGCTTCTCCATGAGGTACGTGATATGCTCCTCCCAATGGATAAGAGAGGGCATGAACTGCTCCAACTCCTGTATTTCCAAAAGCTACCCCTGCATAATTGCTTCCGATTACAAAATCTTCTAAAATTTCAAGTCTGTAATCTTCACCTTTTTCTATTATTGCCATATATCCTTTAATTATTAGCTCCACAGCCTTCATGCTGAATAATTCTGTATATGGATTAGATTTAGGTGATACAAATGATTCAACTGCATGTATCAACGCATCTACCGAGCTTGTAACAAAGAATTTATACGGAAGCCCTTTAACTAACTCTGGTATAAGAACCGCGTAATCAGGCAGCAATTCATCTGCTGCAAGACCCATTTTAGTGTGCTTTGATTTTATTTCAGCTATTGATATATTTGTAACTTCACTTCCTGTTCCGCATGTTGTAGGAACTATTATAAGTTCTCTTTCTTTTATTAAAGGAACTGTTTTTTCAAATAAATCAACACAGTTACCTGAATCTTTAAGCACCAAAAGCTTAGAGATGTCTATGATACTTCCCCCGCCGATAGCAATTACTCTCTTATATTCTTTTCCACGAATTTCAGCCATTATGTTGTTAATCATTTCATCTGATGGCTCACCTGTTCCGAATTTCTCCTGAAACATGAAATCTGCTTTAAGATTTAATTCTTTCATAAATGGTGTATAAATAAATTCGTTTGTAATGACAAAGTCACCCTTGCCTACATTAAATTCTTCAGCAAAATCTTTAAAGCCTTCGAATTTATGAAGTTCTGGTTTTATTTTTAATACTCTCACTGTAATACCTCCAATTCTAAGCTTATGCTATTTCAGTCCATATTTCTTCATCTGTAGGTACTTTTGCATCTTCAATTACCATACCGATTCTTGATACATTTATAAGGTGTTTATAATCAAAGTTTTCGGAAATTGCATTATTACCCCATGTTCCGCAGCCTAAAGTTGTAGTTGGCGCCAATCCATTAGTTAATGAACCACCTGCTGTTGTCGATGATGATGCATTTACAATAAGTCTGCTTACTGTTAAATTAATTCCTGCGTAATCAATATGGTCTTTATCATTCGAGTGAATTGCAGCTGAGTGTCCCTTACCTTCATAGTTTAAATTTGTCTGTGCAATTTCAACAGCTTCTGCAAATGTGTCATACTTGAATGCTGCCATTACAGGGCACATTTTTTCTTTGCAAAGAACATCTTCTGAACCAATTCCGCTTGCTTTAAGCAATATAACCTTTGTTCCTTCCGGCACTTCTACACCGGCTATTTTTGCAACTTTTTGTACTGACTGTCCTACTACATCTTTGTTTATAACTCCGTCTATAAATAATGATTTTCTGAATTTATCAACAGTCGCTTCATCATCTATATAATAAATCCCATTTTTTACAGCAGCAGCTATAACTTCATCATATTTATCTGCTGGAGCTATAATTGTTTGTTCACCGGAACATATTATTCCGTTATCAAATTTTCTTCCTGCTATAATTTTAGCTGTAGCATCATCGAAGTCAACGTCTCTGTCAACTATTACCTGTACATTTCCTGCACCAACTCCAAATGATGGTTTTCCGCTTGAATATGCTGCTTTAACAACTCCCATACCACCTGTTGCAACAACTACATCAACTGCTTTCATAAGCTCATTTGTTTTTTCTATCGTTGACTCTGTTATTACTTGAATAGCATTTTTAGGGCATCTGATACCTTTATTTATAAGTTCTTTATTTATTAATTCAACTGTGTATGCACTGCATTTTTGTGATCTTGGGTGAGGAGCTATAATAATTGCATTTCCTCCCTTTATTGCAAACATTGAATTACACATCGGAGTTACAATAGGATTAGTAGTAGGAGTAACCGCTCCGACAACACCTACAGGCTTAGCCACCATTACAAGTCCTTTTTCTTCATTTCTCTCAATTATTCCAACAGATTTTTTGTCTTTTAAGTTGTTCCAAATTGTTTTTGACTTTCCTTTATTTTTAGCAACCTTATCTTCATATACTCCCATACCGGTTTCTTCAACTGCCATTTTTGCAAGTTCTTCAGCATTTAAATATACAGTCTTAGCTATTACTCTTACAATGCTGTCAAGTTCTTCCTGTGTATATGTTGCAAGTTCTTTTTGAGCCTCTCTGGCGTTATCTACAAGCTGCTGAATAAATTCTTTGTTGTCCATTTTAATTAATCCTCCAAAATTTATACATAATTATATTTATTTAAAATTTTTCTTTAAATCTTTTTTCATATTCTTCTATAAGTGCATCTTTAAAATCAGGGTGTGCGATTTTTATCAGCTCTACAGCCCTTTGTTTAAGTGTTTTTCCTCTTAAATCTGCAATACCATATTCTGTTACCACATATTCTACATCGTTTCTGGATGTCGTCACAGATGAACCGTGATCCAGGAACGGTACTATTCTTGATACTTTACCTTTTGATGCAGTAGAAGGCATTGCAATTATTGATTTTCCATCATCAGACATGCTTGTACCTCTGACATAATCTACCTGTCCGCCCACTCCGCTGAACTGTGTGAGTCCTATGGATTCAGATGAAACCTGTCCCATCATGTCAACCTGTATGCATGAATTTATTGATACCATTTTACTGTTTTTCATTATTACCATTGGGTCATTTACATAACTTACAGGATACAGTTCAACTGCCGGATTGTCATTTACAAAATCATAAAGTTTCTTTGTTCCCATTAAGAATGTAACTACCATCTTACCTTTGTGCAGGCTCTTCTTGCTGTTGTTTATAGCTCCTGAATTATATAAATCAACTAACCCATCAGAGAACATCTCCGAATGAATACCCAAATCCTTTTTATCTTTTAGAAACAGTAATACCGCATCTGGTATTGCACCTATTCCCAGCTGTAATGTCGAACCATCTTCAACTAATGAAGCACAGTTTTCACCGATAGCTTTTTCTACATCTGTTATTTTGGGAGGTTGTAAATCTATCAGTGGTCTTGATGATTCGACGATGTAATCTATATCATTAACATGAATAAAGTTATCTCCAAAAGTTCTGGGCATTTGGTCATTGACCTCTGCAATTACTATTTTGGCGCATTCTGCTCCCGTTTTTGTATAGTCGCAAGAAACTCCAAAACTGCAAAATCCGTGTTCATCAGGTTTTGAAACCTCAACTAACGCAACATCAACAGGCAAATACCCTTTTTTAAATAACTTTGGAACTTGATAAAAAAATGTAGGTGTATAGTCTGCTCTGGCTTCTTTTACTGATTCTCTTGTGCTTCCGCCTACAAATAACGCATTATGATTAAAATGCTTTTTCATTTCGGGTTTTGTATATTCACATTTACCTAACGCAACCATGTGTACAATTTCAACATTTTCATATTGTTCATGATTTTTTACCATTGCATCTACCAATGCAGTCGGCTCAGCAGCAGCATGACCTATAACTACTCTGTCTCCTGATTTTATGAACTTAACTGCCTCTTCCGGCTTTCTCAATTTCTGCTTATATATTTCTTTCCAATCCATTGCTACCATCCTTAAATATCGTAGTATTTGATTTTTCTTATTCTTTGATGCCAGCTACGTTTTTAGCCAACTGCTTTTTATGCTCTAAATTACTTTGTCTTGCTATCATAATTCTTTGTGCCTGAGGAGAACCTGCTCCATGCATTGATTCTGTTCTATATCCTACTGCCGAAGAACCTAAACACATATTTTCTATAAATCTTAATATTCTCATCCTGTTTTCAGTTGATACTTTACCATTACCTTTAAAATACTTATGACAGTAACTGCCGATTTCTTCTGAATCAAAATCTGCCTGTGACGGCATAGTTACCATTAAGCCGCCTGCTATATCTTCTGCAAGTCTGCCGATTTCATATGGGAATCTTGTTACATTTTGTTTACATACATTTGCTAAAAGCATATCTATTTGATAATTTCCTGCTTCTGTTGGGTATCCTTCTGCTGAACATGCAATACCGCAGCAGTACAATGTTTCATTTAAATGAGTCATTTCAATTAATTTATCTTTTATATGAGATGCTTTTGCAGCTCCGTTATAATCTGCTGCAACCGCTGCTGCACCAATTAAAACATCACCAACACCAACTTTGCATCCGCCGTAGCTCTGTCTGTGATATCCTGCGAACCTTTCAACCAGCACACCTGCAAATTCATATTCTTCACATAAGAACACTTTATCCCACGGTATAAACACATCATCGAATACTACCAATGCTTCCTGTCCGCCAAAGTTTTTATTTCCTAAATCTATATCTGCATTTTTCTCTAATTTCCTTGTATCACATGACTGTCTGCCATATATCATGAAAACCCCTTCTGCATCAGAAGGTACCGCAAATGATACCGCATATGCCTTATCTTGCTCTTTCATTGCTATAGTAGGCATTATTAAATGTTCATGAGAGTTAATGGAACCGGTTTGGTGAGCTTTAGCACCTCTTACAACTATTCCGTCTTCTCTTTTTTCAACTATGTGAACAAACATATCCGGATCTTCTTGTTGACTTGGAGCTAATGATCTGTCTCCCTTTGGGTCAGTCATGGCTCCGTCAATTGTAAGGTCATTTTCCTGAACATATTCAAGATATTTTCTGAAATTTTCATGATAATTAGTTCCATGTTTTTTATCTATTTCATATGTGGTTGACCAAATTGAATTAAAAGCATCCATTCCAACACATCTTTGGAAGCATGAAGCTGTTTTTTGTCCTAATAATCTCTGCATTTTAACTTTTTTAATTAAGTCATCTGTATTTTGGTGTAAATGGCAAAATCTATTTACCTTATTTCCTGTTAAATTAGATGTTGCTGTCATTAGGTCTTCATATTGTGGATCGTGTGCCAACTCATATGTCATAGCAACCGAATTAATAGAGGGACGAATCATGGGATGATCTACAAAGTTTTCAACCCTTTCTCCAAACACAAATACTTTTGTTTTAAGCTTCCTTAAGCTCTCAATGTACTGTTCTCCTGTCATTAATGGCATGATATATATCTCCTTAGTTATAATATTTTTTTAATAGTTACTTCACGAGTATTATATATAGCAAAATTCATGCCAACTATTTAATTTCTTTGTTTAAAATTTTCTTAGCCATGTCAATCATGTCATCACTAACTCCCTGATATATAGACACTCGCTCAATTTCAGGCATTTCTTCCTTTATTTTTTCTTCTATAACAGTTTCTAATGTCATCTGAGATAAAGGACATGTCCCACAAGCTCCGGTCATCCTTATATAAACAGTACTGTCTTTGATTTCAACCAGTTCTGCACCGCCATAATGTTCTTCAAGTATCGGATTTACTTTTTCTTTTAATATTTTTTCTATTTTATTTTTCATTTTCCTATTTTCCCTTCATTTTTTAATTTCAAATATGTTTGCTGCAAAAATGCAACAAGAATTATTTTGTTCTGTCATTATTATTTTGTTAATTTTTTAACGTATATGTGTGCACGTGTGCTCTTGCGGTATTTAATGCCGTCAAACTTCGTTTGTTGCATTTTTGCAATCTTGTTGCGCTTTTGCATTTGAATATTTTTTTCTCTTCCTTACAAACGTTGCTGCATCAATACCTAACGTTTTAGATGCATCTCTCACATTTTTATATTTTTCATATGCATTTGTAATCATTTTATATTCAAGTATACCAACTGCCTCTTTTAATGTTTTGTTTTCAATTTCGTTAATTAATTCACTATTTTGTTCTTTAACTATATCTGTCGGTATATCTTTGACAGTTATCATATTATCTTCACTAAGTAAAATCATTCTTTCTATATTGTTTTTTATTTGCCTTATGTTTCCTGGCCAAGGATATTCGTATAAAATGCTTATTACTTTGCTGTCTATTTTTTTATTGGTATGATATTTTTGATTATAATAATCTACGAAATGCTTAATCAGCGGAGCTATATCTCCTCTTCTTTCTCTCAGGGGAGGTATTGTAATCGGTATTACATTTAACCTATAAAATAAATCCTCTCTGAACAAGCCGTTTTTAACCATTTCCTCTAAGTCGTTATTAGTTGCAGATATAATTCTGACATTTATTTTTATTTCCTTATGTCCGCCAATTCTTGTTATTGTTTCTTCTTGAAGAACCCTTAACAGTTTTACCTGCATGTTCAGCGGCAGCTCTGCAACTTCATCCAGAAAAATGGTTCCGTTGTCAGCTAATTCAAAAAGACCTATTTTCCCAACATTATTCGCTCCGGTAAATGCACCCTTTTCATATCCGAAGAACTCTGACTCTAACAGATTCTCAGGTATGGCGCCGCAGTTTACTTTTATAAACGGACCTGTCACTCTTAAACTGTTTTTATATATTATTTTTGCTATTTCCTCTTTTCCCACACCTGTCTCACCTAACAGCAAAACAGTGGTATCTACTTTTGCCACTCGCTTAACATTTTGAAGTATATTTAGCATCTTATAATCTTCAGCAATTATTTCATCATCTTTAATTAACTGATTTTTTAATTCTTCAATTTGATATACATATTTTTTAACCAAATTCTTATTGGTTTGTACCTTTTTCTTTAATTGTTCAAGTTCACTTATATCTCTTACATTTGTAACAACGAAAATAATTTCATTTTTTTCATTAAAAATTGGAGTACTTGTAACGAGAGCTGTTCTGCCTGTCTTAAACTCTTGATTTATAGAAGTTGTTTTCCTCTTTTTTAACACAATAAGAGTAGCTGATTTAGAGATGATACCCGCCTTTTCAATATCAACCATATTTTTCCCTAATAGATCTTCTCTTTTCAGGGATGCTATTTTTTCATATGCTGAATTCAAGTACAGCACATTTCCAACGCCATCTGTTATAAACATCCCATCAAAAGATGAATCTATAACGCGTTCGAAGTTTTCCATCAATAATAATTGAGCTTCTAAAGAAATTTTATTCATTTTGCACCTACATTCGCTGAAAAATTGTATGTTAAATATATCACAATTTTCAACTTAATTCAACAAAAACTATAAACATTTGCTATTATTTATATTTTTACAACAAAAGGGCGGATATATATCCGCCCTCAGATTGATAACAAGCTTGACCTCTTATTATAACGTTATATTAGTGTTTCAGTTAATGTTGTTATAACTTTTGCTGCCTTTACAACAGATAAATTTCCGGTATTCGAATCAAAAATATTTTTGCTTATAATTAATTCCATGAAATTGCCGACTTCTGCTGCGTTTAATTCATCCTTAGGTGCATCCACAGAAAGCTGAGTTGTTCCTCCAAGTGATGTTGCGAATGACATTAATAATTGTTTTGACATTTTTTCACCTTCTCTCATATAAAAATCTCATTTTTCTATTCTTCTACTAAATCATACTCTACATTTTTCTTTATATTTTTCAAAGTATAACTTTGTAATTCAGCTAAAGCAACTGCTACCTCGTACAAATCTTCATTTAAAGCTGTTGCTTTAACGTTTGAAAATGTCTTACTTTTAGTAATTTCTTTATTATTTTCATCTAACCCTGCATCTAGTACAAGTTTTAATTTGGTACCTGTTTGGTTTGCAATAATTGACATATTCTCACCTCCTTTGTCCCCATATATACTATATAGCGTCAGAGGGGCAAATATATTGATTTAATTTTGTAAACATGATAAAATTAGCTCAAGAGGTGCAGTTTAGTCAATTGCGGGTTCATTAATCTCATCTCTGATTTCAAATTTATCGTTATAGTGAAAGAGGTCATTATGAATAAGGCTTTTGTTAAGAAAGTAGTTTCAATAATTGGTGATATTAATAATTTAAATTCTACAAATTATATATCTTATGTTAAATATGTAATTTTTTTTATATCTAAGATTCTTTATATTTGTAAAACAAGCGGCGACGAAATATTAAATAAAAATTTGTCACATGTTGTTTTAAATGATGATTGTGCGGGTATATTTGAAGAGTATAGCATTTTTGATTTGGGTCAGGCAGAAGTTGAACAAAAAGTATATAAATTGTTGAATGATTTTAAAACTACAGTGTTTCATGATAATTTTGTTCCTGCAGAACTTT
This sequence comes from Sedimentibacter sp., assembly GCA_032006665.1. Taxonomy (GTDB): domain Bacteria; phylum Bacillota; class Clostridia; order Tissierellales; family Sedimentibacteraceae; genus Sedimentibacter. The sequence continues at coordinate 28,013 of DALZMP010000014.1, forward strand.
ATGAATTACTTTTAACATCTAAAGAAAAAAAGACTTTAGGTCAGGTTTACACTCCTTCTAAAATAGTCGAGAAAATGCTGTCTGAAACTTTTGATATTCAGCAAATACATGCTGAAATGAAAATTTTAGACCCGGCTTGCGGCGGAGGATATTTTTTAATTAACGCATTAAAAAAAATACGCGAAAAATCCGTCAGTGATTCATTAAATATTGATGACAAATATATTTTAGAAAATATGATTTATGGCATTGACATTGATAATTTTTCAATATTTTTGACAAAGATGGGACTTATTTTTAACAGCAGTTGTGATTGTGTTAATTTCAATATAATGAATGTCGATTTTTTAACGAAGTCTGATGATTTAGGAGTATTTTTTGATATAATAATTGGCAATCCTCCATATATAGGTCACAAGCAAACAACACAGGAATACAGAACAATTTTAAAAGATCGATATAGTAATGTATTCTATGATAAATCAGATATATCTTATTGTTTTTTTAAGAAAGGTAAAGAACTACTTAAGGTTGATGGTGTATTATGTTTAATAACATCACGTTATTTCATGGAAGCCATGTATGCGGACAAGCTGAGGAACTTTATAAAAGAAAGCTTCAATATCGTCTCTATTGTCGACTATAATGGCTTTAGAGTTTTTAAAGAGGCAATGGTAAGTCCTGCCATAATAACTTTATCTAATAAAAATTTGAACAAAAATACGTTTTTATACGTCAAATATAATATTGATGATTCAAAAATCGACAATTTCACTTATGGACAAACTAAATTAAACAATAATGGATGGATTATTTTAAATTCTAAAGAAGAACAGCTTTTTAACCGCATAGAAGCAATATCCAATACATATATTAAAGATGTATGCAACATTAAACAAGGGATAATTACAGGTTTGGACAAGGCTTTTATTGTAGATGAAGAGAAAATTCAAAAATATAAAATTGAAAAATTTCTTTTAAAAAAATGGATTAAAAACAGCAATATTTCTAAGACAAATATATCTTATAAAAATATGTACTTAATTTATACAAACATGATTGATAAAAAAGATGACTGTCCCAACACAATAAAATATTTGGAATCATATAAGGAAACTTTAATGAACAGGCGTGAGTGTAAAAACCATGTTCGTAAGTGGTATGAATTACAATGGGGACGTGTACAATCTGATTTTGAAAATCCTAAAATATTGTTTCCGTACAAATCAGATTCCAATAATTTTTGCTTGGATAAAAATGAATATTTCTGCAGTGCTGATATTTATTTTATTAATGAATTAAAGTATGATATTTCTTTTGAATATCTTCAAAATTATTTAAATTCCAATTTATTTGAGTTTTATTTCAAATGCCAGGCAAAGAAAGTAGGGGCTAATTTATTTGAATATTATCCTAACAAATTAAACTTTATGAAAATATATTTACCGGATAAAAATTTAGTCAAAAATATATTCAATTTAGGAAAAATTAGTATTGATAATTTTCTCGAAAAGGTGTTTAATATTAGCGGAGAGGAAAGAGCAATTATAAATAAATATATTACTAAAAAAGGTGATGACGCAAAATGAAAAAGCTATTATTTTTTACTTTAATTTTTATTGTGTTGTCCATTCAGCCTAGTTATGCTAATACTGTTTTTTATGATACCTACGAACATTGGGCAGAAGATGATATTAAGTGGTCTACGGATACACTTAAAGTGTTTAAAGGTTATGGAGATTTAACCTTTAGACCTGAAAACAATATTACCCGTGCCGAGTTTGTAACCATCTTAGCAAGAACAGCATATAAGCTAAATGCGATGAAGGAGATCTACACAAGCAACATGGCATATAACGATATGTCAGGGCATTGGTCGTACACGTATGTTATTTCAATGTATGATTACTGCAATAAAAACAATAAAGACTATTCGTTCACGAATATTTTTCCTGGCAATAGCTTTTATCCAGACAAACCAATAACAAGGGAGGAAGCAGTTGCACTGATTTCTATATTTTGCAAAAAGCCAATTTATGACAACCCTTTGCAATTTAGCGATATTAGTGAAAACTACAAATATTACAATGAATTAAAGAGATTAACTAATTCAGGCGTTGTAGCAGGTTATAAAGATAATACGTTTCGTGGCAGTACTAAAATTACCAGAGCAGAATCTGCTGCTTTAATTAAAAGGATTTATTATGATGTTAAAACAAGTGATGCAAGCAAATACCTAAATACTTTAGAATTTCTGCCTATTAAGGGCGAAGATATTTATTCTTTTTTCGGCACTTATGATTTTAATACTACTAATATACAGGACAAAAAATTTATTAAAGCAAAGAACACATTGGAATATGTATCTTTTGGCGGGTATATTTTTCCGGAAGATTCACATTTATATGACCTAAATTCTATTGAGACATTAAAAGATTTAAGAACCAGCGGATATTATAATGTAGCAGGAGTTGACTTTTATCTAATAAACTTCGGAAAATTTACTGATGCTGAAAAGGATGTTTTTGCAAATGAAATTTTAGCAAACATAATTTCAAGAAATGACTTGAAGGATTCGGAGCTAATGCAGTTGTTTTCATTGGTTAACAAGTATAATGTCAAAGAACAATTATATATTGATGCTTTGAAAAAATGGTATTCTACTACTTTAGACAATAATGCAAAGGCCAATATACTTTTTTTCAGATACGCATACTATATTAAATCAAATAATAAGGAAATGCTCAAAACATTAGTATATGATGATTTGAAAAAGGCAAACAGTGTTCCGGCAATATTAAATATTAACTGGACCCTTACACCCGGCTCACAAGTAACTGATTTCAGAAATTATAGTTTAGGAAGCTACAGCTACTCTATTTATAAAGATATGTCTCTATCTCAATATTTAAAAAATCCGGTAGTGCCTTTTAATTATAATTCTAATGTTGTAGACCTTATTAATTTACTGCTTATTAAGAAAACCGATACTCAGAATTACAGCAGCCTGACAGCATATGAAAATATATTTTACAAATATTCTTTGAATAGACTGTATGTATTAAACTTCATTAATGAAAAAGAAAGAGCTTTTGTTGAAGGAATTAATGATTATGAAATAATTAAATCATTTGGCATGTATAAATCAAATAAATTAAATATAGATGACATATACACCGGAATTCTGAAAAAAGTTAAAAACTGATTTTATTTAGACGGCATTCATAAAAGTGGGACTCATACCAGAGCCCCACTTTTTTATTTGTCTCTACTTTATAGCTTTTGCTAATTTGGTTATTAATGCTTCGCCAAATTTATAATCATTTACCATATAATCAATGGTCTTATCTTCTAGTCCTGCAGATTTCTTTACAATATTTATTGCTGAATCAACTGAAATATCACTTGCTCGTTCTGCATAGTCATCAAGATAAATTTTAGGGTCTACGCATCTCATAAATACCCCGCTGTCACATGCACATCTATCCCAGAAATTATTATATCGGCAAACCCTTATTTCAAAGTGCAGATGGGGTGCTGTTACTGCTCCTGTCTGACCTGAATATCCAACTATATCTCCGGCATTGACTGTTTGACCTACAGCGACAGCATAACTTGACAAATGTGCATATAGTGTCCCAAAATCACCGTGGTCTATCGCAATATATATTCCATAACTATCCTGATTGCTTACAGCAGCCTTTACTGTACCTTCTGCAACTGCATATACAGGTGTTCCGGAATCAGCCTTTAAATCTATTCCATTATGCCACCAATACGTTTTACCGCCTATCGTTATATCTCTTAATCCAAAGGAACTGTTAACAGTAATGCTTTCTAAAGGTAATCTTTCTAATTTAATCATTTTGACTATCATCCTTTTCTGTCTTTTCATCTTCAACATAATTATTTATTGCTTTTTCTAATTGTAATTTAGCGTATTCTTCTAACCCATCAAATGTGCTTTGTACAATTTTTTCAACTATACTTTTTGTTATTAAAACTTTAAATGGTGCCGGTACAACTTTATACAATGAATCTACAACCCACTCAAATTTTTGTCCGCCTGCTTTTGTAGCATCTTTATACATGTCTTCTGCTTGTGCAATATATTTTATTGAAACATTTCTGATTTTTTCGTTTTCGTGATAGTATGCAGAGGCCGCGCCTAAAATTATTGCTAATATAGGAATAACAAATTGCATAATCAAACCTAAATCAATATCCATATTTTCACTCCCTGTTAAATTGATAAATAAATTTATCTAGTTTATATTATGCCCGTACTTATTATTCGTTCTATTTTTATTAAGGGTGTATGCATAACAAAAAACCTGTATTAAATTACAGGTTTTTGTTATATATTTTATGTTTTACTTAATTCCTATTCGTTGGAATCAGTTGAAGTCGAAGCTGATCTTGGTCTACACCCTCCATTCCCATTATTTCCACCGGTTCCGCCCACACTGTTCTCATCTATTTGTCTAGGGAATAGCCTTGGGAATGTTGAGCAAAGCTGACCTTGATCTGGAGAAACTTGGGTAAATCCTGTAGATAAAACACAAAGCTGAACTGGAACTACTATTTTCTTTTCACAAGAGATACACAATGAAATTATTAAGTTTACAGATAATACACCTGTTCTTGGGTCAATGTAGAAATCTCTAGCTATGCTGTTTGTAGCAAGACGAGTTTCACATGATAAATTGCATAGTTCCGTAAATCTTGGAAGGAATGCTGTATCAAATACAGATGGTACACAAATCTCAAAGAAGTTAGTCAATACCAATGGATTGCATTTATCTGCTATTTCTACTACTGTTGATAAAGTTATTACACTTTCAGCATTTGAATTACATGGTGTTACAACCAAATCTAATTCAATTTCTACACAACCTGATACTTCAACATTTTGTGTACCAAACACTGGTGTTCCTTCTTCAAACTCGTCACAGAATGTAGTATCAGCATAAACCAATCTCTGGCTGAATACACCGTCAGGACCTATAACTTTATAATCTGATCCATCTTCTTTTTTCACAAACTGTCCGCCTGATAAAGTTGTCATTGGAGTTAATCTTAAATTGCATTCATCATTAATATTGTCTGGATTGAAAAACTTTCTGCATCTTATGTCACTGATTCTGATTATATTTGTTCCGCACCCTATAGGTGGTTCAAATTCTTGTTCTGGTGCTGATTTTAAACCCTGTAAGTTAAATAATACCTGATCGTATATCTTCTGTACATAAATAGGTTCTGTTACCACATTTCTTAAGGTTCCATCCCAATCGCAACCCGATTGTCCTGTACAACATCTATCTGAGAAACCTGCGCCTGCGGTATTGTTATTGTTATTATTACTATTGTTACTATTTGAGCATTTCATGCTTTACCTCCTCAATTTTTACTTTACTTTAATATATTCTGAACCTTAACAGTTGTTACACAGTAAATATTTGTTTAAAAATATTATTATATTGAATTTTTTCATATCATAGTGTAAAGTATATATATATATACAGAAAAGTAATAGTAAATTAAATTTATGGAGGAATTATGAAATCACCTATAGTAACATTTGAATTTGAAAATGGCGATATAATTAAAGCCGAATTATATCCTGAGGTAGCACCTAATACTGTTAAAAATTTCATTTCATTAATTAACAGTAACTTTTATGATGATTTGATTTTTCACAGGGTTATCGAAGGCTTTATGATTCAGGGCGGATGTCCTAACGGCAATGGAATGGGAGGACCCGGATATTCTATTAAGGGCGAGTTTAATAAAAATGGTTTTAAAAATGATTTAACACATGATGAAGGTGTTTTATCAATGGCAAGGTCAGGTCACCCAGATTCCGCAGGCTCTCAATTCTTTATAATGCACAAAAAATCTCCTCATCTTGATGGGCAATATGCAGCTTTCGGAAAAGTAATTGAAGGATATGATGTTGTTGATAAAATTGCTCATTCTAAAACTGACCGCGGCGACAGACCGGTAGTCGATGTCAGATTAAAAAAAGTTACAGTTGATACTCAGGGTGAAACTTACGACCAACCAGAAAAAAAATAATCAAAATAAATTTACGGTACGCATTGAATTCAGTGCGTACCGTCATTTTTTTTAGAATCCCAATTTTTCTCCTACAAGTATAACTTTAAAACGGTTTTTTTGTTTGCAATATCTTGTAACCAATACTTGGCTGCATATTGTTTCATCTGTAGTACATTCTGCACATATTCCGGTTACAGCACATGGAGTTTTCAAATTATATCTGATGGCATTTGGTACACATGCATCTGTTCTTACTCTTTTCATGGCACTTTCCACATCTCTCACAACCTTGTTCATTCCGGCTACAACTATTACACTGTCAGGACCATAACAAAAAGCAGCCAGACGATTTCCGGAACCGTCAATATTGACTAACTCCCCATTCATAGTTATTGCATTTGTACTGGCCAGGAATACATCTGCCGTAAGAGCAGTTTTCATCAGTTTTGTTCTCTCTTCCAGAGTTTTTGCAGTATCTCTGTCTATAACGGCAATATTATTGTTTCTTAGTGCTTCTTTTGCTCCAATTTCATCAATTGTAAAGGTTCCGCCCCATGAAACAACATCGTCTTTTTTAATTAGAGATATAAGCAGTTCCTTTGCTTCCTCTTTTGTCTCGCAATAGTAACCTTCCATATTCCTTTTTTGAAGATTTTTAATTATTGTTGCGCTCTTAATTTTGTATGATTCCTTTACATTGTCCATCGTAATCCTCCTCTTTATATTTAGATATATTTATTATAATTACTTGTCAATTATACTATCAATATTTTTTAGAACTATTGAAATTGTGCCGTCTGTGTTTGTTATAAACTCGACTTTTTCTTTATTGCTCAACATTTCATACGGTATATTTATTTCTATACCTTCATCTGTAATAATTTTTTGTTTTGTTTTTATTTTATTTGCATAATTAAAATTAACCTTAATTTCCGGTTCTTTTATGCCTTTCATTTTTATTTCTTCATTATAGACTTTTTTTACTTCAGTATCTTCAAATACTTGGTCTGATATTTTTGATAAGTCAATGTTTAATGATTCTTCGACATTTTCTCTGATAATATTTTTCACTTTGCTCTTCATAAACATATCATCGTCATAATATTCCTTGATTATTTTGTCAGTTGTGTCTGTAATAATTTTGACCTTTTCCTTGTCTGCTTTTTCTTCTTTGCATCCCAGTAAATGCTTTGATATATAGTAACAAGGTTCGTTATATACCTGACATTTTTTCTCTTTAACAAAAACATCCAAACTGTTTAAGTCCACAAATATAACTTCATCTATTTTTTGGGTAATAGAAGGCAATGCGCACGGCTGCTCTATTATAATATTTTTTGTACCTTCTTCTTCTTTAGTGTAGTGAATATAACCTTTTTTATAGTTTAATTTCATCATTATCATATAATCCTTATTGAAAACATTAGCTTGCACAAACAGCATATCACATGTTTTTATATCTGGATTTTCTGATATTAATTTGTAAAAAAATTCCGCTATATCTTTCGAAAATTTCTTAAATTCAAGATTATCTCTATAATCTTTGATTTGTTTAAAAAAGAATCCATCTTCATTTATAAATTTAGTTTTCTTCAAATCTGCATCATTGAGACATTTTAAAATATGCTTTTCTATATATTCTCTCATTTCTTCGCCCAATGACATAAGGTTTTCTGATAAAACCGGTACACCAACGCTAGTGTCAAGAATATGTAATATTGCTCTTGATATTGATACGCTCATTTTAGCCCCTTAATTTTATATTTTAACACCTGTTAATTATATAATATCTATATTGTAATTTCAATTTTATTTTTGCTTTTTAATATGAAATAATATTTATGATATTACTTTATAATGTATAATATTAGTGATATAATTATTAATAAATAAATTACTATTATGGAAGGTTGGTTTAGAAATATGGTTAAGGTTCATGAAAAATTTTTAAATTATATTACTTTTGACACTCAATCAGTTGATGATGCTGATTGCTTTCCAAGCAGTGAAAAGCAGAAAGTTTTAGCTCTGGCATTAGTAGAAGAAATGAAAAATATAGGCATTGCAGACGCTTGTATGGATGATTTCGGATACGTTTATGGTACAATTCCGGGCAACACTGATAAATCTGATATACCAACAATCGGTTTTATAGCTCATATGGACACATCTCCCGATATGCCCGGAAATAATGTTAAAGCAAGAATAGTGAAAAACTATGACGGTAAAGATATTGTTCTTAATAAAGAAAAAAATATTGTTATGAAAACCGAAATTTTTGAACATCTGCTTAATTATGTAGGTCAGGATTTAATTGTTACAGATGGAACTACTCTTCTCGGCGCGGACGATAAGGCAGGAATCGCTGAAATAATGTCTTTGGCAGAATTTTTAATCACTAATCCTGAAATTAAACATGGTGCAATTAAAATTGGATTTACTCCTGATGAAGAAGTCGGCAGCGGTGCTGACCACTTTAATGTTGAGAAATTTGGTGCTGATTTTGCTTATACTGTTGACGGAGGAAAACTTGGAGAAATTGAATATGAAAATTTCAATGCAGCCAGTGCAAAGGTCACAATCAACGGTACTAACATTCATCCAGGTTCAGCAAAAAATAAAATGGTAAATTCTATATTAATTGCTATGGAATTTCAACAAATGCTGCCTGTATTTGAAAATCCTGCAAATACCGAAAATTATGAAGGTTTCAATCATTTATGTGATATATTCGGAAGTGTCGAAGAGACAAAACTTTCTTATATTATCCGTGACCATGATATGAATAAATTTCAAGCTAAAAAAGACAGATTTATTAAAATAGCTGATTATCTTAATGAGAAGTATGGCTACAATACAGTTATAGTTGAATTAAAGGATTCATATTTCAACATGAAGGAAATGGTGCTTCCTCATATACATATAGTTGAAACAGCTGAAAAAGCAATGAACGAACTTAACATTAAATCCGAAATACTACCTATCAGAGGTGGCACTGACGGTGCAAGGCTTTCTTATATGGGGCTTCCTTGCCCTAATTTATGCACAGGCGGCCATAACTATCATGGCAGATATGAATATATTCCTATTCAATCCATGGAAAAGGTAGTTGATGTTTTGATTAAAATTGTTCAGTTGTATGCTGAGTAAAATTTGGAGTTTGACATAAGTTTGAGGGATGCATTTATGCATCCCTCTTATTGTTTTTTGTTTTTTGTACTTTTAATTTATCTTTTTCTAAATCACATATACCTTTTTCTATTAATCTCATGTCTATATATTCTTCCAGAATTGTTTTAAGCAATACTACTACAGGAACACCAAATATCATACCTGGTATTCCTCCCAGCGCTCCTCCGACTATGACCGCAGCCAATATCCAAAATGGCGAAACTCCTACATTATTTCCAACAATTCTGGGATCTAAATAATTTGCATCAATTTGCTGTATAACAATAATTATTATAAGGGTGGTCAATGCTTTTGCCGGATTGATAAAAAAGGTCACTACAACAACCGGAACAGCTCCTATGATTGGTCCAAAAAAAGGTATGATGTTAAATACTCCGACTACTATTCCAAAAAGAACTGCATTTTTTATTTGTGCTATGGTAAATGCTATTATACAAACTGCTCCTACAATGAAAGAATCAAGAATCTTTCCGTTTAAAAAGCTTTTAAAAATACTGTTTGCTTTTCTTCCTGTATTAATAATTTTTTTTGCTTTTGTTTCGCTGTACAATGCATATAACAACCTTTTTCCTCTTGCAATTAAATCATCTTTTTCATTGAGCATATAAATACTTATTATAAAGCTTGTGAACATGCTGAAAGCTTTTGAACCAAAACTTGTTATCATCTGCAGCACTTGGTTAGAAAGCTGTAATAGTATTGAATTGATTCTGTCCTGCAGTGATTCCCCTGCTTTTAGTATTATGTCCGCCATATATTGTAAATGCTGATTATCTATTTTACTCCTAAGATTCTCCATAATTTGACCGATGTCAATATTTTCATTCAGTATGAAATCCACTACATAATTTATATTTTCAATTACTTTTGGCACTATTATAGAAAACATAAATGCAATTAATCCCAGTATGACAATGCATGCCAATAAAATTCCCTGAGACCGCCTAACCTTAAGTTTTACAATACAAAACCTAACTATAGAATCTAACAAATAGGCTATAACAAATGCATATAACAGCGGCTTAAATGCATCAGCTATTAAGCTTATTTTACTGCCGTTAAACACAACCAGCAGCATAAGAAATACAATTATGAGTATTGGACACAAAATCTTAGTCAGGCTTTTATTTTTATTTATATCATCCACATCCTTCTATAATATTTTCGCTTCTCCTCTGTAAACTACGCCTCTCTTGCCATTTACAGTCAGTATTTCTTCATCTTTTATCACTTTTGTACATTTATCTGCACCTACTACAACTTCTTTTCCTAGACTTAGTCCTGCTATGATGGCATGAGATGTCAATCCGCCTTCTTCAACTATTATCGCAGATGCTCTTTCCATATATTCAATTACATCTTTATCTGTTGACGGCATAACTATAATGTCTCCATCTTCAAATTTATCTCGAAGCTCTTCTACATTTCTGGCTACTCTTGCCCTTGCTATTACAGTTTCTTTGCCAACGCCAATCTTCTTGTATATTAACTCGCTTACGATATGAACTTTCAACAGGTTAGTACTGCCGGAAATACCTACCGGAACTCCTGCCGTAATAACTATTAGATCACCATTTTCTATATATCCACTTTCTAAAGCTTTAGCTACAGAAGTATCCACAATTTCATCTGTAGATTGCATCTTGTCAATTTTTAAAGGATATACTCCCCAATAAAGAGACATTTTACGCATTACATATTCACTTTCTGTCGCTGCTATAATAGGTGCTGACGGTCTGAATCTTGATACTGCCGCTGCAGTATAACCTGATGAAGTTGCAGTAATTATAGCAGTTGCTTTTAAATCCAGTGATGTTCTGCAAGTCGCCAGACTTATTGAATTAGTAATCGAGTTGTTTCCGCTTACGTATTTTGTTCTGAGCAGATCTTCATAATCTAAAGAATTTTCAATCATAACTGCTATCTTGCTCATGGTTTTAACCGATTCAACAGGGTAGCTCCCTGACGCGGTTTCACCTGAAAGCATTATTGCATCTGAACCTTCGAATATAGCCGTTGCTACGTCCGATACTTCAGCTCTTGTAGGCCTGGGATTTCTGATCATTGAATCAAGCATTTGAGTAGCAGTAATTACAGGCTTTCCGGCATCGTTGCACTTTTTAATCAGCATTTTTTGAACCAATGGTACCTCTTCTGCCGGTATTTCAACTCCCAGGTCACCTCTGGCAACCATTATACCGTCTGACACCTCAATAATGTCATCTATATTCTCCACGCCTTCTCTGTTTTCAATTTTCGATATAATCATTATATGATCAGCATCATTTTCTTCAAGCACTCTTCTTATAGAAATAACATCTTCCGCTTTTCTTATAAATGATGCTGCAATAAAATCTATATTCTCTTGTATACCAAATTCAATGTCGCTTATATCTCTTAAAGTTAATGCAGGAAGGTTTATTTTAACATTAGGAACATTAACACCCTTTTTATTTTTTATTATTCCTTCATTTCTTACTATGCATTTCAAATCTGTTTCATTTACAGTTTCAATAACCTCTAAGCTTATGAGTCCGTCATCTATTAAAACAGTGTCTCCCTTTTTTACATCTTCTGCAAATCTTTCATATGTAACACTTGCAATTTTACTATTGCCTAAAACATCTCTCGATGTCAATATAATTTCCTGTCCTTCTACAAGTTCTACTTCCCCGTTTTCAAAATCTCTTGTTCTGATTTCCGGTCCTTTTGTATCTAACATAATTGCAACATTAGCGCCTAATTCTTCTCTGACTTTCTTTATTGTATCCATTCTTTCTTTATGTTCAGCATGGTTACCGTGTGAAAAATTAAGACGTGCAATGTTTAATCCACTTTTAACTATTTCTTTAAATATTTCTTCATTTTGTGACGTCGGTCCTATGGTACAAACTATTTTTGTTTTTCTCATTATTTATCACCCTTTCCCTATGCTATATTGACAATATTTTTGTCAGTTCATATGTAGTTTGGTCAAACTTTTTCTCAATTGACAATGCCTTTTCTATATCCATGTCAAAAATTTGGTTTCCTTTTACGCCTAACAATTTATTAGTTTTGGAATCTTTCAGCAATTCAACAGCCTTAGCACCCATCTGACTTCCTATCAATCTATCAAATGCAGACGGTGTTCCTCCTCTTTGAGTGTACCCTAAAACTGAATATCTGGTACTAACACCGGTTCTTTCTTGTATTTGTTCGCTTATTTGTTTAGCATCCCCTGCACCTTCTGCCAATATTATTATGCTGTGTCTTTTTCCTCTGGCTCTGCCCTGCATTATCTTGTCACATACCTCTTCTATATTATGCTCAACTTCTGGTATAATAACCATTTCCGCTCCTCCTGCAAGTCCCGCGTAAAGTGCTATATCACCGCAATTTCTGCCCATAACCTGAATTACATTTGTTCTGCCGTGGGATGATGATGTGTCTCTGATCTTTTCCACTGATTCAAGTACTGTCGTCAAGGCTGTAAAAAAGCCTAATGTATATTGAGTGTATGGTAAATCATTATCAATTGTCCCCGGTATACCTATTGTAGGTACTCCGGCATCGCAAAGCTGCTGAGCTCCTCTGAAAGTTCCGTCGCCGCCTATTACCACCATTCCGTCTATCCCCAGATATTTAATATTCTGAAGTGCTTTTTTAAATCCTTCCGGTTCTTGGAACTCTTTGCTCCTGGCACTTCCAAGTATTGTACCTCCTCTATGAATTATATCGGCAACTGATGAAAGAGACATATCGACAGTATCACTTTCTATCAAACCTCTATACCCATTTTTTATTCCTATAATGTTAATATTGTTATAAATTCCATATCTGACTACAGCTCTGACTGCAGCATTCATTCCCGGTGCATCTCCACCACTTGTCAGTACTCCAATATTTCTCAAATTTATACCTCCATATTTTTGAATTTTGCTTTATGCAATTATGATTAGCGATTGACGAACAATTGCTTTTTCATTGTTCTCACATCGTTAAGCCATAACTATTTTATTGCTATGTTTTTTTCTCCAAAAATTAGTTTCAATTTTTTAATTAAATTCTCATCGTCTGTATTTACCCAGTTTTTCAATACCATATTTGCTTTTTCACTTTCATTGTAAACTACTACACAATCATTTCCTGAGCAATTTTGTATACAAGAAAATAAATCTTTTTTAGCTTTTTTATATTGTTCTTTGTCTTTAACTTTTAAATATAATTTCCTTGCACTTCTTTCTGTTGAGTTTGAATCATTTATTTCCTTTTTAGTCAATTCGAAAATCTTATTTGACATAAGTTTTGGTGTATCCTCTTCGACTATACTCAAGTTACCTTCTATCAAAACTATATTATCTTCGAATAAAATATCTTTATATCTGTCGTAAGTTTTCGGAAATACAATTACTTCTACTGTTCCAAACAAATCCTCCAAAGTAATAAACGCCATCATATTGTTATTTTTAGTTATTTTATTTTGTTTTTTTATAATTATACCACCAATTATAACTTTGCTCCCATCTGAGAGACTTGTATTGCTTTCTCTCGTCTCATCGCTCAGCTCAGCTATTTCACTGCAATTAGTGGTTGTTGCTTCTTCAAGTTCTTTTTCATATTGGGAAAGTGGATGACCACTTAAATAAACTCCGACCATTTCCTTTTCCATTGCTAAAATTGTTTTCTCATTGTATTCAGGTATCTTTGGAAGATGTTCATCTAAGGATACTAAATCACTGTCGATTTCGCCGAGTGCAGCATCAAATAATGAAAATTGTCCTTCAATATTTCTTTTTTTCTGATTTACGACACTATCAATTGTAGTTTCATATATTGCCATTAACTGTGACCTGTTCACATTCAGAAAATCAAATGCCCCACATTTTATCAATGATTCTATTTGACGTTTATTCAAAACACTTGAATCAACTTTTTGACAAAAATCAGTAAAACTTACAAATTTACCCTTGTTTTCTCTTGTCTTTATAATTTCCTGTATTACATTTACTCCGACATTTTTTACTGCAGCAAGTCCAAAACGAATTTTGCCATTTACTACTGTAAATTTATCTCTGCTTTCATTTACATCAGGAGGTAATATTTCTATTCCCAGATTCTTGCATTCTCTAATGTACAAAGATACAGAGTTTGAGTTTCCCATAATGCTTGATATAAGTGCAGCCATAAATTCAACAGGATAATATAGCTTAAGCCATGCGGTTTCATAGGCAAGAGCTGCATACGCTACTGAATGCGCCTTTGGAAAAGCATATTTTGCAAAATCAATCATCAAATCATATATTTCATTTGCAACTTTTTCATCAACTCCGTTTTTAATTGCACCCGGAATTTCCGGCTCATTATTTTCGGCCTTCTTTCCGTAAATAAAAATCTGCCTTTCTTCCTGCATTACTTTCATTTTTTTCTTACCCATAGCACGTCTTAATAAATCAGACCGCCCCATAGTAAATCCGCCGATATCCCTAACTATTTGCATAACCTGTTCCTGATAGACCATACACCCATATGTAACATTAAGTATATGCTCCAGTTTCGGGTGCAGATATGTAACATTTTGAGGATTCAATCTGTTTTTTATATATACGGGAATTTGTCCCATAGGACCCGGTCTGTACAGAGCATTTGCAGCTACTATATTTTCAAATTCAGTAGGTTTTAAATCTTTTAAAAAAACTCTCATTCCTGAACTTTCAAACTGAAATATACCAAGTGTATCTGCATGGGAAAAAAGTTTAAACACATTAGAATCATCATACATGCAGTTGCTAAAGTCTACCTTTATATTGTGATTCTTTTCTATTAAATCTATTGCATCACGAATTACTGTCAAGGTTCTGAGTCCTAAGAAGTCCATTTTCAAAAGTCCAAGCTCTTCAAGCTCTATCATGTTAAATTGTGTTGTGATTATGTCCTTATTTCTCGAAAGTGGTACATATTCGGTAACTTTTTCTTTTGATATAAGAACTCCTGCCGCGTGAGTAGATGCATGCCTTGGTAACCCTTCAACTTTTAATGCTATGTCTATGAGATTTCTGATTTCCTGGTCACTGTCATATAATTCCTTAAGTTCATGGTTTATCTCTAATGCTTTAGAAATAGTCATTCCCAAATCCATAGGAATTTTTTTAGCTACAAAATCAACTTGTCCATATGATAAGTTAAGGGCTCTTCCGACATCTCTGATAGAACCTCTGGCTGCCATCGTTCCAAAGGTAATTATTTGCGCCACTTTTTCGCTTCCGTATTTTTCCTTTACATATTCAATAACTTCTTCACGGCGTTCGTAGCAAAAATCAACGTCAATATCAGGCATACTTATTCTTTCCGGATTTAAAAATCTTTCAAATATCAGATTATACCTCAAAGGATCAATATTTGTAATTTTCATCGAATATGCAACCAGACTGCCTGCGGCTGAACCTCTGCCCGGTCCCACCATGATTCCATGGTCTTTTGAATATTTTATAAAATCCCATACAATGAGAAAATAATCAACATATCCCATCTGTTCTATGATACTGATTTCATAATCAAGTCGGTTTTGAATTTCCTCTGTAATATTTTTATATCTGTTTTCCAGCCCTGTTTGGCATATTTCTCTAAAGTATTCCGCTTTGGTATAGCCGTCCGGCACCTTGAACTCAGGTAGATGAACTGTGTTAAAATCAAGCTCAACATTGCATCTTTCTGCTATTTTGACTGTGTTTTCCAATGCTTCTTCAGGAAATAGCAAGGACATCTCTTCATATGATTTTAAATAAAACTCATCCGAAGGGAATTTCATTCTTTCTTCATTAATGTTTTTTTGCATTTGTATACATAATAAAACATCGTGAAATTTTGCATCTTCTTTGTTTATGTAATGGATATCATTCGTTGCAACAAGGGGTATTTCAAGATGTCGGCTCATTTTTACGAGACCTTCGTTTATAATCTTTTGCTCCTTCATTCCATGGTCCTGCATTTCAAGAAAAAAATTATTTTCTCCAAATATTTCTCTGTACATTAAGGCAATTTCCACAGCCTTGTCATAATTATTATCAAGCAAATGACTTTGAACCTCACCTGCAACGCAAGCACTCAATGCAATTATACCTTTGCTGTGTTTTCTCAATAAATCATAATCGACTCTAGGTTTATAATAAAATCCATCTACAAAACCTGCAGAACATATTTTTAAAAGATTTTTATATCCTTCATAATTTTCAGCAAGTAAAACCAGATGATATTGATTCTTATCTTTTTGAGGATCCTTATCCTCCATTTTTCTGGGTGCAACATAAGCCTCAAATCCTAAGATCGGCTTAACACCTTCTTTTTTAGCTTGTTTAAAGAATTCCACAACTCCATACATGGACCCGTGGTCTGTTATAGCAATTGAATCCATATTCAACTCTTTTACTCTTTTTACAAGTTCTGTTATTCGACATGCTCCATCGAGCAAACTAAATTCAGTATGTACGTGTAGATGTGTAAATTTATTATTTGACATAAGTGTATCTCTCCTCATGGAGCTATTTTACCATTTATAATAAAATAATTCAAAATATATTTTAATCTGTCAAAAATTATAATATCACTTTATATACAATAAATCCAACTACACCGGATGCTAATATTATATGTATTGGATTAGATTTATATTTTTTTAGGACAAAGACACCTATTGCTACAAGAACGACAGAAACGACATTTATATCGCTGAAACTAATATCAGCTATTTTTATTCCTTCTGATTTAAATAGTGCCAGAGACAATATGGAGATACCTGCTGATGCTATAAGGGAAACTACAGCCGGTCTCAAACCGTTTAACATTCCTTGAATGGCAGATAAATTTCTGTATTTATAATACAAGTATGCAAGTGTCAATACTATGATGCAAGACGGCGCAACACAGCCTATTGTAGCAACTATTGCTCCTAAAAGTCCGCCAACTCTTGTTCCGACAAATGTTGCCGCATTTAATGCTATAGGTCCCGGTGTCATTTGTGATATTGTTATAAGGTCCGCAAATTCTGATAAACTTAACCAATTGTGTACATCGATAACCTGGTTTTCTATAAGGGGTAATGCTGCATATCCTCCTCCAAAACTAAATAACCCGATTTGAAAAAAACTAACAAAAATCTGTAAATACATCATATTATTTATGCTCCTTATTATGTTTGTTTATAATACCACCGTAATAAACAGCTCCAAAAATTCCACATATAACAATAACTAATGCTGCATTTACATCAAATGCAACTGCTGCAACAAATGATGATATCATTATTAATATGGATATATAGCTTTTTTTCTTTAAAATGTCATTCACCATTTTAATTATCACATTTATTATTACCGCTGCAACACCTGCCCTCATTCCAAGTAAAACCGCGTTAACAGAGGAATTGCTTTTTAATGCGGCATAAAATTTTGAAACAATTGTAATAATTATTAAAGGAGGTAAAACTGTTCCTAAAATTGAAATCATCGCCCCAGGTACTCCTGCCAACCTGTAACCGGCCATAATCGAAGTATTGACAGCTATCGGACCGGGAGCTGATTGAGATATTGCAACTATATTAAGCATCTCTTCTTCTTCAATCCACTTTAATTCTTCTACAAATTTTTGACGCATTAAAGGAACTATTACATAGCCACCTCCTATGGTGAATGCACTCAATGAAAATGTAGTAATAAATAATTTCCAAAAAAACTTTAAATTTTTTTCCATATTTATTTCCTTTATAATCTTTAATATATTTTTAATTAACTCTGATATTTTGAAACAAGAATAATTATCTTAATCATAAAATCATTTGCTATTTAAGAACTCCTTTATAATTTCCAAATTATCCCTATTAATAGTATATTTCATCCAGATACCGTCTTTTCTGCTGTTGACTAACCCGCTGTCACATAGGGTCTTCATGTGATGAGAGAGTGTGGGCTGTGTAATTGCGAATTTATCTAAAATATTGCAGGCACATAGTTCATCATCTTTAGAAAGCATATCAAATATTTCGATTCTGGTTTCATCAGATAACGCCTTTAAAATCAAAGCATACTTTTTATAATCTTTTTCCACTTTATCACTCCTATTTTCCGTGTAGTTTTTTTAAAAATAGATGTTTATCTATATATTTTATATTCTATATCTTATACAAATAAGTGTCAATTTATTTTTACTATTGAGTATATCAGTTAACTTTCATGTAATTTTAGTCATTTCATTTTGCAAACAAGCATATAATAGTTAAGGCAAATTATTAAAATAATGCTTTTTAATTATTTTTAATTACAAGGGGGAGTATAAATGCTTTATAGTGTACAACAAAATCTTATGCAACTAACACCTTTATCTCAAAACAAACCTTCAATTGCGGATTTAATAGATTTATACATTGAGAATAATCCAGAAACCGGATATATTGTATTTCAAGTTGTTGATAATTCAGTAATTGATGGTATGAAACCAATTCAAAACGCAAAAATAACTATTAGTAAAGCCCTTGGCAATGGATACTTTATTTCAAAGGTTGTAACAACTAATGAAAGTGGTAAAACTGATCCCGTAGCCTTACCAACTGTTCGATTCTATCATTCTCTTTCTCCTGAAGAAGATATATCCTACTCTACCTATAATGCAACTGTAGAAGCAAACAATTTCTTAACCACAGATATATTTGATATCCGCGTATTTGATGATATAACTTCTCTGCAAACTGTTCAATTGCTTCCCGGGCAAGGCTATAAAATCCATCAGATATACCAATCAGAACCTCAAAATTTATGTAATAAGTGGTAGCTGCTATGGTTATAATTAGTAGACCTGATGAACCCTTTATTCCGGAGGAAATCATTGTCCACCTGGGAGCACCTGAAGAACCTGCTGCAAATGTCAAAGTATCATTTCCCGAATACATTAAAAATGTTGCATCCAGTGAAATTTACCCAACATGGCCGGAGTCTGCACTTCGGGCAAATATATATGCTCAGATAACTTTTGCTCTGAATAGAATTTATACTGAATATTATAGAAATCGCGGATATAATTTTGATATTACAAATTCAAAACAGCTTGATCAGTCCTTTGTAGCCGGAAGAGGCATATTTGAAAACATATCACAAATTGTTGATGAAATTTTTAACAGTTATATTGTCAGACAAGGCAGCGTAGAACCTCTGTACACAGCTTATTGTGACGGAAGAATTTCCACTTGCGAAGGGATGACTCAATGGGGTACTGTTGCTCTTGCAGAAAGCGGATACACTCCATATGAAATATTACAATACTACTATGGTGATGACATTGACATAATAACGGACGTTCCCATTAGTGCAAATTTTGAGTCCTATCCATTATATCCTCTACGATTGGGCAGCTTTGGGCAGGATGTCAGCGAAATACAAATTGAGCTAAACAGAATAAGCGAAAATTACCCATTAATTCCATACATAGAGGATGTCAATGGCGTGTTTGGCACTCAAACTGAAGCTGCAGTCAAAGCATTTCAGGAAATATTTAACTTAGCACAAGATGGTATAGTTGGTAATGCAACCTGGTATAAAATAAAATATATTTATAATGCCGTAAAGGGATTAAGTGAACTTATTACTGAGGGACTCAGCCCAGGAGAAATAGAAAGCACATTTCCTGTTTCCTGGCAGGAAGGTGATTATGGTATATGGGTGAAATTAATTCAATATTATGTACGTGCGCTTGGATGTCTTTATACAGATATACCCATTATAGAAATCACCGGTTACTTTGGACCGGAAACTACAGAGGCAGTAATTGCACTTCAAACAAAATATAATATAATTATTGATGGTGTTGTCGGTATACAAACATGGGCAAGACTTGACAGAGATTACAAATTAAATCTCAACAATATACCGAAGATGTGTTTTGGAGTAGAACATATTTATCCGGGTTATATAATGTCTATAGGTATGGAAGACAACAATGTCAGACTGATGCAGGCATATCTTGCTGAAATTTCAAAATACTATCCATCAATACCTAAAGTGACCGTAACAGGTATATTTGATGACCAAACAAAAAATGCTGTTATTGCTATACAAAAATATTTCTTAAATTTAACCGAAGATGATATTTTGGGAATAATAGGTCCAAGTACATGGAATAAAATATCAGAGCTGTATCAAAATTTACCTATAGCTATATCACAATAAATAAAATAGAGTAGGCTGTGAAACAGCCTACTCTATTTTATTTTGTTATAATTATAAAGCAGATTGCAAAATTTTATCTTTTTGGCTCTCACTATGCTTTCTGATAAACCAAATATATATTACACAGCATACTGCCGCACATATATATGATAACGTGTAGCTGTTTGGATCCATTCCTAGCCTGCTTTCTAAACCAAAGCCTATTGGAGCATGGAATATAAAGCTCAGCACTACAAAGAAATAAAATGTACCAGGTATTAATGAAACTAAATAGTTCTTCCCATGAATGTATAAGTATACAGAAATCATAGCCAGTGCAAAAGTTGCAATAAATTGATTTGTAAAAGCAAAGTATCTCCATAATATACTAAATCCGGACGGGCTTAATTTAGCATAATAAAGTATCAGAATAGCCGGAACAAATATTGCCGCTGAAACAGCAACCCTTTTACCTGGAGCAACCTGATCTATATTAAATTGCTCCGCAACCATAAGTCTCAGCGACCTGAATGCTGTATCTCCTGATGTTATCGGAAGTACGATAACGCCTACTACTGCAATTAATCCACCTATGCTTCCTAGAAATTCCCT
The DNA here is from genome assembly GCA_032006665.1 of Sedimentibacter sp. GTDB lineage: Bacteria > Bacillota > Clostridia > Tissierellales > Sedimentibacteraceae > Sedimentibacter. The sequence goes on from DALZMP010000014.1 coordinate 49,045, forward strand.
TGAAACATTTCCTATCATCAATGTCGCTCCTGTAGCAACGTCTGTACCTCTGCCAAACAGTATCATGGCACCCGCAGCCCAACACATTGCTATAAAGCCTTCAACAAGCATCATGTTAAAGAATGTAGTTTTACCCTCTTTTTCACTTGTCACCGCTCTGCCTATCAATGTTGCCTGAGTTGCATGGAATCCGGACATTATACCGCAGGCAACAGTTATAAAGAATATAGGAACAAATGGTAAATGATTTGGATGTTGACTAAACATACCTGCAAGTGATAAGTTTGTAAGACTTGCTCCTCCGTCCAAAATTATTCCTATAAATATACCAATTGCTGAAAATATAAGTGCTGCACCAAATATAGGATATATTCTTCCGATTATAGCATCCAGAGGGAAAAGAGTTGCTATTAAATAATAAGCGAAAATTAATGCATATACAATCCAAGTTGTAGGGTTTCCAAATACTGCATCCTGCCCTATTATTTCAGTTACAATTAAATCTCCCGGTGTATAAACAAAAACTGCACCAACCAAAAGCATCAATATCCAAACAAAGAAATTATATGCTTTAAATACATTTCCGCCTAAATATTTCCTTATCATCTTAGGCATCTGAGCTCCGCCTTCTCTAAGGGATATCATTCCGCTGAAGTAATCGTGCATAGAACCGGCTAAAACACATCCTACAGGAATAGTGATAAAAGCAATAGGTCCGAATAAAATACCTTGAATAGGTCCAATAATAGGACCGGTACCTGCAATATTTAATAATTCAATTAAACTATTTTTCCATTTTTTCATCCCTACGAAGTCTACTCCATCAGCTTTAGAAATCGCCGGTGTAGGTCTTTCATCAGGACCAAAAACTTTTTCGCAGTATTTTCCATAGAAATAACCGCCAATGACAAGTATTGCTAAACCAATAATAAAAGTTGACATAAAAAACCTCCTAATAAAATAGTAAATAATAATAAAATAAAATGAATAAAAATAATAAAAAAATTTGATGCTGCTAAAAACCGAATATCTGATTACTGTCTAATAATGTAATCCTTTTAAACTTACAATATACTATCCCCCGCAGATTATACCACCTTCCCTAAATGAATTATTATTCTTACAGTTGAATTGTATCACTATGTGTGGGGGTAGTCAATAAAAATATGTGCAAATACTTACCTTATTTTTACTTTATTGAAAAATATCTCGAGTCATGGGTTTTTTTAGTTTAATATATACACTAATTTCATTGCTAACATCGCAAGTTGCTAAAAAAACTTCTGACAAATCTTGTATTCCTTGAGCTTTAAGCTTTCTGTACAGCCATTTTTCATCATTTCCCGTAAATTTTAAATTATTTTGAAGAATTTTTCCGTCTATAACCACATTAACGAGGGGTTTTTCTGATTGGGGGTTAATTTTTAAGTCTTTTGGTGTAGCCGGCCTCTGCGTCGACAATGGAAGAAAACTTATTTTTCCATTTGGTTCCAATATGGCTGTTTGCAGATTACCAATGTTAAAATATCCGCTGTTTCTGCATTGAGTTAAAAATTCACTTACATCGAGTCTAGATTTTTTTAAATTTTTATCATTAATTTCACCATCTTGAAAAAGTATTAGTGATTTGCCATATAAGAATCTTCTTAACACAATAGATTTAGTCATAGCATATGAAATCAATATAGAAAGCAATGCATAAACCACCATTGCCAGCAGTGGTTTCAGATAATCCGTTTCTAAAGATGTTGCCATTTCAGCCGCAATTGAGCCAATAGTTATTCCTATGACAAAATCAAACATAGTTAATTGAGATATAGACTTTTTTCCCATTATTTTTGTCAAAAGGAACATAACAACTGCAGAACCTATAGACGTAAAAAAAACGTGCACTAATTCCATCCATTCTTTCCATTCCATAAATTTTTCCTCTTTTCTGTTTTAATCATTAGATTATTTTTAACAATTATTCTTAAAATATGCAATATAACATATCCCCTAAATTATTTTCCATCAACAGCAATAATACCTATTCCTTTGCAATCCTCGTTTTTTTATATACTAGGAGAAGAACTTTCCTAGTATATAGTATATAAAAAACAGGATACCAAATTCAGATATCCTGTCATAATTTATTATTGTAAACCCATCTTTTGTCTTTTCTTTATAATGTGGTTTTCTATATCTTGTGCAGCCTGAGCAGGATCATCTCCTACAGCTACCTTTCCACCTGTTAATCCTTCCACATCTTCAGTAAGAAGTTTTACAAGATTTGGTGCACCCGTTATAAACGGTGTCGGTGACAAATGAGTGTACGCACCATATGCAACAGCGAAAAGTCCATCAATAGTAGCTTTTTGTTCCATCCATTCAGGTGCTGTTACTGCTATTGGCAGATCCGGTACGTCTGCATTAAGGTGGTCTGCCAGTGCTGTCACCAGCATTGACATTCTGCCTGTATCTGTACAAGTACCAAAGCTCAAAACCGGCGGAATTCCTAAAGCCTTGCATACTCCTTTTAATCCGTCACCTGCGAGCTCTGCAGCATCCAGATTGCACATTCCTGCTACCTCCAGACCATGGTTTCCGCACCCGCCTGCAACTACCAATATATCTCTTTTTATTAATTCCTTTGTAATGTTTACAGTGTTCCAATCCTGAGGGCCATTTCTTAAAGTTGAACAATTTGCCAAAGCCACAACTCCTTTTATTTGTCCTTTCACTATTACATCTACCAAAACGTTTAAATCATTTCCTATCGCTTTTAAAACTGCTTCTGTAGAGAATCCGGCTATTGCCTTTGTTTTATGTTTTGGAACCATTGATTCTATTTTTTCATGTCGCTTTTTAAAGTTTTCTATTGCAATTTTTATACAATTTTCTGCCATTTCATCAGCTTTTGCCGGATAATACGGCATTTCATGTTCTGCTCCCGGCACACCTATTATAGTGCTGACGCTGACAAGGGCTACTTGATATTTTTCGGCATATTGATCAATTGCAGGCGGTGAACAATTTTCTTCCATAACCAAGGCATCAACGGTACCTGTTGCAAGAAACGGCTCAATAGACAACCAGTTTCCCATTAATCCTACAAAAACATCATCTACCTCGAATCTTTGAAGCAATTCCTGACCTGTTTCAATTGATCCGACTATATGAATACCCTTAGCACCAGCCTTTCTTGCCAATTCTTGATATTCTTGTTTTTTTGCCTTCTGAAGAGTTGCTACTCCTACCCACGGTTGGTGACCGTTAAATGCTATATTTACGTAATCAGGATCCATGATTCCCATATCCACATCAACTTCGTGAGGCATCGGTGTTCCAAATAATATATCTTGAGTCATTTCTAACCCTATTTGTGCTGTGTATATTGTTGATAGTCCTAAACGAAGGGCTTTTTTTGCAAGAGATACATAATCTCCGTCCACATTTGTTAAGCAGCTTGCAATGCAAAGTTCAACTTCGTGCTGCACCCCCGAAGGATAAATATGTAAATCCTTCCATACAGGTTTCCTCTTTTTTGGCGCAAAAGCTTCTACCATTATACTTTTTTGATCAGGATTCACCTTCATTTCCCTATCGAGCAACTCCGCTAACTGAATCGCTAATTTATTGATATCTTGATTTGTGTCTATTCCTGTTTGTTTACACATCCATTTTAATTTATCCGTATCAGTAATTTTAAATGTCGTTTTTCCTTCGCCAGTAGCCTTTAAAGTTCTAAATGCCTCGTAGGCGTGATGTGCATATGTTGCAGCCCCCATGATATTTCTCATAAGTAAATTTCTCATTGCCATTGCATCTGGTCCAATTCCGCAAACGCCTTTATTGGCTCCGGCTTTTTCGCTGATTCTGCATGGTCCCTGGGTACATAACTGGCAGCTTATGCCTTGAAGGCAGAATGTGCAGCGTATCTTTTCCTGCGCATCCCATCTGGAAAACACGCTTGTTAATCCATCATTCTTTATTCTTATAAGCATTTCCTCTACCGAATCATGATAACTGACACGGTCTTTCGGTTTATCTAAAACAGCCATTACTTTCCTCCTAGATAATTAATATTTTAATGAATATTCTATTTGGTTAGTATACCTGTTTTTAAAATTTAAATGCAAAAATTAATTAACTTTTCATCACCGTAACAATAATAATATAATTTATATAAACATAAGAACAATAGGAATAGTAACTATCGAAAGTATACTGGTCAGAAAAACCACCTTAGCTGCCAATTCCTTATTTCCATTAAATTGTTCTGCGATTATGGCAGTTGCTGACGGTGCAGGCATCGCTAATACTATTGCCATTACCTTTGGCACTAAGCTTGTGCTTCCAAACGGGATAAATCTCATTACAGCAATAGCCAGCATAGGTGCAATTAATAACCTTACTGCGCTCAAAAAGTAAAGCTTGTAATCATTAAACATGTCTCTCACTCTGCTGCCGGATATTGATAACCCTACTAAAAACATTGACATAGGTGTCGTCACATTTCCCATATAGTTTAACGAGCTTAAAATAGGTTGCGGAAGCTCAGTCTGTGTAACATAAAATATAATTCCTAAGATAATTGCTATATTATTATTATTCAAAAAAAGTTTTCTAATGTTTATTCCTTTTCCGCTTTCATGTCCCATTGTCATTATTTTAATTCCTGCCGAAAATATCAATACATTAAAAACTGTGTTTGAAATTGAAGCCAGAAAAAGCCCTTCTTTTCCCAAAATAGCATAAGCTATGGGGAATCCCATGAATCCATTATTAGAAAATGTACTTGCAAAAACCCAAACGCCTCTGTCTTTTTCAGGTATTTTCATTATTTTAGTGTATCCTAAGGAAATTATAATGCAGCTTGAATGAATGACAAAAGTTAATACGGCTATTTTGAGACTGTCCATCAAAATTCCTTCGTTATAAGTACCTGAAATAGATAAAAAAATTGTTGCCGGCAAAGCAACTTTCATTAAGATATCAGATAGATAACCGGTAGCATTCTTGTTTACAGCTCCCGATTTTCCGGCAATAAATCCAACCAAAATCAACAGAAAAAGAGTTAAAATATTGTTCAATATAATTGTATTATCCATTAATATACTCCTTATTTAAATATTGCTCCTCTTAGATTTCACAAATAAAAACGAGTATGCCGCACACACCAATGCCAGCACTGTCAATATCATATAATTAAAGCCAAAACCCAACCAGTTTATAAAATATCCTGATATAACCGGACCTGCAAACATTCCTATTCCATATATAGACTGAAAGAAACCCATTGCAATGGTCTTTCTGCCCTTTTCTGTCTCGCTTACTATATAACTCATAAGCAGCGATATCGTAACACCATATCCGCATCCGCCAATGGCATGTACAATATAAGAAAAAATCGAATTGGAAGATGCTGTCACAGTAAGAACCGTCATTATTCCCATCAATATAAATCCGATAGAAGTACTTTTACCGAAGCCAAATCTTTCCCGCAGCTGTCCTCCGCTAATTTTAGAGCCGCTCATTTTAGCAATCAGGAAAAAAGTTGACACCAAACCTAATTGAAAACTCGTCATACCCCCAAGTTTATTTACTGAAGGTGTGTACCCAAACATACTTGAGAAAATAATAACTTGCATAAAAATTGCCAGAATGGAAGGGATTAAAACATTTTTATTCAGTCCGATACTGATAACTTCCATTGCAGATACATTACTTTTTGTGGAATTTGGATTTTCATAAACAAAAAAACTAAATAGGAACGATAATCCTCCTGTTATAAATGCAGCTATAAATGTCGATGCATATCCATATGATTGGGACAATACACCTCCAAAGAACACTCCAAGCAGGTTTCCAAGAGAATTGGAAACCAAAATGTTTCCCATTGAAATTGATGATTTGTCTTCAGTAAAATATTCTGTATATAAAACTGTAAATGAAACCCAAGTTCCTGCTGCTATACCGCCTAATCCTCTGAATATAAGAACTGCAATCGGATTTTCAAACAAATATAAACCCAGTCCACTGAGAAATAGCAAAGCGCATCCAATTATTACGAAAGTTTTCTTTTTACCGGTTCTGTCACTTATTACTCCTATCGGTATTCTCACAATCATTTGAGTAAATCCGTAGCTGCCTATTATCATTCCCGCTAATTGAACACCTGCACCTATTTCCTGAGAGTAAGGAGTTAATATGGGAACATAGATATATAATGATATCCAAAATAATATCACTGTAATATGCATTACTATATTTCTGTATTTATACATTAAATGCACCTCAATCAATTTTCATGTAATGGAAATCAATTTTATTCTATTCCATTTAATGAAATTTTAGCAGTTTTGAACAATTTTGTCAAGATTTTTTGAGCAAATATAACACAACTGAATTTTGAATTACATAGCTAAATCCTTATAAAATTAATTGCATTTTACAAAGAATTATTATGTTCAAAAAATATACTAATATTTATTCATATACATCCTTGAATATCCGGATAAAAAATAGATACAATAATATTAAAAAAATATTAGCTTTTATTAGGAGATGCCATGTTTATTCCAGAAAGAATATTATTTGAAAAAAATGCCCTAAACTATGAAATAGGCAAAAATATATACAATTACTTTAAAGACGACAAAAGAGTAGATATGATTGAGCTTAAAAACAGCAGAATTAAAGAAAACATACCTGGGGAAAATTTATTTGATTTTTATAGAGAGGGGAAAAAAACTCTCGTGGTTGGTATTAAAAAAGGAATGAAATTTCAATCATGCAAGCCATCGGCTCACTACCAACTTCCGCTTCTGTCAGGCTGTACTGGTCAATGTCAATACTGTTATTTAAATACAAACTTAAGTGATAAACCATATATGAGGGTAAATGTAAATATAGATGATATATTTATGCAGGCACAAAAATATATTGACGAGAGATTGCCTGAACAAACAATATTTGAAGGTTCAGCCACCTCTGACCCCGTTCCGGTGGAGCCATATTCTAATTCACTAAGGAAAACTATTCAATTTTTCAGCGAAAGCAAAAATGGACGATTCAGGTTTGTTTCAAAATATACAGATATTGATACATTGCTTGAAATCAATCATATGGGTAATACTGAAATAAGATTCACATTGAATACTGATAAGGTAATAAAAGATTATGAAAATAAAACTCCATCCCTTAATAAAAGAATAGAAGCATGCCAGAAAATAATAAGAGCAAAATATCCAACGGGATTTATCATTGCACCTGTTTTTATTTATGACGGTTGGAAAAGTGATTATAAAAAACTTTTAACTGATATAAAAAATAACATACCCAATGAAATTTCATATCCTTTGACATTTGAGGTCATATCACACAGATACACTACAAGAGCTAAAAACACAATATTAGAAGTTTTTCCAGCAACTAATCTACCAATGATTGACGAAGACAGAACTTACAAGTACGGACAATTTGGTTATGGCAAATTTGTATATGGCAAGGAAGAAATAAATGAAATAAAAAACTTTTTCAATCATGAAATAAATTCCTTGTTTAATAATAAAGTTATAAAATATATAATTTAGCTAAAAACAGTTCAGTTTTAAAATAATTCCATGAATTTTGATTTGATGACTCCTTATAAGTATAAAAAATTAAGAATGTCATAATTATTGCAAAATAGCAGGATATGTATTATAATATGTTATAAGAGCAATGTATAGGAGTAATCGGCTTATGCATTTTAACACAAATTCAATACAATAACTTAAGGAGGAATACATTATGCCAGATTTTTCAAACCCATTTTCAGGTCTTGCTAAAAATCGCAAACTGACTGATGCTGAACTGATCAGATCAATTCGTTTTATGATATCTGCAGAATATGAAGCTATTCAACTTTACATGCAGCTTGCAGAGTCTACAGATAACAAATTAGCAATTGAAGTATTGAAAGATATTGCTGATGAAGAACGTGTACATGCAGGAGAATTTTTAAGATTGTTAAAAGAACTTGATCCGGACGAAGAAAAGTTTTACAAAGAAGGCTATGAAGAAGTCGAAGAAGAAATTGAAAAGCTAGGTACTAATTAAAGTATTTTATAAATAAAGAGCACAATTGTGCTCTTTATTTATGAAATACTTTCTTGGTTTATTTCATCATTATTTAAATAAAATTATGTCTAAAAGTTACTTTCTTTTCAACTTGAATATCATTCATTATTATGAATATACTTCACAGTTAGTTTTATATTCCCTTCCCTTCAAGGAGTTTCCATTGATTATTAATTGTTATTACTTTAAAATTACTTTATAGCCGAATCTCTTATAAGAGTACCGGGGATTAATTTTAGGGGGTGAAGCTTTTTGTAAAGCTGGGGACCTCTACCCTAACCCGTCAACTAACCTGGGAGGCAAAAGGAGGAATGAAATGATAAAATTTAAAGGCTTGAAATCAATTATACTAACTACAAGTCTGACACTAGGACTGTCTTTGGCTATTTCAAGCAGTGCCTTTGCAGCAACCTATACTGCAGTTAGCGGTGACTCGTTATACAACATAAGTCAACGTTATAACACAACTGTATCAGCTTTGATGCAAGACAACAATCTTACAACCACAACATTGAATATCGGACAAGTACTCAATGTCCCTTCTAACACACATACTGTCCAAAAAGGTGATACCTTATATTTAATTGCTCAAAAATATCAAATAACTTTAGATCTCTTAAGACGAGCAAATAATACATATTCCAATATTATAAATATTGGTCAAGTACTTAATATACCTGCAGTTTCAACATCAGTTCCATCTGTTGCAGCTGAAACAAAAACAGATAATGAGCCAGCTTACTCTTCTAGTGATGTTGACCTTCTATCCAGGTTAATTACTGCTGAGGTTCAAGGTGAATCATACGAAGCTAAGGTTGCTGTTGGTGCCGTAGTCATGAACAGAGTGGAAAGTAATTCTTTTCCAAATTCAATTAAAGATGTAATTTATCAGAATATAAATGGTTATTATCAATTTACACCTGTATTAAATGGGTGGATTAATAAACCTGCACAAGCTGATTGCATTAAGGCTGCAAAAGAGGTTTTAAATGGAGCCGACCCCACAAACGGTGCTTTGTTCTTTTTTGAAAGTTCCATAACCAATTCATGGCTCTTATCAAGACCAGTCTCCATGACTGTAGACAATATGACATTTTCATATTAATATTAACAGGCATAAAAGACAAGGTATGTTGAACTTTTTCAATATACCTTGTCTTTTTTGGATTTGTCAATTTTGAGTTAATCTGTCAATCCAGCTGATATTAATAATTTATTTCTTATATCTCTAAGATTGTAAACAAAATACAAAAGCTTAATGCCCTCTGTGCTATACTGCGTCCGGACTACCAATCGGAACTGTGTTTTTATCTTTGCACTTATATCGCAATGAAATCATACATTAAACGATAATTACATTATACAAGTTTTTATTTTAGACTCATAATAGCATTTTCTGCCCATTTAGAATCATTTAGTATTGCTCTTCCCACTCCAATGAGGTCGGCTTTTTTTTCAGAAAGAAGTTTTTCTGCAGAATAAACATCAGTAATTCCACCGGTCAGTATAACCGGAATAGACACAACCTTTCTGATTTCTTCTGACAATGATGAAAAATATCCCTGCCCGTTAGCTTCCGGAGCAATGTATCCACAAAAACCACCGGAAATATCAATAATGTCCACACCTGCTTTTTCGAATTCCATTGCTGCAATTTTGCTGTCTTCAATTGTGCTGCCGCCATCCATATAATCAGATGCACCTAATCTCAGTAAAATTTGAAAATTACCCCCAACAGCATCACGTACCGCCTTAATGACCTCTAAATGAATTTTAGTTCTGCCTAATACATCTCCGCCATATTCATCTGTTCTCTTGTTTGTAAGAGGAGAGAAAAATTGATTCAGGAAATATCCATGTGCAGAATGAATTTCAACACCATCAAATCCTGCTGCTTTTACACGCAATGCAGCATTTTTAAATTCAATAATTATATCTTTAATTTCTTTTTTTGTAAGTTCCTTTGGAATATTACCCCTGCGTGGATTTGCTACAGCAGAGGGTCCAACTGGCTCACATCCTGTAACAGCTTCACTGGCTGCACTTCCTGCATGGTTAATTTGCATTACTGTTTTAGAACCGTTTCTATGAATAATATCCGCCAGTTTTTTTAAGTCGTCAACAACACTGTCGTCAGAAATTGAAAGCTGACCTTCACTTGCCTTACCTTGTTGTAAAATAAAACTATGTTCTATAATAATTAATGATATGTAACCACCTTTGGATTTCTCATCGTAATAATCTAATATATCTTTGCTTATTTTTCCATCTTTATCGGATTTTGAAGTAGCCATAGGCGGCATAACTAATCTGTTTTTTAAAGTTAACTTACCTATGTCCAAGGGTTTAAGTAAATATGGCATTTTTTGACCTCCTAGAATTCTAAATTTAAACTCCTATGTGAATTATATGGAATCCCTTCAATAATATACTAACACTAAATATCTGAAATTTCAAATCTAATAATTTATATATTTAATGAAATTATTTGCGGTACGAGCGTTCCGTACTTTGTAATCCTCGTTTTTTATATTAGGAGAAGAAATTTCCAGTATATAAAAAGAGCTATTCCTATAAACACTTTTAGTGTTTATAGATAGCTCCTGAAACATTTTTTATATTAGAACCCTAATGCTATGATCACAATTGTACCTATTATCGTGAAAATCAAAGGCACTAAAACTGTAGTAACAAAAACAAATCTATAACCTTGCTTATGGTTCAAACCTAACCAACTGAACATTAAGAACAATCCACTTGAATGAGGAAGAGTGTCCAGACTTCCTGCTGCTATTGAAGTCAGTCTGTGTAAATATTCCATATTAGCTCCACTGGCAAGGAATTGCTGCGAGAATGTTTCCATTGTTATTCTTAACCCGCCTGATGAAGATCCTGTGATACCTGATATAATAGCTGTTGCTGAAATACCGGTTACATAAGGATTCATATCGAAACCGTTTATCCATGCTACAACATCCTGAAATGCAGGTGAGTTTTGTACAAGTCCTCCAAATGCAACAACTGCACATGGACCTGCAATAGCTCCTATAGCTCCGCCAAGACCTTTGTTCAAAAGTTCTTTTTTATCTTTGATTCTATCCCAATTAAATATCATTGCTACTGCTGATGCAACTATCATCGCCAGTACGATTGATGCTGAAGACGGCATAGCATTTCTTAAACTGACAATCATAACTACAACAATTATCAGTGGTATAAAAGATTTAGCAGCTGAAGGAAGCTGGTCTCTTTCAATTTGATACATTGCAGGATCAGTTCCTTCAATGTATGTGAAATGTTCACCTGCGGCTTTAAGTCTTTTTTCCTCCCATTTCAGATACATATATTCAATAAAGAACATCAGTATACCAACTACAATACTAAATACAGGAGCTGCTGTAAGTGTTGTACCTAAATATGTTGTAGGTATAACATTTGTTAATTGAGGTGACCCGGGCAATACAGTCATTGTATATGCAGCTGAACCTGCAAGCAAAGGACCCATAGCGAGACGCCTTGGAATATCCGCCTCTTTAAATAAAACCATTATTATAGGGCTTACAGCAAATACAACGACAAATAAACTGATTCCTCCATATGTCAATGCTGATGTTGCAAGAAGAACAACAAGCATTGCTTTGCTTTTTCCGAACCAATCTATGAATTTATAACCTATAGATATCGCTGAACCGGTATCTTCCATTATTTTTGCATATAATGCAGATGAAGCAAATATTAAAAAATATGATTTAAAAAATCCAATATATCCATCCATATAATATTCAGAAAATGACTCCCATAAACCCATTCTGTTTGTCACAATTACAACTAGCCCTGCCGCTATGGTGAGTGGTAGAGCCCCTACACCTTTGTAAGCAAAATAAGCCAGAATACCAATTGCTACTATTAAACCTATTATTCCAATCATATTAGACCTCTTTTCTATTTTTATACTAAATTTACGGGAATTTCATAATATATATGTAATTCCCAATAACTGTTATGTCTTTTTTATTTCATTAGATTTATACAAATATTATTTAAATTCAGGTATATCAAAAAATTTAAGGTTATCCATACTTAAAGGAAGTTCTTTGTTTTCTATTCCTTTAATAACTTTAACTGCAATGTCATTGAACGGTGTCGGAATCCCATATTTTTTACCTTGTTCAATAACAAAACCGTTAATCATATCAACTTCTGTTTTTTTACCTTTTTCCAAATCTTGAAGCATACTTGCCTTTGCTGTTCTTTTATCGGCATAGAATTTTCTGAAACATCTCTGAGAAAGCTCAAAGTCTTCATAAGTATCAACTTTGCCCCAATCTTTCATATCCATTCCCATAACATCTTCAAATTCAACTCCAGCAGCTGAGCAAATTTCTACAATTTCCTTAGCTATAAAACTTAAGCATGCACTAGCTTTTAAATTATTTAGAACATCACCGAATACAGATCCTGTAACTGCCGACATCCCGCTCATACAGCTATTGCATATTAATTTAGACCAGCGTGCTCCCATTAAGTTCTCAACAATGCAAACAGGTCCCATATGTTCAAGAGCTCCTGCTGCTTTTTTAATTCTCTCAGTAATTTTACCGTCAATTTCACCTATATCAAATAAATTGTCTCCTGAAGTAACGTCCTGTGTAACTTCAGAAACGCCGGGACTTATAAATGTTGCTCCCCAAAGCACAGTACCGCCTACAGTTCTATTGCCTCCTATATACTCTGATACACTGTATTCAGGAACACCATTTTGCAATGTACAAACTATGCTGTCTTCCTTAAGGAAGTTTTTAAGCCGCGGAAGCGCCTCTGCATTTGATGTTTGTTTTGTAAACACAAATACTATATCATATTTTCCTTCCATTTGCTCTGGTGTTATTGCTTTAACCGGAACTGTCATATCGACGCATCCAATTATGTGTGCTCCATTTTCATTTAAAGCATTTACATGATCCACATAGCTGTCAATCAATACAGTTTCGAGCCCATTTTTATTTAAAAAGGCTCCTAATACAGTTCCCATTGCGCCTGAACCAAAAATTGCTACTCTCATTATAATTTCCTCCCATAAATTTTAAGCTATAATCGCTAAGCTATGGACATTTATGAAGCAATTATCATGCCAATAAACAGAAACATGTATATTGCCCATTTGTATAAGTGAAAGCGTTAATATTGTTCAGTATGTCTACACCTTTAAGAAAATATTCGATTAAAATTTCTACACATTGAAATTATGCTTTTTACATTTACCGCATGTTTTTGTCAAATACCATATTGGCATGGAGATTGCAATATGTCTAAGTATGATTTTTACAAAACAATGTTATGGAGGAAATATAATGAGTGATTTAAAGAACAAACGAGTGATTTCGGTAGCTATTACAGGATCATGGCCTACAAGGGATGATAATCCTAATTTATCAATAACACCTCAGGAAATTGCAGATGATGTATATGAATCCTGGAAAGCCGGTGCTGCCATAGCTCATATACATGTCAGAAATGATGACGGTACACCATCTACTGATTTTGCTAAATACAAAGAAACGATTGAATTAATACGTGCCAAAAAGGACTGTGATGTTTGCATCAATATTACAAGTTCAGGCAGTGTAGGCTTTGGCGATGAGGAGAGAATTTACCCGCTTCAACAGCTTCTGCCTGAAATGGCTTCTTACGATGCTGGTACATTAAACTGGCAGCACAGAACCATATTCGAAAACCATCCAAGATTTTTAGAGAAGCTTGGTACGGCACTCCAAGAATCAAATATAAAGCCTGAAATTGAAATATTTGATGGCGGAATGGTTCATAATGCTTTATATTATTTGAAGAAAGGTATTCTAAAGGCACCTCTCCATTTCCAGTTTGTACTTGGAGCACCCGGTGGATTACCTAATTCAATAGAAAATCTTGTTTTTCTTAAAAGTTTAATTCCAGAAGGTTCCACTTGGTCAGCATGTGGTATCGGAAGAGGACATATCCCAATAATGATGGCAACAATTGCAATGGGAGGACATCTACGCGTCGGAATGGAAGATAATGTTATATACAAAAAAGGCGTTCTTGCAGACTCTAACGCTCAGTTTGTTGCCAGAGCTAAAAGGCTTCTTGAAGAGGCTGATTTACAGGCTGCTACTCCAGATGAAGCTCGTCAGATTTACGGTCTCACAAGAAAGGTATTTTAATTAACGATTTGAAATATTACATCGGAGGTTAACATGTTAGGTTTAAAGATTAATGAATTAACAGTAGGGCAGAAAGCATCTTTTACAAAAACAATTACAGAAACAGATGTATATTTATATGCGGGAATAAGCGGAGATATCAACCCTGCTCATTTAAATGAGGAATATGCAAAAAATACCTTTTTTAAAGGAAGAATAGCTCATGGAATGCTGTGTGCTTCATTAATTTCAGCAGTCATAGGAGTGCAGCTTCCCGGACCCGGAAGTATATATTCTTCACAAAAGCTTGAATTTCTGGCACCTGTTCGTTTCGGCGATACTATAACTGCAACTGCAGAAATAAGAGAAATTTTTTCCCAAAAAAACAGAGTAACCTTATATACGTATTGCACAAACCAAGATGGAACAGTTGTCACTACAGGCGAAGCACTTGTACTTCCGCCAAAATAAACGGTATTAAATAATAAATGAAAAAATATTTGAAATACTTTTTATATAGAACCAATTATTAATATATGATATAATTGTTATGCTAATATAGGAGGTTTAAGATGCAAAATAACGATAAACTTCAAAAATTATTGTATAGTGCCCTCAAATGTTTATACTATGCCATTATTACAGATGATAAAGGAAATATAGTTTTTTTAAGTAAAAATTATCAAGATCTGCTTGGAATCAAGGAGGAAGACTTTCTCGGCAAGCAAATTCAAGATATAATAACTAATTCAGAGGTTCCTTCTGTTATTGAAACAAAAAAAGAGGATATTGGACATCTATTTACACTTAAAGACGGAAAAACTGTCGTTTGCAATAGAATACCCATTATTGAAAATAATACATTCCGTGGTGTAATAAGCACAGCTACCTTCTACAATTTAAACGAAGTTTCTATATTGAATCAACAAATTAAAGAACTTCAGAAAGAGAATTTAGAATACAAGAAGAAAATTTCTGAATTATCAAATTTACCTAAATATTCCATAAATCAAATAATTGGCACTTCTAAGCCTATCATGATAATTAAAGATACAATTGAAAGGTTTGCCAAATCTGATCTGACTTTTTTGATTACTGGTGAAACAGGCACAGGAAAAGAGGTATTTTCTAATGCTGTGCATGCATTAAGCAACAGATATAATAAAAATTTTGTAAAAATCAATTGCGCTGCAATACCAAAAGATTTATTGGAATCAGAACTTTTCGGATATGAGCCAGGCTCTTTTTCCGGAGCATCAAAAGATGGCAAAATTGGAAAGTTTGAGCTTGCAAATCAAGGAACTCTGCTTCTTGATGAAATAGGAGAAATGCCTTTAAGCCTGCAATCAAAATTGCTCCGAGTTTTGCAAGAAGGAGAATTTGAACGTGTTGGCGGGCTGAAAACAATTAAAATTGATGTCCGTATCGTTTGCAGCACAAACCAGAATGTTGAAGAGCAGGTAGAAAAGGGGCTGTTTCGAAGGGATTTATTTTACAGAATAAATGTTATAGATATAAATATACCTCCGTTAAGAGAACGTCCAGAAGATATTCCGCTTCTATGCAATTACTTCATAGAAAAGATGAATGAATCCAATGGATTAGGAATTACGGATATAAAAAATGATGTTTTTGCTCTGTTTTATCAATATGATTGGACAGGTAACGTCAGAGAATTACAGCATGTACTTGAACGCGCATGCATAGCTGTAGGATCAGGTTCTTTAAAATTAGAACATTTTGATTTTCTATTATCTCGAATGTATAAAAAGAAGCATGTTGATAATAACGAGTCGTATAATAAGAACTCTCTGAATGACATTACGGCTGAAGTAGAAAAAGAAAAGATTATTAAAATACTTATTGAAGCTAAGGGTAATAAGTCTTATGCCGCCAAGTTGCTTAATATTGACAGGAGCAGCCTGTATAACAAGCTGAAAAAATATGGAATTGATATATAGATAAATATAAGATTATATTAAATATTGATTAATAAGCGACAATTAAATAGTCAGTAAAAGAAAAAACAGCATTCAGTTAGATTGCTGTTTTTTTTATTAATTCACAAATTAATAACTCTCATAAAAATCAATTGCTCTTTATTCTTAAGTTATCGGTTATATTTTAATATATAAGTGGGATAAAGTTAAGCTTGTACCAATATTGCCTTATATAAGTGTCAGTATACTGCAAAGTATTGGTACGATAATGAGTGCTGGAAGATAATTTGCAACTTTAATTTTTGTAACACCTATTATGTTCAGTCCAAGTGCCACTATCATAATAGAACCTGCACACGTAATTTCAGCTATGGCAGAGCTTGTCAGAATCGGCTGTAAAGAATGAGCCAGCAAAACAATAGACCCCTGAAACACAAAAACGAAAGCAGCTGAAAACAAAACTCCGATGCCAAGACTTACGGATAACATCATTGATGATATTAAATCAAGAAGTGATTTTGTAAAAAGCATTTCATTGTCCCCTGCAAGTCCGGCATTCAGAGACCCTACTATGGTCATGGCCCCAATGCAAAACAAAAGGCAACCCGTAACAAACCCCTCAGAAATTGAAACAGTGTTATTATCAGATTTTTTGAATCGGGTTCCAATCCATTCGCCCAGTGCATTTACTCTTTTATCAATGTCGAGGAATGTTCCTATAATTGCTCCGATGACAATAGAAATTATGAGAATCAAAGTGTTTTCACCTTTGAGTGCACCTGATATTCCGATGTAAATAGTGCACAAACCTATTCCAAGCATGACTGCATCAGTATATTTTTTAGGAATTCCTTTTTTGAACAGCAAACCTGTTAAACTGCCTATTATTACTGCAAATGTGTTGACTAATACTCCTATCATGTTGATTATCCTTTCTTTTTTTATAATTTTACTATTGATGTTAATAATTGTAAAGTTTTATTTATAGAAAAAATATAATCAAAATTTTTATAATTAATAAGAGTATTAAACAAGTGTCTTATTTTATAAATCATATCTATCATGACAGTGGTTTATTATTTAAGCATTTGATTGTTCTGGAAAAAATCTTTCCAGGGATCATCTCCCGCAATTCTTGAGAGAGCATCTGACATATTGATACCATCTGGAGCAACGGTGTCAAGTTCGTCCCATGCAATGGGCATTGATACTCTAGCTCCTTTTCTCGCTCTCAGCGAATATGGAGCAACACTTGTGGCTCCTCTGCCGTTTCGAATCCAATCGATAAATATTTTATCTTTACGCTTAGCTTTTCTGACATTGCTTGTGTATCGGTCCGGCCACTTCTGTTCCATAACTTCTGCAACGCCCTTTGCAAAATCGTGAAACACATCCCAGTTCACCGACGGTTTTAAAGGCACAACCACATGGTACCCTTTGCCACCGCTGGTTTTAAGGTATGATTTCAGTGAAAGTTCGGCAAGAATGCTCCTTATATCCCTAACCCCCTGGCGCACTCTGTTTAAATCCATTTCTTCATCCGGATCCAAATCAAATACCATTATATCCGGCTTTTCAAGATTATCAACACAACTTCCCCAAGTATGAAATTCTAATGTACCCATCTGTGCTTCGGATATAAGTCCTGATATATTCTCAATATAGAAATAATCTTCTATTTCTCCCTTGTTGTTGGAAACAGGTATTGTGATAATTCCTTTGGCATTCGAACCGGGATGCTTCATATAGAAACAAGATTGTGATATTCCCCTGGGGCAGCGCACAATGCTGAGAATCCTATGGCGCACATATGTCAGCATGCGCTCTGAAATTGCGGAATAATACCTGACTATATCTTCTTTTGTGATTTCAGGGGCATCAAATAGCACTTTGTCCGGATTTGTAATCTTAATTCCTTCGATTATGACACTGTTTTTATCTGCTTTCATTGTTTTCTCCATCTCTTTGGCAGGCGATTGGAGTAGTGTCTCATTCTCTGCTTTTTCCATTTTTATATCTTTGGGATTTTTGTCTGTACGAATTCCCTTAAAGCTTGCCTGTCTTAATATGTTATCTTCAGTCCATTCGGCAAATTTGATTTCCGCTGCTAGTTCAGGTTCAAGCCATGTAATTTTTTC
This sequence comes from Sedimentibacter sp., assembly GCA_032006665.1. Taxonomy (GTDB): domain Bacteria; phylum Bacillota; class Clostridia; order Tissierellales; family Sedimentibacteraceae; genus Sedimentibacter. The sequence goes on from DALZMP010000014.1 coordinate 67,408, forward strand.
CTTTGTTCTTGGTTTTGGTTCCAGAGTAAAAGGCGAATCCATCCTCTTTAGGTTTTCAAATTTTTCCTCAAGCACTTTCATATCAGTTTCACTTATACCGGTACCTGCACGCCCGACATAAACCAATTTCTCCCCCTCATACACACCCAGGAGAAGCGAGCTCACTCCCTTTGTTCTTTTATCAGAAAGCGAATATCCTCCAATAACAAATTCCTGTCTTTTGTCGCATTTAAGCTTAATCCAATCTCCATTTCTTGTTCCGCTGTATGTGGAATTCGCTTTTTTCCCTACTATTCCTTCCATGCCTGCCTCACAGGCTACGGCAAAGCTTTCTTTGCCGTTTCCTCTGACATATCGGCTGTAGTAAATATTTTTTGGAGCCTTTTTCATTAAATTCTCAAGTTTTTCTTTTCTCTCAATCAATGGGTGTTCTCGCAAATCTTCTCCATCCAGCGAAATGATATCAAAGACAATATAGGTCAAATTATGGGTATTAGGATTTTTCATATAGTTCTGCAAAGCATGAAAATCCGTCTTGCCTGATGAGTCGGTGACTGCTGCTTCTCCGTCCAGAACCATTGCCCTTCCAGCTGCCCAGTCAATGAGAGAAAATGCAATATCCTGAAATCGTTTCATATAATCGTTTCCGTTTCTTGTAATCAACCTGACACTGTTGCCTTCTATAAATGCCATTATTCTGAAGCCGTCATATTTCAATTCATATAGCCAGTCATCACCCTCAGGAACTTTATTGACTAATTTGGCGAGCTGCACATCGACCAAGTCAAAAGGGTTTTTAGTGTTTTTTTCATCTTTGCCCCCCTCGATTTCCATCATAGTGCGTCCGGTCCTGATACTGGTGATATAGCCTGATATATCGTCAGTAGCTGTTACATACTCATCTTTTTCTTTCAATAAAAGCCAGTTGCTTGACTTTTCATCGGATTTTGCTTTCCAACGCACCAAAGCCCATTTTCCCTTAAGCCTTCTTCCTTTCAAAATGAACTTAAGCTCTCCCTTACTGAGCCCTTCTTCCACATTTACTTTAGGTTCCCAGAATCCTTCATCCCAAATCATGACCACTCCGCCCCCATATTCTCCCTTTGGAATAGTGCCTTCAAAATTCCTGTATTCCAACGGATGGTCCTCCACCTGTACAGCTAGCCTCTTGTTACGGGTATCATAGGAGGGACCTTTGGGAACAGCCCAACTCAAAAGAACCCCCTCCCATTCCAGACGTAAATCATAGTGGTCTCTGCGAGCCATATGGTGCTGGACGACAAATTTCAAACCTTCATTAGAATTTCCTGTTTTCCCTTCCGGCTCAAAAGTTTTTTCAAAATTTCTTTTTTGGTTGTACTTGCTTAGTTTTTCAGTCATAGAGTCACGCTGTTTCTTTCTCTTTCTTAGCCTTTTCAACACTGGCCTTAAGGGCATCCATCAGGTCGATCACTTTACCTCCACTGTCAGACTCCGCAGCAACGACCTCTTTTCCGGAAATTTTTGTCTCGATGAGTTCACGAAGTCTCGTCTGATATTCATCTTTATATTTTTCGGGATCAAATGGCGTATCCATTGAATTAATCAGCATTTTTGCCATATTCAGCTCCTGTTCAGATACGTCGGGCTTTATATATTGTTTTTGAAGAGCTTTGATATCGTCAGCATAGAACATCGTAGAAACAAGAATACCGTCCTCCCGTGGAATTATTGCCATCAATGTGTCTTTAGTACCCATGACTGTTTTACCTATAGCTATCTTCTGTTCAGCCATCAATGAAGAACGAAGCAGCTCAAAAGCTTTTTCACCACCTGTTTCAGGGGCAGCCTGATATGTTTTATCATAGTAGACGGGGGAAATCTGGTTCAATTGAGCAAAGTGCAGAATTTGTATAGATTTTTCTTTTTCTGTTTTTATTTTTTCAATTTCATCATCGGTGATAACGACATACTTATCCTCGTCATATTCAAATCCCTTTACAATGTCTTTCGCAGTAATTTCCTTGCCGCAGTGTGCACATGTTTTCTTGTATCGGATACGGCTGTTGTCTTCCTTATGCAGTTGATTGAAATGAATGTCATTGTCCTGTGTAGTTGTGTACATTGCAATCGGAATAGCAACCATACCGAAAGTTATTACAGATTTACGTGATATCATTTGGAAACACCTCCTCGAATTATTGTTTCCAACTAAATTATAAGTATTCTGTATTTTAAATTATCTCCTTTTTAAATACTTACAATATTTTTAATAATTATGATATAGGACAACCTTCTACAACTTATTTTTCCTACTGTTTTTTTATTAGATTTTTAATGGCTTGCTGGCTCTTACAGATCTTTTATCTTGAAACTCTCCCTGACTAGCACTAATTAGTTGTAAAATAATTATTGTAATTGCTATAATTATTTATTTAAAATAAGTAAAATACTATATTTTTTATCATCTTAATAGATAATACTTTATGCATAGAAATTATTTTTTTAATACCCATTAAACACATCAAAACTAAGAAAGCCAGACTCACCATACTTACCATACTTGTCTTTCTGAAACGGCAGAAATATAATATTTTTTCTATAACAAATATAACATTATTAGTATTTTACAAAAAAATAACATTATAATAAACTTTAATTATACAAAACACATGTTAATTTATGTGGGCTTGTAAAAAGTATATGTGGAGGTAGATTTAATGGAAAATACTGGAGTCAAAATAGGCAAATGGTTTTCATTTAAAAGGGTAGACACAATATTTGGCATTCACATCAAGTATTTTTTTCCAATGGCGATGATTGTCTTAATAGCATCAAAATTTGAACTCTTACCCGAAGGATTTATGGGATCATTTGCATTTCTTATGGCCATCGGCGGAATACTATCCTGGATAGGTGTGATTACACCCATCATTAGGGAAATCGGAGGCTTTTTGTTTATGCCGTTGTTTGGTGCTCTCTTTCTTTACAAAGCAGGTCTGTTGCCTGAAGCTGGTATGGAAAGCGCACAGATTCTGATGAGCAATGGTTTACAAATGTTTTTTGTTTCAGCAATTGTTGTAGGCTCTATTCTGTCAATGGATCGAAAGCTTCTGCTTTCTAGTGTGCTGCGTTACATACCTGTCCTGCTCATAACCCAGATTTTTGCTATTGTCTTTGCATTTCTTGCTGCCATTATTACTGGAACAAGCATTTATGATGCAGTGTTCTTTATTGCCGCTCCATGCATGACGGGCGGAAGCAGTGGTGCCATTGCAACACTACCCGCCTTATACTCATCAATTTTAGGTAAGGACGTCAGTTCTTTAGGCGGAACAATGTTGGCTGTCGCCATGATTGGCGAATATATTGCAGTAATATTTGTCGTAGTTATGAAGGTTCTAGCTGAAAAATTTCCAAATGCTATGGGAAACGGACATGGTCAGCTTCTAAAAAAGGAAAGCGATTTTTTAAAGGAGGCACGCAAAAACTGGGTACAATATGAAGATTCTTCTCTCGATTACAGCCAGCTGGGTGCAGGATTATTTGTCACAGTAGCTATTATGACATGCGGTGTCGTTTTATCCGGTTTAATACCGCAAATAGTATACATTGCATGGGCAATCATTATCTGTATCGGTATTAAGGCAATCAACATTCTTCCCGATAGTATTTGCCGTACGACTAACTACTGGGGGCAATTTGCTATTAAAAACATACTAATTATTCTTGTAACAGCTCTTGGCTTAAGTTCCATGGGTAGCGTTTCAATGTCATCAGCATTTAGTATCTCTACTTTGGTAATTATAGTAATTACCTTTATCGGAGCTGTTCTTGGTTCCATTCTAGCCAGCCATCTGTTTGGCTTATACAGATATGAAGGTTCCCTGACTGCTGCCATGTGTGCATGCAATATTGGAGCCTCCGGTGATCTTCAAATGTTGGTTTTAAGCGATCGCGTCAATCTTCTCGCATTTGCTACAATATCGACCAGAATTGGCGGTGGTCTCATGCTTATTGAAATCAGCATCATTTTCCCTATTGTAAGCAGAGCTTTGGGTATAATATAAAAATTTGACTCTCTGTGACGTTGTTTATACAATAGTAGCAAAAAATTAAATATCATTAAAAGGAGAATTACAAATGGAAAATCAAAATGGTTTATATGAAGTAGTTTGGCCTTCAGGTAAATTACGTGTCAAAAAAACATCTTTAGCCCCTAGGCTGGATGATCTGAACGGTAAAACAATTTTAGAGTTAACTCACTATTCTTATAGGGGAGATGATATTTTCCCAGCACTTCGCGAATCTCTTAAAAAGCAATATAAAAATATCAAAATTTTAGATTATGACACTCTTGGAAACTTTCGTGACTCCAGAAACTTTGATGGTTATGAGCTGGAAAAGTCTCCAAATCTCAGCGAAATATTAAAAAAATATAATGTGGATGCAGTTATTGCCGGAATTGGAGCTTGAGGGGCTTGTGCACCCGCAGTTGTGCGGGTTTCATCTGCAATTGAAAAATGTGGCATTCCCACAGCATCAATTATTATAAGCGGTTTTATTGCGCAAGGTAAGCTTGTTGCCAAAAGTCAAGGACTTAAAGATATTGGTATTGCCGAATATCCGGGCACAATGATGACCGATACCATGGAACAGCTTGTAGATAAGGTTAATACGATTTTGACTGACAATGTAATTAGATCCTTGACAGTCGAGTCGGAGCTTCAAGTTAAAGAAGAAGCAACATCAACAGAACCTAAACCATACGATATTGTATTTAAAGGTAACTTAGGACAAGTTAATGACTATTTTTACGATCAGCTTTGGACAGATGGGCTTCCAATTATTCCACCTACTATTGACGAAGTTGAGAAATTTCTGAGTTTTACCAAACGGTCACCCAAAGAAGTTATAGGCGTTTTGCCGCATGAAAATCGCGAAGCAACCATCTGGAATATTGCCGTCAACGGTGTAATGGCTGGCTGTAGACCTGAGTATATGCCTGTACTCATTGCTATAATCGAAGCAATCTCGGATACTGGTAATCCAAATGACATCGTGAGGAACGGTGGTTTCCGCGTACAAGACGTAGGAACAACACCTGGATGGGAACCGTTAATCGTAATTAATGGTACTATTATCAAGGACTTAGACTTCAATTATGAGCAGGGAGTAATGCGTATAGGGCGTAGAGCAAATTCCAGCATTGGTCGCTTTCTAAGAATGTACCTCAGAAATGTATGCGGATACAGACTCCCTCCCGGAACGGGTGATAAAGGAAGCATCGCCCAAAACTTTAATGTTGTTATCGCTGAAAATGAGGATGCAGTCAAAGAAATGGAGTGGTTGCCATACAGTGTAGACCGTGGATTCTCCGCAGGAGACAATACAGTTACGGTTTTGAGTTCTATCGCCAGCAGTGCTCCAATCTATAGTGCCGGAAGCACCGCAATTGAGCATTTAGATACTCTTGCAGAGATGGTTGGCAGAAGAACATGGGCACTGTTCTCAATTTTTGCGGTCACCACAACCAGATTTGAGCCACTACTTATGATGAGTCCGTCTGTTGCAAAAATTTTAGCAAAGGATGGGTGGACAAAGAAAAAGATTAAAGAATATCTCTTTGAAAATGTGCGTACCACAGCAGCTGCCATCCAAAAACAGGCTATGGATTTTCACGGTATATACCTAAACATTTGTGATGAAGTAAAAAAGGGAAAAGTACCGCCGGAATACTGCGAATGTGATGACCCAGAGCGTTCTGTCAAAGTATTCCCTAAACCAGAATCCATTCAGATTGTCATAAGTGGAGACCCTAACAGAAATCAGAGTAAGGGATTCATACAAAACGGCTATATAGGTGCACCAACAACAAAGAAGATTGAGCTACCAGAGGATTGGAAACAGCGCTTAAATAAATTATAACCGCTACTCCCCTTAATTTTTTTGGTTTTGAAAGCAGAATTCTGCTTTCAAAACACCTAATTTTTACAATAATGGAGGATTTATATGATGTTTAACAGTAATATTTATGATATTGTAATTGTCGGCGGCGGACCAGCAGGAATGACTGCCGCACTCTACGCATTGAGAGCTAATAAATCGGTCTGTGTCATTGAAAAGAGCAGTTTCGGTGGTCAGATTACATCCTCTCCCAAGGTTGAAAACTACCCCGGTATGATGGGAATAAGCGGAAGTGATTTTGGTAACCAGCTGGCAGAGCAAATTATCTCTTTAGATGCTGATGTGGAGATGGAGACTGTTATCGACATCCACGAAGAGGGCAATTATAAGGTTATTAACACTGAGGAAGGAAACGAGTTTAGGGCTCGTACCGTAATTATTGCCAATGGAGTTAAGCACCGAATGCTAGGTGTAACAGGTGAGGATGAATTGATCGGCAATGGTGTCTATTTCTGTGCGGTATGTGACGGTGCTATCTTTAAGAACAGACCCGTTGCAGTGATTGGAGGCGGCAACAGTGCCCTACAGGAAGCTATACTACTATCGGAAACATCCAGTGAAGTAACTGTTATACAAAATCTGCCAGATTTAACCGGCGAAATGAAGCTGCGCGAAACTTTGCTGTCCAGACAAAATGTACAAGTTATATACAATACGGTTGTCGATGTGTTTATTCAAGAGTCTGGACAATTTAGTGGCATTCGATTGGTGAATTCTAACGGAATCAAAAGTGAACTAAGCTGTGATGGAGTGTTTATTGCTATAGGTCTGATACCCAAGAATGAAGAATTTGCTGGAATTGTAGAGCTGAACAAACATGGATATTTCAAAGTAGGTGAAGATACTTTAACGAAAACACCAGGTGTTTTTGTAGCAGGAGACTGCAGAGCAAAAGATGTGCGCCAGCTCACAACAGCTGTGGGAGACGGTGCAGTAGCTGCAATTTCTGCCTGCAGGTATATCGATGCACTGTAAGTTCTTTAAATTTTCTTAGAAGATTTACCCATATAAACAAAAATTTTACTTTATTCGCTATAAAAAACACTAAAATGGCCCTTTGTCAAGTGACAAAGGGCCATAAAACCCATACTTTAATAAATTCTTTTAATGTTTTTTCTGTGCTTGTTCATCTCACCACGCCATTTACGTAACTCATCAACAGTAGGCTTTATACTGTCTTCTATAGCTTTTCGGCAGTTGTCAAGTACGTAAGCTTCGGCTTCAACAATTTCTCTACATGCTTCCGCAAGTTTAGAAGCCACTTCAACAGGAATTACAGCTACCCCGTGTAGATCAGCATGTATTAAATCTCCCGGATTAATTTTTAAACCGCAGATTTCTACCTGACATTTCCGTTCAATCAGATGAGCTTCTGCTCTTGCAACCATCATTTCTGTAGAAAAAAACTGGAATTCAAGAGAAGAAACTTCCTTCAAGTCACGAACTCCACCCTGTGTAATAGTACCGACAGCTCCAAGCGATTTAAATATAGTAGCCTGAACTTCGCCCCAAAATGTGCCGATTGGAATCTTATCAACATCTTGCAGAATGCAAATGCTGGGAACATTCAATTCTCTGACATCACTGTAATAATCAAACAGATTGTTCGTTTGCTCAGCTGTTGGAGGAGAACTCGCAGAAATTTTTCCAGTAACAGCATATCCTACCATAGGTTTTGCAACAGGAGTCCTGAGAATCATACCAGGATGACAGAATCCTTCGGTGTTTTTGCGAACTGCCATAGATTCAATTGCATTCAAAACTGTTGGGGTATCAAATTCCTTCAGCTTCTCCACTTGCTCTAAGGATAGATATTCCATGTTACACTTCAACCTCTGCTAATCGTATATACTGCTGCCCGCTATGCATATCATTTTCATAGCGATAACCCGATGGTACAGGTCTTGGATATGAAAACTTAACAACCATAATATTATCAACAGTAAACTTCTTTATTAAAGCCGGGTTCGCATTGTACAATTCTGCAACTTTTTCCTTTGTTATATTTGGAGAATTTTTTATCTTCTCATAGTTTTCCTTATTATCACAAAAAATTTCAACAGTTACCCAAAATGGGCCCGCATTTTTTGAACGAACATATTTGGCAAGTTCTTTAACAGTAGCCATATAATACCCTCCTTATTTGATATCAATATATTTAATTCTAACCAGTTCAAACGGGTCATCGGTCTCTACTATGTGATGCAGTTTAAACTCATATGTAGCACCTCGCTGTATATGTAAAGGTGAGAATGGGAATGCAAAACTTGGCAGCTGAGCTTTACGATCTATTGGAAAATGCAACAGATATGGGTTAAACACCTTTGAAATTTGATCGGCCAAATCCTGTGTTTTTGCCGTAACGGTCAGCAACATGCCAATTTCTCTGGGAGCAGGAGTTCCATCTGCAACAGGACCATCAATTACTGCATTATAACCGTAGGCTTTGAAGTTAAAGGAATAATCTTCCGACGAAATACCAAGCTTATGAATATATTTATCTACATATTCGCTGATGTTTTTTATCCACAAATTAGGGTCGGCCATAACCGCACGATCTGCAATACCCACTAGGCTAATGGTCTGATAACCTGTGATACACGCACCTTCAAGTTTCATTGTATACTGTTTTGCATGCTCAAACCTGGAGCCCGTAACATATACGGAATGTTCATCAACTTGAGTGTAAACAGCTTCATCGGTAAACACAGTGCCGGCAGGCTCTGTCAGGCGATATGGATCGACATTTTCATACAACATATGTGCAGAAACACTGTATGGAGTACAGTGTGCATTGGGTAGCAATGTAGTAACCTCGAAACCTTTTTCATCTACAGTCAGAAATACACCCTTCGCATCGGTATCATCGGTACACTGAGAACCGCATTCCACAGTCTTAGCTCCATGCCATGCAGCTCCGACATTGCATCCCATCTTGACAGGCAAAGCAGCAATAATAGCAGTATCTGTGGTTCTACCGCACAATACAACTTCAGCACCATCCTCATAAGCTTTGATAAAAGGTTCAGAGCCCATTAGAGCTACAATGTTTTCACATTTTTCAAAAGTTTCTTTGGTTATTGAGGGAGCACCTTCCAATTCATGAATTTTTCCTTCTTCAAACTTCTTTTTCAGAACCTCAGGATCCTGCTGAGAGTACACCTTAGCAATTTTTCCGGTGTATCCTTTTTCTCTATAAATTTCCTCAACAATTTCAGCAGACAGGTCAACCATATTGTCGGTACCACATGTACCACAAGTGCCAATGAACACGGGAATACCAAGTCTTTTACCTCCTACTACACAAATCTCCAGGTCGTTCTTCAACATAGCTCTGGAGTACTTGCACATACCGCTGGCCAGATAAGCAGGACCGGAGTCAGTGGAACCGGCGTCAACTGATATAACATCAGGCTTTAGTATCAAGCCATTTTCAAATGCTTCAGGATTTATACCACCGCCTAAGCTTCCGATTGGCATTAAAATTTTACAAGTTTTCATAGACATCTCCTTATTTAGAGTTATTATTTATCAATACTGTCAGAGCAAGGTGATAATCTTGACAGATATGATCGTGGAAGTTAATACAAGGCACAGCTCCATTTTTACATAATCCTTGATTTATACTAATCGGTTCAAGTTTCTCCGAACCGCCTCTGGTTACCTTAATTTTATTTGTTGCGAAATTTAATTTATGTACATGAGCAATGTCCATATAATATTTAAAATGTTACAATTTTAAGATAAAAAGACCGAAAGAAATATATTTACATTTCACTAATATTAGTATATTATATAAGTAAGTTATAAGTAAAATACTATTTTATTTATGCAAATGATAAATATATATCTATGACTGTAAATAAGGAGGAGAATATATGAACGATCGCCAACTTAAATATATTTTAGCAATCGCACAAGAGAGGAATCTGACAACTGCTGCGCAAAAGCTGTATATCAGCCAACCATCTTTAAGCAGTATGTTAGCACATATTGAGGAGGAACTTGGCGTGAAGCTGTTTGATCGAAGTGTTTCCCCCTTAATGCCGACATATGCAGGTGAGCAGTATATCAACTCTGCTGAACAGATTCTCAGCATTATGACTAATCTAAAGCACCATCTGGATCGAGTAGCTGATTCATTAACTGGTCGTTTAAATATTGGCTGTAGCTCCCACTTTTCCTCAACCCTGATTCCTTGTATCGTTCCTGCTTTTATGAATCAATATCCTGATATACAGATCAATCTGGCGGAGGGAGAACGCTTATATCTAGAACAAAAATTGATATCCGGGAATTTGGATTTGATTTTTACCACATTAGGCGGTTCTGAGAATAAAAACATTGAATACATTCCTCTTTATAAAGAAGAGTTTGTACTGATTTCTCCTTTGAACTATGTTCCCAATTCTTATTCTCAATCTAATGGGCAACGGGATATTTTTATTGACTTGAAGGAATTAGAGGATGAACCATTTGTTTTTATGAAATCCGGACATCAGTTACGATTTACTATTGATAGGATTTTTCAAGATATCGGTTTTACACCTAAGTTGTTATTGGAAACAGACAATTGGATGACATGTATCCGCATGGCAGAGGAAGCAATGGCATTTACCATACTCCCTAATGCTAAGTTTGATACGCCCATTGATCGTATAAATATTTTTCGAATTAATCCTACGCATTATCGAAAAATGTTTCTATGCATTCGTAAAGGAGCTTATCACACCAAAATTATGGATGAATTTATAGATTCTGCTCTTTCACTCATTGCAGAAAAAGTCTAAGCAATATGTTCTTATACTTTGCTCTCTAAATAAAAGTTCACTTTGTTTTGTTTATCACTTTTATTGACCCTCACTGCAGTGAGCACACTTTACCTATGCACCTTACAGTAAATAATCTTAATCTTCATTATTCATAGCCTCATTAACCCACAATTCCACAAGATGGATTGCGCCACGAAACCCTACAAACGGTGGAACATAAGGGTTTATCCTCCATTTTTCATCCGGATTGGAAATTTGAAGTATCCTGCTGCGACCTGACCATTCTAATATTTCTCCACTTGCCATAAGTATCCCCTGTTTTTGTTCTGATACCTTTTGCATTAATTGTTCTTCAGTAAAGTAAGGAATTTCTTCGCTGGACATTTCAAGGCTGTCACACCAGCATATACCCTTAGGCAAATCAAGCTCACCGCATCCAAACTCGAGAATACCATTTACCACATCTGCGTGAGCCCCAAGAGAAAGCTGTATTTCCTCAGGATGATCATTTATAAGATGGCGAAATGTAGGTTTGACAGGTGAAATCAACCGTAAAACTTCTTTGCGCTGATTGCTGATAAAGTCATTGTCCGGCACCATATTTAAAATTCTTGCAATATTATCTATCCATTGCACAGTTCCCTCTACACCATAGGGCCGACCCATAAAATACGGTGTTCCAAAACTTTCTTGAAGTTGCTTTGCCGCAGGTACTCCCTCCCGGCGCAGCACCAAATTAATATGTGCACTGCCCATTTTTTCAATATTTTCAACCGATGTATCTGATGTCATTATACACAGAGGTTTCATGTTGAATGCACCCTCCATGATACGTATTGTTTCATTGGCATCGGCGTGAAAGTTAAAAAGATCCGCACAGGAACCAATTAGATTGAACGTAGGTTTCTGTGTTTTCTTTGTTTTAACAGGTAATGTTTTGGCAAGCAGCAGGAGTGCTTCTTGTATTCCCCTGTGCTGTGTTACATCAAACCCTCCATATCCAAATGGGAGCAATCGTATATCAGGATATTCCGGCTGCAGCTCCTCACAAATAGCAGGAAGGTCCGTTCCTATTACCTGTGGAACAGATGACGGAAGCAGAAATATAATTTTTGCAGGATTATTTTTTGATACATAATCAATTGTTTTACGTATGCGGTCTATTCCCCCCAAGGTTATATCCGTTTCATCTATATGAGTAGAATACAGTCCGCATGCCTTCGGCACACCGGCACGATTAAGAAAGGCTCTGGCATAGAGCATATGTCCCATACAGCCGTATTCAACAAGTGCGGCATTCTTGACAGATGCCAGAGTCCACAGAATTCCCATGCGCCCTGATGGCACTGGTTTAAATTTATGCAATCCCATTATTTAATTTTTCCTTTTCTGATATTTTGTGTTGATTAAATATTTGGAGCATGTCAGTTAAAAGACAGATTGTACGGTCATATCCTATCTGACCATAAAGATTATATATATTCAAAACGTTAGTAAAATCAAGTTTCTCCTCTGCCAAATATCCAAAATAAATATCCGGTGAAAGTTTTTCTATAACCGGTATATCCGAATTATTATTTACCATATGGCACACATTAGGATTATATCCCTTTGCAATAAACTCTTTTATATATATTTTGTCATCCGGATAAACTTCCTCCATGTGAAGGAGCAGCGGTTCCATGCCTAATCCAACCAGATATGAAGCAAAGGGAACAACCATTGGAGGTCCTATAAACGCAGAAACAAATTTTAGACCTGACAGTACTTTTTTCGCTTTTTCCTGCAAAATTAAAGCATGGTGCCTATCCTCATCAAACTCATTTCCCCATTTTATACCAAGTCTTTCTCCAATTTTTTCATAGGGTTTGTCAATTTCAAGTACATCATACACGTTGTGCAAACTGATGTATGGAATGTCAAATTTTTGTTTCATCATTTCAGCCAAAGGCTGTGTATATGGAGATACAACAATGTTTACAGCCGCATCCGCCCCTTGTAGATAATCTTCCAAAGAAGAGTCAAGGGCGAGAAATCGCAGTAAAAATCCTCTTTGTTCCAATAGAGATAAAATGTCAGGCATAGGTATATGGCCTTCCTCTGGAGAACGCCCCAGAACATTTACAGTTTTTAATGAAGTCTTTCTTTGTTCCATCAGATTTCCAAGTGCAAGGAGTGTTTTCCACGAACCCGAAGGATAACTGTTGCACTTGAAATGACCCATTAAAACAAAGGTCAGACGAGCTTTTATCTTAGGTTGTATTTCGTATATAATACCTTCTATATCTTCTCCAATAAGTTCCGGCACACATGTTACAATAATTAAAACTGCTTTTGCTCCGTGCATATCCATTTTTTTGACGGCATTAATAATTCCATCACGGCATCCAAATACAACTTCATGAGAATCCAATACATACATCCAATGTAATTCACCATTTTTCCCTATGGCTTTTGGAATTACCATACGGCCGTAGGTGCTGCACTCCGGTGTTCCTATAACCAGAGTTGATAACCCCTTAATCTTTCTTGAAAAGGCTAATGCAGTGTGCATGGGACAGTGGCTTCCCGGAAAAGCTGCCGGAGTCAGAAATTTAACACCTGCATTGGATTTTATTGCTGATAATTTTTTCAGATGCTTCAATTCATTCAGTTCATTTATTTCATTCATTGCTTTTGCCTCCCTCTAACAATAACTTTGCGAGAGATTTGTAATGAGCAGCCATGTCAGAACCGGGAAAGGCTTCGACAACCGTCTTGCCCTCTGCTTCTGCTTGCTGAACAAGAGTATGGCGAGGCAGACGATAAATTATTTCTGTTTCAATTTCAGCAGCTGCCTTGTACACCAGTTCACTTTCATTCTCTATATTTTTAGCATTGAGAATCAGTCCTCTCAAAGATGCGTATCCTCTCTTACCAAAGCTTTTTACTGCATGGGAAATGTTGGCTGCAGCATAAAGAGACATCATTTCCCCGGAAGTTACTATAAATACTTCATCAGCATATCCTCCCCTGATGGGCATGGCAAAGCCTCCGCACACCACATCACCCAATACGTCATAAAGTACAACATCCGGTTTATATACTTCAAAGGCATCTAGCTCCTCCAATTTTTCAAAAGCTGTAATTATACCCCTTCCGGCACACCCTACTCCCGGAACCGGTCCGCCGGATTCAACACAAAATACACCGGTGGTGCTTTTTACCACAAGTGCTTCAAGGTCTGCATCTCCGTTTTCTCTCAGAGTATCCAGCACTGTAGGGATATTTTTGCCTCCCGTCAGGTTCCGTGTAGAATCTGCTTTAGGATCACAGCCTATTTGCATTACAGTAAGTCCCATTGCTGCCATAGCAGCTGATATATTTGATACAGTTGTAGACTTGCCGATACCGCCTTTACCATAAACTGCAATTTTCTTCATTTGAACATCCTCCGCATTCATTTTCATTTATTTTTATAAGGTCGTAGAAAACACAAGCAGGACGGCCCGTACGAGGTTCCTTTACAATTTCCGCGTCGATATGAAATGTCTCTTTTAACACATTAGGTGTCATAACTTGCTGCGGACTTCCGTAACTGATAATCTTTCCGCACCTTATTGCAATCATATAATCTGCAAATCGAGCCGCCATATTCAAATCATGAAGAACCATGACTATTGTGCAGCCCTGTTCTCTGTTAAGCCTGTACAACAGCTCAAGCACTTCCAGCTGATAAGACAGATCAAGATAAGTGGTCGGCTCATCCAATAAAATTAAATCCGTCTGCTGGGCTAATGCCATAGCAATCCAAACCCTTTGCCTCTGCCCTCCCGAAAGGTTGTCTACTGCCTTAGTTTCATGTTCAGTAAGTTTTGTAACCTCTAGCGCCCATTGAACAATTTTTTTATCCTCAGGCTTTAATTTACCGAAACCTCTCTGATGCGGAAAGCGTCCATAGGTCACCAGTTCTCCTACGGTGAGACCTGCGGGAGCGTGAGGTGATTGAGGGAGTATTGCCATCTTCTGTGCGATTTCTTTTGTAGTCAGTCGGTTTATGTCTTCACCGTTTAAATATACCACTCCCCCTCTTGGCTTAAGTATACGTCCCACCGCTTTTAAAACGGTTGATTTACCGCAGCCATTAGATCCGATAATAGTTGTGATTTTTCCGTAAGGTATCTCAATATCCAAATTTTCCACAACAAGATTATCTTCATAAGCAACTGCGAGACTTTTAGTTGTAATACTGTTCATAATTTATCTCCTTTCATTATTGTTTGCTTTTAGCAAGAAGGTACAGGAAGTAAGGGGCACCGATAATTGCCACCATAATTCCTGTAGGAATTTCCGAAGGCTGCACAATCACTCTGGCAATGGTATCAGCTAATGAAACCAGTACTGCTCCAACCATTGCACAGGCAGGCAACAGCACTCTGTGTCTCGGTCCCACCAATTTTCTTGCAAGATGAGGTGAAACAAGACCAACAAAGCTTATACTGCCGCTTACAGCCACACAGGATGCAGCCAGAGCAACAGATACCCCAAGAAGTTTTCTTCGTTCTCTTTCTACCGAAGCTCCCAGTCCGCATGCGATTTCATCTCCTAATGTCAGTACATCAAGCATTTGAGATTTCATCATTACATATGGTATTAAAACCAATACCCATGGCAGCAGTGCAATTACAAACTTCCAGTTTGAACCCCAAATGCTTCCCGCCTGCCATGCTGCAACAAAATCAAACTGAGTTTCATCCAGTTTTATTACCAATACTGTAGTTAAAGCTGAAATACCTGCCTGCACGGCTACTCCCGTAAGAATCAGACGCATAGGGGCAATACCTTCACTTTTTTTGAAAGCCATAGCATATATGATTATTGCTGTAATTCCTGCACCTATAAGTGCAAGAAAAGGCAGCGTAAATACTGATAAAAATGATTTGGCTCCAAAAAACAGTGCATACAGAATTACCATCATTCCGGCTCCTGAGTTGATGCCAAGCAGTCCCGGGTCTGCCAATGCATTTCCGGAAATCCCCTGTATGATGCAGCCGGAAAGAGCCAAACCAGCACCAATAAGCATGGATATAACAATTCTCGGCAACCTGAAATCAAACAAAATCAGATTTTCATTATCAGTTCCGCCTCCGAACAAAGTACGAATCGTATCAAAAGGAGTAAGTTTTGTATATCCTGTATTCATACTTATGACGAAAGATAATATTAATAAAATTCCGCACCCTAATATAATTGAGATATTGCGCACAGCAATTTTTCTTTTGTGATTTTCATTTTTTTCTTGTATTGTTGCATTACTCTTGTTCATTACAGTGCCCTCCTTTCCTTACGTGCCAAATAGAGGAAGAACGGAACACCCAAAAGAGAAATCAATGCGCCTATAGGTGTTTCAAAAGGAGGATTGATGGTTCTGGCACATAAATCTGCCATTACAACCAACATAGCTCCCAAAACTGCCGATGAAGGTATTACCCAGCGATAATCAACTCCTACTATAAAACGGGTAAGATGCGGTATTATCAGTCCTACAAATCCAACCGCACCCACAACAGATACGGCGGCCCCTGCAAGGATTAGGACAACCAGAGAGCAAAGTGCATTTATTACAGCTGTGTTCAGTCCCAATCCTTTTGCGGTCTCTTCACCGAGACTTAACAGCGAAATCGATCGTGAGAGTGCTATCGCTCCAAAAAGAGCACCTGCAATCCACGGAGACATTATGCGTATCTGTTCCCAGTTGGAGCCTGCCACCCCTCCAGCAGTCCAAAACATAACATTTTGTGCCACATCAAAATATATGGCAATTCCCTGACTGAGAGCCGCAAGAAGCGAACTCACCGCTGCTCCTGCAAGAACAAGTCTCATGGGGCTGACCCTGCCTATCTGCATAGATGCTATGCCGTTTACCAGAGCTGCACCTAAAGCAGCTCCTGCAAAGGAAAAAAGTATTATTTTTATATATCTCATTCCCGGGAAAAATGCGAAGCATATTGACAGCGCAAATCCAGCTCCTGCATTAAGACCCATTAGCCCTGAGTCCGCAAGAGGATTGCCTGTAGTTCCCTGCATAATAGCCCCCGACACCGCAAATGCCGCTCCGACCAAAGCGCTGGCAATAACACGAGGAAGTCTTAAATCAATGATAATAAGGTGCTGAGTGTCATCAGGATTAAAATTGAAAAATGCCTCCCACACTGTGCTTATGGGTATCTGCGCCGCTCCCCTTGTTACAGAAAAGGACATAAGAAGAAAAAGAACTGCCGGTCCAATTGTCATAATCATGAGAGCTGCCCATATTCGGCTGTTGTATTTAGCTTGTGTCGGTTGTACTAATTTATTATGTTGATTCATTAAGCAATTTTCCTCCTTGTTGCTGTATTCCGCAGAAAAAATCCTCCGCAGAACAAAAAAGTACAAAACCGGGCGCATACTGTCCGAACAATCTGCGCTCGGTTTTTATAATATAAATTATTTTATTTCAAATATTCAAGAATCTGTTCTGACGCCAGGCGTATAGCCAAAGGGCTTCCTGTATTTAGAGAAATATCCAGATATCCGATATTTCCTTCTTTTACTGCCGTAATGCTGTTCCATACTGATGAAGATGCCATTTCCTCAACTTTTTGGCGGCAGATTTCTTCATTGTCCTGAAAAAAGATGTAGTCAGGATTCATTTCCGTCAGTGCCTCAAGAGAAATTTCTGTCCATAATTCGGGATAATTCTCAGGTACATTCATACCAAAGCCATTTTGAGAATCATGGTAGTGCGAAAACACCTTGTATCCTACGACTCCAAATTCACTTTTTGATGCAGGTCTAAGAAATACAAAAGTCTTGTCAGAATATTTCTCCAGTTCTTTGCGTGTTCGAGAAATAATTTCCTTTGAACTTTCTATGTATTGCTCAGCTTTTTCTTCATGACCTAACATTTGTGCATAGTCCATAAGAGTTTCGTCCCATGAACCATAATTTTTTTTAAAAACAACAGGAGCAATTTTTTCAAGACTGTCACGCATATCGTCGTGTATTCCTGCTCCTGCAATAATAAGATCCGGCTGAAGCTCAAGAATTTTTTCTAAATTTGGGGATACGGCTTCACCTACATCAGTAATGGTGTTTAATTCTTCATATTGATTAAGAGTCTTAAATTGCTGAGCTATTGACAATGATGCCACCCCTACAGGCACGATATCAAGGGCGAGCAAATATTCTGTATATCCAAAATGCAATACAACAATGCGCTCAGGCTCATTTTCAATGGTGACTTCTTTTCCCAATCCGTCAACATAAGTTCTTGGCCACTTCGGTTCTTCTGTATCTCCAGTGTTTATTTCTGTTTCCGGAGACAGTTTTTCTGATACGGGTATATTGTTAGTCTCCTCCGATGCTTTAGCACAGCCTGACAATAGTCCTATTAAAAGTACAGTTGAGACAATAAGGCCTATAATTTTTTTCATGTCTATCCTCCATAAATTAAAGTTAGTTTTAGCTAACTTAGTTTCATAAAGTATAGCAAACCTCAAATCATAAAGGAATAGTATAATTTACAAAATTATATGGACTTTTGTCCGAACTTTGCGAATATATATGGGCTCCTGATTCTATATGCTGCTTTTTGTGAACTTTCTAAATTCTGAGGGAGACATGCCCGTTTGTTTCTTGAAGGCCCTGCTAAAATACAGACTATCATAATATCCTACACATTCTGAAACCTGCTTTATGGAACAAGTACAGTTTCCCAATAATTCTTTTGCTTTAAGCATACGGCATTGAATTAAATAATTGCTTGGACTCATGCCGGCTTGACGTTCAAACAAATAGGTCAGCCTGCGTCTGTCCAATCCGAAATCAGCCGCTATCTGAGATATAGTTATAGGTTCCGCATGATTTTGTCTTATGTATTCCATAACTTGCTCAATTAAGGCGGTGCCTTTATCCTCCAGTTTTCTCCTTGCTGAATCAAAAAATTCACTCAAAAGTAAAGTGAACAACATCTTTGTTTTAAACAAAGATGAAGCACCGGGTGTTGATTGGCTGATGTGCAGCTGTTGAATCAAATCAGAAATTTTTGGATTTTGACCTGTTAAAAATGCAAAGTGACTTTGATACAAAGGAAACTTCTTTATTTCATTTTTAGGAATATTATAGTGTATGACAATATACTGCCATGTCTCGTCACCGATAACTTCCTTGTCCAAACAAATTCCGGGTCCGGCATGAAGAACCATACCCGGTTTCATTATATAAGGCTCCCCTTCCAGAGTAAAATAAGCCCTTCCGGAAACAGGTACAACCAACCCTCCCGATACAGGACTGGTCATAGCACCTTCACAGCTGTTATTAGGTGATATGGAACATTTCAATAAATCCAAAAATGACACATTAGCTTTTGCAAAGTAATCTAAAATTTCATTTATATTCTTTTTCATAATTTCACCTTCTATATTTAAAATTTTCACTTTATATTCTTTATTCATCTTTAGAATAACAGTTATACACATAAAGCCCTTTCCCCAAAGTACAATCTAAATATTATCTCCGATTTTTAATTTAATTCTCTTTTAATCCAAGTTAGTTATAGCTAACTATACAATATCACATCGCGCTCCAAATGTAAATTAAAAAAAAGTTGCTACGCAACTTTTGTATGAGAATCTATGTAGTCAAACAATTAATATCTACCTTTTTATTTTTATATATTTTATGATTAAACATGCGTTTTTTATATTTTTTGCATCATTGTTCATTTTTCAAGGCGTTTTGGACTTCAAATCTAACTTTTTCGAAATTGTCTGCTTTTTCATTTGGCTCAGATGCATTTTTATTGGTTTTTTTGTTGTTGCTTTTTTATATTTATGCATTTATAGTAACATAGACAACCATTACTAATATATACAATTAAGAAAGAATTGTGCTGAATTATTTTATTCACAGGCACTTAATTAATTCTACATATATTTTGAGTCCTTGGATGGATTATATCCTAAAAATTCATCATATACATCTAATCTTCTGTCTTTCTTTGTTGAATTGTATTTATTTGTTCCGTGAGCTCTCACTTTAGCAAAATTACAATCACCATATATAATTTGCTCGGTATCATCTGCCGGTCCGGCAATTGGAATGCCCGACGTTCTTACTATTAAACTTTTGCCTGGGAATACCACATCTCTTTCTATTCCCACTCTATCTGCAGCAGCAATGTATATTCCATTTGAATGTGCAGCCGCCATAGCAAGAATCGGTCCAAAATTTTTCATATTATTCGGCAAACTATCTATCGTAACCCAATTTGTAGGAACGCATATAATATCTGCGCCCTGAGCAGCAAGAATTCTATATGTTTCCGGAAACCACATGTCATAACATATTAAAATTCCGATCCTGCCAATTGGCGTATGAAATACAGGAAGTCCAAGATTTCCAGATTCAAACCAAAGAAACTCTTCTTCCCACAGATGAAGCTTTCTATACTTTCCAATCAGACCATCCGGTCCAATAAACACTGCAGTGTTATATAAATCTACACCATCAATCTCCGTAATTCCTGACACTATGTATAAATTTCTATCATAAGCAACCTTGCTCCAAACTTTAACACTTTTACTGTCATCCAGATTTTCCGCCAATTGAATAGCTTCCTGCTTATTATCGAAGTTATATCCCGAATTGGCCATTTCAGGCAACACTATAAGTTTAGCCCCGTTATCTGCAGCCTCATTTATCAAATGCACAGATTTTTTAATATTTTCTTCCACGTCTCCTATTTTAATATCCATTTGCAAACATGCAACCTTAACATCCAACTTCTTTTTTTTATTTTCCAATGTGCCCTCCTAATTAATATAAAATCATCTCTTAAATATTTTCTTATATATCATACAATTGCTTGGCAATCTCAGAAAATTCTACGCCAATAATTTTATTCAGATACATCACCCCTAATTATACAATCATTGTTTTGTACCTCATATTAAAAAACAATTAGAACGACTTATTATCTCGTATCAGTTCAAATAAACTTTCAAATATTTAAAATCATCTGAATATGCGGAATTCCATCTTCTAAAAATTCCTCTGACACTTGCTTGAATCCTGCTTTCTCATAAAATTCTTTTGCATAAGATTGAGCCTCTATTTTTATTATATCCGCATTCATTCTCTCCTTAGCAACCTTTATGCCTTCAAAAAGAATCCTGTTTCCCAATCCACATCCTCTTTCCAATGTCAATACTCTTCCTATGGCTATTTCTTCAAAAGACACACCTTTGTCTATAACCCTTAAATAAGCTTTAATGCCCCTATCATCTTTAAGAAACACGTGGTATGCATGTTGATCTTTATCATCTATTTCCTGATATACACAATTCTGTTCCATAACAAATACTTTAACTCTGACTTGCAGTATTTTATATAATTCCTCAACAGATAATTCTTCAAATCGTTTTACAACTAAATCCATATATTTGCCTCCACATCAGCATGTATTATCAGCAGATAACAGTAAAGTTTAATTCTGCTGTACACAGCTGCATCATTAGTATCCAAACCATTATATCCCATATAATAAATATTTTCAACATACAAGCTTTAAATGGTAATGGTTTTACGTTAACATCTAACATGCTTACGTTTAAATCCCAGTCTTCCTTTATCGACTTCTTTTTGAATATATTCAGCTGCAACAGCTGTTTGACATAGTTTTTCTCCCATAAAGACTTCTACTTTTCCTACTTCCTCAGCAATTTTCTTTGCTTCTTCATGAAGCGGCAAATAGGAAATACCAACTGTCATAATAAAATCATTCATGGCATATTTAGTGCGGTTTGGCTGATTGTGTATAGTGTCACGCACTCTGTTAAGCATTTCTAAAAGTTTATCCTTGTCAAATTCACTGTCCTTGCGAGAACCCAGCAGCCAATTGTAGCAGCTCCAGCCGCCAGACATAGTTAATTCTTTTCCGCTGTCAATCCAACGATCAGCAACAGAAAATGCAATATCTGTTTCGGCAAGTGTCACTGCCACAATGTAATCTGAAATCATATGAAAATATGCTCCTTCTATCCAGCGGTCAAAATCTTCTTCTGTCATTTTCTTCGGTTCGGCAATCATACCTGCCAAATACATTGCATCATAATTTCCTGTTGCATAAAGCTGTTCAGCCAAGGATTGGTTATATTTTAATTTCTTAAAGATTGGTTTTATAGCACTTATTGATACACCAAAAACAGGTTCCTTCGCTCCATTTCCCATGTAAATTTTTTTTGTACGTTCTTTCCCAAGTGACTTCAGTTCATCCATAATTTCATTTAATTCCATACATATCTCCTTAAAATATAATAATAGTCATTTCCGATTAATATAAACTGTATTATTATTTCCTAATAATTATTATACTATCAATATATATTTACATCAATCAAAAAACTACTATTAATTTTTAGATAAAAACATCAAATAATTAGATGCAGGAAGCAAAAATTTATTTGTATATTGACCTATTAGGTAAATGGTGATATAATGACTTCATTGACCTAGTAGGTAAATAACTTTAACAATAAAAATAATTATATGAAGGTGATTGTTATGTTTTCAAAATTTATGAGCTTGGAACCTGAAAGACGTAATACGATTATAAATGCGGCGCTCAGAGAGTTTGCCAGTAAAGGATTTGATGATGCATCAACAAATGTAATTGCTAAAAAGTCTGGCATATCTAAGCCGTTGATGTTTCACTATGTTAACAATAAAAAAGATTTTTTTCTCTTTCTTTACGACTATTGTCTGGACATTTTAAACAGGGAGTATTTTGACCAAATCGATGTAAATGAAAAAGATATTTTTGAAAGGCTGCGTCAGACCTGTCTGCTTAAAATTCAAGTAATGCAAAAATACCCTTGGATTTTTGATTTTGTTAAAATAGCAGTTTTTACAGAATCTGAAGCAGTAAAAGATGAGATTATAAATAAGCGAAAGATGGTGGAAAGCAGAAGTTTTGAACGATTTTACGGAGATATTGATACCTCGCGTTTCCGAAGCGAGCTGGATGTAGATAAATCCAAGCAACTGATTTTTTGGGCAGTAGGTGGATATGCAGGTGAAATACTTGAGCAGCTTCGAGGTACTGAAACTCCTGCATATGATTTTGAAAAAATTCGTAATGAATTTGACATTTATCTTAATGAGCTGCGAAAAACCTATTATAAATGATTGGAGGGTATTGTGATGAATGCAATTGAAACGAGAAAACTTACTAAATCCTTTGGAAGACAGGAAGCTTTACGCGGTGTTGACTTAACTGTAAAACAAGGCGAGGTGTATGGCTTTATTGGGCCTAACGGTGCGGGAAAATCAACAACCATCCGTATACTTTTAGGAATGCTTAAAAAAAATGACGGAGAAGCAAAGTTGTTGGGCGGTGACCCGTGGAATGATGCTGTTTCACTTCATCAGCGGCTTGTATATGTTCCTGGGGACGTGACATTATGGCCCAACTTAACAGGAGGTGAAGTAATTGATTTTTTAGGTAGGCTCCACGGCAAATTTGATACCTCCCGCCGCAAAATGCTGCTTGACAGATTTCAGCTTGACCCTAAGAAAAAATGCCGCAGCTACTCTAAAGGAAACCGCCAAAAGGTGGCACTGGTTTCGGCATTTGCTTCAGATGCGGAGCTGTTGATTTTAGATGAACCTACCAGCGGTCTCGATCCATTAATGGAGCAAATTTTTCAAGAATGTATTTTTGAAGTTAAGAAGCAAGGAAAGACCGTTTTTCTGTCGAGTCATATTCTTGCAGAAGTTGAAGCACTTTGTGACCGAATCGGTATAATTCGACAAGGAAAAATTGTTGAATCAGGCACTCTCGAAGAGCTGAGACATTTGACCCGTACAACTTTCACCGTTGAGCTTGCAAGGTCCGCAAACCTTTACCAACTGCAAGGGGTTCATAATGTATCTCAAAAGAAAGAAAAGTGGCACTTTTCTGTAGATGCAAATGCCATAGAATCTGTAATGGCTGCTCTTGCACCAATGGGTATTAAATCTCTTACAGCTGAACCTCCCACTCTTGAAGAACTTTTAATGCGACACTACGGAGACAATCTTGAGGAAAAGGAGTTGAAATGATATGAAAAAAAATCATTTTGAAGGTACAGAAAATCTGCTTAAGCTTTATTTTCGACGAGACAGGATTATTCTGCCTATATGGATATTGCTTGTTCCGATGGTAGTTTACGGGCAAATTTCCTTTGTGAAAGCTATGCCGGACTGGCAGGTGTTTATTGCTGAATTGTCCCAAAGTCCTCTTACATCTGCTTTGCTTGGACCTGTTGTTCCATTAAAGCTAGAAGGAGCCATCTTGTGGCGAGGTATGCTGCAGGCTTGTATAACAGTTATGTTTGGAGCCGCACTTACTATGATTCGTCATACGCGCACGGAAGAAATGTCCGGAAGAAATGAGTTAATACTTGGAAGACCGGTAGGAAGATATGCCAATTTATCAGCAGCTTATATTCTTTCCTGTGGAGGAAGTCTGATTGCTGGATTATTGACTGCTGTATTTTTAATGGTAACCGGCTTTGCATGGGGCGCTTCTATGCTGGCTGGTCTCACTATTGCCGCTTCCGGATGTATTTTTGCCGGAATAGGTGGACTTTGCGCACAGATTTTCGCCCACAGCGGCAGTGCAAGGGGAACCGTGTTTGGAGTATATGGATTAACCATGGTTGCCATGGTTATAAATAATATGAGAGGCGGAGCTACCTATTGGGCATGGCTTGCCCCTGAAGCATGGTTCCGTATTACTGTTCCCTTCGGTGAAAATAATGCATGGCCATTGTTATTTTTTATCCTTCTCTCTGCCCTGCCAATGATACTTTCATACAGATTGTTTGACCGCCGTGACATGGGTGCCGGTCTTATAGAGCAAAAGGAAGGCTCAGCTGAAGCATCTCCCCATTTCAACTCCCCCATGGCCTTTGCCTGGCGCCGACATAAGATCAGTATCCTCACATGGTCAATTGGTATGGCTTATCTTGGCGGAGCTATGGGAGTTGCGGTTCCCGGAATATCTGAAGCTATAAGTTCCACCTTCTCACAAATGAACTCATGGGGAGCTGCTGTGGCAAAGCTGGGCAATCAGGAAGCCTTCGTTGCAATTTTAATTTACATTCTTGGCTTGATGGCAGGTTTATCAGTTTTTGCAATTACTGCAGTTCAAAGCCTGTGGAAGGAAGAAAAAGAACATTATGCAGATATGGTATTGTCACAACCTGTGAGCAGGTCTAAATGGATGGGAAGCTATTTAACTGTTGCTTTTGCAGGCAGCACACTTATACTTCTTGCTCTGGGCTTAGCTTCCGGCTTAGGGTGGAGTATTGCTTCGGGCGATTTCAGCTATTTACCGTGAGTGTTAGGTATGAGCCTTTCAAAGCTACCTCCTGTTTGGATTTTTATAGGCATAGCCGCATTGTTGTACGGCTGGCTTCCTCGTATGGCCTCGGTTCTCAATTGGCTCATATTGGGCGTGTTCATCTTTATTGAGATGCTTTGGGAAGTAGGAATTGTGGAATGGTCCGCACTGCAGTGGACACCTTTTGCCTATGCGCATTACAGTATCCCCATTAATGAGCTTTCTGTCTTACCTCTGATTTTGCTTACTGCTATTGCAGCAACCCTCACAAGTTTTGGACTAATGGGCTTTGGACGTCGAAATATAGGTTAGCAGTCTGTTAAATAGAACTGTAAAGATTAAATATTAATGCAGTTTCATAAGAAGACAAAGACTGCCGGTTATCCCGGCAGTTCTGTTTCATTTTTAACTTCTCCCATATAAATTATTTCAAATATACTGCAGACTATATCCTAACTACATTTAACTTTAATTCTGTAAGCTTTTGTTTACGCTGTTCATACCGCAATGAGTGAGAAACACATTAGATTTTTTCAGTACCTTAATTTGTTCTACCCTATGTTTTATTTGAAAATTAGACGGGATTTCCCCTAAATCAGAAATATCTGTTTTTTCCCCTACAGACATAATAACATTTAAATTACATTCCTTTAAAGCTTCTATACAGTTTTTATAAAAATTATTATTTTTATTTAATACAGTACCTAATGATATGTAGACCGTTTTCTTTTCACTTTTCAGTTCTTCTGATTCAGCCTCTGCTACAGATGGTCCTACAAATGCATACTTATTCGAGAATGTTTCAGACATTGGCTGGAATTCCTTAGAAGTATACACCACAGTATTTGTTTCATTATCATTCTGTATAATGGATACAAAATTCTTAACCTCATATCCGTTTGCTTTTAAAAGCTCCATTTTTTTATTTATGCGCGGCATTCCTGCAATACTGCGCATAAATTCTACAATTCCAGGTTTCATCAACTTTGCTGTGTATTGATTAAATGCAAATGTTGTAGTTGAGCATACATACTTAATATTTAATTTCGCAGCAAACAGCTTTCCCCAAAAACATACAGAATCTGATACAATGCAATCCGGCTTAAATTTCTGCAGCTCCTGACACACTTTTTTATCTAAATTAATTGTAGAATCAGCTACCATTTCAATTAATGCCGCAAAATCCTTTCCCACCTTTTTTTCATCTTCAGGACGCAGTTCCGGTAAATATTTATCACAACTGATGAACCTTGCTCCTGCAGATTCAATTTTTTCTCGAAACATATCAAACGAGTAGTACCAAACTTCATGTCCTTTTTTTGTCAATTCCTGAACTACCGGTATAGTTGGATTTGTGTGACCATATGCAGGAATACAAAAAAATACTATTTTACTCATAATAGCCTCCTAAGTATTTTTCATCATTCAACAGAAAAGTCTGACCCCTGCTGTAATTTACATAAAAGAATATTTGTCTCATTGCACTCATAATTTGGTCCGCTTTTCACAACTATATTATTTGATAATTTAATCCATTATATACCATAAAACCTATATTTTCAATGTTTAAAGAATTAAATAAAAACAGTCCCAATATTATCCATGCTTAGCAAGGGAAAAGTTGAGGCTGTTTTTATTTTTTGAGCATATAAATTAACGGTCTACACCATTTTGAAATGAATCAATATAAAGAAAATGATTCGTTTTTCGCTAGTCTTGAACTGTCTATTAATCATATCGACCAAAAATATTTGCTGCTTTGACGAGGGCATGAACATTGATCGGCGGCGTTAACGGAGGCAGTCCGCAATCAGGCGTCAGGAAAAACCCGCCGGGATAATATTTCATTTTTTCAATTACTGCTCGGCAGGATTCTATAATTTCTTCTGGGGTTCCAACCTGCATTAAGTAGGCTGGAATATTACCGCCAATAACCATCTCATCTCCAAAGGTCTTGGCAACTTGCTCTATGTCATTCTCATATCCCATAGTAATTATCGTCCGCGGTTCAAGTGTGATTTCTTCCGCCCAATAATGCAAATTTTTAGTATGATCACCACAAAGGTGAACACTCCAATTTTTTAAACCTTTTGCTCTAAGTTTATCAAACACCTCTTTTATATAGGGCAGGCTGAACCGCTCAAAAACTTTCGGGGAGATCATTGCGTGAGATTCCACCGGAAAAGCAGTTGAAACAGTACAGGCTTCTACACCAAACTCGGTCACAAAAAGGTCAGCAACTTGTAATATATAATCCGTTACCAGGCGCGTCACTCTATGAACTAACTCCGGTTCCTTATAAACCCAACGCAAGAAACGTTCAGGGCCGATAACAACTGCTGCAGTACCCATAGGCGAAAAGACAGGAATTGAAACTCCCCCTCCCCTCGCCCTGCTTAATCTGGAAAATTGCAATATCCGATTTAAGGCTGGAGCTGTATTTAAATCAGGAATTTGTAAAGATTCAACATCCTGAGGTTTTTCAATTGCATATTTTGTTATAACAGGCGTAGAAATAGAAGGGGCTTCTGGTATTTTGATTTCACCGCCAAAATCCCAGCCGCCCCAGGTCGTAAAAGCATAACTTGGTGCTCCGTCGTCCTGATAAAGTTCACGCGCCCATAATTGTGCCCACATAGCTTTCTCCGGTTCCAAATAAAACTCTCTGGCAGTTAGATTGGAAATTGCCGCACCGTGAAGACCAGAATTAGGCATAACAGGAATTCTATCCAACTTTTCTCTGTTTATCAATGCTTTCATCCTTCCGGATTTTGCAAAATAATCTTTAACCATATTTGTCACATCCTTACATAAATATACTATTTAACAAATTTAATTCTTATTAATTAATGGTCCACTTGAGGAGCCTGTTTTTAATTCGATCAAAAATTTGCATGACAATAATCAGAATGGTGATTAGGAAGATCATGCCGGCCATGACATTGTCGAATTTTCCCAGAGTGTAATAGTATTGCACAAAATATCCCATACCGTACTTTGCACCAAACATCTCTGCAAAAACCAAGGCCAGAAAGGCAATTCGCACAGAATTGATAAAGCCGGCCAGAATGGAGGGCATAGCGGCCGGCAACAGCACACGGAACATTTTTTCCACGCCTCTTACCTCAAGGACAGCTGCGTTGTCCAAATACCGTTTATCAATTGTTTGAATACCGGTAATAGTGGCAAACAAGGTGGACCAAATGCTGCCATAAATCACCAGGCACATGGACGCCAACGAAAATGTTGGGCACAGGTTAATGAAAAATGGTGTGAGCAGCACCAATGGAATTACACTGATTGAATAAACAATGGGATGCAGATTTCTGCGGATACCCTTCTTCAACCCCATGGGTATTCCCACAAGCAAAGCAATTATTGTACCAATTGTCAGACCGGGGAAAAGCAGCTTAAAGGAGTGAAGCATTCCAGTAAGTAGAGTTTTGAAATTTCTGACAAAGGCTGAGCCTATTTTTTGGGGAGTGGGAAACAAGAAAGCATCGATAATACTGTTATTTGTTGCATACGTATAAAACAGAAGAAAGCCGGCAATGAGTAATAACGTTCCCCAATATTTATTCAAAAAACCAACAGCTTTCTTCATTGAGATTCTCCTAGTATAATAATGTCATAGTCACTAATGACTATGCAGTTAAAACATTTC
>DALZMP010000015.1:0-92964 GCA_032006665.1 Sedimentibacter sp.
CAGTTGTTCTTGCTGATAAAATACATAAACATCAATACATCAGAAGTTTAAAACCATTAATTGCTTAGGTATTTTTAATTTTTCGTTTAATACCTTTATTTTGTGTATCCTTTTTTATACTTACGTACTACAAAGCAAGAACATTATCATCTGTTAATACTTATATTATTCAAATGCAAGTCTTGTTTTCTTTATTTCTCTTTTTAAAAATATTTTCGCAATTACCTATCATTTATATATATTTACATTAAACTATAATTTTATTGGCCATATCTTTTCCAATGGCAACTCTGGAATCTTTTACATTCACAATTATATTGCCACTGATTTCAGATACAACTGTTACAATTCCACCTGTTACAAAACCAAGATTCTCCAGAAACTTTCGTGTTTCTTCTTTTCCGCCAACCTTTTTAATTACATTAGGTTCGCCTTCTTTTACCATTGATAACGGCATAATCTCATCCTCTTTCTTATAATATTGATAATGATTTTCATTTCCACTAAGGTTAGTATATCCTAACGTGTATTAGTTGTCAAGAACCTTATTGATTTTTTTTATCAATAATACAATATATTAATTTTTCCATCAAATGAACAATTATGTGAATAATTACAGAAGTGTTTGAAAATACTTTAATTTATGTTATAATAAATGCAACAAATGAAACAAGGACAGAAATCTTTGTCTGATATGTATTTATTGTATCGGTGTGAATCAAGCGCTTTTGATACAATTAATACAAATTTATGAATATTCGAGGTGATATAAACTATGAGCATAAATGAATCTGCTGAAAATTATTTAGAAACAATTTTGATTTTAAGCAAAACTCTCCCTGTTGTTCGATCAGTTGACATCGCAAACGAACTTGGATTCAAAAAATCCAGTGTAAGTATAGCAATGAAAAACCTTAGAGAAAATAACCATATTACCGTAACTGATGCAGGCTTTATTTATTTAACGAAATCAGGAAAAGAAATTGCAGAAATGATTTATGAAAGACATGAACTTCTTTCATCATGGCTTGAAAAATTAGGTGTACCCTCACAAATTGCTGCAGAAGATGCTTGTAAAATTGAACATGTCATTAGTAAAGAAAGCTTCAAAGCTATTAAAGACCATATAAAATAATTATAGAGGCTGCGTCGTCAGGTAGTTTAATTTTTCCGAAAACTTAGCCTCTTAATTACGTTGATTGCTTTTACTCACTGTTTTCATTATATAAAATATGATTGATGTCTTTTTGAATATGAATCCAAAAATTGCGAAACGGGAACTGGTCTGAAAAATATAATTCAACCTTATTCCCATAACTTCCATTTAATACTCTTTCAATATAAAGGACAGGCCACTGTGCCAAATAACGTCGCTCCTCTTTTGAAAAGGTTTTATCCGGCAGAGCAGTATGCAATATAAATATAGAAAGTATAAACAAAATTGGAAATATGCACACTATATTCTGTATGACGGCAAAAATTTTCTTGTTATTTATTTTCATACTAATCCTCCGGTTAAAATCTAAAATATATAAATGGATTGTAGGTTGAACTGACCATATATGCCGTTGCCCAAAACATCAGTGCACAATAATATACATGTACTGCTAAATTATAAATATTGTAATGAACATTTTTTAATAAGACTGCAATATTTTGGGGATATGGGGAAGCTGCAATAATACACATAATGTATGTGAAGGCATAAGCTTTTAACTTTACAATCGACATGTTATCAATAATGGTATTTCCCCCCAATCCAAACATGATTCTCAGAAAATTTAACGCATCCGTCAAATTGGTAAATTCAAAGAATACCCATCCTATAACAACAAATATCAATAGATATATATGTCGTACAGCCCTTGGCCATCGCATCATGTGTTTATGCAAGAATATTTTTTCTATTAATAACAAAGCACCAAAGTAAAGTCCCCATAAAACAAAATTCCAGCTTGCACCATGCCAAAGTCCTGTGAGAAACCATACGATAAACATATTTAGAATCAGTTTCCATTTACCTACACGACTACCTCCAAGAGGAATATATACATATTCTTTGAACCATGATCCGAGGGATATATGCCACCTGCGCCAAAATTCTGATACGCTTTGGGAAATATACGGATACCTAAAGTTTTCTTTAAAATTGAATCCAAACATTTTACCCAATCCAATAGCCATATCTGAATAACCGCTAAAGTCGAAATAAATCTGCAATGCAAAAGCTATAATTCCAGACCATGCTATCATTACTGAAATGTCTGTACCATGCATAAATTTTACTTCAGACCACAACATACCTATGTTATTGGCAAGAAGTACCTTTTTTGCAAGACCACACAGAAAACGCCTCATTCCTGAGTTGAATTTTTTGAGTGTCATTCTTCTGTCAACTAACTGTGATTCAATGTCTGAATAATTCACAATAGGTCCGGCTACTAACTGCGGAAACATTGAAATATAAAGAGCAAATAAAATCAGTTTTTTCTGAGGTTTTATTTTTCCTCTGTACACATCAATCATATAAGATAGTGTCTGAAATGTATAAAAAGAAATTCCTATGGGAAGTGATGGTGTTCCTGAATTCAAATTCCAGTTTCCAATGGATGCAATGGTGGCTATAATCATGCCAAAATATTTAAAATAAGCGAGACAGCCTAAATTCAGCACCAGGCTTGTTATAAAAAATACCTTTCTTTTTCGTTTGGCTGTATCATATCTGCCTATGAGAATACCTATAAAGTAATTGATTATTATAGAACAGCACATTAATAACACGTACACAGGCTCACCCCATGCATAGAAAAACAAGCTTGCAGCAAGAAGAACAGTATTCCTCAAATGTATTCCTAAAAAATAATATAAAATTACTGTGACCGGTAAAAAAGCAAATGTAAAAAACAAACTGCTAAAAACCATATACTCCCTCTTCTACATTAACTCAGAAAGTTTCTCAAGCCACAAATAATAAAATTCTTTCTTGAAGTGAATACCATCTTCGGCAAATAAATCGTGGTTTTCCTTTGCTAATTCTCCTATATCTGCGTAATTAACTGATAATTTAACAGCCAACTCTTGTAAAATTTCATTATATTCTCCTATTCCTTCGTAGCGGGGTTCTTGTTTTAATGCATCCTGCGTTACAGGTGTTATGGATTGAAGATATATTTCACAGTCGGGCAGCTCTTGTTTTATCTTGTTAATTAATTTAGTTAAGTCGTCTCTGAATAATTCCTTGGGATTATCCACGGGCATTAGTATATCATCTGATCCCAGCATGATGAAGACTTTATCCGGATTCTTTTCAGGCAAATCATCTACATCATCATAGGTAAAGCCTGCTGTAGCTCCTGCTCCTGCTATTACATATTCTTGAGTAAGAATTTCATTAATAACAAAGCCTTCTGTAATAGAATCTCCTATAAAAACACTGTTTTTAAAGTTGGATGTAACATCTTTTTCATCATTTGTACTTCCGCAGGCAGTCATATAAATAAGAAGAATGCCTATCAGAAAACTAATCATTATTTTTTTCATAAAATACCTCTTTTCTTTATTTGATATACAAATATTACAACAGTTAAATGCAGAACAGGTGCAGATAATATAAAGTTTGAATATTATCTTCTTTGATTTTTTACAAAATAAAAGCTATGAAGTATACTTCATAGCTCAGGAGCCTACCTATCATCTTAATGACTTATGGATGTACCACCGGAAGTGAAAAGAAAAATCGGGCACCATCTTTTGTGTTATCTACACCATAAATCGAATTATGAAGCTCCAGTATTTCCCTTGATATTGAAAGTCCAAGACCCGTACTCGTTTTAGATGTTCTTGCCTCTGCACGATAAAATTGATTCCATATCTTTTTCTTGTCTTCTTCTGATATAGGATTACCTTGATTTTCTACACTGATTTTGGCTGTCTTTCCGTTATGTTTTACAGAAATTGCAATTTCATGTCCATTTTCAGTATGTCGGATTGCATTGCTGAGAAAATTAGTAATAACCCGACTGATTAGCCCTTCATGTCCCATTACCCTTTGAGAATCGATGTTTAAGCTGAGAAAAAGATTTTTTTCTCGTATTTGTTCATCAAGAGACATGCATACTTTAGCAATTGTGTTATGTATTTCAAAAGGAGCCATTTCAGGTTTATAGGTACCGGATTCAAATTTAGCCAAATCCAGCATATTAACAACCAGCAAGTCCGTCCGCTCTATTTCATCTTCCATAGCTTGAAAGTAGTGCTCTCTTTTTTCAGATGCAATTCCGTCTCTTATAATAGACAGACAACTTTTCATTACCGCAAGAGGTGTTTTCAACTCATGTGACACCCCTGCAATGAATTCTTTACGTGTATTTTCCAGCTTCTTCTCTTTATCAAGATCTTGTTTCAGCTTACTGATATACGATTCCATCTGACTTGACAGATAATTTATGTTTCTGGACAACTGACCAATTTCATCTTCAGAACGCACCGACAACTTTTCTGAAAAATTCATATTTGCTATTTTCTCTGTTGTACGGTTAATAGATATAAGAGGTTTTGCAAGCAATTTAGAAAAAATAAATGCCAAAATTATGACGCATACAAAAGCAAATCCAAAAAAGTAAGGATAAAATTGCCCTATAACCGATATTGCTTCATCTACCGGTTGAAGAGAGGTCATAGCAAAAATATATCCTGCTGTCCCATTTTCAACAATCGATTCAATAATTACCTTATATTCTACAAAATTTTCAGTTACACTAAACTCTTCTATTTTCTGAATAGGTTTTGTATTTTCAGCCAGCAACCCGACCTGAAACTCTTTTACCTGTTCCAGAAAATAACCTTCGTTATAAGGAAAAGAAATATGTGACCTTTGTTCTGGAAATGCTATTTTTGTTATCGTTCCTTTGTATAAGCCGGTACTAAGGTTGCTATATGCTTTATCAGCTTGTAGTCCATGCAGTTTGTTTGCAATATTTAAATTCACAATTCCTGTTGAATCAGTTTGTATAAGATAAGGTAATCTTTCATCTTTGATATTTACCGTATCAATAATAACTTCATCACCATTCTTGAGTGACAAGAGTACATCAGAAGAAAATTCTCCTTCAAAGGAGTACATTGGTATTCTTAAATTACTTTGAGTTTCATTATTCAATTTCACTTCGATGTAGTAACTTTCTATATCACATATGCGTCCATATTTATCTAATTTTGTAATCCATATATGGTTATTCTCATATAGTTCGGCAGATGCTGTTTCAGCTCCTTCTTTTGATGCAAGATTTAAATATTCGCTCATGTACATTTTGAGAGTATCGGACTTCTTATTTATGTAATATCTTTCAAAAAAGTAATTTTGTACAATTCCTATGAATAAAAACATTGTAGAAAATAATAGAGATGTTAGTACAAACCATTTAAAAACAATGCTTTTTTTCATAGCTGTTCCTCTTCAAATTTATATCCAGAACGAATGACTGTAACAATGCTGCTGCCTTTACTTCCAAGCTTAGCACGCAAATTTCTAATATGGCTGTTCACGGTCTTTTCATCACCATAAAAATCATAACCCCATATTTTAGTGATAAGTTGCTCTCTGGTAATTACAATCCCTTTATTTTGCATTAAGTAAGTAAGAATTTCAAATTCTGTATGAGTCAAATTAATTGTATTTCCATCTGCAGTAACAAGTCTTGAACCCATGTTTATTACAATTCCACCTGCTGATATCAGCATACCATCTACAATGCCCGAATATTTTTCAAGAAACCTCTTCACTTTTGCCATTAAAACTCTTGGGCTATATGGTTTAATCAAATAGTCATCTGCCCCCAGTTCATATCCAAGCAGAGAGTCATCCTCATCTGAACGGGCAGTTAAAATTATGATAGGAATATTTGAATTCTTTCGTATTCTGCGACAAACTGACCAACCATCAATCTTAGGCAGAACAATATCTAATATAACTAAGTCCACAGAATTTAATTGAAAAAGCTCTAGTGCTTCTTCTCCGTCTGCAGCCTCTAATACTTGATATCCATCTTCAATTAAATAGTCCGTTATCACTTCACGTAAAATATTTTCATCTTCCACAACCAATATCTTATTCATTCCATTCCTCCATATGTGCCCTTAAAAAACAATCAACAGTGTTAAATTACAGTATCTAAATAATAAAACACTAACATTTTGTAGTATTGTGAGTATTAACAAACAAGGAAATTAATTTAATATGGATAAACGTAGCCTTCAACCTCATCAGCAGGTGTAATTTTCGTTACAAAAACCTGCGGTTCGTCATATTCCACACCATCATATT
Organism: Sedimentibacter sp.; assembly: GCA_032006665.1. GTDB lineage: Bacteria > Bacillota > Clostridia > Tissierellales > Sedimentibacteraceae > Sedimentibacter. The sequence continues at coordinate 6,323 of DALZMP010000015.1, forward strand.
CATATTTTCCTATATGGATTGTACCTTCTACGGTCACCCATGAATCTGCTTTTAATTCAGAAGCCTTTTCATATTTGCAACGAATCCCGACAAGTGATAAGTCTGCAACACAGCATGACATCATCAGGCGCCCCGGTACAAATTCATCCCCTTCAAGCATTTCAGTATCTTTAAAAACAGTACCTGTCATCATAATAGTATACCCTTCATAGTTTTTCGCATTCGAGTATATTTCGGAAATCCAAACACCAAAATCATCATTTGATACTGTAATTACCTTATTTTTGACATCCAATCCAGACAGATTTATCGAGTATTCATCTTCTTGGGTCTTGGTTTGTGCATCAGAAACGGTTGTATCTAAAGAATTTGATGTATTATCTACCGGATACGTGATATCTACTGAGGAAGGAGCGTCCGCAGAAGTAGTACTGTCCTTTACAGGAACTTCTGTTGAATTACTTGATGATGTGCCAAATCCAGAGTTGTCTGAAGAAGTCTGTTTATTAATAACACCTGAGACATTCTGACCAGATAGACCGGAAAGGGCGTTTCCGCCGACATAGTTGCCTGAAAGATCGGATGTTTTCAGTTGTCCATGAGGAAGCAAAAGAAATAAAATAGGAATAACCAACACAAAACAATGAGCGGAGCGTATTTTGTGCTGTGGTTGAAACAGTCTGAAAATCCCCATAAAAGCCCATATAAACATGACAGTTGCCGTGAAATAAAGGTAAGGTTTCATTCTTGGTGTAACATATGAAAGATATTTCTCAGTGCTGACCAAATAAAACATTATTCCTGCAAAGCTTAAATAGCATAAAATTTCTAAGAAAATTTGAGAATTGAAAGCCTTTGACTTCACTTGCATATTTACATACCTCCTAATCTAGAAAATAGAAAGACTACGGCAAAGCACACAATAAAAGCTGTAAATAACAATTTACCAATAAATCGCTGTGAAAATCCCGAAGAAAGCATCATTACGTTTTTAATATCCATCATTGGTCCAAATACCAAGAACCCCATAATTGCACCCACGGGAAATTGGTTGGCAAAACTGCGCGCAATAACAGCATCGGATGATGAACATAAGGATAGTACAAATGCCATAAACATCATAATAATAATGGAAATTGACAAACCGGCACCGCTTTGAGGAGATGCAAATACTCCCTTTCCCATAACTTGAAAAACGGAAGCTATAAAAGTCCCAATTATCAAATATTTTCCAACGCTGAAGAATTCCTCCTGTGAGTGTCGGTAAAATAATCCGGCTTTTCCCCTAAAGCTAGTGATGGATTCAACATCCTCGTAGCAACCGCAACTGCACATCAATCTGTCAAGCGCTCCTCCGGATAATACTTTGCCCTTTGGAGGCCAAATTGCAAAGATTAACCCAATGAGAACAGAGACTATAATACCAAAACAAATGCGGTCGATCACAATCGCCACATTACCGCCAAAAGCATAATAGGTTGACAAAATTACTACTGGGTTTATCACCGGCGTGGCTGTCATGAAAGTAATAGCCACTGGAAGTGGTATACCCTTTCTTACCAGACTCCTAAAAATTGGTATGGTTGCACAATCGCAAACGGGGAGACAAAAACCTCCCAAAATTGCCACAAGCATTCCCACCCCAATTGATTTAGGAAATCGGCGTTCAATAAAACTTTTGGGGATAAAAACATGAATTGCAGATGAAAGTAATACCCCGATTAGTAAAAATGGAACAGCCTGCAGTATAATTCCTAAAAACACGTTAATAATCGCGTCAACCGGGATTTTGAATATCTCTAAAACCGGTTTGCCAACAAGATGCAAGGCAATAATCAATGCAACCGTTAGCAAGAATATGTTGACAGGGTGTTCCTCTTTCTCGAAAAGCTGTCCATATACATCGTCATACGCCTTAATTTCGTACACATAAATACCTGGATTAATTACATTTAATACACGTCTAATTCGCTTGAGGGTACTTTTCGGATGTATATTGCGTATAACAGCAAAATTACTATTTGCAATCTGTTCAGGCAGTGCACCACCTGTCCTTCCCAGTAGGTTTTCTATGTTTTCAGCATCCGCAATATGTATTACCTTTTCAATTTTACACAGGCTGTGCAGAGAGGAATTTAAAAGTAATGTCTGTAATTGAGAAAATGGAACAACACCGTTCCACTCAATCCAAATTTCATCAAACTCATGACTTTGTATGCAATCGCGAATTTGTTCAATTATTTGATTTTGTTGCTGTTCCAAAGCTTTCTTTGAAAACGTAATATTATCGCAATTATTATACCGGCCGTTAAACTCCTCCTCACCGCTCTCAAATTGAATCACAAGTATCTTAAAATACTGCCAGTCATTCCTATTCAGTAAATTATTTAAAAATGTTGTTTTCCCTGCATCCAGGAAACCGGTTACAACATAAACAGGTATAGCCATGATATCACTCCTCGCTAAAGAAGCCAGCTAACTCCTGACGGTCTAAACCAGATCCTATTATGCAAAGCATATTTCCGCTTGTATCACAATTTGTAATACGCGTATCTCCAGGCAGGTACTGCATATTTAAATATCCATTTGGACCATGAACGATACCTTTAGCACGAAGAATAGTGCCTTTTGCGTTCATCTCCATATTTAATACCCGCTCCTTCAAATCATTTATGCTAAATACCTTCTCCGTCCGTATGGTGATGGTATCAAAGACATCCTCTGCAGAATGGTTGTGGTCACAATCACAATCATTGCCATGCTCATGACAATGTTGTTCCCCGTGAGCGGCATGATGTCCGCAGATGCAACTGTGGGCATGGTCGCAATGTTCTCCATGAACGTGATGTTTATGCTCCGGATATAAAATATCCTCAACATTAATTTTATCCCAAGGCTCTATAAATATAGCGGAGTTCGAATTCATACTTTTAATTAACTTGTAAGCGTCGTCTACCTTGTCCGAAAAATTCTCAGTGCGACTAAGTAAAACAATGTCAGCATTTTGAATTTGGTCTTCAAAAAATTCACCAAAATTATCAAGATACATTTTACATCGCTTCACATCAACAACCGTAATTTTAGCTTTTACTTTTGCTAACGGCAGAACGCGTGGATCTAAACAGGCCTTCATAATATCCGATAACTTACCGACACCTGACGGCTCAATAATAATTTTATCTGGTTGGAAACGATCTAAAAGCTCTTTAAGGGCTTTCACAAAGTCACCTGAAAGGCTGCAACAAATGCAACCGGAATTAATTTCTTTTACTTCAATGCCGCCTGATTTAAGAAGTGCAGCATCAACACTAATCTCGCCAAAATCATTTTCGATTATGACAACCTTCTCTTTATGAAACGCCTCATTAAGTAATTTCTGTATAAAAGTGGTTTTTCCAGCTCCCAAGAAACCAGAAATTATATATATTTCTGTTGTCATGTAAATCCTCCATAAATCAATATAATAATTAGCGTTTATGACTACAATCTTTACAAATTCCAAACAACTCCAGATTATGCCCCATCACATGGAAATCATCATCTTCGAGCTTTGGTATGAACTTCTCCATCGGACAGTTATCCATCGCTATCATCTTATGGCAGTTCATACAGATGGCATAATGCTTATGCTTAAAACGATTGAGTTCATATACTGCCATTTCATTATTCATCACATTTGTTTTAATTGCCACTCCTTTTTTTACGAAAAGTTCCAATACTCTATAAACGGTGGATAGCCATGCAGTGTCCCCGCTTATTTCCATTTTGGAACAAATATCCGATGCACTTAACGGTATCTCAGAGCACTCAAGCACTGAGAGCACACTTTCACGCTGTTTAGTTCTTTTTATTCCTGTAGGCCAGTTATTCTGTATTTCTTTCAATGTATTCACCTCACTCATCTACTCAATAAAGAGCTATGATGCTTTTTCTGCAATTAATATTGCAATTAACATTATATGCAAATGCGTATTATTCGAATTTAGCTTAATTATAAAACGCACATTTCAAAAAGTCAAGTATTATGGAATATCAGCATATGTACATCATTTATTGCGAACTATGTTGATACTTGTATATGCATTCTTTGCCACTATAACCACAACAAGAACCACAACGGAAATAAGAGCAGTAAATCCCCCAGGAGCAACATTGAGATAATATGAAATAAACAACCCCAACATAATATCTATTACGCTAAAAACAATAGAAAATATCAATGTAAACTTAAACCCTTTTCCAAGCTGCAGTGCTGTAGCAACAGGAAGAGCTATCATGGAACTAAGCACTAACACTCCTACAATTCTTATAGATACTGATATTGCAGAAGCCACTAGAATAGAAAAAATATAATTAATCATTTTGACCTTTACGCCTGCAACTTTAGCGGCCTCTTCGTCATATACGATATAGATCATCTGATGGTATAGAAATATAAGTGTCAGAACGGAAACCACACTGAGAATCAGCACCATAATCATATCGAACTTAGTCACTGTCAGGATGCTTCCAAACATAAAGGAATCTGCGTTTGCACGGAGCTTCCCGGAACTGATGATGGTAATGGCAGTACCAACACTCAGAGAAAGAATAATAGTGAGAATCAAATCAGTGTATTTTTTAAAATAACCGCGCAGAAATTCAATCAGTACCCCACAGATAGATGTAAAAATAAATGCACCAAGTATGGGGTTTTGATTCGACATCAATCCTATTGTAACACCAGCAAGTGAGGCATGGGATAGGGTATCCCCTATCATGGAATTGCGGCGAAGAACAAAAAAAATGCCGATGCACGGGCACAAAATTGAAATAAATACGGAAACAAAAATTGCATTTTGCATAAAGCTGTAATTAAACATTGCTATCGTCCTTTCCCCTGTTTTTTAAGTATTCTTCAACATATTGTCCAGGAGTGCATAGGTGACCGTGTCCTCCCAATAAATGATAAATCAAAGTTGAGTTTGAGATGGCAGCATCCAAATTGTGTTCGACCGACACAATGGTAATGCCGTTCTCCTTGTTTATTTTTTTTAAGAAACTATAAATCTCTTTTTGACTGTTTATATCAACTCCTGTCGAAGGTTCATCCAAAATCAACAAATCCGGGCTTCCCATCAATGCTCTTGCAATCAATATTTTTTGGCCTTGTCCTCCGGACAGATTGCCCATCAATGACCCCATAAAGTTGGACATCCCAACTTTTTCAAGATTCTCAGCAATCACACTCTTATCTTTGATTTTCAAAAGTCTCCGATAAGAATTAAGTGCTTCATAAACTGTAATGGGAAAACTGGAATTAGAAAAATCATTTTTTTGTGGTACATACCCAATCCTCTTAGCCTGGGACACAATACTACCACCTGTAGGTTTAATAAAATTCAGTATCAACCGCATAAGTGTACTTTTTCCGCTGCCGTTTTCGCCTACCACCGATACATATTCGCCATTACATATTTCTAGATTGATACCATCTAACACATATGGCGGTAGATCTGTATAGGAAAATAACAGATTTTCTGCTTTAATCATAAGGAACACCCTTTCTAAACATAAATTTATTTTTATTGCGAATGCATGTCATTTGCACTTGACAAATATTACCTAACATACTATTATATATTATAGATGCAAATGGGATACATTTGCAAGTAAAATTTTGGAGGTTAATAAAAATGTTAAAAAAATGGACTGCTTTGGTTCTGTGTATGATTACCGTTGTGATTCTTTCGGCATGCAGTAATAATAATCTGGTAGACAAGACAGGAGAAGGCAAACTCAAAGTCTCTGTAACATTTAACGCAATGAAGGAATTTGTTACGGCTGTTGGAAAAGATAAGGTAGAAGTTTTAACGATCATACCCGATGGAACAGAACCACATGATTTCGAACCAAAAGCACAAGATCTAGCTGCTCTAAGTACAGCTGAAGTTTTTGTCTACAGCGGTCTGGGTATGGAAACCTGGGTGGATGAAACACTTAAAGCCGCAAATAATACAAATCTGATTGTAGTTGAAGCATCCAAAGGTGCTGAAATCATCGAGAACACAGATCTTGAAGAAATCAAGGAGCACGGTCAATATGATCCGCATATCTGGCTCAGCTTAAAAGGAGCTGAATTTGAGGTCAAAAACATCAAGGACGTGTTGGTTCAGGCAGACCCATCAAATAAAGACTATTATGAAAAAAATTGTAATGACTTCATCTTACAACTGGAAAGCCTATACGACGAATATGCCTCAAAATTTCAGTCAGTGGAGAAAAATAGCTTTGTAACAGGTCATGCCGCCTTCAGCTATCTCTGTCGGGACTTCGGCCTGGAGCAAAATAGCGTGGAGGATACCTTTGCAGAGGGCGAACCTACTGCGCAACAACTGGCCGAGCTTGTAGAATATTGCAGGGAAAACAAAGTAACGACCATTTTTGCCGAAGAAATGGCAAGCCCAAATGTTTCTCAAACACTAGCCAATGAAGTCGGAGCAAAGGTAGAAACCATCTATACAATTGAAAGCAATGAAGATGACATGACATATATTGAGCGAATGAAGGACAATTTGTCCAAAATCTACGACAGTTTAACCAAGTAAGCCGGTTCGCTTGTGTGACATAAATAAAATTTACAAATTCACAAATATTTATTATAGTAATCTGCCACATACTGTGCTATAATTTTCAAGAATAAATTTAAGGAGGTTTTTTCTTGGAAAACAAAAAAATCATTCAAGTGGAAGACAAAGTAGCGTTAAATCTATTGTTTCCCCTATCTCTTCAGCACATGTTTGCGATGTTTGGCGCATCAGTTTTAGTACCTATTATTTTTCAAATAAATCCATCAATCGTTCTGCTGATGAACGGTATCGGCACACTGCTTTTTATTCTTATAACGAAGGGCAAAGCTCCTGCATATCTTGGCTCCAGCTTTGCTTTTCTTGCGCCGGCAGGTCTCGTCATTTCAAAGTGGGGGTACTCGTATGCACTGGGCGGTTTTATCGCAGTCGGTCTTGCCATGTGTATTTTATCCTTCATAATTTACAAATTTGGAATTAAATGGATAGATATTATGCTTCCAGCAGCAGCTATGGGTCCTGTCGTGGCGCTCATTGGTTTGGAACTTGCCGGAACGGCGGCGACCACAGCCGGAATTCTTCCGAATGCAGATGCTATAATTGATCATAATAATGTCATCATTTTTATGGTAACACTGTCAGTTGCTGTGTTTGGCAATGTATTGTTTCGTAAATTTTTTGCAATCATTCCTATCTTGATTGCGATTATTTCCGGATATGTAACTGCACTGCTTACTAAAGTTATCACAACCGATACAATCTTAGATGCACTGCACACTAACTTCTTAGTAATGCCGAATTTTCAAGCACCTCATTTTAATCTTAGTGCTATTATTACTATTCTCCCAGTTATTTTGGTTGTTGCATCCGAGCACATCGGTCATCAGATTGTAACATGTAAAATTGTGGACAGAGACCTTCTGAAAGATCCGGGATTGCACCGCTCCATGTTTGCAGACGGATTTTCTACAATGCTTTCCGGTTTTGTAGGATCTGTTCCGACAACGACCTACGGAGAAAATATCGGCGTTATGGCAATAACCAAAGTTTATTCTGTACAAATTATTGGAGGTGCAGCTGTTTTATCCATAATATCCTCTTTTGTAGGACCGGTTGCAGCACTTATTCAAACTATCCCGGGTCCTGTCATCGGAGGGGTATCATTTCTTCTATACGGTATGATAGGGGCTTCCGGTATAAGAGTAATGGTTGACGGTCAGGTTGACTACAGCCGCAGCCGCAACCTAACACTGACCTCTGTCGTATTTGTAACCGGTCTTTCCGGTGTTGCAATTAACATAGGACAAGTATCTCTAAAAGGTATGGTACTTGCTTGTATTGTCGGCATGATACTTTCTCTGCTGTTCTATATTTTTGACAAGTTCAATTTAGCAAACGACAAATAGTAAAATATAATTTACCGTAAACTTAGGGGCTGTTACATTAAGTATGATATACCCTTGTCAAAACAGACATATGAAATAATAAAACTGTCTGTCTTACATGGATATGCGCAGAAATTAATGTAAAGCCCTTTTTGCTGTCAAAAAATCTCCTTCATATGATTCACTTCAAACTAACTGTATTTCATTGCCGTATAATTCCTTATATTCATATATTCCTTGTATTCATAAAAATAAAAACATTACATATATTTTACAAAAGGAGGTATATCAACATGTGTACAGCGTTAACATTATTAACCCAGCAGGGAGAAACATTTTTTGGAAGGACAATGGATTTTTCTTATGATATCCGACCGCAAATTTATATAATACCAAACAATTATGTATGGAATAACACTTTAAACATGGGACAGTTTCGCGATTATTACAGTTTTATAGGAATAGGTCAAGAACTTGACGGAATTCTTGGTTTTTTTGACGGTGTTAATGAAAAAGGGTTTGCTGCAGCAGCATTATATTTTGCAGGATATGCTCAATATGATACGCAATTACCATATCCAACAGCTCAACCGGTAGCTTCATTTGATTTTCTTCATTACATTTTAGGTAGATGTGCTTCTATAAATGATTTAAAAAACGTATTAGAAAATACTGCTATTATAGGCATGCCCGATCCTGTGACACAAACCATAGCACCCTTGCACTGGATTGCCACAGATAGAAGCGGAAAATGTGTTGTCATTGAGCAAACTGATAAAGGATTAGAGCTTTTTTACAATCCCATTGGAGTTATGGCAAACAGCCCGGATTTCCAATGGCATATGACTAATCTTAGAAACTATATGGAAACATCCCCAGAACAGACTGAAGAAGTATTCTGGGAAAATGTTCGACTGACACCATTTGGTCTGGCCGGAGGGACTACAACTCTGCCGGGAGGCTATACATCTCCCGAGCGTTTTGTAAGAACATCATATTTGAAAACTCATTTGCCAACGCCAAAAAACAGTATGGAAGCAATCATATCATGTTTTCATGTTATGGAAAGTGTCTCTATACCAAAGGGGGCTGTAATATCCAGTCGTGGTACATATGATTATACCAAATATACTGCTTTTATCAACACAAATACCTGTGAATACTTTTTTAAAACCTATGATAATATGCAGGTTGGATCAGCAAGCTTATTTAAAAACCACAATCCATTCATGAAACCAGTTAATCTTGGTAACCTAATTCGTCCCATAGTATTTGATGAAATAGTAAAAAATTAATTTTTTATTATTTTGAAAACATAATTAATATAAATCTTGAAGTGGCTGATTTTTCAGCCATATTTTTTATTTGCAAAAAGGCTGCTTATGCTAATTTTGAAAACCTAGTGCTCATTTATATATTGATTCACTGCGTCATGATAAATATCAATCCTGGTCTCCTGAGGATCGGTCTCTTCGTTTAAAACAAGATCCACCATATGGTGTGGTGTTTTTCCTCCAATAGCCATAGACTTTATGCATGAAACACAATAAACTACAACATCCTGACAGGGCATCTGAGCTGCGCGTTTTTTCTGAAATGCTGTAACTTCTTCAATTGGAATATGAGGATAAAAATTATCGCCGCAGCAAATGGATTTTGTACCACTGTACTTACAATCAATAATTTTCATGTTCATTTTCCTTAAAATACTTCTGACTGCTGCATGAACTTGAGGTTTTGGTCTGTATGAACATGAGTCATGCACTGAAACAGTTAGTCCTGTATTATCCGGCAAAGGCAGATTTTCAATACTGTCTAATACTTCCCACAGTGAAATTGTTTGTATCCCTTCATATAAAGACCTAAATCTTCTGTCACAGCCTGCACAGTTATTAATAATGGTAGAACCCTGAGGCAGCTGTGGTACATGATGGCAGCAAATGTTATGAATTTTCACAGGACCAAAATGCTTATTAAGCATATCCAGTATTTTATGCTCAGATTCACGCTTGTATATGCTGAGTGCACACCCTGGATTAAAATAGCATTTTTTCATATCTATGTCTGAAATTTTTATGCTTGGAATACGAATGTCATTCATTCAATTTCCCCCTTGATTTTTAATGTTGCTTTCTATAAACTTTACTTAATGGAAAAAGATACCGTAACATGACACGTCATTTTAGGTATCAATAATTCCATAATTTAATTATATCATAAACTGCGTTGATTTTCTTCTAAATTTATAATATTTGTTCAATGAAACCCAAGGATGTTGATGAAACGACTCTTTTCAAGGGGTATAGCTCTTCAAGGCGTTTGATTTAATAAATTTATACACCTAAATATCAAAATTGAGGTACTTTCTTATATAGATACTTGTAACATAATTTAGATATACGAATATACTATGTTGTGTCCTAATAATATTTTCCCATAAATATAAGTTTTTTTGACTGAAAAACTAGTACTGAACATATGAATATTCGCCATGAAGTACATCTTGTAAAAATAAATCTTTATAAAAATGTCATTATTAATTGAAAAATAGAGATAAACATTTTCTGCTAAACTTTCAAAAATTATATTCATATACATAAGGGTACAGTTCTTTTCGTTTGATAAATTAATAAATTTACTCAGCAATTAACATGGTATCTTCCCTTTGGTACTATAAACGGTGAGGCTGAAACTGGGTCTTTTATAACTGTACATTTCAACCCAAAAACCTGTTTAATAAGATCCTCTGTTATTACCTCTGAAGGAGCACCCTGAGAAACCAATTTTCCCTCATTCACCGCAAAAATATAATCTGCATATCTTGCAGACAGGTTTATGTCATGAAGCACCATTACAATAGTGGTTCCTCTCTTGCGATTTAAGTCCGTCAGCAAGTCAAGAATCTCAACTTGGTAAGTAATATCAAGAAATGTTGTCGGTTCATCCAGAAGAAGGATGTCGGTTTGCTGTGCAAGAGCCATAGCAATCCAAACCCTCTGGCGCTGTCCGCCTGATAGTTCATCTACGCTGCGGTTGGCAAGTTCTGTAATGCCCATAATATCTAAAGCTTCTTCGACAGCTTCATAATCCTTTTTTCCCATGCCTTTTAAAAATGTTTGATACGGAAATCTGCCCCGTGACACCAAATCTGAAACAACAATACCTTCCGGTACAACAGGTGATTGGGGAAGCAGTCCTAAAGCCTGTGCCAGCTGTTTCGGAGGAATTGTGTTAATTGGTTTTCCGTCAATGGAAACTTCTCCGGAGACCGGTTTTATCAGCCTGGCCAAAGTCTTCAATAAAGTGGACTTACCGCAGGCATTAGCACCTATAATAACGCTGATTTTATTGCTTGGTATAGTTATATCAATACCATTAAGTATAATTTTATTATCATATCCGGCAACTATGCTGCCAGCTTTAAATAATTGTGATTTTTTCATGCTGTTCCTCCTGTTCGATTCATGCGTATCAATAGAAATAGAAGATATGGTGCACCCAGAATTCCTGTAATAATTCCCACCGGAAACCGGACATCAAAAACAAACTGTCCGATTATATCTGCACCAAGTACCAACGATGCTCCCACCAACCCTGAAGGAAATGCACGAGGAGAACCCGATCCAACAAGCTTGCCGGCTATAGGTCCTGCTAGAAAGCTTACAAATGCAATCGGCCCTGTTACAGCAGTTGAAAAAGCAATCAAAAATACAGCACTCAGTACCAGTAAAATACGTGTCCGGTCTGCTTTTAGTCCAAGAGTTATTGCTGATGCTTCACCTAATTCCAAAATTTTAAGATGCCTTTCAAATAAAACAATAACAATTCCAAAAGTAGCTACAATAAGAAAAAGTCCATTAACTCCTTTCATCTGCATTCCGTTTAAACTTCCGCTGAGCCATCTCATTGCTGCAGGAACATCATACTGGTTGGCTTTTATTAATAAATATGAAATTACTGCATTGAGCATTGCTTGTATACCTATTCCGATCAAAATAAGTTTCCCTCCGGAAAAACTTCCGCCTCTTGAAAGAACATAAATCAATAATGCAACTGTAAGCCCTGAGACTACTGCTGCTATAGAAACAAAGCTACCGCTTGCTTTAAGGATGACTATACAAAATACCGCTGCTGCACCAGAACCGGAAGTAATACCTATAATATCCGGACTTGCCAAAGGATTTCTGAGCATAGTCTGGAATGTATTGCCGGCCATACCAAATGCCATCCCTACCAATAACCCTGAAAGCATTCTGGGTAATCGCAGCGTACCGATAGCAAAGGAAGCTCCCCGTATCTGCTCGCCGGAAAGAACCCTGACGACTATATCAAGGGGATATCCGGTATTACCAAGCAACAACATAACTACAGAAAGAAAAATTGCCAAAACAACCAGTAAAATTGTAACAGTAATCCAACGCACCCTTCTGCGGCGGTACCCTTCTCTAATAATGTTATCTTTTATCATAATGATCGCACCTTCACTCTCATGGCAATAAATATAAGAATTGGAGCACCTAAAAAAGCTGTAACAATTCCTGCCTCAAGTTCACCAGGCATACCTATAAGTCTTCCTATAGTGTCTGATAATGTTAAAAGAATTGCTCCGCCAACAGCAGACATTGGAACTATGTACCTCATATCAGGTCCGCAAATAAGACGCATGATATGAGGTACCATGAGACCTATAAATCCTATTGGTCCTGTCAGCGCAGTTGTTGCACCGCATAACAGAACACCGGCAAAGGCACCTGACATTCTTACAATTCCCGTACGAACTCCTAATCCGGTTGCAACATCATCTCCCAATGCCAAAGCATTTAATGCAGCCGTTAAAAAGATACCTATTGCCATACCTGTTATGAGAAATGGCATTACGGTAATAATTCCATCCCATGTTGCACCGCTAACACTTCCTACTTGCCAGAATCGGAATGCATTCATAACTTCTGTTCTGGGAAGTATCACCGCGCTCACCAAAGAAGACAAAGCCGCACTGGTAGCAGCACCTGCCAGAGCAAGCTTTATAGGTGTTGCACCTCCATGACCTAAAGAGCCTATTCCATATACAAAAATAGCTGTTACAGCCGCTCCAGCCAAAGCAAGCCAAACATATTGAGCAGCAGTACTTATATTAAAAAAAGCAATTCCGCTTACAACAAACAATGACGCACCCATATTAACACCTAAAATACTTGGGTCAGCTATAGGATTACGCGTGATTGCCTGCATCAAAGCGCCAGAAACTCCCAGAGAGGCTCCGGCGACTATAGCGAAAACCGTTCTCGGAACACGTTCGCGAACTACCAATGCACCGAAAGAAATATTCTCTGAATTCAGCAAACTATTTACTACTTCATTGAAATCTACGTAACGTGCGCCAAATGACAGAGACACTAAAATGCTAATGGCAATACAGACAGCACTGCCCAACAGCAAAGTTATTATTTTGGAAAATTTCATTCTGCTTTATCTGCTGCCTCTCCTATTAATTTCAGGTACTCATCTATAGTCGCCGGAATAGAAAGCGCACTTGGCGTACCTGATGCCGCCAGAGGTGTGCCGTCAGTAATAAATACTACCGAACCTCTTTTTATTGCCGGAACTGTTCCTAAAAGAGGATCTGCCTGTAATTCTTTGAGTAAGGCTTTATCACCGTAGGCTATTATAATATCCAAGTCATTTAATGTGTCTACCTTTTCTGCACTTACCTCAATTGCAAAACTTTCAGAACTCTCAGCAAGATTTAGCACACTTTCAGGAAATTTCATTCCTAAATCAGTGAGGTATGCCGCACGGGGATCAGAAGGAAGATAAATATAAAACTTTCCTAAATCTGTTGGATTAAAATAGAAAAATGCTGCATTCTTTCCTTGAATTTGCGGATATTTACTCGTTTTTTCAGCTATAAGTTCGTCCAGCTGAAAAACCAACTGCTCTCCTTCGGCTTTCATGCCCATGCCTGCTGCATCCATAACAATCTGTTCACGCCAGTACGTCTGCCAAGCAAGAGTTGGATATGAAACTACCGGAGCAATCTCACTCAATAATGCATATTCCTCTTGAGTAATTCCGGAGTAAGCTGCCAAAATAACATCCGGCTGTGAATCACTGATAGCTTCATAGTCTAATCCGTCTGTATCATTAAAAAGTGCCGGATTATCCACATCTAAGTTCTTAAATGCTTCTTTTGTCCAAGGTAATAGACCGCTGCCGTCAAGTACACCATAATTTGCTTTAGACACACCTACAGGAACAATTCCCAATGCCAATGGAACATCCTGGTTACCCCATGAAATAGTTGCAACACGTTCCGGTTTCTTTTCTATGACTGTTTCTCCAAATGCGTGGCTTATTGTAATGGGATATTCAGATGAAGCATCGTCATTTGAAAGTGTTTCTCCTGTTACTTCAGAAGGTGCAGCATTATCACTGTCAGAAGATGTATTATTTGTGTTTGAACAGCCCGCTAATGATATAGCAAGTGCAATTGCTAAAATAGAACTGATTTTTTTTAATTTCATATGTATTCTCCTTTGCTTTAGCCTAACAGAGTTTGCTAAGCCACATCATTTTATGGCTCAGAACTTCTATTAATTTAAATTTATAATCATTCAGTTAGTTTAGACTAACAACTTATTTTATAGTATATATTTCATTTTGTCAATGATTTTGATAATGATTCTCATTTGGTTTTTTATATACTAGAAGGATAACTTTTCCGGTATATAAAAAAATACAACAGGTTTTGACTGAAAAGCCAAACTCCGTTGTATTAATCACATTTTCACAAATTATTCTATCATGCCTCAAGTGCAGCAATTTCCTGTACCAATCCAATATTTTTTAAATGTTTTGTATGTTGATGATTCTCATAGTTAGGAGCAATCGGAGTAACAGAAATATAACCTTGCTTTACATAATCTATATCTGAATCTTCTTCCACATTAAACGAATCTTGGGAATGAAGTTCATAGCTGCTTGTTTCTTCATCTATCTTTTCTTCTTTAAAATAAAAAGGATACTGTCCCGGCCCTGATAGTCTTGCGTAAACTATACCCTTAAATTCCTCTGATTCACAAGAAGGAATATTAACATTGAGTACATAGCTATTATTCATTGCAGTTTGAATGTACTTTTCTATAAATTCACCTAGATATCTGCGGCATACATCAAAATTATTTCCATCCAGCGAAAGAGCCAGTGACGGTATCTTGTACTGATATCCTTCTATTGCTCCTGCTACTGTTCCTGAATATAATATGTCTCCGCCATAATTGGTACCGTTGTTAATGCCTGAAAGTATAAGGTCCGGCTTCTCTGTAAGCAAATTATTCAAAGCTAAACGCACACAATCTGCAGGGGTGCTTCCTATGCTCCATGCACCTGCGACCTTTATGGGAAAATTATATTTTTTAACAGTTATTGGGTCGTGTATGGCTATGCCATGAGACACAGCACTCCTTTGTCTGTCAGGTGCCGCTACGTAAATTTCTCCAAAATCCTTCACTATCTCAGCTAATACTTCAATTCCTTCTGCAAATATTCCGTCATCATTAGTTAATAGAATTTTTATCATAATACACCTCTGTCAAATATTTTAGTGTATTTATTTTATCATAAAGCAAGCCAGAAAGCGGCTTGCATCACAACGATTCAATAAATACATATCAGGCAAAGACTTAAGTCTTTGCTTCATCTGTGTATTTATTATATCATAAAAATACATTATTGGTTACATATAATTTTTTAAAGCATTTCATATATGTGGAATATATAATCCAGGATATATATATTCCATGGAAAAAGAATACTATGAAGCATTTTATGCCATTACAGAATTTCCACATATCCTTCTGTTCCATGTACACGAATTTGTTGACCGTCTTTTATCAACTTTGTAGCATTTTCTACTCCAACAACTGCAGGCAAGCCGTATTCACGCGCGATAACTGCCCCATGGGTCATCAACCCGCCAACTTCGGTAACCAGTCCTTTTATAGATACAAACAACGGTGTCCAGCTAGGGTCGGTAAAGGAAGTGACTAATATATCACCATCTTCCAGCTTCGCATCTTCCATGTTTAAAATAACACGTGCCCGCCCCTCCGTAACTCCGGAAGAAACAGCCAAACCTGCAATGGATTCCTTTGGAAAGTCTTCTGGTTTATATTTGCCTGCAATGATTTCACCATCAGATGTGATAACACGTGGAGGTATCAGTTTCTCATATAATTGATATTCTTCTTGTCTTTTTCTGATAATCTGGTAATCCAGTTCATTTGTGCGTACAACTTCGTGAAACTCTTCAAAAGTGAGATAATATATATCTTCTTTTTCATGAATAAGTCCTGCTTCTACAAGTTGTTCAGCTTCTTTCAGCAAAGCCTCTTTATAAATTGCATAGCGGCTAATCATTCCGTATTTTGGATATTCTCTAAATCCAATGAAATTACGCATTATGTTAATCATTCGTTTTGTTTCTTTCGCTTTTTGTTCGCCGTCCGACAATTGACTCAATCGGTCTAATAATTCCTTTTCTTTTTTTAGAGCTTCCTTTAGTCCATGCTCAAATTTACACTTGCCGCTATTTGGCTCAAAGTTTTTGATATTATTGAGAATCATGGGGACAAGTACAGTTGGTTTTTCACTCCAACGAGTTTTGGTAATATCAATTTCTCCGGCACATCGCATACCGTATTTGTTAAGATAAGACAAGATTGCATCCTTGATTTTAAGACCGCCGTCAAACTTAACTATTTCCTTCAAAAACTCATCATCTTTTACATGTTGTAAATAATTAACTACTTCCGGATAAGGGCGAATTACATCTGCCAAATCTATTAATTCCAGACCCATTTCCGATGTTATATTATTTGGTACAGATTGAGAAAGTATATCTGCTGCGTTTTTTTCTCCTAGCCACTCCTTCATTTTTTCGTTAATCCAATGTGAAGCATCCATAGCAGACATAAACACGCGCGAACTTTGCGGATCAAATAAAATCCCCTTTAACTCCTGAATATCTTCCAGAATAAAATCAAATAAATCTGAGCCTGATTTTGTTTTAATGTTTTGTTTTAACTCTTCTATTGATGATTGATTAATCTTAATTAAATCAGAAACAATAGTCGGGTCGATTTCAAATTGTTTTTCTGAATCCGCAGGCAATATGCTTTTATTGATGTTACCAGCACTTTGTTCTGCTTTATCACTTGGCAACAATTTTATAAAATCCCGCTCTATTATAGTCGCAAGTGCATCTTTCATTAGCGGGTCGTGTTGCCCCATGGTATCTAATAAGGTTTTTCTGCTGTCATGTGAAGCCAGCATATGTGTAACATCAACGAAAAGTCTTCCGCCTGCTTTAAATCTGGGTCCAAAAGATGTTAGCTGGAATATTGACATTCCCAATGGTTTCATGGCATCGGTCATCATTTGTTGGTGACCGACAGACACATAAACATGATTTTCCTGGTCATTTGCATAAGGAACGGGATATAAAGTAGTGATTGGCCTACTCTGGACAACATGAAATGTAGTGGGATACACTTTCTCTGACGGATTATCATCTACGTATGAGGAATGTTCTCTAGCTATACACCATTCAATGTCCTGAGGGCAACCGAAATGTTCTTCAATTTTTCTGCCTATATGTTCAAGTTCTAAAATTTGCTCATCTGTCAATGCTTGACGATTCTGCTTCTCAAACTCAATTTCCTGTTCTATCGTACCTCCATCTTTTAAAGCATGAACAGCCTGTTTCTTGGTGGATATTCTTTTATCAATAACCTTTCCGTTACACACTTTGTAATTATCAGCATTAACCAGTCCTGAAACCAATGCTTCACCTAGTCCGAATCCGGCATCTATGGATACCACTTTTCTATTTGATGTGGCAGGATCAGCTGTAAACATAATACCGGAAGCCTGTGGAAAAATCATTTTCTGAACAATAACAGACAAGTAAACTTTTTTATGATTAAATCCATTTTGCATACGGTAAATTACAGCTCTATCTGTAAACAACGATGCCCAACACTTGCTGATATGCTTTAGTATTGCTTCTTTTCCTATAATGTTCAAATACGTATCCTGCTGACCTGCAAAGGATGCTGCCGGTAAATCCTCTGCCGTTGCACTAGAACGTACTGCATATGCATTTTTGTCTCCAAGTTTGGAAATAAAATGAGATATTTCTTCATTAATGTCTTGGGGGATTTCTATCCCTTCAATAATCCCTCGGATCTCATCGCTAATTTCACCGATTTTATCTCTGTCCTCTATCTTCAGAAGCGATAGCTGATCAATTAACTTGCCAATTGAAGGCATCTTTTCAATAATTCTTCTAAAAACTTCAGTAGAAATACAAAAACCATCTGATACACAAACACCTTCAATTTTAGAAAGTTCCCCCAAATTAGCACCTTTTCCGCCAACAACAGTAAGTTTTGCTTTATCAATATCCCGAAAACCAATCACATATGAACTCATATGTTTACCTCCTTTATAATGAAGTCAAAAACCCCTTCAAATATATTGGTATCATTATAGCAATAGCGCAGACTAAAAAACAGTCTAGATTTACAATCTTTTATATGCTATAATTGAATTAGAGGAAGTTTCAAATAAGTAAATTTTAAAGATATTGTAACTAACAAGAAGTAAACATGTAAATGAATTTATTTTTTAATGAGAAAAGATTTCAAAAAAATTAGGATGCATTGCTCCTATAGAATATCGAAACCCTACATCCTAATATGTATAATACTTTAATTAATTTAATTGTCTACTTACCATGGGTCCGTTCATCAAAATGTCGAATATTGCTTATTTTTATCCACAATCTAATTAGACCATTTATATCAAGTCATTTATCAAAGCTATTTTAGCAGTTGTATCTCCTGCTTCATAGTATTTATGTGCTTCGATTATTTCTGAAAAATTGAATTCTGTCTTATCTTTGTAAATTGTCAAGTTTCCTGCCTCTATCAGTTTTTTCATCTCATTTAATATATTGCCCATTTCATTTCTACCCATGTTTGTTATAACAGGCAGAACTATAAAAATCGTTTTTAAAGTCAGCGATTTATTATGTACTAAAGTCAAATCCAATGTAACTCTGGAGTTAGTTGTTAATACAAGCCCCTCAATTTTTGTTGCCTTAAAGCTGTTAATAAGATTGCTTGTACCGTATGTGTCAAATACCACATCAAATCCATTACCGTCTGTATACTCATTTACGTAGTCTTCAACTGCAGTGGTTTTATAGTTAATTACATGGTCTGCGCCAAGATGTTCCGCTATTTCTGCTTTTTCAGCACTTGAAACTGTTGCATAAACTTCAGCATTTAACATTTTAGCAAATTGAACAGCAATGTGCCCAACACCGCCTACTGCTCCATGAATTAGGACTTTACTGCCCGGCTTTATGTGGGAGTTTTCCATAATAGCTCTGTATGCTGTCAGACCAACCAAAGGAAATAATGCTGCTGTCTTAAAATCTATATTGTTGGGTTTTCGGCATAAGAGCTCCTCATCCACTAAAGCATATTCTGCCAAAGCTCCGCACTCATCTGTCATACCTCCGATAAATCCATAAACCTCATCTCCGGGTTTCAATAATTCAACGTTTTCCCCTACCTGAACAACAATTCCTGAAATATCTGCATTTAATACTGCGGGAAACTGTGGTGTGAATTCCGGTAAAAGTCCTGACCGAAGCTTTATTTCAAGTGGATTAAGGCTACTGGCCATTACCCTCACCAGCACATATCCAGGTTTTATTTCCGGTTTTGGGATATCCATAAGTTCAAATACTTCAGGTCCTCCAAATTTATTAATTACCATAGCTTTCATAATATCACTCCTTTTTTATATTATATATCTTATACCCAAAATATATTAATTTAATAAAAGATAATTAATTTTATTTTTCTTATATATTTCTGCTTTGTTTCTCAATTCAACTGCATTGGTTTTATGATGAAGAATCAGTTTCTCTGGCTCTTCATCATATTTGAAGGCATCTTACAGCCTTTCTGCACTTTTATTTGACAACAATTTATCCAAATATATGGATTTAAACTGTTTGCTGGCCAGCATTTGCTTTAAAGGTGGTAATTTAAGAATAACCCCAAGTACTGCCGCCATAGCACGATGATTGGCAAATGCCTGGTTGTCAAATATTAGGTTTTGAAGAGTTCCTTTTTCAATTGCTTGCAATACAAATCTATGGGTACTATTCACCGGTGTAATGACTTGTATCTCTCTTCGAACTAATTCGACGGCATTCTTGTTGCAACTTCGTACACATACACCACAACCAAGGCATATCTCATTGTCAACTTGAGCTACTGCCCTACCTTCTTTGTTCTTAGACATAGAAATTGCTAATACAGGACATACCTTCTCACATTTACCGCACCCTATGCATTCACTGGAAATTTTAGGTATATAATTTGTAGTCGCCACCGGCTGCATTGGACTGAATTTTCTAGCCGCTTGCAAGGCTTCACAGCAACAACCGCAGCAATTACAAATAAATGCCGGATCTTCACGAACATTTTCACCAATTTGAACCAAATTAGCCGCATAAGAACGTTCTAATACATCCATTGCCTCTTCTTTATCAATTAATCTCGCATGCTGTCCATTTTCCGCAAGTGAGCGGGCAACATTTCCAAAAGTGAGGCAAACATCCAAGGGGGCATTTATTTCACATGGGTGTCCTGCATGTAACATCTTATGTCTGCAATAACAAGTTCCAAGACCTACATGCGTTGCTTCCTCAATAATATGGCTTGCTCTTTCATAATCCAAAATATGAATGGTGTTCTCGTTAGTTAAAACTGGCTCCTGCACATATACACGTCCAAGATACGTTTCTGTTGAAAAAAATAAATCCTTAACAAAATCTTCTTCTACATTCATATATTGATAATATAATTCACTTAAATATTTCTGATCAATATCACCTCTTGTACGCATCAATGCAAATTCAATAAACCCTGCCATTGGCGGAGGCATTACAAATTGACGTACTCCTTTATAAAACGAGTCCACAAGTAATGCTTTCTCGCACAAATGCTCCAAAAAAGATTCTGCCTTCACTTCACTGATATTCCAAATCTTTGCTGCTTTCTTTGCAGTGAATGGACGAACCGGCAACAGCGCAACCAATTTAGCTTCCTTTTCTGTATACAGAACCTGCAAAATTTTATACAGGCTATCCGATTGTGGAGCTCCTTGTGTAAACCAATTAATTCTTTCTTCTAAATTTTTATATGCATCTTTACTTGTAATATGTCCCATGGATACACCTTCCTAATATTTAGTTTATATAGAAATATAATCTATTTTATCAAATTATATTCAAACTTGCCAGACAAAGAAAAGAATTTTTCTTTAGACTTGTACCCTCCCATGATTTAACATACCTTCGCCGTCTTCAGCAACTTCTATTGACTGAAGTACATTAAATAATAAAATGCACACCTCCCGTCCTACATTCAACAATTGAGGACGAAAGGGTGTGCATTAGTACATTAGTTCTTTATTTCAATTTTCCGCCATAAACAGGGAAGAAACTGGACTCACCATAATTTTTTATACGTTCTAATTTTTTGAGTTGTTCCATATCCTCATCGGAAATTACAAAGTCCAACTGTGCATTGCTGCGCATATGTTCTGGGTTCGCCGTTTTTGGTAAAGGTAATGTTCCTAACTGTAAATCATAACGAATGCAAAGCTGTGGTACTGTTACACCATATTTCTTCGCTATATCTGCCACCTTCTGGTTTTTTAACACTTCTCCGTGTGCAATTGGTGAATATGCTTCTACAAGTATTCCCTTGCTCTGTGTATATTCCATGAGTTCAAACGGAGTATTGCTTGCATGTACAAGTAACTGGTTTACCATAGGAGCAACTGTACAGGATGAAAGAATATTCTCTAAATCTTCTTTTTCAAAGTTAGAAACACCAATGGCACGAAGCTTTCCTGCCTTGTATGCATCCTCAAGTGCACGCCATGCTTCTTTATTTCCTTCGAAAAAGCGATCTGCTTCTCTAAACTCCATCCATGGCTGTGGGCTATGAATTAACATCATGTCAATGTAATCTAAGCCAAGTGCCTGAAGAGAGCCTTCGATAGCATCAACAGCTCCCTGATAATCCTTTACTTCCGCAGCAAGTTTAGTTGTTATAAAAAGTTCTTCACGGCTAATTCCACATTTACGGATACCTTCTCCGATTCCCTTTTCATTTCCATATGCTTGTGCAGTATCAATGTGACGATAGCCAATCTTTACTGCATCACAAACAGCCTGCGCTGCATTTTCATCTTCAATAAACCATGTTCCCAATCCAAGTTTTGGAATGGCTAAACCATTACTAAGCAAATATTTTTCTTCTAAAATCATAATCTTTTCTCCTTTTATTTTTTATATTTTAAATATTAATCTAATGAAAGTGTGACTTTCACATCACCACTTCCAAGCGCTTTTTTTAATTCTTCTTGTGTAATATTATCTATTTTACCAATTCTGGTGAAATTCCAAGAATTTGGCGCATAATAAATGACAAAGGAATTTCCCTGATACAAAATCAAATCTCCAGGCTCTGTTGTTATTTGTTCATCATTTCTAGGCAAGCTTGTGCCAAGTGAACCGACCTTTTCCATGTTTGCATAATCTCGCATATCAATGGTTATGGATCCTTCCTCAAGCATTTCTTGTAATGCTTCTACGCTGGAATTATTATCCAAACTTGCTTTAAATACAGATTCTCCAATTTGAAGCTTCATATAATTACCACCTGTCTCTTCTTCCGATGCATTTGATTCTTCTGTGCCTGGTTCATCTGAATTTTGTATTGGTATGTCCTCATCCTCTGATTTGATTATCTGCTCATTTGCTTGCAGCGCGTCATCCCTTTCTGTTTCTTCATTCTTTACATCACAAGCCATTAAAGAAAAAACCAGCGGAATTACTAAAAATAGACTGAGTTTATTTATCAACTACACCACTCCTTCAAATTTAATTATTCCTCTGTTGCCTTATTAATGCAACCAATAGCATTCAAGCTTCTTGGATAGCCAATGTATGGCAAGCAATGAGAAACTACTTTTATTAAAAATGCTTTGTCGTTGCCAAGCCGTATATTTCCTGCCACATGGCTTGTTAACTGTGACTCACATCCTCCTTGAGCAGCCAAGAAACAAAAGGTAATCAACTCTCTCTGTTTCAAATCAAGCCCAGTTCTGGTATAGTAATCACCAAAACAATTAGATGCCAGCCAACGGTTGATATGACCGCCTTTCCAAAATCCTCTCATACCTTCTCCAAATATAGCTGCTTGAGCATCTGCACCTTTTTCTAACCGATCGTCCATTGTAGTTGTTGCCTGACCTTCCAACGGAAGTTTTATGCCCTTTTCTATCATTATTTCATTCGTAGCAACCAAGAATTGATAAACCCTTCCGATGCCAAGATAATCAACAGCCTGATAAACAATTTCTTTTACCTTTACAGGTGTCAAGTAATTCTCTAATGCCTGATCCAGCATAATTTTATATTCATCCAAACCTTGACAACCAATTAATGTTGCAAGGATTGACATAAATCTTGTTTCATCGTCCAGTTCCTGTCCCGGTTCGTTAACAACTTCATTAAAAGCAAATGCTTCAAAACGTTCCATAAATTCAGGATCAGTATCAAAAAGTTTATTTGCATCAACCATAGATTTTCTCCCTTCCAATTGAATCATGTCAATTTATTATTTCAACTTACTGTATTCTTCATCCGTTACAAGCTCGCACCACTCATTGCTTGTTTCTTCTCCCGGAACGCTAAAAGCAATGTGGCTGAACCAAGAATCTGCCTTTGCTCCATGCCAATGTTTCACTTCTGTAGGTATGGTTATTACCATGCCCGGCTCAAGACTTACAGGCCCTTTTCCTTCTTCCTGATACCATCCGCTCCCAACTGTACAAATTAGTATTTGCTCCCCTCCTTTTATCCCATGATGGATGTGCCAATTGTTGCGGCATCCTGGTTCAAAAGTAATGTTTGCAATAAACACCGGATCTTCTCCGGGCTTTGTCAACGGGTTCAAATAAGAATCTCCGACAAAATACTTTGCAAACATTGTATTTTCCTGTCCCTTCCCAAAAATATTTTGTTTGTTAAATTCTTCAACATTCATAATTTTCATAATAATATACCTCCTTAATATTTTTTACTTTTTTTATATGCATCAACACCTCTTTATATTGTGCTTCAATCAAAGTAAACTTATGTCTCGTTATTTATAAATTCTTTAATGCACATTCTCCTAGCTTAACTCATTGAGCCAATCTGTTATCATTTTTTCTGCTTTACTGCCTCCGTCACCATATATGGCAAAACCTTTTTTAATTGTCGAATCATTGCATTCTTTTGCCATATCACTAAACATACTACCATTTCCCCCTCCACCGTGAGTGCAAAATGGTATCACTATTTTGCCTGATAAATCATTTTTTAACAGGAATGACTTTACCGGCGGAGCCATTGTATTCCACCAATTAGGTGAACCAATAAATATTTTATCGTAAGAATCAATATCACCAATTTGTAATTGTAATTCAGGTGCATAACCTGATTTTATTTCTTTCTTTGCCTGCTCAACTACTTTATTATAATTTCTGGGATAAGGGTTTGTAAGTTCTATCCTTAGAATGTCTCCTCCAACCTTCCTGTGTATCATTTCAGCAATTTTACTTGTATTGCCAGAATGTGAATAGTAAGCAATTAAAACTTTATCTTTCATAACAACCACCTTTCATATTGACATTTGCTCTATATAGTAATATAGTTATTATATATCTTAGAGTTAACTCTAAGTCAATACCTAAACCAAAAAATTTTTAGGAGGTAATTTATTAATGAAACTTACAATCAGTGAGGCAGCTGAAAAAGTAAATTTAACTGCCCATGCAATTCGATATTATGATAAAGAAGGTTTGCTGCCTTTTGTTGAACGAACAAATTCTGGCATAAGATATTTTACAGAAAATGATCTTGAAGGTTTGGAAATTATCAATTGCCTCAAAGCAACTGGTATGCCAATCAAAGAGATAAAAACTTTCATGGACTGGTGTGTAGAAGGTGATACTACTCTTAAAGAACGATATGAAATGTTTATAGAAAGAAAAGTAGCTGTGGAAGCACAAATTTTGGAATTACAAAAATCACTAGATCGAATAAACTACAAATGTTGGTACTATAAGACTGCTATGGAAGCAGGAACAGAAAAAATTCATGAAAATTCACCTAAGTATCGTTACTTGGAAAATCATGATTAGCTTGAAATCAGCCCTCGTAACATAAAGCACTCATTGGGGTAACCGGCAGACGGACATATTTTTATTTAATGATAAAAGAACATTTTAAGAATATACTTATAATGAAACCAATAAAAAGGAGTGTAAAAATCATTGAAGAAGGTTAATGTTAGTTTGCGTCCCATAGTTAGAAATTTAAATTTGCCCACAGTTATAAAAACAGCCACTCTTCCGGGGGACTCAACAGAAAGTTTATTTATTGCAACACAAATAGGTGAAATTTTTTATATAAGAAACGGAATTATTAATTTATTTTTAGATATTCGTCAACGAATCATTGAATTAGGTTCTAATGGAGGATATGACGAACGAGGACTATTAGGTCTGACGTTCCATCCTGATTTTCATTACAATGGTCTTTTTTATCTGCATTATACTTTAGCTGGAACTCAAGGTCCGAGCGCTCTTTCAGGATCATTTATGCCCAATCCGTGCAACCAAGACACGTTGAATCTGGAATGGCTCAACAGAGAAAATCAATATGATCATATAGATACGGTTGAAGAATGGATTTTACACCCAAATGTGGGAATTCAAAAGCGACGTACACTGTTGAATAATAGAAGACCCTTCATGAACCATAACGGTGTCAACAGTTTAAATTTTTCACCAGAAACAGCAAAACTAATATTGACAACCGGAGATGGAGGTTCAGGATATGATCCGTTTAATTTAAGTCAGGATATTATAGAAATTGCAGGTAAAATAATAGAAATAGATGTAAATGACAATACATTAATAGATAATCCAACCGTTGTCACACGTTTTAATGAAATTCCTGAAAATATTATTAGCTTGTTTACGGTAATTTCCAAAGGGGTTCGCAATATACTTGGCATATCATTTCAAAGGTATTATAATCAATATGTCAAATACGTAGGTAATGTTGGGCAAGACCTGGTGGAATCAATTTTTTCATATATTTATTATAAACCCATTCCGGTAACTGAAATTGTTCAAGCTTCTTTGCAAGGACGAGAGCTTAATCAAGAAAACTTAATTAACCTTGGCTGGAGGGGCTGGGAAGGTGATTTCCCTACTGCAATTATACGTGATTGTTCTGCTAATCCTTCGTTAGTTGAAGAAACTATCGCTTTTTACAATGAAGCAATAAATACTTCCGTCAGCCGCATACATCCTCTGACTTGTTATTATCATAGGGATGCTCGACCTGATAAGTTTAGGGGTTCATCACTGACAGGGGTTCAGCCATATATGGGAAATGAAATTTCTGATTTAACCGGATGTATTGTTTTTACCGATTTTGCAAGGAGAGAAGTATCACCATCCAGAGGGGTATTGGCTTATACTAAATTAAGGACAGATTGCAAGCAAAATGATTATGGTATTATTGAAACAGATTATGATTTTGGGTCTGAAGCAGCTTATTATGTCAGCTTGGGAACAAATATGAATCAATCTAGACTGTATTTAGGTGTTTATGGTTCTGCAAGTGTAACTAATTTTAACCAAGGTACTGTTTTTGAAATTGTATAATAAAATTCCGAGAAACTCTGGGGATTGCCTCCAAAAGTTCTCGGATATTGCCTATTTATTGGCGTCAAAATCCCAAGGATTTTTTATTAAATATCTGTTTCCAAAAGGAGTTGTTATGAATAGTAAGGCAAATACAGCCAGTATAAAGCAATACCATACATATGGTACTATTTGAACCGGACTTATTAATCCGTTTGTAAAACTTCCCACAATTAATAATTGAGCACCATAAGGTATCAAAGCTTGCATTGTACAAGAAAAAACATCCAGCAATGAAGCTGTTTTTCTTGGATCTATCCCATGCTTTCGAGATATTTCCTTTGCTAATTGACCGCTCACAATTATGGAAACCGTATTATTAGCTGTAGCTGCATCTGTAAGTGCCACTAATGCACTTATGCCCAATTGAGCAGATTTTTTGCCTTTTACTGTTTTATTTATTCGGTACAACAGCCAATCGAGTCCTCCTCCATGTGATACCATACCGGCTAACCCGCCTGTTAATAAGGATAATAAAAATATATCAAACATATTAGTAAATCCTGTATATATATGCTGAGCATATTCCAATAATTTAAAACTTCCATAAGCCAGTCCTATTGTTCCGGATATAATAATTCCTCCGGTCAGAACAACAAATACATTCATTCCAGATATGGCAGCTACAAGTACAAATAAATATGGAATTATCTTAATTATATTATAATTATATTCTTGGCTTTCAACTATATCTACAGGCTTTCCAAATATGAACAAAAGTATTATTGTAATTAAAGCCGCCGGCAAAGCAAATCCAATATTAGTTCTGAACTTATCTTTCATTGATACACCTTGAGTCTTTGTAGCAGCTATAGTTGTATCGGATATTATGGATAAATTATCTCCGAACATTGCTCCGCCAACTAATGCACCCAGCACTAAAGGCAAGTTTAGTCCTGCTTTATCTACCAATTCAACTGCTATGGGCCCTAACGCAACGATAGTACCCACTGATGTTCCTGTTGAAATAGAAATAAATGCAGCTATTATAAATATTCCCACTGTAATATATTTAGCAGGTATCAGAGTAAGTCCTAAATTAACTGTAGCATCAACACCACCCATAGCGCTTGAAACTGAAGAAAAAGCTCCAGCCAATAAATATATGATACACATAATTATAATGTTTTCATCACCGCAACCCTTAATAAATACATCAAATTTTTTATCTAATGAGCCTTTTGTTAATATAAAAGCAAATATTATTCCTATGCCGACTGCAATTGGAGCAGGAAATTGGTAAAATGCCATCTCCGTTCCTTTAGCTTGTAATATGATACCTGATATCAAATAAATAAATACAAAAATAAAAAAAGGTAACAAGGCTATTCCATTACCTTTTTTTTCATTTAGATTTTCCATTCTTTCTAAATCCTCCTAAATTTAATTTAATCTTTCATTAATAATTCCATGTCTAACGGATATGTACCGTAAGTTCTGCCGGCTTCCATAAACATTTCAATATTTTCCATTGGCGTATTCATTGGAATTTGACAGCCTGTACTTAAAATATATCCTTTTTTTGAATCATGACCCTTTTTGATGCATTTTTTTACCGAGTTAAAAATAAGTTCTTTATTACCCGAATAAATCACATCAACAGGCGGAACATTTCCTGTAATCACAACCTTGTCACCCATTATTTCTTTTGCTTCTTCCAAATCTTCAGCATTATCTATGCTGAAATTAGAAATTCCGGCTTTTACCACATCCCCCCAAATTTTTTTGCTTGTCCCGCATATATGTATGCCTGGAGCGCTGCCGGTCTTTTCTTTTATTTTATTAATATTTTTTTGAAGAGCCGGTAAAGAAAATTCTCTAAATTGTTTTGGACTTATAAGACTTGTAGATGAAACCGGGTCCGCAAAACTAATGGACACACCCAGTTTTGCCACCTCTTCTATATATCTGTTGTTGGATTCTGCTACTATATCCATCAGAGTATGCACTTTTTCAGGATATCTTGCCATCCATCTCAATAAGTTCTCTGTTCCTACTACAGAAGCCGCCACGCTGAAAGGCCCTGACATTGAAGCGCTAACATCCACCTCGTTGGCAAGTGCATTTTTTGTCAGCTTTATAGCCTTGATCAAAATTGGCAAAATTCCATCATTTAAAGGATCTACAATTTTGAGAGATTCTATTTCATCCACTGATTTAACGGCAGGCTCTAATAAATAGGAAATATTATAATCAGGATACGCTATTTTAGAACCCATAGCTTCGGCAACACCTCTAAGGCTTGTAGATATTCCCACGCTGTCATGTCGAAGTCTTCTAAACAAAACTATTTCCAGCTCTGCCATCAGTTCTGAAGAATGGTAATAATCATTTAATTTTACACCGACAAAGGGAGCCATGGTTGCTCCCATATCAGGTACGCATATTATACGGTCAATTTCCTGTCCCTTGGAAAAAGCATCCATTCTTTCCCTGGGAGTCATTTTTTCTTTTTTCACTAAAATCCCCTTTTCAAACTTTGATAATTTTTTGCTAAAGTCATTATATTATTTATCACAATATTATACAAATCAAAATTTTTCATAGTGCATTTATATTTTATAGATAACTCTTATATTTTATCAAATTTATTATATTTATTCTTATGCAATTGTTCTCTTAAACAATTCAATACCAAATTTATTATACTTTGTTGTATACATATTTTAAAAAGGTGCTATATATTCTTTTTACTATAATTACGCACATCCAAAGCAACTTAAATCTTCCCTTAAATTATGTTATATAAAATTAAATTATAATATGACAAGATTTCACAAAAAACATCTATTTGACATTAAATTATCACAATGTTAATGTTTTATCAGAAATAAGTATTTTAATTGATTTTGCTGTGTTTGTAAATATTGTAATATGTCATTTGATGTTTGTTTTTCGTGAACACGGTTAGGACTCAGAACAGTCACTGCCGTAATTATTTTTAATATCTGGCCCTTATGTTATAAGATAAATATGAGCCAGATACTAGTCGATTGCTAAGTGCTTGATTTATTTTTGGAGGAGGAAGGATTAAACAATAGTGTATGATTTTTGTTTGATTCTTATTATTATGTTTTGGCAATTAAGCGGATATTTTTATATTCAAATATTGTTTATCAGGAGGAAGGTATGAGTATTAAAGTTGATATTGTATCAGGATTTTTAGGTGCCGGCAAAACTACATTTCTCAATAAGTTAATACCCCATTTTGAAGAAAGAATTGTATTGATCGAAAATGATTTTGGAAATGTAGCAATTGATAGCAAAATATTGGAAGGAGACATACCTGTTAAGGAAATAAATTCAGGATGTATTTGCTGCAGTTTAACTATGGATTTTAAGCAATCTATAAAAGTTTTGGTCGAAGAATATAATCCTGACAGGATTATTATTGAGCCGTCAGGGGTCGGGATGCTTACGGATGTTGTGAAGGCGTGTGAAAACACAGATGAGAGTCTCAATGTAAAATTAGATATAGACCATTTAATTACTATAGTTGATGTTTCTGCTTTCTATGATTACATGGAAGCATTCGGAGCCTTTTATATGGATCAAGTAAGAAACGCTAATATTATTTTCTTAAGCCACATTGATAACGTTACACAGGATAAACTGTGCAAAATTAAAACAGATATCCTTGAAATAAATAAAAGTGCTGTAATATTCGAAGATAATTGGTATGAATATGACGGTGAAGAACTGAATGTCTTTTTAAATTCTCTTCATTTAAGAAAGACAGACACAAATAATATCAATGGCAGCAGGATTGATGCCGACAAGATATTTGGTTCATATTCATTAAAGGATGTAAAAAAATTTACGAAGGAAGAAATAATTGATTTGATGATGAAATTAAAGGAGGGAAAAGAAGGATATGTAGTAAGAGCAAAAGGGTTTCTGCCATTTAATGAAGGTAAAACAATTCATTTTGACTTTACTCCATATAATTGTAGCTGGAATATAATAGATACACATAGTGAACCTATGGCTGTTATTATAGGATGTGATCTAAAAAAGAATGAGTTAGATAAATTATTTCGATAATTCGATAAATGGAGGATAAGATGTCAAAGATAGCTGATTATAAGTGTAATTATGGAAATTCAATCGGAATCAGTATTGATGCTGTTAAGGACTTGAATTTGGAATTTCCTGATGCGTATAAGCATTGGGATACAATGGTTTTACTTGCGAAAGCGGTTAAGAAGTATGAAAACGGATATTACTGTGAGCTTCCTTTCTGCCATACTGTGGAAGGTGAAGCCATGGGAGGAATTATTAATTTTGGTGATGAGCATATAGGTCCCAGAGCTAAAGACTACATATGTAACACTGCCGAAGATTTGCTGAATTTACCGGAAATTGATTATTCAAGCGGAAGAATAGCAGAAGTTTTGAAGGCATGCAACCACTTGAGAAAAGAAGGAGAAAATGTCGTGTTAAGCGTATCTGGACCATTTACTATATTAAACGTATTAATAGATGCGACAAGTATTTTCAAAATATTTAGAAAATCTCCCGAAAAAATGCAACAGATATTTGATAAGTTACAGGATGAAATTCTTCGCTTTATGGGACATGCTCAGAATGCCGGAGCAAATATGATAAGTTATGCGGATTCGTCCGGAGGGATAAATATCCTTGGTCCCAAACTTGCTGAGCAAATGGTAGAAATGTTTACATATCCTATGCTGAAAAGGGCTGAGTCTATATTAAATGATGAAACCATAATATTCTTGTGTCCTAAGACTACATTGGCATTAATTGGAACAGAGAAGGCAAATAGATGTGATATATTGTTTTCTGATCCTATAAGCTATATTGAAGGATGTTTTGAAGCTATAGGAAAGGCTAAATTTGTAGGAGAAGTTTGCATAAAAAATTCAAAGCATAAAGTAAGTAAAATAAGTAAAATTAAATTAATTTAAATTTTTTTGGAGGTTGTTATGCATAGAGATGATCAAATGACGCCCAACGAACGCTTGGGAGCATTTATGAATGGAAAGCCCATGGATAGAATACTGTCAATGCCTATTGTTTGTTCCATGTCTGGATTGGCATTGGGTATGACCCATAAAGAAAAAAGGAGCAGTGCTAAAAATGAAGCATTGGCGCAAGTGGCATGTTATGAACGATTTGGCAATGATATTACAGTCATTGAATATGGTCTTCATGGTGTAGGTATGGCTTTAGGAAGCGTTATGAGTGATCAGGAAAACTCTGTTCCGGCAATAACCAAGTATGCAATAGATAATTTAGATATGGTTGATGAGCTTGATATGTCAAAACTTGAACTGAAAAATGATAAAATGTTCAGGCTCCATTATGATGCTGCAAATATGCTCATTGAAAAGGTAGGCAGTGAAGTTCCCACCGGTATATTAATATCTGGACCGTTTACTGCTGCGGCAAGCATTTATAAAACTGAAAATCTACTGAGGGCTACACGTAAATATCCTGAACAACTGCATAAACTAATACGATTTTGTACAGATGCCCTTAAGATGATTTGCATTGATTTTATTAAAACCGGTTCAATAATATTGATGTGCGATCCTATAGCCTCCGGTACCATATTAAATAAAAAACAATACAGGCAATTTGTTCTGCCATATACAATAGATCTTATGAAAAGTATACATGCCGCAGGAGGAACGGTATGCTATCATATTTGTGGTGATACTACATCTATCATTGAGGATATGGTCGAGTCAGGATGCGACATGCTTAGCATAGACAATCGCGTTGATTTATCATATACAAAGGAAAAAGTAGGAAGCAAAGTTCCCATACTCGGAAATGTAGACCCTGTTGAGGTTTTGATTTTAGGAACAAGAAACGATGTGGATGTAGCTGTTAGAAACTGCATATCAAAAGCCTATGACAGTCCCTGCGGTTATATATTAGCATCAGGATGTGATATTTCAGGAAATGTTCCTTTAGAAAACATTGATCAATTTATGATATCTGCAAGGAAATATGGAAAATGTCCGGTTAATCCCGCGAGCTTTATGTAAGAAAATATTTCAATATGATAACTAGGAGGAGTAAAAAAATGCCCTTATCGAAAGAAGAATTATTAAAAAAACTATCTGACTGTGTGGTTGACATGGAGGAAGAGGAAGTAGTTGAGGTAAGCAAGAAGTATATTGAAGAAGGATATCCTGCATTTGACGGAATAATGGAAGGACTTGTCGATGGAATGAATCGTGCGAGTAAACTTTATGAGGATGAAGAATATTTTGTAACAGATGTTTTATTGTGCTCTGATGCAATGTATGAAGGACTAAATATATTAAGACCTTATCTGCATGAAGACGGAAATGTTAAAATAAAAGGAGTCATAGGTGTTGTTGAAGGAGACACTCATGATATAGGAAAGAACTTAGTAAGAATTATGCTGGAAACAGCCGGATTTGAAATGTATGATTTGGGAAGAGATGTTACATTACAGTCTTTTGTTGACAAAGTTAAGGAAGTTGGAGCTTCTTTGGTTTGCCTTTCCACTCTTATGACTACGACTATGGGAGGCATGGAAACGGTTATAAATATGCTAAAGGAAGCAGGAATAAGAGATAAAGTAAAAGTAATAATAGGAGGAGGTCCTATTTCTCAAAAATATGCAGATAGAATAGGAGCTGACGGATATTCTTCCAATGCTGTAGAAGCCGTAAAATTAGCTAAAAAACTTTTAAGTATTGCGTAATGAGGAGAGAATGCTATGTTGTCTGAAAAAGATAGACTTGAAAAAGTAATGTCCAAAGAAGCTGTTGACAGGCCCCCATGTATATGTCCGGGGGGTATGATGAATATGATAACAGTAGATCTTATGGAAAAAATAAATGTTTCCTGGCCTGAAGCCCATATAAATTCTAAAATGATGGCAGATCTAGCATCTGCAGTATATGATCAAGGCTGTTTTGAAAACTACGGAGTACCATTCTGCATGACCATAGAGGCAGAAGAAATGGGAGCTGATGTGATTATGGGCAGCAAAATTTATGAGCCTCATGTAACCGGATATGCTATAGAATCTGTATTGAGCTGGAATAAACTTAATCCCGTAAATTTTGAGCAAGGTCGCACCAAAACTGTTTTAGATGCTATAAAACTGCTGAAGGATAAAAATGATGATGTTCCTATAATAGGAAATATTATTGGTCCTATAAGCGGAGCAAGTTCTGTTATTGAACCGGTTGTATTTTATAAAGAACTTAAAAAACATAATAAAGAAGCTCATGAATTTTTGAATTTCGTAACTGAACAAATTATTATTTTTGCTAAGAAACAAATAGAGGCGGGAGCGGATGTTATTGCACTTTCAGATCCCAGCGGCACAGGTGAAATACTGGGGCCAAAATATTTCGAAGAATTTGCTGTTAAATACATCAATCAAATTATCGAAGAAATCCAAAAATATAAAGTAAGGACAATAGTCCATATATGCGGACAGATGAAAAATGTATATGCGCAGGCATCTAAAATAAAAAGTGATGTATTAAGCTTTGATTCTATCGTATCCATACAGGATGCCAAGAAAAATCTTCCGGGACGTGTTATAATGGGCAATGTGAGTACATATGCGCTGGAGTTTAGTACTCCTGATAAAATTAAAGCACTTACAAATAAATGTGTAGAAGCAGGTTCGGATATTATTTCTCCGGCTTGTGGATTGGGAACCAAATCTCCTTTGCAAAATATACAGGCTATGCTAAGTGAGTTAAGAAAACAAGGTGGTGCTTTGAATGCCTAAAATTACCGTTAAAGGTACGGATAGAATTATTGAATATCAACCGGGCAGAAATTTGCTTGATATATTAGTGTCTGAGAATATATTTGTTGATAAACCATGTAATGGCAGAGGTTCTTGCGGAAAATGTAAAGTAAAATTAATCAGTGGAGAGCTTCCAAAGCTAAGTGAAACGGAGACAAAGCTTCTGAAAAAAGAAGATATTAATAACAATATCAGACTTTCCTGTCTGGTAGAGCCGGAGGAAGATATATGTATTTCTCTTTTGTCAAAAGAAAGAAAACATGAGGTTCTTACTACAGGATACATGCCTGAATTTGAATTTAGCCCGTCAATAAGCAAAAAGATTTTTTATATAGAAAACCCGGATCTTCACAACCAGATTCCTTATGAAGATGCTGTGATGACAGCTGCCCAAACAGATGATATTGATTCTGCAATGATTATAAAATCACCTGCTGTAAAAGGTGTTGCTACGGGAATATTTTCAGGTGACAGACTTGTTTTTGTAGAAGAGGGAAACACATTAGATAAATTGTATGGCATGGCAATAGATATTGGCACTACTACGGTAGTTTGTTCGCTCATTGATATAAACAATGGCAAAGAGTTGGGAAGTTCATCAATGATAAATGCCCAGAAAGATTATGGTATGGATGTTCTTACACGAATTACTTATGAGTTTGAGAATCCACAGGATGGAATAATGAATCTACAGAAATCCATAGTTGATTCCATAAACAATATGATATGTCAAGTTTGTTACGAAACCGGAATTGACAAACAAAATATATATGACATTTGCGTGGCCGCAAATTGTACAATGATGCATATGCTTCTAGGTGTAGATGCTGTACCAATAGGGAAATCTCCATATGCGCCTACATTTGTAAAAGCAAAGGACTTGTATGCTCATGAAATAGGATTGACAGCCGCTCCATGTGCAAGGCTGTATTGTCTGCCTGCTGTATCATCCTACATAGGTGCAGATATTGTTGCGGGAGCTTATGTTTGTCAATTGTATAAAGATTTAGGAAATGTGCTGTTTATTGATATAGGAACAAATGGTGAAATTGTTTTATCTGTTAACGGAAAGCTTCTATGCTGTTCCTGTGCTGCCGGACCTGCATTGGAGGGCATGAATATAAGCTGTGGAATGAGAGCTGCACATGGTGCAATTGAAGATGTAAGCATTACTGATGACGGAGTGAAGCTTAAAGTTATAGGAGATGAGGAACCCGTGGGAATATGCGGCAGCGGAATTCTTGCGGTCGTTACCGAAGTTATCAAAACCGGCATTGTTAAAAAAGATGGTGCGTTCATAAAAAAAGAAAGTATTGATGAAATGGATTATCGTTATAATATGATTCGTCTCGATGGGAAAAAAAGAGAATTTATATTATCAGAGGAGCCTGAACTTTTAAAAATAACTCAAAGTGACATACGTCAGGTACAACTGGCTAAAGGTGCCATATTGTCAGGGTTTTATGCTTTGTTGAATAAGTCCGGAATAGATATGGATAATCTAGATAAGGTTATGATAGCAGGGCAGTTTGGCGCCCACGTGTCAAAGGACAATTTGGTGGGTACGGGAATTTTGCCGGAGGCAGTAAAAAACAAAATAACATATGTAGGCAATTCATCTAAAACAGGTGCTTACATGGCTCTTATGTCTGTGGAAAACAGAAAAAGCATGGAGGACCTGGCCAATCATATGGATTATATGGAACTTAGCACAACAGAAGGATATGAAAGGCTGTTTGCAGAATGTCTGACCTTTGAAAACTAAAATTTTTAAAAAAGCGCTGTAATTAAACAGAAAATTACAGTGCTTTTCTGTATACCCAGATGCATATGCCTATTTTAATATGCAATCACACTTCAAAATTTTAATGTTCCATTATATCCTATATGGCCTCTATGTTTTTAACTAATAGTCTAACTTTAGTACCCACGTAAGGGCTTCTATATACATATTCATAACTTTCTCCCGAGTTATGCCGGAGGTGGTCTTATTTATTTCTGAATCATCCAATTTCAATAATTCATAGTTAATCACCATATCCAACACCTTTTTTATCTCATTGTTTCCGCCAAGCAGTGCCTCTCTGACATCATCAGTTAATACTAAATCATTCACTATTTCCTTCATGTCTTTATTGAGAAGAACATCAACTGAAGAAAACATTCCTGTCATAAAATATTCAAACTGCCTGTCCCTCATTCCCATCTCCAGTGCTAAAAGCTCCATGAACTTTGCCCTTACAAAACATGTTTTTATTAACTCTTTGTTTTCTATAATCTGTATATCCTTCAGCATCATCACATAAATCCATTTTCTGATTTCAATTATACCTAATTGAACTAATGCCTGTTTTATATATCGTATCTTGCTTCTTGACCCAAAGAAAACAGAATTGACCAGTTTTAACAATTTATATGATAGACCCAAATCCTTTTCTATTATTTCAGTAATTTTCTGGTATTCTGGTTCATTTTCATTTAACAGATTCATAATTTTAATCAGGTTTATATTCAGACTGTCTATTTCTTTACCTTTTATAATCACAGGCTTACTAAAAAAATATCCTTGAAAATAATCGTATCCCATGTCCATTGCCAATTGATATTCTTCTCTTGTTTCCACCTTTTCTGCCAAAAACTTGATTTTGTTTTTAAACTGTTTTATTAGTTTACGTTGTGTTTCATAGCTTACAACCGGAAATTCTATCTTAACTATATGAGCGATTTCCATGAGCGGCAGATAGGATTCGTTAAATACAAAATCATCAAGAGCAATTATATAACCGTGCTCCCTAAGATTTTTGCATGCAGCTATTACATTTTCATTAATTTCCACTCTTTCTAAAACTTCCACAACTGTTGATTCCACCGGAAGTAATAAAGGAATATCCTCTACAAGCATATCATGCGAAAAATTTATAAAGGCCTTTGTGCCTCCTGTAATTTCATGTGAATGCATTGTTAAAAAGGCATTGTTGATTAATTCAGCTGTTGCCTGATTGTCATCAATTCCTTCATAAAAA
Source organism: Sedimentibacter sp. (assembly GCA_032006665.1). Lineage (GTDB taxonomy): Bacteria > Bacillota > Clostridia > Tissierellales > Sedimentibacteraceae > Sedimentibacter. The sequence continues at coordinate 43,992 of DALZMP010000015.1, forward strand.
TTATTTATGCTTCTACGATATAGCAATTCATATCCAAATACATTCATATTTCTGTCAAATATTGGCTGGCGTGCTACATAAACATCCATTAGAATTTCCTTTCTTAATCTTTAAGTTTAATATTTAGTGTATATTATTTTTATTAAAACTATTCTTAATCATCAAATATACATATTTGATGTACTTAACCCCTAAAGATATAAAAATTTTAAAACTCCCGCAAAACTCTTGTTGTAATGTTTCACTTTCTAAAGCTTATTATGAAACCGCTTGTAATAATTCATGTTATCATGAAGATCCATACTGGCCAGTTTAATCAGTGATTCTGAATCATGCACATCGTCTGTACTTGTTTTGACCGAATATTTTAATGAAATTCGCACATCATTTTTATCTATTCGTGATAAAACATCCATAAACTTGCTTTCAATCTTTTCGGCAACACGTCTTGCATCCTCATAATTAGTATTGTTAAGTACCGTAAGAAAAACATTTCCTGCATAAAGACCTGCCCAATCTTCATGATTTTCAAGGTAACCCAGAATCATCCGTGCATATTCACTTAATGCTATATCACGAATACTATAGTAATCTTGGCTGTTCATAGTATCATAACTGTCAATAAAGGATAAAATAATAGAAAGCGGCTTTTTTTCAAGCTTGCTCCTGCGAAAACAAACAGGTAAATTTTCATCTATATACTGTCTACTGTACAAACCGGTAAGTTCATCCCTGGAAAATGCAATTTCTCTGTCATCATTAGGTAATTTAAATTTGAAATCATCTTTATCAATATCAATATATACATTCTCCGAAACATTTTTTAAAAATTCTATCACATATGTATTATTCTCGACGATTTTCGGAGTGGCGAGCACAAAAAAAACATTTTCATCTTTCTGATCAATTTTGAGGAATGTATCATTTTCAAGATATGCCATGTTGGAAATACAGTTTTTGCACGATTCATTTCTGCCCCAGAAGTCGTAACACGTTCCCGGAAGGATATTATCATAATTATCTGCTGCTATCCATGATATATGCTTGATTGGATCAACAATACGCACTATGTCATATATACCGTCAAATATCGACACATTGTCCCTTAACTGTTCAAAAATTACGGAGTAAAATTCATCTTCGGAATTTTTTCCTGATTTTGATTCATTGTTCACACAAACCGGTTTTCTGAAATCAGTGGGTGCAAAACCTGTAAATTTCTTGAAAGTTGATGCAAAATGATTCTGATAGCTGAAGCCCACCCGTGAGGCCACCTCATAGCTGCTTAAATTTGTGCTGAGCAACAATTTTTTGCTCTGTTCAACTCTTATTCTATTTATATTGTCCATAAGGCTGACACCAGTCTCCTTTTTAATCATCTTCGACAGGTAGGGTGAGCTGAGATTTGTGTGTTTGGCAAGTATATCCAATGTTATTTTCTCAGCATAATGAGCCTCTATATATTCAATGACCAGGCGTACCGGCTTTGAATAAGATTTTTTTCTGCTGCTTACTACTTCTCTCGTAAAATATACCATGGTATTTTTCATATATTCATATATATCATTAATATTTTCAAGGGTTTCCATTTTACGTATAATTTCATCTGCAATATCAAGCGTTTTGTAATATGGAGCATTGGCTTCTATTGCAGCATAGCAGCTCATGGCGCAAACCTTAATTAAATTGTTTTTAAGAGAACGGACAAAGCTTGAATTCTGAAGCTGATCCATGGTTACACTACCGGCATTTATTTCATTTATGTAACTAAGCAATGCTTCTGTATCTCCTTTTTGTATACTTTCCTTAATCATCAGGTAATCAGAATACGTACCGTGTCTTATTATTTCTTCTTGTCTCAAATCTCTTCCTTTTGGAGGTTTTACAACAGTAAATTTAGCCTCATATCCTGCATTAACATCAGCACCACCTTTGAGCACCTGTTTAGGGGTTCCCTCCGAAAAAACAGTACTTAAAAGACTATTAAGCACATATCCTGTAGGCATAATTTTGTCATAGGCTACTACGGGAGTTCTAAGAAGAATGCTTCTCACAGTTTTTCTATTTTCTGATGACAGATTCAAATTATCAAGAAGTTTTTCCATCTCATATGAATTTAACTTATTGACAAGAGCAGGCTGTGTGACAAAAGCACCAACATAGCCTCTGTCATTATAAAGAAAAGTGACATTGCAAGAAAGGTTGGATTCTAGAAAAAAAGTGTAGAATATATTTTTTTCAACAGTGGAGGAGGAAAATTCTTCAGTTAAAAAATATGTTATTTTACTCATACCTAAGCATATAAAATCATTTATTAGACTTTTCGAAGGATAATATGCTGTAATATTAAGTTTTGTATCAAAACACATTATACCGATTCCCGTAGTTTTATAAAAGGTATTTATAATTTGATGTACCTTGTCATTAAAGTTTTTCATAATATGCACCTCAAATACGATTATATTGTAAATATACAACATTTGTCAATTTTATTTGTTATTTTACAAAATTCATCATAATTTTATTTCTATTATCATAAATATATATCCATTAGGTTGAAACAAGGACTAATTTTATCATTTTTTTGTCCGATTCTTAAAATAAGAAAATCTTTTTGTGCATAAGGAGAGTTTTATGAAAAATTATAAAATACGTAAAAAATTAATAGTGAGCTTTGGTTCAATTGGAATTTTAATGTTAATCATGGCCGTTTTGGCACTTTATTGCATTATAATGGCAAATACAAGGCTTGAATCACTTTACACCAACAATTTTATAGCATCAAATGCTGTAGGTAGAATGAGAGAAATATATCAAAACGAGCGTTCTACTTCCAGAGATATTGTTATAATGGATGCGGTCAGCACTGCTACGATGAATTATGTAGATGAATTAGATAGTCTTCATAAGGAAATGCTTGGAAATTTCGAAATATATGAGTCAACAATTAACACAGATGAAAACAGTCAAATTTTTGAAGAAATAAAATCCTTGTATTTAGGTGATTATACAAAATTCAAAGATAAACTTAAAGAGCTAGCTATCCAACAAAATAAAGATGCAGCTCTTGAGCATTTACTTTCAGATTCAGATCTTAATAAAAAAATGATTGATTATTTGAATCAAATAGAGTTATTGAATAAAGGTTACGCTGAAAATGCTCTTAAATATTCGAAGAAAAGAGCAGCTATGGCATATACATGCGGATTTTTGTTCATTATTTTTGCTGCATTCTGGTTGCTATATTTAGTTAAAAGCCTGGACAAAATAATTGCGGGACAGATTGAAAAATTGGTCGGAGCAACAAATGAAATTGCTATAGGAAACGTTGATGTTTCAGTCGAGATTGAAAGTGAAGATGAAATCGGTCAACTGGCAAGGGATTTCAACAATATGATATCTGGAATTCGTGAGCAGGTAAAAATTGTAGAAACCATAGAAACAGGTGATTTGACTGTTAAAAGTATTCCTCGCTCGGATAAAGATGTGATGATGTTATCACTTAATAAAACCCTTGATAATTTAAATAACCTGCTTGGTAACTTTAACATTGCCGCTTTGCAGGTTAATGCAGGTGTTAGCGAGGTGGCAAGCACAACTCAGAGTATCGCTTCCGGCGCAACGGAGCAGGCAGCATCAATACAGGAATTGACTGGATCTATTTCTGAGGTTTTAGAAGAGGCAAACGAAAATGCATCTCATGTTGAAAATGCATCTGAATATGTGGAACAAGCAGACTCCGGAATCAAAAAAAGCAACGAGCATATGGATGAAATGCTTGAGGCCATGAAGCAAATAGAAAATTTTTCTATGAAAATTTCAGGTATTACCAAATTAATTGGTGACATTGCTTTTCAGACAAATATTCTTGCTCTTAATGCTTCCATAGAAGCGGCACGTGCAGGTGCAGTGGGCAAAGGGTTTGCTGTAGTGGCAGATGAAGTTCGAAATCTTGCAATAAAGTCCGGAGATGCTGCGAGAGAGACCGCACAATTGACTTTAGATACTGTGGCTGCAGTTGAAAACGGCACTCATATAGCTTCGGAAACTGCCGGTGTGTTGCAGGATGTTTCCAGCAAGGTGGCTGCGGTAGGCGAGATAATGTCCAAGATTGAAAATAGTTCACAAAACCAGAAAAAATCAATAGAACACATAACATCCAGAATAGAACAAATTTCAGGTGTGGTACAGAGCAATGCGGCTTCAGCAGAAGAGGGCTCCGCATCTGCAGAGGAATTATCTGCACAGGCAGCACTGCTTATGGATGAAATCAGCAAGTTCAAATTATCTGCTAACTGCGAAAATGCTTTATAATATAAGTACAGTCTCTAAATATTTAGAGACTGTACTTATTTCACGCCACCAATATCCTTTTCAAACACCTAACTCATGAATTAATTTTTTAAATGTATTATATGCTGGTTTTGGAGAATAATCATCACGCATAATGCCATATTGATGGAATAAATCTTCCTTGCAACTATCTGCATCTCGAAGTCCAAAAAGCTCATAATGAGAAATATTAAGTTTCAAGCGCAAATCATAGATTTTTCGAATAATTGCCTCAAGAACTTCTGATTGACGATCATATGATCGTTCTATATTTGCAATGGGGTTCTTTCCTGTAGGCCATCCGTTTTCTGTAACTCTTATGGGAACTGAAACAGGTATATTTGCAGTAACAAGACTTTCTTCCCTTAAATTACGGAGTGTATGTTCTACTGATGAAGTTATTTCTTTTAAATCCAATGGTTGATCCTCAAATACATCTATATAAAAATTATGACCGACAAAATCCACAGAATCAATAAATATCTTATTTCCAGTCTCAGCAAGTTTTTCCCAAAAATGGGGAACAGCTGCTGGGCCTTCCGGTACAGATCCAAATCCAATTTTTATAGGTAAATTGTGCTTCCGGGTTTCTCGTTTTGCTGCAATTACTCCTTCTATAAGGGCTTGTATTATATACGGCTTTGAACCTTCCATAAATGACAGATTTGGTTCGTTTGTAATTTGAATAGAAGCCAAATGAGGTCCAAATCGATCTACAATTTTTTGAATAAAATCAATCCAATTCTCTAACTCTATTTCCAGTTCTTTATTGTTGGTCCAATCTCCACATCCGATTGTTAAGTCACCCAATAAGCCGGCATCAAGATAGCAATCTGCATTTGAAAGCATTTTTGCTTCCCATTCTTTTGTATAAATGAGATAGTTTCTTGGCAGCAGCTTTTTAGACTCCCCACTAAGTTCACAAAGAGCCAGCTGAATTTTTTCGTAATTATCTTCAGGTCCAACAGCCAAACCCAAAGGTGTACCTGCCACACTTAGCGGGTATATTCCAAATGTTAATCCTGACGAAATCATATTATCCACATCCCTTTTTATTTTTAATAGCATTAGCATGGAATTCTACTTTTTCACAATTCCTGTCTAATCTGCATTTACATTGATATATTTATCATTAATAATTATAAATTTCAATAATGAATATATACATTTAACAGTTTTTTATAAAAATAATCATTATAAAAACTTCATTTTTTATTGAAGTATATTCCTATGAAAATAAATGTATCATTTTAATCATTGTAAAAAAGCTATCTTTTAGGTCTTCATAAACTCAATATTCCTTTCATTATAGCTCTTGCATATGCACTGACCCAATTATTATATATTATAATAACACAATTTGTTTCAATATCCTACAATTAAGAAAATAAAATATATTATTAAAGACTTGAAAATTTATTTTTAAAGAAATTTTTATTAAAACCATCAATTCTATTTACAGTTTACCACTGACTACCTTAGACAACATAAAAAAAGATTACCCTCAATTCAAAAGCAATCCTGAAATTTTTTACAATATTCATCATGCCTATACTCTTGCAAAATCCGGTCAGGATATGTTTGGCAAAGAATATAAATTTTCAGGGAATAATATACTTGTTTTGAACGACAGGTTGCTGCAAGTTAAATGAAAAAATATAACAGTCAAATAATGACTAAGCGGCATTATCTATAAATTAACAGTTTCATTGTCAACTATGAACAAGATTATTGACGAAATATTACGACTGTATTATACTTAATTTAGTTTCATACAATGGCCCTTTGACCTATTGTTTTGGTACATATGAAGGACGACAGATAATCGTATATTACATTTACAAAGCAAAGGCTTGTGATTGACGAGCAATTTGCTACAAAGGCAAGGCTTGTTTTTTCATCAACCATAAAGATGAAACTGATTTGAACGTAGTACAAAGTTTTGCTAAAACAACAACGGCAAAACAGATTTACCAAGTCACCTATAAAAAAGAAAGGAATTTTATTATGGAAACAATCAAAGCTATTGCAACAAGAAAATCAACTCGTGCTTATAAGCCGGATCAGTTATCAAAAGACACTCTTAACAAAATCCTAGTAGCTGGTTGTGCAGCTCCCGTAGCAGCAGGACTGTATGATACCATGCACTTAACCGCAATTCAGAGTGAAAAAATGTTGAATCAATTAACAAATATTATGGTTGCATCTCTTCCTGTGGAAGCAAAGGAGATGATGGAAAAAATGACAGGAAGAGTAGATCCGCTTTATGGTGCCCCAACTGTGGTAATTATTTCATCAAAAGAACCGACTGCTCCCGGAGCTGACTACGTTAATGCAGGGTGTATCGCTGAAAACATGATGCTGGCTGCTGCTGATGCTGGCGTTGACAGTGTTGTTCTTTGGGCGACAGGTGGTACAGCTCAATCAAATACAGAATTAAAGAATGCTCTGTCCATACCTAACAACTACACCGCACTATTTGGTGTAGGATTTGGCTATGCAACTATAGAAGATTCAAAACAGAAGGACTTGGCTATTACTATCGATGTGAGCTATGTCTAATACTAACCAAGATAGAATTTTAAAGAGAGCTGTCGCAAAATACTCTGTCATCCAAACGAAGACTCCAATTTCCATCCGCTATTGATAAACCCTATATTTTTTATAAATATCGTATGGCAGCTGCATCCTTTTGTGCGGTGCGGTGGTATGTCACATTTGAATAGCCAAGAACCAGTGTTGTCACGACCCTGTCTTTATGCGCCAGTTGAAGTGATTTGCGCAGTTCTCTAGCTCGATTTGCAGCCATTGTAAAAAATCCGCTGTATAGAACTCCCAGACCATAAGACTCTGCCATCAACGCCATGTTGGAGGCGGCAATAGCGCCATTTATTTTGTTCTTTGACAGAATCATGATTACCACCGGCGCTTTTTTAAAGAAAAAGTGATCGTCAATTATTGTGCTTTTAGCCATCGGATTCACCAGCTTAACCATCGGCAACAACATTTTGAAGAAACGAACCGCTATTTTTTCATATTTATCTATGTCATCCTTTAACACAATATAGGATACATCCTGTGCGTTTGATCCACTTGGTGTCAAACGTCCAGCCTCTATGATTTGGGTGATCACCTCCGACGATATCAGTTGATTTTTAAAACTGCCGAATAGTTCTTCTGGTTCTGATTGCTTCCATTAACTGCTGTGGATTTACCATCCAAATCAATACCTTATCAACCAAATTTATTTTTATCTCATCGCAAATATGATGGCGGCTTTTAAAAGCAGTCAAAATACAAACCAATTCAAAATACCGCAGGGGATGGCTGCAAAACTATATAGTGAAGCAGTATTGATTATCTTGGAATGGAAATATCTCTATAAAAAGGAGTGCTCAAAGTCGCAGGCGAAAGAATATTTGCAAATGATGGTAGGCGGAATCAAATAGAGCAGGTTAGTTTCTCATAAATAGACTATTATATTGTTAAAAACAGTGGTTTTCTTAAAAATTAATATTACTCCCAAGAGTAAAAGTATTATGATCATCCTTTTGAGTCTCCATAGGGAATCATCACTTTTTCGTATTGGTAGTGTCCTGCACCCACGGTCATACGGCACATTGTAAGTTCCAAATTAAAACGCCGTTTACCACAGCTACCGGGATTGAGAAACAGTACTCCATTAATAATTTCTGCGGAATATTTGTGGGAGTGACCATAGACCACAACATCCACATTTGTTAAGCATTTTGGTACATCTTTCTTGTTATGAACGATGAAGAATCTCACACCTTCAATTGTAATGGTAATGCTTTTGGGCAGGGCTTCTGCCCATTCTTTATCGTTGTTACCACGAACTGCATAGGTATCTCCGAGCTTTCGCATGGACTCGATAATACATGAGGTGTCGATATCACCAGCATGAATGAAATAATCAGCTTCAACAAGTTCAACCATAACATGCTCTCGTAGTAAACCATGAGTATCGGATAAGATTGCAATTTTTTTCATGAGTTCCTCTTTCTTAGTTTTGTTAGTAATTTCATTGTTTATAAACATGAATACTTATTATATTACCATCATTAAAAATATTTATATTATTTTAATTCAACTTTATTCATAATTCAACAAATATTTTTGTGTGCCTTATTTAATAACTTTTATCTATTTAATAGTATACCTATCCAAGATTCCTCATGCAATATTAAGTACTCTTACCATTGTTTTATATTAATTAGTGTTTTTTGCTTATATTTTTATCTGTAATCACCTAATCCTTTGCATGTTCTTTAACTTGACGGTCTATTCCATAGAAAATTTTACGAGTAAAGATACTAATACTTATAGTTATTAATGCAGCTACATAAAACGGTAAATAGGCATAATTCCCAATATATTCAAAGATAATGCCATAAAGAAGCTGACCGATAGGATTGGTACACATACAGATGCAAATGACACATGATATTACTTTTCCAATTAAGTCTTTAGGGGTCAATATCTGAATATATGTCATAAGCTGTATTTGAAATAAAGTTGACAACGCCACTAATAGACCAAACCCTGTTACCATTGCAGTGTAGATTGCCATCGAGCTACTTAATACTTGTAGAGAAATCCCACCTAAAAGAATGGATAACGCACACCCAATTAATAGAAAAGGGCTTGCTTTTGCGTTTAGCTTCTTAGATAGAACTCCTACAAGCAGACCTCCCAATACCGCACCTGCTGCTAATACACCTTGTGCATATCCATACAATCGATTGGACATGTCTGTTGTAAATCCCAAATACTGTGTGATGAGAACTGGGGTGGCTATTAGAACAAGTGAAGTTAGCAAAAGATTAACAGAAGCATAAACTAGCGACACTTTCCAAAGCATAGGTTGTTTCTTAAACATGAAACTGAAGCTCTCTTTTAGATCAGTAATACCAACAGTGAGCATATTTCCCTTTGCATGTTTCTTTTCAAATGGAATGTGGATAAAGATTTCTATTACTGCGGAAGCAAAAAAGCAACTAATGCTTGTATATAGTACTAGTGTTAATCCAAAAACAGAAAACAATATACCACCAATAACTGGTCCTGCCATACTTGCAAGTGAATTGATAACATCAACAATAGAATTTGCTTGCATTATATGTTCTATATCTACCAAAATAGGCACACTTGCTTTTACAGCAGGTTGATATGCTCCTTGTATGCCATATAGAAAAATCATTGTGATTGCAATAAGCGGGACGATATTTATTGTTCCTTCCAGTAAGCAGAATATAAAAACCAGTGCTGCCGTGCTAAAATCTAGTATTACCATAATATTTTTCTTATTAAGTCGATCAGCTAGAATTCCTCCTATTGGATACAGTACAATCATAGGAATGAACGCGAACGCAGAGACTGTACCGAATAATGCAGATGAACCTGTTTGATTTAACAGGTAAAGTGGAATGGCATATCTTAAAATCTGATTGCCAAATATCGAAATAATCTGACCTATCGCGACAAGTATAAAATCTTTTGAATATATAGTTTTTCTTTGCATGATTGAGCATGTTCCTCTCTAGTTATTATTGTGTCTTAGGACGCAATAAAACTATACCATTATATTGTGTCCTTGTCAACAATATTTATCTACGTAATAAAAAAACAGTCGTACCTAAATGGCAAGACTGCATATCTTTATCTTATATTTATTAATTTTACTTATTATCAACATCCATTTGCTTTAATTCTCTATCCAAGTGGCTATTATAACTATCAAAAAAGAAAAGCATGTTGTCAAGTTGCTCTTTTGATATCTTCTCAAATACTACTTTATCACGTTCTAAAAACTTACTAGTCATTTCCTCATGGATATTATAAATATCTTTTCCTTTCTCGGTAAGCCTAAAATATATCTCTTTCTTATTATCAGGTTTTTGGTATCTTTCTATAAGACCCTTTTTTATAAGCTTTTTAGTCAATTTACTTAATGCACTACGAGTCATAAAGCAGGCTCTTGCAAGCCTTGTGCCGTTTAAATCTACATTGTTTCCAATATATTCTATACAAAATATTTCAGAGGAAGTATACAACTGAAAATCATTATTTTGAGTGCTTTCCTCTAGCTTTAGTCTATTTAGCCATCCTATTTTATTATATAGGTTATTAATAGCCATAATAACCTGCTCTTCTTTATTCATAAACTTCACCTAATTCTTTAGTGTATCTAAATTATTATATTGAATTTTTATATCCTTGTCAACAAAATAAATAGACGATATTTGTCACAAAATAAATAGACGATATTTGTCATGCTGTATATGATAGGCTTAAATTGATGTTTTATTACTATATTTTAACCTAATGTTCTTTACTGTGGACTAGGCATGATATTAACGAGTAGCCCACAGTACTAAAATAAGAAAATCCATTTTAGGATTCAAATTTAGATGCACTCCAGAAATATAGATATTTCTTAAATTGATCTGTTCAATGAAAGAACTCAAACATACAGCCTTACTTCTCGAGCCCATAATTCTTTGAAGAACATGTTTTTACAACTCCTTTTCCTCAACAGGCAACTCATATATGTGTTGTTATCTCTTTAAGTCTTTCTTATTTCATGCTCAAAACCCCAAAATTGTTTCCTGCTATTTTCCTAAATAGCAAATTTGCTACCAATGAACGTTTCACTCAATTTCCATAGTGCTTCAGCAGCTTTGGAGTCAATCGCCCATGGGCGAACGCCGTTTGGAGTTACACTGTTAGCCGGTACCGCAACCGCAATGTCACAATCCTCACAATAAACCCCTCCCATGCCGGTGAGCTGGCTGCTCACAGCGCACCAAACACTGGTTGCCGCGCCTTGCTCTACGGACTTATATTGCGCTTGATTTTCGTTTGAGATAATTTGTCCTTGCTCGTCTTTAACCGGCTGCGGCTTCATTTCCTCAGGTGTCAAATCACGTCCCAAATCAGTGTCCGGTATAAGCCCCGGGTGAACAGAGAAAGCACGCACAGCATGACCCCTCCCACGTTTATCCAGTTCCAGCGCAAATAGACAGTTGGCTGTTTTGGATTGAGCATACGCCAAAAATTTATTATACTCTTTTTTCTTAAAATTCGGGTCATCAAAATCGATTGCCCCGAGGCGATGCCCTCGTGATGAAACCGCAATCACTCTCGCATTGCATGCCGCTGTTAAGGCCGGCCATAATCTTGAAGTTAATTGGAAGTGGCCCAAGTGATTTGTTGAAAATTGTGATTCATAACCCCGCGCGTCCCGTCTTAGAGGCGTAAACATCACACCCGCACTATTGATGAGTATGTGTAGCGGACGATTGGTCGCCAAGAAACGCTCGGCAAAGCAATCAATTGATTCCGGCTTCATTAAATCCATTTCTTCTAACTCAACCCCATGAATTTCTCCCAAGGCCTTCTTGGACTTTTCCGGTGAACGCGCAGGCACAATCACTGTAGCGCCTGCTTTTGCAAGCGCCTTTGTTGTTTCCAGACCGATGCCGGAATATCCACCGGTGACGATAGCTATTTTTCCGGTAAGATCATAACCCCTAAGTATTTCCTGTGCAGTTGTATACGGACCGAATCCAGAGTTAATAGGTATTTGTTTTGTCTGTTCCATTATTCTTCTCCTTAATAATTTACTAATTGTCACATTCACTGTATTTTACTATTAATCTTCTCTCTGTCATAATACCAGACAGTGTTGAAGTCATGCATTAACATAGGTTAAGTCGTAAAAATAAAACGACAGGCAATATGAACCTGTCGTTAAAAATCATGCTTATCTTCTTCTCTGATAACACGTCGTATACGGCTTAGTGATACCGGGGAAATTCCCAGGTATGATGCAATATGTGTTTGACTCACTCGCTTTTCTATTTGGGGATATTCTTTTTTCAAACTCAAGTAGCGCTCTGTAGCACTTTTTGTAATTAATGCATTTTCTCTAAGTATTCTAGCGTTTAAAGACTTTTCAAGAATCCCGGTATAGTCTAAAAGAAGGCGTATATCTTTTTGTAAAGCATCCTTCAACACTTGTTTATCAAGCACTAACGATATGCAGTCTTCCAGCGCCTCAAAACTGCACACACTCGCTTTTTTCATAGTTAAAAAGTCAGAACCGTAATAAGTCTTCTCATAAATGAAAAAATTGGTTACTTCAACCCCATCCTTGTTTAGAAAAAATACACGAATAAGACCAAATAATAAAATACGGGGTTTATATTCACCTTCTCCGGCTAAGATAATGATTTCTCCCTTTTTGTGACACTCAATTTGACCCGTTGCTAATAACTCTTCTTTAACTGAATCATCGGACATAAACGGGAGATTAGACAAATAGTCTTTCAAATAATCAATCTCTGTTTGTTGCATATTCATCCTCCTTCTAGATTCATTAATAATACCTGCAGCCCTATCCTTTTTATAGCTCTTTTTGATTTAAGATAATATATTCGAAATTTTTCCCAACTTTTGAATATCATTCCTTATTGTCTTCTAAGGTTTTCTGTGCCTAGCAAATGGAGTTTCTCAGAAGCCTATATGTGAGATTAATATTTTTTACTCCTCTTAATTAGTATATCAGAGGTTTTAAGTCATCCATGATAAATATTATGATTAAAATTTAATCATTAATACAATAATTATTTGTTGCTGTGTTCATCATCATAAATTCTTTCTTCTGCAACCACATGTATAAATCCTTGTATATCTCTCTTCTTATCTTTACTTAACCTCCGATAAGCCATTATAAGATTTCTTTCTTCTTCATTCAAATAAAGCTCATGAATTTCCTTGACATCTTCGCTTCTCATCAACATCATAGGCGACTCTCCTGTAAGAAGCCAGTCAATGGAAACAGCAAACAACTGTCTGAATGCTATCAAGGCGTTACTTGAAGGGGCAAATTTGTCATTTTCAAGTTCACTTAAATTTCCGGTGGAAAGCCCTGTCTTATTTTTTACATCCGTCAATGACAATTTGTTAATTTTACGTGCATATCGAATTCTTTTGCCAATAGTATCCAAAATATAACCTCCAGTTATATCTGATAAAAGAGATAAATTAAAATCAATATATTGACATTATCTGAAATCAGATATATTATATTGTTATGATTAATTCTTAATCATTATACTGTAGATATTGTACCACAAATATTTAAAGCGAGAATATATTTTTTAAAGGAGAATGAACAGATGAAAAAAAGAAGGCTCACTCCTTTCGGATTAAAGGTAAAAAACAAATTAGCCGATTTAAATATGTCTCAGAAGGATTTAGCTGAAAGACTAGGTACTTCAGATGTTTATCTCAGTATGATTCTTTACGGGGTACGTTCAGGACAGATTTATATCGAAAAAATAAGAAGTATATTAAATATGAATTAAAGTAATTGATAAAAATAAAACAATTAAACAACAGAGAGAGAAAATTCAGATGGCTTTCAGGCATTGAAAACTTAATTCTGAATCCGAAAGCTTAATACATTATAATCAGGAGGTCAATGTATGGCTGAGTTGGAGAGAAAATTATTTAAAACAATTTTTATGGTGACAGATATAAAGGGTGTACTTTATTACAGTAGCCTGAAAAATAAAAAAGTAATAAAAAAACTTTTTAAAACTTTTAATATTAAATCCTTTATTAAAGTGAATTATTTTATCCAGATAAAAATCGGAGAGTATATTTTAACTACAGAAAGATTTTACATTAAAAATAAATTATTTTGTTCTGTAATAATTGAGAGTACAAGCTCTCATCCAGTATATGAAGATTTTTTCACCGGTCTGTATAACAGAAATTATTGGGAACGCATGAAAAGTGGGATTATGAATATCCCGGATAGTATGTTATGTTCTATTGTTTTAGTTGATATCGATAATTTAAAAGGACGAAACGACTTATATGGACATATAGAAGGTGACAGAGCCATAAGGGCAGTTGGGAACGCTATAAAAAATTCAGTAAGAAGAAATGACATTCCAATACACTACGGCGGAGATGAATATATAATAATACTTCCTAATACCGATATAAGCGGTGCAAAAAAAATCATTAAGAGGATACGCAATGAGATAAGAAAGACAAATATGAACGAAAAGTTAAAGATTGAAATTAGTGCCGGTGCAGCATGCTCCGACAGTTTTAAAAATTTAAATTTAGAATTATTACTTAAGTTGGCAGATGAAAATATGTATATTGAAAAAAAAAGTAAGAAAAAGCAGTCAAGTATCTTTGGAAACTAAATTATATAAATTTTCGGTAAATTTGTTATGTCAAATTATTGTATCCCCATTTCCATAAGCAGAGGTATCGTTTCAACTTCAGGTAGGATAGAGTCTCCACCTAAAGCTCGGTGTTCCGGCTGCAGTTAATATTAAAATAATTAAATACATAAAAACAATGATTATTTTATTTTTACGTATCATAGTTTATTCCTTTCTTTTGTAAGCAATATAGCTTTTATTTAATGGCAATCAAAACGTCAGAATGCGTAAAATAATATTACAATTGAATCATTATTCAAAATTGTTTAAAAACATATCAATATAAATATGTTTTATAAACTTTTTCGATTAAGAATTCTTTGATTTTGCGTTTTTACGCAACTGACATTTTGCCTCCAACTACCTTTCCAAAATAATGAACAATTCCATAAATTAATCCTGATATGAGAAAAAATGAGCATTAAGCTGTAAGTAGGTTTAGTCAAGGTAACTTATTGTAGGCACCAAGCGCTGTTGTCTGAATTTCTCGCTAGCGCAGTAGCCGAGCAACATGCCAACAGAAGCGGAGTAGCCTTCCGGCAAGTTCAAACAAGTACTGAGCTGTTTATCAGACGCTAAAGAGCGAATTGGTGATCTGATAAAGCAAGAACCGAGTCCCAGATCTGTCGCAGCTATGGTCATTGTTGTAATAGCACTGGCTGCACTGGCCTCGATCATAGGATCAGGTATGGAAAAAACAATAAGTATAGGTGCATTGTAGAGTGGTCTATAGCCGGGTTGAGCAGCCATTTTCTTTGTAAAATCATTACCGTTTTTCATTGTTTCCAAGGTGTCATCATCAATCAACTGCAAAATCTCCCGGTTACGTATAACCGTCACATGAAACGCACTGGTTCCCGGAGCGTAATTGACAGCTTGAAGAACTTGCTTTAATTTTGCTTCTTCAACTTCCTGATTTGAATAATCACGGCAACTTTTTCTGACAGCAATTGCCTGCATTGTTTCCATCAAATCAACTCCTTTCAAAATTTAGTTACACTCTGCCTTCTCTGTTAAATACAGTGAAGAACATTGTTTATCTTTCTCAACTTGGTTTTTCTGAATATACAATATCTACCGATGCCCTCCGTCAAATTATCCTCTATCAGAATAGTTTCCTCCGAAACTATTTTATCAAACTATAGTTTTGTTGTCAATTACAATTGTTTTTTACATCGAACCGTATCTTAAAAATTGCTTATTTTACTCGATTAGGAATAATTTTTGTAATTAAACCTTTAGGCGTTTACATAGATGGGTTATAGTTGTCTGTAATCAAATATTCGAACTCATCAGAACCTAAATACTTATTTTTAACTACTTAAATACCGCTTTAGATAGATACCTATAATGGACTGTTTACAATTAAGTAGTTCTTGTAGAGTTCCTTCAAATATGATTTTGCCTCCATGCTCACCAGCTCCTGGGCCTAAATCAATCACCCAATCTGCATTACAAATCATCTCTAAGATATACAAGAACAATATAAATAAGTGAGCATAAGGGCAGTGCTCACATACAGGTTGATACGATATTATATAATTGATTTTGTATGTAATCAATGTTAAAATTGTATTGCTTACAATATTAATCAAAGGTAATAAAATGCCGGTAAATTTCTTTTGCAGACTATTCAATGAAGTGAAAACTAATGAAAGAGAAATTCCTTGTTTCTTTGGCCGTACCGCGAAAGTCTTCGAGGCGATGATAGATGGACAGGGCATTCACGCCTGCGTATTGAGGTAAGTTCAACATTTATACGATGCTAGACCCCGTGATGTTTACTATAATATAATTTAATGATTTTTATTTATTGGAGGTGGTTTTTGTGGATTTATATACTAAACCAGATTTAGAACACTCAATATTAATAACGATTGATATGCAGAATGATTTTGTACAGTCTAGTTCACCCTTTGCAGTAGAAGGCACTGAAGAAGTAATTCCAAACATTACCCAATTGCTGAAATGTTATAGGAGTATACGATACCCTATATTGCATGTTGTTCGATTATATGAAATAAATGGATCCAATTCAGATTTGTGCAGAAGAAATTTAATAAAAAGTGGGGCTCAAATCGTTACACCTGGAAGTAATGGATCCGAATTGGTAAAGGAAATCCGACCAACTAACTATAAAAAGTTAAATTATGAAGAATTATATAAGGGTGTATTTCAGCGCATCAACTTTGATGAATGGATAATGTATAAACCTAGATGGGGCGCTTTCTATCAAACGAATTTAGAATCGTTTTTACATCAAATGAATATAGATACCTTGGTGTTTACCGGTTGTAATTTTCCGAATTGTCCCAGAACTTCTATTTATGAGGCGAGCGAAAGAGATTTCCGCATTATTATGGTTTCTGATGCGGTATCTCAAATATATGAAAGAGGGGAAACAGAGTTAAGTAATATAGGGGTGTATTTATATAAAACTAAAGATATTTTAAGTCAGCTTAGATAACAAATCACTCAACCGTTCTTTTGATAAGTCAATAAGGGGCGTACACTTGTTACCATCAATTTCGTTTGTTTTATACATTTTATATGTTCCAAGTTTTTTAATCATGGGGAATTGAGCTACCTAACCTTAGTATAATTTTGATTTGTATGTAGATTATATTAATAATTTCCCAAGGAACGTTTTACAAGGTGTGTACCCATCTCAAAAGCTTTCTGACAGTCAACCGGGAATTGTTTCATCTTTATCTCTGCTTTATGCCCTTCATCAAACTTTGAAGCCTCATACAAGGAATAATTATTAAACTGATAAGTATCATAAGATATCAGAATTTCAGGCTCTCCATGAAATACATTCAGGAGGTTTTTATTCTTTTGGAAAACATCTTCATAGTTCATCTGTCGTGCTTGTTCTTCTGTAACATTCATTGTATAGATGAAGCAGGACGTAATTCTTCCCTGAAAGATTGATCTTTTTCCCGTATTATAAGAATGATTTGGGAAAATCAGGCGCTCCAAAAATGACCTCATCTCTCCGGTAACATCTCCAAAGTATATGGGTGAACCCAATATGAGAAAGTCACATGACAGTATATCTTCAAGCACTTCTGTCAAGTCATCCCTGACAGCGCAAAGCCCGTTACAGCGGCTGTCCTTTCTTTTACAGGAAAAGCAACTAATGCATCCTGTGAAATTAAGTTCATAAAGATTAATAAAATTCGTTTCAGCTCCGTTTGCTTCGGCTCCGCGAAGCACATTTTGAAGTAACACGGCAGTATTTCCTTTTTTCCTTGGGCTTCCATTTACAGCAACAACTTTCATAACTACATTCTCCTAAAGTATTTAAATTATAATCCATTAAGTATTATTTACATAATTTTCCTCAAGCTGGCAGTGCCTTACAACTGAAACCATAAGCGATCAGAGCATCTGCAGTTATGTCCCTTTATTGTGTCTGTAAGCTCTCGATAGGTTTAGCTTAAAGCTTGTACCTTATTATACCATATTAAAATATATCATGATATATTTTAATATAAATTTTGATTATTCTATAAAATAAATAGTTTCAAATATCTCTCCATCTATGTTTATTATCTCATCAATGGGAATTAATGTACTATCATTCATAACAACAACTCGTTCATATTTGTCTATATTTTTAACCGTACTTATGGCAGTAACATATGCTCCGCCTTTCTTCTTCACATCTGGTTTAAAATATGTTATTGATATCTCGGGTTTCTCTTTAATACGTTCTGCTACAATTTGCAGCCTGTGACTCAAATCTTCTTTTATATATTCATCCAATTCTACCCTTTCATCAGTCAGTCTTGCGGTTTCTTTGATAGCAAAACCATGACCGGTTAGAGCTGCGAAAGGTGAAAACTGAGCTGCCCGGTCAACAGCTGCCATATGTGGACGTGTCGCAGATACATGATGTGGTAGATGAAGAATATCTTCATATTTTCTCGTCATGCTTTATGACCTCCAATCTGCTTGTTTCGGTCTAATGTTGTAGCACCTTCCTCAAGATTCATACCCTTTAGGATAGCATTCTTTCCATATTTCTTTTTTATCTCCAGCATTGCTTTCTGCATCTTTTTTTCCCGTTCAAGTTCAGCTTCTTCTTCCTCTTTTTTTGTCTGCACTGCAACGTAATCTGTAAAGAGATTAAGCTGTTCAAAGTCGTCTTTCTCTTGAATGGTTGACTCATCTACAACATGATTTGCTGAAATGTTAACTCTCCTAATCAGAAGATTTTTATCAACAATGCGCTCAAACAACTCTGTGACGGCATTCATAATCAGCTTTGCGGAGGAGGTTCGTCTGCCAAGATTAACTGTACCATGGGCAGACTTTGGAACAGAGCGACCATAATGGTCTGTTATAATTGACCCACTATATAATTTCTTTATCTCTGGGTTTGTCAGATTTTCAATATCATATCCGACTGTCAAAACAAGTTGGTCGGTTACAAGCCTTTTATCCACCAAATCAAGCACTAGCAAATCGGTCATTTCTAGCACAATCAATTTCGCGCTATCAAAGGTATAGGCACAGTGGAGCACCTGTCCCGATCCAATACTGTTTGTACTTGGTTTGTACGATTTAACATCAGAAATTGTACACGGCTCCCACCCCCATGCATGGTCTATCAACAGCTCAGCATTGATGCCAAACAGCTTATATAACAAATCCTCATTGTAGTAATCTGTGGGTTTACCGATAGAACATCTTGCTATATCTCCCATGGTATATAGACTTTGTCCCTCAAGTTTCTTTGCATATCCTTTGCCAATGCGCCAAAAGTCTGTTATAGGCCTATGTGACCATAACAAGCGACGGTAGCTCATCTCGTCCAATTCAGCAATCCTTACACCATTTTGGTCCGCCGGTATACGCTTTGCCTGAATATCCATAGCAATTTTGCTTAGGTACAAGTTTGTTCCAATTCCAGCTGACGCCGTAATACCTGTCGTTTTAAGAACATCAAGGATCATTTTCGTAGCAATTTCACGAGCTGAAAGGTTGTAAGTTTTCAGATAATTGGTAACATCCATGAATACCTCGTCTATGGAGTAGACGTGAATATCTTCAGGTGCAATGTACCTCAAGTAAATATTGTAAATCCTGGTGCTATACTCTATATAATGTGCCATTCTAGGTGATGCAATAATATAGTCTATTGACATATTTGGTGAGCATTTCAATTCAGTATCACTGAAGGAAACACCAGAAAGAATTCGCCCAGGTACTTTGAGTAGCCTTTTTGCATTTGCTTCCTTAACCTTTTGCACAACCTCAAATAGTCTAGCTCTACCTGAAATACCATATGCTTTAAGTGGGGGAGAAACAGCCAGACATATGGTTTTTTCAGTGCGACTTGCATCAGCAACAACAAGGTTAGTGGTCAGTGGGTCAAGTCCTCGCTCCATACACTCTACCGAAGCATAAAATGATTTTAAATCAATTGAAATATAGGTTCTGTTCTTCATACTTTTCTCCTGCACTTCCTTAAAAACTATATATTTACTAAATTCATTCATATCATATCCACATAGTAAATATAAATCCGTGCATTTGGATATTTTTATAATATTGCTTTGCTAATTGTATCATAATTTCTCATATTTTTCGATGTCAAATTTATTAAATATAAAAAAAGGCGGAGGCTATCCATTCGATCCGTCATATATAGTCAGTTCTGACGAAGTATCATCCGTTTGTAAATATTTGTTTTTAAATTATTTGATAATCTTAGATTTCTTAAATACATAAGGACTAGTTCTTTTCTAAAGTTAACATCCGAGTTTTGTCGAATATCCAAATTACATTTATATAAGCTAAAATTTGTATTTGTCTGCAGGTATTTATGATAACCATTCAATCCTATTTCTTCCATTTTGTTTAGCCAAATAAAGTGCTTCATCAGCTTTTTTGAAACCAATCAAGAAGTCTTTATCAGTATTTACTTTAACCTCTGTTAATCCAAAACTGGCTGTAACATTTATTAAATAATTTTCAAACATCACTTTATTTTTTTCAATTTTTTTTCGTATTTCATTAACAATAAATTGGCATTTTTCAATTGATGTATTAGAGAATAATACAATAAATTCTTCTCCTCCCCATCGGGCTGCCAGATTTCCTTCTTTATCTATAGATTCGCAGCAAGATAAGCACAGTCAAGCTTGTAATTAAAATCAGCAAATGAAAAATCAGATACATTTTAGTATCGTTAACTTATTGTGTCGTTTTAGGTAATTAAATTTATCTAGCAAAATAAAAAATATACTTTAGATTTTAGGCAAAAAGTGGTAGAATGTTAATTAACAGAGACTTCATTCATAGACTAACTTAACCCCCAAAATTCAAATTGTTGCTTCTACAATAATACATTGCAAATCAAGTATGATAACATATTTTAAATCAAAATGGTATAAGAAAGGAAGGTCGGTTTATTTGTCAAAACATGAACATATTTCTGTCCAACCAAAAGCATTGATGATTATAAATGAAATTAATAAAACAATTATTGGAAAGGATGAAGTCATTGAAAAAGTACTTATGTCCATCCTTGCGAAAGGTCACATTTTGTTAGAAGATGCGCCAGGCGTTGGTAAAACAACACTTGCTCTTGCTTTCTCAAAAACAATGGGACTGGATTATAAGCGAATCCAATTTACACCGGAAATCATGCCGGCAGATGTGGTTGGTTTTTCTGTTTATAGTAAAGACAAGGAAAAACTGATATATCAACCTGGAGCAGTCTTATGTAATTTATTGCTTGTAGACGAGATTAACAGAGCAAGCTCTAAAACACAGAGCGCTTTGTTGGAAGCTATGGAAGAAGGCTCAGTTACAGTAGATGGAGTAACTCGCGAACTACCTAACCCTTTTACTGTTATTGCTACCCAGAACCCCACAGGGTCAACTGGCACACAATTGCTGCCCGAATCTCAAATGGATCGTTTTATAGTTAAGCTTTCCATGGGCTACCCAGAATTTCATGATGAAATAAAAATTTTAAAGAACAAGCAAGCAAGAGAATTACTGAAATCACTCAAACAATCCACGAGCACAATGGAAATTATACAAATGCAAGAGCAGGTGGAAAACGTTCATATAGATGATGATGTATATATCTATATTGCTCGCCTTGCCACAGCTACGAGAGAGCATCAATTAATCCGCCTCGGTGTTAGTCCACGAGGTTCCATTGCACTAGTACGAATGAGTAAGTCTGTCGCGTGGCTTTCAGGAAGGGATTATGTAATACCATCAGATGTACAACATGTGTTTTATGATGTTTTTGAGCACCGCATAATACTTAACACCCAGGTAAGTCTTGGAAATGCAACTGCCCACAGCATATTGACCAGAATTATGCAGACCATCCTACCACCAGACATCTCACGAAAGAGAGCTGTGCTATGATAATAAAAAGGTTGGAATATGGCGTGCTGTTGTTAGCTGCCGTAGTCTTTCATATATTTATAGTGGATTACATTTCATTTTGGATTCTTGCATTTTTAGTTATGCTACCGCTGGTTTCTTTGCTTATTACGGTTCTTACAATGAGCGGAGTAACAGCTGAACTAATAGTATTGAACGCCTCCATACAAAAGAATAAGTCACTTCCAATACGATTGAAGATATATAGCAAATACTTATTTGCAATATGCATGGTCAAGATAAAACTAACCACACGAAATGAATTGCTGCAGCAGGAACAAGTCAGGACGTTTTTTATAACTGTAAGACATTCCGGACAGACTGTCGAAGAGGTAATCTCTTCGAAATATTGCGGTATGCTGAGATGCAGTATTGCAGAGCTGCGAATATATGATGCTCTCGGATTATTCTCATTTCGCAAAAAAGTTGATTCGAGCTATTTAGTTGCAGTTCTTCCATCCGTTTATCCTCTGATGGCTATCAATTCGGCAATCCTCCAGGATATTCAAAACAATATAACTTCACAAACCATGAAAGGAAACGATCCTTCTGAAATAATGGATGTCCGTGAGTATAAGGAAGGAGATCGGCTCGCAAAAATACACTGGAAACTTTCCGATAAATATGACCAGATAATGGTGAAGGATTTTGGGGATTCCATTTCTAATGATGTATTGCTGCTTTTTGATTTAAATGGTAATAGCGACGAGGAAATAAGCGGGTTGCTTGATGCAGTCTATTCTATCTCCAATTTTCTTATAAAAAATAAGATTACTTATGAAATGGAGTGGTATGACAGCCTGCATGAACGCTTAGTGCTCGATGACATCTCACAGAACAATGACTTGGGATTGGTCTTTGAAGCCATAATGACCAATAGCAGGTTTCAAAAGCAATCTTGGGTATTAAAAAATTGCAGTAATGGTTATGGTCACAAGCCATATTCGGTTGTTTTGTATCTATGCTCTGAAATTACATCAAATTCCATTGACCTGATTCATAAGCGATTAGCAGGAAGCCGAATTAACATCCTACTGGTAACGGACGAACCAAGCTCTCGTACAGACGTGACAATGATAGATCTAAAAAATATAAAAGATAACATGAGCAATCTCGTGATTTAGCACTTTCTGTGTAGGAGACTTATATGAAACGTCAAATTCCAAAGTCAGACCATGGACTTCACCTGGACAATCCCAGCCTAATTGAATCTAAAACCTCTTTAGTAATGCAATCACTTTTTTATTTTTTGTTTTTAATCCTAGGAGTTTCTGGTGTATATGGGTGTTTTTATACTACATTTTCTCTTCCTCTCATGTTGCAGGTGTTTATATTCTATGCAGTTGTGTTTTGTGCTGTGTTTACAATCTTATTTTTAATCAAACCCAACCGTATTTTGTTACTGGTTCTATCACTGGCAGCAGCAGCTGTTTATGTTCTTTTTCTAAAACGAAGCTTAATAGACGTATTAATCAATTATTTGACTCAGGGGTTTTTCATTACCTATAATTCTGTCGTTTCAGCATACGCCCAAAAAACGCAATATAGTCTTTTCACTTTTCCAACCGCTCCTGCTGGCACAAACGAAATAACAGCTTCTATCACTATGTTTGCGGTTTTTACTTTATTCTTTTTTACACTTTTTATGGCGTGGATACTTATTCAGAGAAAAAATACAATCTTGTGCTTTGTGTTTACTGCACCTTTTTTAGGCGTGTCCGTGGTATTCAGCATTATGCCCCATTATGCCGCAGTGGGGACATTGTATATATTTTGGGCATTTTTAATTTTGAACTCTTCATTCTTGCAAAGTAAAAGTAAATTTAATAAAAAGAAAGGTGTATTTTACAGTGGTGGAAAAACTGCAGCAAATCCGCAATCACTAATCTTTCTTCCTATTTTGGTTACTTGCCTCATGCTTGTAACCGTACTCTTTCCAATGAATAGCTTTAAGCGCTCCGACTTTGTGAAAGATATGCGCATAAGCTTACTCAATGTTCCAAAGGTTCCATCACCGATTCAGATTCCCATCCAAAGCATTTTAGGATATACTGACCGTGTCAATCTTCAGCTAGTGGGAAACATTACATTTACAGGAAAGACTGTTTTGCGTGTAAAATCTTCTAGTCCTGAAGGGGATTATCTTAAGGGATTTGTAGGCAGCATATACACTGGTCAAAGCTGGGATTCCTTGCCTGAGAAAGAATATGAAAAACTTGATTCAATATTAAATGAGTGGAAAGTTCAAAATTTTTCTTCGCTCTTTAATAACCTTCTTGGAAGACCTACAAAGACATATGCTCTGACAATTCAAAATGCGAAAATAAATTCATTGCGTGTTTATGCTCCTTATGGATTGTTGTCAAAGCCTGAAGAGTTGCCTGGCATAGATTTTATTAATGACGGGTTCTTGAGATCTGGCAACACACTGTTCGGCACAAATGAATACAGTATGAATGCAATCACCCTGCAAATAGTTGCATGGAAATTGTCAGATTCCATGATGAACGCCCTCGTCACAGAGCAGACATCACTTGTCCATGCAGCAATGGGGTATAAAAACTTTGTCTATTCCCACTATACTCAACTACCAGAAACACTGGAAGAAAGGCTTAGTCAATACCTCAATGAACATAATTTGAATATTGAAAATTACCTCACACCCAACGGGTTTGCAAATGCAATCATTGCTCAAGTACAAAGCGAAAATTCATATACTCTTTCGCCGGGCATAACTCCGGAAGGGCGAGATTTTGTAGAGTATTTTCTATTTGAAAATCACAAAGGATATTGTGTACATTTTGCCTCTGCCACTGTGGCATTACTGAGGTCTGCAGGAGTTCCCGCTCGCTATGTTGAAGGTTATGCA
This sequence comes from Sedimentibacter sp., assembly GCA_032006665.1. GTDB lineage: Bacteria > Bacillota > Clostridia > Tissierellales > Sedimentibacteraceae > Sedimentibacter. The sequence continues at coordinate 68,883 of DALZMP010000015.1, forward strand.
GTATCTCCTGATGATTTTAAAGAACATAATGAATGGGCAAGTATCCCAGATTCCCGTTCACATGCATGGGTTGAAATTTATCTCAGCACAGTTGGCTGGATTCCTGTGGAGGCAACACCAGGTGCTAATAGAGGAATAATTGACCATGAAGCTGCTGAGTTTGAAACTTCTCCTGCCATCAGTCCTTTGGACGATGAAGTAATTAATGATAAATTGAATATCCATGAACCTCCTCAAACTGAGGAGCTACCCGATGTTGAAGACATCAAATCAAGCTCTGGTAAAATGCAAAGTTCAAATAATAGTTATTTAATGAATACTATAATTCGTATATTGCCAATTTTAGAAATGTTTGGTTTACTCATAACAGCTCTTGTAGGTAGCAGAAAACTGCAAATTGCCTTGCGCAAAAAACAGTTTTCTCAAAAAGATAGTAACAAAGCAGCAATCGAAGTTTATGATTACATTGTAAATCTATATGCATATGCAAAGCCTAACAGAACCGCTAAATCCAAGATACCAAAGGATTTATATAACCTTGTTCTAAAAGCACGATTCAGTCAGCATATGCTCACAGAACAGGAGTTAGGGGTGCTATTAGTTTATGCTGAAAATCAAGCCCTCGAAATTCAAAAAACAGTTTCGTTACTCAAGCGGTTCATAGGCAAGTATATCTATGTGATATTTTAATGCAAATAAATGCTGGTCTTCACGAACATTTTCTCCAATTTGTACCAGGTTAGCAGCATATGAACGTTCTAATACATCTATGCATTTTGAAATGAATTATATGTATATTCTAAATTATGCAAATAATCTTTTGTTAGTGCTTGATCAAACTTAAAGCTTCTATTCATATTTTTATTTATACAATTCTCTGCTTGCATTATATTTTCAACATTTTTATATGAACGATACCTTAAAGGTAAATGCTTACTTTTTTTTACATCTTTAATATCATTTTCTTTCCCGATTCCTAGAATACAAAAATTTATATATGTTGCTGTAACAACTGCTATTAACATATGATCTAAATCTGGTATTAATTTATATTGCATTTTATCATTAACATTATTTATAATATCATCACTAATATAATATGATACCATTTGAGTTGTTGCAAAGTCATCTGCATTCCATTCGCACGCCTGGTAAACTTTAAGCTTATAATTATCAAAATTATTATCATAATCATTAATTAAATCTAACTTACTGCGGCTTTTCTCAAGATATCCATTTTCTAATAAATAATCATACTGACCATTATATATATGTCCTAATTCATGTAGAAGTATATTAGCTACAGACAATATTTTCATGAATGCTACTAGTTTTTCTGCCTTTTTTTCATTATATTTTGAATTAATAGGACTCAAATATCCATAAAAGATACTATTCTCCTCTGCTAACAATCTATGATAAACAGATTCAAAGATATATCCAAATAAATACAAATCTAATTTGATACTTCCTGTTTAAAATTATCCTCAGATTGTAAATTCCACAATTCAGAATACCTACCACCTTTTTTCTTTAGCTCTTCGTGGCTTCCGCTTTCGATAATACAACCATTATCTACTACATACACCTTATCAAAATTTTCTATTAAATTCAGGCGATGGGTAACCACTATGATGGTTTTATCTCTAGTAAGCTGCTCAATTGCTTCTTTTATCAAATTCTCTGATTCCAAGTCAAGAGAGGAGGTTGGCTCATCCAACAAAATAATTGGTGCATACCGAAACAGACAACGAGCAAGAGCAATTCTTTGGATCTGCCCTCCTGAAAATCCTGCATTATTTTCTCCAATGAAGGTCTTGTATCCGCCTGAACTTTGCAAAATAAATTGCTCGGCATTTGCTTTTCTTGCAGCAATGTTAACTTCTTCAGTATCAGCATCTGTGCTGAGTGAAATATTTTCCTCGATAGTCAAATGGAACATAGAAGTTTCTTGTGGCATATATGCAAAATTTTTACGCCATTCAGACAGAGAACTACCTTCCAAAGTCTGATCCCCTAGTGCAATTACACCACTGTTCGGCATATATAAACCCAAAACCAGTTTTATGATAGTTGACTTTCCGCTACCGCTCTCTCCTATAAAAGCTACTCTCTCTCCTGCCTTTATCTCAAAAGATAATTTGTTTAAAATTTGCTGTTTTCCATAAGAAAATGAGATGTTTTGAAAGGAAATAGATTGGAATGTTTGTACTATGTCGCTTTTTTTGCCAGTTTCCTCCTGAGGCAGGTCGATAATGCTAAAGACTCTCTGCATATTTGGACTTCCCTGTTTAATTAATGCTGGAAAATAACTGAAAGCTGTCATCATCTGACCAATTTGGTCAGATAGGGGCAACGCCAACAGTATATCTGCAAAATGGATGTAGCCGTTGGAATCTAGTAATGCACCCAACACAAGCAAGGCAATTATTGTAAAGCCATCTGCAAAAAATACCATGCACGCCCAACGCAATGAATCATAGTGTTTAAACCTCATTATAGCATTTGAAACCCCTGAAAGCTTTATGTCCAGCTTTTGATTAAGGAAAGAAAATAGCTTAAAAGTTCGCAGTTCTGTTGCTCCAGCCAGGCATTCTTGCATAAATCGTATAACATCGCTCTTTCTTTCTGTAATGTCAGCATTCAGGCGTTGAAGGCGGCCTGCTGCAAATTGCATGATGAGCATATTTATTGCTGTACATAAAATACACAAGATAGCGACCGACCAATTGACATAAACTAGTAATATGATAGAAAATAAACCTGAAATCATAGGTTGAAAAATCCAGCCACTTATCGTATATCCTATTAATTTCACCGTTTCAGGCAGATCATAATTAATGCGGTTTAATATTTCTGCAGCTGGATAAATTTCAGCCGTGTGTTCAGTCGTGTGCAAATAGGAGTTTATCATTTTAGCCCGCAACTTTGACTGCACTTTCTGCTCAATGTAAATAAAGCCAGCCAATGAAAAACCAGAAAAAAGGGCAAATGCCACGATAGCTAACAAATAAACCACAACTTTCTTCATGCTTTCAGTTCCTGCCTCATTTGTAGCCATGGAAACAACTTGGGTTAGCAAAACTCCTACAGATGAAAATATTAAGAAAAAGGCTGACCCACTTATTAATGTACACAAAACAAACAAAGGGATTTGATTTTTACTTTCTTTTACCAGCCTGCCATATAATGCAAATGGAGAATCTTTTTTCATAAAGCTTCCTCCTCTTCCATATTTGTAGTTGAATATAGCCCGCTTTTTTTTAAGGCTTCATAGGTACCATTAAAGACAAGCCGCCCCTTGTCGAACATAAAAATTTCATCAAAAAACTGCAACAATTCCATCTGGTGCAATACCATAATTATTGTCGTTTTTGGTGTATTCAATAAAATATTTTTTATCAGCTTTTTAGATGTATCCGCATCTAATGCAGACATGGATTCGTCAAAGAGTAGAATGTTGGATTTGCTGTAAAGTGTCCGTGCTACAGCAATGCGTTGCCTTTGCCCGCCGCTTAAGTTTCCCCCATTTTCTATAAGCTCAGTATCCAAGCCACAGTCTAATATGTCAGTAAAAGTTGATATCTCCGCATACTCGCAAGCACTTGAAAAATTGTCTTCTATAGCTTCTTTTGATGAATGAGCCTTCCCGTATAAAATATTATTCCTTATAGTATCTAAAAAAAGATAAGGAAACTGAGCAGTTATGACAGCTTCTACTCTTTCTATAGACCCCTCCTGTGGAGAAAGCAGTCCCGCGATTAGTTTTAAAACCGTGGATTTTCCACAACCATTCTCTCCAATGAAAGCTACTTTTTTTCCCGGCTCAATTTCAAAAGAAATATCTCTTAAAGCCCACTGAGCTTCTCCAAAATAACGATAGCTGACTTCCGTTAGTTTTATGCTGCTTCCATCAATTAATTTAGTTTGTTCTGGTCCTTGTTCATTTTTATTTCTTTCCTGCCACAATTCAGCTATTCTGTCTGCAGAAGGTTTAATTTTAACGGCTTCTATCAACAAATCCACATAATGTAGCTGCTTTGGAACGACTTTTTGACAAAGATAGAAAATAGACATAAAGGCGATGATCTCCATCAGCCCCTTTGGAATGAAATATAGACCGTAAATGCATACACTTAAGATAGGAATCATTCCGCATAAAATACCCACAATTTTTAGTGGCATTGACAATAAGCTAAAGTTTATTTTTGCTTTTGCATATTCTATGCCTCTTTCTTCGCATAGATTTTGTAAAAAATCATCAGCATTGTAGCTCTTTACTACTATTCTATTTCTAAGCACGTCATTAATCCGTGTATTCATATCTACTTCGCAGCGTTTTACCTTTGCTCCCGCTTTTTTCATTACTCTACTGATGATTGACTGTAACGTAACAGAAATTAAGACTACAATAAAATATACTGCGGTAACTCTCTTATCCAGCAAAAAGAGATAAGATAAAGTAATTATGAGTTGAAAGCTTTGCTGCAGTATAGTAGGAGCGGCTTCAGACAAAAATTCCACAAGCTCTGTAGTATCATTTGATATTCGGTTATAAATATCGCCTGTACTAGACATTATAGGATTATCGATTGGTAAATTCGCAAGCTTTTCATAGGATTTTTTTTGAATAGCAGAATATGTATAGGCCTTCATTTTTCCGCAGCCCATTAAAAACAAATATTCTAAAAACACCTCCAATAAATAGAGAGCGATAGTAACGACTATTAGATTGCTAAAATTATTCAGCCCTGATTCAGCAAAATGCGCTGTAAGCTCCCCCATTGCATTAGATGTAAAAACTGTAGCAAAGGGAGACAACAGACAAATCAAGCTGACAAATAATGCATATATCTTATACTTTTTAATAGACTTAATTATGTACTTCATGATTCCCCCTGGTAATATAAAGTCAAACGTAGCTATGCTAATTAAACTACATATTTACACAAAAGTTAAAAGCGATTCTGATACACATAACTCTTAGTCAGTTGATCAATTCAATGAAAACTTATATTTCATAAGGTTGTAACCATTAAATTATATGCGTGTCATGTAATGTTTTTATTAATTGTTTTCAATGTATTTCTAATAGAGTATACATATGTTAAAGAACATATTATGAACTTGTTGATCACGTCCTAGTTATATTAATCGTCTAAAGACAGACTTTTATACTGTTTTCCAACATCATTTAAGCAATTTAAGTAAAAATTGTTAGATCATCTATTTCATGCCACTGATAAATTATTACATCGATAATATGACTCTCATTAAAAAATACCAAGTAAAATGAAGAGGTTTATACAACTGTAAAGTATGAATTACTTCTAATGCATCATAATTTTCCAAGTTTCAATTATTCTATTGATAATAACTATCTAATCTACACTAATTGTAGATTATCTTTAATAATTTGTTTTCAATCATCTTTCTTCGAGAATTACATGCGGATTCATTAATTATATCATTTTCAGTTTTTTAGATATAATAGTTTTAGCAGGGCATAAATGACATATTTTTCTTGCCCAACATATACTGGAATCTTCTCTTGTTAACTTGTTACCTAATGGCAGTGTATTAAGTCGATTTTTAATATAAGAAAAGTCAAATTTCTTTAAAATATTTTCTAAACAATAATCACGATTTGTAGCATACATATGGCATGGATAAACATCTCCATTTGGCATAATACATAGACTACTAAAGCCTGTTGTGCAAAACAAATCGCTTTGCTTCTCAGGATAATAAACAGACAAAAGATATGTATCTTCAGCAGTAAATGAATTATCGTCTTTGTAATATTTTAATACATGTGGTTAAACTTCCAGTTCTGCTACTCCTGTAACAGGTACAATTAACACTTTGTTTTTACTAACACAGTTATAGCAAAGGCATTGCAATATCTTCAACTCTTGTCATATCCCCATCTGACAACTCTGAGACCAACTTAGTATGATATCCTTCAATAAAGTCTTTGCCCCGCTCTCCATCCATGTCTATAAGTAGCATACTTATCATTTATACTCCTCACCGAGCCTGAAATAGACACATCCCACAATAATTTATATAAAAAATCTGTTTCAAGATTCGAAAATGTGTGATGTATTCTGTTGACTTTAGTACTCTTAACTCTACTGCTACGCCCTTTTGACGAAAAATCTCCGTTCTTTAACCATGATTGATATCTACTACCCTTACCTCTACCAATCAATAGAATCCTCTCAATTTTTGCTTCAGATAAATTTAATTTTTTTGACCCATAAAAAAATACCTCACTTTAATTACATATTATATCCAAGTGAGGTATAAATCAACCATAAATTATCGATTGTTACATTTATTTTTATCCCTCAACAACAACAATACGTCATCAGAATTATCGTTTCCACATGCCCTGATAGTACAATAATGATGCCATATGTTGATATTACCCACTTGGTGGTAGGATATATCTCTTAAAAGAAATAGGTGCAATCTGAATAATACTTCTGATAATAGTTTTACTATTGTTTTATATAAATAAAAATTTTATCTTACAATAAACACCATACCGTTACCGATAAAATTCCTATTTCATTTATTTCATTTATTTCCTTGATAACTATTTGTGACTATTTGTGCATTCTTTAAATCAGTTAATTGCGTTATCAAAAATGGGATGATGATTACACTACACAAAAACTCATATATCTCGCTTCCTGGTGCACTAAATACTTTTTTATATTTATCAATAAAATAAACTAATAGTAATGATACAACCAAGGAAATTCTTGAAATAATAATAATTGTTTTACCTTGATTTTTACTTAATGCTCTTAAGAGTGCTTTTCCCCCATTATAAATTATCTTTTGTGGTACTAAAATAATTATTGATAACAACTCTTTCAGAATATCAATAACTGTTATCAGAAATGCTATTATTGTATCAATCGCAACACACAAGAGCCACAATATATTACAACTGATTTTTTTTACTATTTTTGTTTTTGGCAATATTTCAATCTTCTCAACGGCTTGACTTAAAAGATAATACATTTTTTTGTTTTTTTCATTTTTTATACTATTATTAATAGGATTATTAGGTCTAATTTTAATTTTTATCATAACTTTAACTTTATGTAATATTAAAACAGAAAAAGACATAGTAAAAAACAATAAAGAAAAATACCAAAAGGTTAAAAAAAACATTAATAATAGATCTGAAAATATAGGTTCTATATTTAGCATAAGCTTATTTATATAATTGCTTATATCTTCTTGTAACATCATTGCATATACAAATAGGATAATAATCCCAATAAGTCCTAATGAACTTTCACGGTATCTTGTTAGTTCATAGTCAAACGGTTTGATAAATACATACTGAACAAAAATCCAAATGGCATATGGTAAAACAACTACCCCCATTAACAAAGCTATTACTGAAAAAACATAAATAACTGGCTTAACCCGATGACTTAATACAATAATAAAGACTGGTATAACAATTGCAAGCAAAACCAAAATTTTTATTATATCCGGTAACTTAATCTTTTCTTTTTTTTTATCACTTTTGTTAATTCCTTCTATCTTCGCCATGCCATAGCTATCAAAAGAAATAGAGAACATATCTGCAATTAAATAAACAACTAGTACGTTTAGATAAACAGTCATTAAATACTTATTGATAAATAGCCATTTCATAATGCTTTTCCTCCTCATAAAAAATCTTTCTCTAGTAGGTCAAGGACGCTTGCGCGTCCAAGCCCCTATTGTCGAGTAAACAAGGGGAATTTCACCCCAAGCTTCTCACAGAACCGGACTTGAAAGTCTCCCTTCATCCGGCTCTTATCATTCAACTCATTACAACATTCCCATTTCGGTACTTCCAATGTGCAAATAAATTAGGTTCTCTTTTTCTTACTTCAGATAACCATTTTTCAGCCATCCTTCTATGTCCACGAAACCTTTTAAATTTACACATTGCCCATCTTATTAATCTTCTTTCTACACAATCTAAAGAATACTTAATTGCTTGTACATTATACTTTCCAAAATAATTTATCCATCCTCTTACAATTGGATTTATATTTTCTGCTATCATATCAATCTTACACCCTGTTTTCTTGTGAATTTTTAATGCTTTTATCTTATCTCGAAACAATTGGTTCGATTTCTTACTAGCAGATGCAATAAAGTTAGTTCCCAGTTTTCCTGTTCTGTTTTTAATGAATAATCCCTTAAATGTGTACCCTAGAAAGTCAAATTCTACGTTTGAGTATTCTTTTCTCCTGTCTTTATCTTTACAATATACAATTTTTGTCTTTTGAGGATGTAGTTCTAGCTTACAGGTTCTCATTCTTTCATCTAAGACCTTTAAAATCTTCTCAGCTTCGATTTCTGTCCTACAATGTATAACCGCATCATCAGCGTAACGTTCGAACGGAGCATACGGAAAACTTCTATCCATCCAAATATCAAATGCATAATGCATAAACATATTAGCTAGTAGTGGACTGATAACTCCTCCTTGAGGAGTTCCAGCCATTCTTTCAATCTCTGTTCCATCATTTAACGCAAAGGGTGCTTCTAGCCATCTTACTATATATAACCGTATCCACTTTTCTTTAACATGCTTCTCAACTACTTTCATCAGCAACTCATGGTCAATATTATCGAACAATCCTCGGATATCGAATTCTATGACATAATCATATTTCCAACATCTTTTACGTGTCTGTCCCACTCCATCAATTGCTGATTTGTTAGGTCGATATCCATATGAATCTTCATGGAATATCGGTTCAACATTCGGCTCGACATACATCTTTACGACCATCTGAGCTATTCTATCCGCTATTGTAGGTATCCCTAATCTCCTTGTGCCTCCTGACTTTTTGGGTATTTCTACCGCCATTACAGGAGATGGAAAATAGCTTCCCGAACTCATCCTATTCCATACTTTGTAAAGATTGTTTTTAAGGTGTTCCTCAAACTTATCAAAGTCTACGCCATCAATTCCAGCGCTTCCTTTATTGGCTTTTACCAATTTATAGGCTTCTAATACTGCCTGTTTTGAAATGTTATATGGTTTGCTCTCTTTCATCAAATCCTCCTGTTTCCAGTTGTTGTCAGTTTCAAGCTGAATGACGACACCCCTTGGCTCCATTACCATTACAGTAACTTCATCACTACTACGAGTGTCTCCTCCCCTGTATCACACATCTCTACTTTCAGCCTTACCTTTCTGTGGCTTGTGCTTTTTCGATTTTCATTATGATACAGGTTCCCACGTTTCACAATGGCGCCTGTTATATGCTCATGCCACCTTAATACCGTCTGCCAAATAGCCAGCTTTTCAGGTTACCGCTATTCTTGTCCCTATCCAGTTCTGAAAGATAGGTTTTGACAGCACTCACGCTATCGATACTTCACTAGTGGTTCACTTTCGTTCATCTTCATATAACTCACATGACTGTTTTGACAGCCTTTTCCCTAGTTGCTCACTACCATGGCTTTTGACCACAGCAGCATAAGGTTGTTTGATGGGTCTACCTGCATAACCCCCACCGAAGGACCTTCCCTCATCACCTTTGTGCCTTTCGTGGCACACCAAAACCGTACGTGCGCTATTAACGCATACGGCTTTTCACTCTATATTAATTTCTATCTGTAAAACAGACTAACCTTTATTGTAGGCTCAAGCAACGGAAAAGTTCTAAGCAGACCATTGAAGAAAGTATCATAGTTATAACTCTTCTTCTGGCTCCTGCGATTTAACCATTTAAATAACAGCCACTTTGTCTGTGAAAGGTAATTCTTTACTTCTTTTATATTATCTGTAACACCGTAGTATTGATAGTGCCCCCTCAACTTCGCATTGATTGTCTTGAACATTATTTCAAGCGGCAGTGTCCTATGGTTCTTTATCCATTCTTTCATTGCCTTTATCTTGCTTCTGTATTTCTTCTTGCTCGTTTTCACTCTGCACCGAAAGAATTCTTTCTTGCCATTCATTCCGCAATAAAATGTAAACCCGAGAAAATCAAAGGTTTCTGGCTTGCTTTCTCCTCTCATTTCTCTGTTTTGTCTGGCAAACCTCCCAAACTCAAGTATCTTTGTTTTCTCCATTGCTAGTTCTAAGCCGAATTTCTCGAACCTTTTCCCTAACTCCTTGTAGAAATCTTCTGCTTCCCATTTGTTTTGAAAACAGCATACAAAATCGTCGCAATATCGTATCAGATAGCTCTGTCCCTGACATTTTCGCTTTACTATCACATTAAACCATTTATCAAGAACATAGTGTAAGTATATATTCGCCAGAACCGGACTTGCTCCGTTTCCCTGCGGCGTTCCCTTCTCACTATCAAGGTACTTCCCCTCTTCCATAATTCCCGACTTAAGAAACTTTTCTATTATATCAAGAAACTTCCTGTCTGCAATGTCATGTTGCAGGAATTTCATCAACCATTCGTGATTTACATTATCAAAGAATCCTTTTATGTCCGCCTCTACTACATAGTTTGTTTTCCTGTATTGCACATCTTCTATGACCTCCTGCACTGCCTGATGACAGTTTCGATTTGGTCTGAAGCCGTAGCTCTCATTATGAAACTTTGGTTCGTATATCATGGTTAGTATCTGTGCTATTGCGTTTTCCACCAGTTTATCCTCATAACATGATATCCCTAGCGGTCTTTTCTTGTTGCTTCCATCCTTGGGAATGTACACTCTCCTTGTAGGGTTCGGCTTATAGCTTCCACTCTTCATCCTTTTTACAAGATTTTCAAGGTTTGTTTCCAGATTTCGTTCATAATCTTCTTTCTTCACTTTATCTATACCATACGCTTTATGCCTATTCATTTTCTTATGAATTGACCTTAGCGTATCAACATTAATATATGATGCCAGATTTTGAACTTTTCTATCTGTTCTGTCTGCCTTTTGGATATTAAATTGTATTCCAAGTAATTCATTCATCATGTCTATCAGCTCTCCTATTGTCTGCATGACAGTTAATTCCCTTGAAGCTATAAAGTGTCCGCCCCTTCCCTCCATCTGCTTTCACAGGTTTCTTAGGTACTATGAACGAATCGGACTTCCTGCTGAGCATTTGGTTTCCTGTCGCATTTCTTTGATTTGGATTCCATACCTTTTTTTTTTTAGGGCACAGCAGGACCTCAGCTGTTCCAATGTCATACTTATCATCAACCTCGCCAAGCTCTCAGACTGGGGGAAGACCATATGATTCTCACCATAGCGATTCATACAGTGTTGTCTGCGACGACATAAAACGCCTTGACTCTTCCGACTAGATAATAATTTCCCAGCTCAATCACTTCACTTTCGTTTCGGCTCTGTTGCTCCCTGTCCTACGCTTAAACCTTATGTTGCCACTTCGGCTCCAAGGACTCGGTACGGGCAGTTGGTTAATCCTTACCCGGTAGGGTTTCCCTACTGTATATTCATCAGCTTACCAAAGCTTGCAGAATCCTTCCGCCTGCTAGGGGAAATCAGCCTAGCTGATTTCGCAGCTCGAACTTACTATATATTATAACACCAATATAAGATTGCCCCAATTTCAAAAGATACAACAATATCACATCTTTGGCTTCAATTTGTGAAAGCCTTGTTAATTATCCCCATATAAAATAGCTTAAATCCTATAATTTAAAGTCATAAGGTCGGTCTTTAATTTTCAAATGAATAACGTTATCTTTACAAGTGATGGATGTATCTGAATTTTGTGACATACTTGCTACACTTTATCTCAGCAGTATTATTCTTGATATTGCTTATATATTATTCTTTTCTTGGCAATTCATTTTCTGTCCAGATTTCTCCTGTTATATTGCCATCTCCACCCATTGAATATAAGCCGCTATATAATAATCTTCCATAAAATTTTTCAACATTATGGGTAAATAATTGTTTCTCTCCACCAATTAACCATATTAAACAATATCTATTATCATATAGCCATTTACTGAATATATCCTTTTGCATTAATGCACTGGGCTGAGTGTCTGCATCCAAGCTAGGATCCATAAATACAAGTTCATCATCCATGAACCAATTAGAGGGATTGGAAACATCCCTACATAACTGCATTTCTTTTACAATTTTCCTTGAAGGCATATAGAATGTGCTAGATTCATCTGGCATATGCGAAAAATTACTTGTTGACCAACTATACTCGAATAATGGAACATGATATTTACATGGAATTTTAAATCTATCCAATTCTTCATGTTCAACCCATTCCTCCAAATTATTATAGCAAGGATGCCATGGATATTCTCCTAAAAATCTTTGATTATTACTATTAGGAATATAAATTATATCAGGAGAACGTAGCTCTTGACCAATCAATCTTTCCTTAACAACTTCTAGGTCCTCTTGCTTAATTATACAAGTATTGATTCTATACCAAATATTAGGTTCTCCTAAAATATTCTTATCTTTTATAGCATTAGTCTTCCAATTGCAAAAAGAATGTAATGTTATCCATTCTTCTTCTGTTTCATTGTTTTTTGTACAAATAATAGACTGTAAGTTTGGTAAACTGCTTATATCCCATAGCCATTTTTTCTGTTCTTCTAATTTATTGAAATCAGATTTAAATTGATAAGGTCTCCACCAACGTATATTGGAGTCATCATATGAATGTCTAGTTTTGGCTCTGATCCAGTATGAAGGATCCATCTCTCGAATATCTATCTGCCATGGTCCATAAAATTTACTGTCATCAACATCTGAATATTCCCTGTCTCTAAAAATTAAATTATCTGCCAATCTGGCTAAAAGTTCATAATATGCAATCCACTGATATTTCTTTCCTATCCTCTCTATAACACCTTTTCCCATTCTATACTCACCGTTACAATATATGCTTTCAAAATCATTAAATAATTCCTTTGTCCATCCCAATTCATAAACACGTTTTATTACCCATCTACATGACAGACTATGGCTAAATCTTGCAACTCGCTCAGATACCCCTTGTTCAAGTACCCATTTGAAATATTCTTGCTCGGTTTCCCCTAATGTTGCCAGAATCTCTGTTATTAGTTGTTTTTCTGACTTCTCTTTCATTGGTGGAATAAAATCTAACTCTTCATCTTCAGTATCATCAATTAAATCATCCTCTAAATCTTCAATCTCATCCTCCCAATCCTCACTAGATTCATTATCTGAAAAAGCATCATATGATTTTAATGCTTCAAGATATGATTCCAAACTAAAATTTCTATTGTTCTCTTCCTCAACTTTTCTATCCAATATTTCGATATATCTTAGCCTTAATTCTTTTGGTAATGTTTCAGCAAAATGATATTGAAGATCCTTACCATTCTCTGCAATTTCTTTAGATAATGGGGTTGCAGTCCAATTTTCAACATCATTCAAAACATACCTGCCAAAATCTCCAATATAACCCTGAACAGAATTCTTTATACTTGAATATTCTTGATCTAACGCATCAATTTCTGAAGTTAGTGGATTTTCTAATGGCCATTTGCTCTTATATGGAGGTCGAAATTGCCCTATTCCATCTATTCTCCCTTCTAAATAATATGCATATTCAATAATTCCTCTGGCATAATCTCTAATTAAGATATGAGGATGTTCTACCATTTCACAAAATTGTTTTTTAATAACTAAATCTGAAATTTCTTTAACTAGCCTATTATCTTTAGTATTCATAATTACACCGTATACAGCACCATATAAGCTTGTCACTAAATAAGAGTCATCAATATCGTTGTATAGTTCTATAAAATTAGGAATCTCTTCTGGAATATGATATAAAACCTTTGAAAAAGCTTTTGTTGCCTGCTGTCTTATTTCTCTATTAGAAGTTGTTGTCATCCATAAAAGTACAATCCCGGAAAGTCTAAGACGTTCTTCTTCAACTTCATTCAACTCACTGTCTAAAATCCAGTTTAGTAAAGTTCTTATAGGTGACTCAGGTTGATCTTCATCTTCATAATAATCGTTTACTGCAACATAAGTAGACCAGAAAAAGTCTCTTTCAGTTAATTTTCTTTTTCGCAGATTAGAATCTAAGAATTCAGAATTCCAGGGATGATTTGGTTCAGTAGATAAAGAAATTAATATATCCATAGCTTCGGAATGGTATCTATAACCACCTAGTTCATTTAATAATTCAAGAGATTTTTCAGTTATAGAATTTGCAGTTCTTGATAAAATCCCATTCTTAAAAGTTGTATCCAAATACCAACCATACATCCAATTGTTATTTTCTTCTAGCTTAACATATTCCATAAATTCTCTACCAAATTTCTCAGGAATTTCAATACCTAGAGCTTCAATGATGCCAGCATGACTATACCTGTTTTCATTTTTTAATAATTTAAAAATTACGCCATCCTCAGAAAGTGATTCATGCAATTCTTCTTCCGTATTATATTCTCTCAATATATGATTAGCTATTGCATAATCACTAAATCTTTCATAGGTGAATCTAACAACTTCAATTCTCTCTCCTAAACTATCTTCAATTACATCATAAGAAATTAATCCTTCAAATATAAGCAAATCAAATAATGAGGCTGAACCGTTATTCGTAAAGTCACAATCATTAATAATTTTTTCCGCCTCACCATATGATATTCCCCAAAGATTATCTGGGTATAGTTTATTTATAAGTGCATGAACAGCATTTTTTACAAGTTGATTACTATGTGTATATTTCTTCTGTTTTATAATTTTTTCTAAACTTTCCAAATAAAATTCAAAAACTTGGCTAAATCCATTAAGTCCTTTTGGAAATTCCTTTAGTCCCATTTTTTTTATTGCGTTACAAGTTGTCTTTAAAAATAATGGATTGCTGAATTCAGGAGAAAAGAATGGTACACTTGGTAAACTAATTCCCTGATTCCCCAAGTACTTCAATGCAGCTCGTCGCTCATATCCCCTAAATCCTTCATGATTAATTACAGTAATTTTATTGAGAACCTCATCAGGTATTATAAATTCAGTATAAGTGTTTCTACAGCTTATAACTACTGCCAAATTATTAAATTTTTGACATTGCTGAAGAAACATTTTTAAATGATCACACCATCCCTTTCGTCCATTTCCTTCATTTACTGCATCAATAATAATAAGAGTTCTACTTTTGTTTGCTTCTCCTAATGCTTCTAGCGCTCCTAAAACTTCTGAATCAGAATAGTTTACAAGATCTAACTTTTCAGCAATAAATCTAATAGGATTACCTCCAGAATAATGCTGTCCTAGTAAAAATATTGTTGGTAAATCATCTTTAAGTCTTTTCATTGATACATCACATAGTAAGTGTGACTTTCCACTTCCAGCTACTCCTGTTATTAATAACTCTTTCTCCTTGCCAGCTATGATATCCTTTGAAGTAAAAAAATCTTCTAATTTACCAAGTGAAATCGTAATTTTACGTAAAGTATTATTCGTATCGCTGAATTTTTCTTTCATTTCACTATCAGGTGAATATTTTTCAAAAATATACCCATCTAATTCATTACACATATCTATGAACTCTGTTATGTTTTTTTTAAAGTCTTCCAAGTGATTAAATAAGAAAAAGCTATCATTTTCAAATTCGAATGCTGTATTTAAAAATTGTTCATACTCATCTATAATTTGTTGACATAATACTTTCTTATTGCTTAGCAATGAATAATTATTAATTGTCCTAATTTCTCTTCTAAGATTATAAATGTCTGATAATATACTTCTTAGAGAATTCTTCCAATTCTCATCAAGTCCAATGCAAGAAAATGATTTAGCAATAGGCAAATCAACATGATATTCAGGGGTAAATCTTTCTCCTAAACATTCACGTGAATTCTCTGCAAGTCTTAATAATGAATCACTCGAAATAACAGCAGTATTAAACCAATATAGTACTCTTCCAGTATATTCAGGCTTATCTTTCTGTAGATACAAAGTTAACTCGTGTTTGCCCCAATATTCAAACTCTACATTCATCCCATTTTCAGATGCCAACGCTGTCCATTTCTCAACATATTCATTCCAATAATCTAAAGCCGACTTTGTTGGATTTCCTTTTATTTCTTTTCTACTGTCAGTCCTATCTATTGGTATGCAAACATAATATCTAGATAGCTTATCATGTTTATCGATTGCTGTTTCTACAGACTCATTTATTTGACTCCAATGGGAAGAAGTAAGTTTTTCAGTAAAGTACTTTGCCTGCCAAGCATATTCCTGACCATCATTTAAAATCCAAAAACACTCAACCCCAGCATCTCCACCAGAACCTTCTTTACGTACAAATTTTTTCCCGTCTATTGGTTTTTCGATGTGAGCAATTTGGCAGACTAATTCTTCAAATCCTTTTTGTTTGCTCCCATCATACTCACGTATATTTGAAAAATTAATATCTATTGTCATCTGCTCATCTCCATACAAAATTTTTTTATTAATCATAACACACATTAAATTATTGTTCTCTACTTGAATAGGTTTTTTTTAATTGATTAAGCTTTTTATTACCACCAATAACTTCTAGACTTTTTTAGAATCTTCTGCTCCTCACTCTTCTCATGTTCACGTCTTCCAAACACTTCATCATCTCTTGCTATTATAGGATCAAACCAATCAGCTTTTTTCTTTGCCCAATCAATCCATTCAGCAGTTGCATCATCGCTCAAATCTGCTCTTAACTCTAATGCATCTATATAAGCTCTGATTTTACAGGCCATGTCATAATCCTGTGCAATGTTTGTTAGTGCAACAGTCTTATCGGCTTCTTCACTATATAGTATTTCACGCTCTTCACGAAGTCTTTTCTCTTCTTCTCTTTTTCTTTGTGCTTCTTCATCTGCTTCACGTTTTTTTCTAATCACTTCAGATTCTTCATATAAATCTATCAGCATATCACCAAGCCGTGATTCTATCTTTACTTTCTCAGAATCCCTAAAATACTTGTTATTAAGAATAGATATCTTTAACTTTCCATTAAAAATATAATCATATTTTCTGATATTAGGTTTATTTGCCCACTTATTATGACGTATTGCATCCTCATAGACAATTAATTCTTGAGCTTCCTGTCTAGTAAGTTCATGTTTAACTTCATCTTGTCCCTCAAATATTTTAAGAGTCACTCTTTCATCTCTAATTGTAAGTGAGAGATCATCATTAACATCTCCGCCCAATATCTCAATTTGGCAGTAGAGTGTATCAAGAATACAATGTACACGTGGAAGTGTTTCATTTGAAATAACACCTGCTAAAAACGGAGGAGGAGTCGAATAATTTCTAAATCCTTTTTGCACTTTTTCTTCTTTCCTATCATTTTTATTCCATTCTCTTACTTTCGGATGGTATTCCCTAATTTTTTTGTGTAGTTTTTCTTTATCATCTGTTAAGTGAATTTGTTCAGCTGCAAGCAAAACTTTCTGCCGCTCATCTTCTGGTAAAAAATCTAGGCTTTGCTCTTTAATAACTTTAACTTCTTTATAAGTTTTATAACCAATAATTTGATTAACTCCTTCTCTTGCAGGAAGAGGCAGCTTTTTTATTTTTTCTCCTGCACGTAGCCTTGCCCAATATCCTCTCGGCGGAACAGGTATATCAAGTGATTTGCAAATCTTATGCATCATAACATCGGATACTCCATATGCGACAGCAACTTGGACTACTGGTTTCTCCCATACCTCTTCATATAATTTTTCCCTGTTATATACATTGAGATTGTCTAATGGACTGGAATATTCAAGACTACTTTCATCACTTTCTTCGCTGATTCCACTTGTTGATTTTTTTCCATTACTCTCATCTTCTATTACAATTTTGGTTTCTATATCTTCTGTTTCTAACTCCTTATGGTTTTCATTTTTTAAATCAATATTTTCTAATCTGATTAGATCACTAGAAGCTTTTATTCCGTGGCTGTCAACAGGAAGTATAACTTCCTTTTCAGGATATTCTGGCAGCTGAATTCTTTCAACGGGTTTTCCAAAACTTAGTTTTGTCCAATATCCAGAAGGCGGAATAGGAATTTGCTTCTCTTTACATAGTCTAAGAAGTTCACTATAAGGAATATTATATTTTCTTGCAGTACCAGCTGCTGAAACTTCCCATATTTCATTGTATAAAACTTCTCTGCTCATTTTAATGAATATTTTATCAGCCATAGTACCCCTCTCTTTACTAATTTCTTAGTTACAATATTAAGTCTTACAAATTCATAAATCATTGTCTTTAGTATTCAGCGAAAACGCATACTCAAATAGTTCTAAATCTCTTGTTCCTCGTTTCCGCTTAATATAAAAAGCAAGTCTTTTTTCATTTCTTCAAATTGAGATATAATTGTGTTAAGACTTTTTTCTATATTTTCAACTTGAACTTCTGATATTCTTCCATATTTATAAGCTATCAATCTTTCAGCGATGATATGATAGCTCCAGCTTTCAGAATATCTGTCTTCATTATGAATAGCAAATCCAATTGGCAATAAATTATTTCTCATTCCTATACTTACTGCCATTGGAGGTATTCCAAGATATTCAGAAGCTATCTTACATGTAATTTTAGGAAACTTTCTTAGTTCTTCATCTGTATATTTTCCCATATAATTTACCTCCACTTTTAACCCAACACTGCGATTAATATAATCTCTATCAAACCTAGTTCTATTAAACTAATTAATCCATCCATTTCTCTGGTATTAACTTATTATTTTCGCCTCTCCATTCACAAACTTCATGCACTTTATCTACATTTCCCCATACACTTTTATCAGCATGTTCTAATACAATAATTTGAATTGGTTTAGAAGTCATTGTTATTGTAGCTGCCATAGTTTTAAAGATCTTTTCTACGGCGATTCTATCTTCATCAGCAAGTATTGGATCAATCTCTTTTTCATTTTCTTTGATTGCTAGCTTTTGAGGAAAATAAACTTGACTTGGTTGATCATATACTATAAAATTAGGCACTGATGATGTTTCCATATTATTAAAGAATATTTGAAAAGCTAATGTTGATGCAATATGATATGCTAGCCAATTTGATCCACTACCTATTTCCCATAAATAATCATCTCTTCCATTATCAGACGAAACTACTATTGTCAGATTTTTGTAATCTACTTTTACTGGATCATTAGGTCTCTCCGAGTCTAATAGGGGAATTAACTTCATAATATTAGCTGATATTGTCCTGATAGCCACATCAATCTTTCTTTCAATAGCATATTCGTCTACTTGTTTTTTCAACTCATCTAAACTTTTCTGTAAATTTTTTATTTCATCTATTAACGCACTATCTGTTCCTAGCAAATCAAATGTCTCACTAGCATATTGTACTTTACCCAGAAACCTAGAGATCTCATCTAACGTATATTTCACATTTTCAGTTGCATTCTTCGATTCACTCTGAATTTTGATTCTCTTTTGTACAGCTGCTAAACGCTCACTTAAAATCCTTATCTCTTTATTAGCATTTTCGTATTCCCTCTCAAATGCAGCAGGTATAGCCTTTGTATGACCAGTTTCGTCTTCTAACCTTTCAAGGTTATTATAAAGTTTCTCAAGAATATTGTTATCAACATTTATATTGCCACAAATAGGACAATTACTTCTATGTTCACCCAGTGAACGAAGCCATTTTGAAATGTTTAGTCGTTCTATTTGTATTGTCAATGAATTTCTGTATGTATCCATACTATCAAAGAGCTGAGTCATTTCCGTATAACGGCTTTTAGCTTTTGTCAAGTTCATAGCTATATAATTTTCTTCTTTTCTTAATTCTATCATTTCGTTTGAAGCAGTAATTATTTTTTCGCTATTAATATCTATATCTATATATTTTTTATTAACTAATTCTTTTAATAAACTAACTCTTTCATCAAATGACAATTCATCAGCTATAAGTTCATTTTTTATAATACCATATTCTTGTGCCAAACCTATCCATCCATTAATTTCAATCTCCCATTTTTCTGATACGTCTTTTAACTTTTGTAAATCTTTTTGTTTTCTGTTTAATTCTCTGATTATATCGTTGATTTGATGACGCTTAGCCAATATATCTGGATTGACAGCCCCTAAAATATAGGGAAAGATATTAATCAATTTCGTTCGATGTTCTGTAGTATCTGCTTTATAGAATAATGTATTTGCATTTGCTACTATGTTTTGGGGTTGAAAACAAAATGCCATTAAATCTCGAAATGATGGTCTTCCTAAAAATTGATTATTTGTATCCGCATCAATATCAAGAAATGACAGTTTAGCTAGTTCATCTAAAAATAATTTCACACTCTGTCTTGTTGTATTCTTTATTACTTGTGATGGTATTTCTACTGATTTTCCCTCAATTAAGAACATATCATCTGTTGATTTTTGCATTCCAGGTTCTCTTCTTGCTATAAGTATCTCTTTATCATTTGATGAAATTAATATGCCAAACCAACTGCATGTGTCTCGAATAGTCTTAACAGGAATATAGCAACTTCCTGAACCAAGGCAGTAATCAATAATAGGTATTATAGCAGATTTTCCTGTTCTAGAAGCTCCAGTAATAATATTAATTTGATTTAATTTAAACTCTATTTCTTTAAAATTATATTCTTGTTTTTTTGGCCATAAAATCAATTTTCTAATTTGAAAATCCATACTAAAACCTCACTTTCAATATTTGAGATATCTCTTGCATTGTTAATCTTGCACACCAATTTCCCAACTTCTCAGCAGCTTTTGCTAACCGTTTCACAGAAGTTGATGTATTTTTCTTTTCTGATGTAGTTGTCGGGAACACTAATCCACTTTCTTCATCTATCGAAATAAGATTAGAATATATTGCAATTTGTAGTGATTCTAAAGTAATAAATTTTAATCTCTCACTACTTTTATGTAAATTAGAAATCATATCGTTTTTCAGCACTTTAGTTGTAAGGAATTTATCCGAGAAATATCTCAACCCCGATTGTTTTTGAGTTGATGCAATAATATTAACCAAATCTGCTCTGAGAATTATTGGTAACACAATAAAAAGCAATTGAAAGGGCACAAAAGAAGAGTTATATTCATGATATCCTCGTGAAAAATTCCATAATATATAGGCACCCAATGCTGGATTTTGTACATTTTCAAATTCTTTAGATAGATTCCCCATCTTTTTCCCTCCTAGCCTTTAAAATATTTTTATACTCCGGATGCCAGCCTATACTTTTATCATCTGCTAATACCTGAAAGCATCCTGACGTAAAAAAGGAAGGTGCTACTAAAGTTCCCATATCCATTTGCTTATCTTTACACTCAAAATATAGTAATTGGCCTCTCTCAATTTCATCTGAATTTTTATGAATAATATCTAGTATTTTTTTTTGATTTTTCCATACCCGTATCAATTCTTCTGAAAATGAGGATAGTGCCTCATCACTAATATCACCATTTGCCGCCCAAATAGTTCTATTAGCTGATGCCCGTAGATAATCACTGATAGCTTCTACCTTATCAGTATAATCACAATCTACAATATCCAATTGTTCCACATATACTCTAAATGCTTCTAACTCATTATTTATCATATCTTTTGATGGTTTTGGAGCTATCTCAACTAAACTTAATTTCTGATTTACTTCTCGATATCTTGCTGTTAGTTCATTTCGAAAATCTTTGCTGTATATAACCATTGGTTTCCTATGTTCTGCTAATTCTGCAGTTTGTTTATTAATCCAGCCTAACATATAAACAAACATTATATCTAGTGAGTCTTTTGCAATATAAGCCTTTTCTTCAAATCTTACATAAAGACTTTCTGTATGTGTTTTACTTATAGTTTCATGTTTAAATTTTTTAATAATTTTACAAGCATCTGGCTTATTTTTATTAGAAAAGAATGTACGTATATAAGTCTCATATTCTTGCCCAATCTCCTTCTCATTGCCCATTTTATCATAAAACCCTTTTTTTGCTGTTTCCCAAGCTTGTTTAGCTTCTTCTTCCGTATTGGCATCATTAAAAGAATCAACTATATCACCATGTTTATCAACCGTAACGAATAGCTTACAATTTGTGCAATCGATCTCAATCTCTTTTTCTTGTACAGCCAGCAACCAATTATATAATGTTTTCCACAAATCTTTAGCTCTATCAGAAACTGGATTCCTATTAGATAATGCACTTTTAGCCTGTATTGCTTCTATTGTTCCATCTGCCCTTTCTATACCAATATCATCAAATACTTCAACACTCACAGCATCTCCGTCTTTACAGTTTAATAGCTCGTACATCATATGCCTGACCTGAAGTGAATAAGCATAAACTTTATCTGGCACATGAGTATTACGTAAATTAGTTTTTTTCATTGAAAAGCCACCTCCTTAGAAATATATTCCATTCCAGCAGCTCCTAAATGCCTCTGTTGCCCTGATGAAGTTTTTTCTATTGGAACAACTCCAATATTATCTGTTATAACATAATTGAGAAATAAGGTGCCAAGTAATAATCGATCACTTATAGATATTCTATTCCATTCATATCCCTTATATAAATCTGTTAACAAAAAGATCTCAGCTGAATCAAGTTTACTAATCTCAGCTTTTGTAATATTTAAAAGTTCATTAATATTTGGCATATTATAACCTCCAATTAGATAATAACGATATAAATAACAGTGTTATTATCATTTTACAGCATATTCCAATATTTCTCAACACGAAATTGTATTATTTACCAGATTGTTTCAAATATTCTGTTTACTTTAAGTATATTAAAAATGACAATCTGCCAACATTAAAACCCTCAGCTAATCTGAGGATTTTAGTCTTAACAGATTCTCCTTATACTAAGAGCAGTAACCTCTTATCTATCCCAGTTACTGCTCCTACAATTTCTAATCATAGTAATCTACCATCTGTTCCATGATAATGCCTGATTCAAACTGTATCTCCAGTCTCTCCCCTTTATTCACTTTGATGGTCTTGATTAATCTTCTGACTAAGTCTTCATCAAACTCTCTTACCTGTGGTCTTACACTCTTTAGGGTGCAAGCAAGACTTATAGGGCGATTACATAAACTGCAATTGGTTGTAACTGCTTTTAACAGTTATTGCATCATAGGACTCTCACCTCCACCGGGATCTCCGCTGGCTGCCCCCATTGCGATGTCTGTGGCCGGGCAGAAGTATCATTATAGGCTGATGAGGTTATTGCAAACAATCTACCATAGATTGTTTTTGGGAACGGATGGGTATCGCTTTGCACCTTATTTTGCCGACTTTGATAAAAACAGAAATTAAAACATCTGCTCTTACAGGTGGTCTTGGCGCATCCTCCAATGTCGCTTCTCCATTTCTGGCTCATCAACTAACGTATTTATGTAACCGGATATTTAGTTTTCAAAGTACAAGACGGGGAATAAAAAAGCTCCCCTCAATGTGTAGGCAACGAGAAGACCTTTTTTACAACCATTTTTGAAAAATATTTTATTTTTCTTTTAAAATTCTTTTTATTTTGATTAATCTTTTGGATATGGCATTTTGTGAACAGTGCATTTTCCTTGCAATTTAACGCTGCGTATAACCTTCTAAAGCCAATAAAGTTAAAAGCTCTAATTCATAGTCACTTAAATCTCTTAGTTTTCTAGAAAGTGCATCACCAGAAATAGTATCTATCCAAGCATATCTTCCTGAAAGATCCATTTCATCAAAACTTGTAGATAAAGATGCAAACTTTTGGAACAGATTAGAGCGTGTTTCAGCTCTCTGCTCATCTATCCCTTCTTCAGGTAAAGCTTGTACACGATTTTCATAATTTCTTCTCATACAAAACCAGCTCCAATCAAAATCATATAACTCGTGTATTACTTTCTCTCTCATTCCTACCTTTTTGTATTGCTCATGCAAATTCTCCCATTCTCTATCAAAGATAAATTTTTCTCTGCTATAATTAAAGCCCATTCAAATTCCTCCATTTTCTGATTTTTTAAAATGAATGTAATCATCAGAAAAAGGAGGGGAACGGCATTTAGTATGTAAACCCGGCTTTAAATTGTCTTACTATAGGAAGAGGGGTAAGTGCTAAAAATAAGACCGTATTCATTTTGTCGCTGCCACTTGATATAATGG
>DALZMP010000016.1:0-90681 GCA_032006665.1 Sedimentibacter sp.
TAGTTATGTGGAATGGATGGTCTGGAAACTATTATTATAATATGTCAATAGATAATTCCAAAGCACCAAGTAAATAACAACATAGTCAATATCTTTTAAATTGTGAGATAAGTAAGGCTGTGCCTTACTTATCATATTTTTAACAATTAAAATATGAAGGATTGGAGGGTCATAATTGAAAATTATAAAATATGTTATTAAGAGGATTTTAATAGCGATACCTGTTCTGATAGGTGTTATGTTAATTATATTTTTGTTGTTAAACGTAGTGCCGGGAGATCCTGTAACATTAATGATGAAAGAGCATATCAAGCCTGATTTAATAGAACGTATGCGTGTGCAAATGGGATTGGATGATCCGGTATTAGTTCGTTTTATAACATATTTAACTAATGCGGTAAGAGGGGACTTTGGCATTTCATACAAGCTAAACAGAAATGTAACAGATTTGATAGTAAACGCATTTCCCCATACTCTTAGACTGTCTATATTTGCAGCTCTAATTGCATGGATTATTGGAATACCTGCCGGCATAGTGTCTGCGGTTAGACAAAATACATTTGTTGATCGATTTTTTATGTCATTTTCACTGATGGGTGTTTCAATGCCTGTATTCTGGGCAGCATTGATGTTGCAATATGTTTTTGCATTTAAATTAAAGTTACTCCCTGTTTCCGGATATGAAACGTGGAAGCATTTGTTAATGCCTGCAATAGTACTGGGCTGGAGTTCAGCAGGAACTATAGCACGTCTTACACGTTCAAGCTTGCTTGAAATTATGAAAAATGATTTTGTTAGGACAGCAAGAGCAAAAGGTTTGAGAGAAATGGCGGTAGTTGTTGGGCATGCATTAAAAAATGCAATGCTGCCTGTCGTAACAATGATGGCAATTCAGGTGGCAAGCTTACTTTCTGGGGCAGTAATAACTGAAAGCGTATTTGGCATTCCCGGCATAGGAAGATTAGCAGTTAATTCTATTCAAAACAGAGATATGCCGCTTTTACAAGGTACTGTTGTGTTTACGACAATACTAATTATTGCAGGAAACCTGATAGCTGATATACTCTACTCAGTAATAGACCCTAGAATAAGAGTAGAATAGGGGTGATGACATGGAAGAGACAAAAATAATAGAAAATAAAAGTGTTGAAGAATTAAGAAAAAAATATGAAAATATTGAAGCAGAGATTGCGGACTCAGACAGTACATTAGATAAAGTAAAAAATATGATTAAAAATAATAAGTTAGCCGCATTTTCATTAGTAATAATTTTAATATTCAGCTTTTGTGCCATATTTGCACCCTATGTTGCTCCTCATGATCCTACATTACAGGATTATGCAAATGTACGTGCGGTTCCAAGCAGTGAACATTTACTCGGAACAGATGAATTAGGAAGGGATGTACTTTCTCGTATTATATACGGGGCTAGAATATCTTTAGTAATAGGCCTTGTGCCAACTTCTATTTCAATGGTTATAGGAACTATTTTTGGTCTTTTGGCAGGGTTTTTAGGAAAAAAAGTAGATTTTGTTATTATGAGATTGGCAGATATTATGTTAGCATTTCCATCCTTGCTTTTAGCAATGGTAGTTATGTATACATTAGGCGCCAGTTTGATAAATATTTTCATAGCATTAAGCGTTGTAAGCTGGGCCGGTACTGCGCGTGTAGTACGTTCACAAACACTGTCTCTTAAAGAAAAGGAGTTTGTGGAAGCTGCAAAATCCATTGGAGTAAAGAAATCAGTAATAATGTTTAGACACATTCTGCCAAACTGTTTGCCATCTCTAATTGTGTTGTTTACCATGAATATACCTGCTTCCATACTTTCTGAATCAAGTCTAAGCTTTTTGGGAATTGGAGCACAACCACCATTAACCAGTTGGGGACTTATGGTTGTAAATGGAAAACAGTGGTTATTTAGTGAGCCATGGATTGCCATAGCACCAGGTGTTGCAATTTTAATAATTGTTTTAGCATTTAATTTTTTAGGCGACGGATTAAGAGATGCTATAGACCCATATATGAAGGAATAGATAAGGAGGTATGAAAAATGGAAGATTTATTAAATATCACCAATCTAAAAACACACTTTTTTACTAAGAGAGGTGTTGTTCCTGCAGTAGATGGGATTTCTATTTCTATTCCAAAAAGTTCTATTGTCGGTGTAGTTGGTGAATCGGGTTGTGGAAAAAGCATGACAGCTATGTCAATAATGCAGCTTGTTCAAAAACCGGGGAAAGTTGTTCAGGGAACAATTGAACTGGAAGGTGACAATATGTTAAAATATTCAAAGGAACAAATGTTTAATGTTCGTGGTAACAAAATTTCTATGATCTTTCAAGAACCTATGACAGCGTTGAATCCAGTTTATACAGTAGGAAAGCAAGTTACTGAAGCAATCACTATTCATCACAAGAATATCAGTAAAAGTGAAGCAAAACAAAGGGTAGTAGATATTTTTAGAAGTGTCGGTATACCAGAGCCGGAAAAACGCTTCAATTCATATCCTCATCAACTATCAGGAGGGCTTCGTCAGAGAGTAATGATAGGTATGGCCATGGTGTGTAATCCGAAATTAATGATTGCAGATGAACCAACAACTGCTCTGGATGTGACAATAGAAGCGCAAATTTTAATGTTGATGAAGAAACTTCAAAAAGAAAGAGATACATCCATTTTACTGATAACTCATAATCTGGGTGTTGTAGCAGAAATATGTGATTATGTTTATGTTATGTATGCAGGGAAAGTGATGGAACAAGCAAATACATTTGAACTATTTAAGAATACCAGCCATCCCTATACTGATGGATTAATGAAATCTATCCCTAAGATTACAGCGGAAAAGCAGCGCTTGTACAATATAAAAGGGATAGTACCAAATTTGATGAAACTTCCTGAAGGGTGTCGTTTTTGCCCTCGCTGTGAAAAAGCAATGCCCAGGTGCTTTGAAGAGGAGCCTCAACTTTATAAGATGGCATCGGATGACAATAATTTAGGAGATCATTATGTAAGATGCTTTTTACATGAAAATAGGGAGGTAAAAGAAAATGAGCGACCCTAAGAGCAAAGTATTAGCGGAAACTGTAGATTTGGTGAAAGAGTTTGAAATACCCGGCGGGGATTTTTTTGGAAGGTATAAACCGGTTGTTCATGCAATTACAAATGTCAGCATTAAAATCATGGAAGGGGAGACATTTGCATTAGTGGGAGAGTCAGGATGTGGAAAGAGTACACTGGGGAGACTGACTTTAAGGCTTTTGGACCCCACTTCAGGGCATGTAGAGTTTGAAGGCATTAATATAAATGAGTTAAAAAGCAATGAAATGCGAGAAATGCGAAAAAAAATGCAAATTATTTTTCAAGACCCTTATGCATCGATAAATCCTCGTATGAATGTTTATGATATTATTGCAGAACCTCTGGTTACGCACAAGGTTTACAGCACTAAAGAAGAGACTATGAAAGCAGTAAAGCAGCTTATGAACAAAGTAGGCATTAGACCGGAGTTTATTAATCGCTATCCTCACCAGTTCAGTGGTGGTCAACGTCAGAGAATTGGTATTGCCAGGGCTCTTGCTCTTCAGCCTAAGCTGATTATCTGTGATGAGCCGGTATCTGCTTTGGATGTTTCCATTCAGTCGCAGATTCTAAATTTATTGCATGATTTGCAGGAAGAATTCAATCTTACATATTTATTTATAAGTCATGACCTGAGTGTAGTACGTTATCTTTCTGACAGAGTTTGCGTAATGTTTTTAGGGAAAGTTTGTGAAGTTGGTGACACAGGAGACATCTTTACTAATCCCTTACATCCATATACGAAATTTCTTATAGATGCGGTTCCTAAACCAGACCCATTTTTAAGAAAAGAAAATAAGGAGTTGTTGCAAGGAGAGATTCCAAGTCCTGTTAATCCTCCAAGCGGCTGCCGATTTCATACTCGATGTCCTCTTGCAAAGGCGATATGCAAAGAGCAGGAACCTTTAATAAAACATGTTGGGGGTAGGCAGGTAGCATGTCATATAGTATAATAAAATTTTGGATATAAAAATGAAAAGGAGAGTAACAGAAACATGGACAAAATGTTACTTGCTAATCGCATAAAAGCTGAACTGACCAGCTATAATGGAATAATGGGAGTCTATATTGATGATTTTAAAGGTAATAAAATTGAGATAAATGCAAATGATACTTTTGAATCAGCTAGTTCGATTAAAACTTTCATTTTAATCGATTTATTTCAACAGGTTCATGATGGGAAAAAAAGTTTAAATGAAATCCTTAAATATACTGAGGAAAATAAGATTGATGGAAGCGGTGTTTTACAGTCATTAGATTTTGGTGTGGAAATGAATGTTAAAAGTTTTGCAACCTTGATGATTATAGTAAGCGATAATGTTGCAACTAATATCATGATAGACTACCTTGGTTTAGAACATATTAATGAAACAATTAAAGGGCTGGGATTCAATGATACTGTGCTGCACAACAAGATAGATTTTGAAAAATATGATAAATTAGGTACAACATCACCTAGTGACTATGGCAGAGCATTTACTATGATACATGAAAGAAATCTGATTAGTAAAGAAGCTTGTGAACAAATGTTAGAAATCTTTAAAATGCAGCATTACAATAGCATGCTTACTAAGGACTTCCCACAATATTACTTATCAGGAGATGATAGCTTTGCCAGTGAGGATGAACAAATAAGTGTTGCTTCTAAAAGTGGAAGCATGAATGCGTGCAGAAATGATGGCGGATTAGTCATTACACCATATGGAGAATATGTAATTGTATTATTTAATAAGGAATTCTATGATCCTCTTTATTATGCAGAACATGATGCCACCTGCTATGGGGCGAGAGTCAGCAGACTAGTTCTTGATCAATATCTTGCACTGAGGGGACAAATTGAATTATCAAATGATGACAAAATATAAATATTAGTTAAAGCTATTTAGCTTTATTATTAAAATTTTGATTTTATATAAAATGTGAGGAAAATATTATGAATAGACAAGTTGAAGATGGAATACTGTATTTTGACGGATGCAATACTTTAGAATTAGCTGAGAAATATGGTACACCATTGTATGTTATTTCAGAAACAGCAATAGTTGAGAAATGTGAAGAAATAAGGACTACATTTTTACAAAAGTACGAAAGAACCAGAGCAGCATATGCTGCAAAGGCATTTTTGACAGTATCAATGTGTAAAATAATTGAGAGGGAAGGTCTTTGTATAGATGTAGTTTCTGGAGGAGAACTTTATACAGCCATAAAATCAAATTTTCCAGCAGAAAAAATAGAATTTAATGGTAACAATAAATCTATTGTTGAGATAGAGATGGCAATAGATTACAACATAGGAAGAATAATAGTTGATGGCCTTGATGAATTAGATTTGATAGAAAGGGTTTGCAGAGAGAAAGGAAAAAAAGTAAATATACTATATAGAATAACACCTGGTGTAAAAAGTGATTCACATGACTATATAGTTACAGGAAAGAAGGATTCAAAATTTGGAATTCCATTAGATAATGAAGTGATATTTCCTGCAATAGAACAAGCGATAAAATCAGAGCATGTAAATTTCATGGGCTTTCACTTTCATGTGGGATCACAGCTGCAAGATAATGCATCTCATTTAAAGGCACTGGAAACATCACTGAAACTTATAAAAGAAACCAAAGAAAAATATGATTACGTAACTCCTGAAATAAATATTGGCGGAGGATTTGGTATTGTATATACCGATGAAGATGAAAAAAGATCATATTCATATTTTTTAGATCCTATGATGAAAAGAATAGAGGAGTTTTCAAAAGAATTAAATATAGAAAGACCTGAAGTCGTTATTGAACCTGGTAGAAGTATAGTAGGAGAAGCGGGGTTAACCCTATATACAGTAGGAACCATAAAAGATATAAAGGGAATAAGGAAGTATGTTTCTATTGATGGCGGAATGACTGATAATATCAGACCTGCCTTGTATCAAGCTAAATATGAAGGTATAGCAGCAAATAAAGCAGAACAGCCAAAAACTGATACTGTAACTATATGCGGCAAATGTTGTGAATCGGGGGATGTATTGATTAGAGATGCAGAAGTAGCACCGTTGGAAAGAGGAGATATTTTTGCTATATTCTCAACAGGTGCATATGGATATAGCATGGCTAGCAATTATAATAAGAATCCATTACCGGCAGTCATTCTTGTAAAAGATGGGGAATCTAAAGTCATAGTTAAAAGACAAAGCTATGAGGATATGATTAAAAACGAACTATAGTAACAATGGGAGGGTGGTGAGTGAACAATAAAAGAATAGCTGCTCACTCATAGCTCTCCTATTGTTCTGCTATTGTTATGAGGAGATGGTTTAATTGGAAAGTCAGCAATTGTTGAGAGATACAATTATAGAGGTAAACTTAGATAACATTGCATACAACATGAGGAAAATAAAGAAAATCATTGGAGCTGATGCATTTATTGCAGCGGTTGTAAAGGCTGATGGATATGGACATGGTGCAGTTGATATAGCACCTGTGATTATGGAAAATGGCGGTGAGTATTTAGCTGTTGCAACATTAACAGAAGCATTGGAACTTAGAAAAAAATATAATGACTACAAAATATTTATAATGGGATATACACCTGATGAATATTTGGAATATGTTGTTAATAACAATATAACACAGACAATTTTTTCTTTAAGACAAGCAAAAATACTTGATGACTTTGGAAAGATGTACAGAAAAAAACCAGTGGTACATATAAAATATGATACAGGATTTAACAGGCTGGGGTTTAAGGACTGCCAGAATAGCATAGATGAAATTGATGAAATTTTCAATCTTGAAAATATTAATGTAGAAGGAATATTTTCACATTTTGCTTTAGCAGGTAAAAAAGAAGATGACGAGCAGTACAATAAATTTATTAATGCAATTGAATTACTTGAAAAAAGAGGAAGAAAATTTAGATTTAAACACATATGCGACAGCATATCAGGTATAGACTATCCTGAATACAGGCTTAATATGATTAGACCTGGTGCAATTATATATGGTCTTAAATCCTATAAAGATGAAAGTGTAATTCTTAAGCAAGCAATGACATTTAAAACAAAAATATATCATATAAAAACTCTGGAAGAGGGAGAGGGAGTAAGCTACGACTATTTGTGGAAGGCAGATAAAAAACGCGTAGTTGGCACCCTTCCTTTTGGATATGCTGATGGATATCCAAGGAACTTAAGGGATAAGGGTACTGTAACTATTAATGGGAAAAAAGCACCTATAATAGGGGTTATATGTATGGATCAATGTATGGTTGACATTACAGATATTCCGGAAGCTCGTGTTGGAGATGAAGTTATAATATATGGTGATGGTAATGATAATACACTTAGCATACAACAGATATCACAGCTTGCAGGTACTAATAAAAATGAAATTACTTGCAGAATAACAAGGAGAACACCAAGGGTATATATTAAGGACGGAAAAGTGGTAAAAGTATTAAATTATCTTACGTAAAATGGAGATTATTATATTATGGATATTAAAAAAAGAGTTAATGAAATTTTTGATGATTTAGTTGCCATCAGGAGAGATTTTCATATACATCCCGAATTGAGCCAAAACGAATTCAGAACGTCTGCTAAAATTTGTGAATACCTTGATGAATGGGGAATTGAGTATGAAAGTGGTGTGGCGGAAACCGGTGTAGTAGGTATAATCAGAGGTAAGCAAAATCAAAAAACAATTGCATTGAGGGCGGACATAGATGCACTTCCAATATGTGAGAAAAATAATACACCATACTGTTCAATAAACAATGGAGTAATGCACGCTTGCGGACATGATGCACATGCCACAATACTTTTAGGGGTTGCCAGAATATTAAAAGAAATGGAAAGAGAAGGTTTAATAAATGGTAATGTAAAGCTTTTATTTCAACCGGCAGAGGAGACTGTCGGAGGAGCGCAGAGAATGGTAGAAGAAGGGTGTATGAAAAATCCGGATGTTGATTATGTCTTAGGGTTGCATGTTATGCCTTATATCGATGCGGGCAAAGTTGAAATCAAATATGGAAAACTTAATGCTTCAACCGATGGAATAGAAATAATAATTCGAGGTAAGTCAGGACATGGTGCATACCCTGATAAGGGAGTAGATGCAATTATGATATCTGGTTATGTAATTACTGCAGTTCAATCCCTTGTAAGCAGAAATATATCTCCATTGAATTCTATAGTTCTTTCTCTCGGAACTATTTCAGGCGGAGTTAAAGGCAATGTTATTGCTGATGAAGTTATTATTAAGGGAACTTTGAGAGCATTGGACGATGAAACCAGAAGATTTTCAAAGGAACGTATTAAGGATATTGTTTCTAATACGGCAAAGGCATTCGGCGGAGAGGGAATTGCAGAATTTAATGAAGGATACAAGGCCTTAATTAATGATGATGAAGTTGTCGATGTCATTAAAGAAAACGCATATAGGCTTATAGGTAAGGAAAATGTGGTATTTAAAGAATTTCCCAGTTTAGGTGCAGAGGATTTTTCTTATTTTTCAGATGAAGCTAAAGGTGCTTTCTTTCATCTTGGCTGCGGAAATTTAAAAAGAGGAATAACCGCAAATATTCATTGTGACGACTTTGATATTGATGAGGAATGTATAAAAACAGGAGTTATTTTGCAAATAGAGAATGTAATTTCACTTTTAAATAAATAAAATATTTTAGGAGGAAAAAATGAAAATTTATATAAGTGTAGATATTGAAGGCATAACCGGAGTGACATCCTGGAGCGAAACGGAGCTTGGAAATAGTGATTATGAACAATTTGCATCTCAGATGACAAGAGAAACTATCGCAGCATGTGAGGGTGCTATAGCAATGGGTGCAGATGAGATATTTGTAAAAGATGCCCATGACTCGGCTAGAAATATAGATATCACTAAGCTTCCTAAATGTGTAAAACTTAGCAGAGGTTGGGCAAATTGTCCTGAATCAATGGTAGCAGGAATCGATGAAACTTTTGATGCAGCAATATTTATTGGATATCATGCAGGTGCAGGATACGATGGTAACCCACTATCACATACTATGAATACAAATAATAATTATATTATGGTAAATGGAGAAAAGGCTTCAGAATTTATATTAAATTCATATGCTGCAGCTAAGTATGGAGTACCTGTAGTATTTATAAGCGGAGATAAAATGCTTTGTGAAACAGCAAAGAAATTTAATAAAGGTATTGAAACTGTAGCAGTTAAAGAGGGTATGGGCGGTGCGACTATAAGCATTAACCCTGATTATGCGTGTGAGCTGATAAAAGAAGGTGTAAAAAATTCATTAAAGCATATTGAAGCATGCAAAATAGATATACCTGAAAAATTCGAAGTGGAGATAAACTATAAAGAGCACAAGGATGCAAAACGTGCCTCTTATTATCCGGGAGTTACTAAAGTAAGTCCACGGGTAGTTCAATATACTGCTAAGGATATAAATGAATTCATGACTACAAGGATGTTTATTTTGTAGTTTAACAATCAGGAGGTATTGAGATGATTTTTCCGGATAAATTAAAAAAAGGTGATACCATTGCTATTGTTGCAACTTCTTCGCCTGTACTGAAGAAACAAGCAGATTTATGTAAAAAACTTGTTGAAGATATGGGGTATAAAGTAAAGATGGGAAAATGCACATACCTTTCTATTCATGGATATTCAGCAGGAACGGGTAAAGAAAAGGCAAAAGATCTAAACAAAATGTTTGAAGATAAAGAGGTTAAAGCTATTTGGTGCATTAGAGGCGGGGATACAAGTTCACACTTAATGGACAAATTGAATTATGAAATGATAAAAGAAAATCCTAAAATCTTTGTGGGATATAGTGATGTAACAAATTTACATGTTGCATTAAATCAAAAGTGTGATTTAGTAACATTCCATGGTCCTATGGTTAAATCAAATATGTTAAATAACTATGATGATTTTACTAGAAATAGTTTTGAAATGGCTTTAAACATGGAGTCTGAATTAGTACTTAAAAATCCAATGGGAGAGGACTTTAAAGTGATGATAGATGGTTATGCCGAAGGGATTATAACAGGTGGAAATTTATCATTGTTAACATCTATGATAGGAACAAATTATGAAGTCGATACAAAAGGCAAAATTTTATTTATTGAAGATGTGAATGAATCAGTGACGAGAGTAGATAGAATGATGTATCAGCTGAAATATTCAGGAAAATTAGATGATGCAGCAGGAATAATTATTGGTGACTTCACCAATTGTAATAATCAAAATTGCAAGGAGTATGGAGTTGAAGAACTTATGAAAGATGTTTTATTAAATTACAATAAACCGGTTATGTACAACATTAAATCGGGTCATTGTTGTCCTATGTCTACAATACCATTTGGATTAAAATGTATATTAGATACTGACGACAAACAAATTAAATTCAAAAAATAAAATACACATAAAAATGACATTAATAACTAAAAAAATGCAATCTTGAAGTCTGATTTGTAAGTTTTAAGAAGTTAAATATAAGAACAGAAAAATACTCAATATAATGGGTATTTTTCTGTTTTTTGTTATGGTAAAAAAATAATGTAAAAATTTATAATTCATTGAAATAAGACAGATGGGGATTAAGAGTAGAATTCTTTTTTCTTTGAATATAATCAAATGAGATATATTAAGCCGTTATCACAAATAAATCAGAAAATTTCATGCACGTATGATTTATATTATTGACATGGAATAAAATAAAAGATATAATGATTTATACAGACCGCGGTCTGAGACCTTAGTCTGTTAAATTAAATATGAACACTACAAGGGGATGTATTTGCATGAAAAAGAGAGAGCTTCAAGGAATAGAAACAAAAAAAAGAATTATTGAATGTGCACGCAGGCTGTTTAAGGAAAAAGGGTTTAACAGAACAAGTGTTAATGACATTATTAAAGAAGCCAATTCATCAAAGGGTGGTTTTTACACACATTTTAAAACAAAAGAAGAGTTGCTGTTTAATATGGTTCCATTAGTGGATGAGGTATATGACTTGTTTTTAAAAATGGATATAAAGACTGAAAACGTTATAGACAAAATTACCATGTTTATTCAATATGTTTTTAAAACTATAACTGATGAAATTGGTTTGGAATTTATTTCAACAATTTATGCTTCTCAGATTAAAGACTTAAAAACAGAACGTTTCTTAATAGCCTCGGAAAGAACATATTATGTTGTGCTTGAAAAGCTCATAGAGGAGGGCAAGGCAAAAAATGAAATTAAACCGGAAGTGATTACGAAGGATGCCATAGACATTTTTACAACCTGTTTCAGAGGAGCAATTTATGACTGGTGCTTGCAAAAGGGAGAATTTAATCTTGCCGAGTATGGCGGAAAAATCATGGACATTATGTTAAATCATATAAAATCACATTAAAAATGGGCATACATTATTGAGAGGAGAGGTTTGATTTATGAAAAGAATTATCAGTTTAATTCTGGCAATCATGATGCTTTTTACAACGAACGTACAATATGTCTTTGCAGATGAAGAGATATATACGGATGAGGCAATTGTAGAGAAGGATGCGGAGTGGTTAACGTCGGATTTAATATTTGGAGCAGGCTGCTATGAAGTATTTACGCCGTCCGAGGGTGAAGTAATTTATTATAATATTAGCGGCAACCTTAACCTGCCCTTAGCAGGGGAGAACGGCAGCTCCATTGCTTGGTCCTCATCCGATGAATTATATGTTGAAGCAAACGGGGTTATACATAAACCTTCGTACTTGGAGGGTTACAAAACGGTAGTTGTCACTGCTTTGTTGACAAAAGGCGTGGAACAGACTGAAAAACGTTTTGAAATAGAATTGAGTCCGTTAGAGCCGACAGCAGACGAACAGACGGTACAGGATGATTATGATTGGCTTATAGGTGAGCATGTTATTCATCCCGGCATCTATTACAATGAAATCAGAAACGATGTAAATATGCCGACAACAGGTGAAAACGGGAGCGCCATCACTTGGGCATCATCGGATGAAAGATGGATTAAAACAGACGGAACTGTTGAACAACCTCCTTTTTCATTTGCCATGGGCAATGCTCCGGTAACACTTACAGCCATTATATCCAGTGGGTCAGTATCAAAGCAGAAAACTTTTGAACTGGAGGTGATTGCTAAGGCACCAACTGATGAGGAGAATGTTGCCATAGATAAGGCTTGGCTTACATATGAAAAAATACTGAACGGCAACAGTCAATATGATGTTAAGACAAATCTTTCACTACCTACAATAACACAACGCCGCTGGTCGCAGTCAGGTTACTACGGAGGATGCGACATAGCATGGGAATCTTCGAATCCTGACATTATTGCAGCGGACGGAAGTGTCAACAGACCGGCAATAAGTGAAGGAAATCAAGCTGTAACACTTACAGCTGTCATATCATATGGTGATGACCCTAATAATTATGATACAAAGACATTTGACTTTGTGGTTACCACCGTTGAGGAATTTCCGCTTGCAATAAGCTATGATAATTTTATCGATATAACTCGCCTTAAATTCAACGGTATTTCCGGGACTGTTGTAACAACCGACAGAGACAATAATGAAATCACAGCTTTACAGTTTAACAATGACAGGGTAGCAGAGCCTACCACAGGCGGAAGCATTTTTACCAGGAATAAAATCCATTTAAATGACGACTTATCCTTCAGCGTAGCTTTTTCATACCGTAATCCTCATCCGGATTATACTACAGGACAGGGAGGTTTTATTTTCACACTGCAAACTGTAGATAATTTAGTATATGAGCAATTTACTGATGATGAAGAAATAAGGCCAAGTTTTAACATTGCATTTAATACGGAGTACTATAGTGCACCTGGTTCTGGTCAGGCTACTATATATGGTTACAGGGAGAGGGCCGCTGTTTATTATAACGGCGAGTATGAGCAGCGAACAGAAGAGTACCTGAGTTCAGGTACAACAAATCATCCGGCAACCTACAATAATGTGTGGATTGAATATGATGGTACTTTAAAGCAGTTAGAGATTCGTTTCAGTACTGATGGCTTAAGACCGGTTAACAGCAATCTAAGGATAGAAAATTTAGAGCTTGAAGATGTTTTAACCGACGCAGGAGAGGGTCTTGATACAGAAGATGTCCGTGAGGTTTATGTAGGCTTCATGGGTTCCATGGGGAATGCAAAGGATAAAAGTGAAATTGGAAGCCTATATTTTAAAAATGATTCCACTCCTATTGACTTTGCACCTTATAACTTCATTGATGTATCAAATGTCAGACTTATTGCAAATCCGCCTGCCGGGCAAGCAAGCAGCACTATATCAGCTATTGTACAAAGCTTGGACGGAAATCCTGTAGCTGACATACCGGTTAATTTTACTACCTCATTTGGTATACTTGATTCATCCCATGCAATAACTGATGATTCAGGGTGTGCATCTGTTTTACTATATTCGGGCACATCAGGTACAGCAAATGTTAAAGCTTATGCAATTGGAGGAGCAATGACGTCGACTGAGGTACAGCTATCGGCTAATGATACAGATAGGCTGTTATTTGATAGCGCATGGCTGACAGATGAAAGAATAATGGGTGATAATACCACACCTAGCAGTATTACAGCAAACTTGAACTTGCCTGTAAATGCTCCAAATGGAAGTACTATAAGCTGGGAATCCAGCAACAGTGAAATTGTAGATACAAATGGTACAGTTACAAGACCTTCAATTAACCAAGGATGTCAAGATGTAACCCTCACAGCTACCATATCCATAGGTGATGAATCAATGCAAAAGACCTTTGATTTGACTGTTAAGGTTCGTGATGAAGAATTGGCAGCTGCTGACATGGATTGGCTAACTGAAGAAATTATCTTGGGAGGAAACGAAAGTAAGGCTGAGATAATATCAGATCTAACCCTCCCCACTATTGGTAAAAACGGAAGTGCTATAAGCTGGATATCTGACAAAGCAGGAACTGTTGCATCAGATGGTACAGTAAACCGCCCTTCCTTCACCCAAGGAAATCAGCTTGTGACTCTTTCTGCAACTATAAAAATGGGAGAAATAACTTTAGTAAAAATATTTAATATTACAGTTATTGCATCTGAGGCAACCGGTGAAGAATCCGCATATGCTGATTTTGAATGGCTTACAGATGAAATTATACTTAATGAAAATGAAAGTCTTGATAGTGTAGTGTCAAATCTGCACCTTCCGACAGCTGGTTTATATGGATCACAAATCAGCTGGGAATCTGCAGATGAGGATTTTGTCAAAGTTGATGGTACAGTAAACCGCCCCACATACAGTCAGGGAACTCAAGTCATAATACTGGCGGCAAACATAAGTAAAGGGTCTTCTGAATACACAAAAACATTTATTGTAATAGTGTTTCCATTGGCAACAGATAATGAAGCACTGTTACTTGATATAGAATGGTTGAATTATAGCAGGGTTTTAGGAGAAAACAGTATTAACAATGTAACAGTTAATTTTAATCTTCCGGTTCTTGGACCATACGGTTCATCTATAAGCTGGCTGTCAAGTAATGATACATTTATAATGCCTGATGGAACAGTTAACCGCCCAACCTTCACACAAGGAAATAGAACAGTGACACTTACGGCTTACATATCAAAAGGCGGAGAGACGGTTGAAAAGAGCTTTTCATTTTTAGTTACAAGGCAGGAGCAAACTGATATGGAGGCTGTAGCAGCTGATAAAAGATGGCTTCAAGTGTCACAAACCTTGGGAGAAAATTTATCACAATATTCAGTAAGTAAAAACTTGACACTCCCTGTATCAGCACCTAATGGCTCTTTAATAACATGGACTTCAGATATGCCATCAGTGATTTCAACAAATGGTGAAATCACAATACCAGAATATAGAGAAGGACATAAAAACGTAGTGTTGACAGCAACAATCGAAAAAGGCAGTGTTGTGGATAACAGGACATATAAATATACTGTACTTTCAAAACCTGACACCTTTGTACCGGTTGTTACGGAAACAATGCCGATTAATAACAGTGCTGATGTTTTGTGGAATACAAGGGAGATAACTATATCTTTTGATGAAGATATAAAAGCATTGACTCCGGCAAATGATACAGAAAACTACGGTATTACACTTAATGGGGCGAAGGCACCGGAAATTTCTGTAAGCATTTTCAAAAACAAGCTGACAGTTAATTTGATGGATTATTTGAAGGCAGGAGCAGAATATGAACTAATCGTTCCATCTAATACCATTGCCGATAATTCTGATAATTATCTGAATGAAGAATTAAGAATAGCATTTAGTGTTGAAGAGAAACCTGAAAACAAAATTGAAGTAATATCCTCATCACCGGCACATAAGGAAAAAGATGTTTCCTGTGACATTGAACAAGTATCTTTTAGATATAACTATGACAATATCATTAAAGGAAGTGGATTTGAAGATATTTCACTGCTTGATATTAGCGGAAATGAGATTAATACAACAAAATCTATATACGGAGATACTGTGACGCTCACTCTTGAAACGGGAGCAAAATTGATGCCAGGTTCTGTGTATGAAGTAAACATGCCGGGTGATGCAGCTGTGGATAGGTTTGAAAACAGCAGTGCTGGAAAATCCATAAAATTCAGGACAAAAAGCAGTAATACACTGCCGTCTATTATCAGTTATTATCCACACAATGGTCAGACTGAAGTTGACATACACCAAAAAATCGAAATAAATTTTTCTGAAGCAATAAACACAAAAGACTGTAATTTAGTGTTGCTGGATGATAAAGGAATCAAAGTTAATACGCAAATTACAACATTGAGTGGTGTGCAAAATACTGTATTCATTGAGACACCATATTTTGACAGTCTCAAGCCAAATACTGTGTATACTGTTAAAGGAGCATATGACAGCTTAGATGGCAGCACAGGCTTAGGGTTTGAAATGTCCTTTACAACGGGAGACAACATACTTAATATATCAAAGCTAAATATGATTTCAGGCGGTGATTTGCCAATAAACACGCCAATTGAAATTCCATTTTCCGCATCAATATCTGCAGGAGCTGATTTTGACAACATTAAGGTGCTGGATTCAAATAACAACACAGTGGACTTCAGCACAAGTGTGGTTGACAACAAGATTGTTTTTACACCGGTTTCACCGTTGAATCCATCTCAGACATATGCATTTTACATACCAAAAGGTGCGGTTAAAAATCATGAGGACATAGAAAATGATGCTATAAAATTTTATAGAACTGCTGCAGTGCGACTGAATTATGGTAACTATTCATTTTATATGCCATCAACCTGGGTAACTGAAAAGGTGCTTTCATTTAATGCAAGGTGGCTGGGAGAAATCAGCCGTCCGCTGAAATCAATAACATGGGATTTTGGAGACGGACACCAAGGCAGTGGTCTATTTCCAGCTAATGTATATTGGAATACGGGAAATTACAAGGTTACCTTGACATTGGTTGATGACAGGGATATATCATATCAATTTGAACAAACCATAACTATTAATGCATTAAATTTAAATGATTTACAAGTATTAGTTTATCCAAATGATACTTGCTGTTTAACTACTTATGATGAAAACAACCAATATGGTCTGAAGAATCTAGCGCCATTTAGTATTACCTTGTATTCACCTTCAATTGGATATATTTCAAATGAAACAGTTAAGGTCGATCTTTATAAAAATGGTGATTTGGTAGAAAACCTCGGGAATGTAAGAACAAATTACAATGGTGAAGCTGAATTTTCTTTCCTATATGGGAACAAGGGGTATTTTGGAAACTATGAGTTGGTTTTTGAGCATAAGGGATCTAAAAATCAGAAAATTCGAGTGCCTGTTATCTTTTCTGAAGCAACGTCAAAGCAAAGCATGGTTATTCAGCTTTATAATCAAGATGAATACGGATTCATTGATGATCCGCAGGATATGTATTTTGAATTAAATGGAGAAAAGGTATTAGCTAAATATGAAAAAATTGATGGTTGGTCAGAAGGATGTTATGTAATAAAAGGTTTAGAAACAGGTGCAGCTTACTCATTAAAGCTTTCAATCTCAGAGGATGCTGTATATGCCTGTGAGGAGCAGGAGGTTTATCATCAAGGCTCTGATTACCCTGTGTACTTGGCAGCTAAAGTAAAACAGCCGGGACTTAACTATATAAAGTCTGCTTTGACTGATTCAAGAGTGGGGTACAAGTATGAAGGACTTTTTATTAACAACATAAGCATACCAAATCTGCATTTTGAGTTGGACGGTGATTGGGATGGATTAGCTCCCGGATACTATGAGCTTAAATCATCAATGGGAAGTATTTCACTAAAATCTGACAAACCCGTCTTTGAATTGCAGCCTGGTCTGCAAATGCAAGTTGGTGAAGAATTATGGGGTCGCATGGTTTCAAAATCCGGTGTGTCTACCTTATGGCAGAATGCTAATGTAACAGTAGCTCCTTACCCATCATTAGGCAGTGGTTCCAATTTAAATGTCAGTTACATAAATGGAGAATATATTGTTGATTCACCTGTAACAATAAGCACCCTTACAGGAGGCAATATAGATATAATGGATGGAGTACCTCTTTTGGACAGTGCTCAAAGCTTTGGACTTGGCAGA
Organism: Sedimentibacter sp.; assembly: GCA_032006665.1. Taxonomy (GTDB): domain Bacteria; phylum Bacillota; class Clostridia; order Tissierellales; family Sedimentibacteraceae; genus Sedimentibacter. The sequence continues at coordinate 17,715 of DALZMP010000016.1, forward strand.
ACTACTAACAGATTTGAGGGTTCAATCAGTGAAAGAGGATTATTAAATCTTAAATATGAATATGGTTCGGGACACAGTATGAGTACAAAAAAATCTAAAATGCTTACTACAGGCTATGATGTTGAAGCTAAAATTGCTTTTTACGGCAGGATTCATTACGACAGATTTGATAAGGAATGGAAGTTAGACTACTACCGTTATTATTTAAGCGGCAGAGGGCAATACTACTGGAAAAAACCTTACACCATACCAAAACTTGATATAGGCGGATGGGGCAAGGTGTCAATGGGCTCTAATGTTGACGGGGTATTAGCTATGTATGGAGATGAATACAGCAACAGGGATTTTGAAGGCATACTTGAATTTGACCCATATGTATATATTTCAATAGGAGCAGGAATTGAAAATACATTGTCTGTTGAAGGATATGTTACAGGTCATATTCCAGCGGAGTTTCACATACCTACGGGATATATCCAGGTAGAACCAAATATTTCTGCCGGAATTGATGTTTATTATATATATGACTCAAGTGAGCTTTATTATAAGGAAATAGCACGCACACATTGGGATAATGGCAAGGAAAAAGTTAAATTGCTTTCCGGACAGTTTGTGGCCGGACTAGAGAAAGATATAGAGCTTGTACCTACAGCAAGGAATTACCTAGAAAGAGGTTCATCGTGGCTTGCAGGAAGTAAAAAACAAAGAAGTATGGTGGTATCCTCTAGAGCAGCAACTGTTGAAGAAGACATAAGTTCACATATTGAAACCATGACAGAAAACATTTATCCCAGAGCAGAGGTTCAGCTGATAAATGGTGAGAATAAACAATGGCTAATATGGACAGATGACAATCCTGTTAGAGATGCAAATAACCGTACACAGTTGAAGTATTCTGTCTACAGAGATGGAAGCTGGTTAAAGCCTGAATGGTTTGGTCAGGATGAAACAGCTGATTTTGCTCCTGCAGCGGCGGCTATGGGAGACGGCATGCTATTGGCATGGCAAAATATTAAAAATGTTATGACCGAAGAAAGCAAGACAGTTTCATTTGTAAAAGATTCAGAAATAAGCGTCACTAACAGTATTTACAAGGATGATGGCAGTGAGCCAAATGTAATAATGTTGACAAATGACGATAAATTTGACCATTCACCTATTATTGCAGCAGATGGCACAAATGCAATTTTGGTTTGGACAAAATCAGAAGGATTGAGCTTTACATTTGGAGAAGATATGGATGCTCTTCATTCTCCTGAAAACAGTGATTGTTTGTACAGCTCTGTATGGGATGGTCATACATGGAGCACTCCTGAGAAAATTGAAGGATCATTGCCAACTGTTGTAGATTCAAATCTATCAATGCATGGAGAACAAGGGTTGCTCACTTACACTCTTGATATGGACAATGACATGCTAACTCAGGATGACAGAGAGGTTTATTGCATAATCTATGACGGAACAGCATGGGGCAATGCAATAAGTCTGACAAATAATAATATTGAAGATTCTGCACCAAAGGCAATATATATTAATGGTGAATGGTTTATTATATGGCAGCAAGACGGAACAGTTATGTACAAAGCAGGTTTAAGTGCAGAAGCTAAAACGGATGAATTCCTTTCAGAAGTGCCAAGTAACTATGAAATTACAATTATGGAAGGGTCCAATCCACAGCTTGCCGTAGTGTATACAAATACTAATTCAGATAATACAACATCACTTTTAACATCTTTTTATGATATTAAAAAAGGAATGTGGAGCAATATTGTTACTTTGATTGAAGATGCGGGTTACATTCGTTCCTTCAGTCCAATATTTACAAAAGAAGGAAAGCTTAACATTGTTTATACTAATGCTGAGGTTATAAATAAAGTTATTGAAGAAGTCAGCTTTTTATCACCAAGTGACAAGGTTGATCTGATGCTTTTAAGCTACACGCCTAAGCATGATATTGCTCTTGATGAGGATAGCAATCTTCAATTAACACCTGCAATTCCAATTCAAGGAACTTTGACGACAGTATCGGCAGTTGTAAAAAATCTCGGTGACTTTGCTGAAAATGCAACCTTATACCTATATGAAGGAAGCTCTGCTGATGGAAAGCTTTTAGGTGAAACAGCAACAACTGAACCTATAGCAGCAGGTTCGGAAGCCAATCTTCAGATTGAGTGGCTTGTGGGTTTAGAAGATAAAAGCGAGTATGAGCTGTATGCCATTGTTCGAACAGATGGAGAAATTGATGAGGCAAATGAAAATAACAATAGTTTAAGTATGAAAATTGCAACTGCAGATGTGGCAGTAACCGGTTTAGAATGTGAAAATATAGCCGGAAATGATTATCTGGTGAAAGCAACAATAGCAAATACAGGTAGCAAAATGCTTGAAGATGTGACAGTACAGATTATACATGAAGAAAGCGGGCAAATTTTGAAATCCAAGTCAATAGACCAAATAATGATTGGGCAGAAAATATATTTAAGCTTCCTATTCACTTCCAATGATTTAAATGAAGGTGAAGATGGTGAAATAAACATGTATGTAAGCGCCACGCCTAAGCATGTTGAGAAGGAATATTCCACAGAAAATAACATTTATCCATTTGCTCTGGAAAAAGCTTACGTTACTGTGGATAGAATTGATCCTGCACCTAATGAAATGCAAATAAATGTGGAAAAACCTATAACAATTAACTTTAACATGAATGTTGAACCAGGCTTAGGATTTTCAGAGATAGAATTATATGATGATGATTTGAATGAGGTAGATATAAATAAGGTTTTGGACGGCAGAATTTTGACAATTACTCCACAAAGTTCGTTGGCATATAACACAGGATATACCCTTGTATTGCCTGCAGACGCTGTTTCTGGTTCTTATGGTCATACAATGAATGAACCCTACACTCAGCACTTTGTTACAACATCAAGTAATCCTGAAATAATTTTTGCTTATCCAGGTAACGGGATGGCAGACATAGCGTTGGATACAGAATTAAAGGTAAAATTCAATCAAAATGTTAATAATGGTCCAACATTCAATAACATTTCAATGTACACCAAAGATTCTAAAAAAGTATCAACATCATCTTTTATAGATGGAGAATGGCTGTATATAAGTGTTGAAGGGCACTTGAAAGGAAGTACGGCATACTCACTTGTAATTCCAGGAGGTGCAGTACAAAACGCAAATGATGAAATGTTTGAAAAAGATTATATTCTGAATTTCACAACCACAGAGACAAAAGGAAATGAGGATGATAATAGCAATAAATCAAATTCACATTCCTCACAACAGGGATATAAAATTTCAAAAGATGAAAGCGGCACTGTAATTATTGATATAACTGAACAGGCATATTCAAAGGTTCCATTTAGAATATCAATCCCATATACACCAACGGCGGAGGAACTGCAAAGCCCTGAAAGTATTATAATCAGGTATGTGGATGGCAGCGGTAACTTAGTTGTGGTTCCTGATGGACACTATGATACTGATGCAGGTGCATTAATTTTTAATGTCAATGGCTTCAGGCGTTTTACAGTTGGTTTTAACAAGGTCAATTTCAACGATGTAGCTTCAAACGCATGGTACAGTAAGGCCATAAGCTTTATTGCAGCAAGAGGAATAACTACAGGTACGGGATATGGCAACTACAGCCCTGATGCAAAGCTGACACGAGGTGATTTTCTTGTATTGATTATGAGGTCTTATGGCATAGCTCCTGATGCAAATCCTGCAAATAACTTTGTAGACAGCGGAAACACTTATTATACCAACTATCTGGCTGCTGCAAAAAGACTTGGCATTACTGATGGAGTGGGTAACAATATGTTTGCACCGGAAAGAGAAATTACCCGTCAAGAAATGTTCACACTTTTGTATAATGCTTTAAGAACTATTGGTGGTCTGCCTGAAAAAATTTCAAGTAAGACACTTTCGGATTTCACAGATGAAGAACTTATTGCTCCATGGGCTAGAGAAGCTATGGCACTGCTACTTGAAACAGGAACCATCTCGGGAAGTGCCGGCAAGCTGTCTCCGACAAGCACCACAACTAGAGCAGAAATGGCACAGGTGCTATACAATCTGCTGTCAAGGTAGATATAGTTATATTTGTTTTAGTACAACAAAAAACTCTCAGAAAATAATTTTGAGAGTTTTTTATTATTAAAGCTGTATAAAAAGTATTTGAATATTATATATATGGTATGGTATTATATATGTAAATAATTTTTAAGGAGGAGAGTTACTATGCCGACATTAAAATTAAAAGCAATTGATTCAGAAAAGGTTCTTGAAATAAGTAAGGATTTAATAGATGAACTCCAGAAAATAATTCAGTGTCCAAGGGATTATTTTAGCATAGAGGTAGTTACGTCTTCATTTATAATGGATGGGAAATTTGTGAACGGACTTCCGGGAGTTGATGTTTTCTGGTTTGACAGAGGGCAGGAAACTCGTGACGAGGTGGCAAAGATAATTACCAGATACATAAATTCAATTGGATATGAAAATGTGGATATAATATTTACTGGTCTTGAAAAAAATAAATATTATGAAAATGGTGAACATTTTTAAAATCATGTGTAATTGTTTAGTTTGAGCTTGAAAAAGCTCTTTTTTTCTTTACAATAAATTAGTATTGTGTTTTAATATATATGAAATTAAGTTAAAAATTAATTGAAAGGGTGGAAAATTGTGAAAATTATTAAATTTATATTTATTTTAGCATTTATAATATTAATCACAACATTTCATTGTTTCAGTTATGTTGAAAACGATATTCCTACGACAATTGTAAGGGTCGGGTTTGATCCTAATTTACCTCCGTATCAGTTTTATGAAAATGGTGTATATAAAGGATTCAACATAGATTTGATGAATAGGATTGCAAGGACAAACAACATTGAGTTAGTTATGATACCAATGTCATTAAATGAATGCTTATCTAAATTCAAAAGCCAAGAAATTGATATGATTATGGGAATTAGATATATGAATGAACTTGATGATATTATGGATGTAAGTGACAGTTTAGTTCAATCTACAATTTCTATTGCAATGTTAAAAAGCAAAGAAAATAAGGTTCAAAACACATTAAATGTGGCACCATTAGTAATAGCTGTAGAACGGGGTTCTGTTGAATATGAATTTGTTAAGAATATAAAAAAAGCAAATTATAATGTTGCATTTAATCAGGAATCAGTTATAGAACTTCTTCTTATGGGAAGAGCTGATATGATGATAGGCGTAAGGCATGTGCTAGATTACATATTAGATAAAAATAATTTGACAGACTTATATACTATAAGCAACAGCTATGAAACTCCCGTTAATTATTATCTTGGCCTGCAAAAAGAAAACAGTATGCTTTTAAATACTATTAATTCAGAATTAAGAAAATTAAAGATGAATGGTGACTACGAAGAAATCTACAACAAGTGGATAAATGACAAGAATATTGAAAATCAGAAGAGAGTTAAGCGAAATCTGTGGATAATGTCTGTAATTATTATTGTTGTATTGCTTGTGCTTCTTGCGGTCGCATACATTAACATCAAACTTCAGCGTAAAGTCGAAGAAAAAACAAAAGAGCTAAGTGATTCTAACAGTCAGCTTCAGAAGAAAATACTCGAGATACGAAACAGCAACGAGCTTAAAAACCTTATAAGCGAAAGCAGTCCGAGAAGTATAGTGATATTTGACAATGAAGGTAAAATCACTACAATGAATGAAAATTGCCTTAAAATATGTGGTTGTTCACATGTACCTATTGGAGAGAGCATATATGATTATTCTCCTTTAAATATGATGCTCGATAATAATCTGGAACGTGTTCTTAATCTTGGAGAAAGTTATATGGGCAAGGAAATGGAATATGAGACAAAAGAGAGAAAATGGATATTCAGATATGTAATATATCCTTTAAATGATTATGAAAAGAAAACAAGAGGAGCTATTATTACCATAGAAGATGTTACCGACGAAAAGATATATATGGCTCAAGCAGCAGAAAAGGAAAAAAACAGAGCACTTATACAAATAATATCAGGCATAGCACATGAAATTAGAAACCCTCTTACATCTATAAAAACATATGTTGAACTTTTACCAAGGAAGAAGGACAATTTAGAGTTCCAAAAACAGATAACTGCAGTAGTGCCGAGAGAGGTTGAAAGAGTTAATACATTAATTGAAAATCTAATAAATTATGCTAAACCTAGAACCAGAAATATTGAAAGTGTTCATGTAATGGAAGTTATAGAATCTTGTACTCTTTTATCCAGACCTGTAATAAGCGGTAATAATATTGAATTAAAGATAAATGTCCATGGTGATTTATATATAAGAGTAGATAAAAATCAAATAAATCAGGTGTTGTTAAATTTGCTGCTTAATGCAATAGATGCAATTGCCGATATGAGGCAGCATAGTGGAGATGGAAGTAAATTTGAAATAAAAATCAATGCTTGGAAATTAGAAAATAAAGTTTTTATATCTGTTGAAGATAATGGTATAGGTATGACAGCTGATGAATTAAAAAATGTATATGAGCTGTTTTATACCACTAAAGTAAAAGGCAGCGGTATAGGACTTCCTCTGTCAAAGCAGATTGTTGAAGATAATGATGGCAAGATTGAAATAAAAAGTGAAAAATACGTAGGCACAAAAATTATAATAACTTTTAAGGGAGATTTCTATGAAAAAGAAAATATTGATAATTGATGATGAAATAGATATTTGCTCATCGTTAACATTCGCTTTAGAAGATAAATATGATGTGAAATCAACTATAAATCCAAAAGAAGGGCTAAATATTTTAATTAAGGAAAGCATTAATCTTGTGCTTTTGGATTTGAAAATAGGAATGGTTGATGGTATAAACGTATTGGGAGAAATAAAGAACATAGATAAATCCATTCAGGTTATAATTATGACTGCGTATGGTTCTATTATGTCTTCTGTTGATGCAATAAAAAAGGGTGCGTATACATATCTAACTAAGCCCTTAGATTTAAATGTTCTTGAAGATTCTATAAGTCAGGCATTAGAGCATCAACAAAAAAATGAAAAAGTAAAATACATTGATAGTGAATTAGAAAATAAATACACTTACAACGGAATAATAGGTAAGAGCCCTGCCATGAAGAATGTATTTCATATGATAGAAAAGCTCAAAGATGTTGATACAAGTGTAGTTATAATTGGTGAAAGCGGTACAGGCAAAGAATTAGTTGCAAGGGCGATTCATTTTTCAGGAAAGAGAAAAAAAGGCAATTTCGTTGAAATAAATTGTGCAGCCATTCCGGAGGGATTATTAGAGGAAGAACTTTTTGGACACAAGAAAGGAACATTTACAGGAGCATTAACAGATAAACAGGGTAAGTTTGAGTATGCAAATAATGGTACCATATTCTTAGATGAAATTGGAGATATGCCGTTTAAATTACAGTCAAAACTTTTGAGAGTTCTCCAGCAGAAAAGATATACTCCTTTAGGAAGCAATATACCTGTTGAGCTTAATGTGAGAGTTGTTGCAGCTACCAACAGAGATTTAAAAAAACTTGTTGAGGAAGGTAAATTTAGAGGCGACTTGTATTTTAGACTCAATGTATTTGAAATAAATTTGCCTCCCCTGAGAGAGAAAAGGCAGGACTTGCCGCTATTATATAATCATTTTATAAATCATTACAATAAAGAGATGAACAAAGAAGTTGTGGGACTGTCTAAAGAAGCAGAGGATTGCTTGTTAAATTACAACTATCCGGGAAATATCAGAGAGTTATCAAATATAATAGAATGTGCAGTTCTTCTTGCAAAAGACGATGTTATTGAGTCTGAAAATTTGCCGGTAGAAGTTCAAAATAAAAAGATTAATATAAACGATGAACTGGATTTAAATATGGGAACCAGTATTGGTACAGACAGCCTCATAGGATTGACTCTCCAAGAGGCAGAGAAGAAACTGATTAAAGCAGCATTAGAATTGAACAATGGACATAAAAAGGCTACAGCTACAATGCTAGGGATAAGCGAACGGGGATTAAGATACAAAATAAATGAATATGGACTCAATATATGAAATCCAACGAGCGCAAGAGCGGCAAAAAATTCACATCGGCAATTTTTGCCGCTTTTTCGTGGCAAAAATTGCCGGTGTAATGAAATAATAAACCATTATTAGTTGGACAAAATAGCTTGTATATAAATTTTAAATTGAAATTTAAAGGGAAATATATATTTTGAAATAATAAAAAATAATTGGCATAATGCTTGCTTATATAATTGTAAAAATTATTATAGAAAAATTGGAGGAGAATTATGATTAAAAAGAAAATTGCTTTGTTGTTATCACTAACAGTTTTGGTTACAACAGTACTGACAGGGTGCGGCAGCAGTAAAGCTCCGGAACAGCCGGCAGCTGAAAATAAAACAGATCAATCACAAGAGCAGCAATCACAAATAAATAAAAGTGATTACTTTATTACAGTGGCAACAGGCCCTACAAGCGGCTTGTATTATCCAATAGGCGGAGCTTTTTCAAGCGTGTTCCAAAATAAATTAGGATATAAATCATCGGCACAATCTACAGGAGCTTCTGTAGAAAACATCGGACTTATATTAAATGGTGATGCGGAACTGGCAATAGTAATGTCAGACTCAGTAGCGCAAGCATATGATGCATTTGGTGCTTTTGAAGATAAGGAACCGGCAACTGATTTGAGAGCAATAATGGGATTATATCCTAACTTTGTTCAGCTAGTTACAACTAAAGATACAGGCATTACTAAATTTGAAGATTTAAAAGGTAAAAGGGTTGGTATCGGTGCTCCAAATTCAGGAGTTGAGTTAAATGCAAGAATGATGTATGAGGCACATGGTATGACTTATGAAGATAGTAAAGTTGACTATCTGAATTATGGCGAAGCTATAGACCAGATGAAAAACGGCTTAGTTGATGCAGTTTTTGTTACAAGCGGAGTTCCCAATGCTACAGTTATGGAGTTAGGAACAACTGCTGATATAGTTGTTGTTCCTATAGAAGGAGAAGGACTTAAAAACTTAACTGAAAAATATCCATTCTTCGTTCCAGATGTTATTCCCGCAGATGCATATGGCACTGATACAGATGTAAATACGGTTACAGTAAGAAATATAATGCTGGTAAGTAAAGATTTGCCTGATGAAGTTGTATATGATTTGGCAAAAGGTATATTTGAAAATGTTGATGATATTAAGGCATCTCATGCAACAGCCGCAAAACATATTTCTTTAGAAAATTCACACATAGGTGTTGACATACCTTTCCATCCGGGTGCAGTTAAATACTATGAAGAGCAAGGTATAACTAAATAAATTGAAAGTTAAAAAAAGTATGATGAAGCATTTTGGTGCTTCATCATATATAAAAATATTTTTACTGTTCATGGTTGTTTCAATATGTATGTTAAATATTTTCTTTAAAATTGGATATACAAAGCTTTTAACTATTTCTCATCAGGAAACTGATGAGTTATATGTAAAAACCAGAGTGGTTTCAGGAGATACCTTAAGGTATAAATGGATTCATTCATTTGAACATATCCCATGGATAGAAGAATATGAAATACTTGATAATGATAGCCTGCAGTTACACGAAATCAAAGTAGCCGGATTTGGAGCAGGAATACCAGAAAATGAAGGTAAGGTTGAAATTAGAGATGGAATGGTAATAATGAGTGATTTAAATAAGAATTTTGAAGAAATTAATTGGATTAATTCCAATACGGCACTTGCATATATAGAGGTAAATGGTGAAGAAATAATAAAAGGTAGTGAACTGCCGCATCATGAACCTTTAAAATTAGTTGTAAAGGAGATGTTATCAATATGGCCAAGGTTTCGTTAGATGTCAAAGATAAAAATATGGAAGAACAGCAAAATGAGCTTTTAGAGAAGTTCGATAAAGAGTCAAAAACAAGAAAATTTGAAAATAAAACATTAGCAAAATCAATATTTTGGATTGCAGTAATCATAGCTTTATATCATTTTATTACTTCGTTTATAGGTTATCCGGCAACACATAAGCACAGGTCATTGCATGTGGCAATGATGCTGTTTATGACATTCTTTTTATATCCTGCTACTAAAAAAACAAGCAGGAAAAAACCAACATGGTATGATATTATTTTTGCGGCATTGTCAATTGCAGTGGCTGCGTATGTATGGATAGATTACAGTAATTTTATTAACAGAATGGGTTCGCCAAATACTATGGATATTATTATGGGTACTATACTTATAATTACAGTTTTGGAGGCATCAAGAAGGATTTCAGGATGGCCGCTTGTTATTTTAAGCATTTTGTTCATGCTTTATGGTCTTTATGGTCAGTCAATGCCCGGAATATTTGCTCATAGAGGATATAACTGGACAAAATTAGTAAACCATATTTTTATAAATACAGAAGGAATTTACGGTACATCTGTTAATGTTGCAGCAAGCTATATATTCCTGTTTATTTTGTTTGGTTCAGTTATGAATAAATCAGGTATGGGTCAGTTCTTCAATGACATAGCACTTGCTCTTGCAGGACATACAAAGGGCGGTCCTGCAAAGGTTGCAGTTATAGCAAGCGGATTCTTAGGAAGTATAAATGGATCAGCAGTTGCTAATGTCGTAACGACAGGTGCATTTACTATTCCATTGATGAAAAAAACAGGATACAGCAAAGAATTTGCCGGTTCTGTTGAAGCTTCGTCATCTGTCGGAGGGCAATTGCTTCCGCCTATAATGGGTGCGGCGGCATTTATAATGGCTGAAATGCTGGGTGTAAAATACGGTGTAATAGTTATAAGTGCAGCGATACCGGCATTGTTATATTATTTGGGAATATTGATACAGGTTCAATTGAGAGCATCTAAAAATAATTTAGAAGGTATTCCTAAGGAAGATTTACCTAAAGTAAAAGAAGTAATGAAGGCGAGAGGACATTTAATAATACCAATTATATTTTTGCTTTACATGTTATTATTCAGCGGTAAAACAGTTATATTTTCTGCATTCCTAACAATAATCGTAACAATTGCAGTAAGTATGATAAGACCTGAAACCAGAATGAGCGCACAAGATATAATTGAAGCATTAGAAGAAGGTACTCGCTCTGTTGTATCAGTAGCAGTTGCATGTGCTGTTGTAGGGATAATAATCGGAGTTGTAAGCTTAACAGGATTCGGATTAAACATGGCTAATGCCATTATCCAAATAGGCAGCTCGCATTTATTAGCCACGTTGGTATTAACAATGATTACATGTATGATTCTGGGTATGGGATTGCCATCAATACCTGCATATCTAATAACTGCAACAATTGCAGCACCAGCGTTGATTCAGTTAGGTGTTCCGGATATAGCAGCACACATGTTTGTTTTCTACTTTGCAATGTTTGCTAATATAACACCGCCGGTTGCCTTGGCTTCATTTGCTGCAGCAGGAATTTCAGGGGGAGATCCAATGAAAACAGGATTGCAGTCAGTTAAACTATCATTGGCGGGATTCATAGTGCCTTACATGTTTGTTTACAATTCAGCATTGTTAATGATAGATACAACACCTTTACTGGCAATTCGAGTGGTTATCACATCGATAATAGGTGTATTCATGATTGGTATAGCTACAGAAGGTTATGTTTATTCAAAACTTCCTATGCTTTTTAGACCTATAGTATTTGTAGGAGCGATATTGCTTATTACAGAAAGTGTGTATCAGGATTTCATAGGACTTGCGATACTTGTATTATTAATCATTTTTCAAAAAGCTAAAGCAAAGAGAGAGCTGGCAGATAAAACAAAGTTAGCATAATAATTTGCCATATAACTGTACGTATGTTTTTATAAAAACATACTAATGATTCAGATGTACTGAAGAGGTTGAATAATATGGTGTTTCCTATTTATTGCTACAATGTAAATAATATTAATGAATTTCCAAGTTATAATCATGTGATTATATAAAAATGCAGGCTGAGAATACTGTTTAGCCTGCATTTTTTTCATAATATTATTTCAATTCGGAGCCGCCCCATTCAATGACTGTAAATCCTTCCCTGGTGAAGGGTTTAAAATCCTGAGGCGCAATATCGACGGGCTGATTAAGAGGCTTGTAAACCATAAATATCCTCAATATGCTGTCAGGCTCGGGAGTAATATTAAGTTTTGCACTTTTTTCATAGGCACCTGTCTGAAAGCTTATTAAATTATACTTGTTCTTATTCATTCGAGGCAGCCAGTATACAATAAAATCATTCATTTCCTTGGTGTTTAATCCCATGTTCCAAAGCGTATCCTGCAAGAATTTCAAGGTGTCTTTTCCTTCAACAACAAATCCCTTGGATAAGTCCCAGCATGCTGTTCCTTCACCTTCCCAGAACAAGTATGAATATTCTCTTCCGTCAGCTTTATTTATAAGAGTTCCGTCAGGTTCTGCTGTAACATTCCAGCCTTTGCCGTAATCCGGATATGTGCATGTCAAATCTCCGTTGAAATCCAGCTGTACAGAAATATCAGTTGTTTCTTGAGGATATAGGTATATTACGGGCTTTGCAAAATCTCCCAGAAATCTGTATTCATAATACTGTTTGCTGGAACCATATGTGCCAAGGTAATAAGAATCGACCAAATCAGCAATATAATAGCTGAGCATGCGTTTTGTTGTGGGTATTTTATAAGGCTTTTCATATGGATCAGCTACGGAAAATGGGTTGCTGTACAAATTAAATGAGGAATCCTGCATATCCTTACAGTAATCTTCTTTTATACGCCCTATAAGCGCCCAACTTCCATATATTGAACTGAATTCTCCCCATTTTAGCTCGATAAATTCTTCGCCGGTGTGCTCATTCACAAAAGGCTCTTTTTCAAAAATCATAGATTCCCCGTAATAATAGTAATTGCCATCAGAGTCTTTACGAAAAACTTCTGTAAATACAAGATTGTTGCCTTCCAAATTAAACAGATAATCTGTATCTGATATTTCTCCGGTTTTTCTGTCTTTGTAAGACATATTGAACCATGCTTTGCTGCCGTCATCAAGCTTTTTTATACCCAATCTATTGCCCAGTTCATAAACCACTGTATGATAATTCCAAAGTGTATCAATATATACAAGATTATTTCCATCCATACGGTACACATCCACATCTACCGTTTTGATATTATTCTCATCATTCATCTGCTCCCAGTTATCCGGACACTTGGAAACCAGAACTTCAGGAGTACCATCAAAATCAAGGTCAAGAAGAGATACACCTACAACAGAATCTGGAATAAAGATATTTGTGTTTGAAATTAATGAGTTGTATGCAGATGTCATTTCATCGCTTTTGTCACTGCTTTCAATATTAAATTGCTGTGACAAAATTTTATTAGTATCCTCAGAAATGAGACTATATCCTAAAAGCTCGGCAGTAGAATTGTATCCTGACACTGTTGTGTAACTGCAATTAAAATTGTTGAGCTGTAGCCGCGCGTATACATAATCTGAGCCTAAATTCTCCAAATCACCTTTGAGAGAATTATCAATTTCAGTAATTGTTAAATCGAGCGTATCTGCTTCTACATCAGTACCGTTAATTTTATAACTGCATAATTCACTGCCGGAATGATATACAGGAAGCCCCTTCATGTATGCTGGGTCAATTATAACACTGTAGACGTCTTGACTTCTGTGTATAAATCCATACACTGCCAAGTCTTCTATAGAATAGCTGTACATGATTTCATTTATTTTGGCATTTGAAATATTAGAATCAGGACACTCCAGGGACAATATCATATCACCCTTTGAAATGTTGTAGTTTGTTTTAAAGGATTCACTAGCCCAGTCTCTATTCATAAAATACAAATAATCCCTGCTTGCTACGGCGGTGTCTATAGCACCTGTTCCGTATTCGCTGTCTATTCCTTTGCAGTAAAGCGCCTGACTGGAATTTCTTACAGTTTTGTAGCTGTAGTCTGAAACTGAAACTTCACAATCGGATAATCTGATAGATGATTCCAAGTTGCCTGAAAATAAAAGACGACTATCATCTCTTAGTTCAAGTTGAATGTTTTTAAGCTGTTCATCTGTTAAGTCCATGAGAGAAAAACTGTTATCCTCCGTGCTTTCTGTATTTTCTTCAGATTCAGCAGGTTTTTCGGATTCTTCAAGTTTTTTAGGGGTTTCAGATTCTTCAAACTCATCAAATTCTTTACGGCTCTCGGATTTTTCAGTTTCTTCAGATACATTTTTGCTGTAATCATCATCAGCAAGGGTATCATTGGTGCTGTTTGTATATTTGCAAGATGTTAAAACAATAAAAAAAATAAATGCAATAATTAATTTTTTCATGATTCACCTTCTTAAAAATAGTTATATATACATACTGACGATATTTATTCATAAATGTTCCTTATAAAACAAAAAATGGATACATTTTTTTCTTGCAATTTCTTGTAGATTGGCATACAGTCAAAAGACTATTTATTATTGTGTAATTTTTCAAATTTTTCAAACTTATTTTTGCAGGTTGACAATAATGATATGGATAGTATAATTGAAATAAAAACGTAGGAGTAAGTATGCTAGAGGTTGGACAAATAATTGAAGTAAATATAATAGATATAAATTATGAAGGAAAATCGGGACTGGAACCATATCACTTATGGCAGCCAAATATGCAAAAAAAGTATATGGAGTGGAAATAGTTGAGCAATCCATAAAAAATGCTATAGAAAATGCAGAATTAAATCATATAGAAAATACAGAATTTTATGCCGGCAAAACAGAAAAATTTTACTGATGCTTTATAATAAAGATGTCATTCCAGATGTTGTAATACTTGACCCACCCAGAAAAGGCTGTGAAAAAGAAGTTATTGACACAATAATAGACATGTCACCTAATAAAGTTGTCTATGTATCGTGTAATCCATCAACTTTGGCAAGAGATGTGAAGCTTCTGGAGGGTGGAAATTATAAGCTACTAAAAGTACAGCCAGTTGATCAATTTCCATGGTCGACACACGTAGAAACGATAATTCTGATGACGTATTGTGGTTTTGAGGGTGAAAAATAGGTTTTGACCACAATATGTTGTGGTTTGAGAGCAAAAATCGAGCAAAAAAACGGACAAAAAACATCGATTTTTCACCCCAAAAAAAGGGCAAAAATATAGATGACATAGTCAAAATTTAATAAAATTCACGATTATAGTGTAGTTTTTATAAAATTAATATATAAAGAGGCTTTAGTTTAGTCATCTTAAATGACTTAAACTAAAGTCTCTTTTTTTATACCAAAAAACAGAAAGAGAGGTTAAAAGTAATGTCAAAATTTTTTATGTACGGTACAGAGCTACAGGATATAGAGCAGATGATGATGCTTGTGCCAAATTTTATTCCGAGAAGAAGTGGAGTTGTTGTTGTGAAGAAGCTACATTATGAAAATGAAGGTGTAACATGTCATGACTGTGATAGATATAAACGTAGTCGATGTCATGATAATACTTTGAGTTGCTTTGCAGAAAAGGTTGCTGCCGGAGAGATATGTTATGAAAAAATAGTGAATGCTTACTATATAAGTTTCAAATCATATAGTCTAAAGAAAAGACTTGAACACTTAATTAGAAATTTTAAGGGAGATATTTTCTTGAATCCAATTCATCATTCTAGATTTAATACAATCTTAAAATTACAAAATGAACCAATGAAAAATAGAAAACATACTTATCTTGCAACATTATTTTTGCTAACAGCAGATGATAATTTATGTCACATTGCTAAGGATCATATTTATCAATGCAGTTTTGATTTCAAAAATATGCGCCTTAATGGTATTAATACTGATGGATATGCTCTTTACCAAACAGCAAGAACTATTTATACAGGAATAGAACATATAAAGATTGGTGAAATTGCAGATGAGACTTTGATTGGTACAGATGCATTCAAAGCAATTATCAATGCTACTATGATTGCCAGATATGGAGCAGATATGTTCCAAGTTAATTGTTAATGAGAGTTGCTTTAATTATATATAGAGCAGCACTTTTTTATATTCAAAAATAAGAAATGGAGGAATTAAAATTGTATATTACCATAAAAAATTCAAAAAATACTGATGACAGAACTGTAAAAGTTTGGTTTCCCTGTGAGGAAGATAGACTAAGCAGAATATGTGATGAGGTTGGCATAGTAATGTCAAAAGATAAAAACTGCTTTATTGTAGAATGGAGTGACCGAGATTTTATCGATGCAATGAAAGACTCTTACTGCAATGTAGATGAACTGAACTTTCTTACAAAAAGGTTAGACAGCTTTGATGCAAAAGAAAGAAATATTTTTTATGCCGCAACTGTTGCAACTGATGCAAAAACAATGACCGACCTTATAAACCTTACTTACAATACTCACTGTTATAGTGTCATAAGTGATTTTAATAATCTAGATGAAGTAGGAAAGGATGTATATTTGAACGAAGCAGGAGGTGTAAGTGTTAAAGAGCTGGAGGAGCTTGATGGCAGGGCAATTGCAGAAGAAATAATGAAGAACAGTCCAATAAAAGCAATTACAAATTACGGTGTAGTATATCAAAACAGAAATGAACCTGAACTTGTATATGACGGAAAGCACTTCCCCTTGTATTACTGGAAAGATGAAATTGCAATGATAGAGTTAAGTGCAAATGGTGAAAGAGAGTACTTATATCTTCCTTGCTCCAATACAGAAATAAGTAAAGCACTTATTCGACTGGAAGTAGATAATCTTACACAGTGTGATGCCTTATTAGAAAGTGATTACTTTCCGGAAAATATGATTAAAATCATAACTAAAGACAAACCTATTGTATTTAATATGGAAAGCCTAAATGAGTTTGCAAATAAATTCAAAGAAATGGGGAAACAAGATGAATCATATTTTGAGAAATTAATAGATTATATCGGACCAAGAAATGAAACAGACCTAAAGGCCTTGCTCAATAGCATGTATGAGTTTGAAATGTTTGATAAAATCAAGAATGCAGAGCAGTATGGAAGATATATGATATGTGACTCCGGACATTTTAAATACGATGAAAACCTTGAAGAATATATAGACTTTAAAAGCTTCGGAGAGCAGAAAATAAAAAATGAACGCGGTGCATTTACGGATAAAGGATATATAGTTTATTACGGCTACAATGAGGATTTAAAAAGTCTGTTATCCAAAAATCTTGGACTCATGATAGAAAGAAAAACAAAGCCACAGGAATTAAAACTATATATGCCTTTAAAAATTACAACCTAATTGGTTCAAGTTGGACTACCCTATTTACAAGATATGGATATTCCGTAAACCTATATGATATAGATGCAGTAAGTTTAGCAAATGCAGAAAAAAAAGTTAAAGAAAATTACGATGTTTTAATGGAATTTGATTTGATTGATGAAGAGTCAGCTAATAAAGCTATGAGTCAAATTCGATATTGTACTGAATTGCAGGAAGCTTTAAATGATGTTGATTTGATTCAAGAATGTATCCTTGATAAGCTAGAGCCAAAAAGAGCTTTATTAAAAGAAATAGATAAGTATAATAGTAAAGCGATTTTTTGTAGTAGTACTTCTTTTCTAAGAATTACAGATATCGCTAAAGAAAGCAATTATGCCGAACGTTGTATTGGAGCGCATCCTTATAATCCACCTCATCTTATGCCCTTGGTGGAGTTAACAAAGGGTGAAAAAACTGATGAGTTTTATATTAAGAAAGCTTATGATTTTTATAAAGGAATGAAAAAGGAACCTGTAGTTTTATTAAAAGAGGCAGTGGGATTTATAGGCAACAGACTCCAAACCGCATATTTAAGAGAAGCTGTAGATATCGTTTCTCAGGGAATATGCTCAGTTGAGGATTTAGATAAAGCCTCCGTTTTTGGATTAGGGCTTAGATGGGCAATTTTGGGCCCAAATTTAAACGGAGAATTGAATGGTGGAGATGGCGGTATCAAGGATTATTTTGGGCCTAAATATATTAATGGCTTTAATGATACGTTAAAAGAAAATGCAAGATGGACTAAGTTTCCAGACGATTATGGACAAAAGCTTGGATATGAAGGTGTAGAAAGTGAGAAACGTAACAGAGATCCTGAAACCGGAAATACAAGAGAAGAAATTATAGAATATAGACAAAAACTTTTAGTTGAAATTTTGAAACTCCATAAAAAAATATAATCATTATGAATTAAACTCTTTTAGGCTACAGTCCTATAAGTGGAGCTGTAGCCTGTTTGCAAATTAAAATACAAATAATAAAGTGGAGGTTTAAACATGGTAATTGGTATAATTATTGGTTTAGCAGTTTTAATATATGGAGCAATGAAAGGATGGTCAATAATAATTTTAGCACCAATAGGAGCATTAATTGCAGCAGCGACATCTGGTAAAGATTTGCTTCCTATGTATACTATGGATTATATGACAGGAGTAGGAGAATACATTATTAAATGGTTCCCTATGTTCTTAATGGGTGCCATTTTTGGTGAAGTTATGAAAGAAAGTGGTGCAGCAGCTTCTATAGCAAGAAAAATTATAAATAAATTAGGTGAAAAATATGTAATATTTACACTTATGCTTGCTACAGTAGTTTTGGTTGTCGGTGGCGTTAGTATTTTCTGTATAATATTTGTATTATATCCTTTAATGCTTATGTGTTTTAAAGAAGCAGACATACCAAAATACTTAATGCCCGGAACAATAATAGCTGGAATTATTGTATCGGAATCAGCCGTACCTGGCAATCCTCAGATTCAAAATATTATTCCTACCCAGATGCTTGGGGTTTCACCAATGGCAGGTCCAATAATTGGTTTCTCATCTTTTGTAATTATGTTTATCATGTGTTTAGTTTATTTAAATTTTAAGGCAAAAAAAGCAAGAGAAGCTGGAATAACATTTATTGATGATAAAAATGAAATGGCAGAATTAAATACGGATGAATCAACGTTGCCAAATTTCTGGCTTTCTCTTCTTCCTATTGTATTAATTATTGTTTTGCTCAATGTAGTTAAAATTAATGTAATTGTTTCAATGGCTTGTGGCATTGTTTTTACAGTAGTGCTATTCTTTGGTAGATTGAAAAAAAATATTATTGCTATATTCAATAAGGGTGCTATGAATTCAATACCTGCTATTATGAATACAGCTACGGCAGTAGGATTTGGAAGTGT
This sequence comes from Sedimentibacter sp., assembly GCA_032006665.1. Lineage (GTDB taxonomy): Bacteria > Bacillota > Clostridia > Tissierellales > Sedimentibacteraceae > Sedimentibacter. The sequence continues at coordinate 36,935 of DALZMP010000016.1, forward strand.
AATAAAAGTTCTTCCTGGTTTTGATAATATTGTTGGTGGTTTAAATAAAGTTGTAAAGGGAAATCCGTATTTATTCGCGTTTGTCGCTGTAAATATATTAGCTTTGGTAGCTGGTTCAGCATCTGGCGGTATGACTATTGCTTTAAATGCTGTAGGGGATAAATTACTAGCCTCAGGAGCTAACCCAAATGCATTAGCTAGAATAGTTGCTATTTCATCAGTAGGGTTGGATAGTCTTCCTCACAATGGTGCAGTTATTACAATATTAACATATTGTGGGGTAACACATAAAGATGGATATAAACCCATGTTTGTAGTTTCAGTACTTGTTCCTGTAGTAGTTGGTTTATATGCTGTAATATTAGCAAACATTGGAATAGTATAATTGATAAAGATATAGATAAAAAGATAAGATAATTTTTTAAAGCATATTATCTTAAATTAATAGATGTTTCTGAAATGTCAAATAATATAGTGGTTGTTGTGTGTTCTTTTTATATGGAAAAGTTGATTAAATAATCAATACGGTCTCTAATGATGAATTACTAGACTTGCCATATAAATAAGATACTTCAGCCCTTTATTTATATGACTATAGAAAAAATCAGGAGGTTTTCATATATGCATTTTTTAGGAGTAGACATTGGATCAGCAGCAACAAAAATAATAGCAATAGATAGTGATACAAATATAGTGGCTAAATCTGTTGTTCAACAAGGAACAGGTACAATTGGAATTGATAAGGCATTAAATGAGATTTATGGGAATTATAATATAAAAAAAGATGAATGTGCAAATATTGTAGCAACGGGGTATGGTAGATTGACATTTAAATCTGCATCTCTTCAAATGAGCGAAATAACATGCCATGCAAAGGGTATAAAAAAGATATTACCTAATGTTCACACTATTATTGATATTGGTGGACAAGATTCAAAAGCAATACACATTAACGATAGCGGTATTATTCAACAATTCGTGATGAATGATAAATGTGCAGCAGGCACTGGTCGTTTTCTTGAAGTTATGAGTAGAATTTTAGGAATGGATATTTCAGAATTAGGTCCAGTGAGTGAAACAGCACAACAAGTATTATCAATAAGTAGTACGTGTACTGTATTTGCAGAATCGGAAGTAATATCAAGACTCTCGGAAGGAAAGAGTATTCCTGACATTATAGCAGGTATACATCAATCAGTAGCAAAAAGAGTTGCTGGATTGACTTTGAGGGTAGGTCTTAATGAAGATGTAACTTTAACTGGTGGAGTTGCTAAAAATACTGGAATAGTATCAGCTTTGGAAAAAGAGCTAAAGGTGAAATTAGTTATACCACCAGAGCCACAAATCACTGGAGCGTTAGGAGCCGCATTAATAGCTTTTGAAAAATTTAATAAATAGTAAAGGAGAGTGGACAAAGTTGAAACAAAATGAAAAGATAACATCAAAAGAATTAGTTCGAAAAATGACAGAAGAATATTATGATAATCTTATGAAAGCAAAAGAAAGAGGTAAAATTGTAGCTTGGGCTACATCCGTTGTACCTCAAGAATTTATGGAGGCTATGGATATCGAGGTAGCTTTTCCAGAGAATCATGCAGCTGCCCTAGCTTCAAAGGGTGGAACTCTTGAGTTGTTAGAATATGCTGAAAGTATAGGGTATGCAAGTGATATATGTTCATATGCAAGAACAAATATGGCATATGCTCATAAATTAGAAAGCAATATTTTAAATTTGCCAAAGCCTGATTTTGTTGTTAGTACAAGCAACATTTGCAATACAGTAATCAAATGGTACGAAAATCTCGCAAAAATATTTGATGTTCCTTTTATTCTTATTGATACACCATATAATGTAGAGGAAGAAATATCTGAAAATACAGTTGAATATATAAAAGGGCAATTTTTTGAATTTATAAAGCAATTAGAAGTAATATGTAATAAACCTTTTAATTATAGTAAATTTAATGATGTTATGAAAATATCAATGCAATCTGCAGCATCCTGGATGAAAGCAATGGAATATACAATGTGTGTTCCATCTCCTTTAGATGGATACAATATGTTTAATTATATGGCATTGATTGTTTGTACAAGAGGTAAAAAAGAAGCTTCCCAACTTTTTGATCTAATTGCTGAAGAAATGGAAGAAATGATTAAAACAGGACAAAGTCAGTTCAAGACAGAAGAAAAATTCAGATATTTATGGGAAGGAATTGCATGTTTCCCTTATCTAAGTTATTGTTACAAAACAATGAAAAATAATGGTTCAATTATGGTAACCTCCACATATCCAAGAACATGGCATATAGATTATGAAATGAACAATATCGATTCAATGGCAAGAGCTTACAGTAAAATACCAATGAATTGCTGTTTGAAAGAACAAATACAAATACGTACAGATTTGGTTAGAAATTATAATTGTGACGGGGTGTTATACCACATCAACAGAAGTTGCAAGGTTATGGACTTTATGCAACACAACCTTATTAAAGGAATATACGAAAATACAAAGGTTCCTACTGTTAATTTTGATGGTGATCAAGCGGATCCAAGAAACTTTGCTAAAGCTCAGTATGATACAAGAACGCAGGCTCTAGTAGAGAGTATGGAAAGTATAAAAGAAGAAAGAGGTGATGTAAAATGAGTTCAATTAACGAAATCTTAGATAAAATGAGTCATACTGTAGAAAATATATCAGAAGTAATAGACAAAAAGAAAGCCAAAGGCATAAAAATCATTGGTACATTTCCGGTATATGCACCTGAAGAATTAGTATATGCTGCTGGTATGTTTCCTGTAGGTTGCTGGGGAGGTAAAACAAGTATTTCAAAAGCTTCTGCATATCTTCCCCCATTTGCTTGTCCTGTTATGCAAGGGATTACAGAACTGTCTTTAAATGGTGTTTATGACAGATTGGATGGTGCAATAGTATCAACACCATGTGATACTTTAAAATGTTTTAGTCAGAATATTTTATATACAAATCCTGATATTAAAACAATATTTTGTGTATATCCACAAAATAATAAACTTGAAGCAGCTGTTTTATATATTAAAAATGAATTGAAAAAAATTGCTACTCAATTAGAAGATTTGTCAGGAATAAAGATTACTGATGAACGCCTAAATGACAGTATTGAGATATATAATGAAAATCGAAAATCAATGATTGAATTTTCGCAAATATTATCAGAAAACCCAGGTGTATTAGCACCTAAAATGAGATATATAGTAATGAAATCTAGATTTTTTATGGATAAAAAAGAGCATACAATTTTAATGAATGAATTAAATCAGTTATTAAAAAACAAACCTAAAGTTAATAATGAAAATAAAAAGATTGTTTTAGCTGGTATTATGGCAGAACCAAGTGAACTGGTTGATGTTATGGGGCAACTTGGATACAGTATAGTAGCAGATGAGCTTGCTAATGGAAGTAGACAATTTAGAAATCTTGTACCTCAAGGTATCGATCAATTTGAAAGATTAGCAAGACAATGGCAAAATGTTGAAGGATGTTCAGTGGTTTGTGATAAAAATAAAAAAAGAGCTAGTATTATTGCAGAACTAGCAAAAAACAACAATGCAGATGGCGTTATCTATTGTCAGTTAAAATTTTGCGATCCTGAGGAATTTGACTATCCTTATGTCAAGGAAGCTTTAGAAAATATAAATATACCTATACTTAATCTTGAAGTAGACCCAATAATGAGCTCTGCAGAACAATCAAGGACCAGATTACAAGCTTTTGCAGAACAGCTGGAATCAAGAATTAGTTAAGGTATTTAATAAAATAAAAGCTCTATGTAGATTAATATAAAAAAACACGTTCATAACTATAATACAACAATAAAGATTGAAAGATTTGAAATAAAGTGGAATGTAAATTAGCATGTTTTAACATTTTGTATCATCCATATTTTCAAAAACACATGGTATGCTTTTGTATACTATGTGACAAGAAAGTGCGTACTTGTCACTTGCTCATGATGTGGTATAATTATAACAAGCAACAGTTAAAGAAGTAATATCACTTATAATTTTTTGCATGAGTTTGTTTGGGTGCACATACAATATTCGACAGAGAGTGGTGAAATTCCTTCTTAATATATTCAAATGCCTTGTGGATTCAATACTCATAGGGTTTTGTAATTAACTAAAAATAATAAAAAAATGAGGAGAGAAAAATGAAAAAAACTATTAAATCTATTTTATTACTATCATTAGCAGGTATGATTCTGTTAACAGGTTGTGCACAAACACCTGCCACAGCTCCTGCTCCAACCTCTACACCTGAATCTACTTCAGCAGCAACGGTGTCAGGTGAAAATACTAAATTAGGATTAACTAAATGGTTTGAAGAAAACCCGAACGCATGGCGAACAGTACCTAACGGATCTTGGTCAAGTGATCCTAAAGATGCACCTACAGATGAGGAACTAGAACAAATTTTCAATATTGCTTGCAAGACACAGACAGCAGTTAATTGGAATGAATATTTCTTTATTGCAGTTAGAGATCCAGCAGAACAAGCAGCAATTCTTGGTGACCGTTGGGGTGAAGGTACTAGTACTGACGGAACAGTAACAATTCTTATATTAGCTGATCAGGTTGCTGATCAAGAAAATCATAAGGATGAATATAAAGATTTATATATGCAAACTTCCACTGCATTTTTTGATGCTGGTATGGCAAGTGGATTTTTGAATCTTGCTGCTTATGATCTTGGTTATGCGACACACTACTTTGGAAGTATGAATGGTTCTAGCGTTGGTCCTAAAGAAGGTACTGTTGGCTACGGTACACCAAATTATGATATTAGCAGATTTGTAAATGGAAAGGATTATATTCGTGGATGGGGATTCCCTGAAAAGGAAACTAATTTTGATGTAGAAGGCAACTGTGTATTAATTGCATCCGTTGTACTTGGCAAGCCAAATCCATCTGTGGATGCAGTTAGCTCTGCAACTCAGCATAGACGTCCTAATAACTGGGCTATATGGGAACCAGACGCAAATACTCCACCTTTAAAATAGTATTTATGAGAATTAATTTAATATCAGTTCATTTATTGCTACAAATCTTATTTGTGCTATAAATGAATTATATTTAAAAACAAAGGTATTTGTATTCGAATACCTTTGTTTTATATTTTATAGATATAGCAATAAAATTGGATCTTTTTCAACTGGTTGCAAATATTGCAATAGATGTAAGAAAGTTCTGAAATAAAGAACTTTTTAAAAGCTTATATCGGTAGATTTAGGATTAAATTTAATTAATTTAGGCACTATAATTTAATATCATGATCAATAGCATACTTACTACCCCACTTGCACATTTCCTCAAGCGTATTTTGTAAACTCTTTCCATATTCCGTTATAGAATATTCAACTTTTGGCGGTACTTCTGGATATATTTTCCTTGTTAGCAAATTATCACTTTCCATTTCTCGAAGTTGAGTTGTAAGCATTTTTGGTGTAATATCAGGAATTAATTTTTTGAGCTCAGAAAATCTTTTTGTACCCATATTTAGGTACCAAAGAATTCTCATTTTCCATTTACCACCAATTAAATCCATAGTTAATTCCATTGAGCAACTGTATTTATTCTTCAAACTTGACATTTTATATCCTCCATGTTTTTTTAACGCATGGTATACTTTTGTATACTATGTGATAAAAAAGTGCGTACTTGCGACTTTTGTATATTGTAGTATAATCATAACATACAATATGTAAAAAAACAATATTATTCATTGTGTAAAAATATTTTAAAACAAAATTGTTCACTATTGTGTAGAGAAGTAAGCATATTTTATGGAAATTAAACAACAATAAGACGAAGTTATCAACAACAAAACAAACAAGTAGGGAAAGTAAAAATTTGTTTTATAAGGAGGAAATATAAATGAAAGCAATTTTCAACAGAAGAAGCATAAGAAAATATAAGGATAAACCAGTTGAAAGAGAAAAAATAGAAAAGCTTTTAAGAGCTGCAATGCAGGCGCCATCGGCAGGCAACCAACAACCTTGGGAATTTATAATTGTTGAAGACAAGGAGGGGTTGAAAAAATTATCTGAGGCAAGTCCTTATTCGAAAATGGTGGCTAATTCAGCTGTTACATTTGTTCTTTTATCAAAAAAAGAAGGAGTGATGTTCCCTCTTTGTATACAACAGGATATGGGAGCTGCTGCAGAAAATCTTCTTTTAGAAGCAGTAGAGTTGGAACTTGGAGCAGTTTGGCTTGGAATAGCACCTATACAAGAAAGGATGAATTATATAAAGAATATGTTTGGTTTACCTGAAGGTATTGAACCTTTTGCATTAATACCAGTAGGATATCCAGATGGTCAGAAAAATGAATTTGTAGATAGATTTGATGCAAAAAGAATTCATTATGAAAATTGGAAATAAATGATTAATCATAGGAGGTTTACAAATGGAAGGTATGATATTAAAAGCATTGGAAAAGATTCGCCCAGCATTACAAAGAGACGGTGGAGATGTAAAATTTGTTGATGTTAACAATGAAGGAGTTGTTAGGGTTCAGCTTCAGGGGGCGTGCGGCAATTGTCCGGGCGCATTAATGACCATTAAAATGTTTATTGAACAAGTTTTAAAGGAAGAAGTACCTGGAGTTAAAGAAGTTATAGGAGTTTAGCATAAAAATATAAACTATAAAAAGGAGTGGAATTGTATGATAAATGTTATAGCAAAAAATTTTGCTAAAAAAGCTAAAATTGAGAATGTTTTAGAGTTAGCAAAGGAATTAGTAGAAACAACGGTAAAAGAAGATGGCTGTATAAAGTATGAAATGTATCAGGATGAGAAGAATCCAAGTATCTTGATCATGATAGAAGAGTGGGAAACAATGGAAGACCTAAATAATCATATGTCTTCAGAGCATTTTAAAAAAATTGTTCCGAAAATGAATGAATATATGGATCAAAAGCCTGAACTGAATATTTGCAAAAAAGTACTTTAAGAATTTATGAAGTTTTGATGTAAAATAAGATATTAGACAAAATTTAATAATTAATGAAGGAGTTTATAGGAATGGAAAACGAGGTAATTAAAGCAATAAGAAATAGAAGAAGTACAAGAAAGTATAAAGATAAACAAATCAGTGAAGAAGAATTGCAAACATTATTAGATGCTGGTATACAAGCTCCCAGTGCAAACAACTCACAATCGTGGCATTTTACAGTAATACAAGATAGAGATATGATTAACTTTATTAGTGATAAGTCAAAAGAAGTGATGCTCAAAAGTGATAATGAAAACATAGTAAATATTGGGAAAAACGCTGTAAATATATTTTATAATGCACCTACTTTAATAATCGTATCAGGCAAAAAAGAGGTTAGTTCATACTCGGTTGATTGTTCAGCAGCAATTGAAAATATGCTGATAGCCGCCGAAAGTATAGGTTTAGGAACTGTATGGGTAGGACTCAGTAGGTTCTTCTTTACACTTAGTGATGAGATTAAAAAATTAAAATTACCTGATGGATATGAACCGTTTTATGCTGTAGCAGTCGGTTATAAAGAAAATGATAGTGTTTTAGGACCATCAAAAAGAAATAGGGAAGTTATCAATTATATAAGATAATATATAATTTTGAATCGAAGGAGAAATTATGCTAAATTTTAATTATTCAATACCAACAAAAATATTTTTTGGAAGAAATAAAATAGAAGTACTTGCTGAACAGGTCAAGAATTACGGATCTAATGTATTGCTTGTATATGGTGGAGGAAGTATAAAAAGAAATGGAATATACGAGAAAATCACAGATATTTTCAATAAAAACAATATACGATTTTGGGAGTTGCCAGGAGTAGAACCTAACCCAAGAATATCAAGCGTAAGAAAAGGAATTGAAATATGCAGAGATAATAAAATAGAGCTTATACTTGCTGTAGGCGGTGGAAGCACAATTGACTGCGCAAAGGTTATAGCAGCAGGGTATTACTATGATGGAGATGCATGGGATATTGTTGTTGATCCAAGAAAAATAGATAATGTCCTTCCAATTGCAAGCATACTGACATTAGCTGCAACAGGCTCTGAAATGGATGCTGGAGCAGTAATTACAAGCCTTGAAACAAGTGAAAAGCTTGGTACAGGCCACAAAGATATGGCTCCAAAATTCTCAATATTAGACCCAACCTATACATTTTCAGTACCTAAAAATCAAACAGCAGCGGGTACAGCAGATATAATGAGTCATATTTTCGAAGTATACTTTAACAACACGAAAGAGGCATACTTGCAAAATAGAATGGCAGAAGCACTTCTTAAAACTTGCATACATTATGGTGCAAAAGCTATGGAAGAGCCTGGAAATTATGAAGCTAGAGCAAATTTAATGTGGACTTCCAGCCTTGCTATTAATGGTCTTTTAAGCTATGGAAAAGATGCAGAGTGGAGTGTTCATCCTATGGAGCATGAGTTAAGTGCATTCTATGACATTACTCATGGAGTTGGTCTTGCAATTTTAACACCACATTGGATGGAATATGTTTTAAATGATAATACGGTAGATAAATTTGTTGAGTATGGAGTTAATGTTTGGGGAATTGATTCTATTGGTGATAAATATGAAATTGCTCATAATGCTATCAAAAAGACAAAAGAATATTTTGTATCCTTAGGATTACCTTCTTCATTAAGAGAAGTAGGAATTGAGGAAGAGAAATTAGAAGAAATGGCGAAGCAAGCTACTGTAAGAGGAAAACTTGGAAATTTCAAGCCTTTAGAAGCACAAGATGTGCTTAATATATATAGAGCAGCTTTATAATAAGGGGTGATTTAAATGAATATAGTTTCTTTTTTGGGGAGTCCTAGAAAAAATGGTAACACATCATTACTTTTAGATAAAGTTTTAGATGGTATCTTGAGTAAAAATGATGCACAAAGTGAGATTGTTTTTTTACAGAATAGTAATATAAAGCCATGTATGGGGTGTAATTCTTGCAAAAACAATGAAGATAAAACATGTGTCATTAATGATGATATGAAGGACATAGTTCCGAAAATAAAAAAATCAGATCTGATAATATTAGCAACGCCTATATATTGGTGGAGTGTTACCGCTCAAATGAAGCTTTTAATTGATAGATTATACGCATTGAATTTTACAGATAGCAGTTTTGATTTTCATAATAAAAAAGTTATGCTCCTTATGACCTACGAAGGTGAGCTGCCTAATTCTGGTCCTGAGACTGTAGAGAAACTTTTTAAAGAAGTATGTGCATATCTGAATGTAGGTGTGGCAGGAGTATTAGGTGTTTGCACTGGCGAAGTTGAAGTTAGTAAAAACTTAGACGCTTTAAAAAAGGCTTATGAGTTTGGAGAAAAAGTTGAATTTTAGTAAAGGTATCAATTTATAAGATAACTAGATACTCTACATCGGCTAATTATACGGATGTAGAGTTTATCTGTTTAAATTTCGAAATGTAAGGAGGTTAAAAATGTCATATTTACTTAAACCCTTAGACAAGGGCAAGTTAACTTTAAAGAATAGATTGGTTATGCCGCCTATGGCTACTTCGAAATCTGAAAAGGATGGAAGAATAGGCAAAAATATATTAGATTATTACGATGAAAAGTCACAGGGTGGTTATATATCATTGATTATTATAGAACATAGCTTTATCACACAACAAGGAAAGGCAAGTGAAGGTCAGCTTTCTGTGGCGGATGATAGCCGTGTTGAGGATTTGAAGAAATTATCAAATATTATTCATAAAAATGGCTCCAAAACAGTAATGCAAATTAATCATGCTGGGAGTGCAGCCAGTTTAGCTGTTACAGGACATGAGCCGGTTGGACCTTGTGCTATAGCAAATCCACGTATAGGTAATGTTCCAAAGGAACTTACTAAAAAAGAAATTAAAGATATAATTGGTGAATTTAAAGACGCTGCATTGCGTGTAAAGAAAGCTGGTTTTGATGGTGTGGAAATTCATTCTGCACATGGATATCTTCTAAATCAATTTTTCTCTCCCCTTACTAACAAGAGAACTGATGAATATGGTGGAGATGTGCTAGGTAGAATTAAAATTCATTTAGAAGTTATTAAGGCAGTACGTGATGCTGTGGGTGATGATTTCCCAATCTTACTGCGATTGGGTGCTTCTGATTATATGGAGGGCGGTAGTACAATTGAAGATAGCAAAATTGCAGCACTAGAATTTGAAAAAGCAGGAGTAACTATTCTCGATATATCTGGCGGATTTTGTGGGTTTATTGTTGCTGGGCTTACTGACCAAGGGTATTTTTCATCATTGACTGAATCTATAAAGAAAGTTGTATCGATTCCAGTTATCTTGACTGGTGGAATTACTGATGTAAACGCGGCTGAAAAACTTCTTTCCGAGGGAAAAGCCGATCTTATTGGCGTTGGCAGAGCGATATACAAAGATTCCAAGTGGGCGGAAAATGCGATAAAAAGTTTGAATTAATATTTTAAAGAAAATAATCAGAACTTAGAGTTTGAGACTTGCATCAAAAAAATTGAATGTTAGGGGCGTAATTATGGAATTAAATGAAGCGATTCAATCCAGAAGAAGTATCAGAAAATTTAAAACTGATCCTATTCCGGAAAATTATATCACTGAGCTAATTGAAGCAGGAAGGCTGGCGCCATCAGGCAGCAACTTGCAATCTACTCGTTATGTAATAATAAAAAGCGAAGAGGCGAGAGCAAAATTTGCTGAATGTACTCCTTTACCTTTTGTAACACAAGCACCATTGATTATAGCGTGCTGCATAAACAAAAAAGTTTTAGATACAGCTGAGAAAAGGTCAAAGGAATTAATGCAATCAAATGCTTTTGCCGATACTCCACTTGCTAATATGAATAGAGATTCCGAGACTTATAACAAAAGAAGGCGAGAGATGGATGAAGAAAGCCTAAAATCATATTTAAGTTTAAATGCGGCAATAGCTTTGGAGCATATCGCATTAAGAGCAGTTGACTTAGGGCTTGGAAGTTGTTGGATAATGATGTTTGATCGTGAAAAGGCAAAAAAGATTCTTGAACTTGATGAGAGATATGATGTAGTAGCATTATTACCGATAGGATATCCTGATCAAAATCCTCCCCAAAGACCAAGACTGGAATTAAATGAATTGGTAATTCAAACAATCTAATTTATTTAGAAATGATGACCAAAAAGTTTATAAGCATTAACAATTAAAAATATGAGTTTTTATGGAGGTACTATGAAAAGGTTATTTGATAATACAACATTAAGTAATATGAATCTAAAAAATAGATTTTTTAGATCTGCTACATGGGAAGCTATGGCGGATAACAAAGGGCATATGACAGAGAAACTATATAATGTATATGAAAATCTTGCTAAAGGTGGAGTAGGTACAATAATAACTGGTTATGCTTATGTTACAGAAGATGAACAGCCCAATCCTAGAATGATGGGGATTTATAATGATTCATTTATTGAAGAATACAAAGCATTTACTGATAGGATCCATAAGTTTGATACAAACATAATATTGCAAATTGCATATGGTGGTTCTCAAACTAACTTTAATGTAGGTGAGAGAATCATATTAGGACCGTCAGCTGTAGCCCATAGTATATATGGTGTTACTCCTAAGGAAGCTACAAAGGAAGAGATAAGAGGTCTTGTTGAAAGTTTTGCGGATGCTTCTCTTAGAGCTAAAAAATCAGGATTTGATGGAGTGCAATTTCATGCTGCTCATGGATATATTTACAGTCAGTTTCTAAGCCCTCACTACAATAAAAGAACTGATGAGTATGGTGGAAATATTGAAAACAGAGCAAGAATTATCTTCGAAACCCTGGCAGCTGTGAGAGAAAAGGTCGGAACAGGTTTCCCTGTGTTAATTAAACTTAATTGCTCTGATTTTATAGAAGATGGCTTTTCTTTTGAAGACTGCAAATATGTATGCAAAAGATTAGAAGAGCTTGGCATTGATGCTATAGAAATCAGCGGGGTTGTAGGAGCTAAAACAGAAGATAGAAGCGTAAAAGAAAAGGGACTTAAATATTTAGAAAATGAATCATATTTTAGAAAATATGCTGCAGAGATAGCGGAAGAAGTAAATGTGCCTGTCATTTTAGTTGGTGGTAATAGATCACTTACCTTAATGAATGATATACTGGATAATACTAAAATTCAATATTTCTCACTATCTAGACCATTTTTGCGCGAATTCGATTTAATAAATAGATGGGGTGGAGAAGATAATAGCAAGGCAAAATGTATATCTTGTGGCAAATGCATAGATGTTCAGGGGAATTCATGTATATTTAGCAGGAATAAAGGAATGGATTAATATAGACACATGTTATACTAAACAGTAAAGACTTGTTTAGTAAGATCAAGAGAGTATAGTATTTATGCAAAAACAGAAATTGTGTATAAGTATTTGATGTTTGGACCTATGCCAATATTATAGACACGAAATTCAGAACACTATGATTCTAATTATAAAAATATTAAGTTAAGCCGTGCAGTTTGTGCGGCTTTTATGCTGTTTTCTTTATCATTTGGGAGGAACTCAAATTTTATTCCGGATATATAACGTCACAAATGGTTGAGAATTATTTATTGCAGACATTATCCTCTGCCTTTACCAGCACATACAGATATACAGAAAATCGTATTGCACGAATGGATTTCAAACGTGCAGTGGAGAATTTCCAATCTGCTCATGTCATTGCCTATTCTCATGATGTTGATGCCCAGGAATTCTATTCGAGGGTACATTAAGCTCACACGTTCGTGACATCGTAAAGGGTCTGTCGGAGGAAAAACAAAAAATACTGATTGACTACTTTGAAAAGACAAATATGATAGCAGATCATGAGGGTGCATTCATCTATGTGCAAGACGCAAAGGATTGTGTAGAGTTGCTGAAAAGGTTAGGTGCGTTGTATATGTCACATGGTTAGTGGAAGCCTTTGCTGTGAGGCGGTTTATTCAAAGTCATAGTTTCTGGGTGACTTACTGAATGGTGAGTGATATAATATTATAAAAATTATAATCTATGCAAACAGAATTTAAAGACAAATAAGTGTAATTTAAATAATGTATAAAATTGAAACTGTAATCAAGTTTTGAAATATAAAAGAAGTTATAATATACCAGCAGGGAGTGAACAAGATTGTCAGTTAAAACAATTGAAAATATGATAAATTGGGTTGAAGAAAATTTAGAAGAATGTCCAACATTAGGAGAAATGTCCGATTTCGTCGGGTATTCACCTTGTTATTGCTCTACTAAGTTCCATGAATATGTCGGTGTTTCATTTAAAGATTATATTCAGAAACGGCAACTAAGTATGGCCGCTATGGCATTACAGAAAACGAAGAATCGTATTATTGACATTGCTATACAATATGGATTTTCATCGCATGAAGCATTTACAAGAGCTTTTGTGCGTGTTTATGGCTATACACCCTTTCAATATCGTAAATTATTGCCGAAAGTCTTAACATTTGATAAAGCTCAAATAGACATTTGAACACTCCTCAGTAAATGTAAGGAGTGTTTTAATGTTAAAAGAAATTGGACGAAATGATTTATGTTGGTGTGGAAGCAAAATTAAGTATAAAAAATGTCATGAGTCTTTTGACGAAAAGCTATTATGGTACAAAACTCAAGGATGTATTATTCCACCCAGAAAAATTATAAAAAACCAAGAACAAATTATTGAGATTAGAAAAAGTGGAAAAATCAATACAGCAGTTTTAGATTTTATATCTGAACAGCTACATATAGGAATGACAACAGAGCAAATTGATCATTTGATTTATGAAAAAACGGTGGCTTTGGGTGGAATCCCAGCGACATTAAATTTTGAAGGTTTTCCTAAAAGTGTATGCACATCAATCAATGATCAAGTATGCCATGGAATACCATCCAGTGATGTTTTGCTGAAAGACGGAGATATTATAAATATTGATGTTTCTACAATATACAATGGATTTTTTTCGGATTCATCAAGAATGTTTTGTATCGGAAATGTAAGTCCTGAAAAAAAGAAACTGGTGGATGTGGTTAAAGAATGCATTGAATTAGGATTAGCACAAATAAAGCCGTGGGGATTTTTAGGTGATATGGGGCAAGCTGTGAATGAACATGCCATGAGTAATGGATATACAGTTGTACAAGAAATAGGCGGACACGGTATTGGTTTGCAATTTCATGAGGAACCGTGGATAAGCCATGTTTCAAAAAAAAGAACAGAAATGCTTTTAGTCCCAGGTATGGTATTTACGATTGAGCCAATAGTGAATATGGGAACTGAAGAAATTTTTGTAGATGATAATGATGGCTGGACAGTTTATACGACAGATGGATTGCCATCTGCCCAATGGGAAGTTATGGTATTAGTCACTAATGATGGCTATGAGATACTAGCCTATTAATGCCACCAAATCATCAATATATTCAAGAACACAAAATTAGAGCACAACAGAATAAAGAAAATAGTCTTATGGGTGATCTAACGGTCACCCTTTTCTTTTACCCGAAAGTCAAAGAGGAATCTATAATGCCCAAAATCATATATACCTCACACTATATGCGAGATGCACCTCCATCATGCTTGTAAACTATTAGTGCCCTCAGTTTTAATTATTTTTCTTTGATTTTGATGCCATAAAACTTTTTCCAGATTTTCAGGAAAGATTGCAAGAGTCTAAAGAGATTCAATTAAACATTTGGAAGAATATCATTCACGCTGCGAGAGAAAAAAGCGATATTGATTCTCCTTTAATGTGGAAGGAGAATGACTGAGCATTCTTCACTTTAAAGATATTGTTCAAATAGAAAAACATAAAGATTATTTAATAAAAATTGCATCTGATCGGCCGGATGCATAATATCTATAAAAAGAACTGCTCCCTGCCAAATAATGAGGGAGGGGTTCGTTTTATAATAAAAGTTATACATTCTTGGCAACATCTTTTTTGCTTTACACTAATAACAAACGGGCCTTTTCGATGCTTGATCTTCTGACAACTCGCTCACCACTTTGAATGAGTTAGTTAATATGTGCTACAGCATGAATTTCAATCAGCTGATCAGGAAATGCCATACCCGACACACCAACGAGGGCACCGGCTGGTCGATGGTCGCCCACATACTCCTTGAAAATACTGATGCATTTTTCAATTCTTGTGGGTTTGACAGAAAAATCTCCATCTCAGCAATGTTCGACCTCGTAGCACCAAATCCCGCCAGTACTCGATCGAGATTCTCTAGCGTTTGTCTGGTTTGCACTTCGATATCACCCTCACCAACAAATGTGCCCTGGATATCATGGGAGAATTGACCCGAAATGTATATGGTGCCGTTAACACAGTAGCCTTGGGCAATGCCATGTTCGTCTTCCCATGGAAGACCGTGATTGTAGGTTTTAATATTAGCCATTATTATCACTCCTAGTTTAATGTAATCTTAGTATATACTAAGCTCAAATATAAAAATAGTACGCACTTTATTGATAGGTACTATTCGAAAGAATAGTGTAAGTATGGGTATGGCTGATTTTAATGGTAAAGTTAAAAATATTCAAGATACACCTTTTGGTTATACAATCTCAGTGATTGGTGGTAAATGGAAAATGGTTATTATTTACCTTTTAGCAGAAAACCAACCAGTTCGATTTAATGAATTGAAAAGACAAATAGGAACTATTACTTTTAAAATATTGAGTTCTCAATTAAAAGAATTGGAAGCGGATGGTTTGATGAAGCGGAAAGAGTATCCTCAAATCCCGCCTAAAGTAGAGTATAGTCTGTCAGATAAAGCAGAAACTCTATTACCCGTCTTGGAAGAGTTGTGTAAGTGGGGAGCAAAAAATCGAAATAATTAAAAGTTCAGTATAAGTTGGATGAAGATGGAAGTCCGAAGACATATATGCTTTATGGCCATGTGCATGACGCCAATGACAAAAGCGACAGCATATGATAGGCTATGAACTAAGAGGTTTAGCTTTAAATCGCGCAAACCGTTAATTTTAATAGAATTATGGATACATATAAAAATATAGCAAATTCGGAGAAATACTCTTGCTTTTATGATTAACTATTTTGAGAATAGGAGATCAAATAAAATGAGAAAAGATTACTTTGCAAAGATTGTAAAATATGTAAAAAACGTTTATAATATAGAAGGAGAGTTTAGAAATTTAAAGATGAAAGAATAGATCTTTCATATAATGAGATTTTTTAATTTCAAAGGCTAAGTCTCTCATAAATTTCAATAATTAGAGCTTATATATAAATAAGAATTTGAAGGGAGAAACAATCAATCATTATTGTACTCTCAAGGCTAAAGCATTAAGGAGGTAACAGCTTGGCACAGCAATATACGAAAAAAAAGATTCGAGAAGAATTCATAAAGATACTGAATGAGCGCCCACTTAATAAAATCACAGTTAAGGATATTGCTTCAGCATGTGAGATCAATAGAAATACTTTTTATTATTACTACACAGATGTATATGCACTTCTGTCAGAGCTCTTTCAAACAGAACTCCAGACAGTAATTGATGAATATAATGATACATTTTCCTGGGAGGAGAGTTTTATTGTAGCTACTAAGTTTGCTTTAGAAAACAAAATAGCCATTAATCATGTATATAACTCCATGCAGAGAGAAGAATTAGAGGATTATATATACAATGTATCAGGACATGTCATGAACCGGTATGTTGAAAAATTAAGCGACGGTATCTCAGCTTCTTCGGGGGATAAAAAACTGATTTCTTCCTTTTATCAGTGTGCCCTTACTGAAATGGTACTACGCTGGATTGCTTCTGGAATGAAGGAAGACCCTGATACTATCGTCAGACGAATTGGGCAGCTATTCGATGGACACATTGCTTTATCTCTTAAGAGAAGTTCTGGTTTAAATGACGTCTGGTAAAAAGCCATAAGAAAATCCCTTTTATCAGACATTCTAATCTCAATGCCTAAAAATTAGATAAACAAACTGCGGTGTTCGAATCTCGAACACCGCAGTTTGTTTATCTAATGTAAAAGACATAAAAAAGCTATATGATAAGTATAAATAAATCCTACAGAAAGCAAGTTTTCAAAAAGTTAAATGAGAAATCATTATGCATGTACCGCGTGGACATACTGATAAAGTGAATATAGAAGAAGACAAAACATAAGAGTAGGATTTAGAAAACTATTAAAAAATAAGAAAGAAGGAAAAAAAATGAAATTGAAGACACATGATGATAGGCTTACGCTTACAAATGGAAATTATCATTCTTTGGTAAATGCAAGAAAGCCTAAAGGAATTGAAGACAAACAAGCTTATTTAGTTGGAACTGGAATTGCTTCATTAGCTGCTGGATGTTTTTTGATTCGTGATGCTCACATGGATGGAAGGAAGATTACTTTTTTAGAGCAATTAGATATTCCTGGAGGATCATTGGATGGTCAAGTTCGCCAAAATGTAGGTTATGTGGCACGTGGTGGACGTGAACAGGGACATCATTTTGAAGTTTTATGGGATTTGTTTAGTTCCTTACCATCTACAGAAGATCCTAATATGACTGTATTAGATCATTTTTATTATACAAATCATGACGATCCAAATTTTAGCAATTGCCGTATTACTAAAAACCAAGGCGAACGCTATGATAATGGAAAATTTAATTTGGGTCAAGATTTGGCAAAAGAAATAGCTGCTTTTACAATGATGACAGACGAAGAACTTCAAAACAAATCTATTGAAGATATTTTTTCTGAAGAACTTTTAAACACTGATTTCTGGACAATATGGAGAACAATGTTTGCTTTTGAGAACTGGCATAGTGCTTTAGAGATGAAACTATATATGAATCGTTTCATCCATCACGTTGACGGCTTAACAAATCTTTCGGCACTACAATTTTCACGTCACGATCAGTACACTTCATTCGTAAAACCTATGGTTAAATATTTGGAAGACCATGGTGCTAAGTTTGAATATGGAGTCACTGTTGATAATGTTGAATTCTCAATTACAGATAATAAAAAAGTTGCAAAGAGAATCGTTGCAAGGGATAAAAGAGAAAATGATATTTCTATTGACTTAACAGAAAATGACTTGGTATTTATCACCAATGGTTCCATGACTGAAGGTAGTGGTTATGGGGATGACAATACTCCAGCTCCATTTAACAAGGAACCAAAAGGATGCTGGACTTTATGGAGAAATATAGCGACTCAATGTGATGAATTTGGAAATCCAGATAAATTCTGTACAGATCCAGAAAAATCCAATTGGGAGTCTTGTACAGTAACTTGCCATGATGAACGTGTTCCTGAATATATTGAAAAGATCACAAAACGTTCCCCATATACCGGACGCACGGTAACAGGTGGTATAGTCACAGCAGAAGACTCTTCCTGGTTGATGAGTTGGACCATAAACCGTCAAGAACAATACTATGGTCAACCTGAAAAAGATGTTGTTGTTTGGGTATATGGTTTGTTTACTGATGTTCCTGGAGATTATATTAAAAAACCTTTAAGGGATTGTACTGGTAAGGAAAGTACAAAAGAATGGTTATATCATATAGGAGTTCCTGCAGATAAAATCGAAGAATTAGCGGAAAGCTGTACTGCAATTCCTATTATGATGCCATTTATAACATCCCAATTTATGCCTCGTGAATTTGGAGATCGTCCTTATGTTGTACCAAAGAATGCAGTAAACTTTGCTTTCCTTGGACAATATGCTGAAACATTGGATGATCCGGGACGTGATACTGTATTTACTATTGAATACTCAGGACGTACAGCCATGGAAGCAGTATATGTATTGACTGGGGTTGAAAAAGGAGTTCCTGAGGTATATGCATCGAGATATGATATCCGTTATTTGTTAAATGCAGGTGTGAACTTATTGGATGGTGAAAAACCAGAGATGGATTTGCCACCATTGGTTAAACGTAAAATTCAAAAGCAAATAGCTGGAACAGAAATTGAAAAGTTATTGAAAGAATATGAAATTCTTTAATGGCATATAGAATAAAATGATTTAATTAAAATCCCGAGTTTTAAAAATCGGGATTTTAATTTATGCATATTTATTAATCCTATTGCCACTTGATATATTGGTAATATAATAGAACATAATACAATGGAGGATACTTCTGTGAAAGAACACAAAAATATTAAGCAAGCTTATATTCCTACCATAGAAGAAATACAAAGCTGGTACGAAGATGATTTGCGCAGGGAAGCCTTAAAATCATCGGAATATGAGTATAATAAAAAAATAGACGAGCAAGGATTGTTTTTTAAAGCTTTTCGAAAATTTGAAGAAAAGGATGACAAAATTACTCCTGATTCTAAAAAAAATAATGTTTATTATGAAAAATATAAAGCTTATGTAGAAGAAGAAACAGCAAATAAGGGCAAAAAGATACAAAAAATTGAAAATCTAATTGAATATGAAAGGTTTATTCTTCGTTGGGAAAGAAGGGTCAATAGTGAGAGCAATAATTACAGTCACTATGGGAGTAATTCAGCAACAAGATATCGAGTTGATTGCATAGAAAAATTGGAAAAAGAATTAGATAAAATCTTAGAAAACTCCCCAGAAGCATGGGAATTTTATTATAAACGTCAATTGATAAGTGATATAGAAACCCAACACCAACAGCGTTTGGTAACTGTACCTTATGTAGCTAAAGCAAAACAAAAAGTAATAGATTCGTTGAAATTAGGTGTTCCTGTATATATTGTAGGACATTTAGGAAGCGGGAAAACACAATTAGCAACTGAAGCAGCTCTGGATTTTACTATTCAAAATAAAATACAAAGTGAATTAGAAGACAAAATGGAGAATTGGTTTTCTGTAAATCCAAATGCGAAAGAAAAAGATGCTATTCAAAAATTCAGAGAATTTAATGAAGAAAGAAAGCTTCACTATAAAAATATATTAACAAATGGAAGCAAAGAGAAAATAGAATCTTTGCAGCCGCTATTTATATCTGGTTCACACAATTTAACTTATGAAGATATGTTTGTAGAGAAAACTTTATCTCTTACACACAGTTTCTCACAAGGATCCTATACGGATTATCTGAATATGATTATAGGAGATTTTTATAAGTGGATGGATGAACACAAAGCAAGACTGGAGCAGATGACTGATGAAGAACAGTTGCAGCTTAAGATTCAAATATGGAAGAGCTTTTCTGATTTATTGGTAGCAAGTAATAGCGCTTTTGGTACTGAAATCAAGAAAACAGAAAGAGAAATTTTGATTGCAGTAAAAGAAGGTCGAGCTGTAATCATAGACGAATTAAATACAATTGCCATGCAAAACTTAATTGCTTTGAATGATATATTGCAGCGTCATGCAGGAAGCACAGCTTACATTACAGGAGTTGGTCCTGTTTTAGTTAAACCTGGATTTGGATTTATTGGCACAGGGAATCTATCAACTCAAATGGTCAATTATGAAGGAACAAATGAGCTAAATCCAGCCTTTAAATCACGTTTCGTAACGATTGAATACAATTATGTACCCCAAAGGATAACTGGTTCCTTAGAAGATCAAGAGTTTCCAGAAAAAAACGAACTTTTTAGAATAATAATAGCACGATTAGCTGACAAAAATGGAAATATTCATATTCCTGATTCCAAAAGGACATTAGAAGAATTGTTTCGCTTTTCTCAGTTGTGTAGGGTTACTCAGAATGTTTTTATGGGTAAGTGGAAAGATAATGAAATCCTAAAAGATTCTGGAATGGATGAACCTGAGCTTAGAGAGTCTGTATTATCAATCCGTAATATTTTGCACGTTTTAGATAATTGGAATCTAGGCGAAGAAAAAGACTTGAGTAAAGCCTTGTGGGATGGTTTTATTAGTTCAATCACTTATCCTGACGATCAAAATTATATTCTCTCACAAGCGGTGCGTTTTGGATTTTTCCCTACAGGAGAGGGATGGAATATTGAGATAAAAGGCATAGGAGAAGCAACGACAATATATGACGAAATTCGTACCCGCCCATATCACTATGTTCGTACATCGATAGAAACGTTAAGCTATTTAGATGTAGTTCATCTAATATTTGGGAAAGGAACCCCAAGAAAGACTTTGCCAAAAGAACTAAAAGAAATTTTTGAAGCTGATATTGCTGATTCATCGCGAATTGATGTGAAAAAGTATCAAAAATTAGACCAACAATTATCTCATTTGGAACATTCAAAGGAACTACTTGAATACTTGGAAGATAATGAAGGAGAAAAGTGAATATGAATTTGTCAGTACATGGAAAAGATTTCAAGGACCAAGTTAAAGATCTAAGAACAAAGCTGAATGAATGCCTGACAAATGGAATTTTAGATGAGGATTTTGAAGAACAATTAGATAAACTCTCACAAATAGAAGAAGAGTTATTGTCTGACTTAATTCCGTATTACCGAGTTTATGTAGATAATATTACAAAGACTTCAATGCAAATAAATCCGATAAAACAATTGGGAGCTTTTAGTTTTGATAGTTTTTTACAAAGTACATTGAGGATTAATAAAACCCTTTTTATTACAAGCAGTATAGATAGTAAAGTTCAATTTTTTCATATAGATATTCCAGATGATTTTTCTAATCATAATCAACTTGAAGTAGAGTGGAGTCATCCTATTAAAGAAATAAAGGAGTCAATTTCGTTTATATATAAATTAAATGATAAAGAAATTTTGCTTTTCGGAGTCAGAGGGCGATGCTACCTACTTTCAAGCGATAATTTTGCTCAAATGCCTGATGTTAACGGACAGATTAAAGTTAAAAGAATTCAAACAGATCATGATTTTAGTGGATTTGGTAGATGTATAGCAATTTATGATGGTTTATTTGTAGTGGAAAATGGAGACGAAAAGTTAAATTTGTTTGAAATAGTAAAAGAAAAAGATGAATATCATTTGGTTTTTCATAAAGATATATATTGTACTATTCCAAATTGGACTGCATTGGAAAAAATAAATGAAGATTATTTTGTAGTTGGAACAAAGATGGGGGAGTTATATTTTATCAAATATGAGAACAGACAACTTACTATTACAGATAAAGTAAATTTTCTAAATGATGAAATAAGGCAAATTAGATGTCTGGAGCATGAAAATGGTAATGAGAATTCATTTATAGTAACAGGAAATAAAGGACATCTTAAGATATTTTCATTATATGAGAATGTAATAACCATTAAAATAGAATTGAATGATTTAATAGGTAATTTGTTTAGTGTTCAATCTAAAAAGGGTACAGCTATAGTTTTAAGTGAAGATGGAATCATATACTTACTTGAAGAGAATTTCGGAAATTGGTACCTAAATGATGAGGCAGCGATTAAGGAAGTCTTTTTAACAAATGTCTTAAAATTAGAAATTTCAAAATATTTGCTTATGGATGTAGAAGGTAAATTAAATCTGTTAGACATTGATCGAATTGATACACCAAAAGACTTGTGGGATCTGCCACGGTATCAATAGGAGGGATGAGTATGCTTGACTTGGATGAACAAGCTCTAATTGAAGAATCTAAAAAACATTGCGAAGTATTTTTGCAAAAAGAACAACGCTCATTGGCCACATTCACAAGAGATCCTAGTTTGATGTATATTCCTGATCCAAAATTGGAAAGATTTCTATTAGATCCTTCCAAAGGAGTTTTATACTTGCCGCTTCAAAGCTTTTTGGATGGAAAATTAGATGACAATCAAATCATGTGGCATATCTACTATGAGCTATCACTATACTCTGATTGGAAAAAACAAACTAAAAAATATTTGAATAGAAAGAAAGATTGGCAGAAAGAAATTGATCACATGACAAGCTATATTCTTGATAGGATTAAAAAAGAAGGACTGGAAGAAGACTGTGCATATCAACCCAAAATTATTTCAAATTATGCAAGAAAAGAAATTCTTGACTTATTACATCTATTGGATAAGCAGATATCCTTTCTAAGAGTTTTGCAGATGTGCCCTATATATAGAGATAAAGAAAATTTCGAGGGAATTGTTTCATATATGAAACAGACAGGTAAGACCATCGAGTCTATTTCTCAAATGCCTAGACATAGAGCTTTTGCAAACAGTTTATTAATAATTGAATTATATAAAAGAGTGCCTACGATCGAAGGATGTGATGAAAATCCCTTTAATAGAAAGGTTTTCAATCAGTCTTTTTTTAACTTTATTCATTATCAATTAGTTAGACAGATTAATAATGAGCAAGGAATAATAGAAAGAGATCCATTCATTCGTTCTTTTATCTTTCCAATCTTTGAGCAATTGTGGAAAGAAGAAATTGATGAAATGGTGTTTTATAAATCAGAAGGACAGAAAAAAGAGCAAGTAGGGGGAAGTGAAAATCCTTTTGAACAATCTAAAGCAGACGAGATATCAGATTCACTAGAATCTACGCAGGAAGAAGAGAAAAAGATTTTACAAGAAATGTTAGATAAACAGGAACAAATAAGCTGGAACGTACAAAATACAATACAAGGTAAGGTGGATTTAGTGCCTTATGGGATTAGCGAAACAGATCAACAATTGTTTCAATTTTATTCAAATAAAATGAAAATGGAAAGAGAACAAATGCGTCAATTTTGGAAAAAGTTGATAGGGGATGCAAAGAAGGAAGTAAGTGTAAAAAGAGGTGATCAAATAAAGGGAAAACTTAATGTCGGTAGCTTTATTAACTCTTATCCAGATTTTGTAGAAGCTGAAAAAAAGGGAAACTACAAAAATATCCCGATTTTTAATAGATATTTACTAGAGCCTCAAACAGATAGATTGCCTGAAAGAATAGAGATTTCTTTTGTGATAGACAATTCAGGATCGATGAATGCGTCAAAAATTGAAGTGGCGAGAAAAGCTTTGGCTGTGACTTTGCTGTCAATAGATGATTTTAATCAATATTTAAAAAGCAATGCAGAACAATTGAATCAAAAAGTAGAAATTTTAAGTGAGACGTGGTTTTTCGGCAGTAAGTATTATAATGTTAAAGAATTTAACGATAAAAATGTGAAAGAAAAAGAAAAAAGCGACATAATTCGCTCAATCGTAAAGCTAGATGCAACAGATGGAGCAACTGACGATGCAAGTTGTCTTAGAGAAATATATGATAGAATTACATCCATACAGGATAGTGAACTCAAAAAAGGAAAACAAAAAAAGATAATCTTTGAGATTACAGACGGTGCATCAAGTTGTCCGGGATCAGCAAAAGAAGCGGTACAAGAATTATTATCTAAGAATGTCGAAATCTATGCATTTCAAATGGGAAAAAGCAACAATACAAATGAAAAGATCTTTAATTTCATATGGAATGAAGGCTACAAAGAGCCCCATGGAATAATGATCGGCGAACAGATAGAAAGACTGCCTAAAGAACTGCTAAAAGCAGTAGGGAAAAATATGCAGTCTGTTTTTGATAATTACTGAAAATCGAGTCCACATAAGAGCTACCCCCGGGAGAACTGGTAAAAAATCCGGCAAGTGGCAAGTGCGTGGTTTTGATTACATCTGTAACTTCTAAATTAGGGTCTTTAGATGCAGTCACAAGATTCATATAGCCGATTAAGGTGCAATAGGCACCTTGGCCGGCATCTTTTTCAGTCGTTTAATGAATAAGGTAAAATGTATGCCTGGAAAAAAACGTTAAAAATTAATTGACTCAAAGCACACTTGGGCTAATTTTTCAGAACTAATTGGCATATCGTTTTCAATCCATTCAACAAACATATTAAAGAACAAGCCAACCCAGCCGTAAATGCGATAACGGTCTGAGAGAGAAAGTGTTTTTATGCTGCTAATGTAAAAGTTATTTAAATAATCCAGGATGAATACCTTATAATTACAGTCAAATAATAGCCTGATACTTTCTACATGCTCAGCAAAAAAATCAAATAGAACTTTCCAATAATCATACCACTGTTTTGTTTGCATATAAGGGAGAGATATTTCAGTGAGCTTTGTCATAAAATTATCAAAAATATCCGTTAGTATATCATCTTTAGACTTGTAATTACGGTAATAAGCCATACGTGAGACGCCGGCTTTTTCTACAATATTATTGATTGTAATGTCATCCCATTTTTTTTCTTTTAGAAGTAGTATTAATGCGGTTTGAATACTTTCTTTTGTTATTTTTTTGGTTTCTAGGTTTGAAGCAAGTGACATAAGAACTCCTTTTGTAACATCCCTTTGGATTTGTATTGAAAAACAACATATACGGCGTTACAATTATAACACCCTTATTAGTATAGTAAATATTATACTAAAAATCAACTTCTTTAAATTATAAAAGTAAACTATTTTTGGCTTCATTTCTTTATGAAGGTGTAAGATGTTCAGCCCTTACACCTTAGATTCAAATTAATTGTACAAGGAGGATTCAATATGTTTAATTATGTTTTAACTTGTTGTTCTACAGCAGATATGCCCTATGACTACTTTAAAAAAAGGAATATTCCGTTTGTATGTTTTCATTGTATTTTGGATGGGGAAGACTATCTGGATGATTTAGGGCAAACCATCTCTTTTGAAGAATTTTATGGTAGAATCGCGGCGGGATCAATGCCTACAACCTCACAGGTGAATGTGGGGCAGTATATGGATTTCTTTGAACCATTTTTAAAAGCGGGAAAAGATATTCTTCACATTTCTTTTTCTTCTGGTTTATCAGGATCTTATAATTCTGCAACTATTGCAAAGGAGGAACTTTTATCAAGATACCCGGATAGGAAAATATTAATTGTAGATTCCCTGGGCGCATCCTCAGGCTATGGATTGTTAACGGACATGGCGGCGGATATGCGGGATAATGGAGTAGTATTTGAAGAAGTATATGACTGGCTTCAGGAAAACAAGCTTAATGTGCATCATTGGTTTTTCTCTACGGACCTTTCCCATTATAAACGAGGAGGCCGTATATCAGCTGCATCCGCAGCTGTAGGGACTTTGCTTGGCATTTGTCCGCTATTAAATATGAGTTATGATGGAAAACTTACTCCTTGCAAAAAGATTCGCAGTAAAAAGCATGTAATAAAGGAGATTGTGAATATTATGGAGATACATGCAAAGGATGGCATAGATTACACCGGGAAGTGCTTTATCTCTAATTCAGCGTGTTATGAAGATGCACGCAAGGTGGCTGATTTAGTTGAAGAAAGATTCCCTTTGCTCAATGGGCATGTGATGATAAATAGTGTTGGTACCGTAATTGGTTCTCATACCGGTCCTGGAACTGTGGCACTTTTCTTTCTAGGTGGAAGGAGAGAAGATTAATTGAATTTAAATTGTATTGCAGGTGAAATTAATGAATAAGGCAAGTAGGTTTGCAAAAATAATTCGGGTGGTTACGGTAGTGCCGGTTATGGCACTAACCACGCTGAGTATTCTTTATGGGTTACGCCCAAGTATTTTTCAGGGAACCTTCCAATATATTCTATCAATTATATTTCTTACAGTATTACCGATATCGGCTTATCCATTACAACTGGTTTTACCAAAATACCGTAATAAAGGCAGAGAGGGGCAGCGCAACCTTGCTCTTATGATGGGAGTTTCGGGATACTTGTTTGGCATTGTTTTCACACTGTGTTCTCATGCTACTAAAGAATTACTAGTGATATATTTAATTTATTTTTTATCTGGCATTGGAATTCTGATTTTTAATAAAATATTTAAAATCCGTGCAAGCGGGCATGCTTGTGGAGTGGCAGGTCCAATTTCAATTTTAGTATATTTTATAGGTATAAAAGCCCTTGTCAGTGTAGTTGTCCTAATGATGGTGTATTGGGCATCAATAAAAACGAAACGTCATACTACATCACAATTGCTTTGGGGTACTATAATTCCATTGTTTGCGCTAATTATTTCGAAATTTTGCGTAAGCTTATAAAACATAGATTACTGAACAATTTAAAAAATGTAATAAATTTTAGAATAAGAATTAATTCAAAGTTTCATTTTTCACTGTTAAGCAGTAGTAATTTATTGTATAACAAAGTAGTTTAAAGATTTTCAATTTACATCTATTTCGTCAACACAACCCTGAAAAATTTCAACTGACATCTAAAGTGTAAACTCAACTTAAATGTATAGTTTCAAATAACATCAATTTCATCGACTCAAGACATGTGGAAACATTCATTTTACTATGTTTCTTGGAGAGATTGTTGCTGCATATGCAAATAAAAAACAGTCTGGAAAATGGAATGCAAAGTTTTATGTTAGAAAGAATTGCTTGAAAGAATATCTATTTCAAAATATCAACCACATTTTATTTTAAAAGGTGGATTTCTTATTGCAGCAATAGTTGGATTGGATACAAGGGCTACCATTCAGCATGAACTGACTCATTGGTATGCAAAGTTAACTGCTATGATAACTGTTGGATATGCTCTAAGTCCTATAGACATTATACCGGATTTTATACCTGTAATTAGATTTATCAAAGATGCAATTTTGCTTCCTGCACTTATTTGGCTGTCATTAAGACTTATACCAATTAATGTAAGAAAACCTTGCTAAGAAGTTGCAGAAAGTGTTTTTTCAAAGAGATAACCCAAAAATTACATAGCAGGAGGGAGTTACTATGTCTAAATTAAAGATTGAACCTATGAAACAGCCAGACAAAATTATAAACTATTGGAAAAAAGAAAGATTTGTTGTTGCATGTATTTTATTATTCGGATTGTCTTGTAATAGTTTAATCATTCTAGGTCCTATATATCAAGGAAAGCTCATAGATTCTATTGCTGGTGGCGATAATTTATATTCTGTATTAATACTTTCAGCGACATATGTTGCTCTTATAGGAGCTATTCAAATTTTACGTTATTTTAAGCGCTTTTATATAAGACGTTTCGCAAACAGCACCAGTTCAACTATGAGACTTATGATATACAACAATATAATGAATAAAAGCACTTCTGAGCTGGATAATGAAAATACGGGAAACCTCATGACAAGAGTTATTTCTGATGTTGATTTATGTGTGGAAGGAATGCGAAAGTTTACTACTGAAGTATTCGATACTGGTGTTCTTATGATATCTTACCTGATAACAATGCTTGCTTACGATATAAAAATAACTGTACTTTCTATTATTTTTATTCCAATTGCTATGGCACTTGCTGAAAAATTAAAAAGTGTTATATATAAATACTCAAGGGATTATCGGAGAAAAAGTAGTGAGGTTGCAGATAATACCTACAATGCAATTGAAAATTCAATGCTTTATCGTGTAACCGGCATGGAAACTAAAAATAGAACAAGGTATAATGATGAACTTTTAGATTTACAAAACAAGGCTATCAAAGCTAATATATTAGAAAATTCTATGCAGCCTATATATAACATCATTGCAATGCTTGGAATAATTATGGTAATTTATCTTGGAGGAACAAAAGTCATTAATGGCGGCTGGACTGTAGGAAAATTTTCTACTTACGTTGTAATATTTACTGCCATGGCAGTAAAAGCAAGTAAAGCAGCAAAGCTCTTTAATTCTGTACAAAAATCACATGTTTCTTGGAAACGTATAAAGCCATATCTTACAGAATACAAAGAAAAAGATAATTCTTCTAATATAAATAAGGGTCCTACTATACTTTCAGTAGAAAATCTTAGTTTCTCATATGACGAGAGCAAGGGAAATATTATTGAAAACATAAGTTTTGAAGGTAAGACAGGGGAAATTATAGGTGTAACAGGTTCTATTGCTTCTGGTAAATCCACGCTTGGATTATCTCTATTAGGCTTATATCCTTATATAGGAAGCATTAAAATTGACGGTAGGGAGCTTAAGGATTACTCAGAATATGAGAGAAGCCAGATGATTTCTTACTTAGGTCATAAACCGCAGCTGCTTTCTGATACTATATATAACAATATAACTTTGGGTAGTAAAAAAGACATTACTTCTGTTTTAAAGGATGTTTGTTTTGATACTGACTTATCAGTAATGCCCAATGGGAAGGATACTTTAGTTGGAAATAGCGGAATAAAATTAAGTGGTGGTCAGCAGGCGAGAATAGCACTAGCAAGGTCACTTCTTAATAAAAATAGAATTATTATATTGGATGACCCTTTTTCAGCAGTTGACATGAAGACAGAAGAAAAAATTATTGAAAATATGAAAAGCAATTATAAAGAGAGTCTAATTATTCTAGTTTCTCATCGCTTGGCTATTTTTAATAGCATAAATAAGATTATACTCTTAAAGAGTGATAAAACAGCAGATTATGGTACACATAATGAACTTATAAATAAATCAGAACTTTATGCTACAATATTTAACTTGCAATGTATAGAGGGGGGGAGACAACGATGGGAAATAGTTTAATAAAAAGGTCGATGATTAAAGTTATTAAAAACAATATTGGTATAAGTGTACTATTAGGATTTTCTATTATTGGTGTTGTTGTTACAAGTTTAATTCCACCTCAGATTTTAAAAAATATAATTGACCATAACCTTGTAACAAAAAACTCCGACAAATTACTTGTTCTAGCAATTGCTTATATTGGGGTGCTATTGTTTATTGGAGTATTTGATTTTGTCAAAGAAGCTGTTCTTACAGTTTTAGGACAAAAGATTACGAAGGAAATAAGAATTGAAATGATGGAAAAGCTTGAAAGGATAAATGCAATGTTCTTTTCATCAAATGGTTCAGGAACAGTAGTTTCAAGGTTTACAAATGATGTTGATGCAATCAATTCACTGTTTACAAATGGTATTATTGGAATGATGGTTGACTGCTTTAAGCTTATAGGTATCGTAATTTCAATTTGGATGTTTAGTAGCAAACTTGGATTTGTAACTTTATTACTGATGCCAGTTATTTATGTTATTACACAATTTTTTCAAAAAAGAATGCTTAAGGCGCAGATTGAAAATAGAATACTCATCAGCAGGGTAAATAATCATATTTCAGAAAGCTTAAAAAATATACAGATGATCAAATCTTTCAGTAAGGAAAGCTACATGGAGGAGAACTATAAAAAATATTTATTTGATAGCTACAAAACAGTAGAGAAGGTAAATTTCTATGATTCTATATATTCTCCATTTATTCAGCTTACTCGTGCAGCTTCAATAGCTTTCATTGTAGTATTATCTTCCAAACAGTTGAACTATTTGGGTATATCATTAGGAATGGTTGCAGCATCAATTGAATTGATATCTAATTTGTTTGCGCCAATTGAAAATTTGGGAATGGAGCTGCAAAATATTCAGCAGGCCATATCAGGTATCAAAAGAGTAAATGATTTTTACAGTGAAACTGAAGATGACCTTAAGAAGAATGAGCTAAGATTAGAAGACATCATTCCAAACTGTGAGGAAGTGAGATTATCATTTAATAATATTTCCTTTCAATATGAAGAAGGTGCAGATGTCCTTCAAAACATTAATCTTAATTTAAAACCAAATGAAAAGGTAACATTTGTGGGTAGAACAGGGGTTGGAAAAACTACATTATTTAAGCTTATTATGGGATTGCTTAAACCAACCAAGGGCAGTATCACAATAAATGGGATTGATGTCTATGATATACCGAACTCTGAAAAACGCAGAATATTTGGGTACGTTGATCAGAACTTTCATATGATAAAGGGAACAGTAGCTGATCAAATAAGTTTGCAAGATGAAAATATTACGAAGGAGCAAATAGAGAAGGCTATAGATTTTGTAGGACTAACAGAATATGTAGTAACCTTGGAAAACGGATTGGATACTAAAGTAACCAGCGATACTCTTTTTTCACAAGGGCAAAAACAACTTTTGGCCATAGCCAGAGCTATTGTAACAAAGCCTCCTGTACTTCTGCTGGATGAAATTACAGCTAACCTTGATTCTATAACGGAAGAGAAAATAGTTTCTGTACTTCAAAAGGCAAGTAAGGACCATACAATATTGTCCATATCTCACCGTTTATCATCTATGGTTTCCAGCAATACTGTGGTTATAATAGAAAATGGAAGGGTTAAAAATGCTGGTTCTCCTGAAATGCTTCTAGAAAATGATGATTGGTATCGCAATCATATTGCACTTGAAAAATTGACATGGAGTTAATTAATAAGTATCAATCAAAGATTTATTATTGTTAAGATAACACCTTTAAATTGTGATGAACAAAGCCTTCAAATTAAGAATCATTTGAGGGTTATGTTGCTTACAATTTTGATACGAAAAGTATTGAATATATTAGCAATAATCAAGTATCAAATTATCAAGATAATTATTGTCTAGATGCAGCAAGCAGTATAGTAAGAAAATTTGAAAAATCAATGGAAGAAGTGGTAGAAATTCAGAAACATACCTTTTCACCAAGGGGGTACTAGATACTTACGACATCATTATTGTACTCTCAAGGCATGTTGAGAGTATAATTCTGATGACGTATTGTGGTTCAGAGGGTAAAAAGTAGAAGTTAACCACAACATGTAGTGGTTTGAGGGCAAAAAAGGGGACAAAAATCGAGCAAAAAATGCATGATTTTGACCCCTTTTTTTTGTAAAAAATACTGATGCAGAAGCTAACTTTTTAGAGTTAGACCTAAAAGTGATGTTAAAAATGCCTTTTGACAAAAGAAATATTAAGTTAATTAGAAAAGCAGATATAAAATCAATAAACAGATAGTTGCTATATTCGGGGTTTAAAAAACCTGCCTTTCAAATCATAATATTGCTTACAAAAAAATAATCTATAAATTACGTTAAGAGCTTGTTTTAAGTGGTATACATTAAAAGAACCATCTTCAAAACTACTTATTTATTAACTTCCCCATCCGCTCTTTTGCGCCTCGAATCTGGTCTTTCAGTGTAATATCAATCAATGCTATCAGTTCTTCCGGGGTTTGTTTTATTTCACCCATCAGCCAGCTTTCCAGCATTGCGGCGAGGGAGACAGTATAAAAATGAGTAAGAAATTCTCCATATTCCTCTGACTTATCCGGTATATCCTCTCCAAAATAAAAAACCGCACGGTGTATGATATCATGTATATCATCATATAACAAACGCTTTAAGTGCTGATGTCCGATAGAATTAAGTGTGCACATGCATACAGCCTTGTTTTCCTCTAAATATTTAAAAAGATGGAGCAACCCGTCCTGCCAAATCAGGATACCTTCGTGTTCATCCAGAAGTTTTATTGCTTCCTCCTGAAACATCCATTTTACAAGGCTGTAAATATCTTCAAAATGATAATAAAATGTCTGCCGGTTCACTCCGCAGTCTTCAGTAATCTCACGAATAGAAATCTTATGCAGGGGTTTTCTGGACATCAGTTTTTTCAGTGAGACACACAGCATTTTTTTTGTTATTTCACTGCTAATTACATTAGGCATAGTATCACCTCACGTTTTTTAAAAAAGTATATCATAAAAAAAAAGATTTATCTATACAAATCTCTCATTTTTGTCTATAAACACGACAGCTATGAGGGATTTGTATATGTATTGATAAATTTATTTGTGCTAAATTATATTTATGTAGGAGGTACAGCTATGAAATACGAACTCTTTAATATTGTACTGCACAGTCCCATGGGGCCTAAGAAAGGCACTCTTAAGATTTTTAAGACTGATGATGTGCTTTCCGGTATTATTACGATTTTAGGATATGATAACAGATTCGGCGGAGTTTCGACAGAAGATAATAAATACGCCTTCTTCGTTAAAATAAGGTCACCTGTCGGTGATATACCATGCTCTGTGACAGGGCAGATTAAGGATAAAAGGCTGATTGCGGTTGCAAATACCAGCAAAGGAGTAATGAAATTAACCGGTACAAAAATAGATAAAGATATGGAGGCTCCATTGGCATGAATAAAATTTTCAGATGGATTTTAAAACATAAGACATTAATAATAACGGTATATGTAATTGGCTGTATAGTAAGCATGTTTTGTAAACCTTTGGTGCAGGTAAGTTATGATATGAATGATTATCTACCGGAAGGAAGCCCATCCACAATTGCCTTAAATGTAATGGAAGATGAATTTGAAGGCGGAATCCCCAATGTACGGGTTATGATATCGGATATATCGGTGCCAGAGGCACTTGTCTACAAACAGAAGCTTATTGATATTGACGGAATTACGGATGTAATCTGGCTGGATGATGCAATAAGTGTTTACGAACCGCTGGATATACAGGATTCTGACACGATTGAATCCTATTACAAGGATAGGAATGCTATTTTTACGGTAACTGTAGATGAGAAAAAAAGAGTTGACGCTGTAGGCTCCATAAGAAATTTAATCGGAGACAATAACGCTATGACAGGAGCTGCTGTTAACACAGCAGTTGCCACAAAAACCACCGTTGAAGAAATCGGAATGATAGTTAAAATTGCAATACCAATTGTATTTATTATTTTGCTTCTGACCACGACATCCTGGCTTGAACCTGTGCTGTTTCTTGTTTTTATTGGGATAGCAGTCCTGCTCAATTCCGGTTCTAACCTTATATTCGGTACCATTTCCTTTGTTACTAACGGTGCCGGAAATATATTGCAGCTTGCGATATCACTGGACTATTCAATATTCTTATTACATCGTTTTGAGGAATTTAGAAAGGAAGGATTAGATGCGGAAGAAGCAATGGTGAAGGCATTATGTGAATCTTTTACTTCTATTTTATCAAGCGGCCTGACTACCGTCATAGGGTTTGCTGCACTAATATTAATGAGGTTTGGAATCGGGCCCGATATGGGTATGGCTCTTGCCAAAGGTATCTGCTTCAGCCTGATAGTTGTGTTTACGATTCTGCCGGTTATGATAATGCTTTCGTATAAGCTGATTGAAAAAACAGAGCATCCTCCGTTTCTTCCTAAATTCACATTGTTTGGTAAAGCAGTAAGCAGATGGATGATACCTGCAGTACTTGTGTTTTGCATAATGATTGTACCAAGCTTCCGCGCTCAGAACAACAATGATTTTTACTATGGATCAGAGCATATATTTGGTTCATCAACACAACTGGGACAAGATACGGAAAAAATTGACGAGGTTTTTGGAAAATCAAATCCTGTGGTACTGATGGTTCCACGAGGTAATACTGCTAAACAGACAATGCTAAGCGATGCTCTCAAATCACTTCCCGAAGTAAGCTCCATTGTTTCTTTCGTCGATAAAGCAGGAGCGGAAATCCCTCATGAATATCTGGATAAGGATACACTTTCAAAGCTGGAATCAGAAAATTACAGCAGAA
Source organism: Sedimentibacter sp. (assembly GCA_032006665.1). GTDB lineage: Bacteria > Bacillota > Clostridia > Tissierellales > Sedimentibacteraceae > Sedimentibacter. The sequence goes on from DALZMP010000016.1 coordinate 71,193, forward strand.
TGGTTCTTACCGTAGACACAAAGTATGAAGGCGATGATGCGTTTAATGCCGTTGATAAAATACGTGAAACAACGGAAGATTACTATCCCGGAGAATGGAAGCTTGCAGGTGAAAGTGTCAGTACCTATGATCTGATGGATACTATCACTTCGGATAATTTTACAGTCAATATGGTTGCAATAGGAGCCGTATTTTTGACACTGCTGTTTTCATTCCGTTCACTGATGATTCCGTTCATCTTGGTGCTTGCCATAGAAACAGCCGTTTGGATTAATCTTGCTATTCCGTTTTTTGCCGATTCTACGTTGTTTTATCTTTCTTACCTTATTATTAGCTCAATACAGCTTGGAGCCACAGTTGATTACGCAATTTTGACCACGAGTCGGTACCTTGAGTTCCGGGCAGAGCTTCCAAGGAAAGAGGCTGTACAAAAAACAATTTCTGCTGTTACAGCATCCATTCTGACATCAGGCAGCGTTATGACGCTTGTTGGTTTTCTTCTTGGATTTATTACCTCCCATGGTGTTTTGAAGCAACTTGGGTTTCTCCTGGGCAGCGGAACACTGCTGTCTATGACGATAGTATTTTTCGTATTGCCGGGGTTATTGTACCTTTTAGATAATCCTATTGAAAAAACAACAAAAGGGCTAGAGTTTTACCGTGAAATAAAAAATACAGAATCTAAAATTGCAGAAAGGGTTTGATGGTTTATGAGATGGTTGGATAAATGTAAAAAATTCTACGGGAATACGGGGAGGCGTATTGTTTCACTGGTAATGGTTACAGTGATTATGACAAGCCTTATAGTCGTTCCCGCATGGGCATATGACAGCAGTTTAAAGAAGCAGGAGGTGGTGTACGTAAACCTAAACGGAGATGGCAGTGTAGACGGCATTTATGTAGTTAACATATTTGATTTGAACGAAAAAGGGCAGATTATTGATTACGGTGATTATACGTCCCTTCGTAATATGACGACCAATGATGAAATCAAATTTGACAACCAAACTGTCAAAATTGACACAAACAGCAGCAAGCTGTACTATGAGGGCAAACTGAACTCAGACGTGGTTCCCTGGATATTTGATATTCACTATTATATGAATGATGTGGAGTATTCCGCAGGGGAAATTGCCGGAATGAGCGGAGACCTGAAAATAACTATGTGCGTACGTCAAAATCACGATAGTATAAGCACCTTCTTTGATAATTATGCTCTCCAGGTATCCTTTGCTCTTGATTCAAACAAATGCAGCAATATTGTCACTGAAGATGCAACCCAGGCAAATGTGGGAAAAAACAGGCAGCTTATGTATACAATATTGCCCGGTAAAGAAAAGGATATTGCCATTACCGCACAGGTGAAGGATTTTGAAATGGAGGGCATTTCCATAAACGCATTGTCTATGTCCATGGATCTGGATATTGATGTGGAGGGCAATGAAGATATAGATGAGCTTCAGGACGGAGTAGATGAGTTGAACGACGGAGCACATGAGCTCAACACAGGTGCTGAAAAACTGTCAGACGGAGCTTCAGACCTTGTTGATAGGTTAAATGACATGAATGATGGAGCCGAAGAATTAAAAGACGGGGCAAATGAGCTGAAAGACGGCACGGATGTTCTGTATGACGGGGCACAAAATTTGGATGAAGGTGCCGGCGAGCTGCTGGACGGCGCAGATGATTTAGCCGACGGTTCTGAAACATTATATGATGGTGCGTCTTATATGTACGATGGTGTCCATACTCTTTATGATGGAGCCAGGGAAATGGATGACGGTATTGCCAAGCTCACAGACGGGTCAAAAGAATTGAGAAACGGCGCAGATGATTTGTCTGACGGAGCCTCTGAGCTTCATACCGGCCTTGTAACATTGACTTCAAAGAACAGTGCTATCCAGGATATGAGTGCCACACTGTATAATAACACACTGGAGCAATATTCACATTTGCTGGCAGCCGGAGGGTATGCGGTTACTTCAGACAGTACCATGGAAGAGCTTGAAGAAATAATGGAAAGGCGCAAGGAAGAATTGACAGGCGGCAGCCGACAGGAAGCTGCAGTACAGGAAGCTGTCAAGGCAAGAGTAACGACTTTGTCAGCTATTGCGGCAAATGTAGATGGTATATATACTGAGGAAGAAGTTAAAATTGCCCAGGCGGGTATCGGCTACTGGAATATGACAATGACTATAAAGGGTGAGCAGGGCTATAAGACAGTGCTGGCAGCTTATGGTCAGGAAGCGGCTGATGCCAGCCAGTACTATAACATGCATGTTGCTTATTCGAATTACCTTGCCTACTACGGAGACGAAGCCGCTTTATCGTCAGCTTATGCAGGATTGTCAGCTCAGGTTGGAGACAGAGAGCAGGAGGCTGTGGGAGCGATTGCTGAAGAAGACCTGGTTGGAGCAGTTTCCAATGATGACATATACAAGGCGCTCGCAGTCCTTAGCTACTACAAAGGAGTTGTAAATTATACCTACGGAACGGCTTCCGCTGCTTCTGGTGCAAGATCGCTGTCATGGGGAGCTGACAGAATGTACAAAGGAGCAAAAGAGCTTTATGACAGTGTAAAGATCTTGGGAGAGGGGAGCAGCAACCTGCTGGACGGGATTGAACAATTGCTGGATGGAGTCGCAGAACTTAAAGACGGAACACTTGAGTTGCATGACGGTGTGCTTACATTAAAAGATGGAATAATCACACTCAAAGATGGCACACAGGATCTGCTGAATGGCATAGTGGATTTAAAGGACGGTGCGGTTACACTTTGTGACGGAACCTTAACTTTAAGAGATGGTACTGTGGCACTGCTCGATGGGGCAATAGAATTAAGTGACGGAACAGTAAAGCTGTACGACGGTACAGTGGAACTTGTAGATGGCACAATTGAGCTTCGGGATAAAACAACAGATGCAAGTCTCAAAGATAAAATTAATAAAGCCATTGACCAAGTAATGGGATTAGATTTTGACCCTATATCATTTGTATCTGACAAAAATACAAATGTGGATTTTATACAGTTTGCAATCAAAACTCCACAGATTTCTATAGAAAAGGCTGAACTTTCTCAGCCGGTTGCTGCTGATGTTCCGATGAATTTTTGGCAGAAACTTCTGAGCTTGTTTGGTCTGAGTAAATGATTACCAATAATTTTCAATAAATAATTAATAAGAAATGAGGTATTATAAAATGAAAAATTTGAAAAAGATATGCTATACTTTAGCAGCTGTTTTGCTTCTGATGTACCCCCAATCGGTTCTTGCCGCAGACGATTCCCGGGCGCCGCGGCTAAGTTCAGTTGAGATTACAGATTACACAAGAGAGGGCAATGAATTAAAGTACATGATAAAGGTTGCCGCTGATGATGATATTTCAGGTATCAATCATATTACTGCTCAGTTTAAAAATCTCTCCAATGATCGTATGGTGGGTATGGTTTTGCGCGAAGAGGACGGTATTGACGGTATTTATTCAGGATGGCTTAAGATAAACGCATATGAAAAGGATGGCACGTTTACACTTTATAAAGTAACTCTTACTGATTATGCGGGAAACTATCAAGTTTATTGCCGCAGCCAGGATATTGACACGGATAGTAAGGTCGATGAAGACAAGCTTCAATTGCCCAACAATTCAGCTATCACGCTGAATAACGGCATAAAAACCATAGATGAGGAGGCGCCCATGCTTGCGAGCATTTCGGCATCACCTGAAAAAGCAATAACGGAAACTGAGATCCGGCTTACAGCACAGGTAACAGATAAAGGAGGTTCAGGTATTGATTATGTGAAGGTCCGTTTTGTAAACCTTGACGGACACGGAATCACCATAAACCTTGATCCGGAAGACGGTTGTTTTACCGGTACAGTTTCCGAAATTCAAACCAAGCATTCCGGAAATTATATTTTAGATCGTGTTATACTAAAAGACAATGCTGGCAACCGTGCTGTCTATCTGCCAGGTTCCGGTGTTTTGGAACAAGGATTGAAGTTTGTTGTTACAGAAAAAGAAGCAGATTCCGGAACCTTTGAAAACCAGGAGGTATCACAGAGCACTGTCGAATAAAAATTAAATTTCTATGGAAAATATGAATTAAAAGGTATATACTTTACATATTAATTGAGACATCAACATGTCAGGGAGGATGAAATATTGCAAAATATAAATACAATATGGATTATAATATGCGGCTGTTTTGTTTTCTTTATGCAGGCAGGATTTATATGCTATGAGGTAGGATTCGTTCAAAGCAAGAATGTGATTTTTGTTGCGATAGAAAATTTGCTAACATTCATGATAACAACTATAGGTTTCTGTCTTTTTGGTTTTCCGTTGATGTTTGGTAAAACCTTTCATGGCTTTATTGGGAATGGTTTTTGGTTTTTCAAAGGCATTTCAGAAGCTTCTCCATTAGGATATGCTTTTGTGTTTTTTCAATTAATGTTTGCAACGACTGCGGTTACAATATTTGCAGGATCTATGTCAGAACGGGCTAAACTATTACCTTTGCAAATTGCAGCTTTTATCAGCACGGTGATTATTTTTCCGGTTTATGGACATTGGGTTTGGGGCGGTTTGTTTTTAAATCAAAATACATGGCTTTCTCACTTAGGATTTATCGACTTTGCGGGAGCCACAGTTGTCCACACAACCGCAGGATTTATTTCTTTAGCCGGTTCAATAGTAGTTGGAAAAAGAATAAAGGCAAAAAATGGCAAGTCAAATATTCCATTTGCTGTTTTAGGTGTCTTTATTTTATGGTTTGCATGGTTTGGCTTTAATGCGGGAGGAGCTTTGGCTGCAAATTCAATAGCAGCAATTGCTTTCATAAATACGGATATAGCTGCTTCTGTAGCAATGATTACATGGTTGTTTATATCATGGATTAAGGATAAAAAACCAAGCTTTTTAGGAGCTCTGACCGGTGCTGTGGCAGGACTTGCCACGATTACACCGGCTGCCGGTTATATAGAGCCTTGGGCAGCAGCAATCATTGGATTATTAGCCGGGTTCGTATGTTATTATGCCGTACAATTGAGGATTAAGCTTGATTGGGACGATGCATTAGACGTATGGGGAGTTCACGGTGTTGGCGGAATTTTAGGAAGTGTTCTGGTAGGAGTGTTTCTGTTAAGTCGATTAATGGAATTGGCGGATTAATTAATGGAGATGTACATCAATTTCTTATACAAATACTAGGTGTTGCAATTATTTCAGCTTATGCGTTTATCGTTACATTTATAATTTTAAAAATTGTTAATAAATTTGTACCGGTACGTGTTTCAGAATATGAAGAAGAGAGAGGTTTGGATATTTCCATCCATCATGAGGAAGCATATAGATAAAATATTTATTGAAATCACACATTTGATGTGTGATTTTTCAAACTTATTTTTACAGGTTGACAATAATGATATGGATAGTATAATTGAAATAAAAACGTAGGAGTAAGTATGCTAGAGGTTGGACAAATAATTGAAGTAAATATAATAGATATAAATTATGAAGGAAAAGGTGTAGCCAAAGTTGATGATTTCGTAGTTTTTGTTGAGGGCTCCATAACCGGAGATTTTGTTAAAATAAAAATAACACAAAAAAAGAAAAATTATGCAATCGGAAAACTTTTAAAAATAATTAATAAATCTAATGACAGGATTGAACCTCCGTGTGAATTTTCCGCTCAATGCGGCGGGTGTCAGCTTATGCATATGGATTATAAAAATCAGCTCATATATAAAAAAGACAGAGTCATAAATGAATTTAGAAGAGCATCAGTTAATATGGACGAAGCTATTGTAAATGACACAATAGGTATGGATGACCCTTTTAGATACAGAAATAAAACAGCATTTTCTGTAACAAAGAAAAATGATGAAATAGTTATTGGACCATATGAAGAAAAGACTTACAACACTGTAGATATAAATGGTTGTATGCTTCAAAGCAAACAAGCAGATGAAATAATAAATTTTTTAAAGTGTGCCATGATAAAATATAATATAGAGCCATATGATAAAAAAACAGGTAAAGGAATAGTTCGTAATCTTGTAATTAGAAGCAATAAGCAAAATGAAATAATGTTGATTATCGTTACAAATACAGAAAATTTCCCAAATAGGAATGATATAATAAAAGAGCTATTATTTAAGGTTAAGGAAATTAAAACTGTTATACAAAATATTAACAATAAAAATACAAACCTAATAATGAGCAACAAAAACATAACATTATTTGGAGAAGGAACTATAAGTGACACAATAGATAATTTGATTTTTACTATATCACCTGATACGTTTTTTCAAATTAATCAAATTCAAACACAAAACCTTTATCAAACAGCTTTAGATTATGCAGAATTAGAAAAAAATGATATTTGTTTTGATTTATATTGTGGAATTGGAACCATATCACTTATGGCAGCCAAATATGCAAAAAAAGTATATGGCGTGGAAATAGTTGAGCAATCCATAAAAAATGCTATAGAAAATGCAAAATTAAATCATATAGAAAATGCTGAATTTTATGCCGGCAAAACAGAAAAAATTTTACCGATGCTTTATAATAAAGATGTCATTCCAGATGTTGTAATACTGGACCCACCCAGAAAAGGCTGTGAAAAAGAAGTTATTGACACAATAATAGACATGTCACCTAATAAAGTTGTCTATGTATCGTGTAATCCATCAACTTTGGCAAGAGATGTGAAGCTTCTGGAGGGTGGAAATTATAAGCTACTAAAAGTACAGCCAGTTGATCAATTTCCATGGTCGACGCACGTTGAGAGTATAATTCTGATGACGTATTGTGGTTCAGATGGCAAAGAGTAGAGATTGACCACAATATATAGTGGTTCAAGGACGATTTTGGAGCGAAAAAAGAGTAAAAAACACCGTTTTTTGACCCCTGTTTTTGGGGTGATTTATAGATGACATAGGGTAAATTGAGTGAAGACATCATAAAGGTGGAGAAATTGATGGCTCAGAAAGAGGTAGAAATAATCCTCTGGGATGATAAGAATTTTATATAATCTAAAGTAGTGGTAGTTGTTTTGAAACAGCTACCACTATAGTTTTTTATTAGATTGAAATTTTATTTCAAACTATTTTAGAACCTACAATAATATTTTTTTAAAAAATGTTTGTATTGAAACCACCCTTTTATGGTACTAATGTCGTAGTAGATAGTTTTGAGATATTTCAAATAATATTTAAAAAACACTTGAATAAATGCTCATATAACTATTGACATATGAAAAAAATTATAATATAATAAATACACAACATATGAATAACTGCTCAAGTATTCAGATGAAATGATTTAAAAAGAGGTGATAATATGACTGAGAAATTTAATTCAATTGAAAGATGTGACTGCAATGTAATTCATGAGGATATTGTAAATCAAGTTAGAGATAAAATGCCTCAAGAAGAAAGCCTTTACGATTTAGCAGAATTATTTAAAGTATTTGGAGATTCAACGCGAATCAGGATACTATGGGCTTTACATGAATCTGAAATGTGTGTTTGTGATATCGCTGTATTACTTAACATGACACAATCAGCAATTTCCCATCAGCTGAGAGTCTTGAAACAAGCTAATTTAGTAAAAAACAGAAAAGAAGGCAAAGTAGTATATTATTCATTAGTTGACGATCATGTAAGAGAAATATTTGACCAAGGTCTAATTCATATCAACGAGAAGTAGTAATGCGGTAGAATAGAATATTTTTTGAAGATATTTGGGCAGATATTTAAGTCTTCATTTCAAATGAGCAATGCTTTAAGAAAATTTGAAAAAGACTTGTAGTATTCAAAATAAAATTACAAATAATATTTAGGAGGATTTAATAATGAAAAAGAAATTTATACTTGAAGGTTTAGATTGTGCAAATTGCGCGGCAAAAATGGAAAAGGCTATTAATGAGCTTGATGGAGTGAAAGAAGCTACTGTTAACTTTATGACCACAAAACTCGTTATTGATGGTGAGGATGAAAAAATGCCAACAATAATAGCAGAGGCCGAAAAAATAGTTAAAAAAATTGAACCCGATACAACTATGAAAAAGGCTTAAAGGAGGCTATTTAGTATGACAAAACGACTATGGCGAATAATTATTGGTGCAGCCTTGTTAGCTACAGCAGTATTGCTTAATTTAAATAACGAATGGTTACAGATTGCTCTCTTTATAATAAGTTACATTATTGTAGGTGGAGATGTTGTAAAAAGAGCTGTAAAAAATATTTTTAAAGGTCAAGTTTTCGATGAAAACTTTTTAATGAGTATTGCAACAATTGGTGCATTTTTTATTGGTGAGTATCCTGAAGGTGTTGCAGTTATGCTGTTTTATCAAGTTGGAGAACTGTTTCAAAGCTATGCAGTTGGCAAGTCGAGAAAGTCAATTGCAAGCCTTATGGATATTCGACCAGATTATGCAAATGTTAAAAAAGGCGATGAACTTGTCAAAGTTGACCCAGATGAAGTACAAATTGGAGATATTATTGTAATTAAAGCAGGAGAAAAAATTCCTCTTGATGGCAAGGTAATAGAGGGAATTTCAATGATTGACACATCGGCACTTACTGGTGAATCTGTTCCTCGTGAAGTAGAAGTAGGAAGTGATATCCTGAGTGGTTGCATCAATATTAATGGAGTTATTACAGCAGAGGTTACCAAGGAATTTGGAGAATCTACTGTAAGCAAAATTCTTGATTTAGTTGAAAATGCAAGTAGTAAAAAATCCAATTCAGAACAATTTATTACTAAGTTTGCGAGATATTATACACCAGTTGTGGTTATAATTGCAGTTTTTCTAGCTATTATACCGCCTCTTGTTATAGACGGGGCGACTTTTAGTGATTGGATATATAGAGCACTAGCATTCCTTGTGGTATCCTGTCCGTGTGCTTTAGTTATTTCAATTCCTTTGAGTTTCTTCGGTGGAATAGGTGGAGCCTCAAAAAAAGGTATTTTAGTTAAAGGTAGTAACTACCTTGAAGCATTGGCTCAAACAGAGATTGTTGTTTTTGATAAAACAGGTACACTAACGAAAGGTGTATTTAATGTACAGGAAATTCATCCAGAAGGAGTTTCCAAAGAAGAGCTACTTGAATTAACTGCATATGTGGAGAGCTATTCCAATCATCCGATTTCACTTTCACTGAAACGTGCATATGGCAAAGAAATAGACAATGGACGTATTTCAGATGTAGAAGAGATATCAGGTCATGGTGTTATTGCAACAGTAGATGGCAAAAAGGTTATGGCAGGAAATATCAAACTTATGAAAATGATGGATATCCCTTATTTCAAGGGAGAGCTGATCGGTACTGCTGTACATGTTGCTGTTAATAATAAATATATAGGTTACATTGTAATTGCCGATGAGGTAAAGGAAGATTCAGCACAAGCAATCAAGGAACTTAAGGCAGCTAATATTAAGCAAACAGTTATGTTGACAGGTGATAATAAAAGTGTTGGTTCAAAAGTTGCTAAAGAGCTTGGTCTTGATAAGGTTTATGCAGAACTATTGCCAGCAGACAAAGTTGAAAAACTAGAAGAATTATTTTCACAAAAATCCACAAAAGGTAAACTTGCCTTTGTCGGTGACGGAATCAATGATGCACCTGTATTAGCTCGTGCAGATATTGGAATAGCAATGGGTGGTTTAGGTTCTGATGCAGCCATTGAAGCTGCTGATATTGTAATTATGACTGATGAGCCATCGAAAATTGCTACTGCAATGAAGATTTCTAAAAAGACATTAAAAATTGCAAATCAAAACATAGTATTTGCAATTGGAATAAAGATAATTGTTCTTATTTTGAGTGCTTTTGGAATAGCTACTATGTGGGCAGCTATATTTGCAGATGTAGGTGTAACTATCATTGCAGTATTAAATGCTTTTAGAGCTTTGAATGTAAAGAAACTATAACAGTACAAAAAATGTTTTTTAATCGCTGATTAAGAGTGTAACATTTCATTAGCAGAAAATGAGCATATCTTTTATACTAACAATAACATGTAAAAACTTCAACAGCACTGAGATAAAATTCTTGGTGCTTTTGTTTTATATAAAATCCAAAACTAAATATAGCAATTCTAAGAGGCGAAGTCTTCGGTCAACTTATGATCGATAGTCTTCGCCTCTTTTTTATTTCAAAAACTATGAAGGGATTGAGAACAATGTCAAGATATTTTATGTATGGTACATCATTGGGAGGGATAGAACAGCTGATGATGCTGGCACCTAATTTTCCTAAAAGAAGAAGTGGAATAGTCATTAATAATCATTTTAATTGTGAAGGAGGTATTAAGATTTGTAATGGATGTATAGCAAAGGTTAAAAGCAGAGGTAACACCAATGATTGTTTTTGTTTTAAAGAAAAACTAGAGGCAGATAAAATTGTATATGCAGCTCTGACAAAAGATTGCTTTGGAGGAATAAAAAACTATGCTCTAAAAGAAAGATTGAAATTACTTAGTAATAGATTTACTGGTCAACTATTTTTAAATCATAACCATAAGGAAAGATTTTATTATTTAATTCAGAAACAAGATATTGATATAGAGGATGGAGCGCCAAGCTACCTTGCAGTAATATTTCTTCTTACTGCTGATGAAGTATTATGGAACATCTCGGAGGATGCAGTCTGCTTAAATGGCTTTGATTTTTCAAGTATACATCTTAGACAAATCAGTACGGAAGAATATGCTCTATACCAAACAGCAAAAACTATATGGTCAGGAAAAGAATATATAAGAATCAGCGAGATAGCAGATAGAGAACTCATTGATGATACTACATTTAAGATAATAATTAACGCATCATTAATTGCAAAGTATGGTGCAAATGTATTTTCAATTAAAAAATAGGATGGAGGAGAGATATGCTAATTAGATTAAAAAGATTCGACAGAAAAGAAGATGAGTCAATTATGTTTAATTTCCCTTATGAGGAAAGTGAAATATCCAATGTATATAATCAGCTGGAGCTTAAAACTTCAATTGCTCCCAACTGCTATATTGAAGAAGTAGTTTATGATCCAGATATCAATGAAGTTCTAAAAGGTAAAGAGTGCAATATCGATGAATTAAATTTCTTATTTAAGAGGATGGATAGTTTTGATACAAAGGAAAGAAAGATATTTTTTGCTTCGGCCTTTACAGAGAATCCTGAAACAATAGCAGAGTTAATCAATCAAAGCTTTAATACTCATTGCTATAGCCTTGTAAGTGACTTTAATAATCTGGAAACTGTAGGAAAAGATTTATATCTATCAGAAAAGCAAGCAGTAGCTACTAGAGAATTAGAAGATCTTGATGGTGGATCCTTTGCAATGGAGGTAATAAAAAAAAATCCTAATTCTAGAATTACTCCTTATGGAGTCTTATATAAGAATAGCAATGAACCAGAGCAAATATATAATGGCAAGCAGTTTCCCCCATACCATTGGAAAGAAACTGTAGCAACAATACAGCTGACTGCAAAAGGTGCAAATGAATTTATTTATCTTCCTTGTTCTGATGTTGAAATTGAAAAGGCACTGATGAGATTAGAAACTCCTTACTTACATGATTGTGAAGTTACAATTGATAGTCATAACTTTTCAGATAGGATAATAAAAATTATTTCTGCTGATACAACACCATCAATTAAGATAGATACCTTAAATAAATTAGCAGAATATTATAAGGAAATAGGCAACCATGATATAGAATATTTTGAAAAGCTTATGGACTATGTTAAACCTAGAACTGTTGAGGAAATCTTTGCGCTAGCAGATTCTATGTATGAATTTGAACTCTTTGATGGTATCCATAGCGTAGAAAGCTATGGAAGATATATGATTTGTGACTCAGGACATTTTGAATATGATTCAAATCTTGAGGAATACATTGACTTTAAAAGATATGGACAGGAGAAAATGGCACATGAATTTGGAGCATTTTCAGAGAAGGGATATATCACTTACCATGGATACAATCAAAAGCTTGCCAATTTATTATTTGAAAGTCTTGGAATGGTATTTCCTGAACAAGAAGAATTGCAGAACTTAAAACTATATATGCCTCTCGAAATAACAACATATGATATAGAAAATGAATATGGATATAAGGAATATGCAAATGAACCACAGGAAATTTCAAATGCTGAAGTAGCCCAGTATCTAGATGTAATCCTAGAGGCAATAGAAGAAAACAATCTTCCAGAAGAAGAACAAAGAGGTCTGATGAGATATTATGATGACCATGACAGTGTGAATGCAAAAGTATCAAAGTATGTGTTTTCCGTTGAGCTTGTAGAAGGAGAACTAATGGGAGTGGCTATTCTTACTTTAAATGATGAATTGACTCCAAAGGAGCTTGAAAAGATTAAAGATAATATAACTGGACAGGCGTCTGATGGCTGGGCAGAAGGTTTTGAGCAGAGAGAAATTAGTACTGAGATGGGAGATATTTATATTAGCTTTTGGAACAGTGATAACTGGTTTATTAAAACAGCTGAGGAAATGGGTATAGAAGAAAATCAAAAAATGGGAGGTATGAAATTTGAATGATAATAGGAATCAAGTAGAAAGAATTAAGAACGGCTATCCTGTAGGTACACGAATTGAATTAATTCAGGCAATGGATGATGTACAAGGCGTTGAAAAGGGTACAAAGGGAACAGTGATAGGGGTAGATGACATTGGAACCATACACATGAAATGGGATAATGGAAGAGGTCTTGGTCTTATTCCTGGAGAAGATAATTTTAAAGTGTTATCTTGCCCGCAGGAAGAAGAGATTAAAGAGTCAGATGAGCCTTCAAAAGAGCAATCACAAGGTATGGGAGGAATGAGTTTATGAAAAACTTAGAATATCTATGGAAAGATATTGAAGGAACAGAGAAAGAAAATGAATATCTAGAAAAGAGATTTGCTGAAATGTCAGTCAAAGAAAAATATATTCTACAGGGTGCTGTTCAGATTGTGGAGGTCAAAAATGCATCAGATTTGATAAATCTAACAGAGCAACTAAGTAATTTTGATTTTCATTACAAAGCTAATGATAATGAATCTCTTGGAGAATATATAGCAAGGCATAAGGAATGTGCATCTGATGATATACTTCCCTTTATTAAAACCAAGCAGCTTGGTAGTGAATACCATGAAGATTTCAATGGGATATTTACTGATAAAGGCTATGTATATCAAAGAAATAGTCTCAAACAAATCTATGATGGCACAAATTTAGATGAGATGACAGGGGATGATTGGACTGTAAAAATTAAAGTGGGAAGTAAAGATTATCCTGAAGGTGTATGGATAAACTTGCCTGACTATGAATTTTATGGTTTAGAACCTGATGAAATGGCAATAGCCTTAGATGCACTTGGTACAAATAAGTGGAGTAGATGTGCCTTATTAGATGCAAAGTGTGTATTCCCTAATGTTAAAGAGCTGGCAGAACAATATGACTCCATAGAAGAATTAATATCTGATGGTAATAACTTTGGATATGTCTGCGATGAGCAAGGACAAGGGAGAGCTTTCTTTACAGAGCATTTAGAGTCAGCAATAGAGCTTGAAGGTTGTACTAGACTTGACTTTGCTCTTGATATTTCACAGAATCTAAACTGTTATGATTTTGCTCCAAAGGAGGACAAACTTGAAAGCTATGGGAGATCACTTGCGAGAAAGAATGGTATTGTAGAACCTGATACCATACTTGGAGATAACTTTGATTATACCTTATATGCAAAAACAGATATTGACAATAAAGGGTTGGCGCCTTGTAAAAATGGTTTTATAAAATCAAACGGGGAACAGTTTCACTATGAATTCAGTAAAAAACTAGATAGTATGGGAATATCAATGGAGTAGTAAATTTTCTTATTGATATATCCCATAACTTAATATTTTAAGGTAGCACGGAAGATATCTGTGTTTTTTTATACCCAAAAATAAAAAGGCCGATTGTTTGCTGTAAATTACAGCATAGCAGTCGGCCTTTTTTTGTTGCCTAAAAACAATCATATCCACAGTGTTATGAAACATGGCATGAGAAAGGAGGCGAGGAGGTGGAACATGATTTTTTAATTTATATGAAAGAGTATCATATTGGAATTGAAAAGGCAGTCCCCAGTGCATATCTTCAAAGTAGATTCTGTATTAGTTCAAGAACTGTCAGGAAATTAGTCAATCAATTAAGAAATGATGGCAATCCCATATGCAGTGGTGACAACGGATATTATTATGCTGCTGATAGAAAGGAGCTGCTTGCTAGTATAGGGCAGATGACAAGTCGAATTAGAGAAATTGCAAAAGCAAAGAGAGGACTTGTCAAAGCTTTAGAGCATTTTCCAGATGCAAACGGACAATTGAGATTAGACCTTGATAAAGAGGTAAGAGAGAGGTGATGAAGTATTAATAGTTTTATGAGTTGGATAGGTGGCAAGAAATCTTTAAGAGAATTAATTGTATCTTTCTTTCCTTTATATTATGAACGATATATAGAAGTATTTGGAGGCGGAGGCTGGGTACTATTTCATAAGCCGCCAGGCAATGATTTTGAAGTATATAATGATTTTAATGGATTACTAACCAATCTTTATCGCTGCGTAAGGGAGAAACCAAATGAATTAATAGATGCACTATATTTTGTGTTAAACTCTCGTGAGGATTTTGACATAGTAAAGGAGGCACTTGCAAGAGACAGTCCTACAAGTGATGTAATAAGAGCCTCGTACTTTTATCAATTAATTCGCTATAGTTATGCCTCTGGACTTACTAGCTATGGGAGTCAACCCCATGATATGTGGGGCAACTTTCCCTTAATTGAACAGGCACATAGAAGACTTAGCAAAGTAGTGGTTGAAAACAAAGATTTTGAAAAGCTGATAAGGCAGTATGACCGCCCTGTCAGCTTTTTCTATGCAGATCCACCGTATTTTGAAACAGAAAAATATTATAAAAATGTTGGTGAAGATGGATTTAAGAAAGAAGATCATATAAGACTTCGAGATACCCTGATGGGCATTGAGGGAAAGTTCTTGCTTTCCTATAATGACTGTTCTTTTATTAGAGAGTTATATGATGCACCGAACATCCAAATTGAAAGCTATACCCGTATTAATAATATTAAACAGCGCTATGATAATGGTGCTCAGTTTCCTGAAATACTGGTGGCAAATTATGATATGCATGAAAGGGAGATAAATTCTCCATCACAAATTAATTTATTTGAAATGAAAAATGGAATAGGAAAACAGGAGGAAATTTATAATGAAAATGATTAAAGAATCTTTAGACAACAATATTAGTTTACCAAATGAAATACTTAATGCAGCAGACCTTACAGGGTGTGAAGAAATTGAATTTAATACCTTAGAGAATGCTATTGTAGCTATGAAAACAACTATGAATGCAATGGAGCTTATAAAGGTGGCAGAAGGACTTAAAAATCTCTCAGAAGAGTTAATTGTTCATCTAGCAGGGATTTGTGGGAGATGTCATGATTGCTCCTACTGTGAGAGATTTGAAGAATTTGATGAGATTATTGTTCCGGATTATCTTCTTGAAGAAGCTGGTATTCCAAAGGATGCAAAGCTTTGTGCTTGTACAGAAGAAGACAGTGGGGAAATCACAGTGATGCAGGCAGATTACGACTATGATATAGCCGATGTACCAAAGTTTGTTATTGATATCTTTGAGATGTCAGGTATCTGCATCAGAGAATTAGAAGAAAGGATTATGATGGAGGATGTTGTCTATGGAGATTAAATGATGGGAGGTAAATCATGACAGGAATTGAGCTAAAGAATGGCTGTATATTTTACTATGGAAATCCGTCAGGATATGTGGAAGACGGTACAGCAATAGTAGATTCTATGTTCCAAAATGAAGAATTTAGTAAGTGGCTTAGCAACCGTAAGCTTACAGCAAAATGGACAGAGGGTGTATTTGAAAAACTTTCAAAAGAAGGTGTACTCCCTTTTAATAATGAAATATCAGTACCTCTTAAAGATTGTCGTATCTGGCAGTTAAGAGCTGATATAAGTCCTGAATGTAAGTTTATTGGATATGAGGAACTTAAAGAAAACTTTGGAGAGCCAGATAAAAATAACTATGAGCTTGTATATGAAGGAGAAATAGAAACAAATGATTTAGAATCCATTTATACAAAGTTTAATCTAAATCATCCACATGGGTTTACTGGTCACTCACTGTCAATGTCTGATGTAGTTGAGCTATATGATGACAATGGCAGTGAGTTTTATTATGTAGATCGTTTCGGATTTAAAGAAATTGATTTTGAAGGAAAGAGTCAGATACAAGATATTAATATGAGTATTTAAAAAAAAGTTAAATAAAAATAATGGAGGAAACAGGATGAAAAATATCTTAAGAAAAGCAAATGAATTTATGATAAGAAAGGCTGTTGCAGCAAAGGTAGCAGTTAGTAATAACCGTGGAGAAGGATATATTGATACAGCTGTTAAGATTTTAATTGCCGTAGTTTTGGGAGCATTGCTCCTTGCTGGACTTTATGCATTATTTGGTGAAGTAGTAATGCCAACATTAGAAGAGCGAATCAATGAAATGTTTAACTATGCAGGCTAAAAGGGGGAAAGTTTAAAATGAATCATAAATCAAAGAGAATAATAAATATTCTTTTGGTAGTTTGTATTTTAATTACCAGTTTTGTAGGCTCTGCCTATGCAACAAGGGTTGTATTTTCTGATAGTGTAGGTCATTGGGCTGAAGATGCAATTAATAATCTTGCAAAAAAGGGTGTAATTCATGGATATCCGGATGGACTTTCTCATCCAGATGAAATAATTACAAGAGGAGAATTTTCTGCTCTTTTAGCAAGAATCATGGAACTTGAGCCAAAGGAAACAAATACGGTTAATATAGTATTTGAGGATATTGCAGGACATTTTGCTCAAAAAGAAATTGAGGCACTTATTGATGCAGGTATTATCATCAAAGAAGAATATGGTGCTAAATATTTTCCAGATGAGCCTATCACTCGATTGGAAATGATTAAAATGTTAGTTAGAGCTATAGGCAAGGAAGAACATAATACAGATTGTGTTTGTAATACAGGGTATGTTGATGAAGATGATTTGACAGAAGAAGAACGTGAGTATATCTGTGCTGGAAAACATTATAATATAATCTCTGGTTATCCAGACGGAACAATACGTCCAGACGGAGAGGCAACACGAGGAGAAGCCTTTGAAATTCTTGATAAGCATGATGAAATTAAAGAGATAATTGAGCAAGAAGATATTATAGAGGAGAGTACTGTTGATTCTCCTGATGTGGAGCAAGAAGATAAGCCTTCAGATAGTGGTTCAAATGGAGGTTCATCTTATGTGCCAGCACCGAAATATGATTATATACTTCCAAACACTGCTTATGTAGGAGAAGAAATAAAAATTATTCCAACTAGCAGTAATGTAAAATCTGTAACATGGACAGTTACTAAAAATGGTATTCCTACTGATATTTCCTCTGTATTAGATGGAGAATTGAAAGCAGAAGGTGGAGTAATTAAAATTAAGTCTATAGGTAGCTATACATTTTCAGCTACGGCATTAAACGGTAGAGGTAGAGCGGTTGTCTGTGAACAGACTGTTAGCATCTATCCAGTTGTATCAGCAAAATTTAATCTGCCTGAAATAGCACATATTGATACTACAGTAGCTGTGGATCTTGTCACTGAGAATCTAGGAGATAATTCCTTGATTTGGACGATTAAAAAAGATGGCAGAGAAATAGACATTGAAACTGTAATTACAGGAGAACTTACAGGTAGTGGTGGTTTAATATTATTTAAGACCAATGGAAAATATGAGTTAAGTGCTACAATTACCGATGAGTTAGGAAAAGAAGTTACAGTATCAGATGTTATTTCAGTATATCCATTAGCAGAAATAAAAATGGAGCTTACAGATATTACCCATACGGATAAGACTATTACATTAAATACAGAAACAAAGAATGCAGAGGAGATGGAGATTGAATGGTCGCTTACTCAAAATGGCAAAGAGGTTATTATTGAAGAGTTTATTGAGGGTAACATTCAAATAGGAGAAAGCAATATACGTTTTAAAGAAAAAGGAGTATATAATCTAACTATTTCATTGAGTGATAAGACTGGAAGAGCATTTACGGATACTGTAACTATTACAGCGTATCCTGTAGGCTCAGCCGGTTTTTATCTTCCTGAAATATTTCATACAGATGATACCATAAAGGTTGAAGCTACATTTGGAGAAATCGGAGATCATATTGCTGATTGGTCCCTTGTAAAAGATGGTAAGGAGGTTGAGCTTTCTGACTTCATCATTGGTAAACTTTCCAATGAAGGTGGGATGGTCCAATTTAATCAGAAGGGAGGATACACTCTAAAGGCATCATTTACAGATGATGGAGGAAGAACTTATAACTATGAGCAAAAAGTTAAAGTTTATCCTGTACCTACTATCAGCTACACACTCCCTAAATATGCTCATACAGATAGTGATATTAGTGTAGATGTAGATAGTACAGAACTTGATGGACTAAAGATTGAATGGCTGGTTGATAATACTTTTGGCTTTCAAGACTGGTCAACCTATGTAGATGGTAATTTAGACAATAACGGTGGAAATATTCGATTCAAAAGAGCAGGCATATATGAATTGGTAGCTAGAATTACTGATGATACTGGCAGAGTATTTCTTTTTGAAGTGGGTGGTAAAACAGAAGTACTTCCTGTGTTAAATATAGGATTTGAACTGCCTGTTCTTGCCTACACTGATAGCATAATTGATATTAGAACTCATGGCAACAATAACATACTCCCAGTGGAATGGAGTATTACAAAAGACGATAAACCCATTTCTGAAAGTAAAGCATTCAATGGCAGCTTAAATGCGCATGGTGGTAAAATTACTTTTCTTGAAGAAGGGGAATATGTTTTAACTGCTACAATGAAAGATTTTCTTAAACGAAGTTACTCCAATTCACAAAACACAACCATAAAGCCTGTTGTAGAGTATAGTTTTACAATGCCTGAATCAATTCATTATGGCAAAGAGTTTGAAGTAGAAACCACTTCTGAAAACCTTGGAAATAATGAGGTTCAGTGGAAATTAGAAAAAATAAGTGAACCAGCCTCTTTTAGTGGAGAACTTGCAAATGATGGAGGTAAGATTTCAATATCAGATGTAGGGATATTTACTCTTATCGCTACAATTACAGATAGTGAAGGTAGAATATTCACCTACAATGACACTATTACAATTACTAATACTGCACCAACAGTGACATTAGCAGCTACACCAACTCGAACTGTCAAGAATGGCAAATTCTTTGTTGATATTAAGGCAACAGCTAATGATGCAGATGGGGATGCAACTACCTTGGAATATGAAGGAACAACAGCTGATAACTACTATGCAGTAGGTACACACACCATTAAAGTACGAGCAAAGGACATAGCT
>DALZMP010000017.1:0-88640 GCA_032006665.1 Sedimentibacter sp.
GAAATGTTTTAACTGCATAGTCATTAGTGACTATGACATTATTATACTAGGAGATGATTTGATGGGTTCTAAGGAATATAACTATAACTATGCATTCTTGATGTATGACGTAAATGAAAAGAGAGTGCAAAAAGTATTTAAGGTTTGCAAAAAATATTTTTCTCATCATCAAAACTCAATTTTCAGAGGCAATATAACTCCATCAAATTTACTGAAATTAAAAAATGAGCTAAAAAGCATTATAAATTCTGAAGAAGATTATGTAACCATTATAAAGTTCATGGGAAAGGGAAGCTTTGATGAAGAGGAATTAGGATTAAGCAAAAACAGTGAGAGTATGTTCCTGTAATTTTTCCAAGGACAAAATTCTTTGATGTCAAAATAACGTTGAAAAAATAACAGTTGCCAAGTATTCCTCATACAAAAAAGAAAAATTTAAAATCACTGGAAAACAATAAAAGAAATATTGAAATTACAATGTTTCCATAGTATAATAAAAAATAAAAACGGCTAAATCACCGTAGTTGAACCTCAACATTAGATGTATTGAAATAATGTATAAGCTGGGAAAAATGTAAATGTGTTGTCGTTGAACCTCAACATTAGATGTATTGAAATAGAAAAAATTTTACTCATATAACTGAAGGTATCAAGTTGAACCTCAACATTAGATGTATTGAAATTTCTGTTTATTATTCTGTTGAGTATGTTACTTCTCGTTGAACCTTAACATTAGATGTAATCATATCCCCACAGTGCTCTTACGGAAATAAAATGTTGAACTTTAACATTAGTAACCATAGCAAAAAAGTTGATTGCATTCATTATTTGATGAATTATTAAAGGATTTAGATGTCCCTCAGCATAATATATTTAATATTACACTACCAATTATTAAAAAAGTTCATTGATAATATTGATTATGTTATTTTAATAAACATTAATTAAAATATATATAAAAACATAGATGAATTAATTGACAAATTTAAAAGTAGTGAATATAATATTATTAAACATAAATGGAATAATAAAAAAAGAGGTGATCTTAATGCTTGATGATATTTCTGTAAAAGAAATGTTAAATTCAATTGTTCCAATTTCACGTTTCAATAAAGGTGAGGCTAACAAAATTTTTAATGAAGTAAATAATAGTGGATATAAAATAGTTATAAAAAATAATAAACCAACTTGCATATTAATATCACCAGAACAATATGAAAAAATGATGGAAACTATTGAAGACTATAAGCTATTTGTTGATGCTGAGAAAAGAATGAGATCTGCATCGGAAGCTGATTTTATTAGTCATGAACAACTCATGAAAACCTTAAATATACAAAAAGGCGAACTTGAGGATATTGAGGTGGAAATTGAATAATGGCTTGGAATATTGAATATATCAAGGAAGCGCAAAAAGATTTGGCAGAACTTGATCATTCGCAGAAATTACAAGTTCTTAAGGCAATTGAAAAAGTTTCTGAAAATCCACTGCCAAATTATGAGGGCGGTTATGGTAAGCCCTTAGGAAACAATTCAGAAACTAAACTTGCTGGCTATTATAAGATAAAACTACTCAAACTTGGAATTAGAGTTGTATATGGTCTTGAAATTAAAGATGAGGTTATGCGGATAATTGTGATTTCTGTTCGCACGGATGATGCAGTTTACAAGTTAGCAGACAAAAGAATAAAGTGAATAGAAAATCAGGAAAATTTACTTGTCACTTAAGTTATTTAAATTCGCGTAACGAGGCAATATTAAAATGTTTCATAAAGGAAAAAGCGTTCATATCATTATTTTATGGATGCTCTTTTTTTATACTTTAGGTTACATGAGAAAAATAAGTGAAATATTAATGCCAAACACTTGAGCTTTTTAAAGTTTATGGGAAAGAGAAGTTCTGATGAAGAGAAATTAGAATTAAGCAAGAATAGTGAGAGCATGTTCCTTTAATTTTTCCAAGGACAAAATTCTTTGATATCAAAATAACGTTGAAAAAATAATAATTACCAAGTATTTCTCATTCAAAAAAGAAAAAATTAAAATCACTGGAAAACGATAAAAGAAATATTGAAATTACAATGTTCTTATAGTATAATAAAAAATAAAAACGGCTAAATCACCGTAGTTGAACCTCAACATTAGATGTATTGAAATCTACAAACTTATCAGAAGTAAGACTTGCATCTAAATAGTTGAACCTCAACATTAGATGTATTGAAATTCTGCTGTTAACTCCGTGTACAAATATGCAACTAGTTGAACCTCAACATTAGATGTATTGAAATGTAGGGCTAATGCTCGCAAACACGCCAATAAATATCGTTGAACCTCAACATTAGATGTATTGAAATGAATACACAACAGATTCTAACCTATTTGAAATATTAGTTGAACCTCAACATTAGATGTATTGAAATGTATAGAGATATGCTACTATAGCCTTTGAAACCTTGTTGAACCTCAACATTAGATGTATTGAAATGTATAGAGATATGCTACTATAGCCTTTGAAACCTTGTTGAACCTCAACATTAGATGTATTGAAATATAGTTGTAGTATCAAACACCGAAAAAACCTCCATTGTTGAACCTCAACATTAGATGTATTGAAATTTCTCATAACATTTTTTTGGTACAAGTCCACCGAAGTTGAACCTCAACATTAGATGTATTGAAATGATAGTTTTATAGTAGGTAATTTAACAGCTGTGCAAGTTGAACCTCAACATTAGATGTATTGAAATTATTTGATGGATTTGCAACCGCAAACATCCCGTCTGGTTGAACCTCAACATTAGATGTATTGAAATTATAAATCGAATTTTGGTAGTGATGGATTAAAAGAGTTGAACCTCAACATTAGATGTATTGAAATCGAAATACATAATATAATCTTTTCCCTTTTAATGTAAGTTGAACCTCAACATTAGATGTATTGAAATAAGAAACGAGAATACAAAACAAAATGAAACAAGAAGGTTGAACATCAACATCAGATGTATTTAAATGTTGCAAGGCTTAGTGGTGAAATTTATTACCATTAGGTTTATATAAACGATTATTGAACAAAAACGTCACAGCTCATATATGTTTGTATTATTTGCAACAATACAAATACCAAAGATAATACAAGATATTTACAATTTACTCTGAACGAGAGAGACTCCCCCTTGCTGACGTATGTAGATAAACTGGGGTGAGGGGAGTCGCTATACGAGTTATTAAAGAAAATCAATTGTAAAAATTTAGAATATGACATGACGATAGATTGATAAGTGTTAATATAATTGATATATCAATGTTAGATAAATTCAAAGATGTAGAGGAAAGATGATTATGAAAAAAAGCATTATTATATTTATACTTTTATTGACAGCATCATTGACAGGATGCGGGTATAACAGCAATTATGTCGAGTCTGGCAATAGCAATAACCCAAACAGAGAGATTATACTTAAAGGAGATAATTCAAACAGGGAGCGTAACAGACTTTTAAAGGAAGACTTGGAGTTTTTAAAAAATGAACTGCAAAAAAAACACAAGAATCCGTTCAGCGTAATCACCAAAAAAGAGTTTGAAGAAAGAATTTCGTTACTTGAAAAAAATGTGGATAAATTTGATAACTACCAAGTTTTTTCAGAAATGGGAAAAATAATTGCATCCATTAAAGATGCTCATACAATGACAAATTATGTAGACGGTAAAAAATATCCTTTGGACTTTTATGTAATAGATGATGATATGTACATTATAAATGCAGATAAGAGCTTAAAAGATATGATGTATTCAAAAATTATATCTGTTGACGGTGTTTCCTGGGACAGCATAAAGGAAGAGCTTAAGGCTCAAATTTCATATGAAAATGAAAGCTGGCTTAAACTCATGATCGGAGAGCATTTTATACCATCATACATTTACGGAGCAGGGATTGGAAAAAACGTTGATTCCCATGTTTTCAAGGTTGAAAAAGACGGAGAAACAAAAGAATTTGAAGTGCCTATTTTAAAATTTGAGGATACTATTGATTTTTATGTTGATAAAAGCAGGGAAAAAATGCTTGGTAATTATGAAAAATATTATGACTATAAATATTTGAAGGATAATAAGGCATTTTACTTTGAATATAATGTATGTGCAGATATGGACGATATAAAATTTGAAGACTTCAATGATATTATGTTTAAGGATATTGAAGCTAATGAGGTTGAAAAAATTATAGTTGATTTAAGAGGAAATTCGGGAGGAAATTCCGAGATACTTAATCCTTTTACAGAAAGGCTCAAACCTTATGTTGAATCCAATAAAAACGTTAAAGTCTATGTGCTTGTGGGTCGTGAAACAATGTCCTCCGGAATGTTTGCAATTTTTAGGATTAAGGACGCCGCACCGGAGACAGTTTGTGTAGGGGAACATACAGGAGGAGCTATTGATTGCTACGGAGATGTAAAAGTTTTTTATCTTCCAAATTCACAGCTGCCTGTACAATACAGCACAAAATATTTTGAATTCAGCAAGTCCTTTGAGTATGAAATAAACGGAGAGAACACATATGCGCCTGATAGGCTGTTAAGTCCTACAATAGAGGACTTTATGAACGGCAATGATGTTGTCTTAAATTATGTTTTAGAATAATGACAATATTACTGCATTAAACCTTTGCTGTTGCTGTGTGTATCTGTTATTAATATAGAAATAAAAAGATAATATTGTCTAAAAGGCAATATTCCCTTTTTATTTCTTTTTAATTGTGATTAGCGAAGTATTATTGAAGCTCAATTAAAATATATGGGCACATTATGAGTGTTACCTACATAAAAGTCAAATAAAATATAAATATCTATATTTTTACTTGAAAAAAATTGCTGCGACCTGTATATTGTAAACAGTGCTAAATAAATAATGAAAATGAGGCGAAGATATGTTGACTATAAAAGATTTAATGAACCCAAATATAAAAGACAAAGAATCTGAGCTGGAATTAATAGAATTTACTTATTTACGAGATGTGAATTTGGAAGATTTAGGGTCTGTAATACATGAATATGTAAACGTTGTTGATGAAAAGCATAATCTTGTAGGCGTAGTTAAAACTGAACGTCTAAAATACCTTATAAGTAAGCAAAAGGAAAATACTTTAATGCAGGTTCTTGATACGATGAAAACCGGATTTGTGGCAATAGACAGAGACAGTAGAATTTTTTATGTAAATTCTGCATATGGTGACATATTGAATATAAATACCAGTAAGATTATCGGCAGATATTTGAGTGTAATTGAACCTGAAGCCGCATTGCTCAATGTACTTAAAACCAAGAAAAGTCAGCATGTTGGTAATCAGTTTATTAAAAGTATTAAAACATACGTAGATATTAACACTCATCCGCTGATGGACGGAGATGAGATGGTTGGAGCGTATTCCATATTTACTGATGTAACAGATGTAAACGAATTGCACAAAGAGGTAAAACGTATTTCTGCAGTCGCGGAAGAGTATGGGATGCAGGTGAAAGCTGAAAAATTCCTTGCAAAAAACCAAATTATTGGGGAAAGCAAAATATATTTAGATTGTGTAAACAAGGCATTAAAAGTTGCAAATACTGATGCTATGGTTTTACTTAGAGGAGAAAACGGTACAGGTAAAGAAATAATTGCAAATGTAATTAAAAGTCATTGTGTTCGTAAAGACAAACCATTTATAACCGTTAATTGTTCTGCAATTCCGGAGTCTTTAATTGAAAGCGAGTTGTTTGGTTATGAAGAAGGATCTTTCAGCGGTGCTTCCAAGGGCGGAAAAATGGGCAAATTTCAGTTAGCTGATGGTGGAACATTATTTATGGATGAAATTGGGGACATGCCGTATCAGATGCAAGCCAAACTTTTGAGGGTATTGCAAGAAGGCGAAATAGAAAAAGTTGGTCGCCAAAATAATATTCCCATAGATGTAAGAGTTATCGCAGCCACAAACAAGCCGCTGGAGCAAATGGTGAAAGAGGGGACTTTTAGAGAAGATTTATATTATAGACTAAACGTCATTTCCATTCACATACCTGCTTTGAGAGAAAGAGGAAACGACATACTGCTTCTAACAGACTATTTTCTTGAAAAATATTGCAAAAAATACAATCGCTATCTGAAAATAGACAGAGCAGTTTATCAAATTTTTCTGGCATATGATTGGCCCGGAAATGTGAGAGAATTGCAAAATACTATAGAGAGCGCCGTAGTTCTCTGCGATCGCGATTTGATTACGATAGATGATTTGCCAGAAAATATAAATGTTAAAAACATTCAAACATTTGGAATTAATTTACCTAAACCAAAAAAATATGCAATGCAATTTGCTACACTAAAAGAAGAAGTAGAAAATTATGAAAAAGATATAATTTTACAAACCATGAATTATTATGATGGAGATAAGCACTTAGCGATGGAAATGCTGGGATTGTCAAAGAGGACTTTTTATAGAAAGCTTGCCAATTTTGGCATAAAAACAAAGTAGAGCCAAAGTTGGCACAAAGAATCAAAAGAAAACGGTGTCAAAATTGGCACAAATATTTATAGTAAAAACTGTGGCTTTGCAGCCATAGTTTTTTATTATTTAATAATCATTGAAATTTTAGCAATTATTAAATTAAAATTTAAATAGTAAAATAATTGGCATGCTAATTGCTTTATTCTTTTATAAAATTAAAAACATTAGAGAGGTAAAAAAAGTGAAAAGCAATTTGCTAAAAAAGGTGGATATTTTGGATGTTACTCTCAGAGATGGATTTCAACATGAAGAAATATTTGTACCTACAGAATCCAAATTGTGGATTGCAAACAAACTGATTGATGCAGGTTTCAAGAGAATTGAAGTTGGTACATTCAGCCATGTTAAATATATTCCACAGTTTAAAGATATTTTAGAATTACTTAAAGCATTACCGCATGACAACAATGTAGAATATACAGTTCTCGCCCTTAATAAAAGGGCATGCGAAAGAGTTGCAGAGGCTTTAGAGGAAGGAGTTCAAATAGACCGTGTTCTTTGCGGACAGCTTGCAACCAGCGAAGCTTATGCCAGAAAGAATATGAACAGAACTCATGAAGAGCTTTTTGCTGAAGCAGAGAAAAACGTTAAATTTTTACATGATATAGGCATCAAAAAAGTTTTTGCTAATATTGGAACAATTTTTGGATGCCCAATTCAAGGCAAAGTACCTATTGAAACAGCCTATGAATTTGTAGACAGATCTTTCGATATTGGATTTGATGAAATTGAACATTCGGATCCTGATGGAATAGCAACGCCAGCTGCTGTTCACGAGTATTTCTCAAAAATCATGAGTAAATACCCTGATACGAAAATGCATTCTTTTCATGTGCATGACATTAAAGGGATGGGGATTGCCTCTTATTATGCGGCAATGGAGGCCGGTGTGACAGCTTTTGACTGTTCATTAGGCGGTATTGGCGGACAGGTCGCAAATATTGTGGATAACGTCCCTGTTAAAGGAGTCGGAGAGTATTACTTTAAACAAGAGCGTACAGGACTTGTTGAGACATGCGACTTTGTTACTATGCTGAATGAGATGAAAATCGAAACAGGTATAGATGAAAAGAAGTGCTACAAGATTGAAAAAATGTTGGAACGCATTCTAGGCAGAAAATTAGATTCTTATACAAGCTGCTTATATAATAACAGTATTTTAAAGGAGGAAATATAAATGAAAACAAGTAGTTATTCTGGTTTTTTTAAATTATCCGTAGAAGAAAGATTAAACGAAGTTGCTGAATTCGCTGATTTGACAGACAAAGAGAAGGCAGTTATTACATCTGCTGATTCACTTGATGAAGACAAAGCAGACCACATGATTGAAAATGTTATCGGAAAATATGCGCTTCCCATGGGTGTTGCAATGAACTTTATGATTAACGGTAAGGATGTAGTAATTCCTATGGTAGTTGAAGAAGCATCTGTAGTTGCAGCTTGTTCAAATGCAGCAAAGATGGCCAGACCGGCAGGCGGATTTTTTGCATCGACTTCCGGAAATGTTATGATTGCACAGATTCAGGTTCTAAATGTTGCAATGCCGTTTGCAGCAAAAAGTATGATTTTGGAAAAGAAAGACGAAATCATGAGGATGTGTAATGAAAAGGATCCTGTACTTGTAAAACTTGGAGGAGGAGCTAAAGATGTAGAAGTAAGAGTAATTGATACAAAAGTCGGTCCGATGGTAATCGTTCATCTGCTTGTTGATACAGGAGATGCAATGGGAGCAAATGCAGTTAATACAATGGCAGAAACGGTAGCACCTTTTATTGAAGAAATTACAGGCGGAAATGTTGAATTGAGAATTCTTTCAAACCTTGCAGACCATAGGCTTGTGAGAGTAAGAGCAACTTGGAGAAAGGAAGATATCGGCGGCAAAGAAGTTGTAGAAAAGATGGTAAATGCATACGCATTTGCAGCAGCAGACCATTACAGGGCAGCAACTCATAACAAGGGAGTAATGAATGGAATCATCCCTGTTGTTACAGCAACAGGCAATGATACAAGAGCAATCGAAGCAGGAGCTCACTCATATGCAAGCAGAAATGGAAGATACACTTCAATAACTGTATGGGAAAAGGATGCAAACGGCGATTTGGTCGGTTCAATTGAAATGCCAATGGCAGTAGGTTTAGTAGGGGGAGCTACAAAAATTCATCCTGCAGCTCAGGCAGCAGTCAAAATTTTAGGAGTTAAAACAGCTGCAGAGCTGGCACAGATTATTGCCTCTGCAGGTCTTGCAAACAATATGACGGCAATGAAGGCACTTGCAACAGAAGGAATTCAGAGAGGACACATGTCATTGCATGCTCGCAACATAGCAAATACAGTAGGCGCTAAGGGTGAAGTACTGGAAAAGATTGTAAAACAGATGGTAGTAGAAAAGAAAGTTCGCCTTGAATATGCACAAGAACTTTTTAAAAAATACAGTGATAAATAATAAACAATTTAACGTCTAGCAAACAAGCAAACATTATCTGAAGGAAGGAAATAGTGATATGTATTTAACACCGGAAGAAAAAGAAATTTTGGCCGGTTCTCAAGGAGAAGCAGCCAAACTAGCAATGGAAACACTGGTTAAAATCGGAGATATTAATGGAGCAGAACGCTTTATTCCCATTAAAAATGTTCATCTTGTGCTTCATGCATACAAGAGTGCTTTTGATGCGGGAGTTGAAACAGCAGAAAAAATTGCTGAAATGGGAGGCAAATTTTCAGTACCTGTAACAATTGACCCCTATGGAATGGATTCAGAGGACTGGAAGGGAGCCAAAACTCCCGAACACTATGCTAAACAGCAAATGAGGCTTGAAGCAGCTGTTATGAAGATGGGTGTTATTCCTAACTGGACATGTACTCCATACTATGGATTTACGGCTCCACGCAAAGGAGAACATCTTGCATGGTCAGAATCTTCAGCAGTAGCGTATGCAAACACCGCTTGCGGAGCAAGAACTAACAGACAAACTGCCATAGTTGATATTTTTTGCGGAATAGTGGGAAGAGCTCCATTAACGGGACTTCATCTGGATGAAAACAGAAAAGGCGAGGTGCTGATTAAGCTGCATGTAGACAGACCACTTGTTAACTGGGAATATCCTGCATTAGGGTATTTGCTGGGACAAAAGCTGGGAGCCAGAATCGGAGTTGTGGAGGGTATGCAGGGCAGCCCTGCCAGTGAAGATTTAAAGAACTTTTGCGGAGCAGCTGCAGCAGCCGGATCAGTGGCATTGATGCATATTGTAGGAGTTACTCCCGAAGCTGATTCAACAGAAGAATCTTTTGGAGGAAATACGCCTGCGGTCGTAATAGAAGTTACAGAAGCTGATATCAAAGCTACACGCAAAGCAATGTGCAACAACACAACAGAAAGAGTTGATTTTGTTGCTCTAGGCTGCCCACATTATACTATTAATGAAATAATAAACGTTAATAAAATATTGAATAACCGTAAGGTGCATCCAAATACTGCTTTCTGGATTTATGCAAATTCATATGCCCTGAGGCTGGCAGAAAAAATGGGTATTAGGCAAGAACTTGAAAAAGCAGGCGTAGTATTTCGCGCGGAAACTTGCATGATTATTTCACCTGTAAAGGACTGGGGATTCCAGACAATGATGACAGACTCCGGTAAATGTTCATACTATGGACCGGCCGAATGCGGCACAGAAATGATTTTTGCCAGTGTAGAAGAATGCGTAGAATCTGCTGTTTCAGGAAAGCTAAAAATTTTTAAATAAGGAGAAGCAATAATGAAGACACTTCAAGGAAAGGGTATCGTAGAAGGAAGAGCCAAAGGTGAAGCTATTATATCAACCAAACCTTTCGGATTCTTCGGAGGAGTTAACCCTGGTACAGGAATTGTAATTGATAAATGGCATGAACTTTACGGAGATAGCATAAAAGGAAAAGTATTTATCTATCCGGAGGGAAGAGGATCTACAGTAGGTGCGGCAATTATTCTTGAACTTGCAAGAACCGGCTGTGCACCGGCTGCAATTGTAAACTGTAATATTGAGACTATTACCGCAGGCGGCGGAGTGATGGCCAAAACATTCTACGATGTAGAAATTCCTATGGTTGACAGTATCGGCAAAGAAGAACTGCTTGCAATTCAAAACGGTTCAATTGTGGAGGTTGATGGAAATACAGGAGAAGTAACTGTTTTTTAGAATGCAGGAGAAAGGAGTCAAAAATGAGTGACAAGGTAAAAATTGATGCCAATCCCACAATGATGGGAGAATGTACTCAAGCATTTAAGGATGGCAATATTAAAGAAGGCAGACGTTTAATTAAAGAATTTCTGCAGGAAATAGAAGACAGCGGACAAGATCATTGCAATTGCAAAGAACCCTGCATGTATCACGGAAAATGCAAAGAATGCGTTTTGCAGCACCGAGGCGGCATGGATCATTTGCCGTTTTGTTTCAGAGATTTGGTAAATGATAGACTTGAAAAACTTTCTGCATTAACAGAGCATTCGTTAAAGGAAAGAATATAAGAAAAGGAAGGAAACATATGAGTTGTGAAGCTTTTAAAAACGGTAAAATTTTTACATCCGACAAAAACATGCCCTATGCTGAAAGTTTCATCATAGAAAATGGAATAATCATTTGGATTGGAAAAGAAAGAGATATGCCGGCAATTGATTGTGAAAATATAGATTTACAAGGAAAACGTGTAATTCCCGGATTTGTTGATTCGCATATGCATCCTGTCATTTTAGCTGACTGCACACAGAAAATTTCGTGCCTTCCTCCGGTAGTAAAATCAATCGAAGAATTGATTAAAGTTATTAAAGAAGAAGCCAGGACAAAGAAACCAGGAGAATGGATTCAGGGATGGGGATATGATGAAGAAAAGTTTTCAGAGCATCGCGCACCAAACAGATGGGATCTTGATAAAGCTTCAACAGACCATCCGATTGAACTGCTTCGCTCATGTTCACATGTCAGGTCTGTTAACAGCAAAGCTTTAGAGCTTGCAGGAATAACTAAAGATACACCGGATCCATCCGGCGGCGAAATTGACAGGGATGAAAACGGGGAACCTACGGGTATTCTTCGTGAAAATGCACGTCATCTTGTAGGAGAAATTCTCCCTGAAAAGTCCAGAGAGCAGCAGGTTCAAGGATTGGTAGAATTGGGAAAATTATTGCTGTCACAGGGTATTGTAGCTGTTACGGACATGGGAAATCTCGACTCCGTTGACTACTATGATTACTACATGGAGGCTGCCGAAAAAGGTTTCAGGCAAGAGCTTGGTATGTATTATATCTGGGATTTAATCAGAAAGAATCCTCACTTTAAATGGAACAAAGAACGTGCTGACAGAAGCAGGCAGATACATATGAATGGTATTAAAATCATTGCCGATGGCAGTGTTGGAGGGCGTACAGCATGGATGAGCCAGCCGTACAAGGGTACGACAGATGAATATGGTATATCGGTATGTACTGATGAAGAAATAGACAGTGCAATGGATTTTTGCAAAGAGAACAAATGCCAGTTATCGCTCCATGCAATGGGAATGAGAACCATAGACCGTATTATGGAAAGAACTTATTCGGAAAAACCCTGGATTGAAGGACTGCCTCACATAAGAATCGAACATGTTACAGACCCTTCAGAGGAAGCGATTAAAAAAGCTGCAGACAGCAAAATTGCATTTGTTACTCAATCCATTTTTATGTATTCAGAAATTGAAAGCTATGTAAATAATCTGGGTCTTGAATGGATTAAAAGAATATATCCAATTCAGCACATGTTGGACTCAGGAGTTATGGTTGCATTATCAACAGATGCGCCGGCAACATCTTGGGCAGTTCCATCAGATCCATTTCCTAACATCAAATGTGCAGTGACCAGATATGCATACGACGGTACAGACTGCGGCAGAAATAACTGCATCGATATCGAAACAGCCATTGAGATATATACTAAGGAAGGCGCAGAGATAGCAGGGTTTGAAAAACTTGGTCAGTTAAAGAAAGGTTTTAAGGGCAGTTTTGCAATTTTGAGTGAAGACATTTTTAATGTTGAGGGCGAAGACATTGATAAGGTTTGTGTAGAAGAAACTTATATAAACGGTGATTGTGTCTATAGAAGAAATAACTGATATATAATGTGCAAATTTAATGGTAAAAAAATATAAAAAATAAGAAAGGAATAATATTATGCAAGGAATTATGAATTTTTTTATAGCATGTGCCAACTGGTTTTGGGGTCTTCCTATTTTGATTTTAATCATTGGCGGCGGCTTATATATGAGCATTCGTCTGGGATTTCCCCAGATTACAAAACTTGGTTATATTTGTTCTCAGACATTCGGCAAGATGTTCAGCAAAAGCGAAGACGGGGTTTCTCCATTTGCAGCCGCTTGCTCGGCTCTCGGTGCATCCATTGGAGCCTCCAACATTGTAGGTGTTCCGGTAGCTATCTCTTTAGGAGGCCCCGGTGCCATCTTCTGGATGTGGATTATTGCAATTGTTGGAGGATGTACTAAATATGTAGAAATCGCTCTTGCTATGAAGTATAGAATTAAGAATGAAAAAGGCGAATGGACGGGAGGATCATTCTCCTATGTTAAAGAATTATTCGGCGGTAAGAGAATTGGTTATGCAATCGCTGTCATATGTGCATTTTTTACAATGATTGCAGGATTACCTTCAATCGCCGCTCAAACACTGTCTGCAGTTTCACAGGTTGCGATATTTGGAATCAGTGGAACAGTATTTGGAATTATTGTCGCAGCAATTGTAGGATTAATTATTTTTGGTGGAATAAAAAGGATTGCAACAGTAATGGAAAAAGTGGTTCCGATTATGGCAGTTATTTATCTTGTAGGAGTTATCATTATTCTTTTCCGAAATGCAGGTGAAATTCTTCCTTCTCTCGCCAGTATTGTTGTATATGCTTTCACACCGCATGCTGCAGTCGGCGGATTTGCAGGATCTACAATTGCATTGGCTGTCAGGTGGGGTGGTGCCCGTGGTGTATATTCCAACGAAGCAGGTTTTGGCTCTGCTCCGGTTGCACACTGTACATCTACTGCTGATCATCCTATCAGACAGGCTGTATGGGGTGTATTTGAAGTAGGTGTTGACACAATTATTGTATGTACTGCTACTGCATTGGCAGTCCTTACGACTGGTGTTTGGAAAGATCCCAGCATTGACTCGGGAGCACTAGGACAGGCTGCATTCCACACTGTATTTGGTGCGGCAGGCGATTACTTTGTAACAATCTGTGTACTGCTATTTGTAATCACAACTATTACTGTAGTCATTTTCTACGATGAAAAGCAGGCTGAATTCTTATTTAAGACTACTAATGCTGCTGTTGCATGGAGAGTTTTATCAATAGTTACTATGGTCATTGTTACATTTGGTATGGACCTTGTAGTTGTGTATCAGTTAACAGACTTTTTCGTTGCACTGTTTATCATTCCAAATATGATTGCTGTTATTTGGTTAGTACCTCAGGTTGTAAAATTGCAAAGTGAGTACTTCAATACACCTGGCATGTATTACTTAGCTGATATGGAAGAAAAGAAAGCAAAAAAAGCTGCAAAGGCCAATAAGTAGTTAAACTTCTTAAAATATATATGTACAATGTAAGACATAAAGCAATGAAAGAATATAAAAATTGAAAAATTGAGGAGGAAAAAATGAAAAAGCAATTTAAAATTACCATAGCGATTTTTCTTATAGTTTCTGTTATGACGGGGATTGTAGGTTGCGGCAATGTCAATGAAACGCCTGCTTCATCTGATAACGGTACGAATGGAGCAGAGACTGGTAGAGAAAAAGGATCTATCGTTATGAGTATGGATTGGCCTCTGTTCATAGATCCTGCTGTAGGCAGTAAGGGCAGTGATTCAGTGGCAATGCTTAACATGTATGATACACTCATATTTCCTAACAGTGATGGGACAATAAGCTCTCATGTGGCAGAAGACTGGGATGTTTCAGATGACAGTACGGTTTACACCTTCCATTTACATGATAACATTAAATTTCATAGCGGCAACATACTGACATCATCCGATGTTAAATTTAGTATGGATCGCTTACTTAATATAGGAGAAGGCTTTGCGTATCTTTTTACTGATGTCGTACAAGATGTTAAAGTTATTGACGACCAGACAGTACAATTTATTTTAAAAGTTCCTTCAGGAACTTTCACATCTATGCTTACACGCCTTTACATTCTTGATGAAGAAACTGTTCGTGCTAATATAAATTCGAATGGCTCCTATGGTGAAAACGGTGACTATGGGAAAGAATGGCTAATGGTCAACGATGCAGGGTCAGGTCCCTATAAAGTAAGAGAAATGAAGACAGAAGAATATATTGTTATGGAACGTTATGAAGACTACTGGGGTGGTTGGGAAGAGAATGCCCCTGAGAGTATTAAAATTATGGGAGGACTTGAAGGAACTGCAGTTCGAACCATGATATCTCGCGGAGAGTTGGACATCACTAATGATGCCCAAACACCGGAAGCATACTATGCGATGGATGCCATGGTTGGAGTTGATGTTGCACGATTACTAAGCGGGGTAAATGTCAATTTAATGCTTAACACTAAAATAGCTCCTACAGATGATGTACATGTGCGTCGCGCTATGGCTTATGCTACAGATTACGATGCTGTTGTAAACAATATTTACATTGGCAGTAAAAAAGCTACAGGACCTGTAGTAGCCGGTATGGCTGCTGCTGCATTAACTGAGGATGATATGCCGTATCAATTTAACGTTGAAAAGGCAATAGAAGAACTTAAACAGTCTAAATATTATGATCAATTGACAAGTGGTGAGATGCCTTTAACTTTTACATGGTGCTCTGAAGGTGGATTGCAGCAGGAAAAACTTGCACTGTTTATTCAAGCCAGCATGGCGGAGATTGGTATTAATGTGGAAATCACAGGGAAGCCTTTTGCAATTATGATGACTGATGCTCAGACAATTGAGACTACTCCTAATGCATCAATTGTGTCATTTGCTCCTGCTTATTTAGACGCCGGAAATATTTTAAAAACAAGATATCATTCCAGTTCTTGTGGGTCGTGGGAACAGATGGAATGGCTTCAAGATAATAAGATAGATTCCATGATATCAGATGCACTCATTATTATCGATCAGGAAGAAAGAAACAATAAGTATAAGGAAATCGAAAAGGAACTTGTTGAGTTGTGTCCCACACTCTGGCTTTTCGATGCAGCAACAACATGCGCGTATCGTTCAGATTATATAAAAACATGGCCTGCTGTTGAAAAGAACATTGCAGGAGAATCTTTCCTATATGCGATGGGTTATCAATATTATTTCCGAGATTTTAGGGTTGCAGACTAATGTATACTTAATAAATATGTAAAATAACTTATCCGAATCATCCGGGATGTCTTAGATGATTCGGATGATTTAGCAAAAAACATAGAAAGAAGGTTAATAATGTTATTGAGAATAGTTAAACAAGTCTTTTCATACATGCTTGTCTTGTTGGGATTGTCAATTTTAATATTTATTATCGTGAGAGTAATGCCAGGAGACACTGCTCGTCTTGCATTAGGTGCAAGAACACCTGAGGCAACTGTAGAGGCACTGAGAGAAGAAATGCATCTTCATGATCCATTATATAAACAATATTATTATTGGATTACAAATGCCTTAAAAGGAGATTTCGGAACTTCGATTATTTCTAAAAGACCGGTTTTAGATGATATAAAAAGTTATTTTCCTGCTACATTGGAATTAGTTGCTTTATCGGCTGTAATAATGGTCATATTTGGAATATTGCTGGGCGTACTTTCAGCAAAATATTCAGGAAAGTGGCAAGATGCAGCGATTAGAATTTTTTCTTATCTGGGTGTAGTTTCACCTGCATTTTTATGGGCAGTACTGATAATGCTTTTATTTGCTTATATTATACCAATCTTACCTTCATCAGGACGCATTAGCGAATTTATGTCGGCCCCGGCTAAAATAACCGGTATGTATACTATAGATTATTTATTAGAGGGGAATATCAAAGGTGTTGCAGATAGTTTAAAACATATTATAATGCCGGCTGTGGTGTTGTCTTTTGCAGGTATCAGCCAAGCAGCACGTATTATTCGCTCCAGCATGACACAAAACATGGATAAACCATATGCCCTGGCAGAACATGCCTATGGCATACCGGAAAATAAAATATTATTTAAATATTTGCTTAAAACATCTCTTAACTCTTCCGTATCTGTCATGTCGCTGAATATTGCCGCAATGGTTGGAGGAGCTTTTATTGTGGAACAAATATTCAACTATCCGGGTTTATCCAGATATTGTCTTCAAGCTATGTTAAATAAGGATGTTTTTTCTGTTTCAGCGGTAGTACTTTTATTGGGAGTTGTATTTGTTGTTATGAATTTTTTGACAGATTTATTAATAACTTTTCTTGATCCTCGTATACGATATACAAAGGCAGGTGAATGATTTTGGAAAGAGGCAGTAAAATAAGTGAAAAAATTGAAAATAAAGAGGTCATTATACCAAAAGCGGACCGTACTGAAAAAATTAGAAGGCTATGGTATAAGTTTTCTATGAACAAGCTATCAGTAGTGGGTTTAATTATAGTTGTATCTGTTATTATTGTTACACTATTGCGCAAATGGATAGCACCTTATCCTGAACATGCAGGTGCATTTGTTGATTTTGCCAATGCAAGCAAGGCTCCGTCTTTTGAACATTTAATGGGAACAGACACTCTGGGTCGTGACGTATTCAGCCGTGTAATATATGCATTCAAAGGTGCTTTAACAATGGGTATAGGCGTGTTGGTGGTAGTAGTACCTATTGGCGGGATACTTGGGCTTATCGCAGGATACTGGAGAGGAAGGTTTATATCAACAGTAATTATGCGTATATCGGACGTGTTTTTGGCATTGCCGGCACTGATATTGGTGCTTTGCGTATCATCTATTATGGAACCTAATTTAACAAACGCAATGCTGGCATTATGTGTTTCATGGTGGCCGTGGTATACACGTATGGTATATGGCATGGTGGTGTCAACAAGAAATGAAATTTATGTAAAATCGGCAGAGATACTCGGAGCCGGTAAATGGCATATATTGATGAAAGAAATATTACCTAACTGCCTGGCGCCCGTTTTCACAAAAATGACATTGGATATTGGCGGGGCAATACTTGCAGGAGCTACACTGAGCTTTGTAGGTATGGGTGAACAGGCACCGATTCCATCTTTAGGGGGCATGGTTTCCAACGGTGTAAACTATTTGCCTGACCAGTGGTGGCTGTCAATCTTTCCGGCACTTGTAATCATGGTCATAGTTTTAGGATTCAATCTTACCGGTGATGGTATTAAAGATATGCTGTCCAATGAGGGGGATTGATAGTATGGAAAAATATAATAATTCAGAAAATGTTGTTAATGTAAGAGGCTTATATGTATCATTTCGCACATTTAAAGGATATTTAAGAGTGCTTAATGGTGTTAACTTGCAAGTGCGTCGTGGTGAAAAGGTTAGTATCGTAGGAGAATCCGGATGCGGGAAAACCACTACAGTGAATTCAATTGCACAAATTTTGGCCCGTCAGGCAAAGGTAGATGGCGGAGAAATTTTCTTTAATGGAAAAAATACATTTAAAATGTCTTCCAAAGAAATCAAGAATTTGCGCAGTCAGGGTATATCAGTTATTTTTCAGGACCCTATCGCCTCGTTAAATCCCGTATTCACTATTGGCACCCAAATGAAAGAGGTCATTCATTATTCAGGGATAGAGGGGGCTTCGGATAAGCGAGTACAGTAT
The DNA here is from genome assembly GCA_032006665.1 of Sedimentibacter sp. Classification (GTDB taxonomy): domain Bacteria; phylum Bacillota; class Clostridia; order Tissierellales; family Sedimentibacteraceae; genus Sedimentibacter. The sequence goes on from DALZMP010000017.1 coordinate 18,353, forward strand.
GAAAAAGTGATAAATGCTCTTAAAGAAACTTCACTACCGGATCCGGAACGCATTATGGAAAATTATCCTTTTCAACTTAGCGGCGGGATGAGACAGCGTATTTGCATAGCCATGTCTTTGTCAACTCCCAGAAATCTGGTAATAGCCGACGAACCTACTACAAATCTTGATGTGACAATACAGGATCAGGTTCTTAAAACATTAAAGCAAAGGGTAGAAGAAAAAGGCAGTGCGCTTATACTCATAACCCATTCATTAGGAGTAGCCAGGGAGATTGCAGACAGAATATATGTCATGTATGCCGGAAGTATAGTTGAGACAACAACTTCAAGTGAGTTGTTTAGAGAGGCGTTGCATCCTTATACACAAGGATTAATGAGTTGTATTCCAAAGCTTTCGGGAGGTGGCATAGCAACGGGTATACCAGGTCGCATTCCAAATTATCTCAATCCTCCAAAAGGATGTCGTTTTGCACCCCGGTGTCCAAAAGCATTGCCAGTGTGCCAAGAGTCTACACCGCCGGTATTTGAACCAATAGAAGGTCATCATGTTGCTTGCTTTTTATATGGTGATTTGTAATATAAAGAGAATAACAGTGTTTGTACGTTAAATATGTTGTGTTTGACGTTCAGAAGAGCGAAAGGAGAATGTGAATGCAAGAAGATATCTTGAAGGTAACTGGCCTAAAGAAATATTTTCCTATTGATGGAAAAGGCAATGAAAATAAATTTGTTAAAGCCATAGACGGAATTGATTTTACCCTGTGCAGAGGAGAAACTCTTGGATTAGTCGGAGAATCCGGATCAGGTAAAAGCACAACAGCCTATACAGTAATTGGCATGTACGGTATAACAGAAGGGTCCATTAGCTTTAAAGAAAAAGATATAAGCGTTGATATAGGGAAACGTCCTTTAAATATGAAAAAGGAAATACAAATGGTGTTTCAAGATCCGGGTACATCATTAAACCCTCAGCAAACAGTATATAAAATACTGGAACTTCCTCTAAAAATACACAAAATATGCCCGCCACAGGACTATCCTAAAGAAGTGGCTAGACTGATGGATATGGTGGAACTTCCTCATGAATATATGCATACATATCCGGGAATGCTGGGAGGTGGCGAGAAGCAGATGGTAGCAATAGCCCGGGCATTGGCTACAAGACCGTCTATGATTGTTTTAGATGAACCGACCAGTGCATTGGATGTATCAGTTCAGGCAAAAATCATTAGTATGTTGCTGAGATTACAAAAAGAGATGAATTTATCTTATTTATTTATAACTCATGACTTAAGTTTGATGAGAAATGTTGCTGACAGAGTGGCTATAATGTACTTAGGTAAGATTGCAGAAATTGCACCTACAGAAAGTTTTTTTCAAAATCCGCAGCATCCTTATACACAGATGTTATTATCTTCTATACCAGTAGTAAGCGAAGAAGAGGAAAAATACAAGCCAAAACGTGTACAATCCCAAGGAGAAATACCGAGTCCCGTAAATGTACCAAAGGGTTGTAGTTTCAATACTCGCTGTCCGTTCGCTATGGAAAAATGTAAGAAAGACGATCCGCAGATGTTGAACTTTGAGGGGAACCATAGTGTTAGATGTCATTTATACTCAGAGTAAAAATAAATAAAGAAAAGAGAGGTGATTGTAATGAATAAATTTGAACTTAAGACACAAGAAGATATAGATGATTTTCTTACAGGATGTGCTTTTTTTGGTACCGGAGGCGGAGGAAATGTCAGCACCGGACGTGATGCTTTAACAGAATCTCTAAATAAGGGTTACAAATTAACTCTTATGGATCCAAAAGAAATACAGAATGATGATATTTTTTGTACTGTTTGCTTTATGGGGAGCATAGCACCTAAAACCCCTGAAATATTAAATGAAATGAAAAAAACAGGATTTGTAAATCGTATATATTCACCAACAGAAATGCTCGTCAATGCAGTTGATAATATGGAAAAATATATAGGGAAAAAAGTAACAGGGCTATATGTGGCAGAACTTGGCGGTTCTAATTCTGCATGCTGCATGGCTGCTGCATATCATAAAGGAATACCGGTGATTGACGGTGATTGCTCCGGTCGTGCTGTCCCTGAAATGGGACAAGGACTTCCTTCTATAAACGAAAAGAATTTTTTACCTGTAACATTTGTAGATTCGTGGGGGAACACTACTATTACAACATCTGCTTTCAGCAATTCTGCTATGGAGCGTATCGGCAAAATGGTGAGCGAAGCTTCATATGGAGAACTAGCTGAGGCAGCTTGCCTCATGGATGGAAAAGATGTAAAGGAGTCTTTAGTATATTACACTCTTTCCCAATGCCTTGAAGTAGGACGCAATATAAGGACGGCACGAAAAAAAGGTGAAAATCCTTGCAAAGCCGGAGCCGAAGCGGCTAAAGGATATTTTATAGGCAAAGGGAAAATAATAAAAAAAGAGGCAGAAAATAGAGAAGGATATTATTGGGGAACTTATACTGTAGAAGGAATAGATGACCTTAAAGGTAAGAATTATAAAATATGGTTCAAGAATGAAAATCATGTTATGTGGGAAAATGATAAACCAATGGCTGCAAGCCCTGATATGATAATACTTTTGAGGTGGAGAGACGGAGAACCCTTATCAAATACCAACATTTCAGAAGGAGAAGAAATCGGTATAATAGTTGTCCCAGCCAGAGAGGAGTTTTTGTCTGACAATGCAATTGCTGCCTTTGGACCAAGATACTTTGGATTTGATTTTGATTATAATCCTATTGTACGGATATAGTAATTTCTATTTATTTAATATATATAATAGTAATTTAATGCTCTCCGCAGCAAACAGTTTTATTTTTTTAACTGCCTGCCATGGAGAGCATATTAACCTGTTATTGCCGCCTTAAATCCTGTCTTATTGCATCTTTATTTTGTTTTGATTGTTACCTTTTTTGTTAATCCATCCCAATCGACTTCACAATCAAAATTTTCAATTATGAACCTTAAAGGCAGCATTGTTCTGTTTGTATCCGAAATATATGGTTCTACATCTGTTTCTTTATTTGTCCCGTCAACTCTGGCAGTCTTATTTCCAATCCAAAGATATATCTTGTGCTTATTTAAATACAAGCTGACCATTCTGTCTGATTGATCCCATTCTACTTCCCCGCCCATGTTTTCTATGAGAGCCCTGATCGGTAAGAATGTTCTGCCATTTTTTATAACTACTTCTGTACCTTTGCCGGGATCTATCTCAATTTTTTTATCATTAACATACATATACCTGCTTCCTACCTGCAGCACAATGGTTTTTCCGAAATTTGATTTAACTGAAACTTCATCTGTTGGTTCACCAAGAGACTTATCTTTGTAAACTGCTTTTAATATATAATAATATGTTTGGTTATTATCTATATTTTTATCTGTATATGATGTTCCCTCTATTGGAAAGTCTGTTATCGGAGTATCCGATTGCCTGCCTGAGCGAGTGGCCCTATATATATTATATCCGATTATTTCAGGCGAATATTTTGGTTTGTTCCAGGATAAATAAATTCCATCATCTACTGCCTTTGCGCTTAAAATTATATTTGATTTTAATATAACCTCCACTTCGTTTGAGGCAGGACCCAATGATTTATCCTTATATACTGCCCTGACTATATAATAATACTTGGTATCTGCTTTTATATTTTTATCTGTATATGATGTTTCTTCAATAAAGAAATCTGTAACAGGTGTATCTGATTGCTTCCCAGGAGATGTGCTCCTATAAAGGTTATATCCGATTATATTTTTTGTGTTGCGCGGCTTAGTCCATGTGAATTTAACCCCTTTATCATCTGCTTTTGCGGTTAAAGTGCATTTACCGTCAATATTGCTTTCCTGGTTTTTAATCAGTTCAAAGGATTCCCATTCACCAATTTTTGTTCTGTCGGCAACTACCTTTCCGCCACCGCCCTCCTCGGCACAAACATATTTGTCATAATATGTTTCAAGCGCAATCTTATTATTATCCAATTCAACTAACTTAAATTTCTGTCTTTTTCCGATTTCAGTTTCCTCTAAGTTCAAGCTTTCTTCATCATCAGAGGCACCCAAATAATACCCCTCATAGCTTTTTACAGCAACATATCCATTTGTGAGGTTGACAATCTGAAACTTTTCCCAAGGTCCTATTTCAGTTCTGTCTGCTGTTAATATGCTTCCTCCACCATCTTCAGCACAGAAATAATATCCCTCCAATGTTTTGAAAGAAAACATTTCAACCATATTATCTCTATTTTCCCTGCTGTAAGCGTAACCTGGAAAAATCGTCAGTGATGATAACAGCATTAACAGCACTAATACATAAGTTGTAACTACTTTGATTTTCTTCATTATTAAAATCATCCCCTTTTTAATTTTGATAAACATAAATAACCATTTCCCTCTTCATAAATTAGACGATTTTCAATATGAATTTGTTCCCATAAAAATGTATTATTAATATATTTAGTTATTCGGCTAAAACACCGGCAAACACTGCTCGTGGATTTGAACAATACTCGTCAATGAGCATTAAAAGGTTATACACCCAATGAATTGGTTCAAAAGGGAAAGAAATTTCTGCATCCCTTTTCTGATAGGCGAAATAGCCATATAAAAATTTATTAAATATTAGTTGTTATATAAATATTATTCATGACCACATGGCTTGACTTATTACATGGAAACTGTTACCATTAAAAATGGTAATATTAAACATATTAGGAGGGGAAAAATGAAAAAGAAGAACTTATCTTTAGGTTTGGTGCTTATGTTGTTGATAAGCATACTTGCAGGATGCAGTGCTAATACAGAACCGCCGCAGAATCCCGCAGATTCGGAACAAGAGACAGCAAGCTTCCAGTATATAACTGCTGACGAACTAAAGACTATTTTAACAGAAGAGAACAGTGATTATGTAATTTTCGACGCAAGAAAAAAGGCAGATTACGATACAGAACATATTAAAGGGTCTATATCTGCCGATGTAGATTCCGTTGTATCTAATCAGGACAGTGGTCCCGCTAAAGCAAACATAGAAAAAGCATTAGCCGAAACAGACGTTGAAGGCAAGAAGTTTGTTCTGCTGTGCTATTCAGGTAAAAGGTATGCTGAAGCCGCAACGGGACTTTTGAAGGAAGCAGGCATAGATGCGGCTAATATCTATACCCTAGAAGGTGGTTACAAAGGCTGGACCTTTTCAGACTTACTAGAAAAATAAAACTCATTGAAGGACAAGGGGGATGGCTTGTAATGTACAGGTTATCCCTTTTGGTTCATTGGAAAAAAAAAACATTTTTAAAAGGTATAGAACTTGAAAAAATATAATCCGGAGGTGGATAATGAATAAACTAGTGAAAAAATTAACAAAAATATTAATTCCTATTTATATAATAGTTGCATGCTTTTCTCCTGTTTCTGCCATTACCTTTGCGGACACAGAAAACAGCTGGATTGAATTAAATTCTGAATATAATACTGGTGATTCGGCAAATATTGAAGTATCTGGCGATGCTGAAGGTACAGGCATCGAAGCGTATGATTCTGAAAACAGTTGGGTTGCAGAAGACTTTGAATATGATCCAAATGATGAAACTCTAATTACGGGATTTAGCGAATCGGGTGAGATTAAAGCTGTAGCAAATAAGGATCTGGTCATACCTGATCAAAATGTTACAGGTACTGCAATTAAGGGTATTGGACTAAAAGCTTTTGAAAAAAAGGATTTAACATCTGTTACTTTCCCTGATACCATTGAGTCCATAGGCAATGCAGCTTTCAGTACAAACAAAATAGGTGGAGAATTAATACTTCCTGAAAGCTTAAAATCTTTAGGTAATCAGGCTTTCATGAAAAATGAAATTACTCATGTTGAAATTCCTCGAGGTGTTACGGTTGTTAATTTGGGTGTATTCGCCAGCAATAAATTGACACAAGTTACTATACATAATAAAATCAGCACCATTGGTGGAACAGCTTTTTTAGCAAACCAGATAGATACACTTATTTTCGAAGAAAACCGGGATACATTGTCAGAGGGAATAGACATTCAAGCTAATGCATTTAGTAATAATCAGCTCGAATCATTACGGCTTCCATATAATGTAAAAGGGATTAAGGGTACTGCTTTTAACAATAATCCTGGCAGCATTACAATTGATAAGTTTAAATTAGTTTATTTATATACAGAAAATCCTTTGCATTTGACAAGTACAACAATTGAACATTATGATGTATATAATGAAAAGGGTCAACCAAAATCAAGCTCTGCAAAACTGATTTTAGAAGAAAAGCCTTGGTCAGCAGATGATTTTACATATGCGGATGATAATGCAACAATCATAACCGGCTTCAGTTCGGAAGGCCTTAAAAAGCTATCAGAAAATAAGAAATTAGAAATTCCTTTGAAAAATAAAAATGGCAATATAATTACAGCTATTGCTTCCGGTTCATTTGCCAATAAGGGCTTGATACAGGTTGCATTTCCTGAAGGCTTAAATGAATTTACAATTAACAGCAATGCTTTTATGAACAATAATATCAGTGAAGTTACATTCCCTGAGGGTATTCGTACTTTTGGACCTCAATGCTTTCGCAATAATGAAATTACGTCTGTAAGTCTGCCTCAAAGCACCTTGATGGTAGGAAACGGAGCATTTATGGACAATGTAATTACGTCCTTAATTATAGCAGATACAAAAGAGAAAATTCAAATAGACGGTAATTCATTTTATAACAACAAAATAAAATCCGTTATTCTGCCTTATAGAGTAGAGAAGGTGGCAGGCACTGCATTTTTGAATAACCCTGGCATGGAACCTTCTTCAACTGAAGGCTCTGGCATTGTTTACATGTATACTTCGAATGCTAATCTTTTTAATAATGACCGTATTTCACGTATTGGCGGAACGAATCCTGTACTTCATCAAAAATTGATTTTGTGTAATTCAGATAATTCTGATGAATGGGAAGTATCTGACTTTACCTATGAGGAAGGAAAAATTACAGGTTTGTCTGAGGCTGGGAGAATAAAAGCTTCCCTTAGTAAAAATCTTGTACTGCCTGATGTAAACCCACAGGGCGAGAAAATTACGGAAATTGCTGCTAACGCCTTTAAGATGGATGCCGAGTTTCAGGGCAACGAAGTTATTTCTCCAGATGGATTTACCAGCGTAGCTTTCCCAAAGGAATTGAGGACAATCGGAGATTATGCATTCCAGTATAATAATTTTACAGATTTATCATTCCCTCAGTCTCTGGAGCATATAGGAATTATGGCCTTTAACGGTAATAAGCTTACTGCTCTTATATTGCCGGAAAATTTAGAAACAATGGGTAAAGGAGCCTTTGGTGTAAATAAATTAACCACACTGGAGATAAATCATAAATTAAAGGTGATTCCGGAAGGAGCATTTACTGCCAATACTACATTAACAAATCTAGAAATACCAGAGGGCGTAGAGGAAATTGGCAGCAGTGCCTTCAGAGGTGCTCCATTGAAGACCTTAATAATTTCATCCACCGTGGAAAATATAGGTGATGCTGCTTTTATACTGCACCATCTAGACACATTGACTATTCCAGGGAATGTTAAATATATTGGAAGACAAGCCTTTGAAGGAAATCCTAATGCAAAAACACTGAAATCTATAATCTTGAATGAGGGACTGGAAACTATCTCTAAAGGGGCATTTAATAAAAACCTGCTGGAAAGAGTTGAACTTCCAAACAGTGTTATAACCTTGGACAGCAAAAGCTTCGTTGATAACACCAAAGTTGTAGATGTTTATACTACCAATGAGGCTCATAAGGCTTTTTCTGCAGACGCTAAGAGTCATAAGGTAATATATTTTAATCCGGAAGAGCTGTGGACAGCAGAAGATTTCACCTATGAAGGGACAAACTTAACAGGCTTTTCGGAAGCAGGTAAAACAAAGGCTGAACTATATAGAGACGCTGTTTTGCCGGATACTAATCCGGAAGGCGAAAGGATTACAAAAATAAGCAAGGATTCATTTGTCCCTGACGATTATTATTTTGTTAAGGAAGATGTATTTTCTCCTAAGGGTTTGAACAAGGTGGTTCTACCTAAATATGTGGAGGTAATCGAGGAAAGAGCATTTCAATACAACAATTTAACAGCTGTTGAATTTCCGAACAGCCTAAACACATTGAAGTTACAGTGCTTCAATGGTAATAAGCTGCAAAAGCTTGTTATTCCTGAAACTATAATCAATATTGAGGAGGGTGTTTTTTCTACCAACAAGCTTACAGATGTTACTCTGCCTAAGAATATGAAGGTTATTCCTAAAGGGTTATTTGCTCGCAACATTACGTTGCAGCATATTGAACTACCATATGGTGTAGAGATCATAGATGAGTATGCATTTAACGGTGCTCAGTTGAAGACTCTGAGAATTCCCGATTCTGTTACGGAGATACGAAGAGGGGCTTTCTATTATCATCAAATCAAGGAATTGGAAATACCCGGCAGTGTTAAAGTCTTGGGACACAGGGCATTTTCAGGTACTACGAAAGCTATTCGTTTGGAGAAGCTGGTGCTTAATGAGGGCCTGAAGGAAATTGGTCCAGAAGCTTTTGCCGTAAGCCTTTTAAAGGAAGTATACCTGCCAAACAGCTTAGAAAAACTGGATGCAACTGCTTTTAACCACAATACAGGTTCTGAAGCCAGCGGTAAGGTTAATTTATACACTTATAATAAAGAACACTTGAATTTTCCTGATTCCGCATCATATAACATAATTTATCGCCAATCCAGTGGCGGTGGCGGCAGCAGTGGGCGCAATAATACACCGGCTGTGAAAACACCGACTATTATTTTTCCAAATGAAACATCGGGCGGTAAGGTTGTAGTATCTGATGATAAGAGAACTATAAGGATAGTACCTGATGAGGGGTATGAAATTTCTGATTTGATTATTGACGGAAAGTCTGTAGGTTCATTAGATTCATATGAATTCACAGATGATAAGGAGCACACCGTAGAAGTAGAATTTGAAGAAATAATTGATGAAGGTAAATTAACGGACATTAACGGACACTGGGCAAAAGACAGCATTAATTTTGTAATTGCACAAGGCCTCTTTTATGGTATGTCTGATACTGAATTTGCTCCTGATAGCTCCATGACTAGATCTATGATGGTAACAGTACTTTATCGTTATGAGAAAAATCCTGAAATAAACAGTTCAGCATCTTTTAAAGATGTAAATGGAAGCACATGGTATGGTGACGGAGTTACTTGGGCAGCTAATGAAAATATCGTAAAAGGCATCACTGATGAATTCTTTGCTCCGAATGAAAATCTGACAAGGGAGCAGTTGATTGTCATACTTTACCGCTATGCTCAGCACAAGGGTATAGATGTTACGGCGACCAGTGATTTGAGCTCATATGATGACATCAATGAAATAGTGGGCTGGAGTAGTGCTGCTATGGAGTGGGCGATTTCCGCAGACTTACTGCAAGGCAGAAGCAATAAAATTCTGGCACCGGGTGAAGTAGTAACCCGCGGAGAAGCAGCCACGATTTTGACAAGATTTATCGTAGAAATTTTGCAATATAACTAGAAATCTAACAGTAGTGTGACGGTGACCGTCACCATGAGCTTGCACCGCCCATCTGATAATTCTATATTTGAATTTATAAAGAGCAGTCATGTTAAATTATGAGTGCTCTTTTTTCAAAAAGAAATGTGTTAACACTTTGGTGCAGGCACCACTAAATCAGTATGGGAAAGTGATGTCTTGATAAATAGGTCTTTCTTTGGTGATTACATAATATTATTTAAATTTAAACCAAAACGTAACACCATCTTCATTATTTTTTACACCATATGTAAACTTGTGCAATTCCAAGATTGTGCGTACGATTGAAAGACCTAGACCAGTACCTTTTGTATTACTTCGTTCTATATTGCCTTTTTTATAAGGAAGCCAAATATCGTCCAGAATATCTTTTGGTATATGACTACCGCTATTGTATATTTCAAAAGTATCATCTTTTATTAATATATAAATTGTTCCGCCATCATTCATATTATCAAGCGCATTAACAAAAAAGTTATCAACTACCCTCTCTATCAAAGCTTTGTCTGCTTTCACAACAGCTTCTCCTACAAAATTAGTTGTTATTGATTTCTCATCACATATATTTTTGTATCGATTAATAATTTCGTTGCTAATTTCATTTAAAGATACACTTTCAAAATTAATTTTGAATGGTTCAGAATCTAATTTTGACATTTCCAGCATCTTTTTTATAATTTTATCCATACGATGGACATTAGTCTGTATATGACTGGCATAATGCTCTCTTTTTTCAGTATGAACATCTTCCTGCAAATTCTGTGCATAACCTGAAATAATGCTCAAGGGGGTTTTTAAATCGTGAGCAAGAGCATTTGTCATTTCTTTACGCTGATTGTCAAGTTCCTCTCTTTTCAGGTATGTTTTATAAGATTGCTTCGAAAGGATATATGCTGCAATTATAAATATTAATAAGCATGAAATCCAAACATATACTAATGTAGAAGAGATGCGCTCCCATATGTTAATGTCAATTCCTACAGCAGTATAGAATTCACTGTATAAACTTTGATCATCCAATACCCGGATTGTATTTTGGTAAGGTACTACCAAGTAATAACGATAAGTTAACATATTTACTCTTTCAATTGGTTTAATTGAAACAGGTGACCATTTTCGCGCCTGTTGTAAATAATTGTGCAAATAATTGATTAAGTTTGATTCATCTATCACCATTTTGCGCAATTCATCTTGATTTTTACTGTTTAAATTTTCATTATACTCCGGAATAATACTGCCAATTTCATAGTATGGTAGATTCTCAGTATTGTTAAAATCCCTTCTGTAAAAATTTCCTTTTCTAACTGTTCCGCTTCCTGAAGTTACATTTCCTTCTTCATCAAACTCACTGGCATACGTAGGTGAAACAGATATACTATGAGGAATAACTATTTCATCATCCATCCAAAAACTATCAATATGTATTGAATATTCATAGATGTCACCAACCTTTTCCGCCTTAGGGTTATCATATAAATAACTTTCCAGCTTTTTTATTTCTTCGTTACTTAACCAATCACTTGGCTTTAGTAATCCTACACCATCAGATGATTGTTTACCATCTTCAAACTCTGTATAAATACATTTCCAGTAATCCTTCGTATTATATGTACTATAAATGAGTTTATAATCACTTGTAAACATTGCAGCTTCCGCACCATCTAATAAATATACAGGTGATCTATTTACAAATTCTTTTTTTACTTCGGCTAAATCTATAATTTGTTTATCATTGTCAATATAATCATTTAGAATTTCCTCTACCCTACTGTTTATTTGCTGAGCTCGATTTCCCAGTTCTTTTCCTACGGCTTCCTTTTCCAAAGATACAAGAAATGCTGTAAATCCTATCATCAGCACCATGTAAGTAGCTAAAAATGTACTAAAAATACGTAAATAAATTGAGTGCTTTGTTTTATTTCTATTCATTGTGTTACCTCCAATTTGTATCCCTTTTTAAATACGGTTTTTATTTGTCCGGAAGCACTTCCTAAAGCTTTACGCAGTTTTTTTACATGGTTATCCACCACTCTGTCATTACCATCAAAATCGTATCCCCAGATTCTAATAATAAGACTATCGCGGCTCAACACCTTACCGTTGTTCTCCATAAGAATTTTTAAAATCGCAAATTCTATAGGAGCAAGTATCACCTCATCATCATTTACATATGCAGTGCATTGATAAGGATCTAACTTGATATTTCCTGTAGTTATTACTCCTTTTCTTACCATACCTTTTGAACGTCTCAATAATGCAGTTACTTTCGCATATAGCTCTGCAAGAGAAAAAGGTTTGGTTACATAATCGTCACATCCCAGTTGATATCCATAAAGCCTGTCATTCTCATTATGTCTTGCAGTAATGAATATAATAGGCACATCGCTTATTCTTCTTAACTCCCTGCAAATTGTAAATCCATCAACTTCAGGCAGCATGACATCTAAAAGAACCAAATCAAATTCATTATTCATATAACTTAATTGACCATCAATTCCGGTTTCAGCATTATATATATCAAATAAGCCAGCACTTTTTTCTATGAAATAGTCTGTAATTATTTCCCTTATTTCTGGATCGTCTTCAACTAAAAGAAGTTTAATCATCATACATACACCCCCAAGTACATGATATCATATAAATGTATCTTTTTTATATCCAAATAAAAACTTTTTAATAATTTAGGTGTTTTATAAATAAAGGTAATCTAAAATAAGTAATTATATCCCTTGGCCAATGCCTCTCTTTGGCTTTTTTGTATCGGTTTGTAGTACTGTCAATTAGCTTTTATCCATTGTATTGTACTTGACAAAAAAATTGAGGAACTATTTTACTTCGATTGACAAATTCCAATTTATTTAATTTTTCCAAAGATAAAAAGCTTTAATATTAAAATAATGTTGAAAAGATAATAATTAGCACGCATTTATTATGCAAAAAAAATAAAATTAAAATCACTGGAAAATAATAAAAGAAATATTGAAATTACAATACTTTCATAGTATAATAAAAACTATAAACGGCTAAAACACTGTAGTTGATTAAATTGTTGAACCTTAACATTAGATGTATTAAAATACCAGCATCAGTGCAATGCACTTGACTTTATTGATACTAAACGACATCTGTGTCTGTCACTAATTTATTAACTTATAATTCTATATTATTATCTACACGGAGGTGTAAAATGAATAGTAGTAACGTTAAAATAGCAATATTAGGTTATGGTAACGTGGGAAGATCATTTTCAAAGCTGTTGATTGAGAAAGAAAATGAAATATTTGAAAGATATAATTTGAAAGTTAGTGTAGTAGCAATTTCAACTAAATCAAAGGGCTGCTTAGTTAATGAAAATGGGATTGATTTAATAGGTGCGCTTAATGATTTAAAAACATTGAATCATTTTGATGAAAGCAGAAGTGATTATAAAGAGATGAGCTCAATAGAAATTGCTGAAAATATTGATTACGATATACTTTTTGAATTGACTCCCCTAAAAATATTTTCAGGCCAACCGGCAATTAGTCACATATCTGCTGCACTAAAGAGAAAAAAACATGCAATAAGTGCAAATAAAGGACCAATTGCTTGGGCATTTGAACAATTAAGAGATTTAGCAGCAGAAAATAAAGTCTTATTTTACTATGAAACAACTGTAATGGACGGCACACCTGTATTTAACCTTGTAGACGAAACACTGAAGTTCTGTAAAGTAACTGAAGTAAAAGGAATATTAAACTCAACCACTAACTTTGTTTTAGAAGAAATTGCAAAGGGCAAATCGTATGCTGAAGCCATCGAAGAGGGAAAAAAAAGAGGTTTTGTTGAGGAAGATCCTTCAATGGATATTGAAGGATGGGATGCTGCAGCAAAGACAGCTGCATTATTAAATGTACTCATGAAGGCAAATATTACCCCTTATGATGTTGACAGAAAAGGAATTGAAGATATTACATACGAACAAATAAAAGAAGCAGAAAGCAAGGGCAATGTAATTAAGTTAATATGTTATGGCGGGTTAAAGGACGGCAAGGTGATTGCAAGAGTGAGACCAGAAGAAATCCATAAAAATTCTCTTTTGTCAAATATACAGGGAACAACTTCAATAGTGAGCATTACTACTGATTTAATGGGTACTGTTTCAATTGTGGAACACGAGCCGGAAATAGAACAGACAGCTTATGGAGTGTTCAGTGATTTAATAAGGGTATTAAGCAATAAGAATAATTAGTAAGCTATGCATGCAAGTAAGTATTTATCCTGAATATTGGTGCTAGGCAATTGAGCTAGAAATGATCTATTACTTACCATGCAAGTGATCTACCTGTTGAACTCAATATATAATTGGGGGAAGCCAAAAGTTATTTGAAAAAATATTGAAAGTTTTTAATGCATGTGAAAAGCTGTACTATCAAATGAAGGGGTAACTTGTGCCGCTATCTAGCTTGTTAACTTCTATGTAGGGCTTTATTAATTAAAACTGAAAGGAATATATTACGTAACTCATAAGCACTACATGAAGAACGTTAACTATAACATACGAGATGATAGCGAAATTGATAAGACCGACAGAGAAAGTGAATTGTTTGCCTGGATTATATTTAAATATTACATATACCAGTATCAGCAGCAAACCTGGAACTGTTGCTTTAAATAGAAATGCCAACATAGGCTCTTTAAACATAAACACCATTAGAGGATTTGCTTCTAAGCAGTATTTTGAATTAATTAAGAGTATACTAAATAAAATATCAGATATGTTTAATGCATACAACAATATTAGTTTTTTATTTAGAGTTAGTTTTTTAAAAACAGAATTCATTATAATCACCGCAGTTAAAATATATACAATATCATAATATTATACATGCTATGGTAGATTTAATAAGTCGAATTCTATCGGACTACATATTAATATTTAGGAGTCCACCAAAAAAAGTGAACTCCTAAATAATGTTTATTCTTGATGGTGGTATATCTATCATGGGAGAGTCTTTGGTACTCATACTGTCACTCTATTTAAAAGATATACCCATTCGGACGCATCTCGTAATTCTTCATCAGTCTTATCTTCTTTTTTTGAAAGTGTGGCATTATAACTTCCGCCATATTTCTTCTCAAAAAAACTAATTTCTGACATAATAATCTTTTGTTCCTCTTCTTCGGGCATATTTTTAATATTTCTTTTTTTATATGTTTTGGCTATTTCTTTTATAGCGATTAATTCACCATTTGAGCTTTTCCACAAAATATTTTCGCTTATTCTAGATTGCTTATTTTTTATCTTAGGTTCTAAATTAATAAATCTTTCTTCTTTAATCCAATTGTTTATGGTTGTGATAGAAACACCGAAAATCTTCGACAATTGTCCTGTTGTATATGTTATGTCAGTTTTAATATCATTATCAACATTAACCATATATTTAATAATCATTTTCGAATATTTTTCAAACCTATACTTGTCAGTAAAAATAGTTTCATCAATATTATGCAATAATGGCTGCAATGTCGTAGTATTCGCTAAATAAGAGGTAAGAACTTTAAATAATAATTTTCCTTCTGTTCCATCAAAATATTCTGGAGAATTTTTTACAGCCATTTCTTTTTCAACTAAACTTAGCATAATCATCCCTCCTTTACACCCCCATTCTATCATTATTTTAAAAAAATGCAACAAAAATAAAACTAAAATAAAACTAAACTGCAACTTATCATAGTATATGCTACAAAAGAAAAAATATCACAAATATTATAAACAAATTAAATTTATAAAGATTAGAAAGTCAAATTTAACAAAAAACTCTTGCGAAGGTTATGCTGTTGTGATACACTTAATAAGTGGTATATACCAGTATACCAATGCACTATGAAAGGATAAAACAATATGATAAAAAAATCATATATTCCCCCGGTATATATTCAAATCAAGGATGTTCTCATTGAAAAAATAAATTCAGGAGAGCTAAAGAGCGGCAGTCAGCTGCCATCTGAAAGGGAATTAAGTGAAACATACAACATAAGCAGAATGACTGCAAGGAATGCTTTAACACAACTTGTGGATTTGGGATACGCTTACAGGGCAAAAGGCAAAGGTACCTTTGTGAGGTTTCCGGATTTTGAAAGAGATTTTGTTAAACTCAGCGGTTTTTCACAAATGTTGAGCTCAAGGGGCATCAAGCCGAGCAATAAGGTCGTGAAATCCGGCATTATAGAAGCTGATAAAAAAATTGCTTCACTTTTGGAAACGACAATCGGTACCAAAGTCTATGAAATAGTCCGTGTGAGATATGGAGACAACATAGCTCTTGCTTTGGAATATTCGTATTTGCCTGTAAGTTTGTTTGATAACCTTCTTCAATACGATTTCGAGAGTAATTCATTGTACAAAGTTATTGAAGATATTTACAAGCATAAATTGAAATTTTCCAAGCAGTGGATAAAGATAACTACTTTATATAAAAACGAAGCTAAGATGTTGGATGTAATGGAAAATACGCCTGCTTTTTTACTGGAATCGATTTCTTACGATATGGATGAAAGAGTTGTAGAAGCGACAAGGTCTTTGAATATAGGAGACAGGACCACATTTTATACAGAACTTTGGCCAAGCTCCTAGTATAAATAAGTTAATAAATTGCTAAGTTTAAAAATAATTATAAAAGTTTAATGTTTAAATTAAGAGGTGAAAGATGTCTGATTCGGTTGTAACTTCAATAATGTCTGATTCAATTGTATCTTTAATAGATGTTGAAAAAAGTTTCGGAAAAAACAAAGTTGTAAAAAAAATGAATATCGAAATAAAAGAAGGAGAATTCATAACTCTTCTCGGTCCTTCAGGATGTGGGAAAACCACCACGCTCCGAATGATTGCCGGATTTGAAGAAGCTTCCTCTGGAACTATCAAGGTTCAGGGAGAAAGTGTTGAAGATAAGGAACCATTTGAAAGGGACGTAAATACAGTCTTTCAGAACTATGCCCTTTTTCCGCATATGACAGTATTTGATAATATAGCATATGGGCTTAAAATCAGGAAAAAACCAAAAGATGAAATAACAAAAAGAGTTAATGAAATGCTGGATCTTGTTCAGCTTAAGGGATATGAAAACAGAAAGCCTGATGCACTTTCCGGAGGACAGAAACAGAGAGTTGCAATTGCAAGAGCTCTTATCAATAATCCTAAGGTTTTGCTTCTTGATGAACCACTTGGGGCTCTCGACCTCAAACTAAGAAAGCAAATGCAGGTAGAACTCAAAAGATTACAAAAGAAGCTTGGAATAACATTTGTTTATGTAACTCATGACCAGGAGGAAGCTCTCACAATGAGTGACAGAATAGCTGTAATGAATGAAGGTGTCATAGAACAGCTTGCTGCACCAAGAGAAATTTATAACAACCCCATAACTAAATTTGTTGCAGGTTTCATCGGCGAGTCTAATATTTTTGACGGAGAAGTAACAGGTTCAGTTAATGGAATACTAGATGTCAAAACTTTAGCCGGTACTATGAAAGTTAAAGGAGCTGGATTTAATGTAGGTGAATGTATCCATGTGTCAATAAGACCGGAATATATAAATGTAGGTGCAGAACCTGTAGAGGGGTTTAACCTTAAGGGTACTATTAAAGATTTCACATATATGGGAACTGTTATAAAAACATCGGTTGATTTGCAAGACAACACTGAAATAAAGTATTCTCGTTTTGAGAAAGATGAAGATTTTAAAGAAGGAGATTCTGTAAATATATACTGGAATCCGGAAAAAGCTGTTGCCATCAAGGCTTCAAAGTAGTGTGGAGGAAAATATGAATAAAAAAAATACTCTTAAGCAAAGAACACTGCCGGCTTTAGCCATGGCCGGACCGGTTTCGTTATGGATGATTTTATTTGTAACACTTCCTATGCTGTATATCATATATATAAGCTTCATGTCCAGGGGAGTGTTTGGTGATGTTGTTTATGAATTTTCACTGAAAAGCTATGGAACATTGTTGGACAGCACATATTTTAAGGTTATAGTTAAATCTATAAAAGCAGCATCAATGACTACGGGACTGTGCCTTCTTATAGGATATCCCTTTGCATATTATATTGCAAAAAAACCAAAAGAAGTGGCTTCAAGACTTATTATGCTCATTATGATTCCATTTTGGACAAACTCTCTGATGAGACTTAACAGCTGGCTTCTTTTATTTCAAACAAGCGGACCTGTAAATCACTTTCTCCAAAGCGCGGGTTTTACAGATGCTCCTGTGAGTTTTGTATATACAGACGGACTTGTAATGTTGGGTATGATAACAAACATGCTTCCCTTTGCAGTTCTGCCAATGTACAGCTCAATTGAAAAATTAAGCAAATCTCTATTGGAGGCATCGTCAGATCTTGGAGCTTCAAGGCGCACCACATTTTTTAAAATAACACTGCCCCTTACTTTCCCGGGGATATTTTCATCGATAATATTGGTATTTATACCTTCTCTTGGAATATATACTGTAACGGATATGCTGGGTGGAGGAAAAGTTCTGTACATAGGTAATATTATAAAAAATCAGTTTGGAGCAATAAGGAATTGGCCTCTTGGCGCTGCTCTTTCTGTACTTTTGATTGTTATAACGGGATTGCTAATTTTTATATACACCAGATTTGCAAAGATTGATGACATGGAGGTGGTATAAATGAGCATTTCAAAAAAACAAAAAAGAAAAAGATTGGAAGAGATTATCGGAACAATTTACTCAATTGCAGTGTACACCATACTGTATATTCCTGTATTTGTAATGATGATATTTTCATTTAACAATCAAAGATACAACTATTACTGGAATGGTTTTACAACGCAGTGGTATTCAAAATTATTTACTAACTCTGCTGTAATCGGAAGTCTTTGGTATTCGGTAATAATTGCAATATTAGCAACTGTGATTTCTGTCACCATAGGTACAATCGGAGCACTCGGATTAAAAAAATATGAATTCAGAGGAAAGAAATTCATTAATAATATGCTGTATATACCGATAATAGTTCCTGAAATTGTTATGGCGGTTGCACTTCTTATTATATTTATGAAAATAGGACTTGCTCTTGGAATGGGAAGTATATTAATAGGTCACTGCACTTTCTGCATACCTTATGCAGTGGTTACTATTAAAGGACGTATAAGCGGCGATGATTACAGTCTGGAAGAAGCATCCATGGACCTTGGAGCCAACAGAATTAAAACGTTTATGAATGTTACACTTCCCAGTATTATGCCGGGAGTAATGAGTGCAGCTTTCCTGTCATTTACTCTTTCAATAGATGATGTTGTAATGAGTAATATGCTTGCAGGTGCAAAAAGCTCAACATTACCGGTTTTAATTCTGTCAATGAACAAGACAGGGGTTACTCCTGATGTTAATGCACTTACTACAATCATGATTCTAGTCATTGTAATAGCAATGGTTTTGAATAATTTAATCAAATATGCGTTAAAAAAACGCAACAAGGCGGAGGAAACAATATGAAAAAAATAATTTCTATTCTTTTAACCATGGTTTTAATCATGGGGATATTTACAGGATGTACCGGAACTGATACCGGTTCAACTGTTGAAAGCAGTAAGGCAGAACCAAGCACAGAGCTGAATATTTACATGTGGCAGCAATACATATCAGACGATTTGATTGCAAGATTTGAGGAAGAAAACAATGCAAAGGTAAATTTGTCATACATGAGCGACAATGCTGATGCAATTACAAAGCTTACAGCAGGCGGAGGACAAGAGTATGACCTCATAATGACGTGTGATGCTTATATGGAATCACTTGTAGACGGCGGATATGTTGAGAAAATAAACTTTGAAAACATTCCAAATGCTTCAAACATTAATGAATCATACTGGACTGCTAAAGAATACTGTGTACCGTATCTTATGAACTATATTTATATAGTTTATAACAAAGATACATGCCCTGTTGAAATCAAGAGCTACAATGATCTTATAAACCCTGCATTAAAGGGACAGATAGCTTCAATAGACGGAGCTAGAAACTTGTTCCCTATAGCACTTGTTGCTCTTGGATATGATCCTAACTCAACAGATGAAAGTGAAATAGCAGAAGCATATGAATGGCTTGTAAAATACAACGAAAATGTTGTAGCATATGGAAACGCAGAACAAAACCTTACAAACAAAACTGCATCTGTGGCATTTACATATGACGGAAATGCGTCATGGGCTATGTCTGAGCTTGGAGAAAAAAATAATCTTGTAATAGCTGATTTTGAAAAAGATCCGGTACAGCTTGGTTTTGACCTTTATGTAGTACCAAAGGGAGCTAAACACGTAGACCTTGCAGAAAAATTCTTAAACTACATTACTGATCCTCAGGTTATGGCCGAAAATTTGGTTGAATATCCATATTCTTGTCCAAATGATGCTGCTGTCGAAGCTGCTTCTGACACATACAAAAACGACCCTGCAAGAGATTTTGGCTACAAGGAAAATGTGTTTTTCCAAAAAGACGTAGGGGAAGCAATTACAATATACAATGATTATTATCAAAAATTAAAAGTTGGTGAATAAATTAAGATAGCTAGGAGAACAGAATAATGTTAAAATTTGACGAACAGAAACAGCTAGACAACGTAAATGGTGCATTGGCTGTCAGAGGTGAAATAGAGTCTATTGTAGATGGAATATGCAAAAAAGGATATAAAAACATCTGTTGGCTCGGTATAGGCGGTACATATGCGTCCTGTCTGCAGGCTGAAGTGCATATGAAGGAAAGATCAGCAATAAACTTCTTTGTTGAAAATGCAGCAGAATACATTCAAACCGGAAACAAAAAGGTAGGAGAAGGAACAATAGTGATTATATCTTCTGTTACCGGAAGCACAGAAGAAATGGTTGACGGAGTAAAAAAAGCCCAGGATGATGGTGCCGAAGTAATAGGCTTTGTTGATTATTCGGATACAAAACTTGCTAAAATGGTGGATTATTTGATTTCATATCCAAAAAACGAGCAACTTAAATTTTTTATGGCAGCTGACAGATTTATGTATAATGCAGGAGAGTTTGACGAGTACCATGAGCTTTACGCAGAACTTGACGAATATCTTGCCCGCGGCCTAGTGGAGGTTGAAAAAGCAGCCGATGAACTTGGTGAGAGAATAGCAAGAAAACATATGAATGACAGCATACATTATTTTGTTGGAGCAGGAAATCAGTATGGAGCGACATACTCCTATGCAATGTGTTTTTGGGAAGAGCAGCACTGGATAAGGACTAAATCCATTCACAGTGCAGAATTTTTTCATGGTATGTTTGAAATTATTGACCGAGATACTGCAGTTACAGTATTCATTGGAGAAGACTCCCAAAGAGCACTCAGTGAAAGGGTTGCAAAATTTTTACCGAGAGTATGCGCAAACTATAATATAATTGACACAAAGGATTATGAGTTGAAGGGTATAAGTGAAAAATTCAGAGGACATCTTTCTCATCTTTTAATGAGATCAATAACTTCAAGAATAGATGTTCACTTGGAAAAACTAAACTGTCATCCTATGGAGATAAGAAGATATTACAGACAGCTTGATTATTAATGGCTGATTCTGAAATGTTATGTAAAAAAATCAGGCTGTTTCTCAATTCGGAAGCAGTCTGATTTTATATACGAGGAAGGAGAATGAAGGGAGACTCTATGAAAATTGGAATATTTACGTCCGGATATCAGCGCAGTGATATGGAGGACATCTTTAGAGACGCTAAAAGATTTGGATATGATTATATTGAGCTATGGGGAGGCAGACCTCATGCATATGCATTTGACCTTGAGAGAGGACAAACAGACAGTTTGTTAAACCTCAGGGATAAATATGAAATTCCCATAAAAGTTTACACGCCGGAGCATAACGCATACCCGTACAATTACATGGTAGGTGATGAATATCAAAGAAAAGAAGCAATAGAATATCTCAAAACTGCAATTAGAATGGGGAAGACCATTGGTGCAGACTATACGGTAATATCAGCCGGTCATGCAGGTTACATGGCTACGAAAAAGGATATATGGGAAAGATTGAGTAAAAGCATAAGAGAGCTGGTGGATTATGCAGAAGAAAAAGAGCATATAATTCTTATAGAAGCACTTACACCATTTGAATCCAATGTATGCACATCAGCCAATGATTTATGTGAAATAATTGAATACATAGACTCACCATATTTTGGAGCTATGTGTGATGTTGTTCCTCCTTATGTGCAGCATGAAAGTATAATGAGTTATTTTAAGAAGCTTGGGAGTAAGCTTAAGCATCTCCATATAATAGACAGCGATGGAAGCAGCGACACTCATCTTGTGCCGGGAGATGGAAACATTCCTCTCAAGGAACTTATGGAGGAAATATATGATTACGGTTATAATGGAGGAGCAACTATAGAGCTTGTTACATCTTATATTAATGAACCATCTCTTTATGCGAGACAGGCAATAAACAGATTAAAAAAAATAACACAGAGTTGAGGATATTATGGAAAAGAATTTAAGAATAGCTGCAGTTGGTGATAATTGCATAGATTATTATGAAAATACAGGTGAATATTATGCAGGGGGCAATCCGGTTAATGTAGCAGTATATGTAAAAAGGATGAATGGACATTCATCATATACAGGTGTGGTGGGTACGGATGATTATGGGAAATTTATGATTGAAGCCATAAAAGCAAAAGGTGTTGACACATCACATATTAGAATTTTAGAGGGAAAAACTGCGGTAACACATGTTGAACTTAAAGATGGGGATAGAATTTTAGGTGATTATGAAGAAGGGGTTATGGCAGATTTCAAGCTGAGAGAAGAAGATATAGAATTTTTATGCGGTCATGACCTTGTTGTAACCGGAATCTGGGGAATGATAGAATCCGAACTGCATAAAATCAAAGAAAGAGGAGTACCCGTTGCCTTTGATTTTGCAGATAAAATTGACCATGAAATTACACGCATGGCTTTACCATATGTGGATTACGCGTTTTTTTCCTGTGACAGCAAGAGTAATGAAGAATTGTATGAATTTATGAAATCCGTTAAATCCAAAGGTCCAAAGATTGTAATTGTTACAAGAGGAGAAAAGGGCAGTATTGCTTACGATGGCAATGAATTCTCTGAGCTCGGAATAGTAGAGTGCGAAGTAATAGACAGCATGGGGGCCGGGGACAGTTATATAGCAGGATTTCTTATGGGTATTCTCGAAGGAAATTCAATTGCAGAGTGTATGAAAAAAGGTGCACAGAGCAGCAGCGTGACAATAGGGTATTATGGTGCATGGTAGTCTGTCCACTTATATGTACTTTTGGTACTCATAATTATTACCCCACAAAAATATTGTTAAAATAATTAAAAAGAGGTATAATGTAATTGTTGAAGGTATTTATAGAGGAACAAGATACCGGAGAAATTACATTTCCAGAGGAGGCATAGCGATGTATGAAAAATTAGACTTTTTAGTTTATTGTATAGAAAACTATAAAAATGCAAACGGACTTAAAGGTAAGGAAACAATTGACCTTTTTAACAGATACCGAGTTTTAGATTATATTAATGCAAGTTACGAAGCCATGCACACTACTGGGAAAGAATATATAATTGATGACCTCAATATTTACATTGATGCAAGAAAACAAGTACAATAACGGATTGTTAGTTTTATTTCATAGAAATTAGTTTGAAAGCAATAAAATTATCAAAAGGCTGCTCTAAATTGCAATAAATTTTAGAGCAGCCATTTTTATATACGAGGAAAGTTCTCCCCTTAATACAACGATGTTCCCTTAAATTGCGTTTTCTTAAACAATATTATTTATTTATTTTTAATAGTTTTGCCAGATGTTTTGCAGTGCTGGCTTGAAGGGTCAACGTTAAAATTATTGTAGTAAATGTTACAGAAGATATTACATCTGCATGGGGAATTTGTGCAGTCATTAACATACTCGCTAATGCTGCTGGGATAACACCCGTTTCCCTTACCCACATCATATATATAATTTGTCGCAAGTTCCAATGTGCTTTCCTATCTATGATTACACAAATAATCACAGAGAGCGGACGTGCTACGAAAATCAAAATACACACTATTAATAAAGTAGGTTGCCAGTTTGCAAGTAAAATTTCAAAGTTGATATGTGTTCCAAGCAGTATAAAAATCATCATTCTTAGAATCATAGTCAGGACTTCCTTAAACCTTGTATGAGATAAAAAAGATTCATCTGGAATCCAGAATTTAAATACTTTTTTGTTACCACAAATCATACCAACAATAAAGACTGACATATACCCACTAAAACCTAGTTTGTCAGAAATTAGGTATGCTCCTATTACTGAAACTATAACTAATTCAGCAGAATTATCTCTGAGAATGCCATAAGGCTTTTCATCTGCAAGTACATGTGTTAAATATCCAACCAGTGCCCCTATTACAATGCCTCCAATAATTGTTTTCAATAATTCAAATGAGGTTGTCTCTATCGAAAATGTACCACCCTGTATTATGCCCAAGAGAGCAAAGGTTGTTATAGCACCAGCTGCATCATTAAAGGCTGATTCAGATATGATTGTCTGTTTAAGCTTCTCACTTATATTCATTGTTTTAAACAACGGAACAAGTACTGAAGGATCAGTAGAGGCGATGACCGAACCAAGCAGCAAGGCATAAACTGTAGGCAAACCAAATATCTTATTTGCAAAAAATCCTACAATTGTTGTAGAAATGAAAACACCAACAGTTGAGAGCAACAAAACGGATACTTTAACCTTATTTAAAATTTTAAAATCAATTTCTCTTCCGCCATCGTATAAAATATAGGCAGCACCAAATGTCAAGATTAGTTGGTTTCCAACAGGAAATTTATCTATATTTACTATGTTTAGCATATATGGACCTAATAATATGCCTGCTAAAATAAATAATATTACATCAGGCAGTTTTAATATTTCACTTAATTTTGAAAAAATCAATCCCGAAAGTATTACGATGGCTATAAGTTCCATCAATAAGTTTGTTAAATTTATTATATCATTACTCATAATTACTCCTCTATTGTTAAGAAAACTAGACGCAATTTTGATAGTATAATACATTAATCTATCTTTTTCAACTAAAATTTTGGGGACGGTTCTTTTTGTTTGAATATATTATTTTATTGCGACTACTATAGTTATTTTATCTATATTTATTGATTCATCCATTTGGATTTTCTTGTTTCTGTCTAAACCTTTCACTTGAGTTATTGACTAGATTAATGTATGATAAACACATAAGAATTGTAATTTTTTAAAGTATATTTATAGGCATAACCTTTAAAATTGATAAATTCAAATTGGGAGAAGTTATATGTTTTATACATTTATTTCAGTATTAATTTTAGTATGTATATTGGTGATATTGTTAATTAGAAAAGAAAAAAATAATACGATAAAGGCTAAACGTGTAAAGTTATTAGGTCTAATTACATTAATGGTAATTTTTATATTGAGTGCATTTACATCTTGTTTTGGCGAAGAAGCTGCGTCACAAAAAATGAAAGATAACAATTTTAAAGTTGTAGGTTATTATTCATATGAGTATTTTGATGAGCCTATTGAAAAAGTACAAACAAATAAATTAACACATATTATGTATGGCTTTTTAATTCCCAAAAACGACGGAACTTTTGTTGACTTTAAAAAGCCTGAGCAGCTCAAGGAGCTTGTTGTTAAAGCTCATAAGGACGGAGTGAAAATTTTTATATCTATTGGAGGATGGTCTTCAGAAGGCAAGCCATTGGAACCTGTATTTAAAGAGTTGGCTGCATCAAATGAAAAAAGAAAATTTTTTATAGAAAATGTTTGTTCTTTAGTGGAAGAATATAACTTAGATGGTGTTGAACTTGATTGGGAACACCCCAATAAAAGTACTGCAGCCGATTATGAAAAAATGGTCATTGAAATGAGTGATGCACTTAATGTAAGGGGAAAAGAACTGACTGCAGCTCTTAATGGGTCGTGGTATTCCGATTGGGCAGCAGAGGATACAAGCGTAATCACGGAAGAATGTCTGAAAAGATTTAGTTTCATCAATGTTATGGCATATGACATGAATAATGATGCTCACAGCCCTATATGGTTTTTTGAAAACTCTATATCATATTGGTTGTTCAGGGGACTTCCGCCGGAAAAAATTGTAATGGGAATGCCTCTATATGCAAAACCAAGCTGGCTTCAATACAGGAACCTTGTTGCACAAAATCCTGAATATGCCTATTCGGATTATGCGCCAACAACTCCACTTGAATCCAATTACAATGGCATAAACACCCTTAGAGAAAAAACTATTATTGCTTTAAATAGAGCCGGAGGTGTCATGCTTTTTGATATAAATGAGGATACAAATGATGAAACAAGTGTCGTTTCCATGATAGATGATTTGCTGTTAAGGATTAGAGACCTGTCTAAAGATGAATTTAAAAAATATATTACGGTAGTGCTTGATAATAGGGAGCTTGTATTTGTGAAAGAGGATGGGCTTGGAACTCCGTTTATAGATAAGAGAAATAGGATTATGATTCCACTGCGAAAGTCTCTAGAAGCCATAGGCGCATCAGTCGAATATGATGAAGAAAAATCTGCAGTAAATGTGAAAAAAGGTGAAACTACAATAAAGATATCCATTAATAATAATATAATTCTTGTTAATGGAAAAGAGGCAGAGATGGACACGAATGCTGTCGTAATGGATCAAAGGGTTTATATTCCGTTGAGGTCTGTCTTTGAAGCTTTAGGTTACAAGGTTGAATGGCATGAAAACAGCAGGACTGTGACTTTATCTGATAATTGAGCTTGCAACTTTTCTTGACATTTATAAACTGATTAAATTTATATTTGGAAGTTTAGCAGAAAATGTTTATCCCTATTTTTCAATTGATAATGGCATTTTTGTTGATTTAAGTGACTTTGAAAGCAAGAAGGTAAAGAATAAAGCAATGGACACAAAGCATACAATTAATGCGATAACACCAAACCATCCATGAGATTCCAAAAATATTCCTGATACAGTTCCCCCAACACTTGAACCGGCATAATAGAAAAACAAATACAGGGAACTTGCCTGTGCTTTATCATGAGTAGCGATTTGTCCGACCCAGGCACTTATAATTGAGTGGCATCCAAAATATCCAAATGTTAAAATTCCTATACCCAATATTTTCAACAACAGGCTTTCACATAAAGTCATGCATGCACCAATCAACATACAAGTCATTGAAAGCCTTATAATTTTAAATTGACCGTGTTTTACTGATTTGTTGCTTAAAAATGTGGAGCTGAAAGTTCCGACTAAGTATAATACAAATATAAAACTTACCAATGTAGGATTTAAGTTGTACGGCGGTGCAATCAATTCGAATCCAATATAATTATATAAGGATACAAAACTTCCCATGAGCAGAAATCCCATTCCATACAGGCATAGTAACTTTGTATTTTTAACGTGATTTATTAACGATTTTATCAAATTTATCATTTCAAATTTTCTAGGAACAAAATTTTTAGATGCAGGAAGCAGTTTGAAAAATAATATGCTGTTTATAAAACCGATAATTCCAATACAACTAAGAGCCAGACGCCAATTGAATATGTTAGTTAATGTTCCGATTATTAAACGTCCTGACATACCACCCACAGTGTTCCCGCTTATGTACAATCCCATTACAACCCCTACGCTTTTAGGGTCAAATTCTTCACTTATATAAGCCATTGCAATAGCAGGCAGACCAGCTGAAGCAAATCCCTGCAGAATTCGTATGGCTAATAATGCTGTATAATTTGGAACAAAAGAAGTAAGTATTGCCAATATTGAAGATAATATTATAGAAATAGACATTATTGGCTTTCTGCCAAAAACTTCTGATATGGAGCCAATCGGCAGTAAACTGATTGCCAAAGTCATTGAAGCAACAGAAAGCGATAAGCTTGCAGTTGCAGGTGATAAATTAAACTCTTCTGTTAAATTGGGGAATATTGGCTGAGTGCTGTACAATATAGCAAATGTATTAAATGCTCCTAAAAATAAAGCGATGCTTGAATTGCGAATTTCCCTAGTGTTTTTTTGTATGAATGACATATCTTCCTCCAAATTATACAGATATAAAACAAAACATATTTTAATTTTATACCTTGAATAAAGGAATTGCAATATTATTGCGAAACAGCTGAAAATGAAATTCAACTGTTTCAATTTTTTGTTTCACAGAGGTGAAGTTAATAAAATAGAACCTACTACTATTTTTCCAGATAATCTTTCGTTTCTGTCGGAAGACCTTTGATTTTTAAACGCATTTCCACAAGTTCTTTGACAATGGAGTAAATAAGGACAAAGAGAGGTACTCCGATAATTAAACCTATAAATCCGAAAAATTTCCCGCCTGCAAGAATTGCAAAGAGAATCCAAAACGAAGATATGCCCAAAGAATCGCCTATAATCTTTGGACCGATAATATTCCCGTCCACCTGTTGCAAAATGAAAATAATGACAAGAAACCAAAAAGCCATAATTGGTGATTCAAAAAAAATAATCACAAATGAAGGAATGGCTCCTATAAAGGGACCGAAAAAAGGAATTATATTAGTTACGGTAATTATAAATGAAATCAATAAAGTATACGGCATCTTCACTATAGAAAGAATAATAAATGATATAACACCCATAATTAAAGAGTCCAATATTTTTCCACCCAGAAAATTACTGAAAATTTTCTGCGAACGTCTTGAAAACTGAAGAATTTTATCTGCAATCTTTTCATCAAATATACCATAATTTACTTTCTTTACTAGGCTTATAAACTGATCTTTTTCTGCCAACATATATATAGATATAATTACACCTAAAAATACATTCCAAACAGAAAGGGCAGTATTTCTAAGGAAAAAAAGCACAATAGATACTAAATTTTGTACATTATTATTTACGAATGCTGCTAAATCATTCAAACTCCTATTAATAAAATCAACCGCTTCAGGCGGCAGAAAAACACCATCAGTCAGTTCTTCAATATATTCCGAAGTAGATCGTACATAAGACGGCATGTTTCGTACAAGACCGCTGATGCTTGCGATGAGCTGCGGAAAAATGAAAGCAAGAAAAAGATACATGAGAAATGCTGAAATCAAATAAGCCAAGATTAAACAAATCATATGGAACCACGTATTTTTCATTTTTCTCATCGATGAAATTTTTCCCAACTGTT
The DNA here is from genome assembly GCA_032006665.1 of Sedimentibacter sp. Taxonomy (GTDB): domain Bacteria; phylum Bacillota; class Clostridia; order Tissierellales; family Sedimentibacteraceae; genus Sedimentibacter. The sequence continues at coordinate 47,236 of DALZMP010000017.1, forward strand.
TTTTTAAGAAATTTAATAAAAAATTTATGAGATATGCAATTATAAACCCATAAACAAAGGGGTATAAAATATTAAAATAGCTGACAATTGTTTTAATAACTTTGTCTAATCCTGACAAAGCAAGAAAGAATAAAATGCCAGATGCAATAACAAGAAAGCTATACATTGCTATTGTATTGTATTTTTGGTTCCAATTAATTTTCAAAGTATCCTTATCCTCCGATATTTTGCTTAAATTTAATAATTTGATATATAGTTATAACTCATATTATCATTAATTATATTTATTGACAACCACTTGTAATAAATTTTCTTTAGGTGTTTTTATTATTAAGAAATCTGAGAATATGAGCACAAATAAATTAGCTATTCATAGATGAATTTAAATAAACATTAGTTGTAAAAATTGTAAAAATATGTTATAATTTTGCAAAATGCATATATTGGAATTGGAGGGAATACAAAAATGAGTTATAAAAAGGTTTTTATAGTGATTTCAACAATAATGATATGTATGATGCTAAATGCTTGCAGTGTAGGTGGAAACAGTGCCGGCAAGAATATTTTGAAGGAAGAAATCTCAGAAATTAATACAGAGATAGACGATGGTGAACTTAATAAGTCATATTTAGATAATAGTGATATTGCAAAAAATCAGAACAATGAAAAAGGTGAAGAAGTTGACTTAACAAATATGCATAAGCTAGTAGGACTCTATGAGGAAATAGCTCATGGAAGCCCAATTTGTGAGGGTACATCTAAAAGTTTTATTATGAAATTAGTAGAATATTTGGGAGTGAAAGATAAATATGTAAAATATGCAGATGATTATGAAATTTTTACTATGCCTGCAGAAGAGGTTAGTAAAATTTTATCTTTTTTTATAGTAGATCAATGCCCTGCTGAAACTTACATCTATGGTGATGATATGTATATTGTATATTCTCAGGATGTAATACTTGAGCCTTTTGACATTAATATCAGCAATGATGAATTAAAGGTTCTGTATGGCAGATTCAGTGAAGATAAAAATGGGTTGAAGCACTGGCTTTATCCTGTTCGGTATACAATGAGTACATATGTAATTAATGGCAGTGAGGTTCCGGACATATTAAAGGGTTATTTAAAGGATGGTGAGACTGGATTTCGTATTAAAAACATTGAAACCATAAACAATGTAAACAGCGCAAAAGAGATTTACTGTAACAATGGTTATGACAGTATGTTTGAAGAAAGAAGTTATGAAATTAGTTCTGTTGATGATTTATTGGCAATGGCTGAACGTGTAAACAGCTCTATGTACAATGAAATCCATGCTTCATATACATTAACCTGTGATTTGGATATGACAGATGTTGATTATATCCCAATTGGTGCTTGTGAGTATTTTTATCCTGAATACTATGAAGCAAATCCTGTTGATTACGGATTTTGCGGTACTTTTGACGGAAATAATCACACAATCTCTAATATAAAATATGTCTCCACAGTGCATAAATATGATGGTACCGGTCCTGAAAATAATTTAGGTATGTTTGCACGTTTAGGAGAAGGTTCAATAGTGAAGAATCTCAATATTAGCAATGCATATATTGACTATGTAAAGGACGAAAATTTCGAAGAAATAATTAGGGATTACATAGATGTCAGAGCAGGAATACTCTCGGGATACTTTAAGGGAAGTTTGATTGAAAATTGTAATGTAAACGGAATAGTCAACGGAATAACTTGTGTAGGCGGTCTTGTAGGAAATGCAGATGACAGCGGCAGTATAATAAATTGTCACTCAGATGTTGATGTGTATGGAGAAACCTGGGTAGGAGGATTGGTAGGAGACAACTCAGGTGTACGAATCAGTAACTGCACTGCAAAAGGCACTGTGGCAGGGGATAAGTTTTCACCGAGAAAGGATATAGATATGCCAATAGGGATAGGAGGATTTGTCGGACTAAACATTGGTACTGTTGAAAACTGTGGTGCGAGCGTCTGGGTTAAAACTATGGTTAACTGCAGATGCGTAGGTTCATTTGCAGGAATGAATGACAAAAAAATAATTAATTGTATTTATAACAGCACAGTTGGAAACTGGAATCCTATTGGAGAGAGCTATGTGTATTCAAGCGAAGTTGACGATGCTGTAGGCTATCAAAGAGAAGATTATTATAATAAATTGGAAGACGGTCTGGAGGAAGATTGATAGATAAAGGGTACAATAATATGAAAAGAAATCTACACTACCTTTATATATAATCATCATAAAGGAAGAAGTTCAATCATACTTTATAAAAAAGAAAATTGTAAAGTATGGTGATGAATTTGTCTTCCTTTTTTTCTGCTTTAGTACATAACTTTTTTATATCCTTTGGCATAGTTGTAGGAGCCAGTGTATTTTCAGGTATAAGTGCAATTATAACCAACCATCCGCCTATGAATTCCATGCTGAATGTGGCAAATTCTATGAAAATGTGGGCCATGGCAGCCTCATTAGGCGGTACATTTTCAGCATTTAGCGTTATAGAAAAAGGTTTGTTTGAAGGAGAGATTAGATCTCTTGTAAAACAAGTATTGTTTATATTAATAGCTTTAATAGGAGCAAATACAGGATGCGGATTCATCAGGCTTCTCAAAAGGTGCAGTGAAATATGGGGAAATTAAAAAGTGAAGGATTGAAATATATTTTCTGCTTTACGGCAGGTATAATAAGCGGGGCTTTAATAGGTTCAATTTTAATGAGTATGTTAATATGTTTTAGAATGGATTTATTGTATGAGGAGATTGCATATTTAGAAAATACTATAGAAGATAAGACTGAAAAACTTGAAAAGCTGGAGAAATCAATTAACAATACCAATATAATTCTCAAGCATACAGAAATAATCTTAGACTTTGAAGGCGATGAAATTGACAAAATGGAAATAGAAAAAGCAATAAAAGAAAAATATAACGCCTTATTGGGCAAAGATATAAAAACTCTCGATGCAGACATGTTGGCTCAAATAATAGATAAAAGAATATTCAAAATCGAAGATAAAGAATATAGATTAACAGTAGATAAACTTATATTGTCAGAAACCTTGCAGATTATGATAAGGGTTGAGTTAATAGAATAAACTGCGGAAAGTAAATAAATAATTAATTTAATTTTAAAAAGTATTACTACAATTGTACCATAAAATGGTTAATAAATAGCACAATTTAAATTTTGCACAGTCTGTTGAATAAAAAATTGCATGAACGGAAATAGGTAATAAAATTCCATTCATGCAATTTTTATTGGTTTCATTTTTTTATCTGTAAACAATTGTAGTTAGTTAGGTCGTTATATTACTGCTTGTATTTTCGTAATAAATGGCAGCTTCTGTTTCCTTATCAAAAAAATGCATCTTATTTATATCAAAAGAAATTTCGATTTCGCTATCAGATTTAACAATAGTATCAGCGGGTGTTTTGCATATAAGTTTTTGTCCATAACAGTCAAGATAAACATATATTTCACTACCCATAAGTTCTGTTATTTCTACAAAGGATTTTGCTTTATAATTACTTAATTCTTCATCATTTTTAATCTTTAAATTTTCAGGGCGAATACCCACAACAATATCTTTTCCATCATATTCTTTCAAATATTCAGCATAATTGCCTGTCAAAGCAAATTGATAATTTCCATTAAAATCGATAATTGTGTTTCCGTTTTCAACTTTAACTTTTGCATCAAGAAAATTCATTTGAGGAGCACCTATAAATCCGGCAACAAATAAGTTGCAAGGATGGTTGTAAAGGTTTTGTGGTGTATCAACTTGATGAATAAATCCATCTTTCATAACAACAATTCTATCACCCATAGTCATAGCTTCAATTTGGTCATGAGTTACATAAACAAATGTTGTTTCAAGTTTTTTATGTAATTTAGTAATTTCCGAACGCATGGCTGTGCGCAATTTGGCATCGAGGTTAGAAAGCGGTTCATCTAAAAGGAAAACTTTTGGATTTCTAACCATAGCTCGTCCCAGAGCAACACGTTGTCTTTGACCTCCTGAAAGAGCTTTAGGTTTTCTTTCTAAAAGATGTTCTATATCTAAGATTTTTGCAGCTTCTGTGACACGTTTACGAATTTCCGCTTTGGGCACTTTTCTAAGTTCTAAGCCAAAAGCCATATTTTTATATACAGTCATATGCGGATACAAAGCATAGTTTTGAAAAACCATAGCAATATCTCTATTTTTAGGAGCAACATCGTTAACAAGAGTATCTCCAATATAAATTTCACCTTTTGAAATTTCTTCTAATCCGGCAATCATTCTCAATGTTGTAGATTTACCACAACCTGAGGGACCAACGAGAATTATAAATCAGCAGTAAGCGGAAAATTTGATTGTGGTGGACTTACATCAGTCAATTATTTCTCTGGTGAACCAGTTGTCAAAATTAAAGATGGTGCTCCTCTGTTTATCAGGAAAGCAGATAATGAATTTAATCTTTCTAATTTTATGAGAGCACATATCTATTCCAGCTTTGCTACTGTTAAAATTGGTTTAGATATGTTATTTAATGACCAAGAAATAAAAATTAAGAAACTTTTAGGTCATGGAGGATTATTTAAAGTAGAACAAATAGCACAACAGATGCTGGCAAGTTCACTCGATACTCCGGTAGAAATTACTGACACGGCAAGTGAAGGTGGGGCTTGGGGAATGGCAATTTTAGCAGAATATATGTCGCATAAAGAACAAAATCAATCCCTAGCAGAATATTTGAATACAGAAATCTTTGCAGATACAAAATCAACGGTATGCTATCCAAATAAAGAGGAAACAGAAGGCTTCAATATTTTTTTAGAAAGATATAAAAAAGCCTTGCAGATAGAAAACTTTGAAGTGGAGATTATATAGTATAAGAGAAAATTATCCATTGCAAAATCTCGAGAAAGTTACCTGAGGTGATGGATACATCACCCATCCAATAATTCTATGGTTGAATTTATAGGGGCTGTCTTAAAATAGAAAATTAAATTTCTAAGAGAGGCAGCTCTCTTTTCATAATACCACCAAAAATCATGTTTCAAGCATTAGTTTATGCATATATGAATAAAATTTACTCCACAAGAAAAATAGAAGAAGCCTGCAAAAGTGATATAAATTTCATGTGGTTAATACAAGGCCATAATGTGCAAGGCCCATAAGGAAGCAATTACTGAATGATTAGGTGTTCGGGTATTATGTTTCCCGAATCAAACCATCTATAAACAGCATATTGAGTTCCCTTGCCAGCTCAGGATTACGTTCAATCCTGTTACGAATTTCTTTGTTATGCATTAAATAGGTTTGGATCATGTCGATATAAATTTCAATTGCGGCGTCGGAGGCGTCGGGTGAAAAAACGCCGGAACCTTTGCCTTTCTCAATAAATGTCATCAAAAGTTTTTTATTTGAAGCGTTGAAACGATCAAGGTATTTACGTAGCTCCGGGTCGCTCTCTACAGCTTCAAAAAAGAACCGCAGGCTATATTTGCCGTAGTACCATGTTCGGATTTGAATATATTCTTCGATTTTTTCAATGAAGCTCCCTTGTTTTTCGATCAGCGTCCTGATCTTCTCTGTACTTTCATCCAGCATATCCTTAATGATGATACGCCGAAGATTATCCTTGCTTTCAAAAAAATTATAAATGGACACTTTGGAGACATGCGCTTTGTCCGCAATCTCCGTTACGGTTATTTTATCAAACCCGTATTTATCAAACAACTCTAAAGCCGTCTGCATGATGGCTTTTTTCTTTTCGTTTCTTCTTTTCTCAAATCCGTCCAAAATAATCACCTCAAGACATGAACGATATAAACTTTGTTTGTAAATAATATATCATACTCTTCTTGACATGTCAACTGCAATATGATAATATATGAACTGTAAAGGTAATTAAAGTTCATATATTTAGAGAGGGATTACTATGGCAGACATTTGTTTTGAAAACGTAAGAAAAGATTATCAAATGGGTGAGGTCGTTATTCGGGCGGCAGATAATGTATCGTTTCAGGTGAAAAGGGGGGAGCTTTGCATTATACTCGGCCCCAGCGGTGCGGGGAAAAGCACCGTACTGAATCTGCTGGGCGGTATGGATACCGCCACATCCGGGAGGATTCTGTTCGACGGACAGGATATTACAGCTATCGATGATTTAGAACTCACCGACTACCGACGCTACAAAATAGGATTTGTTTTTCAATTCTACAATCTGATACCGAACCTGACTGCGGCAGAAAATGTTGAACTGGCAAAACAGGTGTGCAAATCATCGTTGGAGCCGGAAGAAGCTCTGCGGATTGTGGGTCTCAAGGACAGAGTGCATAATTTTCCGGCGCAGCTTTCCGGCGGGGAGCAGCAGCGCGTCGCCATTGCCAGAGCGATCTGCAAAAATCCAGATTTACTCCTCTGCGACGAGCCAACGGGCGCATTGGATACCGAAACTGGTAAAACCGTTCTTGGAGTTTTGTCCGACATTAGCCGAAATATGGGCAAAACGGTGATCATCGTCACGCACAATTCTCTGTTGGCCCCGATTGCCGACCGGCTGATTGAAATGAAGAACGGCAGAGTAGTCCGGGAAATTGTAGAGGAAACCCCTGCGGATTTGGAGGGAATCAAATGGTAACTATGCTGCAAAAAAAGATTTTCCGGGATATTGGAGAGAACCGCTGGTCGTTTCTTGCTATTGTGTGCATCTGTTCTCTCGGAATTGCCCTGTTTAGCGGAATCAATCTATATGTCAGTACCGTTGAAAATGAAGTCTTACAGTATTATGAGCGTGCCAATATTGCCGACTACTGGATTTATAAGGCGGAGTTTTCCGATTCCGACTTGAACAGTATACGGTCTTTAGACAGTATTCAAGATGCGCAACGCCGTAAAGTGGCCGATGTCACTTTGTCCGGCTCATCCGATGCAGTATTGCACATTCACGCCGTAGATGAAATGGCAACAATTAATGTGCCGGAACTGCTGGACGGCAGTCTGCTTGATGAGAGTGAAACAAACACCCTTTTGCTCGACAGCCGCTTTGCCGAAGCGCACGGGCTGTCTGTTGACGATACGATTACCACAGCGGACAGCGAAGGACAAACACAATGGCTGATTAAAGGCATTGTCCGTAATGTGGAATATGTTTATTACGCGCCGGAGGGCCTGACTGTTCCTGACTACCACAAATACGGCTTTGCCTATGCGAACGCATCCTCTTTGCCGGACATTGCTTTCAATGAAATCATCCTTACCATTGATCAAGGAGCGAATCTTTCACAGGAAGAAATTACGAATCAAGTACGAGAAACGTTCGAAGGTACCAATATCCTTAGCCGTTCTCACCAGACAAGTTATCGAAAGGTTGCGGACGCAATGACCGGGGTCAAGCAAATCGGGCTGCTGTTTTCCATTGCCTTTTTTCTGACAGCCGCACTTGTGACTTGGATTACCGTTTCCCGCATGATGGAAAACCAGCGCCAGCACTTGGGCACGCTGCGCTCCCTGGGCTTCTCCAAAAAAGAGATTATGGCAAGGTATGCGCTTTTCGGAGTCTTGATTACCGTTCCAGGCATGATTGTGGGATGGCTTCTCGCGCGGTATCTGATCGCACAGTTCCTTTATGGCGTAGGCATTACGTATTACACCATAGATGCCACAGGAGTGAAAGCTTTTACACCCCATTTTGCTCTGTCGGTGATTTGTGTGGCTGTCGTCACCTGCGGGGCGGCCGTATTCTCCTGCCGCAAGTCGCTTGAGGCTATGCCCTCGGAATTGATGCGGCCAAAGCCCCCAGCACAAGGGCACCGCATTCTGCTGGAACGAATCGCACCCTTTTGGCAACACTTGAGTTTCAGCGGAAAAATCGTCACGCGAAACTTATTTCGCAATAAGGCGCGGATGCTCATGGGCCTGATTGGAATTATCGGGTCTACAGCCCTGATTCTGTGCGGCTTTGGGTTGATGAACTCGATCAATTCGATGCTCGACAAGGCATTCAATGAGACGGTGCAGTATAACGTGGAAATCAAGCTCCGTACCCCTCTGGCACAGGAGCAGCTTTCAGACATCTATAATTTGTTGGACGGAGCAAAAAACATCGACGAGACAATGGCCTTCGGCGTCTATCTTTACGGGGAAAACGGCCAAATGCAAAATCCATATCTTGTGGTGATGGACGAAGGACAGCAAAGTTTGGATTTCCGGGACGCAGACGGCAACAAGGTTTCCTTGCCGGAGGATGGGGTGTTGATTACTCCAAGAATGGCGCAGGTTCTTTCCGTGGGGATTGGCGGCAAACTTTCTGCAGAACGTCTCGACGGAACAGTGCTTTCGCTTACAGTGGCAAACATTGTGGATTTCCCTGTCGGCAATGAGGTTTATATAGGCAAAACCGCCTTTTCAAAAATTTCAGATGGTCCTTTCCTTGTAAGGACAATTTTAATAAACGGTCAGGGGCTTGAACTCGGAAAATTAAAAAACGACCCGAGGATTTCGCTGGTTGAAACCAAGGAAGAAATGCGGAGTAATATGCTCATCGTTTTGGAGGCGCTGCAATCCTTTCAGGTCATTTTGATTGCTTTCTCCGGTCTGCTTGCCTTTGCCGTCATGATGGTGCTGGGACGCATGAACTACTATGAGCGAACACGCGAGCTGGCGACGCTGAAAGTCTTGGGCTTTTATAAAAAGGAAATGAAGCGGCTGGTTTTGCGTGAAAATATCTGGATCACCATATTCGGATTGCCCTTTGGTTATATGATAGGCTCTTTGCTGCTTTGGATTATCCTTGAGCAAGCAACAACGCCGGATTTGGAAATTGCACCGATTATCCCCATATTCAGCATTGTCATAGGCTTTGCCTTTATTCTTGGGTTTACCATGCTTGTGAATCATTTCATGGGGCGAAAATTCAGGAGCATTGATATGGTGGCGTCGCTGAAAAGCGTGGAGTGATGTTCCTGTACAAAATTCCTATTTCCGCTCAATCATCTTGCGAGCAAGCAGCTATTTTTTAAGAACAAAACAGGTCGGCCGACCAACATATTAACTGGAAGAAACAAAGCTGTTTCGGGAAGCAGTGAAACATGCTCCGCGATTGGTGATCAAAGTCAGGATATATTTCAGAAATAACTACTTATGAATGTGAAAGCTGCAAAAATTGTACAGTGAAATCAAAGTGTACTAGGGCAAAAGGAAATAGACGAATGTATACATCTAAAATTTTTATCGATAAACGTTCGGAATCCTTGAAAAATATTACAGCTCCCAAAGGAATAATGTTAATATAAATAAATTACATCTAAAAATACAAACCAATAACTGTAGTAAATTACTTTATGAAAAAGAAATTGCGTAATTTATAGATTAAAATTATTAAAATTTTAGGTGGATTTTACTACCTTTAATTTTCTATTCCCAAAAATAAAAATAAGCCTCAAAATATTCCTTTATAATCAAGAAAAGCTTGTCGGAAATAAATGTATTAAAAAGTTATTGCTTAATTAATTTGTAAATATTTCATTATCAATTAATGCATTTGAACAAATCAATATTTAAAAGTTTAGCAGAAAATGCTTATCTCCATTTTTCAATCAATAATAGCATTTTTATATGCAATTTGCTTTTTGATATGTACCTCACGGCAAATATTGATACGTTTAATATAAAATTAATGGTTGAACTTATAAATCATTCATATTAAATTATGTATGCTTTTTTAAAAATAAATGTGTTAAAAAGTTATTACTTAATTAATTTATGGCATTTCTCATTATCAATTAATGCATTTGAATAAATCAATATTTAAAAGTTTAGCAGAAAATGCTTATCTCCATTTTTCAATCAATAATAGCATTTTTATATGCGATTTACTTTTTGATATGTACTTCACGGCAAATATTGATACGTTTAATATATATAAAAATTAGCTGAAAAATCTATATTTATTTATTGCAAATTCTATTAAATCTAAACATTATTAGGACACAGTCTAGTATATTCCCATATTCAAATGGTGTTACAAAAATTATGCAAAAAAGTACCCCAATTTTATAATTTATTTGTATTAGGTTTTGAAAATCTTAATTGATTGTGTTAAAATATAGCAATACAAGTACTTGTATTGCAAAAAATACAATGAAAGAAATAAAAATATTAGGAGATATATTTAAACCATGCCAGATAGTAGAAAATTACATAACACAATAATCTATTGGATACCGGTTTTACTTTGGATGGTTTTGATTTTCAGCCTATCAGCTCAGCCATCATATCAATCCAATGGGTTAAGTAAAAATGTAACAAGAATAATTATAGACATAATAGGAAGGATAATTCCTATTGATATTGAAGTCAGTACAGTTAATGATGCAGGAATACAATTGAATCACATTGTGAGGAAACTTGGACACTTCTTCGAATATTTAATTTTAGGTATTTTAGTAATAAATGCGTTAAAAAAGTATGGACATAAAAATTCTAGAATATTGAGTTATTCTATTATAATTTGCGTACTGTATGCTTCCAGTGATGAGATTCATCAGTTGTTTGTACCTGGAAGAGGAGGTCAAGTTAAAGATGTAATCATTGATAGCTTTGGTGCCATGTCTGGAATATTGATATATGAAATTATGTTTTTGTTTAGAAAAAAAACCCCCTGAACCTATCAATGTTGCAAATATTTTATGGTATAATTAGAGAAATACTGGGTACGTACTATAGGCCAAAAATAAAATTGTCAGAGCAGATTTCAGTAAAATAATAATCAAAAAATATATTATTTCATTGCTGAATAAAGGAGTGTAAATTTATAATATGTGTAATGAAAAAGGAAATTTGGTTAAATTAGTCGAAATAGACGATGAATTTATTATATATTTAAAATATGCGACGACTGATAATTTCACCGGTCAAAAGATATATAATTCAGATGAATGCTGGATAGATAAACACACTGCAGAAATTTTAATAAAAGCCAAGAATATATTTAAGGCTGCAGGTTACAGGGTCAAAATCTGGGATGCATACAGACCTATTAGTGTACAGGCTAAATTTTGGGAAATAATGCCTAATAATGATTTTATAGCAAGACCGCCTGATATGAGTAAGATAAAGAAATTCAGACCAACACATATGAATGGTCTTTGTGTGGATATTACTTTAACCGATTTAGACGGAAATGATATAGTTATGCCCTCTGAGTTTGATGATATGACGGAAAAAGCTTCTCTTAAATGTACAAAAACTTCAGAAGAAGGAAGGAAAAATGCAACATATATGAAAGAAGTTATGGAGAGTGTCGGATTTTTAGCTTATGAAAAAGAATGGTGGCATTTCTATGATGTAAGTATTGAACCAACACCATTTATAGATTTTCAGATTTAGTAGAAAAATTATGTTAGATTATTTAGCAGTATATTCATTTTTATTATGGCTTCGGTACAAGATACTTAACTTATTGACCACCATGATAATTCTATGTTTGAATTTATGGAGCATTCATTTAAAATTATGAATGCTTTTTTGTATTAGTCATCTTTTAGTTTCAATAATTGAATGTATTTTTCTGATTCCTTCTTGCTTTTCTTACTCAGCATGTTGTAATCATTTAGTAGTTCTTCTAGATTTCTAATATCACTTCTTAATTTTTTTATAATTTTTTAAACCATTAAATTATTTAGATATGAAAATGGTATATAATTTTAGGTATTTTAGTAATAAATGCGTTAAAAAACTATGGACATAAAAATTCTAAAATGTTAAGTTATTTCATTGTAATTTGTGTACTATATGCTTACGGTTATGAATTTCATCAATTGTTTGTACCCAGAAGAGGTGGACAGGTTAAAGATGTAATCATTGATAGCATGGGTTCTATAGTGGGAATAACAATGCACAAATTATTTATATTATTAAAAAATAAAGTAAAAAATTTACAATTAATTATATTTAAAATAAAAAGATTAAAGTTAAAGAAAAAAAACTTACTAAAACAAGGCATAGACAATAAAATTATAATATTTGTACATTGACAAATACTAGTAAAAAGGTTACTATTTAATAGTAGATTATCTATATTATAGAATATGTGTCAAAAATATTTAGACTTAGTATTTATTGATATAAATACTTATGAAATAATAACCAATAAACATTTGTAATATATATTAAATTCATTTATGTTCAATCATTAAAAGGAGTTTCTAGGCATGTACGAAAATGAGGAATATGAGGTTATTGAACTAAGGGATATTATTCGGATAATTAGAAAATATATTTTGCCTATATTAGCTGTTCCGATTATATTTGCAGCAATAGGTGCCGTTATAAGTACATATTTTATAGACCCTGTATATGAATCGTCAACAACACTCATAGTAAACCAAGGCAAGGATTCAAGCGAAGCAATAAATAAGAGCGATGTTGATTTAGGAAAAAGCTTAATTTATACATATGCCGAAATGGCAAAATCAAATACTGTTCTTGAAAATACTATGAAATCGCTAAATCTTGCTGACCTTAAAGACAAAACAATATCTGTATCACCGGTTAAAGACACACAAATATTGAAAATTGCAGTTCAAAATACAAATCCACAATTGGCTATGGATATAGCTAATACTTTGGTAGAGGAGTTCACACTTGAAATTACTCGCATTACTAAAATAGAAAATGTGGCTGTCGTAGATTATGCAAGACTGCCAGTAAACCCAATCAAGCCAAATAAACTTATGAATACTATTATAGCTGGTATATTGGGAGGAATGTTAATTTTATTAATAGTTTTCCTTATGGAATACTTAGACAATACTTTAAAGACAGAAAAAGATATTGAAAAGTATCTGGGAGTTTCTGTAATAGGAACGATACCTAACTTTAATCAAGGGAGCAAGCAAGCGTATGGAAAGGTACATAGTAAAACAGGATCACAGATCACCGATAGCAGAATCGTATAGGAAAATTGCAGCAAATATAGAATTTGCTAATATTGATAACAATATAAAGACTATTATGGGGACAAGTTCTTTGGCAAGTGAAGGAAAAACTACTACTATATCAAATATTGCTTGTGTTATGACTGATACAAATAAAAAAATATTAATTATAGATTTAGATCTTCGTAAACCTGCTTTACATAAACAGTTCAAAATATCTAATAAATTAGGTATAACGGATTTGCTTATAAATAAGGATGACTATAAGAAGTATTTAAATACTGTTTATCCGGGATTGGATATAATAACATCTGGAAAAATTCCATCAAATCCTTCTGAGATTGTTAACTCAAAAGCTATTAAGGATGTTATAAGGGAAATATCATCGGATTATGACTACATATTTTTGGATACACCTCCTATTGTTTTAGTTAGTGATCCATTAACTATAGCGACATTTTCTGATGCGGTTATATTAACAATTGCTTATTCAGAGACAGAAAAGGATGTTGCAAAGAAGACAATTGATAGTTTGAGACGTGTTAATGCAAACATAATAGGTACTGTTTTGAATAAGGTACCAATTACAAATCACAACAAATATTATTACAACTACTATTAAAAGTTTATATAAGTTGGAGGGCTGATTATGATTGATATTCACAACCACATGTTATTTGGAGTTGATGATGGCGCTAAAACAGTTGATGATTCAATAGCTCTCATTAAAGATGCAATAAATAAAGGCGCAAGTCATATTATTTTCACACCACACTATAAACTAAAAGATAAAAGTATAGAATTGAATATGGAAACTGTATCGCAAAATTTTGATATTTTAAAAAAGATTGTCTATGATGAGAAGCTCGATGTGGAATTGTATTTAGGGAATGAGATATATTTTAGGTCAAACTTTTATGAATTATTTGAAATTGGAGAGTTTAATACCCTTGCAGGCTCTAAATATATTTTAATAGAATTTAGCGTTATCGATACACCTAAAAATATTCCGGAGATGTGCTATGAATCAAGAATTAGGGGTTATATTCCTATAATTGCTCATGTTGAGAGATATGAATCTTTGTATAATGATAATCCATTGTTAAATGAAATACTCAATGAAGGTGTACATCTTCAAGTGAATGCATCAACTATAATAAATATGGAAAGCAAGAGAAGCTACAAGTTTGCTAACTATTTATTGAAGAATGAGCTGATAAGTTTTGTTGCGTCGGATGTTCATGACTTAGATGCAAGAGGTTTTTATCTTGATATAGCATATAACAGGGTAAAAAAGCTATGTGGAAATAATTATGCAGATAAAATATTTTACATAAATCAAAAAAAAATTTTATCGAATGAATATTTTGATACACCTAAAATCAATTTGGGTAGAGGGGGAATAATATCAAAATTATTTAAAAATAAAAATTATTAAATATTACAAAAAATACTAAAAAGGAGAGTTCAAATGAAAACTAAAAAGGTAATAGCTATAATATTGTGTTTAGTTATGGCAGTAGGCAATTTTAGTACTGTTTTCGCAGATACTACGGTTGCAAATGATTTTGAAGGGCATTGGGCACAAGCAACAATTCAGAAATGGGTTGATGAAGGCAGAATATCAGGATATACTGACGGCTCATTTAAACCCAATGCAAATATAACAAGGGCTGAATTTGTAAAACTTGTTAATGGATTAATTGATTATGATACGAAGGGAAATATCTCTTTCAACGATGTAAAAACTGGAGATTGGTTTTATGATGCTGTAAGCATAGCTAATGAAATAGGATATATATCAGGATATCCAGACAAGAGTTTTAGGCCAAATGACAATATCACCAGAGAGCAAGCAGCAGCTATATTATCAAGAATACAATATCTTGGTGAAAATACTGATGTGGCTAAGGATTTCAGTGATAATGAGAAAATCTCTTCATGGGCTCTAGGTACAGTAGGTGCAGCAGCAGAGGCTGGGTTTATCAGTGGATATGAAAATGGAAGCTTTAAGCCGTTAAATAATTTAACAAGAGCTGAAGCGGTAACAATGCTTGATAATGTTTTGATGAATGCTAAGAATAAAGTAATTACTAAAGCTGGTACTGAGTTAAGTAATTTCGTTGTTGAAGGAGATCTTATTATTGCTAAAACTGTTGGTGAAGGTGATGTCCACTTAGATAATGTTACAGTTACAGGTAGTCTTTATGTATATGGTGGTGGAACTAACTCTTTATACTTCAACAATTTAAAAGTTAATAAAATAATAGTTGATAAAGAAAAGGTAAGGTTAGTATTTGGTGAAGGTTCAGTAGTTGAGGAGATAGCTGTTGGATCTGAAACGATTTTACAAAATGATGACGGAACAATATCTAAAATTACAATTACTTCTGATAACAAAGTTACTTTATCAGGAAGTTTTGATACAGTAACAGTAACTGGAAAAGCTAATATAGTATTGAAAGATGCTAAAATCCAAAATTTAGTAGCTGAAAAAGCTATAAATATATTAGGTACTGGAACTATTGCAACATTGACAGCAAATGCTGACGGTGTACAATATGATTCTACTTTGAAGATTACTAAAACTGTAGTTGGAGAAGGAGTAACTAAAAAACCTTCAACAATACCTTCAGGCGGCGGCGGAGGCGGCGGCACTGGCGGTGGTGGTGGAAATAATACACCAAAAGATTATCAAATACAAGTTAGCATAGAATATTATGATGGATTAGCTACACATAAATTGCCTATAAATACAGGTAAATATTCAAATTCTTCTATAATTTCTGATTTTATGGTAAGTGAAATAGATGAAATTTTAGGTAGTGAGAATACAACAATCGATAAATACTTAGGGTTGGCAGAAAATAGGTTGAAAGGAATAAAAATAGGAGAAACTTCATTATATAATTTAGATGGTTCTTTAAATGATATAGCTTGGGATAAAGCATTTAATTCTTTAGAGAAAACAAGCTTAGAATTTAAAGACACTTTAAAAGCTAAAAAGGATTCATTAAAATCCGATTTAAATGATGGTCTAGATACAACGGATTTAGAAAAGATATTAGATTTGTACGATGTTTATAAATCAGGAGGAACATTAAATAAAGATTTATTACAAAAGGATTTAGATGAGATTACGGCAAAGTTAGCAGCAAATGCTGATAAGATAACTTATAATGGTCAAGGGACATTTGAGGTAAAATGTGAAGGTGGAACTTATAATGGTGGAACTATTACTGAACAAGATAAAGCAGTAGAGTTTATTGTTGAAAACATAGCATTTTCAACTAAAACGGTAGATGAATTCTTTAACGAATTTGGTATAATTACTATCGAAGCTAAATATGGAGATAAAACATCAACAATAACTATTAAAAAAGTTGCATTATAGTAATTATGTATAAACTAAAGATTTGAAGAGTAAATATAAAACCAATTTTATAGGCTTAGATTATATTTAAGTGTAGGGGCGCATAATATGCGTCCCAAACACTTTATACATTAATGCGACAACGGGAGGCGTAGATGAAAAGATTAATACATATAATAACTTCAATACTTATAATTACAGCAATGTTTACTCAAATTGCTATAGCTGAGGAAACACAAAACAATGTTAAATTTACTGATTTAGATGAAACATATTGGGCATATGAAAGCATACAAAAACTAGTAGATGCAGAGGTTATAGTTGGATATCCGGACGGAACATTTAAACCAGATGGAAATATAACAAGAGCTGAATTAGTTAAGATGGCAAATTTAGTTTTTTCTTATGTAGAAAAACAAGAAACAACAAATTTTACTGATATTACGGCTGATGACTGGTTTTATGACAATGTGTTGATAGCTCAAAACTCAGGATACATAAATGGATACGAAGATGGAACATTTAAACCAAATAATGATATAACAAGACAAGAGCTTTGTAAAATTTTAGATTCTATAAATATTTTTGTAGAACTACCATATGATAATGCCGTAGCTGATGAAGTATCACCGTGGGCAGTAGAATATGTTAATAAAATTGTAACTAACAGAGTTATGGCACTGGATGAAAATAACAATTTTAGAGCTACTGAAAAAGCAACCAGAGCTGAAGTATGTGATGCATTGGCAAAGTTTTTAATAATTGAAGAAGAACCTGAAGTAGAAACACCATCAGGCGGCGGTTCAACTGGTAATACTGATGAAGGTTTAACTGATGATGAATTAAACACCACAATGGATACGGTTACCAGAAGATTGGAAAAAGGTGTAATTCCTAATCTTACATCAGAAGCACAAAAAGAAATAGTAAATGATATCATAAGCAATATGGAAGCGTATCAAAATGATAATACTTATGATTATGAATCAGCAGCAGACGATGCATATGAGAAATATAAAAAATTGTCTTCTGATGAAAAAGATGAATTAAAATATCAAATTCAACTTCAAAATTCTACTAAAGATTTACTAGAGTTAAAAGACTTCTTTTTCCCAGATGTTGACATTGATTAATAATTATCAAACTAGTTAATATGCTGTGTATTGAATGAATTAACAAAGGAATTAAACTATTAAAAGGATATAATATGAAAAAATTAGTAAAGATACTGCTTACACTTTTATTAATAGTAGTTATAATTGCAGGTGCATTAGCATTTTGGCAGCGTGATAATATTTCTGCGCTTATTAATGGCATGAAGTATTCATCTGATGATTTAGCTTTGCAGCTAGATACTAAAAGAGAAGAATTGAAAACTCAAGTGGAAAAATATACATCTGCTGCAATTAATGATATATCTGCCGAGGATGAAGAGAAACTTTTTAATGGAGGAATGACCATTGAAGAAATCTCTGATAAATACAAACTGCCAATTGATGTAATGAAAGAAAATAATGACCAAAAAACTGAGCAAAGTAATAATCCTGACCAAAATAAGAATGTCGATAATACTTCTATTGAAGGAGCGGATAATTCTAAAGCAATTGATGATGCCATAAGTGTTGGAGTAAGCAAGATGTACGCATTAAAAGCAAAGTATGTTTCTAAATTAGGAGAATTAGAAAGGGAAGTAATTAATGAATATTCTAAGTTGCCTAAAGAAAAGCAAAATGCTAAAAGCAAAAAAGAAATAGTAACAAAGAATATTAACTATATTGCAGAAATGGAACAAAAATGTGACCGTGAAGTTGAAACAGCCCTTTCAACATTAAAAAAACAATTAAAAGAATTAAATGGTGATACTGAAATAGTCAGCATACTCGAAGAAGCATACGAAAATGAAAAAGAATTAAAAAAAGCATATTATTTAAGTTTATATAATAAAAAATAATTAATTTGAGCGCAATGTGCGCTTCTTTTTTTGCTCATAACACAAAATATAAAATCCGACATTTTGTGAGCATGCTGTCCCAAAAACTATTGATAATTTATGCTTGTTTATTGCGAGATATTATTATAGGGTGATATACTAATAAACAAGATGAAAAAACATTATATGGCAAATATTTAAAATAATTTTTGGGGGAGTTTATGGAAGGTTATATAGTAAAAGATCATCATGGGATAGTAACAGAATCCTATAGAAAAGTTGTGGCAAATATAGAATTCGCCAATATAGACAATGATATAAAATCTATAATGGTAACAAGTACCTTAGCAGGAGAGGGCAAAACTACAACCGTAGCAAACCTTGCCAGTTTCATGACTGATTCCAATAAAAAGGTATTACTGCTTGATTTGGATCTTCGTAAACCAACAATTCATAAGCAATTCATGATATCAAATAAATATGGATTAACGGATTTGCTTTTGAATAAAGATGATTATAAAAAATATACAACTAATGTTATCCAGGGTTTGGATGTAATTACTTCCGGCAGTATTGTAGCAAATCCGGCAGAAATAATTAGTTCCAAAGCTATTAGAGATTTGTTAAAAGAATTATCATCACACTATGACTATGTATTTGTTGACACACCACCTATAGCTATTATAAGTGATCCAATAACAATAGCAACATATGTTGATGCCGTAATTCTAATTGTATCTTATTCTCAAACAGAAAAGGAAATTGCAAAGAAATCAATAAACAACTTAAAACATATAAATGCAAATATAATAGGTACAATATTGAATAAATCACCTATGGATAAACGTAATAAGGGGTATTATGGTTATTATTAGATGTATATTTGAATTTAATATGGAATCAGAGACGTTCATATATGTCTCCTTTTTTTGTCATTTTTATTAGGTAATTTATATTTTTTTATTTAAAAGTTAAGTAAAATCAAAAATATATACCATCTTGATTTTAGTACATCAAAATAATATTATTGTATATAATGTTAATATAGTGTATTATCATTTAACAAACAAAGAGGAGAAATCTAAATAAATGCAAAATATAAAAAAACTTCCCTTATGGTCTAAAATATTAATAGGAACTGCAATATCAATATTGATTATCATTTTAATAGGCTATTCATTCGTAAATGCTAAGATAAATAAAATTAAACGTTCATCAGAAACAGAGAAAACACCATCGACGGAAGAAGCACATGAATTAAATTCAGCAAATAATAATGATGCAAATGAATCAGAGTTAAATGATATAGTGTGGGATGACGATGAAAATGTAATTGCAAATAAAGAAGTTGTAAATATATTATTAATTGGTCAGGACCGCAGACCTGACGAAAATATTGCAAGATCAGATTCGATGATTATTGCTTCCATTAACAAACGCGAAAATACAATAAAATTCACATCACTCATGAGAGATATGTATGTTCAAATTCCTGGTCACAATGATAACAAAATTAATGCTGCATATGCATTAGGCGGTATGGAGCTGTTAGATGACACTATAGAAAAAAACTTTCTTATTCCTATTGATGGAAATATAGAAGTAGATTTTGAACAATTTACAAAAATAATAGATAAAATTGACGGAATAGACATTTATATAAACGAAGAAGAAGCAGAATATCTAAATGCAAACACGGACTGGAACCTTTCAGCAGGTATATGCCATATGACAGGAGATATCGCTTTGAAATATTCCAGAATTCGCTACGTAGGAAATGATGATTACGAAAGAACCGAGCGTCAGAGGGAGGTGCTGTCAGCAGTATTTAATGAAATGAAAGATTCAAGCCTCCCAACTATTTTAGGTCTTGCAGGTCAGATATTTCCATTAATAACTACGGACTTATCCAACTCTGAAATTATTGGTTATATAACGAAAATTATTTCCCTGGGAATAACGGAAGTAGAAACATATCGTATACCTGCAGATGGACAATTTGAAATAGCCAGAGTTAATGAAATGTCAGTATTATTACCTGATTTATCAGGAAACAGGGAACTGCTGAAAGAATATATTTGGGGAAATTCAGAAAATTAAAAAGTGTTATTCTATAACAATGTCAAATAAAACATAAATTCTAAAATGCAGTTGAAGAATTTTGTTTTATTTTTTTATAAATAATTATAAAATCATTGCAATTAATGACTAATTCTTATGAATTATGAGTATTTTACAAATAAAAACCATTTATATTTGCAAATTTTACATTGCATGATACAACATTTGGTGTTAAAATACTATAGAACGATATATCACATGATATATATGAAGACTTCGGAGGATAAGTAACTGCTAACAAAACTTTGTAGTAGTATGTATAAAACTCTTTAATTTAAACAATGTTTGTGGTAGAGTTAATTAAAGAGAGGTGAGCATATGAAATACTATTCTATCGGAGAGTTTTCAAAACTAATAGGTAAGAACTCTCAAACATTAAGAGAGTGGGATAAGAAAGATTTGTTTAAACCACATCATGTTGCTCCAACAGGGTATATAGACAATACAGAAAAAACAGGAGAGCAGGAATTAGTTGAAGATTTAATTCAAATTGTTACATTTTTAGTTGTAGACTTCAAGGCAAAAGAGCCAATAAAGCGAAGAAAATGATTAAGGAGTTGTTGGAAAGTGATATTGGGGAAGAAAGTTAGATTATCACCAACAAAAGAGCAGGAACAAAAATTGTGGCAATCTGTTGGAACTACAAGATTTATATATAACTGGACTTTGGCAAAACAAGAAGAAAACTACAAAAATGGTGGCAAATTTATATCTGATAACGATTTAAGAAAAGAATTGACTATCTTGAAGAAAGCAGAACTTAAATGGCTAAATGAAGTATCTAATAATGTTTCTAAACAAGCTGTTAAAGATGGTTGCGAAGCATATAAAAAGTTTTTCAAAGGGTTAGCAGATAAACCAAAGTTCAAGAGTCGAAGAAGGTCTAAACCATCTTTCTATAATGATACAGCAAAGCTTAAAGTTAAAGAAAGTTCTGTATTAATTGAAAAGGTCGGTTGGGTAACTGTAAAGAAAAATTCAATACCTATGAATTGCAAATATACGAACCCAAGAATAAGTTTTGACGGCAAGTATTGGTTTATATCAATAGGTATAGAAAAAGAGTCACCAGAAGTGGAATTAACGAATGAGATTATAGGAATTGATGTTGGAATCAAAAATCTTGCTACATGCTCCAATGGAATGACTTTTAAAAATATTAATAAAACAAAAAAAGTTAAAAATCTAAAAAAGATTTTGAAAAGAAAACAAAGACAATGTTCAAGAAAATATGAAAAAAATAAAAAGGGAAAGGAGTATGTCAAAACCGAGAATATTAAAAAACTTGAAAAGCAGATTAAATTACTTCATAGAAAATTAACAAATATAAGAAGTAATCATAATCACCAAGCAACGAATATGATAGTGAAAGCCAAGCCATCAAGAGTTATAATGGAAACACTTAATATTAAAGGTATGATGAAAAATAAGCATTTATCAAAAGCTATAGCACAACAAGGGTTATATGAGTTAAAAAAACAAATGCAATATAAATGTAGGTTCAATGGAATTGAATTTGTAGAAGCTGATAAATGGTATCCATCATCAAAGATTTGTAGTGAGTGTGGTCATATAAAATTAAAGCTTTCATTATCAGAAAGGACATATATCTGTGAAGAATGTGGTTGTGTTATAGACAGAGATTATAATGCAAGCATCAATTTATCAAGATATGAATTAGCAGTCTAATCACATAAAAGATACTGCTAATATGTACCATGCGTTGTATGGGAATTTAAGCCCTCGGAGTGTTATATCAAACGAAAGTAGCTTTATAGCAAAATCGGACACGTTGAACAGGGAATTAAACGAACTTTATAGGGTCTTATAAGGTTTTGGCAACGGATTCAAGTGAGGGACAAAACTAATTCAAAAGTTAAGGATAATATAGATTCAAAAAAAAGAATACCAGCTTCATTAGAGTATGAATACAGGAAACTACCGATATCATGGTTCATACCATTACTGCTAATCGCAGGGGTTGTACCACTTATCACATATGCTAAATATATAGACCTAACAGGAACAACACAGTCTCTGTATTGGACGGGTCAACAACAATATTTAGATTTTTTCAGTTATTGGAAATCCAGATGGGTAGTAATACTCACTGCAATTTCAATGATTATATATATAGTGCAGCTCATGAATAAAAAAATGCCATTTAAAAATTTAAAGCAATACTATATACCACTTGGCATTTATGCATTATTTGTAATAGTATCAACAATCTTTGCTATAGACAAGCCCACAGCTCTCTGGGGTTTCGTAGATATGGAACAAGGTATGTTTGTACTGATAAGCTATGTGCTGCTTACATTCCTAACAATTAATTTTGTAAACAACGAAAGAGATGTGCGTTTATTTATAAAGGCATTCTTATTTCTAATGATAGTAGAAGGAATACTTGGAGTAGGGCAATACTTTGGACATGACTTCTTTCAAACAGAATTTGGAAAGAGCTTAATAGTTCCCGGCAATATAAAGGTTGATAACCTTGATTTCTCATTTGGTCCAAAGACAATATATGGTACATTGTTTAACACAAACTTTGTAGGTAGCTTTGCTACGTTGATGTTGCCGTTGTCGATTGGAATTTTGTTGGGTTTGAAGACTACAAAACAAAGAATAGTGTCCGGCTTAGCTGTTGTGCTTATGATATTTGTTTGGATCGGGTGTAACTCTAGAGCTGGGTATTTGGGAGTTGCTGTTTCACTTATATTTGCACTATGGCTATTTAGAAAAGTAATTATGAAGTATTGGATGGGATTTGCAGGGTTGTTATTGGTTTTTGCGCTTGTTTTAGTGGGGCTTAATAATGTCTCAGAAGGTAAAATATTTAGTAGATTAAAAGTATTTAATGTAAAAGAACAGATAGAGACAATTAAAGCTAACAATGAAAAAGCTTTTAAAATTAAAGATATAATTTTAGGTAAAGACAGTTTTTCAATAAAAACGACTAAAGAAACTCTAAATTTTAGGATTGATGAAGATAAATTGTTTTTCCTTGACGAAAATAATAATGAGTTACCAATAACATCTAAAGGCAACGAAATAACTATAAATGATAAAAAATATAAAGGATATAAAATTGCTATAGCTAAAAATTATCCAGGAGTTACTGTAACAAGAGCAAGTAAGATTATTAACTTTTACTTTACAAACGACGGGGTTAAGCTTTTAGGATCTGGTGGTAGAATAACAGAACCTATAGTAGCAGAATCTATAAAATCATTTTCTGGCTTAGAGAAACTTGCATCAAGTAGAGGATATATTTGGAGTAGAACGATACCTTTACTTAAAAGATATACTATTTATGGTTCGGGACCAGATAATTATCCAATAGCATTTCCGCAGGATGATTTTATAATCAAATCTTATGCATTAGGCGATTTAAATACCGTAGTAGACAAACCACATAATCTATATTTACAAATAGCAACAAACACAGGAGTGTTGTCCTTATTATTATTATTAGTTGCATTTGGTATATATATTATTAGCAGCTTAAAATTATACAGCAAAACAAACTACGATTCACTTGATAAATATGTAGGAGCTTCATGTTTAGTTGGTGTTATAGGATATTTGTCAGCTGGTATATTCAATGACAGCGTAGTTAGTGTAGCACCTGTTTTCTGGATTGTATTAGGGTTGGGTATTAGTATTAACTTTAGGCTTAAAAACAGAAGCATAGTTTAAATTCAATAGGGGGCAAAAATGTCAAATATATATAACAATATATTTAAATTATTAAATAAATATCGTAAGTATATACTAATCCTTATAGATACATTTATTGCAGTAGTTTCATATCTGTCACCACATATAATAAGCGGGATACATCCAGAAAAAATACAATGGTTTGAAAGTACTTGGCCAATCTATACCATTATATATATGGCAACATTTGTAGTAATGGGTGTATATAAAAATATATGGAGATATGCAGGTATCCAAGATATTTTTAAGTGTTTACAGGCTTCTGCTATGGCGAATTTATTATTCTTAATAATTACTAAGTCTTTTAATATATTTGTTAGATATTATGTATATATAGTTGCGTTTTTAGTAACAAGTTTTTGTACTATGGCTATTAGGGTAGTGTATAGAGCTCTGCTTATTATAGGGGATAAAAATACTAAAAAATTAAGTCATTATACTAATATAATGATAGTTGGAGCAGGACAGGCTACCGTAGCAATGTTAAATGAAATAAATAGAAATAATCCTAATAATTATCTTGTCAAATGTATAGTGGATGATGATAAAATAAAAATAGGCAGAAATATTAATTCTGTACCTGTGGTTTCATTAACTGATATGATACCGACTATGGTAAAAAAATATGAAGTGGAAGAAATAATTCTTTCTATTCCATCATTGGATAAAGAAAATAAGAAACGAATATTAGATATATGTGCGAATACTAAATGCAAGCTCAAGATTTTACCTGAAGTATATAGCCTTTTGACGAATAATAACAATATTTTAGGTAAATTAAGAGATGTGCAAGTTGAAGATTTGCTTGGAAGAGATCCTGTTTCATTAGATTGCACACTAACTAAAGAATATATACAAGGTAAAACAGTATTAGTTACAGGTGGAGGAGGCTCTATAGGTTCAGAGCTTTGTAGACAGATTTCTTCATATGAGCCTAAAAAAATAATAATCCTAGACATTTATGAAAACAATGCTTATAATATACAACAGGAGTTAATTAGAATATATGGCAGTAGTTTAGATATGGAAGTTGAAATAGCTTCTGTAAGAGATAAAAATAAAATAGACAAACTATTTGCTTATAAAGATATTGATTTGGTATTTCATGCTGCTGCACATAAGCATGTTCCTCTCATGGAGAAAAATCCAGAGGAAGCAATAAAAAATAATGTCATAGGCACATACAATGTAGTGCAATCAGCTCATGAATACAATATAGAAAAATTTGTCCTTATATCCACAGATAAAGCAGTAAATCCCACTAGTGTTATGGGTGCTACAAAACGTATAGCAGAAATGATTATTCAGTCATATAATAGACATAGCAAAACAGAGTATGTAGCAGTTCGTTTTGGTAATGTATTGGGAAGCAATGGCTCAGTAATTCCATTATTCAAAGAGCAAATTAAAGAAGGCGGTCCTGTTACAGTAACTCACGAAAACATAACTAGGTATTTTATGACAATACCAGAAGCAGTCCAATTAGTTATGAGAGCATCATCAATTGCAAAAGGCGGAGAAATATTTGTACTGGATATGGGTGAACCTGTTAAAATTAAAGACTTGGCGTATAATTTAATTAGACTGTCAGGGTTTGAGCCTGAGGTAGATATAGATATACAATATACAGGACTTCGACCAGGTGAAAAACTATATGAAGA
Organism: Sedimentibacter sp.; assembly: GCA_032006665.1. Lineage (GTDB taxonomy): Bacteria > Bacillota > Clostridia > Tissierellales > Sedimentibacteraceae > Sedimentibacter. The sequence goes on from DALZMP010000017.1 coordinate 72,987, forward strand.
ATTATTAATAAGTAAAGATAAAAATCAGATAAAAACTAATATAGATAAGATATTTATAGAAAGACCAACAGAATTTGATGAGCATGAACTGTTTGAGTTAATAAAGGAGTTAGAACAAGCAGCATATCATGTTGATATTGATAGAATAGTATTATTGATAGAAAGATTAGTGCCGACATATAAAAAGACTATAAATGAAAAATGTTCAGAAAGTATAGCTTGACTGTTTTAACTACATTATATCAATTTTAAAGTAAATTTGGTCCTGATATGCTTTATTTAGCGGTGGAGAAATAAGTTATATTGATGAAAATGTTAAGTGTAAGTTGATAATGATAATGAAACTGTTCCTTATTTGTAGCGCTACGATTGAATGGTATTGGCGACGTGAGTATCGGAAAAGAATAACAAGCCAGCAAATGTAGTAATTGCAAGGGAACTATAGGTTGAGGATGTAGTTGGATTATTACAGGATGGTTACAAAGTTAACCATTCAATCAGCGAAAAGGCTGAAAGCATTGGAATTATCTGTGTTATATAGATTTCAATAAATTTTACATATATTATATAGATTTTAGTAAGGGGGATTATCATGTTAGAGAAGATTTGGATTTCATCACCACATATGAGCGATGAAGGATATGAACAAGAATATATTAAGGAAGCTTTTGATACTAATTGGATTGCACCACTTGGTTCGAATGTAAATGGATTTGAAGAAGAGCTTGCAGCTAAAGTTGGAGCAAAACATGCAGCTGCATTAAGTGCAGGGACTGCTGCTATACAAATGGCTTTGAAGGCTGCAGGAGTTGGACAAGGTGACATTGTATTTTGCCAGGACTTAACTTTCTCTGCTACAGCTAACCCAATCATATATCAAAATGCAACTCCGGTTTTTATAGATAGTAATTTTGAAACTTGGAATATGGATCTAGGAGCATTAGAAGCAGCTTTTGAAAGGTACCCTGAAGTAAAGGCTGTGCTAGTTGTTCACTTATATGGCCTTTCTGCAGATATGGATCCTATTGTAGAGTTATGTAAGAAGCATAATGTAACTTTAATAGAAGATGCTGCGGAGTCACTTGGGACAACCTATAAAGGCAAATATACAGGAACCTTTGGTGATTATGGTACCTTCTCTTTTAATGGGAATAAGATTATTACCACTTCTGGTGGAGGAATGTTAGTTTCTAATAATGAGGAGAGAATTGCAAAGGTAAGATTTTGGGCTACTCAGGCTAGAGACAAGGCAAGATATTATCAACATACTGAGATTGGTTACAACTATAGAATGAGTAATATTGTAGCTGGTATTGGTAGAGGACAACTTAAGGTGTTAGATCAAAGAGTTGCTAAGAAGAAGTATATATTTGAGTTATATAAGAGAGAGCTTGGTGGGCTTGAAGGAGTAAAGTTCATGCCTGTTAATGAGTGGAATGAGCCTAATTATTGGTTATCATGTATAACTTTAAATGGCGATATAAAGCCACTAGATATTATGGAAGCTTTAGAGAGAGAGAATGTTGAAAGTAGACCTATCTGGAAGCCAATGCATATGCAGCCTGTATTTAAGGGATACGACTTCATCGGTGAAGGAGTTTCTGAGAAGATATTTGAGAGTGGTGTTTGCTTGCCAAGTGATACAAAGATGATTGATGAAGATTTAAATAGAGTATGTGATGTTATTAAGGGGTTGTGGAAATAATTATGCAAACTGAAGCTAAACAAGTTGTAGAGCCTAAGAATGGTATATATAAGAGATTTATAAAAAGACCCATGGATTTTATATTGTCTTTGATTGCGATTATAATTCTTAGTCCTGTTTTATTAATTGTTGCAATATTAGTTAGAACGAAATTAGGAAGTCCGGTTATTTTTAAACAGAAAAGGCCAGGTCTTAATGAGAAGATTTTTACTTTGTATAAGTTTAGGACTATGACGGATGAGAGGGATAAGTTTGGGAAGTTGTTGCCTGATAGTGTTAGGCTTACTAGGTTTAGTAGGTTTTTGAGGAGTACTAGTTTGGATGAGCTTCCTGAACTCTTTAATATTCTTAAAGGGAATATGAGTATTGTGGGGCCTAGGCCGTTATTGGTTCAGTATCTTCCTTTGTATGATGAGCAGCAGAAACGCCGTCATGATGTGAGACCAGGGTTGTCAGGATGGGCACAGGTTAATGGTAGGAATGCTATAAGTTGGGAAGATAAGTTTGCATTGGATGTTGAGTATGTGGATAGTGTGAGTTTTGTTTTGGATTGGAAGATTATTTTTTTGACGGTGAAGAAGGTTTTTGTTAGGGAAGGTATTAGTTCGGAGACTGCTGTTACGATGGAACCATTTACTGGAAGTGGCAAGTGTTAAGATAAACCATAGGGAGGGCTATTGTGAAGAAATTAGTGATTATTGGCGTAGGCGGCTTTGGTCGTGAAGTTGCTTGGTTGATAGAAAGATTTAATGCTGTTAATCCGAATTGGAATCTTATTGGTTTTATTGATGATAATGAAAAATTGCACGGCAGCTTAGTTGGTGGATACCCAGTTTTAGGCAGTTGTGATTGGCTAAACCAAAATAAAAAAAATGTTTATGCAGTATGTGCTATAGGATCTGCAAAAATAAGAAAAAACGTAATTGAAAAATTAAATGGAGTTAGATTTGCAACTCTAATTGATCCAAATGCAATTATATCAGATAGAGTTAGAATAGGTGAGGGCTCAATTATTTGTGCAGGCAATATAATAACTGTTGATATCGAAATTGGTACCCATGTCATTGTCAATCTGGATTGTACAATTGGACATGATGTTGTCCTTAGGGATTTTGTTACAATATATCCAGGTGTCAACATATCAGGAAATACGATACTAGAAGAATCTGTTGAAATGGGGACAGGAAGTCAGATTATTCAAGGATTGAGAGTGGGAGAAGGTACTATTGTTGGTGCTGGTGCAGTTGTGGTGAAAGAATTGCCTAAGGAATGTACAGCTGTTGGGAGTCCTGCTAGGGTAATAAAATATAATGAACAGCATTGACTATGAAGAAAAGAGTATAATTTATTATTGCATCAAGCCGGGTAATGGTTGAATTACGTAATAGTCTATGAAAGTTCTAGATGTTTTTTCATATTTCACCCGGTATATATAAGGCATATATGGTGAAGTTGATAAAGTAAGTGTGGTAAGCAATAATAAAAGAATTATCGGTTATTGTAGTAAGCATAAGTTCTGTGGTAGATAAGGATATAACTGAGGTAGGAACTTACGGAAATTTAATATTAGTGCAAAATTGAGGTGTACAAGTTGAAGAAAAGGATATGGTTATGGAATCATTATGCGACTGAAATGTATAAGAATCAAGGTGGTAGACATTATTGGTTTGCGCAAAATTTAATAAATAAAGGTTATGATACCGCTGTATTTTGTGCTAATACTTATCATAACAAATCTGAATTTATAAATACTGGAAAGAAAAATTTTGCTATAGATATAAAGAATAATGTTCCTTTCGTATTTGTTAAAACGACTACCGCATTAGGTAATGGATTGGATAGGGTAAAAAATATGGGGTTATTTTACTTGAATCTATTTTCAGTAGCAAAGCAGTATGCAAAGGAAAAAGGGAAGCCAGATGTAATTGTTGCATCAAGCGTTCATCCTCTAACCATGGTAGCTGGTATACAGATTGCTAAGAAAATGAATGTTCCATGTATCTGTGAAATCCGTGATTTATGGCCTGAAGCCATTTTTTCTTTTAATAAAGCTAGAGAGAATAGCTTGTTAGGTAAGATCCTAGTGGCAGGAGAGCATTGGATTTATAAAAGGGCAGATGCTTTAGTATTTACTAAAGAAGGTGATACGGATTATATTAAAGAAAAAAAATGGGACATAAAGCAAGGTGGAGATATCGATTTAGGTAAAGCTTATTACATAAACAATGGTGTTGACTTAGAGGTGTTTAATAAGTCTATAAAAGAAAAGATTATTGATGATGGTGATTTAGAATCTAGTAAATTTAATGTCGTGTATGTAGGAGCAATTAGGCCGGTTAATAATATTGGAAATATTTTAGATGCTGCAAAACTCCTAAAAGATATTAAAGACATTCAATTCTTAATCTATGGTGATGGTAACCAAAAAGAAATGCTTGAAGAAAGAATTACAGATGAGGATTTAATTAATGTTAAAATTAAGGGCTTTGTAAATAAACAGTTCATACCTTATATTTTAAGCAAGTCATCTGTAAATATTTTGAATTACTCCGATACACAATACAACTGGGCAAGAGGTAATAGCTCTAATAAACTGTTTGAGTATATGGCTTCTGGCAAGCCAATTATTTCTACAGTTAAGATGGGATATTCTATAATTAATAAGTATAAATGCGGATTAGAATTAGAAAATAGTACACCTCAAGAGTTAGCAAATACTATATTAGAAATAAAAAGTATGCCTTTAGAAGAGTACAAAATACTTGGGACTAACGCTAAAAAAGGTGCTGAAGATTTTGATTTTAAGGTTCTTACTGAGAAATTGATTGATGTTATAAATAAAATAGATTAGCAGAGGTGGAATCATGATTAAATCACTTTTAACTGAATATGGTATGTCTTGGTTTTTTAACCGTTCGCTGTATTCAGCTAAGTTAAAATTGATGAGGGCATTACCTGCTACTGAATCTCTATTTGAAAAAAAAGTAAATATAAAGCGAGTTGATATATTTGATATTGATATTGCCGAAATAGAAAGTTTCTTAATAAAAATATCTGATGTAGATAAGATGAAAATTATTCAAGTTGCTGATAAGGCAATAGAAGGAAAAATTCAAGCATTCTCATCAATAGAATTAGACTATGGTAATCCATTTAATTGGCATCTCAATCCTATTACAGGCGTTGAAGTTGATAATAATATTAAGTGGTATAGAATTCCGGATTTTGATTCTACTAGAGGGGATATTAAAGCTGTTTGGGAAGCATCAAGATTCACACATTTTTTCTACTTCGCCAGAGCTTATATGATTACTAAAGATAAGAAATACTATAACGCTTTTTCACAGCAGCTATACAATTGGTTGAAAGAGAATCCGTACTCATATGGTGCTAATTACAAATGTGGCCAGGAAGCAACATTGAGAATGATTAATACCCTTATGGTATATTCTGTTTTTAGAACTTATGGATTAACAAAAAACTATGATGAAGTAAATTTAAAGGAACTTGTAAAAGGAAGTTATAAAAAAGTATTATCTAACTTCTTTTATGCCCACAAATGCATCAAGAATAATCACACACTTTCTGAAATTACAGGATTGATAATAGGTGCTTGGTGCAGTGGTGATAAGGTTGCATTAAAAAAGTCTTATCACTTAATGAATAACGAAATAGAAAATCAATTCATGAAAGATGGAGGATACATTCAATATTCATTTAATTATCAACGCTTTGCACTCCAAATTATGGAGTTTGTATTAAAAATAAGTGATAAAACAGGGCTTTACCTTTCAGAACATAGTCTAGATTTAATTAAAAAAAGTGCTTTATTGATGTATCAACTACAAGATTCGACAGGAGATGTCCCTAACTATGGTTCGAATGATGGAGCACTTATATTTCCTGTAACTGCTTGTAATTATCGAGATTTTAGATCAGTACTAAACACTATATATACTCTTACACACGAGGAGCGATTGTACGAAACAGGTATTTATGATGAAGAGGTATTATGGTTTTCAATTAAAAAGCTTAATGAATTTTCATTTTCTAAAATAGCTAGAGAATCAATTGGATTTAAAGAATCAGGATTTTACTCATTTATACATAATAACGGATTTCTTATGATTGTTTTACAAGATTTTAAAACAAGGCCGGCACAGATGGATCAGATGCATATAGATTTATGGCATAATGGAGTAAACATTTTATGTGATAGCGGCACTTATTCTTATGCTACAGATATTGGAAAGAAAATGGCTTTAACTGCGGCTCATAATACAGTAATTGTAGATAAGAAAGAACAAATGAATAAACATGGTCCATTTTTGATTTATGATTGGACCCAAGCTAAGGACATTGAATTTAATGACAAGCATTTCAAGGGAACCATGATATCTAAAAATGGTTATTCTCATATAAGAGAAATCAAAAAAGATATTGATGGATATATCATTGAAGATGAGGTGATAGGGGATTTCGAAAATTATGAAGTCTTACTACACACTCCCTGTGAAGCTGAAAAAAAAGAATATGGATTAGATATATTATATGATGGTTGTTTAATTGCTAAGATTTTTACAGAAGATGTTATTGATATAAGACAAAGCTACAGAAGTTTGTATTACTTGAAAAAAGAAAAAGTGAATCAAATTATTTTTAATAAAAGTAATAATAACAGCAATAAAATTAAAATTGTTTTAATTGCATAGTTGAAGGGAAGGTATGAAAATGATTAACGTTATAGGACAAGGATACATAGGGTTACCAACAGCATTAATGTTTGCTAAAAGTGGTGTAAAGGTAGTAGGTACAGATTATAATGAAAAGTTAATTCATTCATTACAAAATGGAAAACTTACTTTTGAAGAGGAAGGGTTGGATGAGCTATTTAAAGAAGCCGTTGTAAATGGTATAGAATTTTCTACTGAATACAAAAAAACAAATACTTATATCATTTCAGTTCCGACTCCATATATTAAGAACAGTAAAAAACTCAATCCTACTTATGTAATTTCAGCAGCACATAGTGTCCTAGAAGTATGCGAAAAAGGTGCTATATTAATTATTGAATCTACAGTATCTCCTGGCACAATAGATAAGTATGTTCGCCCAGAAATAGAAAAGAAAGGCTATGTACTAGGTGAAGATGTACATCTTGTACATGCGCCGGAAAGAATTATACCAGGAAATATGATTTATGAATTAGAACATAATTCGAGAACTATAGGTGCTGATGAACTTGAAGTAGGTCAAAAAGTAAAAGAACTGTATTCAATTTTCTGTAAGTCAGAAATTGTTGTAACAGACATTAGGTCTGCTGAAATGTCAAAGGTTGTTGAAAATACATACAGAGATATTAACATTGCTTTTGCTAACGAGTTAGCTAAAATCTGTAGAACTGATAATATGGATGTGTATGAGATTATCAGAATAGCTAATATGCATCCTCGTGTTAATATACTGCAACCTGGACCAGGAGTTGGGGGGCATTGCATTTCAGTTGATCCGTGGTTTTTAGTTGGAGACTATCCTGATTTAACAAACCTAATATTAACAGCTAGAAAGATTAATGATTCTATGCCAAAACATGTTCTGTCAAGAATAAGATCAATAATGAGAGAACATGATATACATGATATTTCTAAGGTTGGTCTATATGGGCTAGCATATAAAGAAAATGTTGATGATACGAGAGAGAGTCCTACGCTTCAATTATTAGAAAGAATGGATGAGCACTTGGCTTTTGGAGTTAAGGTATTTGACCCATTTGTTAAAGAAAGAATTGTGGATCATCAATTCAAGAACTTTGAAGATTTTATTAATGAAATAGAAATCCTTGTCATTATGGTAGGACACGATCATATAAAAAATAATATGGGCCTTATTAAGGATAAGCTTATTTTAGATACGAAGAATATATGTACTTTCGATGGTGTGTATAAATTATAAGATAAAGTAGGTTGGTATAAATGAAGAAAAAGATTATGGTAGTCTCTGGTACAAGGCCAGAAGCAATAAAGATGTGCCCTTTGGTTAAAGAATTAAAAACTAGAGAATGTTTAGATACAATAGTTTGCGTAACAGGCCAACATAGGCAAATGCTAGATCAGGTATTAGAAGCTTTCCATGTAGTTCCAGATTATGACCTTTCAATTATGAGAGATAAACAAACTCTATTTGATGTTACAATAAATATTTTAGAGAAAATGAAGAATGTTTTAGAAGAAGTAAAACCAGATGTAGTTTTGGTTCATGGAGATACTTCAACAACATTTGTGATGGCTTTGGCATGTTTTTATTTACAAATTCCAGTTGGACATGTTGAAGCAGGACTTAGGACTTATAACATATACTCTCCATATCCCGAGGAATTTAATCGCCAGGCAGTTGGAATTGTAGCAAAATATAATTTTGCACCTACTGAAACGTCAAAAAATAACCTTATTAGAGAGAGAAAAGATGTATCTTCAATTTATGTAACAGGCAATACCGCTATTGATGCTCTTAAGACAACAGTTAGAGAAGATTATACTCACGAACAGTTAGAATGGGCTTCAGATAGTAGATTGATTATGATAACTGCTCATAGAAGAGAAAATCTTGGTGAACCAATGAAGCATATGTTTAAGGCAATTAAGAGAATTATAGATGAGCATCCAGATATAAAGGCAGTTTATCCTATCCATATGAATCCACTTGTAAGGGAAACAGCCAATGAGATTCTTGGTCAATGTGATAGGATTAGAATTATTGAACCCCTAGAAGTATTAGACTTTCATAACTTTCTTTCAAAGTCCTATTTAATCTTAACTGATAGTGGTGGAATTCAAGAAGAGGCTCCTAGTTTAGGTAAGCCAGTTCTTGTAATGAGAGATACAACAGAAAGACCTGAAGGAATAGCTGCTGGTACACTAAAACTTGTGGGGACGGATGAAGAGGTTATATACAAGACATTTAAGCAATTGTTAGAGGATAAAAGTGAGTACGAGAAAATGAGTAAGGCAAGCAATCCCTATGGAGATGGATTTGCTAGTAAGAGGATAGCAGATATTTTAAGCAACGGTAACAAGGTAGATGCCATATGAATTTGATGAAGATATACAATACATTACCTATCTTTGCTCAAAACTTAGCTTGTTCTTTTGAAGGCAAAAGAATCAAGGTGAATAGATATAATTCTGAATTTAATAGAATACTAAAAGGTTATAATCAACGAAATAATTGGTCTTATGGGCAAAAATGTGAATTTCGAGATAAAAGATTACAAAAGATGATTAAATATTGTTATCAATCAGTTCCATATTATAGAGAAATATTTGATGAGTATGGCATAAATCCAAATTCAATAAATACGTTAGATGATTTAAAGGTAATACCAATCCTAACAAAAGATATGGTAAAAGGTAATTTTAAAGATTTAATATCAAGTGATTTAGATAAAAAGAAAATGATTAAAAGAAGTACAAGTGGAACAACTGGATCGGGATTAACTTTTCACACTACTAGCGAAGCAATACATGAACAGTTTGCAACTTTTTGGAGAGCAAGAAATAATATTGGTATAGAATTTGGAGAACATAATGCTACTTTTGGAGGACAAAATATCGTTCCTTTAAATCAAAACAAACCACCTTTTTGGAGGTATAATATACCAGGAAATCTGATATATTTTAGTGTTTACCATCTAAATGACAAGAATATCGAAAGTTATATTTCTGAGATAGAAAAGAAAAAAATAGAATGGATTCACAGTTACCCTTCTGCAATTAGTTTAATTGCACAATATATGATTGAAAACAATATAAAGTTAAAAAGTAAGGTTAAATTTATTACTACAGGATCAGAAAACTTAATGGATTTACAAAAGGATATGATTCATAGTGCTTTTGGAGTTGTGCCATATCAACATTATGGACAAGCAGAAAATGTAGCAATTTTTTCTGAGGATTGTAATCATCAAATTTTTGTAGATGAGGACTTTTCCGCTGTAGAGTTTATATATGATTCCAATCTTCAAAACTATAAAGTGGTAGGCACTTCTTTGAACAACTATGCAATGCCATTCGTAAGATATGAGATTGGTGATGTTGTAGACTTTATAGAAACTAGCGAGGGTAGGCAAATTAATTCTATAGATGGTAGAAGTGATGATTATATAGTGCTTTCAAATGGAACTAAAGTGGGTAGGCTTGCACATATTTTGAATGGTGTATCAAATATTTCAGAATCACAGATTATTCAAAAGAAAATTGGAGAAATAACAATTAAAATCGTTAGAGGCAATGATTATTCAAAAGATGATGAAAACCAACTAATAAAAAATTTACACACTAAGATTGGAGAGGCAGAGAATATAAATATTGACTATATAAATGAAATTCCTAGAACTAAAAATGGGAAGTTAAGATTTGTAATATCAGAACTTAAGAAATAAAATCAAACATGAAATAGGTGAAAAAATGAAAAAAGTTGCATTCCTACTTTCACACATTCCAAATCCAAGAATGTTAAAAAGGATAAAAACAATACAAAATGATTTTTATATATCGATAATATATTGGGATAGGGGACAAAGAGTAAAGGAAACATTTGAAGTTAGTCCTAATCATAATGTAGAAAAAATATTACTAAAGGCCCCACTGGGACAACCCATAAAAAGAATTATTCCTTGGATGCGCTTTTTTATAAAATCATTTAGGATGTTAAAAAAAGAAGATCCTTCAATTATTCATGTAAGTAATTTAGATATGCTACTAATAGCAAACTTTTATAAAAGAACTCAAAAAAAAGCAACAAAAGTAATATATGAAGTTGCAGATTTACCCAAACATTGGACAGTGAATAAAGTTCGTAGTATTAGAGATATCATTATGCTTACGCTTAAAAAAATTGAAGTAAAATTGATGGATAGAGTATCGAAATTAATATTAACTTCGCCATATTTTTGGGAAGTATATTACTCAAAGTTTACTGATAAAGAAAAATATATGTTTTTGCCTAATGCACCATATTGGAGTGTATTTAAGGATTATAATAAAAAAACATATGGTACATTTACTATAGGATTTATAGGATCAGTTAGGTTTATTGAACAGCTTAAAATGTTGATAGAAGCTGTAGAAGAAATTGGTGAAAACATTGATGTCTTTATCGCAGGTGGAGGCCCTTGTTATCATGAAATTAAAAAGATAACTCAAGATAAAAAATTCGTAAAACTACATGGACCATATAACTATGAGAAAGAAATTGTAAAATTATATGAAAATGTAGACTGTGTATATTCTGTTTACAATACAAAGACAGAAGGTGTAAAAGTTGCCCTACCTAATAGACTATATGAGGCCATAGTATGCAGCTTACCAATAATCGCTTCAAAAAACACAGCTCTTGGAGATTTTATTGAAAAAAATGAGATAGGATTTGTAGTAAGTAACAAATCAGAGTTAAAAGCTTCACTTATTGAGCTTAAAAACAATAAAAACATTATTAAAAAAATTGAAGATAACTGTAATAATATTAAATATAATTACTATTTTGAAAAGAGTAGTGAGTACTTATTGAAAGAATATCTAAATTTATGAGATGGAGTATTATCTACTAGCCGTTCAAATGAAGGTTATAACTTAAGATTAACAAAGTAAGGAAGGTAGGATTGTTATGGGAGTAGGCACGTCTAATAATATAAAAAGGATTCAGAATAATGAAGATGATAGAAAAATAAGTATTGCCTTAATGGCCTCTTTCGTAATTTTGACAATTCAATACTTAGTGCTCATATATTTTAATTTGATTGCTACAAGTATAGGCTCTTCAATTCAGTTATTATCTAAAGGGTTAGTAGGTTTAATATACATTTATGCTCTACCTACAGCATTAAAAAGAAGCCTAAATAAATTTTTGAAAGTATATCTTATAGCGGTATTTATATTTTTATTGCACTATTTAATATTTCCTGAAAACAGAGAATATATTATTGACTTATTGTTCCCTTTTTTCTTTACGAGTCTTCCTGCCTTTATCTATGCTTTAAGTATACGGGATTTTGGTGTCTTAAAATCTATAATGAAAAAAGCAAGTTACATCGTATTCGTATTCGGTTTATTTTTAGGATTGGTTATATTTTTAGGTAGATCATCTGTTGGAGTATACAGTATGTCGTTGTCCTATTATATGCTTTTACCGGCAATAATGTTTTTAGATGAGCTATTAGATGAACTTTCTCTCAAAACTTTACTATTTACAGTACTATCCTTGATAATTATTTTGGCATTAGGTTCTAGAGGTGCGATTTTGTGTGTTGTTGTATTTGTGCTATTAAAATTTATTAGGCCAAATTCAAAGAGAACATACAAAAGAGCTATAGGTCATTTTAGTTTATTTGGGCTAGGGATATTAGCATTTATTTTTTTTGAACAAATAATAATGAATATATATAATTTTCTTTTAAGATTTGGTATAAGCAGTAGAACATTAATATTGTTTTTACGTGATGAGGTCTCCTTGAGTGGAAGGGATCGTATTTATGAAACAATAATTAAAGAAATTACAGGAAATCCAATTGTTGGAATTGGGATCGCGGGAGATAGACCATTGTTTACAAGTGGATATGTGCATAATATTTTTTTTGAAATATTAGCTGATTTTGGTATTATATTGGGATTTTTTCTTTCTCTAGGTATTATATTGCTTACTATTAAATCCTTATTTATTAAAGATAGAGCTAAATACAATCTGGTAATTATATGGATAAGTTTAGGGTTTGTTCATTTAATGGTGAGTAGTTCATACTTGATAGATATTAAATTTTGGATATTATTAGGATTGATGATAAATATATTGAAAGAAAAGAAACAGGATAAGCATGAAGTACTACACAAATAACCTTACCTGGTTTGTTAGCAAGAGACACTTATTATTAAAAAGTAAGTTTATTAATTTGCTAATAACGTAAATAGTAATTAATTACTTAATTGTTGGAAAAACATGAGAACTAAAAGATTATGCCTTAAAAGACAGAAGTTAAGTAGGTTTACTAAGGAGTTATTTTAATGATGAAAAGAAAAATGTTAACGGATTCAATATTCAGTATCGTTGCATCGGCAATTCCAATAGTTATATTACAATTGATTATATTACCGATAATCGCTTCTAATTTAGGTGATGAAAGATATGGTTTAGCTATAACACTTATTAGCTTAGCTGCTTTATTTAGCTTACCATTTGGTAATGTACTTAATAATATTAGATTACTATTAAATGATACATATAAGGATAATGAAATTGAAGGGGACTTTAATATCCTGTTATTAAGTGGTGTATCAATAAACTCAATCATTATGGTAGTTGGAACAGTTTATTATGAAGGGAAAATTTCTTTTATTAGCTTAATTTTAGTTGTTTTATTTTCTGCTTTAAATCTTATAAGAGAATATCTTATTGTAACTTTTCGTATTACAATAAACTATAAAGGAATCTTAATAAATAATCTATTTTTAGGAATGGGATATTTGGTTGGCCTTATTGCATTTTTGGTGTTTGGCTACTGGCAACTAATTTATCTTTTTGGGGCAATCTTTAGCCTTCTATATATCAGCAGAAGATCTAGTTTATTAAAAGAAAATTTTACAACAACCAAATTTTTCAAGAGAACGTCATATAAAGGTGTTGTACTTTTTATTTCAGTGTTAATGAAATCCATGATAACATATGCAGATAAACTTCTATTATTTCCACTATTAGGCCCTGCTGCTGTGTCTATATATTACTCTGCAACACTGATAGGTAAAATTATAACAATGGCGATTACTCCTGTAAATAGTGTCATGTTAAGTTACTTAGCTAAAATGAAAGAGATGAGATTAAAAAATTTTCTTTTAGTACTATTTTCTGTTTCTATTGTAGGAGCACTAGGGTATATAGTAATAATGTTTATTAGTGAGCCTATTTTAAAATTCATCTATCCTAAATGGGCAAATGAGTCATTGAAATTAATTCCTGTAACAACCGCAACAGTTATATTTGGAGTAATTAGTTCAGTAATTCATCCTGTTATCCTTAGATTTAATCATATTAACTGGCAGCTAGTAATTAACTTTTTTAATTTAATTATATATATAATTTGTGTATTTGCTTTTTATAATTTATATGGACTGCTTGGCTTTGCTATAGGGATGCTGGTAGCTAGTATTATTAAACTAGTCATTATGATTTTAGTATTCCTTTATAATTATAATAAATAATCTGACGGTGCCTGTGAAACCTCCGAAAATCTAAAATAAATGTATAAAATTTAAAATAAAAAGAATAGATATGCTAATAATTTAGGAAGGTAAGACGGTAAGGTAAGACGGTTAAGACGGTGACAGGTACCATTGACTTGGACTTGCGGTGACAGGCAACATCGACTTGAGTTATTTGATGTTGGAATTTGAATGGTTATAGCGACTGGATTTGTTCATTTATTAATTAAACTTGAGTTATTTAGCATAGTACAAAGTTTGGATTTTGCGACATAAAAACAAGGATTTATAAAATCAAATAGGTTTCCCTGGTACTTAACTTCTAGAAATATATATAAATAGTAATAAGAAACAATAAAAAACATTGAAAAAGTTATCAAATATGATAACATGAAAGAGAAAAAGTTGCATATACTATTATAGAAGTTTGAAAATGGACTATGATGTAGAATATTATCAAAAAGAAAATGGAAACGTTCCAGTACTTGATTTTCTATTATCACTCCAACCGAAGATGAGAGCTAAAGCATTTAGTGAAATTGAGCTTTTAAAAAGACATGGTACTACTCTAACTGAGCCTTATGTGAAGCCGATAAAAGGGAGTAAGTATAAAGGTATTTATGAACTTCGAATTAAGTTTTCAACAGATATATCGCGTATATTTTATTTTTATTATCAACAAAATACTTTTATACTGTTGAATGGATTTGTAAAGAAAACTGACAAAACTCCAGAATTAGAATTAGAAAAAGCTAGAAAATATAAAGCTGATTATGATAGAAGGTGTGATAATGAGTAAAGCAGGTGTGAAATTTGATATAGTGAAAGAACAGCTTATGAAAGATGAAGAATTTAAAGCTGAGTATGAGAAATTAAAACCTCGATATGAGGTTATATCGCAAATTATTGAAGCTAGGAATAAACAAAATATAACTCAAGAAGAATTAGCTTTACGAGTTGGAACCAAGAAATCAAATATTTCTAGACTTGAAAGTGGAGCATATAACCCATCTCTTGATATGCTGGTAAAAGTTGCAAAAAGTCTTGGCAAAGAAGTACACATACAACTTAGATAAAAGATAACAGACTTGCGGTGACAGGCACTATCGACTTAAGTAAATAAGGTGGTGAAATAGTTTGAAACGTGATATGGAATTAATGAGAAAAATATTATTTGAAATAGAGAATAAATTTGAGCCAGGGATAGAAGTAATGCACGGAATAAAAATAGAAGGTTATGAAATGGTTGTTATTGGCGACCATTGTGAACTATTGTATCAAGCTGGACTTATTAAAGATTATAAGCCTACAAGAGGTGGAATGGGAAGTAAATTATTATCATTTAGTATCGGTAATTTGACAAATAGAGGCTATAATTATCTTGAATTAATAAGAAGTGACCAAACCTGGGAAAAGACGAATGAAGAGGTGAATAAAAAAAACCTACCTCAGACAATTGAAACCTATGGTACTATCGCTGCATCTATTACGGGCGCATTTATGAGAGAATTCAATAGATGATTTAAATTTGGGGTTATGTTGATACATATCTAGAAGGTTATGTCTTTTCGTTAGTAGGCGAAACATTTTGAATTGAAATGGAAGTGACAAACTTGGAAGAAAAATACCTAAGAATATGTGAAGATTGTGGAGTTCCTTTCTTTACTGCTGGAGAACAAGACTTCTATGAAAGAAAGAATCTCACAT
>DALZMP010000018.1:0-85101 GCA_032006665.1 Sedimentibacter sp.
ATGATACTCGGTGGGTAACTGCCCGGGAAAGTAAGACGTCGCCAGGTGAGTATAAGACAGTTGAAATTTCAACTGTCTTTTTTATATGTCTGTTATTATACAATTATGTAAATTACTAAAAAACAATATGCATAAATATGTACTAACTTAATAAATATAAGAAATGCTTGACAAAATGAATAAAAATCAATACAATATATGTATAAGGTTAAGTAAAAAAGTTAAGATATCTATATAAAAGAGATGGTGGTGGTTATTTTGAAAAATTTAGCGATAAATGTTAATTCAGAGATTGGAAAGCTAAAAAAAGTATTACTTCATAGACCAGGCAAGGAGCTAGAGAACCTAATGCCGGAATATTTAGAAAGACTTCTTTTTGATGATATACCTTATTTAAAAATAGCACAAGAAGAGCATGATGAATTTGCAAATATTTTAAAAAATAATGGTGTTGAAGTTGTTTATCTTGAAGATTTAGTTGCAGAGTCTATTGCAAATGATGATGTTAAAACACAATTTATAGACGAATTTATTGAAGAGGCTGGAGTTAAAGAAGATAGGGAAACCAATTTATTAAGAGAATATTTTCAATCCTTTAGCAATAAAGATATGATTTTAAAAATGATGGAAGGCATTAGAAAAACGGAGTTAAAAGATTATAAGCTTAGAAATCTGACAGACTATTTAAATAATGACTATCCATTTATTATTGATCCTATGCCGAATTTATATTTTACAAGAGATCCATTTGCTACGGTAGGGAATGGAGCTACAATTCATAAAATGCATACGGTTACAAGAAATAGGGAAACTTTATTTGCAAAATATATATTTAATTGTAATCCACAATACAAAGAAACAAAGCTTTGGTACGATAGAACAGAGGATTTTTCAATAGAAGGAGGAGATGTATTGGTTCTTAATGATAAAACAGTAGCTGTTGGTATATCTCAGAGAACACATCCAAATGCAATAGAAAAATTTGCTAATAAGTTATTGACAGAAGATAGCAATTTTGATAAAATCCTAGCAATTGATATACCAAAACAAAGAACATTTATGCATTTAGATACTGTATTTACAATGGTTGATTACGATAAATTTACTATGCATCCTAACATAAGAAACAATATGAGTGTTTATGTTCTAGAAAGAGATGATAATGGTAAAATTACGATTTCAGCCGAAAAAGGTACTCTAGAAGATATTTTGAAAAAATACTTAAATTTAGATAAAATTAAACTTATAAAATGTGGTGGAAATAGCATTATAGACGCAGCGAGAGAACAATGGAATGATGGTTCAAATACTTTATGTATTGCTCCAGGTGAAGTTATAGTTTATTCCAGAAACTATGTTACTAATCAAGTACTACAGGATGAAGGAATTAAAACTTATATAATGCCAAGCTCTGAATTATCTAGAGGCAGAGGTGGTCCAAGGTGCATGAGTATGCCTTTAGTGAGAGAAGATTTAATTAAATAATAAATTGAAAAAATAAAATATTTATACAAATACTATATTACAAATTATTGGAGGTAATGAAATGGCAGTAAACTTAAAGGGAAGAAGTTTTTTAACGTTAATGGATTTTACACCAGAAGAAATAAGATACATGTTAGACCTAGCTCATGATTTAAAAGCTAAAAAAAGATCAGGTGTATATAATTATACGTTAAAAGGAAAAAACATAGTATTATTGTTTGAAAAATCTTCAACAAGAACAAGATGTGCATTTGAAGTTGCAGCATTGGAGGAAGGAGCTCACGTAACATTTTTAGATTCAGGAAGCTCACAGATGGGAAAGAAAGAATCACTAGAAGATACAGCGAAAGTATTGGGTAGATTCTATGACGGGATTGAATATAGAGGATATAAGCAACAGGTAGTTGAAGATTTAGCTAAATATGCAGGGGTACCAGTATGGAATGGATTAACTGATGTTGATCATCCAACTCAAATATTAGCTGATCTATTAACAATAGAGGAACATATTAAAAAACCGTTAAATAAAGTAAAAGTTGTATTTGCAGGAGATATAAGAAATAATATGTCTTATGCATGGATGTATGGTTGCGCAAAAATGGGGATGCATTTTGTAGCTTATGGACCAAAAGAATTAATGGACCAAGTGGATAAAGATGTAATCAAAAGTGCTAACGAAGTGGCTGCATACACAGGCGGAAAAATAGAAATATCAGATAACGTGGATGCAGTAAAGGATGCTGATGTAATCTATACAGATGTATGGGCATCAATGGGAGAAGAAGCACAAATACCAGAAAAAGTAAAAATGTTGACTCCTTATAAAGTAACGATGGATTTATTAAAAGCTACGGGTAATGATGATGTTATATTTATGCATTGCTTGCCAGCATTCCACGATTTCGAAACAAAAATGGCAAAAGAACAAAAAGAATTGGGTTTTGATATAAGAGAAGTGACAGATGATGTATTCAGAAGCAGACATTCAGTAGTATTTGATGAAGCTGAAAATAGAATGCATACAATTAAGGCTGTTATAGTAGCAACTATATAAAAGCTTCTCCCCAATTTTGATGAGAACAGGTCAAGGTTGGGGAGAAATTATTTAAAGGAGAATATAAATGAGCAGACCAAAAAGAGTAGTAATAGCTTTAGGTGGAAATGCTTTGGAAGATAAAAGCTTACCAACAACAGCTGAATCTCAATTACATGTTGTAAAAAAGACAAGTGAGTATTTAGCAGAAATTAGCTGTGCAGGATATGAAATAGCAATAGTACATGGGAATGGACCACAAGTAGGAAGAATATTATTAGCAACAGAAGCGGCAAAAGATATAACTCCAGCGATGCCTTTTGATGTATGTGGTGCAATGAGCCAAGGTTACATTGGATATCATATACAACAAGGATTAAAATTAGCATTAGCTAAGAGAAACCGAATATTACCAGTAGTAAGTGTAATAACGCAAGTAGTAGTAGATAAAAACGATAAAGCTTTTGAAAATCCAACAAAACCAATAGGACCATTTTACACAGAGGAAGAAGCAAAGAGATTATCAGAGGAAAAGGGATATACTGTAAAAGAAGATTCAGGTAGAGGCTGGAGAAGAGTAGTTCCATCACCTATGCCAAAAAGTATAGTTGAAATAGGAACAATTAAAACTCTTTGGGATACTACAATCGCAATAACTTGTGGAGGTGGTGGAATTCCAGTAGTAGAAAATGAGGATGGATCTTTAGAAGGAATAGCAGCAGTAATTGATAAGGATTTAGCAGCAGAAAGATTAGCTGAGGATATGGATGCTGATATATTAATGATATTGACAGAAGTTGAGAAGGTGTCAATTAACTTCAAAAAACCAAATCAAGAAGATTTGTCTCATTTAACAATAAAAGAAGCTGAAAAATTTATAGATGAGGGACATTTTGCTCCCGGAAGCATGCTTCCAAAAGTATTAGCAGCAGTTAATTTTGCTAAATCCAGACCTGGAAGAAAGGCGATAATTACATCATTATATAATGCTATTGAAGCCTTAGATGGGAAAACTGGAACTATTATTGAGATATAAATAAATATTGAACTAAGGGGGTATAAAAGTAATGCTTTTATACCTCTTTTATTTGCTTGGATTTTATAGTCGTATAAAGGAATATATTTGTATAAAATAATAAATTCTTGTCAATATTTGTGAAATAGTGTACAATTATCTATAACAATATTGTTTAGGGGAGAATATTATATGATGTGGTTTTATAATTTAAAAATGTCTAAAAAGCTTTTATTGGGATTTCTTGTAGTTGCAATTGTTTCAGGAATGGTTGGAGTTGTTGGTATATTCACGATACATGGATTAAGTACAGATTATAGTGATGTATACGTTAAGTATGGAGTTGCATTAGACAATATGTCAGAGCTACAACTTTTGGCCGACAATCTTACACTAAAAAGTAATAGGGCTATAGTTATTATGATTGTTATAATGATTTTTTCAATGCTTGTGGCTCTTTATATATCGTTGAAGTATGCTCGAATTATTACTTCTCCGATAAAAAGAATGGTTATCTTGGCTGAAAAATTATCACATGGGGAAGTAAATATAGGTACGGATGGAAAATCGACAAATGAAAAAAGGGCCTTAATAAAGTCTACAGATGAAATAGGTAGCCTTATTGCAGCATTTGACGGAATGATTGAAAACATACGGTCACAGGCGCTCATAGTCGAAAAGATTGCATCTGGTGACTTAACAGTTGATGTAGATGTTAGATCAGACAAGGATTTATTGGGTAAGAAACTATTTGAACTGGTACAAAAAAATAATGAAATTTTATCTAATATTGAACTTGCCGCAGAGCAAGTTGCCGCCGGTTCAAGACAAATTTCAGATTCAAGTATTTCGCTTTCACAAGGTGCTACCGAGCAAGCTAGTTCTATAGAAGAGCTAACTGCATCAATAGAAGAAATTGACTTACAAACAAAAAGAAATGCTGATTATGCTAATCAAGCTAATGAACTCAGTGAAAGAACCAAGCTTAATGCAATTCAAGGAAATAATCAAATGAAAGAAATGCTAAATGCAATGGATGAAATAAATATATCATCAAGCAATATATCTAGAGTTATTAAAGTTATAGATGATATTGCCTTTCAAACTAATATACTTGCGTTAAATGCTGCTGTTGAAGCTGCGAGAGCCGGGCAGCATGGAAAGGGCTTTGCAGTTGTGGCTGAAGAAGTAAGAAACCTTGCTGCTCGTTCAGCTGAGGCAGCCAAAGAAACTACCGTCATGATTGAAGGTTCAATTAAAAAAGCTGAGGTAGGAACTCAGATTGCTAACGAAACAGCTAGTGCACTAAATGGGATTGTAGAAGATATAACTAAGGCGGCCTCTCTGGTAAATGATATCGCCGTTGCATCAAATGAGCAAGCCTCTGGAATTAGTCAAATAAATCAAGGAATAATGCAAGTGTCAGTTGTCGTACAGACTAATTCTGCCACTTCAGAAGAATCAGCTGCTGCAAGTGAGGAACTTTCATCACAAGCTGAACTTTTGAAAGAACAGATTGAGAAATTTAAACTTAAAAAAGTATTGAACTTAAATACATAAAACTATAAATAAAAACCTATTGAATATTTTAATTGACTTTCAATAGGTTTTTATTATTATATATTTACTTGATGTTGAATATTATTAAAATCGCCTTGTGCATTCTTATTGCCTGCCAGTTCATGTTCAAATTCATGCAAACTGGTTACTACATGTTTGTTTTCCATATTTCTAAAAGCATTGGCTAACATTAACTTTATTCGGTTTATTTGATTCACTTCACTCGCACCGGCATCGTAGTCTATGGGAACAATGTTTGACATAGGATATGAATCCTTTAGTTTTTTTATCATTCCCTTGCCTGTTATATGGTTTGGTAAACAAGCAAATGGCTGTAAACATAAAATGTTATCTACTCCATTATCTAATAGTTCCACCATTTCTGCTGTTAAGAACCATCCTTCTCCAGATTGGTTACTTAGTGATAAGAATTTGTTTGCTTTATGCGCAAGTTCATTTATTCTACTAGGTGTAGTAAATCTTTTTGACATTTTAAAAGCTTCAATACTTGGGCGCTTATATAAATCTATAGCTTTAGTAGCTGCTTTGTTAATTAACCAACTTTTATAGGTCCCGGTCAATAACTCCTCATATTTTATAGTTCCGTTATGTGTGCAATAGGATGCGAAATCTAATAAATCAGGAACTACAACTTCTACCCCTTCTTCTTCTAGCAGAGAAAAGACATCATTGTTTGCATTTGGATGAAACTTAACAAGTATTTCGCCAACTATCCCCACTTTAGGTTTGATAATATTTTCATTTAACTCAATTTCATCAAAATCTTTTACTATATCATTTATTGTTTCTCTATAAATTTTGAAATTTCCAGAGGCGACAACTTCATGACACCTTTCTACCCATTTGTTATACATCTGATTGACTGACCCTTTTACTTTCTCGTATGGTCTAGTTCTATATGTTGTACGCATCAACGTGTCACCAAGAACTACAGACATAATAAGTCTATTTATTAGAGGAATTGAAAGCTTAAAACCTGGCTGCTTTTCAAGACCTACCACATTAAAGGATATTACAGGTATGTTATCGTATCCTAAATCCTTTAGTGCTTTTCTGATAAAGCCAATATAGTTTGTGGCTCGACAACCTCCACCAGTCTGGGAAATCAATAAAGTTGTGCTATTTAAATCATATTTCCCTGATTCCAATGCGTTTATTAATTGCCCTATAACTATTATTGAGGGGTAGCATGCATCATTATTTACTACTCTTAGTCCAACATCCACAGCTTTTTTATCAACCGCAGGAAGCACATCAAAGTTATATCCAGATTTTAAACCTGCCGTTTTAAAAAATTGAAAATGAATTGGAGACATTTGAGGTACTAATATAGTGTGTTCTTTTTTCATTTTTTTTGTGAATATTGGTCTGCTTGATTCAACAATATTATTTCGTGAGCGAATCTTGATGGATTTATCTCGCTCTTTTATAGAGGCAATCAATGAACGTATACGGATTCTTATGGCACCTAAATTAGTAATTTCATCTATTTTTATCAAAGTATATATCTTATTTTTCTTTTCTAGTATTTCATTTACTTGATCTGTCGTAACTGCGTCAAGACCACAGCCAAAAGAATTTAGCTGTATAAGTTCTAAATAATCTGTTTCTGCAACATATGTTGCGGCTTTATAAAGTCTAGTATGGTATGACCATTGATCCATAACTCGTAAAGGTCTCTCAATTGGATAATCGTCACCAAGAGAATCTTCGGAGAGAACAACCAAACCATAACCCTCAATCATTTCTGGTATGCCATGATTTATTTCCGGATCTAAGTGATAAGGTCTACCGGCTAAAACTATTCCCTTCATGTTATGTTTCTTAATAAATTCAATAGCATTTTTGCCTTCATTTTTTATACTCAACTTGTATGATTCTAATTCTTTATATGATTTTTCAACAGCTATTTTAATCTCGTTTATGGGTATAGACTCATCATTAAGTTCTTTAAAAAGCTTATTGATTAGTTTTTCCTTATCATCTAAGTTTAAAAATGGTTTATAGAATTTAACTCCTTTTAAATCCACATTTGCATCGATAGATTCAGGATATGAAGCTACTACAGGACAATTATAGTGATTACCCGCATTTTCATCTTCTTTGATATTATAAGCTATACATGGATAAAATATTTTTTTTATATTCTTATTAATTAAATCCATTATATGCCCATGTGTTATTTTACCTGGATAACATACGGATTCTGATGGTATGGTACCCATTCCGAGCTCATATATCCTTTTACTTGATATACCTGAAAGCACTACCTTATATTTTAGTTCAGTAAAAAATGTAAACCAAAATGGATAGTCTTCATACATATTTAGTGCTCGTGGGATGCCAATTATACCTCGGGTAGCTTGTTCTGTTGAAAGTGATTTATAATCAAATACACGCTTATATTTATATTTGTATAGATTTGGCAGTGCATCTTTTTTATCAACATGGATATATTTTTCAGCGCCTCTTTCACATCTGTTTCCTGAAACGTAGTATCTTCCATCCGAAAATTTATTTACCGTAAGAAGACAATTATTGCCGCAATTAGCACAACGTTCCATAGAAGTATCAAAGGAAAATTTATTTAGTTCATCTTCTTTTAGGAAAGTAGAAGTTACTGAACTATTATATTTGTTTTTTGCAATTAGGGCTGCGCCAAAAGCACCCATAATTCCTGCAATGTCGGGTCTAACAACCTCTCTGCCTATTATTTGTTCAAAGGCTCTTAAAACTGCATTATTATAAAATGTACCTCCCTGAACAACAATTTTTTCTCCGATGGAATCGACTGATTTAAGCCTTATAACCTTAAACAATGCGTTCTTAATCACAGAAAAAGAAATTCCTGCAGAGATATCACTTACAGTTGCACCTTCTCTCTGTGCCTGTTTAACTTTTGAATTCATAAAAACAGTACATCTAGTTCCTAAATCAACTGGATTCTCAGAAAAAATAGCAGTTTCAGAAAAATCGTGAACTGACATCCCCAGTGATTTAGCAAATGTTTCAATAAATGAACCACAACCAGAAGAACAAGCTTCATTAAGCATAATGGAATCAATTACTCCATCTTTAATTAGCATACTCTTCATGTCTTGTCCACCAATGTCAATTATAAAATCTACACCATTAAGGAAAAAATCAGCGGCTTTATAATGAGCTATTGTTTCAATTTCTCCTATATCTACATTTAAAGCGGATTTAATTAAGTGTTCTCCATATCCAGTAACTGCAGAGTAAACAATTTTTATTCCGTCATGAAGCTGTTTGTATAGTTCTTTTACAGCATATATTGCAGAATTTAATGGATTTCCTCTATTACTACCATAGTAAGAATACAATATTTCGCCCATATCGGTTATTAGAACAAGCTTAGTAGTAGTAGACCCAGCATCTATTCCAAGAAACGCATCACCTGAATATTCATTAATATCTCTGCGTCTTGCCTTATGCTTACCATGTCTATCTAAGAATTCATTGTACTCATTCTTGTCTGCAAATAGAGGATTCAAATCCTTTTTTCTATATTCTATATTGGAATTTCTTATTTTATCATTTACTTGATTATAAAATGAGTTAAATTCAATTTCTTTGTGATTTTCCGATAACAATGCTGCCCCTATAGCCACATAGTAATTTGCATCCTCCGGACAAATAGCATTCTCATCAGATAATTCCAACGTTTCAATAAATCTTTTTCTAAGTTCGGATAGAAAATATAATGGACCACCTAAAAAAGCTACTTTGCCACTGATTGGTCTACCCTGAGCTAATCCGCTTATGGTTTGATTTACAACTGCCTGAAAAATAGAAGCAGCAATATCTTCTTGCCTAGCACCTTCATTTAATAAAGGTTGTATATCTGACTTGGCGAAAACACCACAACGTGAGGCTATAGGATATATAGTTTTGTAACTTTTAGATAAATCATTTAATCCAGAAGCGTCTTTTCGCAACAAAATTGACATCTGGTCAATAAAAGCACCAGTACCTCCGGCACAAGAACCATTCATGCGTTGCTCTAAGTTACCTGATAAATATGTTATCTTAGCATCTTCTCCACCTAATTCTATTGCAACATCGGTATCAGGAATAAATTTTTCTATGGCTTTAGTACTAGCGGATACCTCTTGGACAAATGGAATGTCAAGATATCTAGATACATCAATAGCACCAGAACCTGTTACACTAATTTTAATAAAACTATCCTTAAGGTATTGAGAAGATTTTTCTATTATTTGAGTGACGGTATTTTTTATATCTGAAAAATGTCTCTTGTATTCTTTATGAATAGTATTACCTTTACTATCTATTACGGCTATTTTTACTGTCGTAGACCCTATATCTAACCCTACTAAGTAATTTTTCATTTTAATTCCTCCAAAAGCTACAACGATTAGCTTTACACTATATTATTATTAGAATAATATAAAGTATATTATATCAAATTTAATATTAAAATCAACTTAAATTAATTGTAAAATAGGGGTTTGGGTATAAAATTACTGTTATAATTTTATACTTAATAAATTTCGTTCTATTACTAACCTTTTATAAGTTTAGTATATACAAATAAATATATGTATTAAAATGAAATATAAAACTAAATTGTAAAAAAATATATTCTTAAGGTTAATAATGTTTGATTTAGTGCAAGTATGGCTACAAAATGAAGGGAAAAATATATTTATTTTATTTAGTTTATATAATACTTATTTTTTTGTTGATTTTATAAGTATATAAAGATATTATATAGTAAAATATAAAATTATAAGTATATAAGGAGGAATATTTTATGAAATTAACTTATTTTGGGCATTCAGTAATTTTAATAGAAGAAGGTTGTTTTAAGGGTATAATGGACCCGTTTATATCGGGTAATTCTAATTGTGATATTACTATGACTGATTTAAAAAATATAACACATATATTTGTGACCCATGGTCATTCTGATCATTTAGGGGATACCATTGAACTTGCTAAAAAAAATAATGCATTAGTTATAGCAAATGCGGAAATATGTACATATCTAAGAAAATCAGGAGTTAGTACCCATTCTATGCATATCGGAGGCAGAACTAAATTTGATTTTGGAGTAGTTAAGATGACAAATGCACTTCATGGTTCTGGAATAACTGATGGTGAGCAAATAATATATGGCGGTAATCCAGGTGGATTTGTAATTGAAATTAAAGGTAGAAAAATTTATCATGCTGGAGATACCGGATTAACTATTGATATGAAGCTCCTAGAAGATGAAAAAATAGATGTAGCATTTATTCCAATAGGTGGCAATTTTACAATGGACATAGATGATGCTGTAAAGGCTGTCGATTTTATTAAAGCAAAAAAGGTAGTTCCTATTCATTATAATACATTTAGTGTAATAAATGCAGACCCTATGGAATTTAAAAAGAAAGTCAGTAGTTCTGAAGTTGAGATTCTTGATTTCAATGACAGCATTAATATATAGGTGGTATAAGATGATAAATTCAGGTAAGATAGTATTATTAATTATAATTTTGCAACTTGCTTTGGCTTTTCCTGCATTTGCAGATGCGGAAATAAGTGATATGATAGATGCAAAAGGAAAAGTTTTAGAGGTATTTGATGAGAAATCAGGGAATGAAATGGGCTACGATGAAAATAGCCTAGTTCAAGGTGTACAAAAGGTTAAAATATTAATTACAACAGGTGAGTATAAAGGAAGAGAAGTTGTTGTAGAAAATTATTTACAGGGAAATCCTATTTATGATATAAAAGTAAAAGAAGGACAAAAAATAGTGATGACAATTGATAATAGTGACCCTGAAAATGTACAATTTTTTATATCATCTTACGAAAGAGACATTTACTTATATATTTTAATAGTCGCTTTTTTAGTTCTTATTTTAGTGATAGGGAAAATACAAGGTTTAAAAAGCATTGCAACTCTTTTTATTACAATGGCAATTGTGTTTATGTATACAATACCAACTATATTAAAGGGAACTAACCCGATTATTGCATCTGTTCTGAGCTGTATAGTCATAACAATGGTTACCATGATAACATTATCGGGATTTAATCAAAAGGCTATTTCTGCGATTATTGGCACGGCGACGGGTATAATTATAGCGGGATTAATAACATATGTAATAAGTAAGGCTACGCATTTGTCGGGATTAGATACGAATGAAGCTACGATGCTATTGTATATACCACAAGGTACAGCTTTTAATTTTAATGAGCTATTATTTGCAGGAATAATAATTGGTACTATGGGTGCGACTATGGATATAAGCATGTCAGTTGCATCATCTATGAATGAGGTTCTTACACATAATCCAACAGTTAGTATAAAAAGCCTCATGTCATCAGGACTTAACGTAGGAAGAGATGTAATGGGAACTATGACAAATACTCTTATATTAGCTTATACAGGCTCGTCTATGTCAATACTACTTGTATTCTTTGCATATAAAACATCTATTATGGGGATTATGAACTTAGATATAATTGCGACAGAAGTGGTAAGATCTATTTCGGGTAGCATAGGAATTATTTTGAGTGTGCCTTGCACAGCCTTGACAGTCGGTGTATTAGAAAATATAAAAAGGAGTAAACAATTAGACAAAAAAATATAATATATTAGAATATATTTATTTTACAAATTTTTGTAATATGAAATTTTTAAAAACATAGTTGCATATTATTTTATAAAAACAATGAAAATTTTATAAAAGGATATCATACATATTGTATTGTAAAAAAATGTATGATATAATTAACAGGATTAAACAAGGAGGGTTCAAAATGTATGCACTAATTTTAATATTGAATGATATATACAAGTTGGATACTATTCATGAAGTTTTTTATGAAGAAGAAATTGGGGCTACAACAATAGATAGCCAAGGCATGGGTAAAGTTCTTCTGGACCATAATATAAATATTCCTATGCTTGCAAGTGTTAGAAAGCTAATAGATGGTAGAAAACCATATAATAAAACTGTCTTCAGTGTAATAAAAGATAAAGAAAAACTCGATAACGTAGTTGATAAAATAAAAAAAGAACTTGATTATTTTGAGGAGCCGGGAATCGGGTTCATGTTCGTTGTACCAGTAGTTGAAAGCTATGGGTCAAAACCTGAGGATGTAAAATAAATTTGCACAGACATAAGGGACTTTACTTCAATAGAAATTTTATTCTATTGAGATAAAGTTCCTTATTATTTTGTTTATAAAAATAGAAAAGTTTATTGACAATAATTATCAATTAGAATATACTATAAATGTAGTAAATGAGAATGATTATCATAATTTTTAAAAATATTATTGTATTACAATTTGGAGGAAATGGAAATGACATTAGATAATATAAAACCTGGAAATGGCGGAATAATATCATCAATCAGCGGAGAGGGTATGTTGAGAAGAAGACTTCTTGATATGGGTTTAACTCCAAACACGCGTGTGGAGGTTAGAAAAGTTGCGCCAATGGGAGATCCTATAGAAATATTTTTAAGAAGTTATGTACTAACAATAAGGCGTGAAGAAGCAGCTAAAATTGAATTAAAAGAGGAGATATAGCTATGGCCTTTGTTTTTGCATTAGCGGGCAACCAAAATTCCGGTAAAACTACTTTGTTCAATAAATTAACCGGAAGCAATCAACATGTAGGAAACTTTCCCGGTGTTACGATTGAAAAAAAAGAAGGTCAAATTAAAAAACAAAAAAATGCATCTATAGTAGATTTGCCGGGCATATACTCCTTATCACCGTATACTATGGAAGAGGTTGTAACAAGGGACTTTATTTTACACGAAAACCCAGACTTAATAATCAATATAGTTGATGCTACAAATATTGAGAGGAATTTATATCTTACATTACAATTGATGGAGCTTTCTATACCAATGGTAATAGCATTAAACATGATGGATGAGGTTAGAGCTAGTGGTAATTCTGTGGACGTAAAAAAATTATCTCAAAGTTTAGGAATTCCGGTGGTACCTATTTCAGCAGGGAAAAATGAAGGAATATCTGAACTTATGGATGTGATTATGAAAGCTGCTAATGAGAAAAATAAGCCTTCAAAGCTTGATTTTTGTACCGGTGAAGTTCATAAGGCAATACACTCCATATCTCATTTGATAGAAGAACAGGCTATATTATCGGGATATCCTATCAGATTTGCTGCAACTAAGCTTGTTGAGGGTGATGAACCCACTATCAAGGCATTAAAAATATCTGATAATCAGCTGCACATTATAAACCATGTAGTTGAAGAAATGGAGAAGTCGTTAGGAACAGACAGGGAAGCAGCATTAGCGGATATGAGATATAACTATATTGGTAAGTTATGTTCTGAAAGTGTTGTTAAACATCAAGAAACTAACGAACAAATTAGATCGGAAAAAATAGATAGGATTTTAACTCATAAATATGTTGGGATTCCAATATTCTTTGGTATTATGTTTTTTATATTCTGGCTTACCTTTGGATTAATAGGGGCACCTCTTCAAGATATTCTGGAAGAGGGTATAGGGGTTATTACGGATATTGTTTCTGGAATTATGGTCGACGCAGGTGTGAGCACTTGGCTTTATTCCTTAGTGATTAATGGTATTTTTGCAGGAGTGGGAAGTGTACTTTCATTTTTACCACTAATAGTTATATTGTTTTTGTTTTTGTCATTATTAGAAGATAGCGGCTATATGGCAAGAGTAGCATTTGTAATGGATAAAATGCTTCGCAGAATAGGACTATCAGGTCGTTCATTTGTACCTATGCTAATAGGGTTTGGATGTAGTGTTCCTGCTATTATGGCAACGAGGACGCTTTCTAGCGAGCGAGACAGAAAGATGACTATTGTATTGACTCCATTCATGTCATGTAGTGCAAAGTTACCTATTTATGGAATGATTACAGCTGCTTTTTTTCCTGACAATGCGGCAATAGTTATGATAGCTTTATACATTTTAGGTATTTTGGTTGCAATTTCATCTGGTTTATTGCTTAAAAGAACTGTATTTAAAGGTAATCCTGTACCTTTTGTTATGGAAATGCCAGCATATCGTATACCTTCAACTAAAAGTGTTCTGATACATATGTGGGAGAAGGCTAAAGATTTTATAAGAAGAGCATTTACTGTAATATTTATGGGTACAATAATAATATGGTTTTTACAGAGCTTTAATTGGTCATTTAATATGGTAGAGGATAGCACTAATAGTATACTCGCATATATTGGTTCCATGATAGCACCAATATTTAAGCCTTTAGGATTTAATGATTGGCGTGCTTCGACAGCACTCATTACAGGTTTAACTGCTAAGGAGGCTGTGGTAAGTACCTTATCAGTATTGACTGGAGTTTCAAGCGATGTTCAATTATCAATGGTGTTAAATACAATATTTACTCCGCTTAGCTCATTTGCATTTTTAGCATTTACATTATTATATATGCCTTGTATTGCTGCATTTGCTGCAACTAAAAGAGAACTCGGGTCAATGAAATATGCTATATTGACTGCTTTATATCAGACTATCACTGCATATGTAGTTGCACTTATTATATATCAATTAGGGAAATTGCTTTTAATGTAGGGAGGTATAAATAATGAAAATTGTTGACATAACTGTTATTATAATTATTGCATCTATTGTTGCATTGATTATTATATCAATGAAGAAAAGAAAGAAGAAAAATGGATCAGGGTGCGGAGGATGCAGTGGATGTTCCGTAGATAACTGTCAGGATAGAAAGTAATTCATTGACTATCTCACATCATTTTGTGAGATAGTTTTTATTTTTTACAATTTACAATTCATTACACTTTAGAAATAGAAACATTTTTATATTTTAAGAATATATATGAATATATTAATAAATTAGAATATGAGGTGTAATTATGGATAACTTTTTTATAAATGATGAGATTGAAGCTATGAGAAGAAGAAATAATGTAATATTTGTTCAAGATGCTATAATTGAAAAAATTGTAATTGACAACAGAACTGGTTTTGTGACTATATCATATTGCGTTATGGGCGAAAGAAGTATGGTTCACATTGAAGTTGTTACTTTAGTTGTTGGTCAAGACACTGTAATAAGAAATCAATTTGGTCAAACTATGTTCCTGAGAGATTTAAGAGAAGGAATGATTGTCGATGCTGAGTTTTCCGCTGCTATGACAAGGAGCATACCTCCGCAGGCCAGAGCCTTTAGAATAACTGTAATTAATCAAAATAATAGTACCAACGTTACAGAAGACAGAATACTGAGTGTAGACACTAATAATGGCTTTCTTTATACTGGAAATGCTAATGATATAAACAGCCAAATGAGATTTGTGGTAAACAATGATACCAGAATTATGGATAGGAGAGGAAATAGGATAAGACTGGGGAACTTACGACCAGGTCAGATGGTTAGAGTAGAGCATGCTAATTTTCAGACTATGAGTATACCTCCACAAACAACAGCATTTAGGATTCAAGTACTATAAGATTAATATAAGCTGTTACAAATAGTAAAAAGGATTTATGTTTTTAATTACATAAACCCTTTTTTAATAATTTAAAACTAATATAAGCTAAATAAACAAGTTAACATTTGATTCTTCAGCATCTCCAAGATACGTTCCTACACCTGCATAATCAATACCATCTATTAATTCATCTTTTGTTATTCCCATTACATCCATAGACATAGTGCAGGCAATCATTTTAACACCATTATCCATTGCTTTTTTAATTAAAGTTTCCAATGAATCAATGTTTTTATCATTCATTACTTTCTTCATCATGGCAGTTCCCATACCACCCATGTTCATTTTTGAAAGTTTCAATTTATTTACACCTTGGGGCATCATTTTGCCGAACATTGCATCAATTAAAGGTTTTTTGACATTTTGTTTTTCTGTTTTTCTTAAAACATTTAGACCCCAAAACGTAAAGAACATCGTTACAGGTCTTCCCATTGCTAGCGCGCCATTTGCAATTATGAATGAGGCTAAAACTTTATCCATGTCTCCGCTGAATACAATTATTGTTTTTCCGTCATTAGCTACTTTAGGTAGATCTGAATTTGTTTGTACTAATTCAATAGGCTTTTTTTTTCCTGTTCCCTTCTGTAAGAAAACAATATTTTCCTTATTGTTTTTTTCAGTTTTCAACAGTGTGTTACCAGTTCTTCTGCACCATGCTTCTACATCCTTTGCAAAACCGGAATCAGTGGCAGAAACTTCTATTATGTCTCCGTCATTCATTTTATTCATTGTTTCAAAAACCTTCATAATTGGACCAGGGCACTGTAAACCACTGCAATCAACTTTTATAGATGCTTTTATATCAGTAGATGAAACATCATCAGATGAATAATTTATAGTTTGCTGTTGATTACCATTATTGCTAATATTTTGTTTTGAAGCTAAAGAATTAAAATATTTGTAGTAAACTGCCCTATAAAAATTTGTTCCTGCAGGATAAACTTTAACATTTTTAAATCCGTTTTCCATTAAAGTCCTTGCTGCATTGTATGATCTTATACCAACTGCACAGAAAACAATTATATTATCATCCTTATTAAGTTCTGAAAGGCGACTTCTCAATGAGCCTAATGGTATATGTTTTGCATTAGGTATTGAAAAAACTAATAGTTCAACATCTTCACGAATATCTAACAATGTGTATTTACTAGGTTTTTCAGGATTGATATCATCCCATTTTGAAAAAGATACCTTATTTGTAATCATATTTTCAGCTACAAAGCCAAGCATATTTACCGGGTCCTTAGCTGATGAATAGGGCGGAGCATAAGCAAGTTCTAATTCCTTCAAATCATAAATGCTTGCATTTAATCTTATAGCTGTTGCTATAGTATCAATTCTCTTGTCAGCACCATCTTCACCTACTATTTGAGCACCAAATATTTTTTTACCATCAGGGGAAAATATAAGTTTAAGAATTAATTCCGAAGAACCAGGATAATATCCAGCATGAGATTTTTGAGATATAATTGCTTTTAAATAATCCTTTCCTTCTTCCTTTCCCCATTTTTTTAATGTTTTTTCATTAGCACCTGTAGATGCAACTGTTAAATCAAATACTTTGGCAACAGAGGTTCCTTGAGTTCCCTCATACTCTTCATTTGCACCGCAAATATTGTTAGCACAAATTCTTCCTTGTTTGTTTGCAGGTCCTGCAAGTGGAACCATAGCTTTATCTTTACCAATAAACTCTTCTACCTCTATAACATCTCCCACAGCATAAATATTAGGGTCTGATGTTTTCAAATGCTTATCAACTATAATTCCGCCTCGCTGATTAAGCTTAAGGCCTGCATTCTTTGCTAATTCACTGTTTGGACGAACACCAATTGATAGGATAACTAAATCAGCAGATATGGTTTTACCGCTGTTTAGAGTAATTGTGGTTGCACCATTTTCACTTTTAAATTTAGATACTCCATCACCTAAGTTTAAAATTACACCATTCATATCCATATTATTTTGAACAAGCTGTGCCATTTCATAGTCAATAGGTGCCATTACTTGGTCCAGCATTTCAACAACAGTTACTTCTAATCCTGCTTCGTGTAAATTTTCAGCCATTTCTAAACCTATAAATCCACCGCCAATGACTGCAGCTTTTTTAGGATTTTTCTCATTTATATATTTCTTTATTTCATCGGTATCCGGTATCGTCCAAAGAGTAAAGATACCAGGAGAATTAATTCCTTCGATGGGAGGTTTAATAGGAGAAGAACCTGTTGATATTACCAATGTGTCGTAGCTCTCTTTATATGTTTCACCTGTTTTCGTTTTTTTTACTTCTACAAGTTTGTTTTCTTTGTCAATAGAAATAATTTCATTTTCCACTCTGACATCCACATTATATTTTTTAGACATAGCCTCAGGGGTCTGTAATAGCAAAGAACTTCTTTCTTTTATTATATCACCTATGTGATAAGGCAGACCGCAATTTGCATAAGAAATATACGAGCCTCTTTCAAACATAATTATTTCTGCTGATTCATCCAGCCGTCTAAGTCTTGCTGCGGTACTGGCTCCACCGGCAACTCCACCAATTATTAATACCTTTCTGTTCATATAAATGCCTCCAATTTTTATTGTAGAATTTGTTCTAAAATATGTCTAACTTCTTCATCTTTCAATTTATAAATAATTTCTGTTCCATTTCTCTCTGATGAAAGAATACCTGCAGATTTTAATTTTGCCAAATGTTGTGATACTGAAGGTTGAGGGACATCTAAGCAACATTGAATATCAGTAACATTGCTTTCTTGTTCTTTCATTAACATAACTAAAATACAAAGTCGCACAGGATGTGCTATTGTTTTAAATAATTCTGCTTTTTCTGCAAGAAATGCTTTGGTTTTTTCTTTATCGTTAAAATCTATCATGCTTCACCTCGAATATTTAAATATTATTATATTATAATATTAGCATATATGCATACTTGATGTCAATAATAAATTTGTGAAAATTTAAATTATATATAGTATGGATAATTTAAAGAATATATGTTAAAATTATAAAAAGATAATAAAATTATTAAAATAAGTGAGGTTAAGTTATGAAATCAATATATTTAGCTGGTGGATGCTTTTGGGGATTACAGGCTTATTTTGATTTAAAAGAGGGTATAAATGAAACTGAGGTTGGATATGCAAATGGAAATACGGAGAAGCCTACCTATGAGCAAGTTTGTACTAATACTACAGGTTATGTCGAAACGGTTCATATAAAATATGACGATAATGTAATATCACTTGCAAAAATTTTAGAGCTATTTTGGAAAGTGATAGATCCGACGAGTCTTAATAGGCAAGGAGGAGATAGGGGTACTCAATATAGAACTGGGATATATTATATAGATGATTTGGACGAAGCTATAATTAATGAATCTTTACAAAATGAAGCAAAAAAATATAGTAAAAAAATTGTTACTGAAGTTGAAAAACTTATAAATTTTTATCCAGCTGAAGAGTATCACCAGAAATATCTAGAAAAAAATCCAAACGGCTACTGCCATATAGATTTAAGTCTTTAAATGAGAAGGTGTTTTTATGTATACCATGGATGAATTAAAAAAATTCTGTTCAAGATGTAAGAAATGCAGGTTGAGTCAAACTCGTACGAATGTAGTATTTGGTGAAGGAAGCGAAAATGCAGATATTATGTTTGTTGGTGAAGGTCCCGGTTACAATGAAGATGTTCAAGGCAGACCTTTTGTAGGAAAAGCAGGTCAACTTCTTGATAAAATGATTGAGGCTATAAGACTGGAACGCAGAGATGTATATATAGCTAATATTGTTAAGTGCAGACCTCCTAACAACAGAAATCCTTTTGAAGACGAAAGCAGTGCTTGCATAGATTACCTTAGATGGCAGGTTAAATTAATCGAACCTAAAATAATTGTATGCCTTGGTGCTGTTGCAGCTAAGAATCTTATTAATAGTGAACTAAGTATTAGCCGTCAAAGAGGACAATTTGTAAAAAAGGGCAATATTTATTTTATGCCTACGTACCATCCATCATATCTGCTTAGGAACGAAGATGCTAAAAAGGACGCATGGGATGATTTTAAGCAAGTTGCATTAAAAATATCAGAAATTAAAAATGAAAAATAATAGGAGAAAAAATGAGTCTTTTGCCAGTTGATACGAATAGTTCATGGAGCAAATTTTTGACAAATGATACTATAGAGGAATTAAATTTAATTGAAAAGAAAATAGGGAAAAACATTAATCCTGAACATAAAAATGTTCTAAGATTTTTGCAATGTGATTTAAATAATATAAAAGTAGTTATTTTGGGACAAGATCCCTATCCTGAAAAACGAAGGGCCACGGGACGAGCTTTTGAGGTAGGGGATTTGGACTCTTGGAATGATAAGTTTAGACAAGTTTCATTAAAAAATATTGTAAGGCTTATTCATAAAGCCTATAATGGAATTAATGAATATAAAGAAATAAAGAAATTTTCAATAATACAAGATGAAATAAAATCAGGTAAATTTAATATATTACCGCCAAATGAAATTTTTAGTTCATGGGAAAGACAGGGAGTCTTACTGCTTAATACATATTTGAGTGTTGAATCAGGAATAACTGGAAGTCATATTGAAATTTGGGAACCTTTCAGTATAAAACTTTTGGAATTTATATCAAATGAAAATAAAAATATAAACTGGTTTTTATGGGGTAAACAGGCAGAGGACAAAAAGAAATATATTAAAAACGGGGAATTCTATATAAGCAGACATCCAATGATGTGCTCTGAAAAGTATCAGGATGACTTTCTGAAGAATGAATGTTTTAAAGATACAATGAATGTAATAAATTGGTTAGGATAAAATTTTATCTATTAGTGGTGTAAAGTTTTGATTTAGCTTTAACAAAGAATAGAATTTTGTCAGTAGACAGAACAAACAGAATTCTATTCCTAAATTAATTAACAAAATTACAAGAAAATATAAACATATTTAAAATAGAGTTAATTTAATTAGTTATGTGTGCGAATTTTATTTATATCTTCAGTATAATTATCCTATAGGAAGTTCACCATGAGGAGAGTATGCAAAAAACATAACTAAAGGCTCCTCTGTATTGTTATAATTTCTATGATATTCACCTTCATTAAAAAACAAAATATCCCCTTTAGTGAATTCGGCTACAAGTTTGTTGTTTGCATCATAAGATGATCCGCCTCCTGAAATTATATAGTTAACTTCTTCTGCTCCTAAATGGTTGTGTATAATACATCCCTCTCCAGGTTGAAATATAGTTATACCTATATAAAAATTATTTGATTTAATTATATCCCTATTTATACACTTAAAGGATTTTCTTTTTAGTCCCATAACTTTCCCAAGCCATATCTGTTCGGCGTCTTCAAATGGTTTAATAATTTTCATTGAGTTGCTCCCCTTTGTAAATAGACATAATTATTATAAATGAACAATCATATTTTATATAATTATAAATGTAAAAATAATAAAATGCAATAATTTATTGAATTTTATTATACGCTATCAGCATACAATTGACAATCAAATGGTTTTATTCTATTATAGATATAAAAAGCTATAAAATTGTTTTTAAAGAAGGGCGGTTTTGCATTGAATCTACAGCAATTGTACTATTTTAAAAAAGTAGCTGAACTTGAGCATTATACAAAATCCGCAGAAGAACTTATGATTTCTCAGCCTTGTCTAAGTTATTCGATCGCGGATTTAGAGAAAGAGTTAAATGCTCCTTTATTTTTGAAAAAGGGAAGGAATATAAAACTTACAAAATATGGTCATGCCTTTCTTATTCATGTAGATAAAGCTCTTGGAGAAATTGAGCTGGGAATAGAAACAGTAAATGAACTTATGAATCCTGATTCTGGTACTGTGATACTTGCAAATGTTAGTGCTGTAAATTGTGAATTTATACCACAACTTGTAAGCAGATTTTATCTTAAAAATGAAAATAAAGCAATAAAATTTGAGTTTCATCAAGATACTATGCAAAAAATAATTGAGGGACTTAAAGATGAAAGTTATGATATAGGGTTTGGAAATAAAATTGGCGATAATAATCTTGGTTATTGCACGGTGTATGTTGAAGAAATGGTTGCTATTGTATCTAACAGCCACCCGTTTTCATCTAAAAAGAAAATATCGATTAAAGAGATAGCACGTGAAAACTTTATTACATATGAATCGCAGTGCGGGTCGAGATTTATTATAGATGATTTATTCGAAAAAGTAAATATTAAACCTAATGTAGTATGTGAAGTAATAAATGAAGTTATGGTTACAAGTATTGTTGCTGCTAATCTTGGTGTTTCGATTGTTCCTAAAATGTATGGGGCGCCTTACTACAATGTCAAAGCATTAGATATATATGATGTAGAGACAGACCTCACAATGTATATGATGTGGAGAAAAGATGAGTATATATCTCCCCTTGCTGAAAGATTTATAAAATTCGTAATGAAAAATGTAAATTGATATATAAGAAAGTATTATTGATTTTAATTAAATAATACTTTTTTTTTATGCTTTATCTAAAAATCCAATAATTTAAGAGGTTTGTATATGCTGAAATTGCAATAATATACATGTTTAAAAAGGTAAATACATAAAAAATACTTATGAATACAATAAAAAAATATCATTTGTTTATCATAATAATATAATATATAATTCACACAAGTAATAGAGCAACCAACTGTTATAGATAATACTAATTAAACTTTTTGAGCAAATGTTTTATATATTTCAAGAAAACGTATATTGCAGTATAGAGAGTGCTGCAATATAAATTTTGCTCAAATGAATGACAAAAATGCTTTAAACATAGTATTGTAATTCAATCTTATTAATGTATAAAATCATTTTACTTATTGATAAAAACATTTTATTGACCAATATATCGCAATATACTGAATTGTTAATAATAATGCATCAATATTTTGTTAATAAAGTAATTTAGTGGAAGGAGGAATAAGCTATACAACAGCTTGATGCTGCAACCTAATTAAATTATAGTAAACAAAATTTATTCTATTAATGGAGCGGTATTAAAATTTGTGCAGAATGATACTTGTAAAGAGTATTTGGTAGGAGGATGAAATTTATGAAAATACTAAAATGGTTTGATAAAAATTTTGAAGAATTTCTTATGATAATATTACTTATCATGATTTCTGTAATATTAATTGTACAGGTATTTATGCGCTATTGTATTGGAGAATCACTTGCTTGGGCTGAAGAGGCATCGAGATACTGTTGGATCGTTACAACATTTCTTAGTATAGGTTATTGTACAAAAAGGAACTGTGCATTAAGAGTTGATATAATAACTGGAATGCTTTCGGCTAAACTAAAAAAAATTGTAGAAGTCGTAGTCGATTTAATTGGAGTTGTTGTTTATGGATTTGTATTTATAAACTCATTTTTAACAATTGAAAAAATGATGTATACAAATCAGCTATCACCAGCACTTAGAATGCCGTTATGGATATTATATATATCTGCTACTATATGCTTTGGAGTTGCAACAACTAGAGCAGTACAGAATATGTATTTAAATTTGACTTATAAAAAGGTAAATGGAGGTGAACAGCAATGACAGCAGGATTAGTATTAACATTTGCAATCGGGTTATTAATAGGTATTCCAATAGCTTTAACAATGCTACTAGCAACGTTAGTTCCTGGTTTAATGAATCCTACATTTTCTGCCAATGTTCAGTTTATTATTAGAGGAATTGTCGGTGGTGCTGATAGCACACCAATTCTTGCGGTGCCACTTTTTATGTTATCTGGGGTAATAATGGCGAAAGGAGGTATTTCAGAAAAACTTTTTAACGTATTTGCATATATGATAGGAAAAATAAGGGCTGGAATGCCATGTGCGGTTATAGTGACATGCTTGTTTTATGGAGCAATCTCAGGTTCTGGACCTGCTACATGTGCTGCTGTAGGGTCTATGACTATACCAATTCTTTTATCACTAGGGTATGATAAAAAATTCTGTGGTGCTATATGTGGTGTAGCAGGAGGGCTTGGAGTTATAATTCCACCAAGCATACCGTTTATCTTATTCGGGCTTGCAACGGGAGCATCTATAGGTAGCTTGTTTATAGCTGGTATAATTCCAGGATTTATAATTGCGTTTTGTTTGATGGGGTATGCAATATACTATTGCACAAAACATGGCGAAGATAAGGAAAAAATAAACTTAATGGTTGATGGTCTTAGAGCAAAAGGTTTTATAAAAGTATTTATTGAAAGTTTTTGGGCATTGTTAACACCGGTTATAATACTCGGCGGTATTTACTCTGGCATAGTAACACCTACAGAGGCAGCTTGTATATCGGTTTTCTATGCACTTATAATTTCACTTTTTGTATATAAAACTATAGAATTTAATAATGTATGGGATCTTTTAAAAGAATCTGTTAAATCTTATGCACCTTTATGTTTAATGCTCGCTCTAGCTACAGTTTTGGGACGAGTACTCACATTATTAAAAGTTCCAGCACTAATTGCATCATTTATAACAGCTAATTTTTCATCTAAGTTTGGTTTTTTATTAGCATTGGATGTAATACTTCTTATGATTGGTATGTTTATGGATACAGCGCCAGCAATTATGATACTTGGACCTATGTTGCTACCTGTTGCTACAGCTATGGGAGTAAATATCATTCATCTTGGGGTGGTTATGGTTGTTAACCTTGCGGTTGGATTTATAACTCCGCCATTTGGAGTAAATCTATTCGTTGCAAGTAAACTCATTGATACCCCGGTTATGGAACTGGGAAAGGAAGTTATGCCATTTATAGGGGTATTTATAATTGCTTTGCTTATTATAACGTTTTTTGAGCCGATAAGTTTAATACTTATTTAAAAGTTGTAAATATGTTTTTAATAGTATATCTATTAAGATAAAAAACTATTTTGGGAGGAAAATTATATGAAATTTAAAAAATTAGCATCAGTTATTTTAGTTGGTTCAATGTTATTAAGTAGTGTTGGATGCAGTAGCGGAAACGATGTGCCAGAACAAAAACCAGAAGGAAACGCTGGAAGCGTACCTACAGAAGCATCAGAAGCATCAGTTTTCAAAGATGGTCCATCTTTTAACATTCAATTAGCACATGCTACAAGCGAAGGTCAAGCAGGTGATAGAAATTGTGTATTGTTCAAGAAACTTGTGGAAGAACGCTCTGAAGGAAAAATTACAGTAGATATATATCCTAATGGGCAGTTAGGAACTGATAGGGAACTATTTGAAAGTACCCAAATCGGAGATATACAGATGTGCTGGCAAACCGCAGCACCGCATGTAGGATTTGTTCCAGAAGTAGGTATACTTGATTTACCTAGTATGTTTGATAATCTAGATGTAGCATATAAAGTACTTGAAGAAGGCGAATTTAGGGAGGCCCTTGAAAAAGCATACAATAATGCAGGAATAGAACTTATAAATATATTCCCTTATGCATTCAGAGAGATGTCAAGTAATAAAAAGGTTGAAAAATTTGAGGACTTTAAGGGTATAAATATAAGGACAATGGACAACCAGTTCCATATGGCTTACTGGAAGGCATTAGGAGCGAATCCTACACCGCTTGCATTTGGAGAATTATATATTGCATTGCAACAGGGACTGCTTGATGCACAAGAGAATCCACTCGATACAATTGTTGCCAATAAACTTGGAGAACAGCAAAAATATATAATTAAAACAAATCATGTATTATTTCCTTCAGTGTTTGCTATGAATAAAGATTATTATGATTCAATGCCTAAAGAATATCAACAGCTAGTTAAGTCCACTATGAATGAAGCAGCAAAGACTATATTTGATGAAGGTAAAGAAACTGAAAAAGAATCTGAGGAAACATTAAAGACAATAAATGGATGCGAAATAATAGAGCTTTCACCTGAAGTGTTAGAACAAATGAAAGAAGTTGCGAAACCTGTACAAGAAATGATATATAATGCTGTAGGAGAAGAAATAGCAACAGCGTTTAAAAACAAGCTTGCTGAAGTCCAGAATTCAAGCAACTAAATGGTATCAATACTATAATTTACAATCAATTTATTAACAAGAGATGCTGTTAAGGGGTAAACTAATATAATATTAATGATTTTAGGAACCCAATCTCTTGTTATTATTATGATATATGACTAAGGAGATGTTCAAAATTAGAATTAAAGATAAAATTGCAATTATTGTTGGTGGGGGTTCTGATATAGCCACAGCCACAGGAA
Source organism: Sedimentibacter sp. (assembly GCA_032006665.1). GTDB lineage: Bacteria > Bacillota > Clostridia > Tissierellales > Sedimentibacteraceae > Sedimentibacter. Next base: position 25,903 of record DALZMP010000018.1, read on the forward strand.
AAAAATTTGTGGAAGAAGGGGCTTGTATTGTATTAGTGGATTACAGTCAATCATCCTTGAATAGGGTAATTGAAGCATATGAGGGGAAAAAGGATAAAGTAAGAACTTTTATAGCTGATGTAAGAAATTATGAGCAATTAAAGGAGTCCATAGACTATACATTAAAAGAATTTGGGAAAATTGATATTATTGTAAATTGTGCAGGAATAATAAATCATAAACCCATAGAAGAAATGTCTAGTGATGATTGGCAGTCAGTAATTGATATAAATTTAACAGGCATATTTAATGCATGTAAAGCAGTTACGCCGACAATGAAAGGTCAAAATTACGGTCGTATTGTAAATATTTCTTCGGTTGGAGGTCGTACAGGAAGGCCGGGAGTAGGAGTTAATTACGCTGCATCAAAAGCAGGAACAATAGGACTTACACAAACTCTTGCAAAAGAACTAGCGCCATGGAGAATTACCGTAAATACAGTTGCACCTGGACCTCTTAATGGGCGTATGTTTTTAACGATGGCTCCTGAACTTATAGAGAATCTTAAAAATGGTATACCACTTGGCAGAGTAGGTGAAATGGATGAAATAGCATATGCAGTTCTTTATCTCGCAAGCGATGAGGCAGCATGGACAACAGGAGAAGTCCTTGACGTTAACGGGGGAGTATTTATATAAATGCCATATTAAAATTGATAAAAATATGATTTAATAACAGTATGTTTGTTTTATTATCTTAATAACGAAAAGAGGTAATAGACATGAAAATGAGACTAGGGTGTTTTGGATACGTAAATGATTTGGACATAATAGCGAGGGCTGGGTTTGATTGTGTTGAAATGCATAATAGTGAGATAATGGGATTTAATAATTCTGAATTTAAAATTGCATTAAAAAAACTAAAAGATTGTGGAATTCCTTGTGAAGTTTTTGATAATCCAATTCCATTGGACAAACAGATAATAGACGATAGTTTTAATGTCAAATATTATAGGGAATACTTGAGAAAAGGTGCGGATAGAGCAGCAGAAATGGGTGGAAGATTTTGGATTTTTGGAAATGGTAAAAGTAGAAGTCTGCCAGAGACTGGTAATATTGAAAAAGGAAAAGAAAAAATATATTTATTTATAAGAGATATGTGTGATATAGCTGCACAAAATAATATAACAATACTTGTAGAACCTCTGCATTCAGTGATATCCAATATAGCATTAAACATACCAGATACTTTGGAATTAATTAATGAAATCAATAAACCAAATTTAAAAACACTTATTGATTTTAGATGGTTTGTAGCATCGGGAAGACCCTATAGTGACATAGAAAGATATTCAGACTATATATTGCATGCTCATATAGACAACCCTACAACTAATTTTCCTAAAGAAAGAATAAGATACGTACCTAAAATAAGTGATGGATACAATTACGGACCTTTCCTTAGCAGGTTAAAAAATATATGCTATAAGGGAATTTTATCTATAGAAGCTATGACATATGATGATTTTGAGGTAGATATAAAAGAAGGTCTTGAATTATTTAGAAAACATGGGATAGTTCCGTATAGAAGCTAATAAAATATATTTGTGTAAAGTTTGGATAGTATATAATAATTTAAAATAGTTATAAACAGTCAGCTTGCATATGTAATTTAGATATGATAATATTAAATAAACTACTTAATTTTTAAATCCAAATAATTATTTATGGAGGCAATATGAAACTTATAAAACCATACAAAGATGGCGAACAATTATGGCTTGGCGAAACTCTCGGTCAAATGAGAAAAGTATATAAATGCGTAAACCAAGATTTGGCAGGTTCAAAACATTTATCAATGGGAATAACTGTATTCGAACCTGGAGAGGGAAGCTCTCTCCACAATCATCCTGGAGTTGAAGAGATAGAATATATAATTTCCGGTGGCGGAACAGCATATGATTCTGAAGGGAATGTAGTGGCAACATTTGTAAAAGGTGATGTACTATTTTATCCGGAAGGCGAATCTTTTCGATGTTTTAATGATACCAACGAAGCGTTGGTTATGCTGTGGCTTAATTCGCCTCAAGGAGAACTGCCTACGGAGTGATTTTTTAAATGGAAAAATAATGAATTGTTTGGGTACAAAAAGACCTTTAAGTTACTTAACTTAAGGTTTTTTTGTATTAATTGACAATCTGCATATTTAAGTGTGGAATCTGGAATAACTGGAAGCCATATTGAAATTTGGGAGCCTTTCAGCATAAAACTTTTAGAATTTATATCGAATGAAAATAAAAATATAAACTGGTTTTTATGGGGTAAACAGGCAGAGGACAAAAAGAAATATATTAAAAACGGGGAATTCTATATAAGCAGACATCCAATGATGTGCTCTGAAAAGTATCAGGATGACTTTCTGAAGAATGAATGTTTTAAAGATACAATGAATGTAATAAATTGGTTAGGATAAATCAAACAAAATTAAATTTTATTATTTGCAATAATTTTGAACTCGCAATCTATGGAGTTCTTTTTTTATGTTATAAAATAATTAATAACAAAATATTGACAAACAAGTTTCATAGTGATATTATTAGAAATAAGGAACCATGTTCCACAAAGTGGAACAAAACAATAATGATAATAATTTAAAACCATGTTTAAAGGAGTAGCATTATGGAAAAACATTTAAGGAAAGGGAATAGAGTTTCAGTACTTACAGCTGATGAAGCAGTTAAATACATTTCAGATAATGTGACTGTCGGATTCTGTGGTGCTGGAGGTGGGTTAACTGAAGCTACAACTGTTATTGAGGCGTTAGCTAAAAGGTATAGAGAAACACAGGAACCTAAAAATTTAACATACTATCATTCAACTGGGCTTGGTGACCGTGCAGATAGGGGAATGTCTCCTCTCGCACAAAAGGGAATGGTAAAAAGGATAATTGGCGGGCACTGGGGTCAGTCTCCTAGGCTTGCTGAAATGGCGGAAAGAAATGAAATTGAGGCATATAATTTTCCTCAAGGAGTTGTAGCACAATTGTTAAGAACCGCTGCTGCAGGTCAACCAGGAATATTAACGCATATAGGGCTTGGAACATTTGCTGACCCAAGACAAAAGGGTGGTAAATTAAATGAACGTACAAAAGAAGATTTGATAAAAATTATGAAGGTTGATGGAAAGGAATATTTATTTTATCCTGCTATTCCTATAGATGTAGCAATTATACGTGGTACAACATCTGATACGGAAGGTTATATAAGCATGGAAGATGAAATTGCTTATCTGGATGCATTGGCTTTAGCTCAAGCAGCTCATAACAATGGTGGAATTGTCATTGCTCAAGTGCAAAAATTGGTGAAGGCACGCACTCTTCATCCTAAAAATGTAAGGATTCCAGGGTTTTTGGTAGATGCTTTGGTAGTTGTGCCTGAACAACCTCAATTATATTCTGGTTCTATTAATCGTTTTATGTCAGGTGATTATGTAATGGATCCGGGTGAAGTAATACCTCTTCCACTAAATGAACGTAAGGTAATAGCAAGACGCGCTTTAATGGAAGTAAAACCGGGAAATGTAGGTAACGTAGGAGTGGGTATAGCTGATGGAATTGGTGTAGTTGCTAGAGAAGAGGGAGTAAGTGAAGAGTTTACCTTAACAGTTGAAACAGGACCAATTGGTGGAGTTTCAGCTCAAGGAATTTTCTTTGGAGCAAGTGTAAATATGCAAGCAATGCTTGATATGCCAGCACAGTTTGATTTCTATGATGGTGGGGGATTGGATGTTTGTTTCTTAAGCTTTGCAGAGCTAGACCAATCTGGAAATGTAAATGTTCATAAATTTAATGGCAAAATTATGGGTACTGGTGGATTTGTAAACATATGTCAAAACACTAAAAAGGTTATATTCTGTGGTACGTTAACTGCCGGAGGACTAAAGGTAGCTATAGAAGATGGAAAAGTAGTAATTAAGCAAGAAGGAAAGTTTGAAAAAATGATTCCTCAAGTTCCTGAAATTACATTCAATGGTAAAGATGCAATTAAAAGAGGGCAAGAGGTCTTATATATTACTGAAAGAGCAGTGTTTAGGTTAACAGACAAAGGGATGGAATTATGTGAAATAGCACCAGGTATGGATGTAGAAAAAGATATAGTTTCAAAGATGGGATTCAAACCTATCGTATCTAGTGATTTAAAAGAAATGGATTATAGGCTATTTTTAGATGAGCCTATGAATATAAAAAAAGAACAGTTTAATTTATAAAAATAAAATAAAAATATAAAGGAGATTAATAAAATGAAAGAAGTTAAAGTACCTTTTGAAATCGGAGATAGTTGTACGTTTACAAAAACAATAAGTGAATCTGATGTTTATATGTTTGCAGGAATTACAGGTGATTTTAGCCAAATGCACACTAATGAAGCATTTATGAACACAACAAAATATAAAACAAGAATAGTTCATGGGGTCCTAACATTTGCATTGGGTTCAACTGCATCAACTTTAATTCAAACGCAGGCAAAAGCAGAAATACCAAGTGTTTCATACGGTTATGACAGATTGAGATTTATAAAACCAGTTTACTTTGGTGATACGGTAACAGCAACATATACAATAATAGAAATAGATAATGAAAATTTAAAATCAGTTGGTAAAGTTGAAGTAGTTAACCAAAAGGGTGAGGTTGTAGTTGTTGCTAATCATATATTAAAATTCTTCCCGCTTGACGAAGAATAGAGAAAAACAATAAAAATCTAAGAAAAGGGGTAAGTGATATGAAAATTTGTATGTTAGGTTCGGGTTCTTTAGGAAGTACTATTGGTGGTACTCTTGCTGAGGCGGGTAATGAAGTATATTTAATTGACCAGTGGGCAGGACATGTGGACGCTATAAATGAAAAAGGATTACTCTTAGTTGATGGTGCACAAGATAACTATGAGAGATATATAGAAGTTAAAGCACAAACTAATTATGAAAATATAGGTGCAGCAGATTTAGTAATAGTATTAGTAAAATCATTTGCTACTAAAAAAGCAATCGAAGAAGCTAAAGCAAGTTCAATTATTGGTGAAAACACATTGGTTATGTCGTTACAAAATGGATTAGGCAATGAGGAAGCTATAATTGAAGTAATAGGTAAAAACCAAGTAATCGGTGGAAAAACTTATGTTGGTGGATTGCTTTTAGAGGCAGGAAAAGTAATTGGTACAACAAAAGGAAAATACACATACATTGGTGAAATGGATGGAAAGATAACTGATAGAATAAAACATGTAGCTGAGGAATTGACAAAATCAGGTATATTAACAGAGGTTCTTCCTAATATTACAGGTTTGATATGGGATAAGCTGTTGATAAATGTTGCAGCTGGCGCTCTTGCTGGAGTAACAAGGTTACCATATGGAGGATTATATGACACATATGGACATTTTGTTCACCCTGAATTAAAGCAAACAGGGCTTGCTGCAATAAATGAAGGAATAGCAGTAGCCAAAGCTAATGGTGTAGTTCTTTCAACTGATGATGCAGAAGAAATATGGTATAAGACATCAAAAGGGTTGCCAGATGGATTTAAAACATCAATTCTACAAAGTCTAGAAAAAGGTGCAACAACAGAGATTGACTATATCAATGGTGCTGTGGTAAGATGGGGTAAGAAATGTGATATATCTACTCCGGTAAATGAAACATTGGTAGCGTGTATAAAAGGGTTAGAATTTTGGCAACAAAATTATGCTAATAAATAGGATGGAGCAGAGATATGACGTATACAAAAAAATCATATTTAGAACACGTAGCAGTTAGAGTTAAAGACATTCACTGGTATATTAACTTCTTTGACAAAGCATTAGGTATGAGCATAAGAGAATTGCATGGAACAAGAGAAAATCCAGAACAGGTATGGGTAGGTGGGATGCAGTTAACATCTTCACCAGATTTTGAGGGTGGAGATTATACAAATGAAAGAGCTTGGCATATGGGGATATTTACAGAAGACCTAGAAGCAGCGCTTGAAGCAGTATACTCATTTGAAGGGGTAAAAGAAATGCCACAGGGCAGAAATTGGTTCTCTCTACCAGATGGGCTATCAATTGAGTTAATGCAGGCTAGTGAAAATTCAGTTCAAGAAATATTAAAAATAAATCCAAGAATCTAGAAGCTATAAAGCTATAAAGCTTAAAATATAATATTATAATAAGAGGAGAAATAAAATGAAAAAAGTGCTTATGTTACACGGAGTAAATCATAATATGTTTGGAAAAAGAGATCCTAAACAATATGGAACAATAACTCTTGATGAAATTAATGAAAGCTTAACAAATCTTGCTAAAGAATTAGATGTTGAAGTTGAGTTTTTCCAAACAAACAGCGAGGGAGAAATGTGCGAGAGAATTCATAAAGCTTACCAAGAAGGATTCGATGCAGTTCTTATTAATGCTGGAGCATGGACTCATTACAGCTATGGATTAAGAGATGCATTAGCTATATTGACAGTGCCAGTACTGGAATTACACATGTCAAACGTACATGCTAGAGAAGAATTCAGACATTATTCAGTTATATCACCAATAGCTAAGGGAATAATAGTTGGATTAGGATCAGATGTTTACTTGTTAGGATTAAGAGCAGCTGCAAATATAATACACAACAAAGTTAGAATATAATATATTCATAAAAACGTAGAATACTCACATGAGGGTGAATAATTATTTATTTCACTATTAATGTGAGTATTTTATTATTTTGGACTCGTTGACTGATGAAATAATATAAGATATAATTAAATAGATAAAGAGATGTGGAGGAGTTTCATGAACGAAGCACTGGAAAAAAACGAAACTAAAAATGTTAAAAGTATAGATAAAGCATTTGACATACTATTATGTTTTAGCTGGGATGAAAAGGAACTTACACTTACGGAAATAGCAAGAAAAATGGGGTGGGCTAAATCCACTACATCAAGGCTTCTAAACACACTTTTAGATAGAGGTTTTTTATCTAAGGATGAAGATACGAACAAATATGTTCTTGGGAGTGTGATATATTACTTAGGTCAAGTTGCAAAGGAAACTATAGATTTAAGAAAAGTGAGTATGCCAATTTTAAGAAATATAAATCAAAAAACGAAAGAAACAGTTCATATATATGTGTATGAAGGGTTTGATAGAATTTGCTTTGAACAAGTGGAAAGTCCGCAGTTGGTAAAACAATCCGTTAAGGTTGGATCAAGGGAACCCATATGGGTTGGTGCAACAGGTAAAGCAATATTAGCATATCAGAGTGAACAAGAGTTGGATGAAGTAATTAAAGAAGTGAAGAAATCTTCAGAATTAAGTGCAGTAGATTTGATAAACAGCATTAAACAGGTGAGAGAAAACGGATATGCCATAAGAGATGGCAAAAAGGATGATAATGTTGGATGTGTTGCAGCTCCTATATTTGACATTAGAGGAACTGTAAAAGGCTGCTTGGCTATTTCAACACCTGCATTCAGGTTTCCTAAAAACAGTAAAGATTATATTGATCTTGTTGTAAAAGGTGCAAGTGAAATATCTGAAAATTTAGGATATATAAAAAATAAAATTGGTATATAAAATGGTTTATAATTTAGATATTGAATATACAATTGATAAAATTAAGATATTTAAAAGACTTCATATTGAGGAAAATACAGAAACTTATAAGAATGCTGACAGCTATTTTATAGGGCTGTATAATATTGTCAGAAAAAATATGAAAATAACTGCTTTATACACAATTGTCGACTCGTTTAACTTGGAATACAAAGAACTTGATAGATTTGAAAAGTATGTGCTGTGCTTTATATCTGCTAAAGATGATTTAAGCAATATTTCAAATAATATGATGTCATCGGGAGAATATCTTAAAGGATATTTGATAAATGAGATGGCTACAGATGTTATATTTAATGTATCTAACAAAATGAATAGTATAATTAGAGAGCAAACAAAAAAATTGGGATGTGAGTTAAGCAAAAGATTTGCACCAGGTGATGATGGCTTACAATTAAAGCATCAAAAAACTATTCTTGAATATTTGAAAAAAGAAGTTGATATAGATGCAAGTTTATCAGAAGAATATATGATTATTCCGGGAATTTCTCTGTTATATTTGTATGGACTAGACAAATGTACATTGAACCATTCATTATCTTCGGATAAATGTGTATCGTGCAGCAATTTAAATTGTGAATATAGGGAACAAAAATCATGAAAATACTATCAGTATGATGTTCAATATGTTGATTCATATATTAATAATATAGATTTTTATCTATTAAATATTAAGTTTTATTAAGAATTGATTTTTTGTTGAAATATCAACAATAGATTTTTACGCTTTTTCTTATAAAATTAAAAATATTGCTTTACATGTGCAATATCAATGCATTAGGCAAGTCTTATCTATATATAGTAGGTTATTGACTAAAATTGAAAGAGATGATACAATATGTAGTGTTCATATGCGCGTATTATTAAATAGTTTTATATATAATAACAACTTAAGAGGAATGAGGGATGGAAATTGATTAAGATTTTAAAGAGAACTGGTACTTTTGTTGACTTTACACCGGATAAAATTAGTAATGCCATAATTAAGGCAATGAAAGAAACTAAAGATGGTGTTGATGAGGAGCTATCTCATGAAATAGGTTTAAAGATTGAAGAACAGCTCATGGGTAAAAATTTTCCAATACCGGTCGAACTAGTCCAGGACATGGTAGAGAATGAGTTAATGGATAGCAAACGCAAAGATGTTGCTAAAAAGTACATATTATATAGATATGAGAGGGATAAATCCAGAGATTCTCGTAAAAGAAAGGATTACAAACTTCTGAGTGAGGAATTTATAAGCAGGTATAAGCATATTGGTTCCCCTATGAATCAATTAGGTAACTTTGTATACTACAGAACATATTCAAGATGGTTGCCTGAAGAAAGAAGAAGGGAATATTGGTGGGAAACTGTTAGAAGAGCGGTGGAGTATAACTGCAGCCTTGTTCCAACAAAAAAAGAAGAAGCTGAGCAACTATATGATAATATTTTTAATCTTAAGCAATTTTTATCAGGAAGAACTTTCTGGGTAGGTGGAACACCTGTATCATACAATTATCCAATGGCAAACTATAATTGTGCATTTGAGATAATTAGTGATTTCCATGCGTTTAGAGATTTATTTTATTTATTGATGATTGGATCTGGTGTTGGTGTAAGAATATTAAAAAGTGATGTGGAAGAACTTCCTAAAATAAGAAGTAATTTTAAAATAATAAATGAAGATTACACACCTGTAGAGAAAACAAAAAGAGAAGATAATACAGGTATTGAATTTATTCAAAATAATTCTGTAAAAATAATTGTTGGAGATAGTAAGGAAGGCTGGGTTCAAGCGCTTGACTATTTCTTAAGCTTTATAAACAGTAGTGAATACAGGAATATTAACACAATAATATTGAATTATAACAATGTAAGACCGAAAGGAGAAACACTAAAAACATTTGGTGGAACTGCTAGCGGACATGCAAGTTTAAAAAACATGTTTACAAAAATAGATAAGGTAATCAAAAAACGTGGAACTATTGAAGGTAAAGAGAGATACAAATTAAAACCTATTGATTGCTTGGATATAGCTAATATAATTGGGGAAAATGTTGTGGTAGGTGGAGTTAGGAGAACGGCAGAAATTATGCTTATTGATTATGATGATACTGACAGCATTGAAGCGAAAAATAAGCTTTATAAGCAAATAGATGGACAGTGGATAGTAGATAAAGATATTATTCACCGTTCAATGAGCAATAATTCTATTTATTACAGGAAAAAACCTACTCGTGAACAATTGAAGTGGCAAATAGAGCAAATGAGGTACTCCGGAGAACCTGGGTGGGTTAACGAAGAGGCAGGAAGCAAGAGAAGAGATAATATGAATGGAGTTAATCCATGTGGTGAGATACTCTTAGATAATAAAGGTCTGTGTAACTTGACAACTATAAATGCATTTGCATTTGTAGATGAAAATGGAAAAATAGATGAGAAAGCATTGCTGCAAGCGCAAAGACTATCTGCTAGAGCTGCGTACAGGATGACTTGTGTCGAGCTCGAACTTTCTGATTGGGACAGAGTTCAACAAAGAGACAAAATCACAGGTTGTTCATTAACCGGTTGGCAGGATATGGTTAATGCAGCTGGTTTAGACAGAAATGCCCAAGCTGAACTCCTAAGAAAGTTAAGAGATGTAGCAAAAGATGAGGCAGAAAGATATGCAAATGAAATAGGGGAGAGAGCACCTATACTTGTTACTACTGTTAAGCCAGAAGGTACATTATCACAATTGCCGGGTGTATCAAGTGGTGTTCACTACTCTCATTCCCCATATTTCTTGAGAAGAGTAAGAATCAACAGCCATGATCCTCTTGTAAAAGTTTGTGAAGAACTTGGATATTCAATACATCCTGAAGTTGGTCAAGAAATTAAAACTTGTACTACAAAGGTAGTTGAATTTCCGGAAAAGGCTCCAATGGGAAAAACTAAGTATGATGTTACTGCAATAGAGCAGCTCGAAAATTATAAGTTATTTATGGAAAATTATGTTGATCATAACTGCTCTATTACTGTTCATGTCAGAGACCATGAATGGGAGCAAGTTGAACAGTGGGTATGGGATAATTGGGATGATGTCGTGGCTCTTTCGTTCTTGTCACTAGACGACAGTTTCTATCAACTTATGCCTTATGAGTCAATTACGGAGGAAGATTATAAGGCTAGAGTTAGTGAAATGAGACCGTTTATACCATCTCTATTAAGCAAATACGAAGTTCAGGAAATGGACTTAGATGTAGGAACTGAAAGCTGTGAGAGCGGTATTTGTCCAATAAGATAAATGTTAGAGTAATTCCATATTTACTCTATACAATATTCACTTATTTTCAAAGCAATAGTTAATTAGAAGTTGGCTATTGCTTTGTTGTTTATTTATTGTGTTGCAAACGAAAATATTTACTGTTATAATGTAGATTGTTAAAAATAATAAAAAGTGAAAAACATAATAATAAATAGAACATTGGAGTTTCGTATAATGAATAGATACAAAAAACTAATATCAAATACAATTATATTTGGTATTGGAACATTTGGTTCAAAGATACTTGTATTTCTTTTGATGCCCTTGTATACAAGAGTCCTTACCAAAGCTGATTATGGTGTAGTAGATTTAATTATTCAGACATCAAATTTACTTATTCCAATAGTTTCTTTAGGGATAGCAAATGCTGTAATAAGATTTGGATTGGATAAGAGTGTAAAAAAAAGTGATGTTTTTTCAATAGGATTGATTACTATATTAAGTGGCTTTGTAATTTTCTTAATTTTTATACCCGTCTTAAGCAGAATTACATATATTTCCGGACATACAGCTTTGATTTATATATTTGTGTTAATGTCATGCCTCAGAACACTATGCTCTCAATTCGTAAGGGCAAAAGAATATGTAAAACTATATGCAGTAGATGGAGTTATAAGTACAATTACCATTATATTATTTAATGTACTTTTTCTTATAGTATTTAAATTAGGAATAATAGGATATGTACTTGCTATAGTAATGTCTGATATGCTTTCATCATTATTTTTATTTTGGGCTGCAAAATTAAATAGATATGTTCGCTTAAGTGGTATAAATAAAGATATAGCAAAATCAATGATTAAATATTCTATACCTTTAATTCCGGCAACTATATTTTGGTGGATTACAAATGTATCAAATAGATTTATTGTTGCATATGTGTTAGGTAGTGAGGCAAATGGAATTTATGCGGTATCGTATAAGATACCGACAATAATAGTATTAATTTCAAATATATTTATGGATGCCTGGCAAATGTCAGCTGTTACAGAGGAAAATAAATTAAGCAGAGAAAAATTTTTCTCAAAGGTTTTTAATATTTATCAATCTGTATTGTTTTTGTCTGCATCAGGTATAATTTTATTTTCAAAAGTTATTACCAAAATTCTCGTTTCAGACACATTTTACTTATCTTGGAGATACATACCTTTCCTGGTACTGGCAACAACATTTTCATGTTTGGTAACATTTCTTGGATCAGTATACATGGTTGAGAAAAAGAGTATTTTGACACTGTCAACCACTGTAGTTGGAGCTATAGTAAATGTTGCATTAACCTTTTTATTGATTTATAAATTTGAAGTTTATGGGGCAGCTTTTGCAACTTTAGTTAGCTATTTAATAGTCTTTATACTAAGAGCTAACAATACAAAAAACTTTATAAACATAAAATGGAATGCCTCAAAAATAATTTTAAATTTTTTTATTGTTTTGTGTCAAAGCTTCATTATAATATATGAAGTAAAATATTGGATTATATATGAAGCAATTCTTGTTTTAATAATGATGATATTAAATTTAGGTTTGATATGGAAAAATGTAAAAAAATTAATTCTATAAAAATTTGAGTAGTTGATTGTATTTTTTTATTTATTTACCTTTTGGTGTACCTAAAATAATCATCTCCATTTATGGGTTCAAGTGGCAGAGATGTTTATAAATTTTAGGGAAATGTTACATGCATGATGTCAATATAAGAATACCTAACTTATTTAACAAAATTATCGAAAATATCAGTATTAATATTTAAGTCAAGAAACTTATATGCTCACCTTATAGTAGACAGTTGAAAAATAAAACTGTTAACCGTAGAGACAGCATATAAATTTCTTGACTTTTTTGCTTTTAAAAATTTTATTAAAGATAAATATTTCAATTTTTATTTAATTTGTAATGTTAATCTTAAGGTTTATGGGGTATAATACAATTAATGTTCAATTTAGAGGGGTTAAGATGTTCGATATACAAGAAGAGTTGAAAAAAATTCCCGATAATCCGGGTGTTTATCATATGAAAAACAGTTTTGGCGAAGTTATATATGTAGGCAAAGCTAAAAACTTAAAAAAGAGAGTTAAACAATATTTTCAGTCTAGGAATCATTCAGAGAAAATACAGGCTATGATTAAAAATATAGCAGAGTTCGAATATATTATAACTGATAATGAGGTAGAAGCTTTAATACTGGAAGCTAATTATATTAAAAAGTATAGACCAAGATATAATACTTTATTGAGAGATGACAAGCAATACCCATATATAAAAATATCAGTGCAGGAAAAATATCCGCGTATATATAAGGTTAGAGAAGTAAAAAAAGATGGAGCTAAATATTACGGGCCCTATATCAGCAACTATTTAGTGAACGAAATAATTGATATTGTTGGTAGTCTGTATAAGTTGAGAAAATGTTCTCAAAAACTAGATGGAACTAAAAAGAATCAAAGACCATGTTTAAATTATCATATAAATAGGTGTACTGCACCTTGTATGGGAAATGTGGATTTTAAATTGTATAAAGAGGAAGTAACCAAGGCTATAAGCTTCCTTTCAGGCAAGGAAGAGGAACTTATTGATTCTTTAAAAGAAAAAATGAAGGTTGCATCAGAAAATCTTGATTTTGAAATGGCTGCAAAATATAGAGACCAAATTAGGGCTTTGGAAATGATTGCAGAAAAACAAAAAATTGTATCAACTACAACATTTACAGACCAAGATATAATTGGTAGTGCTATAGGCATAGAAGAAGCATGCATACAGATTTTCTTTATTAGGAATGGGAAAATAATGGGCAGAGAACATTTCTTGCTCACTAATATATCTGAGAATGAGACAAGAGAAGAAATTATTAGTTCGTTTATTACACAATTTTACACAGGAACAGTATATATACCTAAGGAAATATTTATAGAAACAGAAATAGGAGATATGGAGCTTTATGAAAGCCTATTATCTGAGAAAAGGGGAAATAAAGTTTCGATAAAGATACCTGCAAAAGGTGATAAAAGCATGTTGGTTAAAATGGTTAAGAAAAATGCATTGGAGATACTTGAAAAAGGAAGTCAAAGAATAAAAAATAATCAAGATGAAAGTATGCAAGCTGTGGTAGAGTTAAAGGAATTATTGGAGTTAGATGAAATTCCTAAGAGAATTGAAGCATATGATATTTCAAATATACAAGGTGTTGATTCAGTGGGTTCAATGGTTGTATTTGAGAATGGAATTGCAAGTAAAAGTAATTACAGACGATTTAAAATAAAAACAGTAAAAGGTCCGGATGATTATAAAAGTATGGAAGAGGTTTTGGAAAGAAGAATAAATAGGGGGCTAAGTGAAAATGATGACATGAAGGGTTTTAATAAAATGCCAAATCTTTTGCTTATAGACGGAGGAAAAGGACAGACAAATATAGTCGAAGCTGTGATAAAAAATTATGGGTTAAGCATCCCTATATGTGGGATGATAAAGGATGATAAACATACAACCAGAGGATTAATATACAATGGAAAAGAGATTAATTTGAAAAAGACAGACAAAGTATATCATTTAATCTATAAAATACAAGAAGAAGCACATAGGTTTGCAATTGAGTATCACCGTAATTTGAGAGATAAAACATTGTTCAAATCAGAGCTTGACAACATTGCAAATATTGGTGAAAAAAGAAAAATAAATTTACTTAGAAAATTTGGGTCGGTGGAAAATATAAAAACAAAAAATATTGATGAATTGATGGATGTGCCTGGTATGAATACCAAGGCCGCAGAATCAGTATTTAATTACTTTAATTAATGAAAAGGATGGTATATGACATGGCATATGTTAAGCTTGAAGATTTAGTAAGATATATGGGACTTGAACCTGTATATTATCCTGATAATATTCAGTCGAGAATATATACTCCAGAAATAGTGAGACCGGGACTGCAAATGGCAGGGTATTTTGATTGGTTTTCTTTTGAAAGAGTACAAATTATGGGTAAGACGGAGATGTTCTACATAAGGACTTTAGAAGAAGAGATAAAAAGGCAAAGGCTGGACAGATTTTTTAGTTATCCAATACCGGCATTGGTTGTAGCCAATGAAATGGATGTCGATGATACAATAATATTTTATGCAAAAAAATATAAAAGACCTGTTTTTAAAGCAAATGCTAAAACTACAAGACTTGTAAATGGAATGATAAGTTATTTAGAGGAGGAACTGGCACTAGAAACAACTATACACGGTGTATGCCTTGAAGTCTTTGGAATAGGTGTATTTATAAGAGGTAAAAGTGGTATAGGAAAAAGTGAAACTTCACTTGAACTTATAAATAGAGGTCATCGGCTTATTGCAGATGATGCGGTTATAATTAGGAAAATAGACAATAGATTGAAGGCAACGTGTCCTGAACTGACTCAACATCTTATGGAGATCAGAGGAGTTGGTATACTGGATATAAAGCATTTGTTTGGAGTAGGTTCAATTAAATTAGAACAATATATCGAACTGGCAATTGAATTAGAAGAATGGGATAATAAAAAGGAATATGATAGAATTGGATTAGATGAAAACTTTATAGAAATACTGGATGTGAAAGTTCCTACCGTTATAATACCTGTTAGACCAGGAAGAAATATATCCGCCATTATTGAAATAGCTGCCAAAAATTACAGGCAAAAACTTTTGGGGTATAATGCCCTTGACATGTACAATAAAAGATTTTACAATATGGTTCAATCTTAGTTTAATCATATATTAAGATTCATTAATATATAGGTAAACAGACTGCAATAATCGTTAATAAAATAACATACGGACACTAAAATGAAATCTATTTTGTCAATCCTGCAAAATCATAAATTACGTTAATGTCATAAATTAATAATATTTAATGGAAAACGACTATTTATTAAAAAAAATAAGTAAAAGTTTAAAAAAAATTATTTAATAATTTTTCCTTTTCAAATTAAAACATGATGGAAATTACGTATTTTTATAGTTGCAATATTAATAAATTTAAGATATAATTCTATGAGAAATTGAATTATTAATACAATTAGGAGGAAATATAAATGGCAAAAGTTATGAAAACAATGGACGGAAATACCGCTGCGGCGTATGTGTCATATGCCTTTACTGATGTAGCTGCAATTTTCCCCATAACACCTTCTTCGCCAATGGCTGAACTTGCAGATGAATGGGCAGCACATGGAACCAAAAACATATTCGGACAAACCGTTAAAGTTGTTGAAATGCAATCAGAAGGTGGAGCTTCAGGAGCTGTACACGGCTCATTGCAGGCAGGCGCTTTGACAACTACTTACACTGCTTCTCAGGGATTATTATTAATGATTCCTAATATGTATAAAATAGCAGGCGAATTATTGCCAGCAGTATTTCATGTATCTGCAAGAGCAGTAGCAGGTCATGCATTATCTATATTTGGAGATCACTCAGATGTTATGGCAACAAGGCAAACTGGTTTTGCATTATTAGCTTCAAGCAGCGTTCAAGAAGCTATGGATCTTGGAGGAGTGGCACACTTAGCAACTATTAAAACAAGAGTTCCTTTTGTTCATTTCTTTGATGGATTTAGAACATCACATGAAGTTCAAAAAATTGAAACAATTGATTACGCAGACTTAGCAAAACTCGTTGACATGGATGAAGTAAAAGAATTTAGAGACAGAGCTTTAAATCCTGAGCATCCAGTTACAAGAGGGACTGCTCAGAATCCGGATATATTCTTCCAGGCCAAGGAAGCATCCAACAGATTTTATGATGTAGTGCCGGACGCAGTGGCTGATTACATGAAAGAAATAAGCAAAATTACAGGTAGAGATTATAAACCATTTAACTATTATGGTGCACCTGATGCAGAAAATATAATAGTGGCAATGGGTTCGGTTACAGAAACAGCAGAAGAAGTTGTAGATTACTTAACTGCTAAAGGAGAAAAAGTAGGGATGGTAATAGTCCACCTTTACAGACCTTTCTCATCAAAATATTTCTTCGACGTAATGCCAAAAACAGTTAAGAAAATAGCTGTATTAGATAGATGTAAAGAACCAGGAGCTCCTGGAGAACCATTGTATTTAGATGTTAAATCAATGTTCTATGACAAAGATGAAAAGCCGGTTGTAGTTGGAGGAAGATATGGACTTGGTTCAAAAGACACTACTCCTGCACAAATATTTGCTGTATATAACAATTTAAATGAAGAAAAACCAAAAACTGATTTCACAATTGGCATAGTTGATGATATTACATTTAAATCATTAGAAACTCCAGCATTAGTTAATACTTCAGCACCAGGAACAGTAAGATGTAAATTCTGGGGACTTGGTTCAGACGGAACTGTTGGTGCCAACAAAAGTGCAATCAAAATAATTGGAGATCATACAAACTTATATGCACAAGGCTATTTCTCATATGACTCTAAGAAATCAGGCGGAGTTACTGTATCACACTTAAGATTTGGTAAATCTCCAATTAAATCAACATATTTAATTGATGAAGCAGACTTTGTCTCAGTTTCTCAACAATCATATATTGATAAGTACGATATGATTACTGGTATTAAAAAGGGTGGAACATTCTTGTTGAATACAATTTGGAATGCAGAAGAAATTGAAGCTAATATGCCGGCAGAAATGAAAAGATATATTGCTGACAATGATATTCAATTCTATACAGTTAATGCAACAGGAATTGCACAAGAATTAGGTCTTGGCAACAGAACTAATATGATTATGCAATCTGCATTCTTTAAGTTAGCTAATGTTATTCCAGTTGACGAAGCAGTAGGATATTTAAATGATTCTATTGTTAAATCATATGGCAAAAAAGGTGATGCCATTGTAAATATGAATAAATCAGCGGTAGAAAAAGGAATAACAGGGCTTGTTAAAATAGAAGTACCTGAATCTTGGAAAACAGCAAGTGGGACTGTAAGTGATATTACAGAAGAAAACAGACCTGAATTTATTAAAAATGTTGCTGATGTTATGAATAAACAAGAAGGAGATAAACTTCCTGTAAGCACATTTGCAGACATTGAAGATGGAACATTCCCAATGGGAACATCAGCTTATGAAAAAAGAGGTATTGCTGTAACTGTACCTGAATGGATTCCAGAAAATTGTATTCAATGTAATCAATGTTCATTTGTTTGCCCTCATGCAGTTATTAGACCTATGCTGTTAAATAAAGAAGAAAAAGCAAATGCTCCAGAGACGTTTAAAACTCTTAAGGCTACAGGCAAAGGCTTTGAAGATTTAGAATATAGACTTCAAATAAGTACTTTGGATTGTACCGGATGCGGAAATTGTGCTGACATATGCCCTTCTAAAAAGAAAGCCTTAGTTATGGAACCAATTGCAACTCAAGCAGAAGAACAAATTCCAAACTGGGATTATGCAACTAATAATGTAACAATTAAAGATACATTGATGGATAAAAATACTGTAAAAGGCAGTCAATTCTGTAAGCCATATTTTGAGTTCTCCGGAGCTTGTGCTGGTTGCGGTGAAACTGCATATATTAAAGCTATTACACAATTGTTTGGTGATAGAATGATGATTGCAAATGCTACAGGATGTTCGTCAATTTGGGGTGCATCAGCTCCAGCAACTCCTTTCTGTAAAGATGTTAATGGAAGAGGACCTTCATGGGCTAACTCATTATTTGAGGATAATGCTGAATTTGGATTAGGTATGTTTATAGGTGTTAAACAAATGAGAGACGCTATCCAAATTTCAATGGAAAAATTAATATCTTTAGATGTTGACAAGGAAATAAAAGATGTTCTGGAAAACTGGATTGCTAATAAGGAACTTGGCGAAGAATCTAAATCAGCATCAGCTAAGGTTGTTTCAGCATTAGAAGGATTAAAACCATGCTGTGATGAATGTGCAGCAGCAGTTAAGGACATCTTAGATAAAAAAGACTATCTTGTTAAAAAATCTCAGTGGATAATAGGCGGAGATGGCTGGGCGTATGATATCGGATATGGTGGATTAGATCACGTATTAGCTTCAGGAGAGGATGTAAATATTTTTGTTCTGGATACAGAAGTATATTCAAATACTGGAGGACAGTCTTCAAAAGCTACTCCAACTGCATCAGTTGCTAAATTTGCAGCATCAGGTAAGAGAGTTAAGAAAAAAGACCTTGGTATGATAGCAGCAACATATGGATATGTATATGTTGCACAAGTTGCCATAGGTGCCGATAAAAATCAATATATGAAAGTATTAAAAGAAGCAGAGAGTTATCATGGACCATCTTTGATAATCGCATATGCTCCATGTATTAATCACGGAATTAAAGTTGGAATGGGTAAGACTGTAGATAGAGAGAAGAAAGCTGTTGAGGCTGGATACTGGCATTTATACAGATATAATCCATTACTAAAAGAAGAAGGAAAGAATCCGTTTATACTGGATTCTAAAGAGCCAAAAGCTTCATTTAGAGAGTTCTTAGAGGGAGAAGTAAGATATACGTCATTGAAAAATACATTCCCAGAAGTAGCAGAAGAGCTATTTGATAAAGCAGAAGAAAATGCTAAAGAAAGATATGATGGCTATAAAAGAATGGCAGAAATGAAGTTTTAAAAAGTAAATTAAAATAGTATAAATGTGTAGAAATACCCCGTAAAATAGAGAAAATAATCTATTTTTAGGGGTATTTTTTACTTGAAAATGTAACATCTAAATTTAATATGGTATAATAGCATACAGGCCTTAGTTAAAGGTTGCTTTTTGTAAGTAAAATTGCCCTTGCTAAAATAATAAAACTACAATATAATGTTAATAAATACAAGGATATAATTATAATTATGGTATATTCTATTATATACAAATTTATGGAAGGATAAAAAATGATAAAAATTGTAATCAAAGAAATAATTGAAGCGTTAAATGCTGATTATTCAGGAAATATAGATAAACTAGTTTGTGGTGTTAGTATTGATTCCAGAAATGTATCTAAAAATAATCTGTTTGTGCCTATAAAAGGACTAACTACAAATGGTCACAGTTATATATCAAGTGCAATAGAAAAAGGAGCAATTGCAACATTATGGAATCGAGATGAACCAGATCCACCAACAGACATTGCTGTTATTTTTGTTGATGATACGGTTGCTGGTTTACAAAAACTTGCAGAAACCTATAGAAATAAATTAGAAGCTAAAATTGTAGGGATAACTGGAAGTAATGGAAAAACATCGACGAAGGATATTACAGCAGGTATATTATCTCAAAAATACAAGACACAAAAAACCCTGGGTAATTACAATACTGAAATAGGTGTTCCATATACATTGCTAAGTTTAGACGATGATTGTGAAGTGGCAGTTATAGAAATGGGGATGGAAAGAGCCGGTGAAATTGACTTTCTAACTCGCTTGGTAAGACCTGATGTTGGGATCATCACAAGCGTGGGACTTGTACATATAGATAATTTTGATTCAATAGAAGAAATTGCAAAGGCTAAGCTGGAGATAGTGAAGGGAATAAAGGATGATGGATTATTTATCTATTATGGTGATGATGAGTTAATTCAAAATACAGTGGACAATACAGAAATTAAAGGTTCTATAAGAAAAAAAACATTTGGTGAAAATAAAAAAAATAACTTGTGGCTGAAAGAGTTCAAAGAGGATATAAGTGGTATAACTTTCAGAATCAATGACGATGAATGCCCTGAATTTCATATGGAAATGCTAGGTAAGCATCAAGCGTTAAATGCTCTTGCAGCAATATTAGCTACGAAAGAACTTGGGATGACTTATGAAGAAATAAAATTAGGCTTACTTAAGATAGAAAAGACAGGATTAAGAAATGAAGTATTAAAAATAAAAAAATGCACTATTCTTAATGATTGCTACAAGTCTAATCCGGTTAGCATCAAAGCTGCATTAGATATATTTGAGTTATTTGAATCGTCTAAAAAAATAGTAGTGTTGGGGGATATGCTCGGCTATAGAGAAATGAGTGAAGATATTCATTATAACGTTGGAAGAGATTTATCTTCTAATAAAATAGATGAACTTGTTACAATTGGGGAACAGGCCAAATACATGGCGAAGGGTGCACGTGAAAACACAGAAATAAAAAGTATAGTTGAGTGTGATAATAAAGAGCAAGCTACACAATATATAAAAAAGTATCTGGATATGGATTCGGCGATGCTTATTAAAGGTTCAAGATTTTTAAAATTGGAAGAAATAACTAATAAATTAAAACAAATGTAGAAAGGTCGATAATATGGATAAAATTAAATTAGCAATTGTTTTTGGTGGTAAATCAAGTGAGTATTCGATATCTCTTCATTCTGTAACAGCTATAATAAATAATGTTCCTCGTGATAAGTTCGATGTGACTTTAATAGGAATTACAGAAGAAGGAAAATGGCTTCACTATGATGGAGATTCAGAAAGTGTAAACAATGGTACGTGGAACAAAAATAAAAAATTGAATGAAGTGATTTTAAGCCTAAATGGTGAATTCAAAGGATTTATAAAACTTCTTGATGATGATACCTGCGAGAGATTGGACGTAGATTGTATTTTCCCTGTTCTTCATGGTAAAAATGGTGAAGATGGTACTATCCAAGGATTATGTCAATTGGCAGGGATTCCTTTTGTAGGATGTGATATGACTTCGTCAGCTGTTTGTATGGACAAAGAATTTACTCATGTAATATGTGAAATGGCAGGTATAAAAACGGCTCCATTTATAACAGTTGTAAATACTAATTCTCTTAATTTAAAATTATTGTATGAAGAAGCATGTGAAAGATTATCTTTTCCTATGTTTATCAAACCTGCAAATGGCGGTTCGTCCATAGGAATTAGCAAAGTTAGAAATTACGATGAATTTGAAAAAGGTATTATGGAAGCATTTGATTATGATAAGAAAGCTATAATTGAATCTATGATTGAAGGGTTCGAAATTGGCTGTGCTGTAATAGGTAATGATGAGCTTATTATTGGTGAAGTAGATGAGATAGATACAAAAAATGACTTTTTTGATTACGTTGAAAAATATCAGCAGTCGAATTCTAGAATTTATTGTCCTGCACGAATTAGTGATGAACTAAGAAATCAAGCAAAGGAAATTGCCAAGAATACTTATAAAGCTTTAAGATGTTCAGGAATGGCTAGAATAGATATGTTTTTAACCCCTTCAAATGAAATATATTTGAATGAAGTTAATACAATACCAGGATTGACGGATGTTAGCAGATATCCATCCATGTTAAAAAAAATAGGTATCGAATATAAAGACTTAATAGTTAAATTGGTTAGCTTGGCAATGGAAGGTCATTAGTAGAAAACTGGTGTACTAATGATATTATATTAGATAAAAACTCTGCTTGTGGGGGTTACGACCAAACAAGCAGAGTTTTTCAATTTCTTATTTTGTAGTACATTATATAATGAAGTAAGTATTATCCATTAAGGATATTGTTAATCCAATGCAAATCGTTACTTAAGTCCTAATATTACTCTTGCTTCATCTGGTGTTGCAACTTCACGTCCCATTTCTCTGGATATACGTGCTATTCTTTCAACTAATTGGGCATTAGATGTTGCGATTTCCCCTTTTTTATAGTAAATATTATCTTCAAATCCGGTTCTGGCATGACCGCCAAGCATTATTGCGGCAATGTTTAAAGGTAATTGGTATCTACCTACACCGGCAACTGTCCATGTAGAACCTGCGGGTATTGATTCAACCATATATAATAAATCTCTTAATTCTCCTCCCATTGCTCCTGGTACACCAAGAACAAAATCAAAATGCATAGGAGATTTTATTATTCCCTTTTTTGCCATTCTTATTGCTGTATCAATCATTCCTTTTTCAAAACACTCGAGTTCTGGCTTAACACCTAGTTCATTCATGCGATTTGCAAATATTTTTATGTTTTCTTCAGTATTCATAAACACATCATCTGCAAAATTGCATGTTCCCATACTTAATGTAGCCATTTCCGGACTTAATTCAATTGGTTGCATTCTTTGTTCAGGTGTGTGCCAAGTAGCGCCACCTGTTGATGGCTGAAATATAATGTTGCATTTTGCTGCAGTTTTTTCTTTAATTTCTTTATAAACTGCATAATCTTGAGTAGGATTTCCTTCTGTATCCCTTGCATGAACATGAATCATTGATGCTCCAGCTAAATAGCATTGATATGCAGCTTCTGCAATTTCATCCGGTGTAAGGGGTAAATTTGGTTGCTGCTCCCTTGTTACTTCGGCGCCTGTTAGACAAGCTGTAATAATTAATTTTTCCATAGTAAAACCTCCATTTATTTTTTTGCCTATATATATTTTACAATATTTACATAGTATAGTCAATGTTATGTAATACTAAAAAATATAATTTAATATCACATGACATATCATAAAACACCTTATAAAATCAATGAACACAAATTGCAGGATGAGTATCATATCTGCACCGCTTTATTTAGTAATGCAACAAAAAAATATAATTATTAAAAAGTATACAAAAAAATATGATTTTATGATATGCTATATAATGTTAGGATATCAAATTTAAACAAAAATATAAAAAAAATAAATAATGTAACATATTCACAAAATAATGGATATGTGTTATACTAATAATATAAAATATAAAGGAGAATTACAATAATAATGGATAGAGAATTAGCACTAAATATTGTAAGAGTTACAGAAGCTGCTGCTCTAGGTTGTGGAAAATATTTTGGAAGAGGAAATAAGGAAATAGCTGATCAAGCTGCCGTTGATGGTATGAGAAGCATGTTTCAAGTGCTTGATATTTCGGGGACTGTTGTAATTGGTGAAGGAGAAATGGATGAGGCACCTATGCTTTACATAGGTGAAAAAATAGGTACTTGGGAAGAAGGTTCACCTGAAATTGACATAGCAGTTGATCCACTTGATGGAACAAATTTAATAGCTAAAGGATTACCTGGTGCATTAGCAATAGTTGCTGTAGCTCCAAAGGGATGTTTGCTTCACGCACCAGATATGTATATGAATAAGATAGCTGTTGGACCTAAGGCAGCCGGATGCATAGATATAATGGCTCCACTAGAACAAAACTTATATAATGTGGCAAAAGCATTGAAAAAGAATATCACTGATATTACGGTTACCATGTTAGATAGGGAGAGACACAGTGATTTAATAAACAGGGCAAGGAGTGTTGGAGCTAGGATTAAGTTATTTGGTGATGGAGATGTTGATGCAGCAATTGCAACATGCTTTGGTGACTCAGGAGTTGATATTATGGTAGGCAAAGGAGGAGCACCAGAAGGAGTTATAGCTGCTGCTGCTTTGAAATGTCTTGGCGGTGAATTTCAAGGAAAATTAGTTCCTGAAAATGATGAAGAAATAAGAAGATGTAAGGCAATGTGTAATACTGATAAATGGGATAGAGTTCTCACGATGGAAGATTTAGCAAAAGGTGATGATGTTATCTTTGCTGCTACAGGAGTATCTGATGGTGAACTTTTAAAAGGCGTGAGATATATGTCTGATAATAGAGCAAAAACATACTCTATGGTAACAAGGTCAAAATCAGGAACTATAAGATTTATAGATACAATACATGTTTTAGATAAAAAACCTAAATATGCATATATTAAATAATATAAAACTC
Source organism: Sedimentibacter sp. (assembly GCA_032006665.1). GTDB lineage: Bacteria > Bacillota > Clostridia > Tissierellales > Sedimentibacteraceae > Sedimentibacter. The sequence goes on from DALZMP010000018.1 coordinate 50,452, forward strand.
TATGTTGGATACTTCAACATAGAGTTTTTGATTTCCATGGTATATTGTTAAATAGATTATAGTTCTAGATTTATGTCATCTAAATTAAATACTTTTAGAGAATCTTTAATTGATTTTTCTCTTGCTTTATTGGCGTGAGTATCAATAATATTGGTTCCGGACTGCTTTTTGTATAATGAAACCGGACCATTGACACATCCTCCCTTACATGCCATACCTTCTATGAAATTTCCATTAAGTTTTCCGAGTTTTGCAAGTCTTAATGCCTTGTCACATTCCTCAAGACCATCACAAACAACGGGTTTTAAATCTATATTGAGATTCTGCTCTTCAATGGAATTTTTAATTGCTTTTGTAACTCCTCCCGAATGTGCAAAAATTCTTCCAAAATATGATGCGTTATCTAATGGTGAGCCTTGACATTCTACAGGGTCTATTTCATAAGCATCAAGAAATGCAAGAAGTTCTTCAAAGCTCATGCTATATTGTATATCGTCTTTTAAATTGTCATAGCCAATTTCAGCCTTTTTAGCAACGCATGGACCAATAAAAATTATTTTTGCATTTTTGTCAGTTTCCCGAATAAGTCTTGCAGTTGCAATCATTGGTGAAACAGAAGAAGATATGTTGTCAACTAGTTCAGGGTACTTTAATTTTATATATGATACAAAAGAAGGACAACAAGATGATGTAATAAAGCTTTTGTGCTTTAGTTCTTGTTCTAGCAATCTTGCTTCATAATTAGCAACCATATCCGCTCCTATTGCGGCTTCCACAACTTCATAAAATCCTAGCTTTTTTATTGCAGATACAATATTATCAATTTCAGCATCAGGAAATTGTGCCGCAATTGAAGGAGCGACTATACAATAAACCTTATATTTTGTATTATGTTCAGATTCTCTTATAATTTTCATAATATCTAATGCATGAGAATTGTCTGTAATAGCACCAAAAGGACATCTTGATACACATGCTCCACAATTGATGCAGCTATCTTCATCTATTATAGCTTTCTTTGTTTCCGGATCTATATTCAATGCCCCAACTTTACAAGATGTTTTGCAAGGTCTCTTCACATCCGATATTGCTTCGAAAGGACATACATTTCTACATTTACCACATTCAATGCATTTCTCTTGATTGATATGTGCTCGCTTGTCTATTATATCAATTGCCCCTACAGGACAATTCTCTTGGCAGTGATGAGCTAAACAACCTCTGCAAGCTTCCGTCACAGAAAATCTATATACCGGGCATTCATCACATGCTAAATTTATTATACTTACTATTTTGTCATTTGAAGCAGATAGTACATTTTTTATACGATCACCAATTATAGCTCTTTCTTTATATATGCAACATCTTGTATTTGCTTCCGGACCAGGGATTATTCTTTCTGGAATACTTAATAAATCATTTGTTAAAACTCCTAGTTTTTCTGATTTTATTACTTCTTTTAAAACTTTATATTTTATATATTGTGCATGATTATCAAATTTTTTATTCATAGATATGTTACCGTAACTTCCTTTCCTGCCTTTTGTAGTTCTGTTATCAAGTCATATATTATTTTTAGTTTTATATTAAATCCTGCTGGAAAATTTGGGTTTTGATGAGCAGGGTTAATAGCCTTGCCTACATAAAGGTTTATATGTGTACTTTCTTCGGTCAAAATTCTAGTTAACAATGAACAACCGTCAAAAGAACTGTTATCAATTTTATTTTCATAGTTGCATTCATTATATTTCCTTATTTTTTCAAGTGTTTTACCAAGCGTAAGAACTCCTTCCGTAACTAAATCAAAACCTTCCATATAAGCTATTGGAGGTATATCGTCATTCATGGAATCTAAATCAATATCTAATTTCCTCTTTAATTCTCTTTCTGCGATTAAAGCAGTTGTGCCTCCGCAGATAATTTTTCTGTTACCTGATTCCAACATTTTCTCCACCAAAAACCTATCTAAAGATTTATTTGAGGGAGGACCAATAAAAATGTCTACATACTCAGGGCTTCTTACTTTCAATGTTAAAATGGTCGTATCATCACCTGGCTTATTATTATAAAGGTTGCTGCATACTCCTATAAAGTTCCCATTAATCAGTTGTGATGAACTATTTATATCATTTAAATTTTTTAGGTAATCATTTATTTCATTCCATGCCCATCCTAGATTAAGCATTTGCCCTATTCCAGCGTGAATTGCACCATCGCTTACAACACATAATGTATCTCCTAAGTCAAGATGTATGTTTGATTCAAATATTCTTTTTGAACCAATAATTCTTTCTACTTTCTCTACATTAATGCTTCTTCCGTGTGAGTAGTAAAAATATGAAGGATTATCATATTCAGCTATATACGCATTGTTATATTTATCTATTCTTATTATAGTAAATGTGGAATATGCCAATTTTCTTACCTTGCATTCTGGCAGAGTATTTATTATGGTCTCAATTGTTTCATCAATGGTTGCTTCGTTTTTAAGCATTGTAACAGCAATTTTAGTTGTCATTGTAGCTAAAATATTTGCCTTAACCCCACTTCCCAAACCGTCTGACAAAACTATTATGCAGCCTTCATCATTATTAATAAATTCAACCTTATCACCACATAGTTCCTCACCATTTTTATTTATACTTTTATAATTAAAGTCTATAAAACTATCCATATCATTTACCATTTTCTTCAAACACAACTTTCTTAAGTTTAAGAAGTGCTGCTTTAGTTTCGGCAGTTGTTTCACCTAGCAGACCTGCAATTTCCTGTGCAACTCGCATTTGCTTTTCTATTACTTTATCAGCTGTTTCAATAGTATTGAGCTTCAAGTTAATAAGTTGATTTTTTTCAAATTCTTCATCCGTAATATCATTTAATATTCCAAAAAGTATTTTATTTTTTGGTAAATAAATTATGCTTTCGTAAGAAGTTAATGAATATTTATCAATATAAATTTTTTTACCTATTATATTTTCTCCTGTCCTGAGTACTTCATTATAATCCTCGCATGATAGTATACTAGAAAGATGGTGACCACGCAAGTTATTTATATTTGCCTTGAACACATCTTCGCCAACCGGATTAAGATCAATAATATTTAAATTAATATCTGCAATAATTAAAATGTTTGGAGAATATTCAAATATTATGTTCGATAACTTTTCAGCCTTACTTCTCATATAAGGAATGCACATTTCTGTGTATGATAAACCTTCAATAACTGAAATGGCCTTGTCCCTGCATGTTTCATAGCCACATGCACCACAATTAAGCTCATCAGCTTTAGAGTGCTTTCCAATTTTGCCTAATATGGCAGTAATATCATCCTCAGTATATGTTGGGTATACATAGCCTTTATTTCTAAAATTCCTTGAATAATCTAAATTTTTATCTTTTGAATTGTAATTTAAATAATTAATATTTTTTGTTGGAACTAATCTGCTTTTAGCATGAGTTTTTCTAACATAAACATTTTTACTATTTCTAGGTACAGCAGGTCCTCCCATACAGCCACCAGAACAACAATTTGCTTCTATACATACATTTCTTAACTCGCCTTTTGATAACGCCTCAAATACCTCTTTTAAATTGTCTGTACCTGATACTGAAAGAGGTGTTAACTTATTGTAAGATAATATATCCTCCATGCTGGATAATATCCCCTTTTCCAGTGGATATTTTTTTCCAGTATAGCTCCCTTCTAAATCAGGATGGGTATCTTCGAATAGAGAAGTATCCATGTCATTTAATTCAAGCCACTTATCCAATTCTTCAAAAGAAATAACAGCATCTATAGTACCTGAGAGTTGATAACTATATGCTTCACATTTTTTTGAAATACATGGACCCAAAAAAACAATATATGCATCATCGCCATGACGTTTGCGTATCATTTTGCAGTGAGCAATCATTGGTGACTCGACAGGAATCATATATTTAATAAGTTCTGGATAATATGTCTGTATCATCATGTTTGCGGAGGGGCAGCAGGTTGTTATAGCACTATCTGTTTTTAAATTTCCTATATATTCTTTGTAAATACCAGTAATATGTTGAGCACCTATGGCAGTTTCTTCAATGAGGGAGACCCCCATATGCTTAAGTGCAGAAATTAATTTATAAGGTTCTTCATATACACCAAGATATGACGGAGCAATGGATATAATAACATTTTTTTTATTTGCTACTGCTTCCATAACACTATCCAGGTCGCTATGAATATTTCGAGCGTTTTGAGGACAAACCAGGAAACACTTACCGCAGGCAATACACTTATCTTCAAGAATTTGTGCTTGGTCATCAATCATTTTAATTGCCTTAACACTACAATTTCTTACACATTTGTAACAATTTTTGCAGTTTGCCGGAAAGAAATCAAGTATTTTCATAGGAGCCTCCTCAAACTATATTTGATAAAACAATTGTTTTTAAAAAATTTTCTGCTGTTTCAGGTTCAACTGAATAAATTTTATCATTAAAATTAACAGAGACTGCTTCTGTACAATGACCAAGGCAAAAAGCAGCTTTAATAATTACAGAATTTGTTAAATTATTATCATTTATATAATTCTTAAATTTTTCTATTACTTCGTAGGAACCTTTTAAATGACAGGCACTTCCCACACATATACTTAATTCAACCATTTTTATTTATTACCCTCCATGAATGTTGACTATATTCTATTGACAACCTTAATGCATATTTTAAAATGCAGCTTGTACAATACGGTTATTATAATTCACTAAAAAACTAAAGTCAATAAGTTTGTTAAAAAATTAACTTAAATTAAAAAAATGATTACTATTGGAATAAAATATCTATAATAACTTAATAAAAAAAGGTAACATTGCTTATATAAATATTTATTCTTGATTAGTAACTGGGTAACGGAATTTATTTTCATAAAAAATACCTATATTATAGATAACATTGATATCATATACATAGAATTTTATAACCATATCAATGTTTAAATTATATCTTTTTATTTATTATAGGTATTTTAAAAAGTATGTTTTCATATTTTTCTGTTTTTACATTTGAGTTATAATATGAAATTATTGCATTTATTTCTCCACCTACCAATATAATAGTGCTACTTATGTATAACCAAACGAATAATGCTATCATTCCACCTATGCTGCCATATATTTTGGAATAACTGTTAAAATTATTTACATAAAAGGAAAATACTAAGGAAGTACACAACCATCCCAATGTTGTAAAAATAGAACCAAATATAACATCCGAAAATTTTAATCTATAATTTGGAGCAAATTTATAAAATAGAGAAAAGATCATAATCATTGACACGAAAGGTGTAATATATCTTATAATTTTCCATAATAAATATATAATTTTTTTTGCACCCAAAAATCTTAAAAAGTAATCACTGATAATCTGCCCAAATATTAGTAGTAGAAAAGTAAAAATTATAATGATTGCTAGACCAATAGTGAATAAAATTCCCATTATTTTAACCTTCCATATCGGTCGGTTTTCTTTATAGTCATATGCTTTATTTAATCCTTTAATCATAGCACTGATGCCTTTGGAAGAACTCCATATAGTAGCAAGCATCCCGACAGATAATAGAGTTATGCTTCTGGCACCTAATATTTCATTGACAATACCAAGAACTGTATTACTTGTTTCTTGAGGCAAGAATTTTACTATGTTTTGTGTAAAATCGGATGTGGGTATTGGAGTAAAACTCAATGTATTCAATAAGAATATCAAAAAAGGAAAAAAAGACAAAATTAAATAATATGTGATTTGCGCACTTAATCCGCTAATATCATCGTCTTTGTACCTAAAAATTAATTGCTTAATATATTCCTTTTTATTTTTATTTAATATTTGCATACAATAGCTCCTCATAATTCAACAAAATAAAAAGTGGCATGCCACTTTTTATTTTATTAATACAATTATAAAAATATGTATTTTTGGTCTCAATTTTTATTTTCTTTTACGTTTATGTTTTTTATTGCCAAAGTAATCAATGCCCATCTTTGCAATTTGACCTAATACTTGTACATATTCAATAGCAATTTCTGCTTTTTCAGCTACAGTACTTGAAGAGTCAGATATATTTTTTTGAATATTTTCAGCAGTATCTGTCAATGTAACAACACTTTCACGAACATCACCTGTAATACTTTTGATATCAGAAGCAATTACAGGTAAAGAATCCATAGTGCTATCAATATTTTTCCTATTGGTTTCTACTAAAAGTCTTAACTCTTTCAAGAAAAAATTAATATTTCTAATACATATAGTCAAGTAAACCAATACTGCAAATCCAGATGCATAAAGAATAAATGTAATAATTTGATTTAAAGATATAGTAATTTCCATTAATTCACCTACTATTCTTCAGTATCTTTTTTTATGTCATCTTTTGTTTCTTCTATATCAATATCTTCTTTTTCTGATTTTTCTACTTTTTTTTCTACTGTCTCAACAATATCTTTTACTTTTTCTTTTCCTAATTCAATTGAAGTATTTAATTTATCTTTTACGGAATCTTTTGCTTTACCTAATGCTTTATTAATTTCTTGTGACTTTGGTGCTATAAATATAGCCGATATAGCGCCTGCTGCAGCAGATAAAGCAACTGACAATGCTACTTTTTTAACTGTTTCATTTCTTTTCTGTTTTTGCCTTGTCTTCAGTATTTTCTTGTATTTTTCCATAACTCCTCCTGTAATAAGATATTTAAAATATAATAATCCAAATGCATTTTATTATATTTTAATACATAATTATATCATATTTTTATTTTTTGTCAAATTTTGCAAAAAAAGTATAAATATCTAAAATAGCCTGCAAATTCAAGTATTAATATAGAATATTTCTTGACTTAAGTGTATGTTAAGTGATATTATGATATTGCCAATCTATATAATATCCTAAAATTCCCAATAATATTAAATGAAATATGTAATAGAAGGCTAATACATCGGTTTTTTATGGAGGTGTTTTTTTGAACATAACCGAATTGTCAAGTTTAAAAGTTGCAGAACTAAAAGAACTTGCAAAAAAAAGAGGAATTCAAGATGCTTACAAATATAAAAAGGAAGAACTAATATTAAAAGTTAGTGAAACCTTTATAGATGGTTTTGATAAGTCTGAAGAATTTGTTAATGATAATGTTGAATATTTTAATGAAAGTGAATTACAAGAAGGTAAAAACTCTGAAGGAGTAAAGGCAATTGAAAATGCTAAAAATTTAGAAGAGTTTGAAAACGAACAAGATGTTGAGAAATTAAAAAAGAAAAGGCAAAAAGAAAAACATAAAAAAGAACTACCAGATAGATTAGCTGATGAAATTGAATCTAGCGAAGAAGTCCTTAGTGTAATGGGTATTTTGGAAACACATCAGGATGGGTATGGTTTTTTAAGGACTAATAATTACTTAACAAGTGAAGATGATGTTTATATTTCACCTTCTCAGATAAGAAGGTTTCATTTAAAAACTGGAGATAAAATTAGTGGCATAACAAGACCACCTAAACAAGGTGAAAAATTTAAAGCGCTTTTATATGTGAAAAAAGTAAATGATGAAAATCCTGAACTTTCCAGAAACAGAAAAGATTTTGATACACTTACTCCTATATATCCCAATGAAAGAATAAAACTTGAAAGAACTCAGAAAGAAATAACAATGAGAATAATCGATTTGATTGCTCCAATAGGAAAGGGTCAAAGAGGTATGATTGTTGCACCTCCTAAAGCGGGTAAGACAACAATATTAAAAAATCTAGCAAATAGCATAGCTGAAAATTTTCCTGAAGTTGAAATTATAATGCTTCTAATAGATGAGCGACCTGAGGAAGTTACAGATATGAAAAGATCTGTAAAGGGAGATGTTGTTTACTCAACGTTTGATGAACTCCCTAAAAACCATATTAAGGTAGCGGAAATGGTTTTAGAGAGAGCGAAGAGGCTAGTAGAACATGGTAAGGATGTTGTTATTCTTTTGGACAGCATTACAAGACTAGCTAGAGCATACAACTTGACAATACCACCAACAGGCAGAACCTTATCAGGTGGATTAGATCCAGGTGCATTACACGGACCTAAAAGATTTTTTGGAGCAGCAAGAAATATAGAATTTGGTGGGAGCCTAACAATACTTGCTAGTGCGTTAGTAGAGACAGGCAGCCGAATGGATGACTTAATATTTGAAGAATTTAAAGGTACTGGTAATATGGAATTGCATCTTGATAGAAAGTTATCAGAAAAAAGAGTATTCCCGGCGCTTGACATAAATAAATCAGGTACCAGAAGAGAAGAGCTTCTATTAAAGCCTGAAGAGCTTCAAACTATTTGGCAGATAAGAAAAGCATTAAGTAATTTTTCTGTTTCAGATGTTACAGAAAGAATGCTCGATGGATTGCTGAAAACTAAGACAAATGATGAATTTATTAATGATGCAGGTACAATATTAAATATTGAAAAAATGAAAAATGATTTATCGGATAGAAATTATTAAATAATAGTTACAGTTTGTAAAAAGATATTGTAAATTATAAATGCATATGCTATAATGTCCAAAGTATGTTGTTAATTATAAAATTAATATAAAAGAATTGGAAAGAGGTGAACGGGATGAAAAAAGGAATACATCCAGACTATAAAACAGTAACAGTTAAATGTGCATGTGGTAATACTTTTGAGACAGGTTCAGTAATGGATGAAATCAAAGTTGAAATATGTTCAGAATGTCATCCGTTTTTTACCGGTAAACAAAAGTTTATCGATCAAGGCGGTAGAGTTGACAAATTCAAGAAGAAATACGGCAGAGAATAATTACCAAATAGACTTTTGGGCAAATCTTGGGCAAACTATGCTTTAAGATTTGCCTTTTAGTTTTTTGAATATTTGCTTTAAGCATCTGCATTATAGATATACGGCGCTGTTCTTGTTTACATTTAAAATAAATTCTTGTATACTTTTTATGTTTTAATTTAATTATTAAAATTATTTAATTAATTTTAATAATTAATATTAGCTAAATAATATATATACTTTAAATATATAAATTATAAAGACATAGTTTTGAATTTTTTATAACAATTAATAAAAATTAATAAACAATTTTACCTAATTATGATATACTCATGTTGAAATAAATAAATTTATTTAGCATTGTGGTAAACCTAAACAAGGTATAGTAATTATAAAAATTTTTAGGAGGCTTTTTAAATGAGTAAACCAATACTATCGGATCATTTTAAATCAAGAACACCATCAGCTGTTAGACTTGCACAAATGAAGTATGAGGAACGTAAAATTAAACCTGAAGCTGTAATAAACGTAGGAATTGGAAATGTCTCACTACCAACAAATCCTGCTATGCAAAAGAGGATGTTTGCATTGGATGCACCAGAAAGCCCGTTTGCAAAGGGCGTTGTAAGATATTCCAGCACTGCTGGTTTTGTTGAATGTCAAGATGCTTTTAAAAATATTCTTAAGTGCGAAGGGTTTGATACTGATAAATTGTTTGTTCAAATAACTGATGGTGGATCTTCAAGCATGGAATTATTGTTAGTTGGCGTTTGTGGAGCTGCAGGTACTGATGACAAACCGCTTATGATGATAGATCCGGCTTATACAAATTATATTTCTTTTGCAGAAAGAATCGGACGTAAAACCGTTACTGTAAAACGTAGTTTGGGTGTTGATGGTAAATTTGGACTTCCAGAGATTGATAAAATTGAAGAAACTATTAAAGAGCACAATCCGGGAGCACTTCTTGTTATACCTTATGATAATCCTACAGGACAGCTTTACGACTATGAAACGCTTATAGAACTTGCTAAGTTATGCGTTAAATATAACATGTGGATGGTTAGTGACGAAGCTTATCGCGAGTTATATTATATAGAAGATAGTAAACTTGTAAGCATCTGGGGAATTACCGATGCGGATGTACCGGGGATAGAAGGAAGAAGAATAAGTATAGAGACTGCATCTAAGGTATGGAATGCATGTGGTTTAAGAATTGGAGCTTTGATAACTGATAGTCCTGAATTCAACAATCGTTCAGTAGCTGAGTATACTGCAAATCTATGTGCTAATGTAATAGGTCAATATATATTTGGAGCACTGGCGCATGAAAGCAAAGAACAAATTGCCGGATGGTGTAAGAGTATTCGCGAGTACTATAAAGAACTGATATTCAATGTGTATAATGGCTTAAAGGAACAAGAACCAGGGTTAATTGTTTCTAGTCCTGATGCATCTATATATTCAGTAATTGATGTTAGAAATGTTGTAAAACCAGGATTTGATGCAACTAAATTTGTATTATATTGTGCGCAAGAGGGTTCTGTTGATTACAACGGAGTTGAAACCACTCTCCTTGTGGCACCTTTGAAAGGATTCTACGATATCAAAGAAAGTGAAAATAATCCGGGAAGTACTCAATTCCGTATTTCATTTGTAGAAACTCCTGAAAATATGGCAAAGATTCCGGAAGTATTTGTTAAGCTTCTAAGGCAGTATGAAGCACAAAGATAAATCATAAGTAAATGAAAAACAGTGCATATATTAAATTTGCACTGTTTTGTTATATATTTTAATAAAATGAACCTAGAAGTTCAATTGGCTTGTGCACTAGCTTCTCTAATTTTTGAATGTTTGAGTTATGTAAAGTTACCAGGCAACAACATGACGGACCAGCAGACTTATTCACATCTGCAATTATATTATCAGTATATTTGAAATTTAAATTATTATATTCGCATAGTCCTTTTAATTCAGAAGAAATTCCTCTTGAGCCTATGGGGAGAATTTCATTTATAAAATCACATAGATATAAGTTTTCATAATCAGCTATGTCCAGTATTTTATCAGGATTGTTAACTACTTCGTTACCAACGAGTGGAAGCCCTATAAGTATACATATATCATTACTATTAGTTTTTTTATATTTCAATTTGTTTTTATCGCAAATTCCAAGGCATGTTACACCCATTGAAGTTTGTGAAGTTTTCATATTTTCTTCAGTGCTTCCTGTCATATGAACCTTGCATGTTTTCAACATAGAAAGTGCTTTGCTGAACCCCTCTATTAGTTCTTTACCCGTATCGTTCATCTCAACTGCTAAGCCATCGGATAGTACTATTGGTTCAAAACCCATGCTCAAAAGCTCTGCAAGAACAACCTTAGCAGTTTGATGGGCTACTATGTGGGGTGGTGCTTTAACAACATCAAATTCTTTGTTTCCTATAGCTCCACAAGAATCACATGCAATTCCCATATATCTGTTTTCATCGATTGATATGAGGGTTAAATCTCTAATTTGCTTTATTTCCATATATGAAGTCACCTCAATTTATTATAGTACAATCATTTTAGCATATAGTTTATGTAATTACCATAATTTATTATCTGTTGTTTAATTCTGCATAATTTAATATATCCCTGCATAGGAAAATTACCAATGCAGAAATTAATGTATTCCATATAAATGTAATTAAAAGACCTACATTAATTGTGTCAAGTGCATTAAATGATGATGCTGTAAAGATTGCAATAATAATACCTGGTAAAGCAAGTATTATCATTATTAGAATGTATAAAAACATAATTATTACTTTGCTGATTAGTGAACCCAATAGTCTTTCTGTCAATATATTGCCTGACATAAATAATACACCAAACCCTATCCTTGCTATTATACATACTGCTATTTTAATAGGATTGATACCCAGTACTATACCAATGGCAATGAATAAAATAACAGCTTCTACTGATATTTTCAAAATATTTTCTTCGGATATTCTTATAAGCTTTGAAAATGGACTAACAGGTATCATATAAACAAATGGCATTTTTAGTTCACGTATCCACCTTCCTGTAGCTGTTGAGAATATTTGCATATATGTCGCAAATATGAATATAGGCAATATGTTTTCAGATCCTTTATTAATGACATTGCTTGTGAAAAAAGCATATACAATTGATATAATTAAAAATATCATAGTTGTCCTGTCTATTAGAAATATACCGGATCTTCTGTTTTCAATCAAATGTTTATAAAAGAAAACATTGGCTCCAATTCCGCGATTTATGCCCGTTTTACCAACCTTCACGTTTTTGCGTGCATCAGATATATATCCTTCTTTCTTTGCAGTTATTGCACTATGAGATACCTCTGTAGCTAACAAAACATCTTCATAAAAATCTGACCTGGCTTTGGTGATAGCATACACAACTATAAATATAGAAATTAAAGTTAAACCCACACCGCTAATTATGTAAATGTAGTTAACCGTAAAGGTACCAATTACAGCCATTCTCATCCATCCCACTACAGGTAGAAAGTTTAACCAAAATGAATTCGCAGCTTCGACAGCAGAGTTTATTATATCATCAGTATTAGTTGCCGTTTTATAAAAAATGTAAAGTATAACAAGGGCGGTTAGTCCTATTATAGTAAACTTAATTTTAGATTGAAGATTTTCATTGTCACTTGAAAATGAATAAATTGCCATTGCCGTAAGCTGAGAACAAAAAACAACTATACAATATCCAATTAGAATTGCGATGAGTCCTCCTAATGATAATCCATAAGTCATATTCAGCCATGCATATTGATATATTAAGAAAATCCCAACTAATAAGGAAGTTCCCATTTGCTTTATAAGCCCGTAGATTAATATTCTTTTAGTTGATATAGGGGTTGAAAATAATAAATTAACATCAGCCATAGAATAAAAGCTTGCTCCAGATGATAAACCTTTTAAGCTTGTTGCTATAAAAAGGTATGAATATAAAGCAAATACAATGGCATATAATTCATTCATATTTCTTAAATTATCAGATGGCAAATCAGAGTTTAAAGATCTTGAAAAAATAACTAACCCCATCATTGCAATGAAGAAAATTATTGCAATAAGTTTTCCAGGATTTTTTCTTAATTCTTTTATGGAATTTTTAATTGTTGTTAAAAAAAGATAACTTAGTGCTTTCATTGGTCATCACGCTTCTTTTCAGTAATTTCAAAGAATAGTTGTTCAAGTGACTTATCACTCTTATCTTCTAAATTATTATATTTAGTTGCCTCAAAGGAGCCGTTTACCATAATATGTGCAACATCCCAATAATCTTCGACACTATCAAGCATGTGTGTGCTGATTAAAACAGAAGCACCTTCGTTTTTCAATTCTACAAACATTTTTTTTAGTTCTTTAATTGCGTGAGGGTCAAGTCCGACCATAGGTTCATCAAATATAATTACTTTTGGTTTGTGAAGAATGGCACAGCAAATGCTAAGTTTTTGCTGCATCCCTTTAGAAAGTTCTTTTCCAAGCTTATTCTTTTTATCCATTAGCTCAAATCTCGTAAGCAGTTCGTCACCATAGCTTTGCCAATTACTTAATTCATATGCTCTGCCAATAAACTCTAAATGCTCACCCACTGTTAATAAATCATAAACCGCAGGCATTTCAGGAATATAACCTAAAAGTTTTTTAGCTTCAATTGTTTTATTCTTGTGTTCACATATATCTATGTCTCCCTCAAATCTCAATAGACCGGCAATACATTTAATTATGGTAGACTTGCCGGCACCGTTAGGACCAAGTAAAACAGCTATTTGTCCATCTCCAACGCTAAAGCTTATTTTGTTATTGGCGATTACCCTTCCGTATTTTTTTGTTACATTATATACATTAAACATAATTTTATTCCTCTCAAAGTATTGTTTATATAAATATATAGTATTGTCTTTATTAGTATATATTATAACCTATTACAATTCAACTATTTAAGGTGGCAATTACTATTTTTTATATGAAATACGCTGCAAAACTTTCATTAAAAAGTTGTGCAACGTATTATTATATGCTATAATTACATAAAGTTTTTTATAACATAAAATAATAAATGCAAAACAATTAGGTGGTGAGTTCGTGTCGCATCAAGCTATATATAGAAGGTTTAGACCAAAAATATTTGATGATGTTTTGGGTCAGGAGCATGTGACTAAAACTATAAAAAATCAAATTTTGTCAGATAATATCGCCCATGCTTATTTATTTACGGGAATTAGGGGTACCGGGAAAACATCTACTGCTAAAATATTTGCAAGGGCAGTAAATTGCACCAACAATCATGATGGTAATCCATGCAATGAATGCGAATCATGTAAGAGTATACTTAATGAGACAAACATGGATGTTATTGAAATGGATGCTGCTTCAAACAATGGAGTTGAAGATATAAGAGAACTTAGAGATAAAGTAAAATTCCTGCCTGTAAACAGCAAATATAAGGTATATATAATAGACGAGGTTCACATGCTGTCAAAGGGTGCATTTAATGCATTACTTAAAACATTAGAAGAACCGCCGGAACATTTATTATTCATATTAGCAACCACAGAACCGCATAAAATTCCACCTACGATTTTGTCTAGGTGTCAAAGATTTGATTTGCATAGAATAAAAATACCTACAATTGTAGAAAATATGAGAAAAATTTGCGATGAAGTAAATGTGGATATAGATGAAAATGCTCTGAAGCTTATAGCAGCTAATTCAGAGGGTGCTATGAGAGATGCTCAAAGTATATTGGATAGATGTTTGTCATTTACAGAAGGCAAAATTGATTACGAAACCGTAATAAATTTACTTGGGACTGTTAACTATCAGACAATTATGGAAGTGGCAAGTTCATTATTAGAAAAAAATATTGAAAATACCATGATGTTAGTTGATGACATATTAGATAAAGGAAAAGAACTCAGTTTTTTCTTAGATGAATTAATAATTTATTTTAGAAATTTATTAATTATTAAAACAACTAATTCTATAGAAAACTTAACAAAAGTGTCAGATGATGCCGTAAAGGAACTTAAAGAAATAAGTGAAAAAATATCTATAGATGAAATAGTTTATTATATAGAGGAGTTATCTTCAACTCAGGTTGAGTGTAAAAGGGCTTTAAATCCAAAGATTCTTCTTGAAACTAAGCTCATTAAAATAATGCATAAGCCAGATAGTTTTAACATTAATGAATTGATAAAAAGAATTGAAAAACTTGAAAGCAGTATAAAAAATGGTGCATCAATGTATATTGATGATACAAATGAATCACCAAAGCAAAAAACAGTAAGAGCTAAAAGTCCTTCAATAACACAACAAGAACAAACTTCAAATGAACATGCTAAAACTGAAACAAGTAAACCAATTAAAAAAAATATTGCTGGAAATATGGATGATGAATCAATATATAATGGAGTAGTTGATGGATGGCAGAATATACTGAAAAAAGTTCGAAGTGAAAATGCTGGATTACAGGCAATAATAAGAGAATGTAATATAGTTGAAGTTAAAAATAAAAAAATTATGTTTGAATTTGATCCTAAATTTACATTTCATATAAATGCTGCAAATCAACCAAAAAATAAAATAAAGTTTAAAGAAATTTTAAGCAGCTTTCTTAATACAGAATGTGAAGTTGAATTTATTATAAAAAATGAACAAAAAAAACAGTCAAAGCCTAAGCAAACAATAGAAGATATATATGAGGATTTAAAAAATGAATTTGGTGAAGACAAAGTAGAATTTAATCAGGAGGATTAGTAATGAGTATGAAAGGTAGAAAAATGCCAATGGGAATGCCAGGTGGCGGAAATATGAACAACATGATGAAACAGGTTCAAAAAATGCAAAAGCAAATGGAAGAAATGCAGGGAGAACTTGAACAAAGAGAGGTTGAAGCTTCTGCTGGCGGAGGAGCAGTTAATGTTAAAGTTACAGGAAAAAAATCTCTTGTTGAATTAAAAATTGATCCAGAAGTTATTGATAAAGATGATGTAGAAATGCTTGAGGACATGATAGTGGCTGCTATAAATGAAGCATTTAGAAAAGCTGACGATATGATGGAAAGTGAAATGAAAAAAGTTACGGGCGGGGTAAATATTCCAGGATTATTCTAATTAGTATTATTTATGAACACAATTAATTAGAAAGCCAGAAGAAGATAAGGAAGGTTGATTGTAACCGATGGAACAATATACAGCGCCAATAACTAAATTAATAGAAGAATTTGCGAAGCTTCCCGGCATTGGCAGAAAAACCGCTCAACGACTTGCTTTCTATGTTATTGATATGAAAGGCAATGAAGTAGTAGAGTTGGCAAAAGCCATAGTTAATGCTAAGAAGCTTACAAAACATTGCAAAACATGTGGAAATTTAACTGAAGGTGATATATGTAGCATATGCGGGAATTTAAAGAGAGATATTTCTACTATATGCGTTGTAGAGGATGTGAGAGACATAGCATCCATGGAACGTACAAAAGAGTACAGAGGCGTATATCATGTTTTGCATGGTACAATATCCCCATTGGATGGAATAGGGCCTGATGATATAAACATTAAAAATTTAATTAGCAGGCTAAATGAAGATGTGACAGAAGTTATACTTGCAACTAATCCAACCATAGAAGGAGAGGCAACTGCTGTATACATATCAAGACTTATAAAACCATTGGGAATAAAGGTAACACGTATTGCTCATGGTATTCCTGTTGGAGGAGATATAGAATACGCAGATGAACTGACTCTAATGAGAGCAATGGAAGGCAGACGAGAATTCTAGAAATGACAGAAACTTGTGTATTAATATGCATACAAATAAAAAGACTTGGTTTTCCAAGTCTTTTTATTTGTATTTATCAAATATTTCGATCAACCTTTTTGCTTTTAATTTAGTTTGTGAATATTTATCAGTTCTTTCTTCCAGAGGAGGAACCTTAGGTTTATCGTTAAAAAAGGACGTTTGACTTCCGTTTCTTGAATTATTTTTATCAGCCATATTAAACACCACATTCCATAAAAATTTAGTTATTTTAATATATGGTTTCTAAAAATCATATTTTTATACCAAAAAAGCCTAATATTTATTAGGCTCTATATTATATGCTATTCGCTAAGAATTTTGACTAATTTTGCTGCTTTTTTCTTCGTTTGTTCATATTTATTATTTTCTTTTCCCAGAATTACAAAATCTGATCGTTTGGCAATAAATTCTGCTCCTGTTTTTGTAATAAAACATTCTTTAGATTTTTTATCATTTACTTCAAAGCAGGAGACTGTCCTTTTACGTTTGAAAAGATCTACAGTTCTAATTGCTTTTTCTGTATTTACCATTATAACACCCCGCTCTATATTTGTTAATATATTATATCACATAGCTTATGTCTTGTCCATAATTTCTGCTAAATTTGAATCTGAATCAACTACAGTATCATTATTATGAGAGAAGTTCAACTTTAACATGAAAATGTATAAAAAATTAAATATAGGATAAATATCAAGAACATTGACATCGTCTAAAGCTTTAATACTAATAAATAATTCTCTATTTTTAGATAGGAGGGTAATTGTTTTAGAAATAGCATATATCCGATGATCATCTAATGTTAAATAAGTACCTTCTATTTCACCCTTGAGGCATTTTCTTAAATCCTTTATATTTTTTTCGGTTATAGTTCCATTGAAATTTGTTCTATATTTTTTGATAATTGTTTCTATTTCATCATATTCATAGAAACATACTTCAATTGAGACAATTTCATTTTTTAGACTATAATAGGTTTTAAGAATATTAGAAAAATACTGTGTAAAACTATCAAAATTTTCTGAAATATCATCATAAACATGATTGAGTTCAAAAATGTTGTCTATTAATAATGGGATATCATACATTAGCTCTAAATTATTTTCTAATGATAAGATTAGATCATTTTGTCCTATTACTGTATCTTTAGTATCCTTTTTTATATCTTCTCTAATAAACTTTGCACCAAAGAATCCTAATTCCTTAAAGACATATCCAGAGATAATAAAATTATCAATTGAAACTGCAACTAAAACTGCGACTATCATTGAAAATAGATATGACCAAATTTCAGGAATCATGCCTAATGGAGCAGTAGTGCACCATTTAGAAACATTTTCATACCTTATAAAAATAAAATACATCAGCAACGCAAATGAGTAATATATTCTTTTTATATTAGTCATAAAATTGTCTTGGTATTTACGCCATGTATATATTGAATATATAAAAAAGATAATTGGTATTACAAATATATAGTTTGAATATAAAATATTGAAATAAGTTGGAATGCCTTCTTTTAAAAAAGTTGTATAATACATCAATTATTTAAATAGAAAATAATATTCTATTTATCCCCCTTTATATGATATTTAATTCCCCAAATAAATTATATATCAAAGAAAGGTTTTTATCAATAGGAAGTAGAATAATTTTCCATACTAAAGGGATTGATTACAATAAATATTAGTAATTCATCAATTGATATGCTATGATACAAGTTAAGAGATTAATTTTTGATGGCAAAGGAGGATTTGAAGATAATGAATTATAAATTATGTGTTTGCGATATGGATGGAACCTTGTTAAACTCAGCTGGTTTAATATCAATAGAAAATGAAATAGCATTAAAGAAATTGCAGGAGATGGGTATCGAGGTTATAATTGCATCAGGCAGAACCGATTTAATGATGAAATCCTATATAAAACAGCTCGAATTGAAAGGACACATAATATGTTGCAATGGAGGGTTAGTGAAAAAAATTGAAACAGGTGATGTTGTTTATAAAAGTCCAATTGATAATGAAACTGCTAAAAAAGTAATAAAATACTGCTTTGAAAATACAGTAAATTTTTTAGTATATACAATAGATATGGTATATTCAAACAAGGAGAATAAAAGAGCAAGGTTTTATGAAAATCTAAACTTGTCAATGTCACAGGAATTTCATATCCCAATAGAATATATGGAGTATGATGACATAAATAGGTTATTAAATAAGGATATTTTCAAAGTACTTATAATTGAAAAAGATGATGAAAGAAAGAATTTAATTGCCAAACACTTTTCTGAAGAGCCAAATCTTGCTGTAGTAACATCTGCAAAAGGATTACTTGATATAATGGCTTCAGGAGTTTCTAAAGGTAATGCTATTAAAAAAATATCAGAGGAATTAAAAATTAATTTAAAACAAGTGATAGCTTTTGGCGATAATTACAATGATCTTGAAATGTTCGATGCTGTGGGTTTTCCAGTAGCTATGGAAAATGCAGTGGAAGATATAAAGGCACATTCCAAATTTATTACCCGTTCAAATGATGCGGCAGGAGTTGCTTATGCCATAGAAAATTTAATTTTCAAGCATGTATAATCATAATTATAAATATTGGAGGAAAAATGAAAACAAAGAATTTAGAAATTATAATAATTTTGCTTGTGCTGTTAAATGTTTTTATGTTGTTTAAATTAAACAGCATTGAAAACTCAATTGAAAGACAAATGCAGCAAAATAAAATTGATTTAAATAACTTAGAAAATAATATAAATAATATTTATTCAAATGTTGATGCAAAACTAAAAAAACAAGCAAGTATTCTTGACAGCTATGATGTCAAAATTGGTGATGAATTAAATTCAAATGATTATACAGTTCCTGTTACATTGACTATAACCCCTAAGGAATATACTGATGGATTAACAGCAACTTTGCAATTAAACAATAAAAATATTTCCATGCAAAATAAAGGTACGTCTTTTGTAGGTACAGTTGATGCGTATATATTTGATGATTTTCAGCTTAAAATAGTTTTAGAGCAAAATGGAATTGAAAAAACCGAATCAATTGAAGGATATACTAATTTACAATACAAATATCTCTTAGATATTTTTGGAGGATTTAGCGGTAAAGAATCATATAGTTCAGGTATGTATAAATATGATGGTGATATTAATTTAAATCTTGGAAACGCTCAGAACAACAACCTTAAAAAGGTAAGCCTCATTAAGTATTTAAACGGAACTGTTGTAAATGAGCAAGAAGTAGAATTGTCAGAACATGTGACTATTCCAGTAAATGATGAAATTGAGCTCAATGCAAATGATAAATTTATGTTATGTGTAAATGTTCAGGATAAACATGATTTGAATTATAAATATGTTGTAAATATAATGGAAATTAACAGTGAGGGTAAACGTGTGAATAGGCGACCTGAATGGAGCAATGGAAGTATTATAGAAATTAGTGATAAAGATGGAAAAGTACTTTACACTCCGGAATATATTTCAGCACAATAGATTTGACTGAAGTAATGTATAGTAGAAATAAAAATTAATTACAAACATAGTGTAATTAATTTTTACGTCGTGTAGAATTGTGCTGGTATATATGAAATAATTATAGGAAGAAAATGGGGCATAATAAAATTTATTAAAAGCATATTTTGAAATTAGAAAGCTATGTACTGTATTTGTTTAGAGTATGTGGCTTTTTTTGTATCAGTTATAGACATTACAAGCAATACAATTTTAAAATTGTTTTAGAAAGATGTTCCCTTAAAACATGACCGCACATTAAAATAATTAATGCGAATGTTAATTATTTTAATATAAAAATTAATTATTTTAATTATTGTATTGACAATGTAAAATTTTAGGTGTATATTATTTATATCAAAACAAATTAAGAAGGTGAAAATAATGAAATATAAAGCTCCTGGTAAATGTCCTGTATGTGGAGAAAAACTTTCAATAACCAGGCTTGGATGCCCTAAGTGTTCAACATCTATTGAAGGTGATTTTCAGCCATGTGAATTTTGTCGCCTTCCAGAAGATGATCTTGATTTTGTAAAGATATTCATCAAATGTCGAGGTAACATTAAGGATGTTGAAAAAGAATTGGGAATATCTTATCCCACAGTTCGAGGTAAATTGGATAATGTAATTAGAGGACTGGGATTTGAAGTTACCACAAAGGAAAGTTTAAAAGAGAAAGAATTAAAGGAAACTGCTAAGGAAGAAATTCTTGAACAGTTATCAAGAGGTGATATTAGCGCAAAACAGGCAACGGAAAGAATTAAAAATTTATAATTGCAGGAGGCAAGAAATGAATGAACAATTAAAAATATTAGAAATGATTGAAAAAGGTCAAATAACTGCTTCAGAAGGCATGGAACTTTTAGAGGCATTAAAACAGACAAGTGAACCTGAATCTGCTCAACAAGTTGAGGTGATACGTCAATCTGCAAAACATAATTACAAATATCTTAAAATAAGAGTAACATCTGATAATCAGACAGTTAATGTTAATGTCAATATTCCTATACGTCTATTATCGGCAATTGGTGAAATGGCAGGTAAGATGACTAAAATGATACCAAATGATGCAAGAAAAGAAATGGAAAGTAAAGGTATTGATATTTCAACCATAGATTTTGCCGGAATTATTGATGAGTTAATAAACGGTACACTTGATGATCCTAGTATAGTTGATGTTGAAGCATGGGATGAAGAACATAAAGCTATGGTAAAGGTAAAAATATATGTTGATTGATAAAATTCATGTTCTGTGGCTTAAATTTCAAAGGGAAGATAAGCACTTTCGTCTTTCCTTTCCTATTCCACTTTACATATTTCAAGAATTGCTTGATTGTATATTAGATTTATTTGAATTTATATGTTTTTTAGTTCCTGATAAAGAACAAAATGCCTATTCATCCTTTTCTGTTCATGCTACAAAAACACTTGTTCAAAAAATTGCAGAATTGTTTGATTCATTGGCAGTGAATGAACCCTATAATCTTTTTAACATTAAAACCAACCAAATAAGAGTATCTGCAAAAATCAGGTAAATATATGGAGGAAAATATGACAAAATTACTTTTAAAATATTTGTCAATTATTTCGGCAATTTTTTTGCTGTCAATTTATAAAAGAACAGTTTATATTGACGATATTACGGCGCTGTTTGTAATTGGATTTGTGCTATTGATTGTTAATCTATTCTTGAAACCAATTCTTCTTTTAATTTCATTACCTCTCAGCATCCTGACATTGGGACTATTCAGCTTTATTGTAAATGCATGGACAATTATGATTGCAGATTACTTTGTAAAGGGAATCACTATTGGCGGTTTTCTAAATTCATTTCTTTGTGCATTTGTCATTGTCATATTAAATCATATACTTCGAGGTATAAATAAATTGTCAAAACACCACTAAAAGAGTATAGTAAGTTGATATACATGATAATTGAAATATATGCTTTCTATGAAATTAATTTTTATAATGAAATATCATGATTTCAATTTATATATAGAACAACTTATTTTAATACAATTTTAATATGAATCATAGAAAGAAAATTTAAAAGTTTAGCAGAAAATGTTTATCGCTATTTTTCAAATCAAAATGGTATTTTTTAGTGCCGAATTTTTTTGAGATGTACTTCATGGCAATATTGGTATATTTTAATCAAATTTTTATTTTTAATATTTATACATTTTGTAATATTTAAAATTACAGTAACAAATCTAGTATATGCATTTAATTAATTTATGTTACAAAAAATATGTTTGCATTATTATGATAACTTTTATTTAACCTAAAAAATTGCTACATCTTGCAATCATATATATATATGATTATTTTAAACATCAAAAAGGTAGCTATCATTAAATGCAGCTACCTTTTTGATTAATTAAGCAATTGTAAAATTGGAGGAATATAGTTATATGAAAAATTTTATGATATAAGCTTTTTTATGAAATTATTGTATTTGCATGTTTTGTGCTATTGATTCTATCAGCTCTTCAGTATTAACCCATTTTTTGTTTTTAACATTAGACATTTCAAATAAATCTTTTGTAAGGATGCCTTTATTTATTATGCTTATGCAAGATTTTTCTAAACAGTTAGAAAAATTTATTAGCTCTTGGTTAGAATCTAATTCTCCACGTTTTCTTAATGCTCCTGTCCATGCGAAGATAATTGCTATAGGATTGGTTGATGTTTTTTCACCTTTTAAGTAGTTATAGTAATGTCTCGTTACAGTTCCGTGGGCTGCTTCATATTCATATGAACCATCTGGAGATATTAAAACCGATGTCATTAGTGCAAGACTCCCAAATCCTGTTGCAACCATATCACTCATTACGTCGCCGTCGTAGTTTTTGCATGCCCAAATCATACCACCTTTTGATTTTATAACCTTTGAGACAGCATCATCAATTAGTGTGTATGTGTAGTTTAATCCTAACTGGTGGAAAGTATCTTCATACTTAGATTTATATAATTCATTGAAAATATCTTTAAATTTATAATCATATGTTTTTACAACTGTATCTTTTGTCGAAAATATTAAGTCTGATTTCTCTTCAATTGCATGTTTAAAACATGTTTCAGCAAAATGTGCAATTGATGAATCTAAGTTATATTCTCCCATTACTATACCTTTTTCTTTGAAGTCAAAAATTGTTGTTCTTGTCTCTTTATTATTCTTGTCTGTAAGAACTATTTCAGCTTTTGTACCTTCTTCAACTGCTAAACTTGATGAAGAGTATATATCTCCGTAGGAGTGTCTAGCTATGGTAATCGGTTTCTTCCAATTTGGTATAATTGGAGTTAATGTCTCTATTGCAATAGGTTTTCTAAAAACAGTACCATCCAGAATTTTTCTGATAGTACCATTTGGACTTTTCAATACATTTTTTAGATTGTATTCAACCTTTCTATCATCATTGGCAGTTATAGTAGCACATTTTACACCTACACCATATTTTCTAATTGCGTTGGCTGCTTCTATAGTAACTTGGTCATTAGTGTTATCCCTATTGGTTAAGTGCAAATCATAGTACTCAGTTTTTAAGTCAATATATGGTTTAAGAAGTTTATCTTTAACTAATGCCCATATAATTCTTGTCATTTCATCCCCATCAAGTTCGACAACAGGGATATTCATTTTGATTTTATCCATATATCCTCCGAGGTATTATTTATTTTTATTTTTAAGCACTTGGACAAATCCACCTTTTTTAATTGCATCCAAATCAATTTGAAATAAAGGAGTATCTAAATAAATAATTAAATTTTTAGTTTTGTTAATAACTTTCACTTTGTCTCCAGCCTTAAGGAAATTAGTATCAACTTCTAGGATATTACCTTGGTCAATAGAATCGTAGTCACTGCTATTGCTAAATACTAAAGGTAATATTCCCCAATTTACTAAATTAGCAAGGTGTAGCCTTGCAAAACTTTTAGCCATAATAATGTTTATTCCTAAATATCTAGGTATAATTGCTGCTTGTTCTCTGCTGGAGCCCTGACCATAATTATTTCCTGCTACAAGTATGGATTCTTTTGCTTGCATTGCCCTAGTATAGAAAGTTTCATCGATCAACCTAAACGAATGTTTAGAAATTTCAGGTATGTTAGAACGTATCGGTAGAAATAGTGCACCAGCTGGGCAAATGTGATCTGTTGTGATATCATCATCCAATTTTAGAATAACTTCTGATATTATTTTATCTTTCATACTTGAAAATTCAGGTATAGGTTTAATATTTGGACCTTTCCTAATATTTTGTTTAGTATTGTTTTCCGGTATAATAAATACACTTTTGTCTTCTATAAATTTCTCTGGTATTTCGAAATGAATTGGATTCTTTTTTAAATCTCTTGGATCTGTAATGACTCCGGTTATTGCAGAAGCTGCAGCAGTTTCAGGAGCAACTAAGTATACCTGGTCTGATTTTGTTCCGGACCTGCCTTTAAAGTTCCTGGGAGTTGTTCTAAGAGATATACCATCAGTTGGTGGAGCAAATCCACATCCATTACATCCCCCACACATAGGTTCAAACATTCTTGCACCGGTTTTAACTATTTTATCATAGGCACCTCTTGATATGCTTTCTCTTATTACTGTTCTTGTGGATGGATATATACCTAATTCGACGTCTTTGTGGATAACTTCACCATCCAGAATATTTGCAACATTTATCATATCTTGTACTGAAGTGTTTGTACAGCTACCTATCATAACTTGATTAATTTTAAGTCCTTCAACATCCTTAACTTTCACTACCTTATCCGGCTGAGATGGCAGTGCAATAAGTGGTTCTAAATTACTTAAATTAATGTCAATAACATCATCATAGATAGCATCTTCATCAGCAAAAAGAGGTTCATAATCCTGTTCTCGGTTAAAAGCTTTAAGCCATTTTCTAGTATTTTCATCACTTGGAAATAAGGATGTCGTTGCACCTGTTTCAGCACCCATGTTAGTTATAGTTGATCGTTCGGATACATTTAAAGTTCCAACTCCATCTCCGCCATATTCAAATATTTTTCCAATTCCGCCCTTTATGGATACAATCCTTAAAAGCTCAAGTATAATGTTTTTGGCAGAAATAAAGGGCTGAAGTTGACCTGTTAAATTTACTTTTATTATTTTGGGCATAGTCATGTAGAATGGTTCGCCTGCAATTGCCATTGCATTGTCAAATCCACCTACGCCCACTGCAAAGGAACCTATTCCACCAGCAGCAACGGTATGGGAATCTCCACCCACAAGGATTTTCCAGGGAGACGCAAAATGCTCTAAATGTAAATGATGACAAATTCCATTGCCGCTTCTTGCAGTAATAATACCGAGCTTTGAAGTCATATCCATTATAAAATTATGGTCATCGGCATTCTTAAAGTCAGATTGAATCATATTGTGGTCTATATATTGAACTGCTAAATCTACTTTTTTCTGTTTTAGTCCAATTGCTTCAAGAACTAAATATGTCATTATACCATTTAAATCATGAGTAAGAGTTTGGTCGGCTTTTATTCCAATTCTATTTCCTGCTTTTAATTCTCCCTCAATTAAAGATTTAGATAAAATCTTTTCAGTCATAGTTTTTCCCATTATGTGTCTCCTTTTAAATAATGTGGATTTTTGCGGAAACTATTTAATATTGTTTTTATTATAATTAATTAGAGAACCACTGATTAATATTTTTCTTTCATCATCAGTTAATTGCCCTATGGAAAGTGATATTTCTCTAGACGCATTTTCTAAAACATATGCCTTGATAGAATCATTTTTGTTTTTTATTGCATCTATAATATTAGGTATAAAAATATAATCATCTTTTTTTATTAAATTTTCATCTTCAATTAAAAATGGTATAATACCCCAATTCAATAAGTTGGATCTATATCTTTTTGTGGCATATTCTTTTGCAATGTTTGCCCAAGCGCCCAATACTCTTTGGCATGAAGCGGCTTGCTCTCTGGCAGATCCATCACCTGGCTTGTTAGCAAATATAGTGCTTCCTATACCTATTTCCATTATATTAACATCCTTGAAACCATCAATTTTTTTGATGTTTTCATATACACTTCTTAATTCTTCAAAATTATCAGACGGAGTTTCACCTTTTTCTCTTGATAGTTCATATTTATGAACTACTTTTGCCTTTTCAACGTAACTGGGGTCTTTTCTGCTCAGTGTGAATTCAGCAAGTCTCATTGGATTAGATCTATATGCCGATGTTTCACCGGAAGGTATTAATTCATCTGTAGTAGTTACAGGGTCTGTAATGTGAGTTACAACCTTAATTAGTATGTTTTCTGTAATTTCAGGCATAACCGGCCATGGCTTAATGTTTGGTCCATACACTAACTCTGCAGAAGCATCTCCCCTGCCAAAATTACTATATACTCTTTTGTCATATATGGATTTATCAAAGTGATATTTTTTATTCGAATATTCCACATTAATTTCATCTGCACCTGTTAATATTCCACCATTTATTGCAGTTGCTGCTATTGATCTGGCATCCATTAATGCTACCATAGAAATTTGTCCATCAGTTGGCTTGGAGCCATCTCTATTAGGGAAGTTTCTCGTTGCGTGTCTAATTGACAATTCATTGTTAGCCGGCGTATCACCTGAACCAAAGCATGGACCGCAGAAGGCTGATTTCATGAGAACACCGGCAGACATCAAATCAGCGACAGTCCCATTTTTAACTAATTCCATGTAGGCTGGTTGGCTACCCGGATACACACTCATTGAAAATATGTCATTTCCTATGGATTTACCTTTCATGATATCAGCTGCAGCAACAATACTGTCAAAAGTACCTCCAGAACATCCAACTATAATACCTTGGTCAACATGAATATCTCCATTTGTTATTTTGCTCATAAGATCTATTTTAACATTATTGGAATCAAATGTTATTTTGCTGTCTTCTTCTATTTTTGCAAATATATCTTTAGGGTTTTTCTTTAATTCTTCTATTGTATATACATTACTTGGATGAAAGGGAAGCGCAATTGACGGTTTTATTTTAGATAAATCTACTTCAACAAGTCCATCATACATAGCAATAGCTTCAGGTTTTAGCTGATTATAATCATTTCTTCTACCATGAATCTCATAATATTGTTTAACATTTTCATCGGTTTCCCATATGGAGCTCCAGCATGTAGTTTCAGTTGTCATAACATCAATTCCATTTCTATATTCAACTGGCAGGTACTCTATACCATCTCCTATAAATTCCATTACCTTATTTTTTACAAAATTATTTTTATATACTGCTTTAATAATGTTTAATGCTACATCATGTGGACCAACTCCGGGATTAGGTTTACCTTTTAAATAAATTGCTATTACGTCAGGGTATTTGAAATCATAGGTTTGTTCAAGCAGCTGTTTAGCAAGCTCTCCTCCACCTTCTCCTACAGCCATAGTTCCAAGCGAGCCATATCTAGTATGACTGTCTGAACCTAAAATCATGTTGCCGCATTTTGTCATCATTTCTCTATTATATGAATGTATTACGGCTACATTTGGTGGTACATATATTCCACCGAATTTTTTGGCAGCAGATAAAGCAAATTTATGATCGTCTTCGTTAATCGTTCCTCCAACAGCACATAGACTGTTGTGGCAATTTGTTAGTACGTATGGTATTGGGAATTTTGTCATACCACTTGACATAGCGGTTTGAATAATACCAACATAGGTAATGTCATGGGCAGTTATAGAATCAAATTTTAATTTAAGATTTTCAGAACTATCAGAGTGATTGTGATTCATTAATATTTTATAAGAAATTGTGCCCCTTCTAGCTTGAATTCTATCAAAAACTTTGCCTTGCTTATTCATTATTACCGCAGAATAAGCATCATTTTGCGAGATGATTTCTCTACCGTTTAAAACTAAGATGCTGTTATCAATTACTTTAATCAAGATTATGCCCTCCGTGTATTAAATTTGTGATTGTACTTATTCTATTTTAAGTGTATAATATATTTAACATATAGTCTAATATTTGTTTTTATATATGGTCTATAGGAATTTCCTATCTAGAGGAGAGTTGATACATGAATGATCGTGAATTGATATATGTCAAAACAATTGCTGATACTAAAAGTATTTCAAAAGCAGCAAAAAAACTCTTTATTGCTCAACCTTCTTTAAGTCAAGCTATCCAAAAAATCGAAGAGGGGTTAGGAATTAAACTTTTTGTCAGAACCCATGACGGAATGATGTTAACGTTAGCAGGAGAAAAGTATTACATAGCGGCTACTGAAATTTTAAATATTTATAATGACTACCAAAATGAAGTTACATATATCAATGATTTGAAAAGAGGTAGAGTTACTATTGGTATAACAGGTTTTATGGGGACATATCTACTACCAAAATTAATACCGGAGTTTATGTCTAATTTTCCAAATATTGAAATACATATAAAGGAATTAAATTCAACTGTATTGGAGCAATCATTATTAGATGGGACAATAGATTTTGCTATTATGCATAAGCACCCTCTAAATGAAAATAAGTCAATCAGCCATGATGTTTTGTATAGAGATCCATTTCTATTAGCGACAAAGAAGGGTCACAGGCTTTCGGAATTTAAGCAAAATGATGAAAATGCAGTATATCCATCAATTGATATAAAATTATTTGAAGATGAAAGATTTATATTATTAGAAAAGAATAAAAGAATTAGGCAAGTTTGCGACATAATATTTAATATATCCGGTATGAATCCAAATATATCTTTAATTCTAAATAACTATGAAAGTGCAAGACGATTAGCTAGCACAGGATTTGGTATAACTTTAATACCAATGCAATATATAAAAATATTTGAAGGTCAATATGATGCTGATTATTATTTTATTGCTAATAATAAATATGCTTTTTGGGATACTTGTGTATCGACTAACCCTAATATGTATTTATCAAAAGCTTCAAAAGTTTTTATTGATTTGATTCATGAATATTTTAAAACTAACCAACCAATATAGTCATGTTTACAGGAGTGAATCTAATGTATATCATGGAATTAATAACTTATCACAGTATTTAAATTTATTTAAGGATTTAAAGGAGGAACTGTATGTATAGAGAATCATTTACGTTACCTTGCTCAATAATAAGAGGAGGAACGAGTAAGGGTGTTTTTTTTCTGGAAAGTGTTGTACCACCTGAAGGTGAGTTAAGGGATAAAGTTTTATTATGTGCTTTGGGAAGTCCTGACATAAGACAAATTGATGGTCTAGGTGGAGCTAATTCACTGACTAGTAAAGTATGTATTATAGGTCCTTCGAACAGGGAAGATGCTGACGTGGACTATACATATGGACAGGTAAGCATTGAAAAAGCTATGATTGATTGGGAAGGAAATTGTGGTAATTTAACTTCGGCTGTCGGAATTTTTGCCATTTCACAAAATCTTTTAAAGCTAACTGAACCCATGACAACGGTAAGGATTTACAATACTAACAGCGATAAAATAATTCATGTAACTTATCCTGTGAAAGATGGATTTGTATTATCGGAAGGTGATTATAGTATTCCCGGAGTACCAGGCAAGGGGGCTAAATTAAAGGTAGATTTTTTTGACCCTGCTGGATCAATAACATTGAAACTATTACCTACAGGTAATGCAAAAGATGTCATTGACTTAGGAAGTAAGGGCATATTTACTGTATCAATTGTAGATTCAGGAAATCCGGTTATATTTTTAAATGCTGAAGATATAGGACTGATTGGTACTGAGCTTCCATCGGAAATAGATAAAATACCTGGGAAATTAGAATTGTTAGAGGAAATTAGGGGCGTATGTTCTGAATTAATTGGAATAGTATCTGATAGACGCTTGGCTTTATCAAAGAGTCCTGCTTATCCTAAAATAGCATATGTAACATCTTCAAAAGATTATGTCAATACTGAAGGAAATATCATAAAGAGGGAAGATGTGGATTTAGTAGCCAGAATGGTTTCGTTGCAGAAAATGCACAAAACTTTTGCTGTAACTGGTGCAATATGTACAGGAGCTGCATCTAAAATAAAAGGAACAATAGTAAATGATATAATTAGTAGTAGGTCGAAAAGTTCTGATAAATTGATATTAGGTCAGCCTTATGGTCCGATGGAAGTGACTGTCGAAATGGAAAATGGAGAAATTATTAAAGAAGGAATTTTTAGAACTGCACGTAAGATTTTAGATGGAATTGTTTATATTCCATATTCAAAAATAAAGTAATTATTTACTATAATGTTTTCCTATAGGAATATCCTATAGGTTATATAACATATATATATTTGCGCACATAAGGTAGTTAATATATAATTGTATACAGTTAATGTATACATTTTTTTTATGTATATATTTTAGAATTGAGGTGAATTTATGAATGAATTAGAACAACTTTCAGAATTTATTGTTGACTTCGATTTAAGAAAAGCACATAAAAGTGTTATAGAAATGACAAAAATCTGTGTTGTGGATTCGTTTGCAGTCGCGGTTGGCGCATCAGAAGAAAAGTTAATAAAAGATATAATTGAAGGATATAAACTTATTTATCCCCAAGAAAACGAAAAATATGTTTCTGTTTGGGGACATAATGTTAAGTTTCCTGTAATACAAGCCGCATTTTTAAATTCTTTAATGGGACATAGATTGGAGTTGGATGATGTACATACCAATTCAAAAACTCATATTGGAACAGTTGTAGTACCAACAGCAATTTGTTTAGCCCAACATCTTAAATCAACATCTAAAGAATTTTTAGAAGCAGTAATATGCGGATATGAAATTATGTCTCGCATAGGAATGGGTTTTGGGGTTTCGAGCCACAGAAATAAGGGATGGCATGTGACATCCACGGCTGGAACGTTTGGTGCAGCTGCAGTTGCTGCAAAATTATTTAAACTGGATAAACAAAAAACAACAGATGCCTTGGGGATGGCCGGAACTCAATCTTTTGGTCTGTGGGCTTTTTTAGAAAATAGTGCAAGTTCAAAAATACTTCACCCTGCCAGGGCGACGTCAAGTGGAATAGAAGCGGTAATTTTAGCAAAGGCAGGAATGACTGGTCCGAAAAATATACTAGATGCTAATGACGGAAGTCTTTTTAGAGCCATGTCAGATGAGTATAACTTATCTTTAGTTACTAAAGATTTAGGGCATATTTTTGAAATATTAAATGTAGACAATAAACCATACCCGTGCTGTAGAAGTACTCATTGCACAATAGATTCAGCATTATATTTGAGAGAAAAATATAATATTGATATAAATAAAATTAAAGAGATAAAGGTTGAAACATATTTAGTTGGCTATAAGCAATGTGGATTAACAGAAGGAAGTAAAAATCCAAAAACTCCAACAGAGGCGAAATTTTCTACGCCATATACAGTTGCTAGGGCACTAATTAATGGTAAAGTAACTTTGGAAGATTTTAAATTGGAATCTATTTTAGAAGATAGAACTCATAATCTACTAGAAAAAGTAATAGTTAAGCCTAATGAAGAATTTACAAATAGATATCCAGAACATTGGGGATGTAAAACTAAAATAATAATGGTGGATGGACAGGAATTTAAGGTAGAAGTAGCAGATGCTCTGGGAAGTATATATAAACCAATATCTAAGAATGGTATAGAAAATAAGATCATTCCTTTGCTAGAAATAGCTTATAATTCGTCTAATGTTATAGATAAAATATTTAACATTGAAAATTACCAAGGCTTATCATTAGAACATTTTATGAAATAGAACAAATGAAATGTCAAACATAAATTAAGTCAATTATTTTAATAGAGTAGGAGGAATGAGCTTGAAAGAAATAATAGTTCCATATGGAAAATGTTTTCAAAAAGCAGAGGTTAACGATAGCATAAATATTGAATGCATAGATTTAACCGAGGATGAAGTTGTAGAAGAGGCAGAAAAGCTTCTTACTAATGCTATGGATAACCCCATAGGTTCTAATAAACTTGAAGATTTAGTGGATGAAAATGACAGAATTTTAATTGTAGTAAATGATCATACTAGACCTGGACCGAACAAAATAATTGTCAAAGAAATACTAAGCAGATTATCCACTAAGGGATTGAATCAAAAACAAATTAAATTTATTATTGCTACAGGCAGCCATAGGGAGTCGACTTTAGAAGAAATTAGACATATTTTAGGTGAGGATGTTGCCAAAAAATATGAAGTTATAGTTCATAAATGTAGAGAAGATGAAAACTTGGTATATATGGGAGAATCTCTATATGGAGTTCCTATTTATGTTAATAAAGCATTGAAAGAATGCACATTTTGTATAGTGACTGGATTGATATCGCCTCATCACACTGCAGGTTTTAGTGGGGGTAGGAAGAGTATTGTTCCTGGATTGTCAGGATTTAAAACACTCAAGGTTCATCATTCACTTCCAATTAGACCATTTGAACCAGCTATGGGAAATATATACGGAAATCCATTCCACGAAGTTGCGCTGGACGTAGCAAAAAAAACTAATACAAAATTCATGATCAATGCGGTTCAAAATCCACATAAACAAAATATAGCTTTTGTTGCAGGAGATTTAGTCGAAGCACATAAAGCGGGAGTTGACATATGCAGAAAAGTAAGTGAAGTAAAAATAGATGAAAAAGCAGACATTGTGGTAGTAAGTCCTGGAGGACATCCAAGAGACCGTAATTTATATCAATCACAAAAAGCTCTTTCTGTTGCTGAAGCTATAGGCAATAATGGTTGTACATTTATACTTGTAGCTGAGAGCAAGGATGGGTTTGGAGAAGGTGTATTAAAAGAATGGTTAGAGTTAGCAAATAATCCACAGGAGGTGGTTGATAGATTTAAAAAAGAAGGGTATGATGTTGGAAGCAATAAGGCTTTTATGTATGCCAGAGCGATGTTAAAGGGTAAAATAATAGTCGTTTCAGAGTATCTGCAAAATGAAGAACTTGAAAAGATGATGCTTGAGTGGGCTCCTAGCCTTCAAAAAGCCATAGAAATGGCCATAAAAGAAAGAGTGCCCAACAAAATACTCGTATTGCCAAATGCAGTAAATATTATTCCAAAAATAATCAAAGGAGATTAAAAAAATGAAGAATAAAGTATTATTGACAATTTTATCATTAGTTATGCTTACATCATTGATAGGATGCAACAAAGAACCGGCATCATCAGAAACGCCAGCTACACCAGACACTTCAACGCCAGCAGCAGAAGAAAAGTGGACATTTGAAAGACCAATTGAGATTGTAATACCATTTGGACCTGGAAGTGGAACGGATACTACAATAAGAGCTTGGGCTCCTCTAATGGAAAAAGAATTAGGCGTATCTATTAACATCAATAACGTTGAAGGTGCTGGAGGAGTTAAAGGAGCAGAGTTTTTAGCAAATCAACCTGCTGATGGTTATACATTTGGAATGTTTACTCCTTCACATGTCATAGCAGCAGTTGATGGAACTACTAAATTTGATATATTAAACGATACAATTCCAGTAACTAGATTAGTTCAGGATTCTAATATTATATTAGCTGGTAAAGATACACCATATAATGATTTTGAAGAATTAGTTGCATATTGCAAAGCTAATCCAGATAAAAAACCTACATTGGCTATGATGTCAATAAATGGTATTGACGGTGCGTCTGCACAGCAGTTATGTGATGCAGCTGGTATAGAATTATCATTTATTCCTTATGCAAGTGGAGCTGAAGCAAATGCCGCTATAATGGGAGGACATACGGATATGGTTCTTACAAGCCCATTTGATGGAAATGCATACCTGGAATCAGGAGATATGAAAGCGATAGTATTGTTAGCTGAAAAAAGAGCTACAAATTTACCAGATGTGAAATGTACAGGTGAGTTGGGCTATGATGCATATATAGGGCCTTGGAGAGGTATTGTCGCAATGAAAGGTACACCTCAAGGAGCTATAGATGCATTAGAGGCAGCTGCAGTAAAAGTTAATGATATGGAAGAGTGGACTGGTTGGAAAGAAACAGTAGGATTAAATGACAGACCTGGCTTTGCAAATCAAGAAGAGTTTAAAAAAATATGGTTTGATTATTATGAAACTATGAAAGAACTTAGAGGAAAATAATAGTGATTTAAGTTTGTAATTATAGCCTTCTTAGAAGATCACTTAAATATCGGGGAGGCTATAAATTATATTAATGCAAAATTGTAAGAAAAAAGGTTATGTACATCTTCAATTATGTAAATTTAAATAGATAATTGCAAAACTATTTTTAAAAATTGAAATAAAGAAAACAAGAATTGCATTTGAAATAATTAAGAATAAGCAGATGATAAATTTCTTGCTTTGAAGAACGTAAATATAAAAAAGTGTACACAAAATAAAGGTATCAAATGAAAAATTAAAAATACCTAAGCAATTAAAGGT
This sequence comes from Sedimentibacter sp., assembly GCA_032006665.1. GTDB lineage: Bacteria > Bacillota > Clostridia > Tissierellales > Sedimentibacteraceae > Sedimentibacter. Next base: position 85,050 of record DALZMP010000018.1, read on the forward strand.
TTTAAACTTCTGATGTATTGATGTTTATGTATTTTATCAGCAAGAACAACTG
>DALZMP010000019.1:0-83244 GCA_032006665.1 Sedimentibacter sp.
CAATAATTCTGCATCCGATTACTCCGGCTGCATTACAGCCAAATCCCATACACATGTATGGGTTGAAATATGCTATCGTATATTAACCTATAACAACTTAGTTCTATAAATTATTAATAATAAGTCAACAGTTACATCATGTAGTATGTAGCTGTTTTTTTATTTATAAAAAAGAAGGAGAAGAACATGTGTAAAGTAATAGCAATAGCAAATCAAAAAGGTGGAGTAGGAAAAACTACTACAGCAATTAGTCTTGGTATAAGTCTAGCCAGGCTGAAACAAAAAGTCCTATTAATAGATTTAGATGGACAGGCAAATTTAACAATGTCATTAGGATATGAACCTGATGAACTTAATAATACAATTACAAATTTAATTGAAAATAGAATTAATGACTATAATTATAAAATAGACACAGATAAATATTTCATAGAGACAGAAGGAATTTATTTATTACCTTCTGATATTGGTCTATCTGGCATTGAGATCAAAATGTTAAATACATTAAATAGAGAAAACATACTTAAAAACATAATTAAAGATTTTAAAGATATGTTTGACTTTATTCTTATAGATTGCTTGCCATCATTGGGAAACCTAACTATTAACGCTCTTGCTGCATCAGATAGTGTAATTATACCTGTACAAGCTCAATATTTATCAATGCGTGGCATGGAACAGTTAATACAGACAATAATAGGAATTAAAGCTCAAATTAATCCCAACTTAGTAATAGAAGGAATACTTTTGACAATGTATGATAAACGTACAAATTTAAGCAAAGATGTATTTGACACAATTGATAATACATATGGAGGTTATATAAATGTATTTAAAAATGCAATAACAATATCAACTAAAATAGCAGAAGCTCCATCACAAGGGGTAAGTATTTTTACATACAACCCAAATAGTGAAGTTGCAAAATCTTATGAACTACTAGCAAGGGAAGTATTAAACAATGAGTAAATTAAATTTAAATAAAAAGTTGAAAGGTCAGGAACTAATAAGTGACATAATCGGTAAACCAAATTTAAATAAAGATGATAAAGATATAAAACAAGTAAAAACATACTTGCTTATTCCTTTTAAAAACCATCCATTTAAGTTATACGAAGGAAATAAATTAAATGATATGGTTGAAAGTATCAAAGAATATGGAATTCTTTCACCAGTAATAGCAAGAGAAATTGAAAATAGGGAAGAGTTAGAACTTTTAAGTGGTCATAACAGGGTAAACGCCGCTAAGATAATAGGGCTTGAAACAGTACCAACTATAATAAAGAATGTAGATGACGATACAGCGCAAATAATAGTTGCAGAAGCTAACTTCATGCAAAGACAAGACTTTCTTACGTCAGAAAGAGCAAAAGCATATAAAATGCAATTAGATGCCCTAAATAGACAGGGCAAGAAAAGAAATATAGACATATGTTCCAATGGAACATATGTTAATACAAGCAGAGAAGAAGTTGCTAAAAACAATGACACTTCTGCATCACAGATTAGGAGATATATAAGGTTAAATTATCTCACTGATGAATTACTAGATATGGTAGATAAAAACCTCTTGGGATTTAGACCAGCTGTAGAAATTTCATATCTATCTTCAGAAAGCCAAAAAATAATTGAATCCCTTATAAAAAATCAAAATACAAAAATTAGTTTAAAGCAGGCAGAAACTTTAAAAATAAAGGAAGGAGAATTAGGACAATTAAGTTTAGATGCAATTCTTGAAGTGCTGTCTGATAAAAATAAAAATGATAAAAACAAAAAAATTGCTATACCCATAGCAAAGATAAAAAAATATTTTGATGAAGATATATGCGAAGATGAAATTGTTAATAAGATAATTGAGTTATTAGAAATAAACAAAATATAAATTAATAAAAGGAGCAGATATCTATGTATTTTGAATATATTTTATTATTTAAAACAAACTTTATTGGTAGCATAGTAAAATCTTTTATTATATCAACTACCGTCTTATTAATAGTAACTTTTACAGTATTGTTTATTAATAATGTAGTAAACAATATTGCAAAAACAAAGCGATATAATCATTAGTAATTACGGAGGCAAAATAGAAAATGGACAGAAGAATAACAAATGTAAAGCAGATTTATGATGAAATAATACCACAACTTACAGTATCAGATAAAGAATGGATACAGTTTTTAAATTTTTCATCAGGTATTTGGAAACACAGATTTGATACTCAAATACTCATATATGCACAAAAACCAGAAGCAACATTTGTAACAGATATGAATATATGGAATAGCAAAATTAAAAGATACATAAATAAAGGAGCAAAAGCAATAAAGGTTTTTGATACAACAAAAAATCCTGTTAAAATTGAGTACTTATTTGATGTTTCAGATACTAATGGACTTGAGAAGACATATCCGAGAACATGGGTGTTAAATGATACTTTTAAGATATTATTAAATCAAAAGTTTAGCAGTAAATATAATACAGATATAAATTCATTAGATAATATGATTATATATTTATGTAAAGAGTATTCTGAAATAGTATACAAATCATATATATCTGAATTTAAAAATCAAGATAAACAATTTACAGTATTTGACGAAATATATAATAGTACTAATGAAAAATTTAAAACAACATTGCAAGAAAGCATGATATACTTAATATCAACAAGATGTAATATCAATACAGATATTAACTGCAAAAAATATTTTAAATATATTACTGAATTTGACACCAAGGAGCTAATATTAAAACTTTGTAGTTCAGTAGTTAATACATCGCAGTTGATATTATCAGATATAGAAAATGAGTTAAAAGATATAATGGAAGAGAGGAAACGGGAGAATGAAACCAATAGATTTAACATACAAGGAGATAGACGGAATATTGTATCCAGAGATAGAAATGGAGGAAGCAGAAGAGAGCCAGGAACCACTGGGCAAGTATGGAATGATGGCAATGAATTATCTGAGAGAAATGAAGGAAAGAAGATATACGGAGCTATTTATGGAAGGGGAGTTGATGTCGACGATGAGGAAGGTAAACGAAGAAGCCTACGAACTCCTGGACAAGATAATGGAACAGAAACTAAAGATAGATCCGATACCGGACCCAATGGACGCATACGAAAGTTACAAACACAGAGACATGATAAAGAGAGAAGCAGAAGAAATAGTACTGAAGGAAATAGTGTATCAAATAAGGTAACAGAACAAATAGAAATTACAGAACAGATAGAGATAACAGACAATGTAGAGCTGTATGAAAATTCAAACAGCTCTATTATTTTGCCTAAAAATAGCACAGTAATAGATGATGACAATAAAAATAATATAATTGAAAAGATAAATTACAAATATAAAGATGATGATAAGACAGAAGGCGGACTGAAAACAAAATTTAAAAATAACATAGAAGCTATCAAATTGTTAAAAACCATAGAGCAGGAGTCAAGGCTAGCATCATCAGAAGACCAGAGTATATTAGCTAAATACTCTGGATGGGGAGGAATGCCACAAGCATTTGATGAAAAATCTAGTTCTTGGGCTAATGAATACAATGAGCTTAAAAATACACTAACAGAAGAAGAATACAAAAGTGCAAGAGCATCTACCCCAAACGCACATTACACATCAAATGAAGTAATTCAATCAATTTATACAGCACTTGACAATTTTGGTTTTGAAAAAGGCAATATATTAGAGCCATCAATGGGAGTTGGATATTTCTTTTCTCAGCTGCCTGAAAGCATGAGTAAATCTAAATTATATGGAGTTGAACTTGATGACATATCAGGAAGGATATCTAAACAGATGTATCAGAAAGCTAATATACAAATTAAAGGATACCAGGATACAGAGTTTCAAAACAATTTCTTTGATGTAGCTATAGGTAATGTTCCATTTGGAGATTACAAGGTATTTGACAAAGAATATAATAAATATAATTTCTTTATTCATGACTATTTTATTGCTAAGACAATAGATAAAGTTCGACCAGGTGGAGTTATTGCTTTTGTAACTTCAAAGGGAACAATGGACAAACAAGATAACTCAGTAAGAAAATATATTGCCGAGAGAGCAGATCTTATAGGAGCTATCAGACTTCCAAATAATACATTTAAAGAAGTTGCAAATACTGATGTAACAACAGATATATTATTCTTTCAAAAAAGAGATAGCATAAACTTAGAAGAGCCTGAATGGATTAATGTTACGAGTAACAATGAAGGAGTTCCTATTAATCAATATTTTATAGATAATCCAAACATGATGCTTGGCGAAATGGTATTTGATGAAAGAAGAAAGGGTATGTTTGGAGAAAACAGTAAAGTAACAGCTTTAGTTAATAAAGATGAAAATTTTAATATTGAAGAATCATTAAAAATTGCTGTATCAAATCTTAAAGCAGATATTAATATATATAAATTGCAAGATAAAGATAAAAAAGATAATGACAGCCTAGATGAAGCAAATAAAGATTTACCTGCAGATACTAATGTGAAGAATTTTACTTTCACAGTAATAGACGACAATATATATTACAGGGAAAATGCAACTATGCATTTTATGGATCTAGGCGCTAAGACAAAAGAAAGAGTAATACAATTACATGAAATAAGGAATATAACAAGACAAATAATTAGTGAGCAGCTAGTAGGTTGTACAGATGATTATCTTAAAGAGTTGCAAAAAAAATTAAATCAAAAATATGATAATTTTGCAAAACGATATGGATATATCACTGATAAAACAAATAAAAGAGCATTTTCAGATGATAATGATTATCCACTTTTATCTTCATTAGAAATAATTGATGAAGATAAAAATGTTACTAAAGCAGATATATTCTCTAAAAGAACTATAAGCCATTACGAAAAAATTGAAAAGGTAGATACTGCAATTGAGTCTTTAACGGTAAGCATGAATGAGCGAGGGAAAGTAGATATTGGATTTATGGCCAAACTTTCTAATAAAGATATAAATACAGTAATAGAAGATTTAAAGGGAATAATATATTTAAATCCACGAAAATATGATGAAAATAATATAACAGCTGGCTGGGAAACAAAAGATGAATACTTAAGCGGTAATGTAAGAGAAAAATTAAAATTAGCTTATATATATTCTAAAACAAATGATATATTCAGTATAAATGTACAAGCACTTGAAGAGTCACAGCCTAAAGACCTTGAAGCAGGCGAAATAGATGTAAGGCTCGGCTCAACATGGATAGATCCAAAGGACATAGAGCAATTTATATATGAATTGTTAAAAACTCCAAAATACTATCACAACACAGGCTTAAGATACAATGATGAAATTAAAGTCAACTATAGAGATTTTAATGCATCATGGTCAATAAGCAATAAAGGTATAGATGGAAATTCAGTTGCAGCTAAAGAAACATATGGTACAAGCAGAACAAATGCATATTACATAATAGAAGATACATTAAATCTTAAAAGTGTAACAGTTAAAGATAGAATTGAAGAAGATGATAAAGTAAAATATGTGATAAACAGAAAAGAAACAATGCTTGCCAAAGAAAAGCAAAGACTAATAAAGGAAGAATTTAAAAAGTGGATATTTAAAGATATAGACAGACGAAACAAATACGTTAGACTATACAATGATAAATTCAATAATATGAAACTTAGAGACTTTGATGGAAGTTATTTAACTTTCCCTGGAATGAATCCAGATGTAAAACTAAGACCACATCAGAAAAATGCTATAGCACGAGTAATTACATCAGGAGAAAATACATTGCTAGCACATTGTGTAGGTGCAGGAAAGACGTTTGAAATGGTTGCTTCGTGTATGGAAATGAAACGTCTAGGACTTGCAAATAAGAGTATGATAGCAGTACCAAACCATCTTACAGAACAAATGGCAGCAGAATTTTTAAGACTATATCCTTCAGCTAATGTTTTGGTAACAAGTAAAAAAGATTTTAAAAAAGAAAATAGAAAGAAATTTGTTAGTAGAATTGCTACAGGTAACTATGATGCAATAATAATAGGGCATAGCCAATTTGAGAAAATTCCAATATCAAAAGAAAGACAGCAAAGAATGATCAATGAACAAATTGATCAGATAGTAGAGTCAATAAGCGAAATAAAATCAGAAAACGGAGAGCAATGGGCAATTAAGCAAATGGAAAAAACAAAGCTTCGACTTGAAGAGAGTATAAAGAAACTTACTGATTCAGTTAAGGATGATGTAATAAACTTTGAAGAATTAGGAATTGATTGTTTATTTGTTGATGAAGCACATAATTATAAAAACTGTGCTATATTTTCTAAAATGCGTAATGTTGCAGGTATATCTAATACAATGGCTAAAAAGTCTACAGACATGTTAATGAAATCTCAATACATACAAGAAATAAACAACGGTAGGAATGTAATATTTGCTACAGGAACACCAATAAGTAACTCAATGGTTGAGCTATATGTAATGATGAGATACCTGGAAGAAAAAGAGCTGCACAAAATGGGAATATATCATTTTGATAGTTGGGCTTCAAACTTTGGAGAAGTTGTTTCTTCTCTAGAACTTGCTCCCGAAGGAACCGGATATAGGTTTAGAAATAGATTTGCTAAATTTGTAAATCTTCCAGAGCTTATGACAATGTTCAAAAACATTGCAGATATACAAACGCCAGATATGCTTAATCTTCCAGTTCCAAAGCTTAAAGATGGTAAATATAAAATAATAATATCAGATCCTACAGAAGAAACAAAAGAAATAATGTCTGAATTTGCAAGCAGAGCAGAAGATATCAGAAATGGAAATGTTAAGTCTTGGGAAGATAATATGCTTAAGGTAACCAATGAAGCAAGACAATTAGGATTAGATCCAAGACTATTAAATTCCAATGCTGAGAATAACGCAGCATCCAAGATAAATAAATGTATTGAGAATATATATGATGAATATATAAATTCAAACGATATAAAAGGAACTCAAATAATATTTTGTGATATAGGAACACCAACAGGAAAAAAGCAAGGATTTTCAGTATATGATTATATAAAAGAAACATTAATAGAACAAGGAATACCTGAAAGTGAGATCTGTTTTATTCATGATGCTAATAATGAGTTGCAAAGAGAAAACATGTTTTCAGAACTAAGAGGAGGATCAAAGAGAATAATTATAGGAAGTACTTCTAAAATGGGGACAGGAACAAATATACAAAGTAAACTCGTAGCACTCCATCATCTTGATGTACCTTGGAGACCATCAGATATAGAGCAAAGAGAAGGTAGAATACTTCGTCAAGGCAATACTAATGAAGAAGTTAATATATACCGATACGTTACAACGGATACATTTGATGCATATATGTGGTCAATAGTCGAAAGTAAGCAAAAATTTATTTCGCAGATAATGACATCAAAATCTGTTGCAAGAAGCTGTGAAGATGTAGATGAAACAGTATTAAGCTATGCAGAAATAAAGGCACTTGCAACGGGTAATCCATATATAAAAGAAAAAATTGACATTGATAACGAAGTAGCAAGATTAACACTTTTAAAAACTGCTTATAATAATCATAAATACAAGATGGAGGATAATTTTAAATCAAAATATCCTAGTCTTATAGCAGAAGCTAAGCAAAGAACAGATAATATTAAAAAAGATATTGAAATAAGAGACCAAAATAAAAAAGATGAATTTCAAATAACAATAGATAATAAAGCTTATGACAACAGAGAAGATGCAGGTGCAATAATGAAAGTATTATCAGACAATGCAATATCATCTGAAGAAAAACAAATAGGAAATTTTAACGGGTTTGATTTATACATAAAGAAAAAGCACATGAGTTTCAATGAGTTGATATTAAAAGGTGATAGCACTTATACAATTGAACTTGGTGATAGTCCGCATGGTAATATGGTTAGGCTTGAAAATGTTGTAAAAAATCTTGAATCATATATTGGCAAACTGAAAGATAAAATAGTTGAGTATAACAGAAACATGGAGGAATCAAAGACGGAATTTCAAAGGCCTTTTGAACATGAACAGTTGCTTGCTGAAAAAACAAGACGACAGTTTGAATTAGATGAACTGCTTGATATTAGTAAGGGTGAAGAAGTTATAACGGCTGATGAAACAGAGTTTGAAAGTGGCGATAAAGGTGGTAAGGATAATGAAGTTGTTGATGAAAACAATAATAGTAAAAGAAAGTCTATGAGTGAAGTTATTAATTCAGTTGGGAAATATAAAGATGAAAATATAAAATGTGAGCAGGAAATAAATAATAATATGGAAAGGTAAATACAGTTTTAATAAAAACAGATTTTATAACCAATAATAATTGTAAATAATTACCAAAAACCATCAAAATTACAAAAAATATGTTAAATTTTACAGATTCTATTGACATTGTAATTAATAAGCTATAGTCTTAAGGAAACATTTGTTAAATAAATGAAAAAATTTACACTTATAAAGTAGCGTAGTATTTAACATTATTTTATAAAAAAATTGTTAGGGGAATTTTAAATATAATATTAAAGAGATGTTATTTATGTTTTTGAAAGACAGTTTATAGGTAACACATACTTAGTTAACGAAACCACATCATATTAGGGAATGTATTAGCTTAATGAGCAAAAGATCAATAAGTACAAGTAAGTTGTTTAACTATCTAATGGAAATTAAGGGGGGTGATTCCGTTGGACAGATTAAGGTAAATATAATGAATTATGCTTTTATAAAGTGCATTGTTTTTTAATAATATTGGAGGTAGTATGCAAAAAATTAGAGAGTCAAAAGTAATAAGTTATGCAATATATCTTCTTCTCATTATTATTTCTTTATGTATATACAGAGAAGTGATTATTCGTTACCTAAGTACTGATGATATACGTGTGTTCACAACACTGTTAAGCACATCTGACATTAAAAAATTTTTGATTAGAATAATAATGGACATTATGTTAGGTGCTATTCTTGCTCTTCCTCAATTATTTATTTCGTCAAATATTAAAGGAAAAATTCAATTTAATTGGATTTTGAGTCTCTTGGTTGGAGTACCAGCTTTAATAGTTTCTTTGGGTTTGACATATGATATTGTCTATACTCTTGAATGGCCACTTCTTATAAATGGAAAACACTTATATAAATTTTTTGCTTGGTTAGCGAATGGGGCTCCAAGAAATTATTGCAGTTTTCTTTTTGGTTATATAATTGCATTAAGTTTCACAAAAAAACAACTAGATTAATAACCTTAAATACGGAGAAGTAAAAAGTGTTAATATATTTTAATAAAACTTTATTATGCTAAAATAACGTAAATTTAAAATTTAATTAATAGGAGGATTTACAAATGAAAAAGAAAATAGTATATATATTATGTACAGTGATGATTTTAATTAATTGTATACCTTTTACGGTATTTGCCACTGAAAACAAGATTACATCTCAAATAGAAACTAATGAAAATAAAATTGCATCTCAAATAGAAATTACAAAAAATAAGATTGCAGCTGAAATAGCTAACAATAAGTTTAGTATAAAAGAATTTGAGGAAAACAATAAAGATGTTGGAAAAGTGAAAAGTGTAAAAAAGGAAGTTGTTTTTGACTATACAAATGATAAAGAAGTTTTAAAACGTAGTTTAACTGAACCTGTAAATGTTTATTGTGAAAGATTGGAGATAGTTAGTGAACGACCTGCTATCATACTTCCTGACTATAGTGACCGTTACTCTATTCTAGCACTTGCTGATTATACAGTTTATACTACTAGTAGTGTAGAAAATACGAGCAGAACTTTCAATACATATACAATCAGTTTCTCACATATAATTAATTTTAACCTCATAGAAGATTATTATGCTGAAGATAGGGATAGTTATACTACTATTTATTATGCTAAGTCTTCTAGTATCAGATCTTCATCAATATACAATGATGCTTACGTACAAAAATTAGATTATTTCTTTGGACAAACTGGTTTTAGTTATTATGTTAATGAGGGATATTATAGTTCTAAATTAGACAAAACTTATACTTATTCACAAAATGATGGTATAACAAAAACACTATACAATAATGATGAAGGTTATGTGTCTTGGGATTATGGTTATGTGAGCGGCTTTACTAGCATAGCAGACATGTATATAATTTGGAAAACTGGACCTTGGAGTACGGATGGAGATGAATTCACGATGCAAGAGCATGAAGGACAAGGGCCAATTACTTGGTAACTATTTTTTCCAATATATAAAATAATGGTTAATAAATGTTCTTTACAGATAGATACTACAAGAAAAATACAAAATTTAATTCGCAAAAACAAGGAGATTATTAATACTACAATGTTATCTATAAATAGGACAATTTAAAAAATATAGAAATGAAATAAATATAGAACTCCTGTTCCATTGGAACAGGAGTTCTATATTCTATGGCAGCAGTAATAACATACTGTTGCTTTTTTGTTTTCAAAAATAAAAAAGAGGAGAAAAGTTATGTATTCAAAATATCAAATAGCAAAAGCACAAAGCATATCCTTGTTAGATTATATTGAAAGTAGAGGATATGAACTCATTTATAGTCATAATGAAGTTAGGCTGAAAGAACATGACAGCTTAGTTATATCAAATAACAAATGGAAGTGGTTTTCTAGAAATGTTGGAGGTGGTACATTAGATTTTCTAATTGAATATGAAGGTAAAGTCTTTAAAGAAGCTATGCAAATATTGCTTGGTGAAAAAGGTATAGATGAAAAGAAACCACAATTCAAAGAATATAGTCAAAAGCAACAAGAAATCAAAGAGATTAGCGAATTACCTGAGAAAAATGTTAACTATAGAAGAATGTATGCATATCTAAATAAAACACGTGGAATTGATATAGAAATAATTAACGATATGGTCAATAATAGAGTTTTGTATGAAGAAAAAGAGCATAACAATTGCGTTTTTCTTGGAAGAGATAAAGATGATGAAGTAAAGTATTGTTTAAAAGTAGGTACAAATACATTTAAAAAATTTAAAGGAGAAATACCAGGATCTGATAAAAGATTTAATGTTGAGTTATATTCTTTTCCAGAAAACAAAAGTGTTTGCATTTATGAATCGATAATAGATGCTATGAGCCACGCAACATTAATAAAACAAAGAGGATTGGACTATAAAACCCAAAATAGAATATCTTTAGGAGGTGTATCAGATTTAAAACTTGAACAATATTTAAAGGATAATCCAAATATTAAAAAGATAGTTGTAGGACTTGATAATGATGAAGCAGGCATTGAAGCGGGACTAAAGATAAAAGAAAAATACACTAAATTAGGGTATGAAGTAACAAAAATAGTACCTAAACATGGTAAGGATTTTAACGATGAGCTTGTAGAATTTAGAAGCAGAAAATCTCTTAAGGATATTAATCAAGGTGTATCACAATATAAATCAAATACAAATAATCAGCTTCCTGAAAGAAAAAATATATCATATGCAAGTCAAAGTAGGTGATTTATATTAATACAAAAGTTATAACATTTTGGTCGCCAGTTAAACGTCAAGGATGCAGTACCAACACAACTTTATACGCATCATATTTATCAAAGGTAATTAATGAAACAGAAAAGGCAGTAATATTTAGTATTAACACTGATATAGATGCAACAGATTATATAACTTCTAATCAGATAAGAAATGGTGTAGATGATTTAATTTTTTTAAATGATACAAATAATATTAATACCAAAGAAGATGTTCTAGTCTATACCCACAAATTATCAGAAAACCTTGATATACTTGGGACAGGAAAAAATCAAAATAATATTCAGAAACATTATAAAAAAATAATTGACCTTTTATCATTAGCCTATGATTACATACTAATAGATGCTGTAACCGGTAATGATTTAATATCTAAAAATGTAATGAATCTATCAGATTTAATAGTTGTTTGCTTACCCCAAGATAGATTTGTATATGAGAAATTGGATTTAAGCTCATTTGAAAACAAAAAAATTATTTTTCTAAGTTCAATGCATAATGAGAAAAATGAATTAAACTTAAATAAAATTGAAGCTATGGTTCCGGTTCAGGTCTATAAGATCAGTCGTGATGATAAAATAAATCAAGAGGTTTATAAGCAGGAAGTGTTTGATTATATCACTAATGAAATAAAGAGAAAATCACCTATAATAAATGAACTTGGAGAGCTGCACAGTGAAATATATAGGCTAATTAATATTGATAAACTAAATATTACTTATGAAATTAAAAAGAATTTTAAGGCAAAGAATACATCTGATAGCATTCCTGAACCGGAGATAAAAGTAATTAAAGAATACAAGTTTATCAAGGCAAAAAATAATATTGCTGTAATTAATTTAAGCCATGGAGCAGGCTCAACATTTATTACTCTAAACCTAGCGTATATGCTAAAAGATAAAAAGGTTGATGCCTCTGTAATTGAAGTACCACATAAAAACATAAAAACTGATATTTTAAATATAATTTGTGAAGATTACGAATCATTTGAAGGAGAATCTATTATAAAAAATGGCATTAAGTTTTTTATAAATAATAAAAATAATGCGAATTGGAATCAAGATAAAATAATTGAACATATAAGTTTAATAAGCAGAGAAAGTAATGTGAATATATATGATGTAGGAAGCTTAAAATTAGAAGGTTTAGAAGGCAATGTTAGCTTTTTATTCAATATTATTGATGTTGCAATTATTATAATAGACCCAATGCCCTTTAAATTATTGCAAGCTGAAGAAAGAATAAAAGCAATAAAAAGCTTGGAAGATAAAAACATTAATGTAATCTATGTGATAAATAAGCATATTAAAGATTTAAACAAAAAAGATATTGAAAAATTTTTAAATGTAAGCGTATCTTCATGTGTACCTTTTATCAGTCCTGAAACACTGTATGCTGCATATTATTCTAATCATGTAGTATATAGATTAGAAAAATCAGAATTATTTCATAATAGCTTACAAAACATTCTTTCGGCAGCTAATGTAATAGAATACGAAAAAAAGCAAGATAAAAAGGTAAGTAAATTCAACCTATTTAAGTGGAGGTAATTGTGAGAAATAAAAAAGTAAATATCTTTAAAGCAACAGCAGTTTTTTTAATAATATTAGCTGCTGTTTTTTATTACTACGAAGAAATAAAGGTTCCTGAAGCCGACATAGAAACAGCAGAAGTAATCGTAGCTACAGTTGACATTCCTGAAAATACAGTAATTAAAAAGGAAATGTTATCAATAGAAAAAAAATATGCTGAAGATGTTATGAAGACAGGTAATATAGCAAAAACATATGATGAGGTTGTAGGAAAAAGGACAGTTGTACCACTCTACAAGGGTGAGTCAATTAATTCCAACCGTATTATAGAAAACAAAAATTATATGAACAGCGAAGACCAGACACAGATTGCACTTGCCATAAATGAAGTTGACAAAGCCTTAGAGTTGAATCAGGGAGACTATATTGATATATGGTTAGAGCCTGTTTATCAAAGTCAAGACAATCAGGAAGTTATAGAACCACATAAGCTAATTGAAAAAATTCAGATAGTCAGTATTCATGATTCTAATTACAATAATGTAGTAAAACAAAAGGAAGTATCTGGAGCAGAAAATATAACATCCAATAATGTATATGTACCAGCATATTTCACAATAGAGTTGCCAGATGCAATAGTGAAAGAGATATATTCCATTGATAAGAGTAAATACAATATTCGTATTACATGCCACGGTGAAGAAAAGTTGTTCAACATAATAACAAGTCTAATAGGAGATGATTAATATGCCGAAAATCAGTTACATAGATAAAAGTTTCAGGAGAGATAAATTACAACTTATTGACAAAATAAATGAAGTCATCAGAAATTATATGATGCAAGGTTACAGCCTGACATTAAGGCAAGTATATTATCAGCTTGTAGCTAGAGCTATGATCGAGAATAATGAGAAGTCCTATAAAAATGTTGGAAATCTCATAAGCGATGCAAGACTTGTTGGCCTGATAGATTGGAATTCTATCGAAGACAGAACAAGAAATATGAGAGGTAATTCTCATTGGTCTACACCAGGTTCTATAGTAGAATCCGCTGCGTATTCGTATCATCTAGACCACTGGGAAGGACAGAATTATTATGTTGAAGTTTGGGTTGAAAAAGATGCCCTAATTGGAATCGTAGGTCAGATATGCGAACAGCTTGATGTTAATTTCTTCTCATGCCGTGGTTATGTTTCACAATCCGAAATGTGGTCAGCAGCACAAAGATTAAAACGTAGACAAGACCAAGGTCAAAATGTAGTGCTGCTTCATCTGGGAGATCATGATCCTTCCGGAAAAGATATGAGCCGGGATATTCAGGATAGGCTAAGAATATTTGAAGCATATAATGTTGAATTTCAAAGACTTGCACTAAATATGAATCAAATTGATAAATATAATCCACCGCCTAATCCGGCAAAGCTGTCGGATAGCAGAGCAACACAATACATAAATGAATTCGGATATGATAGTTGGGAGCTTGATGCCTTAGAACCACAAGTAATAAGTGATTTGATTGAAAGAAATGTTAAAAAATATCGCAATGAAAAACTATATAATGAAATATTAAAGCAAGAAAAAAGAGAAAAAGGCTTGCTTTCTGATATATCTGCTAATTGGAATGGTATATCTGAAAACTGGAGTAAAATAAAAAGCATTTATTGCTAAAAAGCATTAAATTATAAGGAGCAAGGATTAATGGAAAAAAACTTGAATAAAATAAGGATAATTTGCAAAGGAGATCCTATAACAGTATTTTATAACCGCGTCCGACATGAAGGATTAGGAAAATATAAATACCTTATTGATGACGTAAAAGTTGCAGAATCAACAAGCTTAATTATTGATGAATATCTTAAAAGTGATGACTTGGTAGAAGAAAAAGAAACTATAGGGCAAAAGTATCTATTAGGAAAAGTTAGATTTAGACAATTGTTTTTTGAAGATATAAAAGATTATGAAAGCTTAATTTTTCGATGTTGTGCTTTATTCTTTTTACCTTTAGCGACCATATGTATCTCAATAATACTCTTTTCAATTACTAAAGGTATGTTTTCGTTTTTTGTAAATTTTTAAACTAATTCAATTACATTTGACAAGGAGTGGAAGGTGAAATGATGCCTGAATATATAAAATATAGATGTTGTATGTGTCCTAATGTTTATGAGAAAAATAAGGTGTGTCCTGGTATAAAGGGCACTCCTCACCCGGAACCATCAGAATGCAGGTTTGTTAAAACATATATTGACAACATAGGGTGGATATATTTTGTAAGACAGGGAATTGGAGAAAACAATTATAAAGGATTTTATGCAAAAAACATAGAAGATTATAAAGCAGGACACCGGCAACATGGTATGAGAGCATTAGAGTGGAGAAAAACTTATGATGAAGCTCAGAGGGATTTGAATGCATGTGCTGAGAAAAAGAGCTGGAAAGAATGTAAGTGATATGAAAAGAGATATAAAGAATGGTCTTAGAATGTATGAAAAATGTAATGTGTTGAATTTAAATGAGAGGTATCAGAGAAATTAAAGATGTCTTAATTATATAAAATGTGAGGTTATAATGAAAAATATATTTGAAATTTATAAAGAAAATGAATGTTTAGAAGGCGTTGAAGTAACAAAAAATAGTATAATTTCAGAGCAGTTTTCGCTGTTTGAATCTTTTATGAGAAGTACTAATAAAATTGCTGATCCAATTGTTAATAAAAAAAATGCTAATTGTATTATGAGAATTTTTATAAATAGCACAAACGAGCTACAAATTTTTAATCAAAGTGATTTGAAAATAATATTTGCATTAGTAAAAAAAGTTGTTATTAATAATGAAAAATTGGTTGTAGTTTTTGAAGAGATACCAGATATTAAAAATTTTTTAATAGAAAAGATATTAAAATTTTCTTTGAAAGAAACAATTGATTTTTTAGACTATTTTATTATTATAACTAATCTTAAAAGCAGTCTATATAATGCGGAACTAAAGAACTATTTAATTATGATTGCCGGAGAAGAATCTTTACGTTTACGTAATATAAATATACCTGAATTAGAAAATGAAAGAATGCGTATACGAAAAATACCTGAATTATTAGATTATTTATGGGAAGAAAATATAGCTGTATATCCGGAAGAAGTTGATCCTTACGAAGAATTTTTTCAATTATAGAAAATAACATGCTAAGGTAAAAGCATGAATGTAAAAAAATGCAAAGATGGAAAGGAGATAATAAGCATATAATGACAAAACTTATAGCAGTAACAAGCATGCGACCGGGAGCAGGTAAAACTACAGTTGCGGCAATACTGGCAGAAAAACTTTCGGAAAAATATACAATTTGCTTGGTTGATAATAATAAAAATAATATAAATATATACCATGAATTATCAACAATAGATAGTATAAGGTTGTATAACTGCCTTGATGATAATGAAAGCTGCCATCGAGCTATTAAAGATAGTGCAGCAATTCCTAAAAATAATTTGTTTTTCTTTTCAGGAAGCAGTTCCTTGCTGACTGAAGGAGAAATAAAGATTTTGAAAGAAAAGGACATATTTGATTACATTATCCTGGATTCAAAATATGAAATAGATGGACAACTGTTAGACTATAATATAACAGTTATAAATCCAAATATGCCTGAGTATGAAACAGTAACTAAAGAAAAAGAATCAGTTATGGGAATTAGGTTCATAGGAGAAACTTTTAAATATATTATGGTAATTAATCGGTATTCGGAAAATACGGAGTTTAAAATCAATGCTAAAGACTTTAAACTCTTTTTTTGTCCGGAGATAATTAACTTTACAAACGGCTATAAACTAAAGCTTCCGGAAGTTAACGAAAAAGAAGTAGAAAGAATTATAGAAGTAATCACAGGTGAAAAGTATGAGAAAAGTGTCAAATCAAAATTTAGAATGTTTGGAGGGCATAGTGGAATACAAGGAAATAGAAAACTACACGTATGAAAGGATTAAAAATAAAGAATTTAATTCAAAAGGATTAAGTGATATTCACACGCAAATGTTGATAAAGTGTTCTAGCGGTGACATTGCTGCAAAGAAATATATCATGACCATGATTGACAATATATTAACTGAAATTAATATTCCTAAAGAGGAAATAAAGCAGCAAGTTGCAAATAAAATTTTCTCTGAAAAATGGGGGTTAAAATTACTCGATAAATATAATTTGAATGATGTTGATGAGATAATAGTGATAGGTAAAAAAATATTATTAAAAAAGCAAGGGGATATAATTGAGGTTGATGAACAATTTAACGACCTTGCAGAGGTTATCAGCATAATGCGTAGAAGTACTGAATTTGACAAAACGAAGGATATAAATGAATTAAACCCTTCTGTAACAGCAGAGAGATATGATGGAGCAAGAATACAAATTACTATACCGCCATTGTCAAGATATCCTGTTCAAAACATTCGTAAGTTTGACAGTTTTATTCCTACAACACAAAACATGCTGAAAAGCGGCACATTCACAGATAAAGAAATCGAAATAATATCAACTCTTGTAAAGGGTCGTGCTAATATATTGGTTATAGGAGAACCTGAGTCCGGTAAAACTACAACTATAAAATGGTTAATCAATTACTTGCATAAAAAATTAATTATTGGCCTGCTAGAAAATGACTTTGAAATGAATCCTGAAAAACTATATCCTAATAAATATTTTATATCCTTAAGAAAGAGAGACAACTATTCTTTAGGCGATTTATTTACTATTCTATTACAGAAAAGCATAAATTTAGTGATTGTTACAGAAGCTTTAGGCAGTGAGGCTGAAGTATTGATAAGAGCTATGACAAGAGGTCTTGATGGTAGTATGGGGACTGCACATATTACAAGTGCAGACAGTGTTCCGGATGCACTAACATATATGACTATGGAAGGTGTGGGTAACATCCCTTTTGCTGCAAAAAGAAATCAAATAGCTGATGCAATAGATATAGTTATAGAAATGAGAAAATTGCCTGAAAACAAAGAAGGTAAGATGAAAAAGATTAGTGGAGGTATTTATGAGATTATAGCTAAGGGTGAAAATCAACGTCATGAGACAGCTTCTCTTTCACGGTTAATAATTGATGGTGAAAATCCTCAAAGTAGTGATAAGAGAACATATGAAAATACAATATCACAAAAATTAAGAAATAAGCTTAATGCTAATGGAGTAAAGATGAGCGAAATAAGAAGGGTCTTTGGTGATGAATGTGTATAAAATAATTCTGATAGTGGCAATTATTTGCATTGTTATAAGTTTCGCTAAAAGACCAAGAAAAATGAAGCTTAAAAACTTCACCCAAATGAATAGAGAGCATATTTTACTTTCTAAGCTAAACAAATTAATTAGTAGAAATAAGTATTTCTGCAAGTCAAAAGAAAAGTACATTTCTAAGCTTCGGATGATCAATTTTAAGTTTTATGAACATAACAATGAATTAATACTTAAGTACCTGGTATTTGATGCTGCTATATCAATTTTGTTGCTTGTAACTTTATCAAGAATAATTACAATGTGGTATGCGGTAATAACCATATCATTTGCAGTTTTCTATTTAATTATTTTTTTAGGAATCAGCCATATCGAAAGCAAAATAAACAAAATACACAGCCAATTTCCTACTGGATTACAGTGCTTCCTGGATGAGTACATAATTCACAAAAATATTAAAAATGCGGTAGACAGCTCCTATGGTAAAATGCCAGATGCAGTAGGAAGAATCTTTGAAATGCTTGCAAGAGAACTTTCAGGAGAAAAAAACCCGAAAATTGCAATTACAAAATTTGCAAATGAACTATCATATGTGTGGGGGTATTGCTTTTCAGAAATACTTATAATGAGTCTGGAAGGAGCGGGGGATATAACAGATGACCTTATTACTCTCAACAGCATGGTTTCGGAAGAGATAACAACGTCTGAAGAAGAAAAATCAAGTCGATTTGGTAATAAAATGACTTTTATTATAATTTATGCTTTTGCTCTGACAGGTGTAATAATAAATCTGTTTATAAACAACTTGGCAGGATATTTATATTTTTATACCAGTATGGGAAATAGTCTTATAGCTGTTTGGCTGATTGTGCTGATTGCAGGAATAACAATTATTTCTATATCCGAGAAAGGAAGGTAAAATAATGTATATAATACTTGTTTTATTGGTGGTGCTTATAATAATTATGTGTATGCCGTATAAGAAAAAGCTTAGACACAGGAATGACGTGAAGCTAATAGACAGACTAAATAGCAAGATGTCAAAGCTGCACTACAAAAAAGACAGCAAAAATTATAAGAAATTGCAGCAGAAAATAATAAATGCAGGATTAACAATAAATCCGGAAATATACCAGACTGTAAGATTAATATTGCCGATTGTCTGCATAGTAATTTACATACTTTTAAAGGTAATAAATTTCATTAACCTTCAGGTAAACATAGAAGATCTCACAGAAGCAGCGAAAGTATTAAACGACGAATCAATTTTGAACATAAGTTTTAATGTAAACTTATTAATTACTCTTTTTATTTTCTTTATGTCAATGTTGCTTCCTACCTTAATACTTTTTTTTATAGGAAAAATAAGAGTGGGAATAAGCAAAAGAGAAGCATTAATATTACAGACGTATACAATTATGCTTCTTAAAACAACCAAGCCTGTAAAGCAAATACTTATATCATTATATGAAAGGGCAGATTACTTCAAGCCGCTTTTGAAAACAGCAAGCGAAAAATTCTCTACAGACCAGAAAGGAACTCTTTCGGAAATGAAAAACTCTGCATCGCAAAAGAGTGATTTTTTTAATGTTTGTATTGCTCTTTTGCAAGCTCAGAATGGTGACAGAAAATTGAGTGTTACGTATCTGGAGAATCACAGGGATCTAGCCAGAGAAGTAAATAAACAGATAAGAATAAGAAAGCAGACAAGGAACCAAGGAATAGGCATAATTATAATGATGATTCCTATATTTATTTGTGTAGCGATAGTGGGTTATCCTTGGCTGATTTATACGATTAGGGCAATAAGTCAAATTCCAATATAAAAGTCAAAACAGCAAATATTTTGCTGTTTTTTAATATAGATAATTTAACTAAAGGGGTGAATTAAAATATAAGAAAGAAATTAATAAATGAAAAAGGGTTTATATCAATTGAAATTATTGCTTATATAGCTATTGCTGCAATAATAGCAAGTATAGCAATTTCAAAATTTAATGCTGCATTTACTATTAGAAATACAGCTGTAAGTAATAATTTTAATTCAACTGACACAATAATTGAATAAAGAAGGGAGAAAACTATGTTAAAGAAAATAAAGAAAATATTAAAAAATCAAAAAGGATTTGTAGTAACAATTGAAACGGTTGCAATGGTAGCTGTCATTTCCTTGATAATAGTTGCCGTAGGAGTAAAGTTATATCCAATAATCATAGGCAATGACGGTCTTCTTGATAAATCAGCAGACAGAATTACTAGTGTAGAAGATGTAATGAAACCATAGTTCAAATCAAAGGGGAGCGTAGGCTCCCTTTATAATTGGGAGAATAAGATGAAGTACATAAAAAATCAAAAGGGAGCAGTTACTACAATAGAGGTATTGGTATACTTGCCATTTATAATTTACCTGATTATTTACCTTATTATGGGCGGTTTATTTATTATTGAAAAGAATGAACTCAGTACAATAGCTAATAAGAAGCTTGACAGAGCGGTAGTAGAGGGTCAGTTTACTGTTGAGCTAAAAGAAGGATTAAAAAATGAACTGGATTCAAAAGGTTTCAAGAAAGAAAAACTTGAGATTACCATAACTCCGGATGAAGCTGCTGACAATAATAATGAGACTTACACTTCCAGGGGTAATGAAATAAGTATTAAAGTAATATACAAAGAGACACATGCATTCTATTATCTGAATTTTGCTATTGGAGATGAATCAACATTCTACCCAAAAGCAAAAGTAACTGGAATGTCCGAAGAGTGGTGATAACTATGAAAAAGATAAATAATGAAAAAGGCAGCATTAATGTATGGTTTATTGTTATAGTATTTGTTTTTCTAGGAATAGCAATATTAGTCATGGATTTTGGAAGCTTATATATGAATAATAAAACAGTAAAAGAGAGCCTTAACAGAGCTGTTAAAGCTGCTGCTCTGGCGATAAACTCAAATGAGCAGTTAGCTGAAGGTTTTTTTTCGATAGATCCGTCCGGTGCAGAAATTAATTTTAAACAGATCCTGGCAGAAAATATAGGACTTAATGAGATAACTTTAGAGCCACTAACAACAGGCAGTCTGGTTACAGAGAAGCCGGAAATAAAAGAATTCATTGTTCAGAATACAACACCGACAACATATTATTCGCTGGTATTAAAAAATTATTTTGATTTTAAATATCCATCTGTATTAGCAGTCATACAGGTAAAAATTAAAGGTGTTTTTGCGAGTCAAACTTTTACACTATTTAAGCTTTCGAGCAGTCAGTTGACGAGTGTATATGATTAAAATATATTAAAAACACTTAATAATATAGAAATTAGGATTTAGTAAGAAATAATAGTTAACAAGGTGGAGTTTATAAACCATAATATATATTATATGGTTACAATTGACATTGCAAAATTAATTTGATAATATATAAAAGAAATCTAATATTGTGTATAAAGGAGAACCATATGAAAAAAATGTATAAATTTATTCTAATTTTGACCATTGTATTTAATGTAATTTGTTCGAATTCAGCTTTTGCAGAATCATATTATCCACCAAATTATATTCCATCATATCCAGATTTAAGTCCTGATTACATTTCCTACACTCAAGGTGATATTATTAAATTTGAAGGTATCTTTGATACTAAGGCAAATGAAATAGTTTGTGGACTTGCACCAATTAATACATCTGAATCTGATTTTTACACTGATGTTTTCTTTTCTTCTGTAAAAGCACTTAAACTGGATAAGTTTTCACACATGGGTGAAGTTTCAAAAACAGAAGTTGAAATTTCGGATGATCAAATGCATATTATGCCAGGTGAATACCAATTCATGGAGACAACAATTGTTTCATCTTTGAACACAGCGAATGTACAACCTGGTTCATATCGATTTTATGTTTTTATTTTATATGGTGGTAGTGCAAGAGTGGTACATTTCTATCAAGATGTTGAAATTTTACCTACTATAATTCCGACTACATCAACAATTTTTATTAATAATGAACAAGTTAGTTTTCAGGCATATATGATAGACAATAATAATTATTTCAAATTACGCGATATAGCTTATGCATTAAATGGTACAAATAAACAGTTTGAAGTAACTTGGAATGACCAAAATAATTTGATTAACTTAATATCTAGTAAACCTTATAGTATCGTAGGTGGAGAAATGACAATGAACAATACGGACATTTTAACACCTAAATTGATAAATTCTAAAATGATATTAGACTCTACTGAAAAAACACTTGCAGCGTATTTGATAGGAAACAATAATTATTTTAAACTAAGAGATATAGGTAAAATGCTAGATTTCAGCATAAAATGGGATGAAAATAGTAATTCTATTTTAATAAATACTACTGAATCTTATTCTGATGACTTATAATAATTTAAATTCCAAATAATAATTGTAAATTAACTATGAAACTTCTTTTCTAAGAATACAATATAAAATTGATAAAAAATTAATAAGACATACCTAGAGATGCTATAGATAATATGGCATCTTTTTTATGTTCAAAATTAGGAGAATATTATGCAGATAGTAAATAATATAAGGCTGATTAAGCACAGTATAAAGGTTGCAATATTTTCATATAACTTTGCTAAAAAAATTAATCTTTCTAAAGAGCAGTGCAGAAATATTTTTATGGCAGGACTGCTACATGATATAGGAAAATTGAAATTAGATCAAAGTATTCTCAATAAAAAGAGTAAGCTTTCTGAAGAAGAATTTGAATATATAAAGTTACATGTAAATTTAGGGGTTCAAATACTAAAAAAATATAAAGTATCAGAAAGTATCTATAGAATAGTAGAGCAACATCATGAGTCAGAAGATGGCACAGGTTATCCAAATGGATTTAAAGGTGATTATATTTTAATAGAATCTAAAATATTAAGAACAGCTGACATTTATGATGCTTTAACATCAAATCGATCGTATAGAAAAAAATATTCAAGCCGTAAGGCAATAGAGATTATGATAAAGGAAAACAAAATATAAAACATGTTGACTGAAAAAAATATGGAAATGCATTGAAAAATCAATGAAAATTTAAAATATAATACTTGCCAAAACAATGAAAATATGGTAAAATATATACATGAATAGGCAGTAGCAGGGTATGGTTGACGCATCCCAATGGAAGGAGGTAAAATTCTTTCAAAAGGAGTTGATGCCAATGTTAACGGTGTACGAAACATTATCGTTGATGATCGCTTTCGGAATGCTGATTGTTGCATTAAACAGCATAAAAAAGTAAATACCCTGCGACCACAAGGTATTTACGAGTAAAAAATTCGTCTTACAGGTCAGCCAACTTTGGTTAACTGCCTATTCTTTATCTTATGTATATTGTATCTCAATTATACTAAAAAATCAATAGTTAAAATCAAAAATTAGAAAAATGAGATACAAATTATATAAAGTAACAATTAAGTTTTTTAATATTACTTTTGAAATATAACAATTTGTATAGGAGGAATGGGGAATGAAAAAAATAATAGCATTACTTACAGCAATACTTGTTTTAATATTTTCTTTTTCAGCAGGCGCAGTTGAAATAAATTTTACTGATGTTAAGACAGACGATTGGTTTTATAAAAACCTTCAGGAGCTTACGGAAAAGAATATTATCTCCGGCTATATGGACAGTACATTTAAACCAGGTAATACACTTAAATTTGAAGAATTTATAAAAATGCTTGTTGTGGCGGTTGAGAAAGAGCTTGTAAGCCAAAAAGGAGAACATGAATGGTATCAAATTTACATTGACAAAGCAATAGAGAGTAAATATATTACAGAACAGCAAAAATCGCTTATTGGCCAAAATATAGACCGTGTTACGATGGCTGAAATTCTTTATAATGTTCTTTCAAATACTAAAGGAGTAGAGCAATTTGATACTGATAAAATTGAGTATTTAAAAACTTTATTTTCAGATTTAACAAATGATGATATTAAAACACTTACTATAGCAGGCATGGGACTAATATGTGGTTATCCTGATGGAACATATAAACCTAATGATAGCTTAAAGAGAAGTGAAACAGTAGCAGTTATAAGCAGGTTGATTGATAAAGAACAAAGATTACCAGTAGATTTCACGAAAATGGATGATGTGGTAGTTACACCTCCAAGTGATATAACGCTTGATGAATTACCTAAAGTTGATTTAAGTCATTTGTATGACTATCCAACACTATTAGGAAGCACAGTAAAAGAGGAAAACATATCTAATAACAAATGGGTTAATACTGATGTAATAGCAGCTGATTATACCGACTACATGGAGTTGACTCACAACAGAGACTATACAACAATTAGTAAGAAGGCAACACAGTATAAGCAAGATTTGTTATACTATTTAAATGGATACAAAGAATATAAAGGGAAAAAATATTATTTGTTACAAAAAAATGAATTAGAATATTACACTTCTTCAAATAATCAAGAAATGATTGATTATGTTTTATCTAAAGATGACTACATAGAGTTTTTTTTAGATAAATGGGTACAAGATACAATAGATAATAAAGTTAAGGTACAGGCTAAATTTTACACTAGTGATAAATTAGTTATAAAGGCTGATGCTGTACAAGCAGTACGAGGTACTTTAAGATTCAAGTATGATAGTCATGATAAACCTGCTAATATAAAAGAAGAATTAGACCTAGTAGAAAGAAATATAAAAGTTAAGGGGCAGGGTATTTTAAATCTAGATGAAAGCAAATATAACATATATATGGAATATAATGAAATACCTAATTTTCAAGTAGGTAAATGGTATGAAATTGATATGGATATAGTTGTTGCTAATACAGCATTTACAAAGGGATTAGAAGAAAAGGCATCTCATAGTTATAGGTATATATATCCTATAGAAGTAAGAGAATTGAATTAGTAATATTTTGAAGAGCAATGGAATTTCACTATGAATTCGTTGCTTTTTTGTATATATTTAATATGAGTACTTGCAATTAAAAAGGAATGTTGATATAATTTGTTTATGTAGAAAATTCCATTATATAAAGAGTAATTAATATAGCTCTGTTATACCTATTTTTAGGTTTAGCAGAGCTTTTTGTATGCAATAAAAAAAACAAAATGAGGAGTGATTTAATGAATGCCACCGAAAATTTAAACAGTATAAATAAATACAAATTTAACATGCGCATACTTATCGGAATAATAGCCATATTGTTAATTGTGGCAACACTGTATATGGTGTTTGCCGATAGTAGTGTCGTTCCAATAATAACTGAGGAAAATGGTGTTCCATACATGTATTTTGAACTTGAACATAACCTTTCTAATGCTCAATATAAGTACTATGGTTATGGGTACACTGTAAGTGTATATGAACCTGGACCGAACGGAGCGTTATTAGCTACTGAATATCTACATAATGCTCAATTTAGTCCATACATGGATGGAAGTACTGAAAAAGTTTGGATTCCAATGCAAGAAATATATGATATGGTTAACCTTGATGATGAATTTTATTCAGTAAGAAATATGAAAGTTTATCTAAATGGTAGGCTTGGAATAAAGGTTAATGGTACATTAACATATTTATATGATAGTCATGAGGGAAACCCTGAAAATGGATTAAAAGAGACAGGGTTACAGACTGGTTATTGGAAAGAAGATGGATTAACTGTTCCGTTAAATAAGGATGGACAAGGTATAGCAAATGGAATAAAGCATGAATATGGTGTTTCCTGGACTCCGATTACATATACAAATTTAAGGCAACATTTTGGAATTCCGCTAACAGTACCAGCTATATATAAATATGATAGGTATAGAGTTGAATACAGAGAAGTATCGTCTAAAAAAACAGTAAGCAGTGAAAAACCTTATAAAAACTTTGAAGATACAGCTACAATAACAGAATACCCGGTAATGGTTAATGGATATGAGTATGCAGGACAGTACATGATAAAGAAAATAGATACGGATAATAATGAAGTTAATACAGACCCGTATGGAGATATTCAAGAAGGTGATAGTGCAACAATAAACATTAAAAAGAATGCAGATAGGTATATAATTACTTTCTATTACACTAAAATAGATCCATCAACTATAGGAAATCCTGTAACGGTTAATATTGAATATAAGGAAGATGATTATAACGGAAAGAAATTACTAGATAGTACAACTACTATAGGTGGAGACCTTTCACAATTTAATTTTAATAGTGCAAAAATAGATGAGTATACTTGTAAAGGCTACTATGTAATAGGACAAGCTACAGAATATTTTTATAACACTAATGCAAGTTTCATTATAGGAAAAGAGGACTATGCTAAGCCAGTTGATGGTAAATTGAGAATAGTATTTATCTATGAAAAAACACCATATGTAAGCATACCAAAATGTAGCCCGTATGTATATGGTGATGCAGATACAGTAAATATATCTATGAAGAAAAAAGACTTTGAAAATGCAACGGAAATAAGTGTAAACAATGCAGTTTTTAGAATAGAAAATTTTACAGCAGGAAAAGATGCAAATGGTGATTCTGTAGAAGGAACACATGAATTTAATTACTTTGATTTATATATAGACAAATACAAATCTTCTTATGACAATAAGTCAAAAGAAATTTCACAGAGCTTTATAGTTCCTAAAAACATATTTACTCAATCAGCCACAGATACAAACCTATATACCACTTATATAGATGTAACATATGCTGCATTTTGCAAGTGTTTTGATGGTAAACCCGACAGTGATGGTGACAGAGGATGGGCAATTGATAATGGAAGTTTAAAAGTTAATATTAACCTTATAGTAAACAAACCGCCAGTAGCATTATATACATACTACACATCAAAAAAACTTGAAGATGGTAGAATAGACAAATTGGCAAACATATATGTAGGAAAAGAAACAGTAATAGAAAACAGAGCAACAGATCCAAATGGAAACACAGATATAAAAAAAGTTAAATATACATTGAAGGATAGTAATAGTAATCAATACTATGTAAATCTATTAATGTTGGGAAATGGAACATATTTTTTAGATGAAGATAATGTCAATGGAAAAAATATAGTATTTCAAGGCATTACAGATTATGGAGATTTAAAACTTAAATTTCTAACAAGCGAAGCATGGACAATTACTCAATATGTAGAGGATTTAGAAGGCTTAAACGATACATATGAAGGTATTATTAAACCTGAAGTTTTAAATTTAAACCCTATCGCAGTTTTAAAAGATAGTATTGAATATAGATACCCTTTAGGTGTTGAATTTAATGGAAAACAAAATAGAGTTATACAATTAAACAGTAAGGACTCCTATGTATGTGACTATTTAAGGGGGACAGGAGTCACTATTAATCAAAACAGGGATTGTTGGGAGATAATACCTTTAGACGGACAATCTTTTGATAGTATCAAATTTGAATATGATATAAATAGTCAAATAGTAGATGGAGTGCTACAGGTAAAATATACACCTTTAAATAACATAAAAATGATGTTTAAAGAAAAAGGAAGATACAAATTTATGTTACAAGTATCAGATAGCGAAGGTAATGTATCAAATTGGACTGAACAAGTATTAACAATAAACGAAGATTTACCACCTATTGTTACAGCAGATGTAAATTCTAAATATTACAGAAATTCTAGTAAAAATGCAACAATTAGGTTTAATGCTCGAGCAACTTCAACTGATGATGATTTAACTGAAATAACAAATATAGGATATAAATTTGATAGTAACAATAATGGTAGTTATACAGATGAAATTTTGCAAACAGCAAATTTATCTCATAAAGATGTTAATATCAATGGTATTTTATATAAGGAAATTACTTTAACATCTTCTAAGGTAGGTAAATATCAGTTTATTATTAATGTTAAAGAAGATTTTAAACAAGAAACATTAGAGAATTATATAAATGAACAAGATTATAAAACAGGAAGTACATATGTTGTTACAGAAATTGATAATACAGCTCCTATAGGTACATTGGGATTAGAAAAATATAATAA
This sequence comes from Sedimentibacter sp., assembly GCA_032006665.1. GTDB lineage: Bacteria > Bacillota > Clostridia > Tissierellales > Sedimentibacteraceae > Sedimentibacter. The sequence goes on from DALZMP010000019.1 coordinate 28,312, forward strand.
CATTGATGTAAAGGTATTAACCACTGGATTAACTGGTACAAGACAAGTTGATGTAGAGAATAATTTAAATAACCTAAAACTATGGTTAGAAAGTGAAAAAAATATAAAGGTAGGTGATATAGAATTATTGAACCTGGCTAATGAAAAAAATGGATTAACTAATGAAGATAGCTTAACATGGAGAAAGGTTGCAATGAACGGTTATGCAGATGACTATAAATTCAGATATGCAGAGATTGAAGGTGTAACTGATACAGGAGATCCTGAAACTGATCCTGAAAAGCCATTGGTAGGATTTTGGTATAACATGTTACCAAACGGGGTATATGCTGATGGTTGGAGTGGAATACCTGTACCTGATTTATATTTAGGCGACAACTTAGGTGGAGTAGAGATAGAAAGTTTAAAATACAAAGATATAAATAAAACCTGGGGTAACAATTATCCAATTCGAATAGTAGAAAGAAACTATTATGACTTGAACTATTCCAATAATAATGTAAATATAAGTATACATAATTCTACCATTTGGGGCACTCCTTATTCAGATGTAACGTTTTATTCTGCTATTTCAGATAAAAGGTTAAAGGATTTTGACATTGAGTTTGATTTAAATGTTTATCCTGTGACATATGGCGAAGATAGTATGGGGGACGCAGTATTTTTATTTAACGTGCAAGATAAAAATAATTATTTTGCGTACTCTGAAAAATATGAACGAAACTGGGAAGCAGGTAATAAAATTGCTGAAATTGTACAAATAAAAAATGGTGTATCAAAGATCCTTGAAGAATTTTACTACACAAGGAAGAAAAGTCATGGAGAATGGGAATATTATGATACTACTGTGTCTAGAATTAAGCAAGTAGGTAATTTGCTACAAGCATATGACGGCAATACTTTAGTTTTTGAAACAAATATAAATAGTATAGATGCGGGAGGTTATTTAGGAATATCTGCAAAAGATGGTTATACTTCAAGCAGTGTATATCTCGATATTAACAGTTTGGCGTATATAGAAAACAGTAGCATTGAAAATGCTTTGGATCAATTAAATTGGAATGGAAATTCAGATAAATATATTATTAATTTAGTTGAAGGTAATAAACTAACCGAGTTGGCAGATAATGAGCAGTTAAACAAAACAGCAGGTATATTACAAGGAAAAGAAATAAATTTAATCAATATAGGTGTAAATTCAGTTAATGGAAATAAATTAAAAGAACTTATTTCTAAAAACCAAAATAATGGTACATATATAGAATTAAACAATGTATATAATAATTTAAATACTGCGGCTTCATATATAAGAAATAAATATAGTGGTTCTAGCACTGTGGATCAATATTTGTTATTAGGAAACACAATAAATTACAAAGAAAACTATTCAGACAATGAAAATGATCCTTTGTTTTCAAAAGCATTTAAATTTTATCATTTACCTACTTATTTTGAAAATAACTTAGGTACTATAAACAATAATAATGTTTGGGTACAAGAACCAATAGAGACATTCAACAAAACTGGGAAGTACACTTTAAGTTATCAGGTTAGAGACAATCCCTTATATCCTGATATGAATATGTATAATTCATTTAATAGTTACAGGAAATACAGCAGTTTATTTACACAAGATATCTATGTACATAGAAAACCTATAGCGTCATTCAGCATATCCGATTTTACTGCAAATGCATATAATCATTCATCCTTTTTTGAAGATTTTGAAGATGAAAATTATCTTTTAGAACCGGTGTTTACAAGATATGAAGGAAATGATGCATATCTACCAGGTAAAGTAAGGAATGGCTATTTGTACCTAAAGGGTGCAAACAGATACGATAATGATTTTACATATAAGTATGGAGAAGTAAAAATTAATGTTCCTTCTTTTGCATTAAATGCAAAAGTTAATTTTTCCATTACCAATGAAAATGGTTGCGGATCTATAATTGTATATGTAATTGGAAGTTCCATTTCAAATACATACTATGCAAATGAAGATGTATCATATGAAATTCCATCTGGAAATCTTTCCTTACTGTTTATCATTCCAAAATACAACGGAACATTAGATAGACCAGAATTTCATATAAATGATATGGAATTAAGCTATGATATTCCTAATGAAAATGCTTCAATTACAATAACGGAAAATTCATATGATCTTGATCATAAAAGCCGAAGTGATAAAGGTATTAATGAATGGGAATGGAAGATAGTTGATAAAAACGGTGTTACAACAACCTATAATACTACAAACAGAACAAGCAGTATAAACTGGATTAAGAACACATTAAAATTAGGCGCCAAATGGTTCAATTCAACGGTACTTCTGAGGGTAAAAGACTTAGAGGGTACTTGGTCTGATTGGGACAATAGATATATAAAGGCTGGTGATGAAGGATTAAGTAGTGGACAGAAACCGATTGCGAAATTTTTAATAGACAAAAATCCATTAATACTTAATACGGAGAAACAAACCATCACCGACACAAGCTATGATTTAAATGGACTTGCATTAACTAATGCCTGGACAGTAAAAAAAGAAGGCATTAAATTGTTTACAAGTATTGAGAAGAATATCAGTGATGAATTAAATAACTATATCTCAGAAAATGGTTATGGTAAATATGAAATTTCATTAATTGTTAAAAATACAAAGGAAATATATAGTGATGAAGTAACTAAAAGCTTTGATGTTACAGTTTTTAATCAGGCTCCGACTACGGACTTTAACTTAGTAAGTAATGAAAACCCTATATGGACATTTCCTAAAACATTAGGGTTATACACATTAAGATATAGACCAACAAATACTCTGTTTCATGAAGAATATGCAAGGTTTGACACAAATGTTAATGATCCAAATACAGATAATACAGGCTTTATATATAACTGGAGATTAGAGAGATTTGCTGTTAAAGATATAAATAATATATCAGGTGCAGCAACAAACACATACAACTATACAACGCAATTTCCGTTTGCAAATAGTTTTAAAAATCAAGGACTAAGTTGGGGGGCATATAGAATCACATTAAAAGTAACAGATAAGCCACCAATACCACCTTATGCGAGTACAGATGCAAAATCTGCGCAGATAACTAAATCTTATTATATAGTACCTGAAATAAGCCTTGTAGGAAGTTTAGAAAGTGATAAGAGTGAAATAATGATCGGAGATTCTATTAAGTTGAAAGCGAAGACCAGTAAAATGGCTAATACTGTTGGCTGTAACTTAAATGGAACAGGTTATGCATTAAGCAAGGTATCTGAAGACAGTAATTATGCCTACTGGGAAAAAAATATAACCATACCAGATAGTATAACCGAAAGTGGAACTTATCAGTTACAGTTTGTAGGTAAAACAACGTATGGCGGTAACGGTAATATTACAAGAGAAGTAAAAGACAATGTACCTATTGATATTGTAGCTCTAAAGCTTATAAACTTTAGAATAACGAATATAGTTAATCATCCATATATAACATTCCCTTACACTAAAGATATGCTTTTAAGTGCTTTAATACCGTATAAGACAGGGTATTATGTAACATTTCAAATTGACAGCAAGGGTAAGCCTGACAATGTGTATGGAAGAATAGACATAGGTAACAATGGACCAATAGACCAAAATATAAGCATGACAAAAGTTATAACAGGAGACACGGAAACATGGCAGGGAAGGTTTTATTCTTCAGCTCACTTGCCAGTAAATACAATTATATGTATTAAGCTTGATTGTTCAAAAGGTTCTGTAACTTATAATTACAATGAGAAAGAAAGTTGGGATGGCAGAAGCTTAATTACAGAAGGTAGTGCTCTCCAAGATGGTAGAGTGAATTTAACAAATTAACAATATTAAGAGAGGCATTGAATGTCTCTCTTAATCATTTGGGAGGCAAAATGAGCATTTTTTTTAATAAAGCCAATAAAGCAAACACAATTTACGAACCATTTATAAGCGTACATTTTACTTATTTAGGTATTTCGGTTGCAGTTTTAATTGCAGCTATTTTAATTGTAACATTTAATAGAATAAAATAAATATATAAAGAAAGAAGGCAAATATGAATATAATAGAAACTAAAATAAAAATTGAGGAAGTAAATAAATTATTAATATCATACGATGAATTAGATTTCAACAAGATAAGAGAAACTAAAAAAAAGATTGTATCAATTTGGAGTACAGATACTGATGAAGAAATTAAATCCGAAGGTAATAAGGACAAGTTAAATGAAAATATAGGTAGGTATATAGAAGATGATTCAAATTTAGATGAATATATAAAATATGATTATATTGAAACCTGGCTTGAATTCAAAAATGCATTTATAGAAAAGGATAAATTGACTGAATTTACAAACCAATTATTATATGACTGCAATACTGATAAAATATTAATTTTAATGGCAAATACAATAAAGTGTAATTTTATTACAATAGATAAGTATTCTCAAAAATGGTTAGATAAGCTAGAATATTTAGATACCAATTGCGATTTAATTCTCAATGTTCCTAAACAAATAATAAAGGAAATAATTAATACTATAGTAAATTATAAAATAGAAAATACAGTAGAAAATAAGGAGTCGGATGAAATACATGACTTGTTGATAGAAATGATAAATGAAGTAGAAAATGATATGAAAATTTATGAGGTTAAAAAAATAGCTTTCTGGAAAAGAAATAATTTATTAACTCCAAAATTATCATATAGAACAAGTGAACTCTTAGATTATATGTATATCAAAACCAATAAAGATATTAAAAGGTTAGTAGCAGTAAAACTCTTAGAAGAATGTTTTAGTCAATGCACTCGAACAGTTGTATATTATATTAATTTATATGATTTGAAAGCAATTATATATAGACATAAGGAGGAAAAAATATGGTGTATACAGCTTGCAAATATTGCAAAAGCTGCATTATTTTAATTTAATGAAAGGAAGAAAAACAATTTATGAATTTATTTATAGATGTATTAAATAAGGCTGATCCAGTTATTAGATTTACGATGGAAGTTAAATGTTCCACAATATTAATTATGGCTTGTGTTGGGGTACTTTTATTTTTTGCGCTGAAACATATATAAATAAAAAATTATATATTAAAAACTAATTAATATATTTTAAAATAATACTATGGAAATAAATGGTTTTATATGATAACATATAATTAATTCGTTTTAGGATGGTGAATATGAAAGTAAATAAAATTAAAAAGCTATTATGGAGATTATGGAACACTATTGTGTATTATACAACAATCACTATATTATCATTAATTCCTTTTATTCCGGAAATTATATTATTAGTTATTTGGTATTATTATTGCAAAAATATTTCTATAATTTTACCACTTGTTATTATTATAATGAAAAGCGTGTTAATATTAAAAGAAAAAATTATCACAAAAAGATTAAATGATTATTTTATTATGTATGATATAAAATGGCTCAACCTATATTTAATTTTTCAGCAAGTTAACAAAAAAGAAATTAAGAAGAAGAGTTGTGAATTGAAGTATGAAGAATTGAAAAATATGTCAGAAAATTTTGATATTAGCTTATTAAAACCACAAAGAAATTATATAACAATTACACATGGCACAATTATAAAAGGTTTAAAGAAAATAAAAGGTATAGAAATTCAAAGAGAAATTTATTTATTCTCTAAAAATTTGGACAAACTGCAATTTCAAATTTTTTTTATGTAAGAATACTAGAAATAAATGTTTAATAAGAAGAACTGGTAAAATGGAAAGAAAGTTTTACTATGTACATTTTAAATCTTATGAAGGAGTTGAATAATTGCAAGCAATAATATTTATCATAACAATATTGCTACTTATTAAAATATCACACATAGATTTCAAACAAAAAATAATTCCTGACAAGCTAAACTTAATAATGGTTTTGTTGGGAATTTTTAATTTAATAATAAATTTAGAAAACTGTAAAGAATATATCGCATCAGCGAGTATATCATTTACAGTTTTTTTATTAATGGCGATAATAACCGATGGAGGAATTGGAGGTGGAGATATAAAACTTTTAACAGCCTTAAGCTTGATATTTGGTACAAACATTTTAGATATTGTAGCAATAACATTTACATCTGCAACAATTATTTTAATACCAGGGCTAATTTCAAAGCGAATAAATACAAAAGCAAATGTAGCATTAGCACCTTATATTTGCTTTGGAGTAATAATTATATCAATGATATTAATATGGAAAGGACAAATAACATGAATGGAGAAAATGAATGTCAATTACAATTAATGATATTAGAAAAATATTTCTAGATACAAATAAAAAATATATGGTCAAGAATGATTCGAATTTAAGAAGGATTGAATGTTGTTTAACACAGCAAACAGACTTTCTTTTTATTTTTACTTGCATCCAAGAATCAAATGTGAAAAGTAAGATATGCATAAGTAAAATTGACTACTATCTTAACCATAATTTAATAAAAGAAATATGAGGAGGGTGTTGTTAAAATAAAAATAGATACTGAAATGAAGAATGACAAAATAATAAAATCGGCAAAGATTAAGGTTGAAAGACAGTGGTGTCTTTCTTTTTTTCTTTCAGAAAGCCGATATACTTAAAACTCTGTTTTGAGTATAGCAAGCAGTGGAAGTGGCTATCCACTTCCGAATTTTAGGGGATACCCCTAAGACCCTAGAATATAAATTCAATCATTTAATTTGAAAAATGGTGGTGGTGATACTGTGAAAAACAGAAGAAGAAATAAGCAAATTATAGTAAGAACTACAGAAGAAGAGTATTTAAAAATCATGGAAAAAGTAAAAGTATCAGAAATGACAATGAATAGATTTTTTATAAATGCTGCATTAAGGAAAGAAATAATTGTATTTAATTTTGAAAGTTTATTCGAACTGTCAGCTCAAGTTAGCCGAATAGGAAATAACATTAATCAAATTGCTAGGAAATTAAATCAAGGCGGATTATCTAATAAAAATGAAATGGATTTTCTAAAAGATTCACTAACAAATATTAATATTGTTATGTTGCAAATATATCATGATATTAAAGAATTACAGGATAAAGAATAAAATATGGCTTATGTAAAAAGGCATCCAATAAATAAAACTTTAATAAAGGCTTTAAATTATATTGAGAATATTGAAAAGACAGATGAAAAACTTCTAGTTAGTTCAAATAAATGTAGTACAAATGAAAATTTAGCAATAGAAGAAATGAGAGCTTTAAAGAAGAAGTATGATAAAGAAGATGGTATACAAGGTTTCCATTTCATACAATCTTTTAAGCCAGGTGAAACAGACAAAGAAACGGCACATCAAGTAGGAAAAGAATGGGCTGAGAAATTTCTTGATGGTAATTTTCAATATATACTTACAACTCATATTGATAAAGATCACATTCATAATCACATAATAATAAATTCAGTTGGACTTAATGGTAAAAAATATAACAGCTGTGCCAATGAACGTGAAGACATAAGAATATATTCGGACTTAGTCTGTAAAGAGCATGGATTAAGTATTATAGAACCAAATAAAAGAAATAAAAATAAATCATATAAAGAATGGCAAGAAAGTAAGAACAAAACATCATGGAAAGATGTTGTTAGAGAAGATATTGATCTAGCTATTTCTTGTTCAGACAGCTATGAAGAATTCCTTCAAAATATGAAAGACCAGAATTATTATATCAAGCAAGGGAATGTAAAATACATAACTTTTAAAAAACAAGGAATGAGTAAAGCCGTCAGAGGTAAAACACTTGGATTAGATTATGATGAACTTAGTATAAAGCAAAGAATTAAATTTAAAGAGCATAATATTAGTTCTTTTAAATCAAAAGATAAAAAATATTATAGGATTAATAAGAATAGTTTTGAATATCAAATGAAGAGACTGTCATACAGACAGGGATCATTAGAAACTAATGTTAAATTAATAATTCTATTACTAAAAATGATTTTTAATAATAATCAAAATTCGTTTATTAGAAATGACAGACCAGTAAAATATACATACGCACAGAAGAAAGCAATTAAAGGTATTGAAGATTTATCTACCAAGCTAAATCTTTTAAATAAATATAATTTGAATAAAAGGAGTGATGCTCAAAATCAAATAGAAATTTTAAATAATAAGATTAAACAAGAAGAAACGAAACATCAGAAATTAAAGTTGTTAGAAATTAAAATGGATGCAGTTTGTACGGAAATAGAATTATATCATAAGTATAAAAAATATAATGATGAGTACAAGCAATCATTTTTAAAGGGGGCGTATAAAAAACAGCACGAATATGAATTAGAAAAATTTGAAAGGTGTAAAGAAAGATTAGAAAAATTCGGATTAAAAGATGAAGTTCAATATGATGATTTTATTAATCAACGAGAAAAGATTATTGAAAAAATAAAAGGGGCCGATAAAAAGATAAATAACATTTGTAATGAACTAACAGATATAGAAAATTTGCAACATTATCTTAATAAGAATGAAAGAAATAAATTTATTGAAGATATACAACTTGAAACCAGTACAAAAGATGAAAATGAAAAGGAGAGATAAGATGACATATCAAAATGAAGTAAATAATACTGTAGTTGGTAACAAAGAAATTCAAAGTAGCAACATTTTAGGAATTTATGATAAAGATAATAATAGCTTTATTAGTATTGAAGTAAATGAAGGAAAAAATATTGAAATTGCTCAAGTGAAGAGATCAATATTTGATGCTTGCAAGAAATTACGTGAGTATGAAGATTTAAACGAAGTTGATGAAGACATGAGGTTAACAAATGTTTTTGATCTTGACAAAAGCATAATTGTGAAAGCTAAAGGTGTTAGCGATAAACAGATTTTTGATGAGTTGGATAAATATAATAGTGAAGTAACACTTAAAGAAAATAATCTAGATAAATATAAAAAGCTATATGAGTATGAACTTTCATATAAAATTCCTTCTTCTGAGACATTAACTCAATGGTTTGGAGATTACTCGATGCATGAGCCTAAATTTGGCGTTACAGAGGAGCAGATAAATAATAGATTAGCATACTTTGATAAAATATCAGAATTAATAACTAACCTAATTAAAAATGATAAGTTAATAGAGAAATTCATGATTATTATTAATACAAAAGGTATAGAGAAAGCATATATAGATGATGAAAGTCATAAAGGGGTAACAGAAGGAGCAGTACAGTTTTTATCAAGGCAAGAGCAAATAGAAAAAATAATGGGTACTTTAATTACTTTTAAAGATCCTATAATTGTAAACTCAAAGGAAGAACTGGAAAAGCTTCAGGCTGAATATAGAGAAGCACATGGGGAAAAATCTGTTCATAGATCAGAGGAAAAAGAAGTTGTCAAAGATAAAAAAGTGGAGCTATTAAAGCTTATGAATGAGCAAAAAACTCGTGGCTATATAAGGATATCTGATGAGGACTATATTGAAATAAAAAATCAAATAGAAGAAATGGGTATAACTTATATAGCCAAGGAGAGCGGAAATAAACTAGGCATGAATATAGTAGTTCCTATTAATGAGATGCATGAATTAAAAGATATGTTACTTGAAAATAAAATAAAGATACTTCAGGAAGTTGAAGGGAACACAGATTGGTTCAAATTCAAAAAAGCTGAAGATATTAATACTCATAATATTTCAAGTGAAACATTAAAAAGTTTTCAAAATTTAAATAGCGACAAGTTTAAGTATATAGCATTTGAAAATGAAGGAAAGTATTCTATATATACTGAACCTGGCTGCACGGTTGAAATTAAAGATGAAAAGATTAAGTATAAGGAAGATGGCAAAAATCATAAAAAGAAAACATTGAAAGAAGTTGCTGAAAAGAAGGACGAATACAAAAAATCTAAGGAAGAAGTTACAACTAAAGTTAATGAAAAAAATAATAGTCGAGGTGAAAGATAATGAATACAGGTGGAGAAACAGCAGGAATCTTAATGGGATTTGCAGCAGATTTAAGTAAGGAAGGGATTAGAGATTTTGGAAAGTTAGGAGGAGAAGTATTAAAATATATATTTCTTTCATTGTTAGGAAAGTTAAACAGACAGCTGAATACGGGAGAAGTAAATATTAAGAGATTAATAAAAAGTGGAGACGAATTAGTAACGCTTGATCTAAATGATAAAGATGCAGCTATATTTGCTTCAAAAGCAAAATCAACTGGATTAACATATGCCATATTTGATGTTAGCCCTACTGATAATAAGGTGACTTATGTATATAAGAAAAGTGAAGCAGAAATGGTCAATAAAATACTAGAGAAAATGGCAAATGATAAAGTTAACGGTATGGAAAAAGAAGTTGATAGCAAAATATTAGATGAGTTTATCATTAATAAAGAAGGTAGCGTATATTTAGTAGATAAAGAAAACCCTGAAGACTACATTCAAGTAAATAGAGAAGAAAAAGAAATATTGAAAACATATATAGTAGATAAAGATAACCCGGATAACTACATTAAAATGACTGAAAATACAAAAGAAAAAACTCTTGATGTAGAAATTTTTATTGATGGGAAATCAAATGTTTTAAATAGTAAAGATTATAGTAATGAAGATATTAAAAAAAGAGTCAATGAAGTTGGTAAAACTTTTTCTAATCCAGAATTTGTTTACAACGATATAGATTTAGAAAAGCTTAAAATAAAACAAAAAAATATGGAAAAAGAAAAGGATAAGGACAAAAATAAGTTAGAGGATAAAAATCAGGTTAAAACAGATAGGAAGACCATGAAAGAAGTTGACGATAATATCAAGGAGGTGAGGGCCAAACAAACCAAAGCTAAAACAAAAGGCAAAATCAAAACCAAGGCGAAAGAAAGGGGAGACAGGTAGTGACGGAGCAACAGAGACGTAAAAAGCAAAAGATGCAAATGATTATACTTTCTGTAATAATGTTTATATTTGTATCTTTTGTAACAATACATATAGGAGCAGTATTTAATAGCTATGAACAATTTGATTATACCATGCTTGGTAAATTTCAAGAGGACATAGATGCACATATTAAAACTACTCCTTTTTTCATGCCACAAAAACAAGACTTAAAAATATTTACGTTTATAAGCTTGTTGTATTGGGCAGTAGCTTTGTATTTTATTACGCTAGATAAAAAGTACATGTTTGGAAAAGAACACGGTACTGCACGCTGGGCTGAAAAAGAAGAAATTAAAAAAATATTGGATAAAGATGAAAATAATAATATTATCCTTACGGAAACCGAACAAATGAGTTTGAATACAAGAAAAACAAGAAAAAATCTTAATATTTTAGCTCTTGGTGGTTCGGGTGCAGGTAAAACAAGGTTCTTTGTTAAACCAAATATAATGCAGGCAAATACATCATATGTAATAACTGACCCCAAGGGAGAAATTTTAAGAGAGACGGGAGCACTTCTTTATCAGCAAGGATACAAAATCAAGGTATTTAATCTTATAGATATGGATTATAGCAGTCGCTATAATCCTTTTGTTTATATAAGGACAGAAAATGATGTGATGAAATTAATTAATGGCTTAATAAAAAATACTAACCCTAAAACAGGTGGAGGCAATGATCCATTTTGGGAAAAATCTGAAATAGCTTTATTGCAGGCCATATTCTACTTCATGTGGTACGAACTTGTTCCTGAAGAACAAAACTTTAAGACAGTGATGGAGCTACTTAGATATGCAAGTGTAAAAGAAGAAGATGAGGGCTATGAGAGTGACTTAGATATTATATTTAAGCAATTAAAAGAGGAAAAACCAAAGCATATTGCGGTAAGACAGTATGGAATATTCAAGCAAGGTGCAGGTAAAACAACTAAAAGCATACTTATTTCAGTAGGTGTTAGATTGTCACTATTTAATCTGGAGTCATTATCTGATCTCACAATAAAAGATGAATTGCAACTTGAAAGTATTGCACACGAAAAGACAGCATTATTTGTAGTTATTCCTGATAGTGATAATACATTTAATTTTCTAGTATCTATGATGTATGGACAGCTATTTGAAAGATTATATTACATTGCAGATTTTCAAACTAAAGATGGTAGGTTGAAAACACATGTAAGATTTATACTTGATGAATTCGCAAATATAGGACAAATACCTGACTTTGAAAAGAAGATAGCCACTATGCGTAGTAGGGAAATTAGTTCTACAATTATTATTCAAAACATGGCTCAACTAAAAGAACTTTACAAAGATAACTGGGAGAGCATTACGGGTAACTGCGATTCTACATTATTCCTTGGGGGACAAGAGCAATCAACATTAGAGTATATAAGTAAACGTCTTGATAAGGAGACTATAGATACAAGAAATATAAATTATTCAAAAGGTAAGCAAGGAAGCACTTCATACAACTATGGAACACTTGGCAGAGAACTCTTGCAGCCTGGTGAAATTGGACGTATGCCTGATAGTGATTGTATTTTGCTAATCAGAGGTATGTTACCATTTTATTCAAAGAAGTTCGATTTGACAAAACATAAAAACTATAAGTATCTTTACGAGGTTTCAGAAGAAAATTGTTTTGATTATAGCAAGTTTAGAGAATTGGAAAATCAGAAAGATAAAGAAGAAGAACGTATTAAAATTCTCGAAAGCTATAAGATGAAAGATTTTGAATTAGAAATAGAACAAATAGAACAGATGTATAAAAATATTGTTTTTGTAGATGAAGAACAATATCCATTCAGCTTTGATGATGAGATTCAAAATTATTTAGATGAATATGACAACGAAATAGAAGAGGAGAAATAGTATTATGAAAAAAATAAAGAAACTATTATTAAGATTTAAAGTCGTTTTATCAATCATTATTATTAGTGTTTTAAACTATACAACAGCATTAGCTACAACTTCAAATGCAGGCGTAGACAAGTTTGATAATATGGTCGTATGGATAGCAACATGGGTAGGTAGAGTTGGACTATTAGTGGCATTTTGGGGAGGAGTACAAATTGCTTTCTCTCTCTCTGATCATGATGCAGGACAAAAGAGAAGTGGAATTTTGTTTCTTGTAGCAGGTCTTATGGTATTTGGTTTATCAGTAAGTTATAAGACATTGTTAGGTTTATAAATTTAAAATTAAGGGATAGTTTAATTTATTAACGGGTTCAGTTTTGAGGTGCAAAATAGACAATTAAATATATTCAATTACATAAGAAAATATCCAAAAAAAATTAAATAATCTTTTATACTAATTTAATATTAGATATACTCAATAGTAATATTATTAAATAAAATATTACTATTGACTTTAACAAAATTAAATGTCATACTTAATTTTATTAAAGAGAGGTGGTCGAAATGATGTTAGAAGTAGTTCCTGAATGGATGACAAACTTAGATGATGAGGACATATCTTTTATAAAAAAATTTATTATGGCTTCAGGATCATTAAAAGAAGTTGCTAATCAGTATTGTGTAACATACCCAACTGTTAGACTTAGATTAGATAGACTTATACAAAAAATTAAAATAAGCGAAGATAATGCAAATGAACCGTATATTGCTTTGATAAAAAGACTTGCTATAAATGAAAAAATTGACTTTGATACAGCGAAAATATTAATTTCAGAGTATAAAAAATCAAGAAAGGAAGATAAATAGTTATGTCTAATGTAACATTTATATTAATCACATTAATTATTATTCCATTAATTTTATTTTATATTGAGTATCGGTTGGCAAAGGAACAAAACAAATTTGCTGTTATATTACCAGTTATTGTTTTATGTTTTGCTGTAATAATACCCGTTGTTGCTTTAACTAGTATTATAATGTTTGTAATATATTTTGTGGTAAAGTATTTAGAAAAAGAAAAGCAAGAAAGGTTGTCGGAAATAGAAAAAATGAATATTCAGGATTTAGAATAAGTTTGTACAAATAGTATTATCCTTATATGTTGTGGAGGAATAAAAATGAAAAAAGTAATGACAATAATAATAGTAGTTGTTTATGTACTATCTATTGTAGCTTGTAGTGATAAAACTCAAAAACCCGCTATGTATATTGAAAAGGCGAAACTGTCAGAGCAAGAAGAAAATATAGCAAAATTACTTGGTGCTAATAGTGACCAACCTATTTATGATTTTATGTTAGACGATACAGTTCAAAGTGTTCAAGTCAATACATATGAGTTGATAGACAGGACTTGGAAATTAGTTTCAGGTGGTGGTGGCCAAGCATTTTCTGATGAAAATGGCAGACTTGCGCTCGATTTTGAAAATCTTGCTGAAGGACTTCGTGTGGCGTTGCAAAGTGAACATAATAGTGGTTCGAGCAAATATTCTACTGAGTCTACAGAAGAATTTAAAGGAATGGGACGTGCAACATCCATTCTTAGTGATTTAAAAGAGATTGTTTATGAAAAAGAAATTCCACTGGCTGTTCAGATTTTGACTGCTAAAAATACAATTAGCTCTTACGATGTTGATTATTTCTATTCCCCTGATGAATATGAAAAGCATGGCTATGAACATGTCTATGCTATAACAATTAGATTCAGTCAAAAGACTGTTAACGAACTGAGTACTATGGAATAATCTTATCTAACTAAAAACTAAATAATTTAATATGTGCTCGATTTATGTTAATTAAAATTAATTTAAATAGGTCAATAAAAAACTTTAAGAAATAAATTTTAGGGTTCATATTAATGATTCTCTACTTAGGTTTGTATTCATTGCATTTAAAAATGTATTTCTGCTTTTTTACAATTTACACCTCAAAACTGAACCCGTTATTTATGTTATTGTTACCCTTAACTATAACATCCTTGGAGGTGGAGAATGTTTAACATTGACGACATAGTAATGTCTATAAGTAAATTGTTTAATGATTTAAACTCTGAAATAGGAGATATTGTAAATATAATTACTCAACCACAAAGTGCAATGCCCGGATTATGGAATATGATCGAGGGCATTTTTAATTGCCTTTTGCCAATAGGATATAGCTTATTAGCATTGTTCTTTATGCTAGATTTATTAAACAATACAATAACATTTAGAATAGCAAAGATAGAAAATATTATTAAAATTGTAATAAGAGTAGTATTAGCGAAAGTTATTATGCAAAGCAGTTTTGTCATTTTAGAGCAGATATATTATTCTGTGTCAGATATAATTTCTTCAGTATATACTTCACCAGGTAATATTCAAAATATAGTGGATGTTGCTGAGTTAAAAACACAATTGGAAGCGATGAAATTTATGGAGTTAATTGCATTTCAGATGCAATTTATGCCAATAAAATTGATTATGCAGATCTTAAAAGTTTTAATTGAAGTTATTTGTTATGGTCGAATTATTGAGTTGTATATATTTACAGCACTTGCGCCATTGCCATTATCTACAATGGTAAGTGGAGAATATAATAATATTGCTAAAAGATTTGTACAACATTATATATCAGTATGTTTGCAGGGACTAATTATAATGATAGCTTGTATGTCATTTTCAGGAATAGCCAATACAATACTAGTTTCTTCTGCTACTAATAGCGCAGAAATAAGTATGTGGGGAACTATAACAGCATGTGTAGTGCTCTTGCTTGTATTGACTAAAGCAAGCACTTGGGCAAAACAAATGGTGGGGGTGAATTGATGATAGAAATTAAAATACCTAAGGAAGTAAGAAACTATAAAGAAACAATCTTCTTTGGCCTAACATTAAGG
This sequence comes from Sedimentibacter sp., assembly GCA_032006665.1. Taxonomy (GTDB): domain Bacteria; phylum Bacillota; class Clostridia; order Tissierellales; family Sedimentibacteraceae; genus Sedimentibacter. Next base: position 44,029 of record DALZMP010000019.1, read on the forward strand.
CAAATTATTTGTCTTAGTATTGCATTGTCAATAAATGTACCTATGTATATATTTTTAAAACCATACATAGGCGATGAAATTGCAAGTTGGATAATCATGTTCACTGGAGTGCCGCTATTTTTAGTAGGATTTTTTAAATTTAATGGTTTGCCATTTGAAAAGTTTGCTTTGATTGTCTTAAAATTCAAATTGTTTATACCACGAAAAAGAAAATATAAGGTTGAAAATATATTTACAGATATAGCTTCAGAACAAGATAGAATTAATATAGAAAATTTGAAGAAGTCTAAAGAAAGGAAAAAGATAAAATGATTCTAAGAAAAAAACATAATTCAAATGCTGATCCAAATAACAACAATGACAAAATTACTAATACACAAAAGCATAAAAGAGTTAAAAAATCTAGCACATCACAAAATACCATACCTATATTAAACACTTATGAGGATGGCATAATAGAAACAAAAAAAGGGGAATACTCTAAAACATTACAGTTTTTAGATATAAATTACCATTTAGCAAGGGATGATGATCAAGAAGATATATTTTCTAAGTACTGTGAGTTTTTGAATTTCTTTAATTCAACAGTAAAACTTCAAATTACAATTAACAATAAGTCAATAAACAAGGATGAATTTGAAAATAAAATAATAATTAAAAATAAAAATGACCAATTGGATATCTATAGAGATGAGTACAATAACATGCTAAAAAAACAGGTTATGCATGGACGTAATGATATAGAAAAAGAGAAATATATAACAATAGGTATAAAAGCAAATGATATAACAGAAGCGAGAAATAATTTCATCAGGATAGAAAATGAAATTGTTGGCTTATTAAGGCGTATGGGTAGTTATGGCAAGGTGTTGCCAATAAGTAAAAGATTAGAAATATTACATGACATATATAGGAAAGATAATGTTGGTAACTTTGAATATAATCCTAAAATGTTAACACAAAGATTTTCAAATATTAAAGATATGATAGCACCAGACAGCTTTGAATTTAAAAGAGATAGTATAATTGTAGGCAATTCTCATGCAAGAGTATTATTTATTCGAAGTCTGCCTTCTTTTTTAAATGATAATTTCTTAACTGAACTGACTGATTTTGGATTTAACATGATGTTCAGTATTAACATTAATCCAGTAGAACCTGAATTTGCATTAAAAATGATACAAAGACAAATAACAGGTATGGAGTCAAATAAAATGGGATTTCAGCAAAAGAGTATTAAGAATGGTTATTTAGATGCATTTATACCATATGATTTAAGGAACAACTTACAAGAAGCTGAAGAATTGCTTGAGGATGTTATGAATAAAAATCAAAGACTTTTTTTAGCTAATTTTGTAATTCTTCTGATGGACGATGATAAAGGTTTATTAGATGAACATACAGAAGTAATTAAATCAACTGCAAGAAAATATTTATGCCAGGTAGGCTCATTAAACTATCAGCAGGAAGAAGGGTTAAATTCAGTACTTCCATTAGGAATAAATGAATTGCAAGTTGATAGGTGCTTAACAACAGAATCAACAGCAGTATTTATGCCATTTACATCACAAGAACTATTACAGCCAAATGGAATGTATTATGGTTTGAATGCAATTTCAAAATCTTTAATAATGTTTGATAGGAAGACATTGAAAAATCAAAATGGTTTTATTCTAGGCACACCAGGGAGCGGTAAGTCATTTGGCGCAAAAAGAGAGGTTGTAAATGTATTGTTAAATACAGGTGATGATGTTTTAATTATAGATCCAGAACGTGAGTATTCGCCTTTAGTTAAAAACTTTGGTGGCAAAATAATAAATATTTCTTCTAATAGTCCAAGTCACATCAATCCAATGGACATGAGTATAGATTATTCGGAAGAGCCACTTTCGTTAAAGTCAGACTTTATTCTTTCGTTTTGTGAGGTCATATTGGGCGGTAAAAGTGGATTAAGCGCAAAGGAGAAATCAATACTTGATAGATGTGTTAGACTTACATATCAGGATTATATGCAAAATTTTGATGAAGAACTATTACCAACTTTAGTAGATTTTTATGAAACAGTTAAGAAACAAAAAGAACCAGAGGCAGAAGGATTATCAGTAGCATTAGAGTTATACGCTACAGGTAATCTTTCTGTATTTTCACATAAAACAAATATAGATATTAATAATAGACTTGTTTGTTTTGATATAAAGGACTTAGGAAAACAGTTAAAAACTATGGGAATGCTAATAGTACTTGACCAGGTATGGAATAGAATAACTGAAAACAGAAAAAAAGGTAAACATACATGGATATATTTAGATGAAATATATTTGCTTTTTACAAATGAATACTCGGCTAATTTCTTATTTGAACTGTTTAAAAGGTCAAGGAAATGGGGAGGCGTTGTTACTGGTATAACCCAAAATGTAGAAGATTTATTACAGAGTGAATTAGCAAGAAGGATGCTTTCTAATTCAGATTTTATACTAATGCTTAACCAGGCACCAATGGATAGAGTTGAATTAGAAAAAATGCTAAATATTTCAGCAGCACAGTTAGCATATATAACCAATGTAGACTCAGGAAGAGGGCTATTGTTTTCAGGTAATAATATTATACCATTTGTAGATGAATTTCCAACTAACACAAAGTTATATAAAATGATGACAACCAAGGTAGAAGAGGTTGTGAATGTATCATAATGAAAATACAAAACACTAATAAAAAGCATAAAAGTAAAATTAATAATGTTAATGATAGGTCAAAGGGTAAAATATATATTGACAGAAAATATTGTAGTAAACTCCTGAAGTCAAAAAAGAATATTAGATCCAGGCCAAGTAATTTAACTATTAAAAACAAAAAAAATAAAATAAATAATAGGCTGGTATCCTCAAAAACGAAAGGAAATACTTTTAGTAATATAAAACGACATTTATCAGAAGAAGAGGATAAATCAATAGCTGTACAAGCATATATAAATACATCTAATAAATTAAGTACGGCTATTGATGTAGTAAAGATACCTGTTAAAGCAACAACTTCTGTAATGAGAGCTAAGAAGGTAATACAAAAAAGCAAAAATATAGGTTCTAAAAAGATAAGTAGTCCAAATCTAAAAAAGCAACCAACAGGTAAAATAAATAAAAAATATTTACTGAAGAAAGGAGCTGTTAAACTTTCAAAAGATGGTTTTAAGATTGCTTCAAGCAGTAAAAATAGGGTAGTAGATAATCTCAGAGATAACTCGGATGGCAATTTAGGGGTTCAAGCATACCTTAAAGCGGATAGAGACATAAGGATTGGTGTTGATGTAGTCAAATCAACTAAGAACGTAGCAGTTGGATCTGCAAAAGTAGTAACTACTTCAAACAAATTATTACGTGGATCGGGCAGCTATATAAAAGAACGCATGACAAATAATAAGCGGTACAAATATAAAAACATTAAAAAAAATATTTCAAAAGCAAATAAAATTAAGACAAGTACAAAAAAACAAAGAGTAAATAATGTACTTACTAAAAATGCTAGAAAAGGAATTGCCAAGGATCACATAATTAAGCGTAAGTCTTTAAATATTGCTAAATCCACAGTTAGCAGTGTTAATAAGTCAATTAAGGCAATATTAATGATTAAGAATCCTGTTGTGCTAATTGTAGCAGGATTTTTGATTTTATTGATTTTAATTTCTAATTCTGTTTCAGGCAGCATGGTATCAATGCTAAGTCAAAATTATTTTATGGCAGATGAAGATATAGCATTGAAATATAAGGATAAAGTTGAATTATTGGACGATGCGTTAAGAGAAGAAATATCAGATTTAAAAAAAGATAATAAATATGATAGCACCAGGGTTGTTTATATTGGAGATAACCAGAAAATTTTTACTAATTTCAATGAAATATTTGCTATTGCTTCTGTTAAATTTGAACAGAATTTAACTTACTCTAATAATGAGAAGAAATTTATAGAAGAAATATATTCGAAAATATATGATATAAAAATTTCAACAGAAAACTATACAATTACAAATTCAGAAGGAAAAGAAATAACAAAAAAAAGAAAGATTATAACTGTATATTCATATGATATGGAAACGGTTATGAATAAGATTAACTTTGATGATGAACAGGAAAGATGGGCTAGAACCTTAGTATCTAATTTTTCTGAGCAATTTCCAGAATTAGCAATACAATATGGTGAATTAACACAAGATGAAATTAGCGATTTAATTAAAAATGCCCCAATATTCACATCAAAACAACAAGAAAAGTTATACGATACAGCTCTAAGTCTTGTAGGAAAAGTAAAATACTTTTGGGGAGGTAAAAGTTCAGCCGGATGGAATGATGAATGGGGGGAATCTACATTAGTAACTTCTCCTGGTAATGATACAACGGGTAAATATAGGCCATTCGGGTTAGATTGTTCAGGATATGTTGATTGGGTATATAAGACATCAGGAATAGGTAATGTATTGTCTGGTGGTGGAACATCATATCAATGGGGACAATCATATCCAATTAGTAATGATGATTTGCAGGTCGGAGACTTGGCATTCTTACAAATGCCAAACTCTTCAGGTATAAATCATGTTGGAATTTATATTGGTACTGATAAGGATAATAATAATCTTTATGCACATTGCCAATGGGGTACAGGGGTTACTGTAGATGGATACAAAGGATTTAAATACTTCAGGAGAGCTGTAAAATTCGAGTAATTTGGAGGACAGGATGACACTATATGATAAGCTTAATAAGCAAAAGGAACTAAAAGAAAAGCTTATTGATAAAAAAAATAATATTATAAAGCAAATTGAGCAAGTAGATGAAAAAATAAAGTTAATTCAAGAAGATATAGAAAATTTAGAGATGAATAATACTTTGAAAGTAATTAAAAGTAAAGGATATTCTATTTTAGATGTTAAGGAAGCATTGGAAGGAGGGATTTTAGATGAATTATTGAAAAAAAATAATGTATAATAGGTCATACATTATTTGACAAATATAATTCATTAATTATTGTATAATTGTTAATGCAATATAAAATATTTCTACAATATGTTGCAAATAATTACAATAGGTGATAAAATATATGAAAAGTAATGAAGACAATACTAATGTTCAAAAGGAGGCTGAAGAAATGAGTACCATTTTAATTGATAAAAAATTGGCTCCGAAGGAATCGCTTAAAGAGGCTTGTAAACAAATGAAATTAATGAGAGAAGATAAAATGCCCAAAGGAACATGGAGTGATTTCCTTAAAGAATTAGAAGAAGAAAAGGGCGAGGACCAGTAGGCTAGTATGTGTTATACGATAATCCCTACAGATATATTTAAAAAAGATGTTAAATATTATCTGAAGAAAAAGAAATATACTAATATTTTAAAAGATATAGAAGAAGTTATCTGTGAACTTGAGACGGGAAACCTTATAGGTGATTTAGTTGATAGCATAAATTGTGATGGAGAAGCATACAAAATTAGGGTAGCTAATTCCAATACTAAAAGCGGTAAATCTAATGGATATAGAATTATATATTATGCAATAAAAAATGATTTGGAAATATATTTGTTGACGATATATTATAAAAAGGATGATATAAGAGTATTGGATAAAAAAGAAATATCAGATATAATTAATAAGTATTGTAATTAAACCCACATTAATAGTTCTTTGTTAATGTGGGTTTTGTAATTTAGGTATTTAACACTTCATTAGAAGTTTTTTTGTAAAAATTATTATACTTTGAGGATATAAAATGAATAGTGTGGTGTTGATAGGAAGATTGTGCAGATAGATGATGAAGAAATTCCATTTTAGTTTATAGGTTATAAAAAATCATTTTAAACGAAAGGATATAAGAATTTAATGGAAGAAGGATTAAAAGAAATATATGAAAAAATTAATGACGCTGTATTAGAGACTTTTAAAACAAATAATAATTTTTTTGATTATATGGATATGGCTGCTAGTATACATGATATGTCTTATGAAAATGTGCTATTGATACAGTTACAAAATAAAAATGCTGTTCATATTGAAAGTAAAAATATGTGGTTACAAAAAGAAAGAATTATAAATGCTGAAGAAAAAGCATTGCTTATTGTTTATCCTAAAATTATTGGGACAAGGATTGATGGAAAGTACAACCTAAAGCAATCGTATGAGTTCAAGAATGTCTATGATATATCGCAAACATCAGGAAAGGATATTATTAGAAATTATTCTATGAATGAGGAAAATATACTATTCGCGGAAAAAATGATAAAAAATAAGATTAATAACACTTTTTTTCAAAACAGGACGGAAACTCAGGTCATAGAATATATTGTTTCTAAAAAATTTAATATTGATGTTGATATGGATAAATTCATTAATATATCAGCATGGAGTTCAAATAAAACGGTTGACGATTTAAAAAGATTTTTGGAAAGCGTACAATATGGGGCAAGAAACATAATAAACTTAATTGACGAAACACTTATTGAAAGAAATAAACTAATTATTACGGATAAAAGAAAAACTTTAAATGACTTGAAAAATGGAGTAGAATTATATAAACGGCAAGATAAGACCATTAATGATAGTTTTAAACAAAATAAAATTGAAGAGAGGTAACGAGTATGGCAGATGAAGATATGAAGCAAAAATTTTTATGTGTTGAAGAACTGCAATTAATAAACAATTTAATTGAGCTAGATATTAAAGATAGGGAAGGTATGATTGAAGCTATTCAATCTATAGTCATATCTGAAGATGTTAAGGATGGTATGGAGGATATGTTACTAAGAATTAATAAAAGGGTTATTGAAGCTCTTGAAAGTTTTAGTTATGAAGATGTTGCAAGAATGGTATCTTCATATCCAATAAGTAATGATGATATAGGGAAGTTTGCATATTAAGAATTATCTAATATTTATGGCCAGGGAAATTATTCCTTGGCTTTTTATTTTAAATTATTATGGGAGGTTTTAAAAAATGAATAATGTAGTTTTAATAGGAAGATTAGCAAGAGATCCACAACTTAAATTTGTACCTGCTTCAGGAATGGCGGTAACACGACTTACATTGGCTGTGGATAAAGACCTGTTTGGAGAGAAAAAACAACAAGCAATAAGTCAAGGTAAACCAACAGCTGATTTCATCAATATCACAGTATTCGGTAAATCAGCCGAAAATTGTGCAAATTATCTTGCGAAAGGCAGACAGTGTGCAGTTCATGGCAGGATTTCAACTGGAAGTTATACTACTCAGTCAGGTGAAAAGAGATATACAACTGATGTAATAGCAGACAAAGTTGAATTTATAGGTTCGAAAGATCAAAGTTCACAAAGTCATCAAGGAAAACCAGATGGCAGCTATTTCGATGATTTTCCAGATGATGATAATGATATATTTCAACCAGTTGATGATGAAGAAATTCCATTTTAAAATATAAATTTTTATAACAATCAATTCATAGAGAATAAAGTGTAAGTTGGTGATAAAGGGCATTTAGTATGTAATTCTAAATGCCCTTTAATATTTGTTGCAAAAAAATAACTGTTCATAGCGGTGAACAGTTATCAATTAATGCAAATACAATAATGTCGTCAAATTACAATTATGATAACACTTTTTGATGATATTTGCAATCATATTTTTTATTAATCGGAGGATAAAATGTCAAATACAATAACAATGTCAAATTATATATTTAATAATCAAATAGATGTACATAGTAAAATAGTATATGCTGGATTGAAAAAATTCTCTAATGTAGAGGGTATATGCTTCCCATCAAGAAATACATTAGTAGAATTATGTAAAATTTCATTATCAACAGTAAGAAAAGCTATTAATAATCTTATAGATGCAAAAATATTAGATAAGCAAGAAAGATTTAGAGAAAATGGAAGTCAAACTTCAAACCTATATTCATTAACGCCTTTCATGACATCTGGAGATTATTACTTCAAGGTTAGAAGTGATATATTTGACCTGAATCTTTCAGAAAAAGAAATAATAGTATATATGTATTTATGTTCATGTACTAATAAATATAATGAATGTTATCCATCTTTAAGACAAATAGCAGCTGCATGTAGCATAAGTCAAACTAGTGCTAAGATAGCTATGAAAGAATTAGTAGATAGAAAATTGATTATAAAGGATAACCAATACAGAGAAAATGGTGGAAGAAGAAATAACTTATATAAAATAGTAACTGAGGAGGATGATAATATAAATTATAATCAAGGATCAGAGACTAATGATGAAGATAACACTCATGGGCTATTCAATGATGAAGATAATCAAATAGAAATTATTGATTGTAAAGAAATAGATGAAATCATACTTGAAAATAGTAATGAAGTTGAAGATATAAATGTTTCTATTCAAGATAATTATGTTTTTGATACAGATATACCTGAACAAAAATTGAAGATATATATCCGAGACGATATTTTTGATTTTAAGATGTCAAAATACAGCATGTTAGTATATTTGTATATATGTACTCATAGTGAGCTTAAAACTAAGAATTTTCCTTCATATAAGCAAATAGCTAATACATGTAAAAGCAGCATAGCGAAAGTTGCAAATGCTATATTAGAATTAAAAGCAAATGGATTAATTGTAAAACTAAAACAGAATAGAGTGAATGATAACATGGACAATATAGAACCCCCACCATGGTTAATATAGAACCTCCCCCATGGTCGTCATAAAACTACCCATAACTAGAACATATATATAACTATATCTATAAATAATAATATATTGCTTACTGAAAGACAAATAATATATTAGATATAAATACTAAAAACTGCTGGGTTATCGCTAGATGGACATAGAATGAACTGGCATATTAGTTGTAAGTATTTCATTAAAGGGTCAATGACACTTGTTGTGTACCTTATTGAAGAAGAAGTCGAGGATAAGATAAAAATACAATTCAAATCTCGAATTGTGATATATAAAATAGTGGTATATGATGTGTAAAGAATAGGCAAAAGTTGAATGAGTTTCTACTCCTGATATACAAAAGAGGTTCTCAAAACTGAAAGCTTTATTGTCAGCATTACATGAAATATTGACGATTAAGATAAAAATTTTGCAGACTGCTTATTTACAAACTTACTAAAGAGATGTATAATATTAGCGAGTTTGTAAAAGGGGCGAAAATATGGATTATTCAAAAATGCTTAATCAATTGGTTGATGATAATGATGGTGTTATATCCACAAAAATGGTAACTGAAACTGGTATTCCTAGAATATATCTTTCTGAATTCGTTAAAAAAGGGATGTTAGAACGATATGAGCGAGGCATTTATATATCAACTCAAAGCGACGACGATAAAATGTATTGCTTTCAGATGAGATTTTCACAGGCGACTTTTTCACATGAATCAGCATTGTTTTTACAGCAGTATATCAATAAAATGCCTGAACAGCCTGTTGTAACAGTGAAGACAGGAACAAATACTAAAAATCTTGTGAATATTGGTGCAAGAGTACATTCCATTAGACCTAATCTATATACCCTTGGTGAAATAGAGAGAAAAACTCGTTATGGCAGAAGTGTGAGAACATATGACATTGAGCGTAGCATTTGTGATATTATTCGTGTTAGAAGTAGGATTGATAGTGATATTATTGTAAGTACTTTAAAAAAATATAATGATAGTCCTGAAAAAGATTTTTCCAAACTCCTTGCCTATGCAGAAAAGTTAAAAGTTGCGAAAATCCTGAATAGCTATCTTGAGTTTTTGCAATGAGATTTTTATGTGAAGAAAAATTTATAAAGGGGCTAACTAAACTATGCAGTCAGAAATTTATGATATAATTTCCATCTTGGCGAAAGACATAAAAGCCAAGATACCAGAAGGATATGAAAAAGAGTATTATAGAAAAATGTCTTACTCAAGTGTAAACAGAATAATAGAACTTGAAAAGAATCTATTACGTGAAACTATTAGTTTTGAAGTTGCATTTGTTCATGTAATTATGTTTATTTTTAATAGATGTTTTAATGCGAAAAATGTAAATTACAATATCTTGTTAGAGCGATTTGATGTAAATGCATTGTTTTCTTGGTACAGTATGACAGATAAATTTATTGCTGATAATTTTGAAAATATTAATTTGCAGGAATTTTCTGATATTTATGAATTAGTTAATCAGCACGATACATTTATTAATAAAGATATCAAAAAAAAATTAGGACAATTTTATACTCCGACAAGTATTGTACAAAGAATGGTGTTTGAAATTAAAAACAACTTAAAGTCTCTAGTTAATACTGATTTACTAATTGACCCGGCATGTGGAACAGGTGTTTTTATAATAGAAATAATTGAAGAACTAAAAAATATATTCCAACAATCTGAAGTAATTGAGTATATAAAAAACAATATATTTGCTTACGATGTGAATCCCTTTGCAGTTATTGCAACAAAAATAAATATAGTATATATTTTATTGAAAGAATTTCCAGAAGAGAAAGATAAAATCCTAGATTTTATAGTTAATGATAATAATGCGTTCTGCAACATTCAATGGAAAAACACTATCGTAGAACCAGACAATAATATTTATACAATTATTTTGGGAAACCCGCCATATTTTAAGCTCAACAACGCATTGATAAAAGACATTAGCGGATATGATGAAATTTTATATGGACAACCTAACATTTATTCTTTTTTTATGTATTGGGGTATGAATCATTTAAAGAAAGATGGCGCCATGAGCTTTATTGTTCCACAATCTATAAGATCAGGTCTTTATTTTAAAAATCTTAGATCTAAAATGAAAGATTTAAGAATTAGATCATTAATACATATAGACTCTAGGCAAAATGTATTTGATCGAGCGGAGCAGGCGGTATTAATTATTTGTTTGGAAAACAAACCAGTTGCAAATAGTAAAACTAAAATTCAATTTTACAATGGGAATGGAACGATTAATACTGAGTTTAAAATATCTCGATCTAAACTAATGATGGATGAAAGAAATAATCATATATTTGTAATCAGTAAAAGAATCGAAATGTATAGCATTTTAGATAAAATATTTAAAAATAGTTTACCTTTGGATAGTGAAAAATTGAAATTAAAATTTTGTAATGGCCTTTTTGTTTGGAATCAACATAAAAAAGATATTGTTGATAAAGAAGCAACAGCCATACCGGTTATTTATGGTGGTAATGTACAGCCATTAGAGTTCAATTTTTCTTTGTGCTCTACCAATACGGAAAGAAAACAATATGCTTTAATATCAGAAAAAACAAAATCATATGTGCTAAGCGGAAAAAGGTTACTAATTCAACGAACTACCAATTTTGAAAGAGATATTCGCTTAAAATCATGTATAATATCAGATGACTTTTTAGAAATATATGAAAATTATTTTTTAGAAAACCATGTGAATTTCTTATGCAGCAGTGAAGGAAAAGATGAACTCCTCAGTTTAGAAAAGATGTATTACTATTTAGGGATGCTTAATTCAAAGTTAGTGAATTATATTTTTACGAGTAAAAGTGGTAATACTCAAGTATCCGCCAATGAACTTAATTCGCTTCCCTTTCCAAATAATGGGTTCGAAATAATTTCACGATTTGTATCTAACCATGTAAATGAATTGCAAGAACATCAGCAGGAATTAGATATGCTTGTTTGCAATGCATACGGATTATCTGAGGATGAAACAAACTTTATTATAAATTATTGAGGTGAGAGGATGAAAAAATTAAGGTTTAGAACAAATTCACGGCATATTAGCCAATTAGGTAGAGAGCTAGTTACTGATTTTGTTACTGCATTGGTTGAGCTAATTAAAAACTCATATGATGCTGATGCATATGGGGTGAAAATTATTTTAGATAAACCTAATACACCTGAAAGTAAAATAATTCTTATTGATACTGGTTCGGGCATGACTCAAGAAGATTTTGAGAACAAATGGATGGTAATAGGAACTAATAATAAGGTAACAGAACCCTTTTCGGCTAAGGGAAGAAAGAAAGCTGGGAAAAAAGGTATTGGACGTTTTTCCGTAGAAAGAATTGCCGAAAAAGTAAGTATTTATTCTTTCACTGATTCAGAACAGCCGTATAAGGTAAAAATCAATTGGAATAGTTTTGAAGAAATAAATATTGCCGCATTAAATCAAAGGATTAATATATTAAAGGATCATAAAGACTCGTCTGCAGCTAAGTACATTAGTAGTCAATTAGAATATTTCTTTTTAACTGACAAAGTGGATGAAGCGGATAAAAATTCTGTTGTAACCATTATGGGTAGTACTACATTTGAGTATCCCATTTTTTATAATGTAGATAAACTTAACGAACTTGAAAAAGAGATTGTTCCCATTTTAAAGCAGTACGAAAATATCGAACAATTGGTTGAAGATGTCGAGAGCTCATTAGAAATAATAGATGTTAATAATGAGCCAGTGGCTTTTTCAATGATAGACGAGTTATACCAAAAATATAAATTATCTGCTCCGCAAACAGGTATGATCTTAGTAATGGAAGGACTTAGAGATGAGTGGAAGCAAAAAGATATTGATAAATTGCAAAAAGAATTAAGGCTTCTCGTCGCTCCAAACTTAATTGAAAAAGATCCTTTTAAAATAGAACTTATTGCTTCAGAATTTAGTATAGAGGATATCATTCTAGTAAATGAAATTCTTGATTTGAGATATGCAAAAGTTGATGCGAAAATATATGATAAAGCTAAAAAGATATACATATCATATAAAGATAAGGATGGTAAAACCGATTTAATAGAAGAAGAATTTGAACAGCCTCTCTTGTGTGGTGATGTATATGCAGAAATATATTTCTTCCTTAGAGATGCAAATAATCTTACAAATTCAGGTGCTGGGTATAATTTTAGATTTGCTCAAAAGATGCTAGATACTTATTGTGGAATTAAAATTTATCGTGATAATTTTCGAGTTAAACCTTTTGGCGATATTGGAAATGATTGGCTATTTCTGGATCAAAAGAAGGTTAAAGACACTCATGGATATCTAGTTGGTAATAATCAGGTTATAGGTGTTGTAAAGATTGGAGATGTTACTAATCCCCTACTTGTTGATGCAACCAATAGAGAAGGTATTATTGAAAACGAGGCATATGAACAACTCAAAAACTTTTTAACTAAATGCACTAATTTAATTAGTGATGTTAGAAGAAGGGCATATTTGGCAGACCAAGAAAATGGGAAAAAGCTAGCAGCGGAAAAAGAAAAAATAGATGCTCAATTCGATAATGTTAGAAAGCAATATCAAGATAATTCATTTATGAAACAAATTGAAGAAGTAACGCAAACTACTGATCATAAAGCTATTCCAGAAAAATTGGAGCAACTTGCCAAGGCATATATAGAGGATTCAGAAAAGAAAAAGGCAGATATACAAAAATTACAAAATGATTACGATCACCATTATAGTGAAACAAAAAGAATTTACCAGGATAAAATTAACTTTCAAGAGAGTGAGCTAAATTTATATAAAAACCTAGCTTCGCTCGGAATGCTGACTGGATCATTTGGGCATGAAACAAGTGATATTGTAAGCCGAATACAAACAAGTTTGCATTTAATAAATGTATATTTAGATAAGGATGTAGACAAAAATCAAATCAAGGATGTAGTAGATATTGTTAGTGGTGATTTTGGTAGAATATATGCATATAGCAACTTGATAGTGAATTTTCTAAGGAAGCGGAAGCGAGAGGAAACGACTGATTTAGAATTTGGGGGTGTTTTAGCAGAAGTAACTGGCTTCTACAGTGCTATAGTGAATTCGTTCAATGTTACATTAGATACAAAATGTGAGCAACAAATTATTTATCCTATGAAGCAAATCGACTTAGAATCGATTATTATCAATATGATTACCAATGCCTTTGAACAAGTAAAGGGCAAGCAAATTCGCCAAATTAGAATTTGCATTAATCATAGCTTATCTCATATTATTTTAAACTTTGAGGATTCTGGAGATGGTGTTCCAAAAGGAAAAGAAAATGATATTTTTAGACCTTTTGAAACAACTAAAGAAGAAGGAATTGGTTTAGGCTTGAATATTGTTAAGGATATTGTGGAAAACTATGGTGGAGAAATAAAAGTGGAACGCTCAGAGACTCTACATGGTGCAAAATTTGTTGTGCTATTACCTAAAGGAGGTAACGAAGAATGAGTGAATTAAGAGGTCTATTTATAGAAGATGAAGTGGCTAATATAGACATTTACACAAAGTTATTTGCACTAGAAGGGCTGCATCTTGAATGCATTGATAAATTACCTGCAACTTTAGACGGATTTTATGACATTGTCTTAGAAAGAGATGTTGATTTCTTAATTATTGATTATCATTTGGATAAGCAGGTTACTTATAAAGGGATTGATGTATTAAGAGAAATAAGAAAACATGATAGTACAATATATGCTGTATTGCTAACTAATTATCAACTTGAAGATTTTGCGGATCAATTTGGTGATTATGATTACGAATTAAAAAAGGATGCAATTGTTGAGCGTTATGTAGATGTTGCTGAAAAGATTAAAAGAGCTTGCGAGCTACGAAAAGAAAATATGGTATATAAAGGAATTGAGCAACAGGCAGAGGAAGAATCAGATACTATAAAGTTACTAAAAGAAATCAGTTCTAAATTAGATTCTAAGGAATGATTGGAGGTGCTTTAGAATGGAATACCAACGAAAATTTAGATGGGCTAATTATGAAACACCGAAATGCAAAGAGTATCTTAGAAATGATTTTTCTCACGAATGTGCATACTGTAAATTGCAGGAAAAAGAAGTTGGCCTTATAGATGCAAATTATTTTGAAATAGACCATTTTAGACCTCAATCAGACGATGATCAAGCTTTTAATTCTCATTTGTATAGTAATCTTTATTATGCATGTGAAAAATGCAATGGTGAAAAAAGTGATACTTGGAGCGAAGCATTACTTGATCCGTGTAAAGAAGATGTTTTTTCTGGTGTATGTCCCCCGATTATCGGGGGATATAATGCGGATACATTGTATAAGTATGTTGCGCAAGATGACAAAGGAAGCTATTATATTGATACATTCAAATTGAATTCTAGATATCATATAAGGATTAGAAAGCGAAGAATTAATAGGCAAAACAATATCCATCAAATTGATGCTCTAATGGATGAAATTTTACATAAGTTCGAAAGTAAAAAGAATATCGCAAATCTAGATCAATTGATTAAGCAGTTAGATCATTTGAGGTTAAGCAAAAAAGAAGAATTATCTAATCTATCTAAAGATGAGAAGTTTGAGTCAGTGGAAGAGTATCTTACGCTTCGGGATATTAAAAACAGCATTGTATTCGAAGAATATAATATGGACATTAAAATTAAAATTGAAGAAGTTAGTTATTACTGTGAACTTGTTGTAGATAATTCTGACGATGATAACGAAGTTAAACTAAAGTTCTTAGATACAGAAAAATTAACTATATGGTTCGAAAAACTGAGATATCAATTTGGCATACTTTATTATTACTCTAAATTGGACAAGTTATATTTCTATCCCATATCTAAGCTTATAAATAAAAGTGATATTGCTAAATTTGGAAGTAGAAAACAAATTAAGTTAACAAAAGAGAATTTGATAACTTAAAAGTAAGAATATACCTTCCTGCAAGGGTAACCAGGTTCGAATCAAAATTACAGTTACAAGGCACGTCGAGACAGTTGTGTTGATATAGAAATATTATAATATAATAAAATTTCTAAACAACTTAAACATAAAAAAAGTTCGTTTATTTTGTTATCGACAGAGCGCATATTGAAAAATTACAATGTGTTAAAAGAAAACTTTCTATCATGTTATGCAGCTATTTATTAGATAATAAAAATATTGCAAATTTAATATATTAGGGGAGTCACAATGATTACATCAGAAGAAATCAAAAGACGATTATGGGATGGCGCCAATGAATTAAGAGGTTCAATGGATGCAAGTAGATATAAAGACTATATGCTGGGTTTGATGTTTTATAAGTTTTTAAGTGATAAAACTTTAGATGCATTTAAAATCTCAGCAGGCATTAAGAATATAAAAGAAGAAGAGTTGGTAAAAGAATATAAAAAAGCTAGAGAAGACTATGGCAAAACTCTAGATAAAACTATTCAAAATGTTCTAGGTTATTATGTTGCTCCAGAATACTTATATCAAGTTTGGATAAATGATATTAACTCAGGAGATTTTGAAGTTCAGAAAGTTACTGATAGCTTACATAATTTTGAAAGATCTATATCTATTGAAACTGGTTCCGATGATTTTAAAGGCTTATTCTCAAGTTCTACTATAGATTTAACAGATACAGCTTTAGGTAGCAACTTAAATGAACGTAGCAAAAATATACAAGCTTTAATTATGCTCTTTGCAGATTTAAATATGATTTCCCTTCAAAAAGTAGATATTTTAGGGGATGCATATGAATATTTAATTGGACAATTTGCAATGGAATCTGGAAAGAAAGCAGGAGAGTTCTACACCCCACATCAAGTAAGCGAAGTTATGGCACAGATTGTTGCTAAATCATATAATATTGAATCAATCTATGACCCAACGGTAGGATCTGGTTCATTATTATTAACTGTAGGTAAACATTTAGACTCTGATGCTCTAATAAATCTTAATTACTATGGACAAGAAAAAAATACTGCAACCTATAACTTAACCCGTATGAATTTACTGCTACATGGAGTTCGTCCTGCAAAGATGACAATAAGAAACGGCGATACTCTTTCTTATGATTGGCCTGAAGACCCAGAAAGACCTAATGAAGGAGTTCAATTTGATGTAGTAGTTATGAATCCACCTTATTCTGTGAAAAATTGGAATCGTTCTGATTTAAAAGTAAGTGATCCACGCTTTGAAATTGCAGGTGTATTACCACCAGATTCAAAAGGCGATTTTGCGTTTCTATTACATGGATTATTCCATCTTAGACAAAGTGGAACAATGGCAATTGTTTTACCCCATGGAATATTATTCCGTGGTGGAGCAGAGGGAGAAATTCGTAAAAGATTAATTGATAAGAATTATATTGATACGATCATAGGGCTACCAAGCAATCTATTTACTAATACTGGAATACCTGTAGTAGTGCTTATATTAAAAAAAAGCAGGAAATTAGATGAACCAGTACTTGTTATTGATGCATCACAGGGATTTATAAAAGTGGGTAAACAAAATGTATTACAAGAAAAACATATTGCTAAGATTGTAGATACCTACTTAGCTAGAAGTAAAGAGGAGGGGTATAGTTCATTAGTATATAGAAAAGATATTTTGGAAAATGATTATAATATGAACATACCTAGATATGTAATAGCAAAAAGTGATGAAATTAGCCATGATGTTGACGCACATTTATTGGGTGGTATTCCAGAAAGTGATATCCAAAACTTAAAAATACTAAATACTATTGTACCAGATAATTTGACTAATGCCTTACAGTCTTTACGTACAGGATATGTTGAACTTATTAAAGAAATTACTAAATTAACAGATGAAATAATAAAAAGTGATCAGGTAAGTGTTAAGTCTGAAGAAATGAAAACAAGAATAAATGAGTATATAAATAAGTATTGGAAAATTTTAATAAAAGTTAATAAACAATCAAATATTAAAGAATTTATGGAAGATATGTTATTAGAGATTAAGGAAATTTTATCTACATTTGGATTTATAAATATCTATGATGGATATCAAAGTATTGCTGAAATTTGGAAGAACTCCTTAAAAGGGGATTTAGAAATAATATCCCTTAGTGATCTCTATACTGCAGCACGTACAAGGGAACCTTATATGGTTGTTAAAGGCTCAGGTAATAATAGAAGAGAGGAACAGGATGGTTGGATAAGTAGTTTAATCCCAAATAAACTACTTATTAAACGACTATATGGTCTTGAGGCTTCAAATATTGAAAATCTAAAACAAGAAGTATCCGGGATGGAAATGAGATTAGAAGAATTAGTTGAAGCTGCAAAAGTTGAAGATTCTGATGAATATGAAATATTATATGAATGTCTTACAAAAAATAATGAGGGTGATCCAGGAAATTCTTTTGTTAGTAAAGCTATTAAAGATGAGCTTAAGAAATATAAGCGAGATACAGATGGATACAAATTATTAAAAGATATAGAAGATTTAATGTCCAATAGGTTACTAATTAATAAAGAAATACGAGAGAAGGAAAAAGAACTTAAAGAATTGGTTCAAGAACGCATTCTCGTACTAACAGAAGAAGAAATTGATGCCTTAGTTTATGAAAAGTGGTTTGGTAGCTTAATAGGAGAGATGATTGATTTAATTGAAAAACCATTGAAGAAGGAATTAGAAATCTTGAGATTACTAGATGATCGTTATAAATCCACTTTAAATGATTTAGATGAAGAATATAGTGAACTGGAAACTAATTTTGAAAGTTTATTATCAGAGTTGGTGAGAATATGCTAAATAATAAATCAATACCTAAAAAACGGTTTAAAGAGTTTGAAAATGATGAAGCTTGGGAGCAGCGTGAGTTATCCAATATATGCTCAATGCATGCCCGAATTGGATGGCAAAATTTGAGAACATCAGAGTTTTTAGATACCGGCGATTACTATTTAGTTACAGGTACAGATTTTGACGATGGACGTATTAACTTTAACACATGTCATTATGTTGAAAAAAAACGATATGACCAAGATCCTAAGATACAGATTGATAATGGAAGTATTCTTATCACAAAAGACGGTACCCTAGGTAAAGTCGCTTTTGTAGAGGGCTTAGATAAACCTGCAACATTAAATGCAGGAGTTTTTAACGTGACAATTAAGTCGGAAAATATAAATGGTAAATATCTTTATCAATATTTAAAAGCCCCTTATTTAATGGACTATGTTAACAAACATGCAACTGGTGGGACAATCAAACATTTGAATCAAAATATTCTTGTAGATTTTCCTGTGCTGCTACCAAAAGCAGAAGAACAAAAGCGAATTGGCGAGATGTTTACTTACCTCGACAACCTTATCACCCTTCATCAGCGTAAGCTTAAAAAGCTTAAAGAATTAAAACTAGCTTATCTTTTAGAAATGTTTCCTGAAGAAGGAGAGAAATATCCTAAACGAAGATTTGCTGGTTTTACTGACCCTTGGGAACAGAGTAAGCTGGGTGAACTCATGAGTATAAGCTCTGTAAAGAGGATTCATCAATCTGATTGGACTGACTCAGGGATAAGATTCCTAAGAGCACGAGATATTGTATCGGCATCAAAAAATGAAGAACCTTCAGAATACCTATATATTTCTAAAGAAAAATACAATGAATATTCTGCTATTTCTGGGAAAGTAAATCCTGGAGATTTACTTGTTACGGGTGTTGGCACAATTGGTGTTCCAATGCTAATTTTAGACGATAAACCTGTATATTTTAAGGATGGAAATATTATTTGGTTTAAAAATGAAAATCGAATAAATGGTAAATTTTTTTATTACTCATTTATTGGAAAACAGATACAGGATTTTATTAATGAATCAGCGGGAACAGGAACAGTAGGAACATATACTATTGAGAGCGGAAAGAAGACCCTAATTTCATTACCAACTAGTGCTGAACAAGAGAAAATTGGTATCTTTTTCAATAGTCTAGACAACCTTATCACCCTTCATCAACGTAAATTAGAAAAATTAGAAAATATTAAAAAAGCTTTCTTAAATGAAATGTTTGTGTAGAGATAAAGGAGGTATTCTGTGGGAAATTATAATAAAACTTCAACTGAACGAAATTTTCAAGAAAGATTTGTTAGAGAATTAGAAAAATACAAATGGGTAGCTCCAGATTACTTAGATGGAAACAAGCAAAAGGTAACAGTAGATGATTTAATAAATCATTGGAGATCTGAACTTAATCGTATTAATGCTGATCAATTAGAAGGTGTTGCACTTACAAATAATGAATTTGCACAGGTAATGTCAAAGGTAAGTCAAATAGACAATAGCTTTGAAGCTGCAAAAATACTTGCAATGGAAGGCTCTACGGGTAAAATAGATGGTATTTATCGAGATGATAATCCTAAAATTACAAGAAAGCATATAACGCTCACTATTTTTAAAAAGGCTGAAGTAAGAGGTGGGGATTCAAGTTATAAAATAGCTAGAGAAATTACTACATCAAATGGTAATAGATTTGATATTGTACTTTTGATTAATGGTTTACCTTTAATTAATATTGAACAGAAACGTGCAGATAAAACATTGGACGAAGCATTTGGTCAGCTCAAACGATATTATAAAGATGGAGAATATGTAAATAACTTTATGGCATTTTCCCAGATGATGGTGATAATATCAGAGGTTGCAACAAGATATTTTGCAACTCCAAAAACCATCAATGACTTTAATTTAAGTTTTGTATTTAGATGGGCAGATAAATATAATAAACCTATTAATAATTGGCAAGAGATAGTAGCACATTTTTTAATGATACCTATGGCACATCAGTTAGTAGGGGACTATTTAATCATAGATGAAGCAGAAGAAGAGGAAAATAGAAGACATATGATTATGCGTCCCTATCAGGTTTATGCACTTCAAGCTGTAGAAGGTGCAGCTTTTGGATGGGATAACAATGATAAAATTCAACACGGTGGTTATGTTTGGCATACTACTGGTTCAGGTAAGACAATTACAAGTTTTAAAACGGCTTTATTTTTATCTACGCGTGGAGGATTTGATAAAGTTGTCTTTTTAGTAGATAGAAGAGAATTAGATAAGAAAACTAGCGAAGATTTTAAGGCCTATGCATCATATGAGCCTGTATCAGTAGATGATACAAAACATACTTATCAATTAAAAAAGCAGTTATTATCTCCTAAAAAAGGAATAGTAGTAACCACTACTTTTAAATTAAATTCTCTAGTTAAAGATTTAGTAGAAGCACAGGATTATGGTCTTTCTAATAAGAAAATAATCTTCATAATAGATGAAGCTCATAGAACTACCATGGGACAAATGATGGGAAATATAAAAAATTACTTTAAAAAGAATGGTTTATTTTATGGGTTTACTGGTACACCATTATTTGATGAAAATGAAATTCAAGGAATGGTTAATGAAAAAAGTGAAGTTATAGACACAACAGAAAAATTATTCGGTCCAGAACTTCATAAATATACCATAGATGAAGCAATAGCCGATGGAAATGTTTTAGGATTTCATGTTGATTATATTAATACTGGAGAATTTTTAAATTACGAAGATTTGCGTGAACAAATAAAAGTGCAAATAGCACAAGAGAAGCCAGAAATGGCAACTCGTGAAATTGAGCGTTTGGTACAACAATGGAGTAATGTTGAGGTTGAAAAGGAATCATCTAAAAGGAAAATTCTTGTTTATCAAGATGAAACTCATATACCACAGGTTGTTAAAGAAATACTTTCTAATTGGAAATACCAATCTCAATCCAGATGTTTTAATGCAATTTTAACAGTTGCATATAAAGACCGAGTTATTGCATATTATGATGAATTTAAAAAACAATTAGAGAGACAAGTAGATAAAATAAATATAGCTATGACATTTAGCTTTGGAAATGAGAATGATACAGATAAAATTCCAACTGAAGTAATTAAGGGTATGTTTAAAGACTATTCTATGTTTACTGGTATAGAATTTATATGTGGAGATAAAAAAAGAGGAGAAGATGCTTATTATGAAGATATAGTTGCCCGGGGTACTCGTGGTGGAAGTGGGCGTAATAAAAAGAATATAGACCTTATTATTGTTGCAGATCAACTCTTAACAGGATATGACTCTAAATTCTTAAATACGTTATATGTGGATAGATCTCTGGAATTACAAGGATTGATTCAAGCTTACTCACGTACTAACCGCATATATGGCAAGAATAAAGAATTTGGAACAATTATTAATTTTAAATATCCTAAAATTACTGAAGAATTAGTAAACAAAGCTTTAAAACTCTATGGAAGTGGAGGGACAAGTAGTAAAGTTATAGTTGAACACTATGAAACTGCAGTAGAAAAATTTGCTTCAAAAATTCAAGAAATGATAAAAACTTTAGCTAATCCTACAGATTGGGAAGAATTAAAAACAAATGATGAAGCAAAAGAATTATTTATTTTATCATTTAGAGATGCAAACGATCAATTAAGGCTAGTTATGCAATATTATGAGTTTCAATGGGATGATGACTCTTTTGGTATAGATGAGCATACATGGCTGAAGTATGTAGGAGCTTATAGAAATTTAACATTTAAAGAAGGGGATCCACCAGAAGATGAACCTGTTATTCCTTTAGTTGGAAAAGCAAAACTATCAGGAACTCAAGTTATAGATGCAAATCATATTCTAAGTTTAATTGGTTTAAAAATTAAAAAGGATAAAGGAATTAAAACAGTAGACAGTGAAACTTTAAGAATAATATATGAGGAAATTCAGGAGTTGAGCGATATAGGTGAAGATGAACAAGCAAAACTATTAAAAGAATTTGTAGAAACAGAATTAGTTCCTGGCAAGCTAACAGGAAACTTAAGTTTTGATGAATCATTTGGTAATTGGAAACAAGAAAAAATAAAAATAGAAGTAGAAAGTTTTGCTAAGACTTGGGGAATAAATGAAGCTCTGTTATTTAAATCATTAAACCATTTTTCTATAGTTAAAAAAGAAGTTATACCTTACATTGATGAGTTGCAGAAAAGTGTTGATTTCGGTGTAGCCACAAATCAAGAGGCAGGAAATCAATTAAAACATATGATTACCTTAATAAATAAAGCTTTGCCTGATTGGCTTATAAATATAAAACAAAAATATAATTAAATGATTAAAAATTTTTATTTTATCTACTTTTTAATTTTAAAAAATGGCTGAAGGTACTAGTTGAGTACTATTCAAGGCATCTAATAACTATCTAGAAATGTATTGTTTTATCTTTTCAATTTTTAAATGTAAATTTAATTTATAGTTAAAGAGGTGATAACATGTCTATACCAAAATATTATGAAATGCACAAACCGTTTTTAGAATATCTAAAAGATGGGCAAGCTCACACATTAAAAGAATTAAAACAATTTGTAAGCAATTATTTTAAACTTACTGAAAGCGAACTTGCAGAACTATTACCTAGTGGGAGACAAACCATTTTCACTAACCGTATTGGTTGGGCTCGTACATATTTGAAAAAGGCAGGCTTGCTTGACAGCCCTGCAAGAGCTACATTTGTTATTACTCAGCAAGGATTGGATGTTTTAAAAGAAAATCCAGATGTAATCGATAGTGAATATTTAATTAAGTTCGATAGCTTTAGAGAATTTTCAAAACTTTCTACTTCAGTGAATGATATACAAACAATTGAAAACATAGATAAAGATACTCCTGATGATAGATTAGAAGAATCATTTCGAAAAATTAATGATAGTTTAGCTGATGATATTCTAGTAGAGGTTGTAAAACTGTCGCCAATTGCTTTTGAACAAATGGTTATAGATTTGCTTTCTAAAATGGGATACGGAGCATTTGAAAATTCGAGTCATACAACCGCCATTACAGGTGATGAGGGTATCGATGGAATTATAATGGAAGATAAGCTTGGATTTAATTTAATTTATATTCAAGCAAAAAAATGGGATTTAAAAAGTACTGTTGGGAGACCAGATATACAGAGCTTTGTGGGTGCTATCTCAGGTAAAGGGGGGAAAGGTCTATTTGTTACCACTGCAAGATTCTCTAAACAAGCAGTAGAATATGCCAAATACCAGCACATTATTTTAATTGATGGTGAAAAATTATCAGAGCTTATGATTAAACATAATTTTGGTGTAAGTGTTAAAAAAATCTTTGAAATAAAAGCGATTGATACGGATGTATTTAATGATTATTTAGATTTATAAAAGAATAGAAGATATATATCAATATAAATTTAATTATAGTAAATTTTAGCAAAAAAATATATATTTATGTAGAAATATTTTTAGCTGTGAATAGTAATATTAGATTCGCTCTTTGAGGCTGTTGATACAAATTTGCTCTTGAATTTTTTCTCACAATATATTATACTAGGTTTACTAAGGCAAAGTGAGGGTGATGCGCGAATGGATAGCGAAATATTCACGGTAGCTCAAGTGGCGGAGTACTTGCAGTTGTCGATAAAAACGATACGAAGGTTCATTTCCTTTCCGATAATAAAATCCGTGCTTCTAAATTAAGCAATCGCTCTTGGCGTATAAGGAAGAGCGATGTGGATGATTACATACAAGAAAATTCAAATCATCCAAACGAAGAATCATGATGAAGCGTAATGAGTTTCAAAATAACGAGGGGGGGTGATTCTGAATGTACGATTTTGAGATAGCTTTCTATCTCTATAAAATATCGCGGCTGTTAGAAATATTTGAAGAAAACAAATATAAAACAGAGGCATATTTCAAAGCGGCTATGGCAGTTGATTCTTATAGCACATTTATTACCGAGGCTTATAAAACTGACAGTCTGAAAAACATTGAAGGCATTGGTGATAGCAGTGCGCGAATAATAAAAGCAGTTATTGAAACTGGCAAATGCTCAGAGTTAGAAAAACTTGAAATAGAATACAACATAGAAGATTACTCTCTTATTCTTTCTCATGGGTTAAGTACAAAAACAATAAGAAAGTTGTTTAATAACAACATAAAAACTGTTTCAAATTTACACAACAGCTTTAATTCAGATATAGAAACTTTAGATTTTGGGAAATCTGAAAAAGAAAAAGTACGCAAGTTCTTAAAAAGGTATAAAGAAAACAGTGGGTATTATTTGTATTCTTACGCCTATTGTTTGCGAAATGAACTCCTTGAATTATTAAACAAAGACAGAGATAGCAAAATTGCATTTGCGAAAGAAAGTGAGTGGAAGGAGAAAGTTAATTGCATTTCTGTAGTTTGCAAAGCAGATAGCTATGATTATGTGAAGGAACAGCTTTCAAGTTCTAACAGGTACAATGAAATTTTATCCAGTAATAACGAAGAAATAAAGTGCGTTACGGCTTTCGGTATTCCAGTTGTAGTTTGTTTTACCAATTCTATTATTGTGGATTCTGCTATTCAGCCAGTTTTGCACGGCGATTTGCATATGCATACAAAGTGGAGTGATGGTAAGCACAGCATAGAAGAAATGGCAGGTTATGCGACTAAACTTGGCCGAAAGTACATTGGGGTTTCGGATCACACCTATTCATTGAAAGTCGCTCGCGGAATTTCCGAAGTCGATGCTTTACAGCAAATCGAGGAGATTCACGCACTAAAGTCAAAAGGAATAAAGGTGCTTTCAAGTATTGAAGTTGAAGTTTTGAAAGACGGTACATTGGACTTTTCGGATGCAACACTTGCCAAATTTGATTATGTAATTGCTGGCATACATACCTATTTGCAGCAAAGCCAAATTGAAATGCAAGCAAGAATTGAAAAGGCCCTCAGCAGTCCGTACGTCAATATTTTGGCTCACCCAACAGGGAAATTGCTGGGTAGGCCGGGCGTACTATTTTCAGATAGAGAACCTTGCTCCGTACCATTCAAAACTATTCTTGATATTTGTGTAAAAAACAATGTTGTTATAGAATTAAACTGTTTCCCTGAACGCTTTGACATTGGCGTAGAACATTTTGAGGAGATAATAAAAAGTGGGGCGTTTGTGTCTGTTGGAACGGATTCTCATTCTGCAGCTCATTTGAATTGTTTAGAATATGCTGAAATAATGCTGGCGAGGTATCCGAAGTTAAAAAAGAAAGTTATAAATACGTTCTCGTATAATAAGTTAAAAAAATTTTTTAGTGAGCAGCGACAATCTGCATCAGCAGAAATAAAGTTCACTCAAAATGCTTCTGAGCGGCTTGATTTTAATTTCTATTTTGCCAATCATTCAGGAATAATAACTGGTAGCGATTATGTTATCGGCATTGACTTAACGGGTAATGAAGCGAAGCCAAGCGGATGGGCTGTTTTAACTGGAGGATGTGCAATTACAAAGGCGATTTGCACAGATGAAGAACTGATTCAAGAGAGTTTAAAATACAATCCTAAGGTCGTTTCAATCGATTCGCCGCTTTCATACCCCGAAGGCAGGGACTGCACGGACCCAAATTGCGAATGCCATAAATATGGCATTACACGTTATTGTGAGAGATTACTTTCAAGTTTTGGGATAGGTGTATACCCTTGCTTAATTCCATCAATGGAAAAGCTGACGAATAGGGGAATTGCACTTGCTAAGAAATTCCGAGATTTAGGCGTTGAAGTAATTGAAAGTTATCCTGGAGTAGCTCAGGATATACTAAGTATTCGGCGCAAACAAAATGGTTTAGATCACCTAAAAAATAGCTATAAAAATTTTGGTATTATGGGTGATTATCTTAGCGCACAAAAAATTTCACATGATGAATTAGATGCCATTTCTTCGGCGTTGGTAGGACTGTTCTATCTGAATGATCAATATGTGGCATTAGGAAATGATAAGGAGAATTTTCTAATCGTTCCAAGTATTGCTCCCGCTCCCAAAAAACGGGTTGTTCTCGGATTGACTGGGGAGATTGGTACAGGTAAAACTACTTTAGCAGAGTATCTTTGTTTTAAACACGGGTTCAAATCGTTAAGATATAGCCAAGTGATACGGAGACTGTATTCTTGTGATGACAGCAGGTCAACACTTCAAAACATTGGAAGTGACATAGCTAAAAGCGAAGAGAAGCAAAGACAACTATCTTTGGAAATAATAAAAGAGATCGAAGCACATCCCAATACGAATTATGTCGTTGACGGACTTAGGCACAGAATTGATTTTGATACGCTTTCAGAACATTTTGGAGATAGGTTTACCCTGCTTGAAATTAAATCAACGTTTACTAATAAGTTTCATAGATATAATAAGAGAAGCTTTAAACCGATTAGCAAAGAACAGTTTCAAGCTATTCTGTATAACGAAGCAGAAAAAGATATTATGTTACTATCTATGCTTTGTTACACCTACAACAACATCATCACTAACAATAAAACATTCAAGGATTATTTTGAGTCTGTTGAATTGAAGCTAAAGGAGATATTATGTCAGTAACTATTATATTTGGAGGACAATTTGGTTCTGAAGGAAAAGGTAAAATTGCCCATTACTTTGCGAAAAAAGAGAATGCCGACTATTGCATAAGGGTTGGTGGTTCTAATTCTGGACATACCGTTTACCGAAACGGAGAAAAATTGATTTTTAGAATTTTACCAACTGGAGTTATTGAAAGTCATGTGACGGCTGTTTTACCTGCAGGCTCTTATATAAACCTGTCTATTTTGAAAGAAGAAATGAAAATTGCCGGATTATCCGATGATAGATTGCTTATTGACGAAAATGCTGTAGTTATTTCAGATGATTTCATAGCAGCAGAAAAGCAATCAGACCTCCGGAAGAGTATCGGATCAACTGAAAGCGGTACAGGTGCGGCTGTCATGGCAAGAATTGCAAGAAAAAAAGGAGTGAAATTATTAGCGCGGGATTTTCCTGAAATGCAAACTTGCGATACCAAGAAGATCTTGCGCGATGCTTGTAATGCTAGCAAAAAGATTATTGCTGAAGGAACACAGGGCTTTGGATTGTCGTTGCTTCATGCAAAAGAGTATCCATATGTGACGAGTCGCGATACTTCTGCTGCGGCTATTCTTTCGGAATGCGGTCTAAGTCCATTCGATGTTGAAAATATAGTAATGGTGATAAGAGCCTTTCCAATAAGGGTTTCTGGTGATTCAGGAGAATTGCCGAACGAAATTGATTGGGATATTATACGTAACGAATTAGGAAAAACAGAAAATATGACTGAATATACTTCTTGTACAAATCGTGTCAGAAGAGTAGCCCGCTTTGATGCTGATGTTGTAACGCGGAGTATTATCTGCAATAAGCCAAATATTATTGTGCTGAATCATTTGGACTATGTTGATGATAGTGTTCACGATGAAACTAAAATAACAGCACAGTGCAAAAACTTTGTTTCTGCCGTGGAAAATATAATTGGTCATACAATAGATTTCTTTGGTACTGGAACAAATACTGTTTTGTCGCAGGAGGATATACTCCAATGAGCAACAATAGAAGATCTAACCGGCATAAAAAAGTAACCCCATCGAACGGGACGAGTAATCAATCTGCAAACCTTGTTGCCAGTATAGATACTCCGTATAAAACAAGAAGTGCGCAACAATATGAGATTTATAGAAGAGTAGATCCTTTCCCTGATGTCGAACCTGCTCTTCTGAATTATGTCGATGCATATAGATACATCTATACTTGTGGAATTATTGATGAGTTTCATGAGGAAAAACTAAAAGGAATAACATATTCTTGCTCCTTTTCGGGGAATGCATATTTCTGCAAAACCGGTGAAAAAGAAATGAAATTGTTAGAGCCAGATAAAGATGGTTATTATATTATTGCTTCAAATTCAATAACATATCTTGAAATAGCGGAAACCATAAGAGTTCCTGAGTATCTTGCGTTGCGCTTTAATCTTTCTGTTTCAAATGCTTATAAAGGTCTTCTCCTTGGAACAGGTCCCATTGTTGACCCTGGATTTGTAGGGAAATTATATATACCGCTACATAATCTAACGGCAAATGAATATAAAATTAAAAAAGAGGCGGAATTAATTTTAATAGAATTTACAAAACAGAGCAGAAATGACAAATGGACAAGTGCAATAGCCCCCGCCGATGTATCCTCTCTAACTATTCAAACAAAAAAAATTGAGCCGTTGAGAACTTTTAAGGATTATATTACTAAGGCTTTGACTGGGAAAAATGATTTTCGGAATAGGTACGACACAAATTATGTATGCAGTTCCATTCCAGAAGCAATAAGAGAAGCTAAAGACCTAGCTTCTGATGCTAACGACGTAGCTTTTGATGCTATAGGCTCAGTAGTTAGAATGAAAACCAAAATAACAATTGGTGGTTTTCTTGCTGTTATAGGTGTAATTCTCACTGTTTTTTCATTATTGATCCCAACTTGGCAAGCTTTTAATTCTTTTAATAAAGAGAGGAGCGAATATCAGAGTACAATAATTCAATACCAAGAAACAATTAAAGAATTAGAGCAACGTTTAATATCCTTGGAAATTGATGATAAACAAGAAAAACTTGATACACTTCAAAAACAGCTTAATGTACTTTCAGCAAAATACACTACAACTGAAGACAAAAATAGCGATGTTACAATAAGTCTCAACGAACAAATTGCTTATACAAAAGAACAAATAGAAAAATTGGAGAAAGAAATAGCTGATTTACAAAAATAACTGAATTTATGGAGGTCATTGTGAACAGTAGAATTGAAATTTGTGGAGCAATAGCTTCAGGAAAAACGACGCTGGCAAATGCTTATTCAAAGTTCGGTCAGAAGACTGAGCTTGAGGATTTTTCAAAAATTTCAATGTTGGACGATTTCTATTCCGATCCACTTTCTGTGTCGTTTGAAACTGAAATATCCTTTACTTTGCAACATTATTATCAGATAAAAAAGGCGTTGCGAACCGGTGAATATACGGTTTGCGATTTTTCATCTGTTGACGATTATGCTTTTGCATTAGCAATACTAAATGAAAAAGAAATGGAAATCTATAACCAGATTTTCTCCTATGTAATTGAACAAATAGGTAAACCGCAAAAACTAATTAAGCTTTATGCTTCGGCAGATGAATTGATTTCAAGAATTAAAAACCGTGGTAGAGAGAACGAGCAAAGCATTAATAAGTCTTCATTGCTAAGATTTGAAGAAAGTCTTAGCATAGCAATTGAACGATTTTATGATGATGTGCCATTGATAAAGATTAACACGGAAGAGTATTCACCATCTGATTACTGCAAAGGATTCTTGGAAAACCTATGAACACCAACAATCGGGTCTCCAATATTATGCTGTCATAACTATCAAAGCTCCAAAACATGTTGGCGTCTTTATGATACAGTTCTTTAAACATATCAAAATTTGGTGCCGATTTAGATAATGAATGTAAATTGTATCATGATAGATGCTAAATGGTATAAGCGTAAGGTTTCATGGTTTGACTCCAAAACATCCCGTATAGGTTATTCAAGACGAATTTAAATAAAAAAGCATCAAAGAGGTCATAAATTGACTTTTATGATGCTTTTTTTATAAAAAAACAGGATAGTCCACTATAAGAACAATAACAAATTCTACGAAAAAGGTTGAAAAATGTTGTAAGCGTCAAATAATAACCACCTATAAAAATAAGAAAAAAGAGATTCTAAATCATAGATATCTGTCATCTAATAAATATTTGTTTAATAATTCTGAATTTCCATTTATCCCCTCCATAATAAAAATATTTCTTCTCCAAGTTCTCAATACTCCAACTTTTCTTAACAATGATTTGTTCATTACTTAATAACAACTCTAAAACTTGATTAGCTTTAATTGAAAATCTTTTCTTAATAATATCTAATAATATATTATCGACTAAAATCCCAAAAGTATATGGTAAAAATAATAAATATAGAAAGTTATTAATATTGCTTTTAGAAAAAGATTTTAAATAATTTTCAAATTCTACGGGATAAATTAACGTTATCTCGGCAAATTTTACTTGTAATTTTTGAGTTTGTGATATGTAGTCCATAATTTGAGGCGTTATCGATTCGGAGAAAAAATATCCTATTATTCCTAATAGGAAGATTAAAACATTAACCATTTTAAAAGAAAAAACTAATTCCTCCAATTGGTAAGCAGGAGTAGATAATATATAAACACAATGTAGTATTATTGATGATATTATGGTTACTATTGTGAAAATAGGAAATTGTTCAAGTATAAAAATGGTCTGAATCAATACCTTAATAGCTGATTCGGAAATAATAAATTGTGCATTAATTCCACTGTTTTGTGTAATAAGTAAGAATTGTGATATTATTACAAATGTTCCTAAAATCAGTATTATTAAACCTTGAAGGGTTGATAATAATATACATATAATTTTCAATATAATTTTTATTTGAACTCGATTTTCCATAATAGATAATCCTGCAAATGCAAAATAAAATGTAGAATAAGTTATTAAGCAAAATAATAGATTGTTTTCAAAATAAATTACTATACTTGGAAATTTTAAAAATATTAATGCTAAAAACATTAATATGCCAACACATTCTATTAATTGATAACCTCGCATCTTTTGATCTAAATCCTGTACTTGTTTATTTAATAAATAATACTCCAACCGTTTTAGTTTATTTCCTCTATAAATTACTCTATAAAGTAAAACCATACTACATATTATATTTGCTATAATATAAATGTATAAATTATTAGTTATTATATGTATTATTGTTGATATTGAAAGCATTAGATAAAAAATGACAAAACTATTTGTCATTAATATTCTTTCATTTTTAAATAGCATCATTATACTCCCTCCTAAATAACCTTATTATATTACCATAATATAATAAAATCTAGGTAATTTTATATTGTAAATCTAGAGGAAAATAAACATTTTTATATAAAGAGTTTTAACTATGAAATTGAGTCCTAAAATATAAATACAAAAACAATTGGAATGTATTTCACATTCTTCTGCTCAAAAAAATTGAGCTTTCTTTTTTTTTATTCAAAATAAGCTCACTAATCTTTCCAATAATAATATTTTGTTCATACTTATCTAAGTGTCTAAAGACTCCCAATAATTCTGATTCCTTTTCTGTCATTACAAATATGCCCCCAACTATTTAATGGTATATAATAGTTATCGACAAACATATGCATTATTTTAGTATAATAGGATAAATTTATCAAATAGAAATAATTATCGGCATATGTTTATTTATTTAACCTGTCTCTTAATTCCATATTAATAAGTTCTTCAGAGCATTCAACTTCAAGATTACTTTCTTCAACATTCTTATTATAAATCATTTCAGATATTTTCCCAATAATAACATTTTGCTCATATTTATCTAATATTCTGAAATCTTTAAGCAATTCCATTTCGTTCTCAGTTAAATTATGTATATCATTGTTCTTATCAATTGTTGCGCTAGAATTGTCGGACTTTCCTAACAGATAGTCAATTGAGACATTAAAATACTCAGCAAGAACAACAAGGTTTTCAATAGATGTTGATTTCTTTCCATTCTCTATATCACTAATTTGCGTCTTTGAAACATTTATTAAACTACCAAGGTCTTCTTGTTTTAATTTGTTTTCTTTACGAAGTTGTTTAAGGCGTTGAGCTAAAATATCTTTAATAAACATAAAAACACCTCTTGACAATTAGCTAAAAGCGAATTATAATATAAATATAATTAGCTAAAAGCTTATTATTGTTATTGTTTTGAGAAAGGACAATTTTGAAGATGTTGAATATGCGACAAGAACGAATAAAAAATAAATGGACTCTACAATATGTTTCAAAAAAAGTTGGAGTTACAAAAACAACCATTCATGATATTGAAATAGCAAAAAGAAGACCATCATATGAAGTTCTTATCAAGCTAGAAAATCTGTTTAACCTTTCTCACAGGGACTTGTTCCAGCAAGTCCCTGATGAAAACATTTTATCAGAAAAATGAAATAAATACAAGTTAAAACAATGCAATTTTTATATGTTCCATTGGAACAGAAGTGGAAAAAAGCTAGTTTTGTTAGGCTTAAAAATGATATGATTTTAAATTCTATACTATACCTCGTAAAGTTATTTGAATTTAAAGAAATGATAAAGGTTTTTTGCAAAAATATATAGTGCAACTATAAAAGAAAATATATAGATTATGAAATGTACATTCAAAGCATTATCTGCAAATACATCGAATAAAAAGATAGTCAAGGGAATTATTAAACCTGTGAAAGTAAGTAAATACTTTGCTATCCATAATATAAATTTTAAAAGATATCTTGCTACTGTTGTTCCTGTGTCCATGGTTTTACCCCAGTGCATACATTAGGATTAATAGGTTCATCGGTGCGACCAGTAAGGTAGTCTAGAGATACGTTAAAATAATTAGATAACTTCACTAGTTTTGAAGTTGGAGGGTCAACAGTACCAGCTTCATATCTTTGGTATTGACGCTCGGTTATATCTAATAAATCAGCAATTTGTTTCTGTTTTAATCCATTTTTATTACGTAATAACTTTAAATTATTCGCAAATTTAAGCATATTTAGTACTCCTCAATAAATATAATAAATACACTTGACACGACGTTAAAAGTCTGATAATATACAAATGTGACGAAGCTAAATGTCGTTCAAGTTAATGAAAGGACGATGTAAATGAGAATAAATTTAATAAATGCACGCAAAAATGCCAACTTAACTCAATCTCAAGTCTCAAAGAAAATTGAAGTAAGTGAAAGACATTATCAAAAGTTAGAAGCTGGAACCTCTAACGGAAGTATAAAAATCTGGTGCAAATTAAAATCTTTATTCAATCAACCTATCGACTGTCTGCTAGAACAGGCAGTCGATACAAAGCAAATGTAACATTAAAATTATAGCAACTTATACCCCATATGTCAAATAATTGCGAAGTGAAATAAATTTTAAAGTACATATGTTCCAATGGAACATATGTGCAAATATAGTTAATTTAGCTGCAATGGGTAATCTTGAAATTTCCCCCAATATCAAGAACTATAAAAAAACTATTGCAGTTAAGTTAAACCTTTTTTCTTTTTCAGTAAGCAGAGAATACATAAATGTATTTAATAAAGTAAAGAAGGTTGAAATAGCAGTAGTACTTTGAAAATTAAGTATTTTCTAAAATTATTTAACTAGATATGATTGACAGCCAACATTTTAGAAAATCTTTTTATATAGATTAAAGTATTTCAGGTACGTTACCAGATAACCGAAAGGGAAGCGACAGGAACTGGCTCGCCATGAAGATATAATCAAATATATTTTAGCGATTAAGTCAGCCAAATTCAAAATTAGTTAATGGTAAAGCTAATTCGCCATGACATGTCTGGGAAAATAATGATACTTCTTATCCTTGGAGCGGAATTCTTAAGGAGAGCCTGCCGACACGAAACAGTGCAGGAAAAGCGACTCTGGCTTTGATTAGACAGTAGATGCTTTTATGACACTTATTTTACCGTAAGTGGCTTGGAATATTAGTTTTAATTAATATTAGAGTTATTTTCTGATAAGTCATCAGAGAATAATTGTGATATTAAAGTTATATATTGAATACAATTTTAGAGAATAGAATATATAGATCAAAAGATGGATGAAATTATTTCTAAAAAATATAAGGAGGAAAGTATGAGAGAAAATCAGATGATACAACTTTATGAAAATAGAGGACTTAATGATTTTAAACTTAACAATATTGATGATATTCTTGCAGTACATGGCTTAAATGTTTTAGAAACGGTTGGATTTGAAAACTTAACAGAAGAAAATAAGAAGCTCTTTAAGGACTTTATACTTAACTTCTTTAATGCTTGGGGACTTGTAGCAAGAAGTACTCTGTATCCAATAAATATAAACTATGTAATGGATATAGACTATTTAGGTAAAGAAAACACAAATGATGATTATTATATTGTTATAGGAAATAAAATTGAAATTATAAATGCTAATAAAATTATAACACTTTTAAAAGATTATAAATATGATGAAAGCTATGATTTAAAATGTGTAGAGAAAGAAAAAAAATTATATTTAAGATTTGAATATGAAATATATGGTTCAAACGAGTGGCAACACGTTATAAGTGCTAATGAGTGGTATTAATTATGAAATAAGTAAGAAAAAAGATAAAGACTTATTAAATTATATGATATAAAGCAGGACACACTATTTAATTGTTATAGTGTGTTTTTTAATTCTTAACTATTATTTCTGTTCCAATGGAACATATGTGAAAAAAGGGAGTAGCTATGAATATTAAATATAATTTTGCTTCAACAGTTAATGACTTGAAAAGTAAAAAAGTTATATCTTCAGAAAGCTCAGGTATTTTTAAATTTGGAAAATGTGTACTTGTTGAAACTTTTACAGGAAAGGTATATTCATATAATGTCATAAATTATGAAACTTTAAAAAGTAAGTATTTGTTTCACAGCAAAAATAAAATTAGAAAAGAAAAATATAGTGAAATTAGTGATAAGATAAAGAAACTAGATTTATATGATATTGATATGCCTTTTGAAAATGACGAAAAGATTGATGTTATATTTAATAGTCTTTTAACTCAATATGGTTATTGGATAAGGGATGAACAAATAGAGTTGGCAAAAGAAATACTTGAAGGCTTGAGAGATATGAAAGTTTCTTTATGTGAGGCAGGAGTTGGTATAGGAAAAACTTATGCATATATTGTTGCTGCCATATTAGATAAGATGAAGTATAACAAGGGTTTGGTAAGGCAGGAATATAAATTTAATAAAGATTTTAATAGTGAAACTAATATGCCTATTATTATAGCTACAAGTTCTATTGAGTTGCAGCGTGCAATTCATGAAGATTATATTCCTGAGTTATCTCGCGTACTGAAAGAAAATAAAGTGATTAAAAGGAATATCTCTTCTGTCATAAGGAAGGGAAAAGAACATTATATATGTGATATGAGGCTGAAGAAGTATTTTAAAAATATAAAAAATAATTTTGAATTACTAAAAAAGTTAAAAAAATTGACTGAATGCATAATTGATCTAGATAATTTAGATATTGATAATTCGGTAAAAAATAAAATTAATGTTCCTCCAGGTTGTAACAGAAAATGTACTGAATCAAAGAATTGTCAATATATGAAAATGTTAAAACAGTCTATGTCACCTGAATATGACATACAAATTTGCAATCATAATTATTTTGTGGCAGATGCAATACATAGGAAGCAAGGATTTTTGCCGTTATTACCTAATTATAGAACATTGGTAATTGATGAAGCTCATAAGCTAGGTGATACGTTCAGCGATATGTATTCTACAAATATTGAAAAGAAAGAAATTATAGAATTATGTAAATCAATTAGGAATAAAGATAAGGAAAAGGCATTTGAGAAAATTATTGATGCTCTTGAAGATAATAATGAAAGATTCTTTAACTTGCTTATCAATCAAATTGACGAGTCTTGCCTAGAACAGGATACTGATAGGTTTGAAATTTATTTAAAGTCAATGGAAATAGGTTGTATAAATAAAATAATTAAGTATATTAGCTTTTTGGAAAACTCAAAATTTGATATAAATATATTAAGAGATCTAAGTAATATAAAAAAGCGTTTTGAGTTATATCTTAGAAGTTTTAAGATAATTTATTGGTTTGAATATAGGAACTGCAAAATATCTTCTATACCTAAAAATTTGAATAAAGTTGTGTTTGAAGATATATGGAATAAGAAAATACCTATGGTCTTAGCTTCGGGAACGCTATCTAGTAATGGATCTTTTGATTATATGAAAAAAGAGCTTGGACTAAGTTTAATATCAAAAGGGAAGATAAAGGAAATAAAAAAAATATCTCCTTTTGATTATAAAAATAACAGCATATTATATATTCCTGATAAAATGGTTTTTCCTGATAAGTATAATTTAGAATACATAGAAAAGCTTTCTGAGGAAATAGAAAAATTGATTAACGCTACTAATGGACATGCAGTGGTTTTGTTCACTTCATATAGAGTTTTAAGTTATGTTAGAAACATTTTATCAAATAAAATTAGATATCCTATTATCGCAATGCAAAGAAATTCAAAAATAGATATTAAGAAGTTTAGAGAAAGTAAAAATGCTGTGTTATTGGCTACTGGAAGTTGTTGGGAAGGAATTGATTTTAAAGGAGATATTTTATCCTTGTTAATTATAGCTAAGTTACCATTTGCTGTTCCTGATCCAATTGACAAGTACAATAGTACATTATATGCCGAATTTAAAGCTTACAAGGAAGAGGTAATAATACCTAAAATGCTAATTAAATTAAAACAGGGGGTAGGAAGGCTTATAAGAACTGAAACAGATACAGGAGTTGTGGCAATATTGGATTCAAGAGTAGGAGTATATGGGAACTATAGAAATAAAGTATTAGAGGCCTTACCGAATTTTAATGTAACTTCGGACATAACTCGAATTAGGCGTTTTATATATGACAAAAAAGATAAAGCATATTATTCTTGTTCATAAAAAATTATATAGAGATAGAGGCAAGCAATGCATTATATAATTTATTATTATAAGTAATAATATTTTTTTTGCAGTAGTATACATATTAGAGAGGTGATAAATATGTCAGAGTTAAAGGTAAAAGAAACAAGTAATTATAAAGTTGGCACTAATGTTTATAAAATTACAAATGTATATGGTCAAGGTAAAACAATTAAAGAGTTAATTAAAGAAATGATTGCAACGAAAAGCAAATATGTATCTTGAATAATCTTATCATTTTTGCTACAATAATACTTATAGAAATATAAGTTGTTTGTAGGCGTTCAAGAAAAAGGAGGGTGAAATACTTGAAAGCCAAAAATACAACATACATGACAGCTTTATATATGAGACTATCAAAAGATGATGATGGTGTAAGTGAAAGTTCAAGTATTACTACCCAAAGGAAGATGCTTAAAGCATATGCTAAAGAAAATAATTTAATTATTTATGACGAGTATATTGATGATGGATATAGTGGCACTAATTTTGAACGACCTGCTTTTAAACGGTTGATTCAAGATATAGAAAATAAAAATGTGAACATGGTTATCACAAAAGACTTATCGAGGTTGGGAAGAGAATACATTAGTACAGGTCAATTTACAGAAATATACTTTCCTGAGCACGGAGTTAGATATGTAGCAATTAACGACGGTTACGATTCGGAAAGTAAATATAACGATATTGTTCCATTTAAAAATGTTATAAATGAAATGTATGCGAGAGACACATCAAAGAAAATACGTTCTGCATTTGAAACAAAAATGAAAGAAGGTAATTTTATAGGAAATTTTGCACCTTATGGGTATAAAAAAGATCCTTTAAATAAAAATCACCTTATAGTTGATGAAGAAGCTGCATCAATAGTAAAAAAAATGTTTCAAATGGCTGAAATGGGACATAAACCTGTAGATATAGCAAGATATTTAAATGAAAATAATATAATGACACCTGCTATGTATAGGTGTTCTACAAGACCACATTTGAATGTAGACAGTTATTCTAAACGTAAAGAATGGATTCCTGTAACAGTGAGTAAAATGTTAAAGAATATTGTTTATTTAGGACATACAGCTCAAGGGAAAACAAATAAGGTTTCTTTTAAAAGTAATATTACTATTTCCAATCCAAAAGAAGATTGGATAATTGTTAAAAATACGCATGAACCAATTATTTCACAAGAGACATATGATATAGTTAGACAACGTTCAATTGCTCGTACAAATAAAAGAAAATCAAATTTTCAAAATGTCTTTTCAGGTATAGCCAAATGCGCTGATTGTGGTAGGAACATGTCAACAACAGGAACTAGAAAAAAAGGTGCAGTAGCAAATTTAGTATGTGGTGGGTATAAGTTATACGGAAGCAAAGAATGCAGTAATCATTTTATTGATTATGAAACATTGTATGATATTGTGTTGCATGAACTTCAAAAACAAATTTGCTTAACTGAAGAAGAAAAAAAATCTATTTTAGAAGAATTGCAAGATGAAATTGATTTGAACGAAGATACTAATATAAAACAAAATAGAAAGATGCTTGCAGAACTCGAAGCTAAAAACAGAGATATTGATAATATTATTCAAAGATTATATGAAGATAATCTTTCTGAAAAAATAAATGATATGCGTTTTGGTAAGTTGCTAAATACATATGAAACACAACAACAAAGTATTTTAAGACAAATAGCTGAATTAAAAAAGTTAGATAAATCTAAAGAAAGTAGCCAAAAAGACGCATATATAAAATTTTTTAATTTGATTCAAAATATTACTGAAATCAAGAAATTAACTTCTGAGTTACTTTATAAATTAATTGATCATATAGAGATAGGGCAAGGCGATTATGAAAAAACAGTAAACGGCAAGATTAAAAATCAAACAATTAAAATTTACTACAGATTTATAGGGAACATTAATTAAAAACGCAATAGCATATTCAATCCCATACACATTGTTAAGCTTTGCTTTCCATGAGCACATGCCTTTTTAAACA
>DALZMP010000020.1:0-82377 GCA_032006665.1 Sedimentibacter sp.
CATTATATCAAGTGGCAGCGACAAAATGAATACGGTCTTATTTTTAGCACTTACAATTTATGGGACTATATGGACCCTTATTATGGAGCAAGAACTTTTACAGAATCAAAAACTTACAATTCTAATTAGTATAAGATAGTTATATATGATTAATTATACAGTAAAACGGCTGTTTGATTACTGTCGATAATCCAAAAATTCACCTTAAGGCTAATGTTACTTAAGGTGAATTTTATTAATGGTCTTGTATCAAACATTGTCTTATGTTATTGTTATAAAAGAAGAGATTCTATACATATAATATTTTAGGTTGGGGGCATATATGAGAGGTAAGATAATTGAAAAATATAGTATACAAATATTAATTATATTTATATTATTAGTACTTATTGAAGGGTTAATAATATTTCAAAATTATAAACTAGAAAAAGAGTATAAAGAATTAATAAGTTCTAAAATTGTATCAATAGTTATTGAGACTATGGAAAATACCTCAAGAATTCAAAATTATCTTGATAAAGCGAAAGAAAATTCGGAGATTTCAAATTATACTTTAGAGCAAATTGCCAAGTGGTATGATGAAATGTTTTACTATGCTAACGATATTCAAAATATCTACAATATCTACAAAAAAAATGATAATAAAATTTATTCTTCAATGGATACTCATTATTTTAGTCGGAGAATGTACGAAATAGAAGATATTCTTGAAATAGAATACAAAAATGGTAAAAATGTTAATAATAATACTGATATAAATAAGTACAAGGAACAGTTTGATAAAATATATGAATTCAACTCTCTATTTATTGATACTATGGTTCGGAAAGATGCAGTTTTGTATGAAAATGAGAAGTATTGGCCAAATGAAAAAATTAATAATAATAAATTATTTCTAGAGGATTTTTTTTATTGGAATTTATACAACGACTTTTTTGAATTATTAAATAGTAAAAATTTTATATAGCAATAGGGGTTTTAGGGGATGGGTCTTAAATAAAGAGCAAATTTTTTAAAAAAGAAATAAATAAAATAAGGATTTTAGAAATAATTAAAATTTTAAAAGAAGATGTACAAATCAGGAGTGTCTAGTTGACACTCCCTGACTTAACGAGGGAGTTATTTTATGAAGAAAAATGTTAGATATGGTTCGGTGTCGTCATACAAGAATTTAGCAAGTTATTTTAAAGAAATGGCTAGTAAGGGTTATATGATTAGTTTTATAAGCACCGGAAAGCATTATTTTGATAAAATTAATCCGGTAGAACTCGATTTTGAGGTTGTTATATTTAATGAATCTGATTTGTCGATTTATGGAGATAGAAAAAAATATATTGCAAGTATTAAGAAAATGGGTTGGAAGTATGTATTAAAAAACGATAAAATGATTGTATTTTGTAAAAAATCTACTGAGAATATATTGTGCCATTGTGACAATGATAGACAACAATATGAAATGGTAAAAAGTGTTTGGAATAGAAATAAACTTAAAAGAATTTTGAGCATACTGATAGCTATATTTATATATGCGAGTATTGTTTATGCCCATGAGTTTAGTGGAATATATATCAGTAATAATTTTATTAAAATAATTATTCCACTATTAATTCTTATTATTTTTATTCCGATTTTTGGTAAAACACCATATTGGATTTACAAGAATAAAAAAAATATATGTGAAGGTAAAAAACTATATCATCGTACAAAAAGAACAGATAAACTGCTTGATTTATATTTGTATTTTGTATTGTATTTTGCATTACCTATAATAATTATAATACAATGGTTTATGCTTTTCAGTGGTGGCGATTATATAGGAAAATTAATAATACTTATTACTCTTTTTATACCAACTATAGCATATGCAATTTTCAAAAGTGACTACTTTCGCACTCTTAAATTAAAACGTATTAGATTTGCAATTTATTTTGCGGCATTATTAATATA
The DNA here is from genome assembly GCA_032006665.1 of Sedimentibacter sp. Lineage (GTDB taxonomy): Bacteria > Bacillota > Clostridia > Tissierellales > Sedimentibacteraceae > Sedimentibacter. The sequence continues at coordinate 1,948 of DALZMP010000020.1, forward strand.
TTTATTTTTAATATATATGGTAGGATACTATTTCGTTTCAAATGCAGTTAAATAGAAAATAAGAGTTTAGGTTTTGATTTGTTGTTTTAATGTATTTACATAATAAAGTAGGTTTTATTGCTTATTTTATACATTTTATGATTAAACATGCGTTATTTTGAAAAATTTGTATAATTGTTTATTTTTCAAGTTATTTTAGTTATCAAATCACACTTTTTCAAGAATGTTTGCTATTTTGTTTGACTTGGATACACTTTTGTGGTTTTTTTGCTACTAAATTTCTTATATTTATGCATTTATAACAACATGGAGAATAGTAGGGACGTGTATCGGAGTCACAATTGGGTCTGATTTTGTATTTATAAATTTATTGTTGATTTATCTATGTGGGTTTTGTATTATATGTTCATTTACTGTGCTGATGTTTATACACTTAATAAATTAATATTTGAAAGTTTAGCAGAAAATGCTTATCCTTATTTTTCAACCAATAATGGTACTTTTGGGGCTTTTTTTTTCTTGATGATGTACCTCACAGCGAATATTGATTCGTTTAGTAAAAAAAATTTAGATGAAAGATTTGTATTATTCATTGTAATTTGTATCAAAATGAAAATATCAGTGGGACACGTTATATTATATTCACATGTTTAATTAATGTTACACATATTATACAAAAAATTACTACAATTTTATAAGGACGCGGAAGGACGCGAGTACGTTTCAATCGTCCCAAATTTTTAGAAAATTTATGGAAATTACTGGGTTGATATTGCTGCAAAAAATGTTATACTTAATAGTAAGCTATATTGAAGATTCAAGCATAATTATAATAAAATAATCTGTTATAAAAAAGAGGTGCTATATGCCTAGGCAAGCAAGGTTGAAGAGGAAATCAGCTATGCTGATTCATCGCTCGCACCTTCTATTAAATTATAACATTTAAATCGCAAAAACACATTCCACATGTGTGGAGTTGTGTAACTTATAATCAAGCTTTTATAGCCCAGCGCAATTTTGCAGAACGAGCACGAGGATTTGAATTACACTCTTCTGCTGATGGTCGAATAACATTGGGAGCTACTTCACGATAGATACCTTCACGGAAAAAGTGCTGAAAAGATTTTTTAACCAAACGATCTTCTCCTGAATGAAAGGAAAGTATAGCTACTCGTCCGCCTTCAGCGAGGACATAAGGAAGCTTTTCTAAAAATTCATATAACACTTCAAATTCACTGTTGACATCAATTCGCAGCGCCTGAAAGCATCTTTGACAGGCTTTTTTAATCTCATCGCTCCTGTTTTTTTCTGGAATAAATTTCAGAGCTTCTTTAATAATTTGTTGGAGCTGAGTCGTAGTTGATATATCTGTTCCCTTTTTTATTTTTGAAACAATAGCACGGGCGATAGTTTTAGAATTTGGCTCATCTGCATTTTCTAACAACATACCTTCTAATTCATCTTGTGAAATAGTTTTTAGACGTTCTGCTGCAGATATACCTTTTTCAGGATTAAGTCGTAAGTCTAATGGTCCTTCACTCTTAAAAGTAAATCCTCTTTCAGGATTGTCTATTTGCATTGAAGAAACACCTAAATCTGCTAAAATAAAATTAAATGGTCCTGATTCTAAAAAAATTTGATCTATATTAGAAAAATTCATATGTTTTATTGTTAAAACTTCAGAACCATAACCTAAATGGTTTAAGCGCTCTCTAGTACGCGGTAATTCAATAGGATCAACATCAAGTGCATACAAGTGACCTTTTGAATCTAAACATTTTAGCATCTCTAATGTATGACCACCATAACCTAGTGTTGCATCTAACCCGGTTTGCCCAGGAGTGATTTGCAAGAATTCTAATATTTCATTAACACAAATTGAACGATGCATACCAGCAGGCGTATTGCCCTTTTGAATAATCTTTGCCACATCATCAGCATATTTCTCTGGTTGAAGTTCCTTATATTTTTCTTTAAATGTTTTTGGATGAGTTCCTTTGTATCGAATACGTCTTTGATGCTTTTGTTCTTGATTACCCATTTTGTAACCTTTGGAATTTTGAGCATATAAATTCAAAATTTGAAATTAATGTTATATAAAATGTTTGGCTCATTATTACCTCCACCTTTTTATTATTTTTTAATGTTACTATTAATAATATGATACCAAATACAATTCATAAAAGCAAACTATTAAGAAAAAAATACAAGTTTGTGGTGTCCATTAAATTTTAAACTATAAAAATATATAACAATTTAAGAACAATATTACGAAAAATGTATAATTGTTTTTCTTTTATATGGTATAATATTATCTAAACAATTCCAACACGTCATAATAAAAAAAAGGGGAGGTCGAAATGGATAAAATATTATTAAAAAACGGGACAATTATAGATGAAAATGGAAACATAACAGAAGGTACTAATGTATATATATCAAACGGTAAAATTGAAAAGCTATCTAAAAGTGATGATCTGAAAACAGAAGATTATGAAACGATAGATTGTTCAGGTTACTACATAACTCCCGGCTTTGTAAATCTTCATGCACATTCACCAATGAATATCTTAAAAGGAATTGCAGAAGATGTGACCATAGATGATTGGTTTAATAAAAAAATATTTCCATATGAAAGCAAGCTGAAAGAAGAAGAAATATATTGGGGAACAATGCTGGCATCTGCTGAGATGATAAATAATGGGGTTACATCATTTGCTGACCACTATTTCGGTCAAGAATCAGTGTATAGAGCAGTTGATGATATTGGAATCAGGGGAGATATTGCGCCAACTATATTTGGTTTAGCAGATGATTATAAAATACAGTTAGAAAATGCAGAAAAATTTATAAGAGAATTTAACGGTAAAAATAGCAGAATAAATTTAAGATTTGGCCCACATGCACCATACACATGTCCCGGTGAGATACTAAAGGAAATAGTAGATACTGCAAAATCTTTAAATGTAGGAATACATATACATATTTCGGAAACAAAAGAGCAAGTGAATAATAGCATAAAAATAACTGGTAAAACTCCGGTAGAGGTTTTATATGACAGTGGTGCATTTGATTTAGACGTAATAATTGCACATGGTCTTTGGACAACGGAAGATGATTTAAAATATTTAAACCATAATGTAAACTTTGCTATATGCCCCAAAACATACATGAAATTAAGTATGGGACAAGGAAATATATATAAGCTCAAAGATAAAATAAATTATTCATTTGGTACAGATGGTGCTGCAAGCTCTAATACCTTAAGCCCATTGGAACAAGCGAGACTCTTTGCTTTAAATGGAAAATTTATCTCAGGTGATTCGGAAAGCTTTGATACTTTGGAAATTTGGAAAGCACTTATGAATGGGCATAAAGCTTTGCATTTTAATACAGGCAGGGTAAAAGAAGGGTGTGAGGCCGATTTATTAATATGGGATTTAAATATGTTGAATACATCTCCAATATATAATCCATTAACTTCAATAATATATAGCTCTGTATCAAATAATATAAAATATACAATGGTACAAGGTGAGTTTTTGAAATACGATGGTAAATTAAAAGCAGATACAAATAATATAATTAAAAAAATTAACGATATTCAAAAGGGTATAATAGAAAGAGGAATGGGAAAAGGAAAAGTTAAATATTAGGATGCAGCTTTAGCAACAACACAGGTTCACTTTTTTAACCCCTCCTATAATTTTCTGCCTCATTACCAGGGATTGAATAAACATTTCCTTTGTTGCAATATATGGAGTTAGATGTAAATTCAGGGTCTGATGTACTATCATAATTGTATTTTTCTATAATTTCATTTTGATTATGACATACATCATATCCATCAAATATAAGCGATATATTTCCTTTGCCTTTAGTAAATGATGACAGTTCAGATGCATAGTTCATTGAAGATGCTACAGGAATTCTACCATCTATAATACTGTTGTTTCCAATTGTCATGGGTAAACTAAAGATGCCGTGCATTTTTGTAATATCTGTCATTACTCGACCGCATAAATCTTGCGGAGCAGTGATTTTAAATTTATAATATGGCTCTAATAAAATATTTTCAGCATTTTCAAGTCCATGTCTAATAGCTCTATAAGTAGCCTGGCTGAAATCTCCTCCGGAAGTATGTTTAATATGGGAAGCCCCCTTTATAAGTTCAATATTTATATCAGTAACAGGAGAACCTGTTAAAATACCCCTTCTGCATGCAGGTACAACAAGCTTGGAAACTAGTTTTTGCCATCTTGGATAAAGAATATCGTGATTTATGTTGCTTGAGTAGTTTATGCCTGAATTTCTTTTGGCCGGAGTTATTTTAAATTTCACTTCCGCATAGTGTTTATATGGTTCGTAGTGCCCAAAGCCAAAGGTGTCATTAGTTATGGTTTCCTTATATAGGATTTCGGGTTTTTCAAAATCAACATCTATTCCAAATCTCTCTTTTACTTCATGCTTCAGGACTTCGAGTTGTATAACACCCATAACGTTAATTTGAAGTTGAGACAATGTATCGTTCCATTCAATGCCAAGGGAAGGGTCCTCAGTGTTTAATAGTTGAAAAATATTTAGTACATCCTTTGGATTGAGAGATGAATCAAAAATCACTTTAGATTGCATAACCGGTTTTAGCGAATAGTCTATGAAATCATTGCATATTCCAAGTCCTTCTCCTATGTATGAGCTATTTATTCCTACCAAAACTCCAAATTCACCAGCTGAAAGAGAATTAACAGAATTGAATATTGAACCATTTGAGATTTTAATTTGATTTATTTTCTCTTCAATTATTTCACCACCTATGTCGTGGGTAATGGTGTCCTTTACTTTAATAAACCCAGATATAACTTTTATATAAGTTAATTTGTTATTATTTTCATCGTGTTTTATTTTATAAACAAGAGCTCCAAAATCATCGTGTGATGAATAATTGGTGTATACAAATTGATCTATGAAGTTCAGAAATAAATCTATCCCTATATTTTTTAATCCTGATCCGCAAAGGCAAGGGTATATTTTACATAATATAAATTGTTTTTTTATACTCTCATTTATCTCAGAACAAGTAATATTTTCATCATTTAAATACTTTTCTAATAAAAAATCATTTCTTTCTGCTAAAAAATCAACAATACTTGTATCATAATTATTGTCACTAAACAGCGGTACAATAGAAGAGAATGATTCTGTGTCTTCAACAGCGGGTTTTGAAAAAATACATACATCTTTTGTAAAGTTAATATATATATCTTCATAAGTTTTGTAAAAGTCAGAGCCTATTCTATCAAGCTTGTTAATATAAAATATAGTTGGTATGTTATATTTTTTCAATAAATTCCAAACTGTTTCTGTATGTCCTTGGATACCTTCAACAGCAGATATAATTATTACAGCACAATCCAGGATTTTTAAAGCTCTTTCCATTTCTGATGAAAAATCAACATGTCCAGGCGTGTCAATTATATGTATAGTAGAATCATTGTATTTTAAAGAGGCTTGATCTGAAAATACAGTTATTCCTCTTTGTTTTTCTATAAAATGATAGTCGAGGACTGTGTTTTTTTTGTCCACTCTACCGATTTCTCGTATTGAATTTGTATTATAAAGTATTTGTTCAATGAATGTAGTTTTGCCAGCATCAACATGTGCAACGATTCCTATTGTTTTGTTCATTTCTTAACCTCTAAAGTTTAGTTCCCTAATTATACAATGCGTGAAATTCATTTTCAATAAGTTTATGATAGATATAGTTTAAAGTTATACTAATATATTAATTTAAAATATTTAAATAATTAAATTTTGTGAAAGGTTGTACAAAAAAAGACGCACTTAATGTAAACTAATGCATCTATTTGCTTTGTGATTCTGATATTATATTATTTACTATTTCAATAATATCTTCTGCATATGAAGAATATGGCTCGGACAGATTACTAGATTCAATCGAACGTCGACCAAATAGAAGATAGTCAGTAGAAAGATTAAAATTATGGCATATTTTATACAGAGTATCGACAGACATACCTTTTTTTCCATTTTCTATTTCTGCTAAAAATTGAGGTGAAATACAAGCTTTTTCTGCAAATTCTTCACGTGTCATATTAATTTTTTCTCTTTGTCTGCGCAACCTCTTACCTATCTGTTGCATAATATTTTTTTCCATTTTACACCGCCTTTTTTATATAATAACTATTGCATTGAGAGTATTAAATAAGCTATAATTGTAATAGTACGCTGGCAGCGTATAAATTATATGCGTTAATTTTAATTTAGCCTGAGGTGACAAATTATGCAATTGAAAACTTGTTGTGTTATCAGTGATTATCTGGAAAACCAATATTTGGACAACCACTATTATATAGAATTAAAATCAAAACTAAAAGAAAGATTTTTATATATGGTTGTACAGCTTCATGTTCTTCATTTTATGAGTGGTGTGAATATTGGTGTTGAACAATGTGCAGTTGAGGCACTACTTGAACTTAAAAAAGAATATCATAATATAATTATTGAATGTGTTCTTCCGTATGAGACATTATCTTCAAACTGGACGGAATTACAGAGGGACAGATATTTTTCCATTATGAAAAAAATCGATAAAGAAACTTTGCTCCAATGTCATTACACAAATGACTGCATAGTAAAAAGAAATAAATATATGGTGGATAAATCAAAATTTATTATTAAAATTCACGACAATAATGAAAAAAGTGGAATAGATAATTTAATTTCAAGAACAAAGAATACCAAAAAAATTATTTTTGACGTAAATATAAATTCTCTTAATGTTAATACAAATATAAAAATTTGCAGATAAAATTACAATGAGTAATTATTAGTATTTAAACAATAAAAGTGATTATAGTTTAAAAAATACTGAAAAAATTGGATAAAAATAAATAAAAAAACTATTGACAGGGGTATATATTTAGTGTATTATGAATAAAAATAATTAAAGCGTTGAAGTAGAGAAAAGTATTTTAGACGTTTACAGAGAATTGGTGTTGCTGAGAGCCGATAACGAAGAAATATAATATACACTATGGAGCAGGTTTGTTAAAAGGATGTCCGAGTAGACAAACACGTGTACCCACGTTACAGGGTTAAGAGTTAATTGACTCTGAAGAGTGATGATTTTTTATATCATAACTAGGGTGGTACCGCGGATCTTTCGTCCCTATAAGTACATTTACATTGTAAATGTGTTTATAGGAATGAAAGATTTTTTTTATGCCCTAACCCTATCATTCGACCGGAGGGAAGAAAAAATAGCGGTAGGTCAAACGCAACGAGTTCCCAATTTATGCGAACGAAAGTGAGCGGATAAATTGGTGAACGAGACTGCGATATCCATCAGCATCAATTAAGTTTGTATTTAAACTTGGCCAAAGTTTTTATAATAAAAATATCTATATATTTGGAGGATTATTATGAATTTCAATAAAATAAAAAAAATATTAGCATTATCATTATGTATACCTATGATTTTAACAGGCTGTGCTCAGCCGGCAGCAGAAAGTTCTGAAGAAACACCTACAACTGAGGAAACGAAGGAATTTAAAATAGGAATATCTCAGCTGGTTGAACATCCGGCTTTAGATGCATCTAGACAGGGCTTTATAGATGAAATGAAAGAATTGGGCGTTAATGCAACTTTTGATGAAAAAAATGCACAAGGTGATATTTCAAATGCTCAAATTATAGCTGAAAAATTTGTTAAAGATGATGTTGATTTGATATTTACAATTGCAACTCTTACTTCTCAAGCAGCAAAAAAAGCAATAGAAGGTACTGACATTCCTATGGTATTTACAGCAGTTACAGACCCTGTATTTTCGCAGTTAGTTACAGACAGAAATATTACAGATAATAATATTACCGGTGTAGATGATGCAGCACCAATAAAAGAAAACTTGGAATTATTCACTAAATTAAAGAAAGATATTAAGTCAGTTGGTATTATCTATAATACCGGAGAATCAAATTCAGAAGTTCAGGTTAATAAAACTAAGGAAATAGCAAAAGAATTAGGAATTACTATAGAAACTTTAGGAATAACAACAGTTAACGATATACCACAAGCAATGAATACAATTGCAAAAAAGGCTGATGGATTGTATATAATTACTGATAATCTAGTAGCTTCAGCAATATCGTTAGTTGCAGAGCTTGCTGAGGAGAATAAGTTAATTACTGTTTCTGCAGACAGTACACATGTTGATGAGGGAATTATGATGGCAGAAGGTATAAGCTTTTACGGAATAGGTAAACAATCAGCAATAATGGCTAAAAAAATACTTGTGGATAAAATTGATGTAAAAGATATTCCGGTTGAATCAGCACCAGAGTTTGAAATAAAAGTTAATACAAAAGTTATGGAAGCATTAGGATTTACTAAAGATAATGAAGCATTTGCAGGAGCGGAATTTACAGAATAATATAGGAACAATGGGAAAATGATAGCGGAACAATAGATTAACAATTGTTCAGCTATTGTTCTCTCCAATCATTCAGCAATCGTTAGAAAGGGAGTTTAACATGAATTCATTAATACTGACAGCAGTGGAGCAAGGACTTGTATTTTCAATACTTGCAATAGGAGTTTATATAACATACAAAATATTAGATTTTGCAGATTTATCTGTAGAGGGAACATTCCCTTTTGGAGCTTTCATATTTGCAAGGTTCATTACATTAGGGATTTCACCGGTTTTAAGTACACTATTATCTTTTTTCTTTGGTACATTAGCCGGACTTATTACTTATACATTAAATATAAAATTGAAAATCAAGGCACTTCTTTCCGGAATTTTAACAATGACATTATTATATTCTGTAAACTTGAGGATAAATGGGAAATCTAATGTTCCGTTATTTAATCATCCTTCTATATTTGACAACATGGAAGTAATAGTAGTAATGATTGTCATAGTAGCAATTATAAAAATTTTAATGGATTTATTTTTGAAAACGGAGATTGGATATTTATTAATAGCTACAGGGGATAATGAAACATTAGTTAAATCACTAGGGGAGAATTGCAATAAATATAAATTGATAGGATTAATGCTATCCAATGGTCTGGTTGCATTAAGCGGTGCATTGATGGCACAATTTCAAGGTTTTGCAGAAATCACTATGGGATCATCAATTATAGTAGTAGCCCTTGCTTCTGTGATAATAGGAGATTCTGTATTTAAGAATTCTAGAAAGCTTAAAGGAACAACAAGAGCAATTATTGGTGCTATAACTTATAAGATAATTGGAGCGTATGCAGTTGATTTAGGCTTGGAAGCAACCGATTTAAAAGCAATAAGCGCTTTAATAGTCATAATATTTTTAAGCTACAATACATTTAGTCCAGGTTTATTGAATATAAGAAAATCTAAAAGAGAAGGTGCATTATAATGTTGAAAATAAATGGTTTAACTAAAAGCTTTAATATGGGAACGGATAATGAATTAGTTGTGTTTAATGGATTTGACCTTAGTATAGAAAAGAGTGAATGTACGTCAATTCTCGGCGCTAATGGATGTGGAAAAAGCACTTTATTTAATATAATAAGCGGAGTGCTATCACAAGAAAAAGGTGACATAGTATTAAATGGTAAAAATATAAATAATCTCAAGGAAAATGAACGTGCTCAGTTCATAGGCAGAGTTCATCAAAATCCTTCTATGGGTGTTTCACCTTCCCTTACTATACTTGAGAATATATCTTTATCAGATAAAAAGTGTCAGAAATTTGGTTTGAAGAGATTGATAAATAAAAATAAAATTAATGATTTTAAAGATATATTACAGACACTGGATTTAGGACTTGAAGACAAACTTAATACGGAAGTTAAATTCCTATCAGGCGGACAGAGACAGTCTTTATCTTTGTTGATGGCAACATTAAAAAAACCGGATTTATTGTTATTAGATGAACATACAGCTGCCCTTGATCCAAAAACATCGAGGCTGATTATGGAAAAAACACAGGAATTAATTAAGTCACATGCAATAACAACTATGATGATATCCCATAATGTTAGGGATGCATTAAAATATTCTGACAGAATAATCATGTTAGATAAAGGTAGTGTAGTATTGGATGTAAGAAGTGGCGATATTACAGAGAAAGAACTTGTGAGCATTTACAATTCCAGACATTTTGATAGTTCGTTGAAAGAAGCTGTTTAAGCCAATCAAGGAAAAATAGTTGAACTTGTAAAAAACTATATTTAGTGTATAATATGTATATGCTAAATACAGGAGAAAAAAATGAGAAATATTAAAATGATTATAGAGTATGATGGAAGCAGATATAAAGGATGGCAGAAACAAACAGACGATATAAATACATTGCAGGGTAAACTGGAAGATGTGTTGAGTAAAGTGACTGGTGAAGAAATACAGCTGGTGGGATGCGGCAGAACAGATACAGGGGTGCATGCCTTAAATTATACAGCTAATTTTCACACTATAAGTCAAAAAAATACAGTGGAAATGTATAAAATATTAAATGATAAATTGCCGGATGATATTTTTGTAAAATCAATTAAGGATGCAAGTGAGAGATTCCATGCAAGATACAATATATTATCAAAAACATATGTGTACAGGATTAATAATTCAGGGAATAAAAGAGTATTTGACAGAAAATATATTCATCATATAAATGAAAAACTCAATTTAGATTCAATGAGAAAATGCGTGGAAGTTTTAATAGGTACACATGATTTTCAAAGCTTCACAACATTAAAATCTAAAACTAAATCTACAGTAAGAACTATAAATTATATTAATATTTCACAAAAAGAAAATATTATCGAAATAGAAGTTAATGGAAATGGGTTTCTTTGGAATATGGTTAGAATAATTTTAGGAACATTGATAGAAGCCGGAAAAGGTAACTTAGGAGTAAAAGATGTAGAAAATATATTAGATTCAAAAAAACGCTCGGAAGCAGGTTCTATGGTACCAGCCAAAGCGTTGTTTTTGAAAGATGTAGAATATTAGATATGTACGGAAGGCAATATGCCTTCTGTTTTAATAATTGCTTTAGTCTTCTAACAGTGATCCGTCGGTTGCAACAATTTTATAGCTCCAAGGTATCATTTTTCCAGAATTAATTATTGCAGTTTTAACAGCATTTACAATTCCGGCACAGCATGGTACTTCCATTCTTAAAACTGTGATGCTTTTAACATTATTATTCTTTATAATCGCAGATAGTTTTTCTGCATAATCTACATTATCAAGCTTTGGACATCCTATGAGAGTTATTTTACCCTTCATGAAATCCTGATGAATATTTGCATAAGCAAAGGCTGTGCAATCAGCAGCCACAAGAATATGTGCTCCATCAAAATATGGTGCATTTGGAGAAACAAGCTTAATTTGAACAGGCCATTGTCTCAGCTCGCTTGTAATTCTAAATTTTTCATTTGAAGTTGCAGTAGACTCAATTTTATTATGTTTGATTTCCTTTGCTTGATGTCCTGGGCAACCACATGGTAATGGTTCAGTACTTAATTTCTTTTCATTCATTCGCTTTTCAACTAACTCCTTGTCAAATTCCTCAGCATCTCTCTCTATAATCTCAATTGCATTGACAGGACATTCCGGCAGACAATCACCTAGCCCGTCACAATATGAATCAGAAAGTAAAACAGCTTTGCCATCTATTAACTCCAATGCACCTTCGTGACATGCATTTACACACAATCCGCAACCATTACATTTTTCTTCATGTATTTTAACTATTTTTCTTTTCATAATATCTCCCTTGAAATATATTTTTCTTTACTTGTTGATTAGATTATAATAAAATAAAGTTATAAAGTATGTAACATATGTTACAATGAGTAGGAGAATTAAATGGATGAAATAATTTATAAAGTAAAAGAAAATCAATTGTTCAATGGACTTAATTCAATTGAAATTGAAAAAATTTTTACATGCTGTAAAGCTAATATACAAAAATATAAAGACAATCAAGCTGTTTTTGAGAAAAATGATATAATAAAAAATGTTGGAATTGTGTTAGAAGGCGAGTTAAATCTCGTATCACAAAAATATAATGGCAGCAGAGTTATAGTGACTACTTTAGGTTTAAATGATTTATTTGGAGAAGCATTAATATTTTCATCGGCAAGGACTTCTCCTTATGATTTGATCAGTTCAGGAGAAAGCAAAGCTTTATTCATACCCAAAACATTTTTTATCGAGGTATGTCCTAATAGTTGTAATTTTCATAAAATCCTTATAAATAATATGCTGGCTATTTTGTCAGATAAAATAGTAATGCTAAACAGTAAGATGAAAATATTAAATGCAGAAACTATAAAGGGTAAGATTGCAGTATATTTTTTATCATTATACAAAAAAAGCAATAAATTATCATTTGATATACCAATGAAAAGGCAGGAACTTTCAGAATTTCTAAATGTGACAAGACCATCCCTTTCCAGAGAGCTTTCAGCTATGCAAAATGATAATATTATAGATATATATAGGTCTTCTGTTAAAATATTAGATTTAGAAAAATTATATGAACTTTCCGAATAAAAACTTTGTAATATATTGAAGATGTTCATGTTTTATGATACAATATATATAAAAAATGGGGTGGTGCAATGTGGTTAGAAAGTTAATTGAGAATGACAAAAATATTATTTTAAATTATTTAAAAGAAGAAGCAACTTTTAACCTATTTATAATTGGTGACATACTTAACACCGGATTTGATAAGAGCTTTATGGAATTATGGGGAGAGTTCGATCAAGATAACAATCTTACATTTGTGTTGCTCAGATATTTCAATAACTTCATCCCATATTATAAAGAACCATACTATGGTGACCTTGACTACTTTAAACAAATTATAAGAGAAAATAAAAATAAAAAACTTATATCCGGAAAATCAGATATAGTCAATAAATTTAAAGGTGTATTGATAAATTGCAAAGAAAAACATGATTATTTTTGCACATTGATCGATAGAACAAAATTACTGACGTCATTTGGAGATACTTTGATAAAAAGAGCGACTATTGATGATGTAGATAGAATTTCTGATTTTATTGATTCTATTGAAGAATTAGGTACATCCGGAGAAAATAGAGAAATGTTAGGTAATACAATAAAGACATGCTCTGGACGATATTACTATATCGAAGATGAAAAAGGTGATATTATATCAGTTGCAGGTACTTCAGCAGAGAATAAATTTGCAGCTATGGTTGTAAGTGTAGCTACAGATAAAAAATATAGAAAACGTGGTCTTGCAACCAAATGTGTTTCGAGATTATGTGATGATGCGTTAAATGATTGCGAAAAACTATGCCTGTTTTATGATAATCCAAATGCAGGTAAGATATATCATGCCATTGGATTTGAAACTATTGGTAATTGGACGATGTTAGTTGAGAAGTAGTATAAGATTTACTATAAATATAAGTAAACATGTGGCATTTCAAATATTTTGACATTAAATTATGGGGAGACAACCAATGAAACCTAAATTTATACATACATCAGATATCCATTTGGGAATGAAATTTAATAATAATTTTAGTTTAAAAGAAAGAGAAAAGAGAAGAGAAGAGCTTTGGGATACTTTTGACGAAATTATAAATACTGTTAAGGTTGAAAAAATAAAGTATTTATTCATTGTCGGAGATATGATTGAATCAGAATACTTTAATTATAAAGGTCTTAAAAAAATAATACAAAGATTTAAAAGTATTGAAGATACAAAAGTAATTATTACATGCGGTAACAAAGATCCCTATAATATAAATAGTATGTATGATTACGTAGAGTTTCCTCAAAATGTTTTTCTTATTAGAAATACAGAACATGTTCAAAAAATTGATTTTAATGATGACAACTTGTGCATTTATTGCATTAGTCAGAATAATGAATATGCAGATAATCATAAATTCCAGTATGTTTATGATATATCAGTTGATGAAGAAAAGATAAATGTATTGTTATTATATTGTAATACAGAAAATATAAACGAAGAAACACCTCAGGTAAGATTTAATATTGACTTAGTTAAGAATAAATTTGATTACTGCGCATTAGGAGGAAAGCATAACTATAATAAGTTGGGAAATAATGTCGCTTATTCTGGTACCCCTGAACCACTTTCTTTTAATGAAGGTGATGAACATGGAATAATTAAAGGTATTCTTGAAAAAAAGAACGTGATATATGATTTTTTAAATATAGCTAAAAGAAAATTTATAAACAGAGACATAGAAATAGACAGCACATATGGATATAATAAAATTCTTGATTTAATTAAGTTTTCAGGTGACACATTTTCAAATACTAAGGATTACGTTAGAGTTAATTTGACAGGTAATGTTAATCCGGATATATCTATAGAAGAAATAAAAAATGAATCAAGACAATTTTTCTATTATATAGAATTTGAAGATAACTTTTCTTATAAAAACACTGATGAAAAAAGGTATGAAGAAAATGAATTTAATATAATCGAGAGCTACAAGCTTCAATTTGAGAATCTTAGTGATAAATTGGAAAAAGAAGCATTTAAGTTAGGTCTTGACGCATTGAGAAAAGAAAAGGTGGTAAGATAGTTATGTACATAAACAAATTATATCTTAGAGCTTTTGGAAAATTTACATATAAAAGAATTTATCTCGGCAAAAAATTAAACATAATATATGGCGAAAATGAGACTGGTAAAAGTACAATTCATAGCTTTATCGAGTCAATTTTATATGGGTTTGACGATGATACAAACGGTATAAATTTATATAAGAAATATAAGCCTTGGGACAGCAATCTATACAAAGGATCTATAACTCTAGATGGTATTGATAACAACAAGTATCTTATTTCTAAAGATTTTTTACTCGGAACAACTAAAATATTTAATAAAGATGTAGATGATTCTGAAGATTCCGCCGGAGGTGAAGAAAATTTAGAATGTCCGGGTATCAGATTTTTTAACATGAACAAAACATCATATAGAAATACGGTTAGCATCAAACAGCTTGGCAACAAAACAGATAAAGAGCTTTCTGCTGAAGTTACTAATAAGATTATTAATCTTAGTAAGTCAAAAGATGAGGAAATTTCAATTGATAGAGTATTAACGTCTTTAAAAACACCTAAAGAGGAAGCTGGAAGTGAGGACAATCCTAAGACTCTATTAGGGCAGTATGCTCTGAGATTGAAAGAACTTAATAATACAAAAGAAATTATTCTTAATAGAAAAAGACAAGTAATGTTTTTGAGTATGGAAAAAAAGAAATTAAGCAGTAAGAAACATGAAATAGAAATGCATGTAAATGAAATCAGTAAAGATCTATTAGCACATGAACTTCTAATCGAAAAAGACAGGTATTTGAAAGCTGTTCCTGTAAAAGCTGAGCTTGATGAAATAAATGAGAAATTATATCAATATAAAAGTGATAATATTAAAGAATACTCTGATAAAGATTTTGAAGAAGCTTCAAAATTAAGTGAAGAATTAAATTCAATGCGCGATGATAGACATGCCCTGAGAATTAAAAAAGAGGAGCTGGATGAAAAGCTTAAAACTCTAAAAGAAGACATATCAAACCGCATCAGCAGTGATTTTAACATAACTAAGATTAACGATGATTTTAATAAATATGAAAATAATAAAACTAAGATTTCCGAGCTTAAGGCAAAAATATCAGCTGGGACTGACAGCTTGAATATATATGATTATAATGAAATAAACAGGTTTGTAAATGGATATGAGGTGGTAGAGGAAAACAGCAATAAAATTGAAATAATTAAAGTACTTCTTAATGATAAAAATTATAATTTAATGATAAAATTTATAAAATCGCAAAATATAAAAGGATTCATGTTATCTCTTATAGGAACTGCTTTTATATTGTTGGCAGGATACTTTGGATATATTGCATATTATTTTAATTTAATTGAATATTATGGAGGACTGTCGATTGCAATACTTGGCATTGCTTTGTATGCTATGGCAATGAAATCAGGCAGAAGAGTAGCAGGTGCAAAAAAAGAAATTGAAAGTATAGAGTGTCAAAATGCAGATTATAATAAAAATATGAAGGAGCTCAAAAATCAAATAGATGAAATTTTGAAAGAGGCAGGATGCTCCGACATAACTGAATTTAAAGATACATATGAAAAGAAACAAAATGAACAGAATATTATAAAAGAAAAAACAAGACTGATAGATTATGATAAAGAGAGTTTAGTAAATCTGGAGAAAATTAATAATGATTTGAAGAATGACTTGCTTGAAGATTTAAAATTATTTTCTATATTTGAAATTACAAAAGAAAATATTGATAAAGCAAATGAGATTTATAATAAAAAGGATTTGGTGAAAGAAGAAATTATTGACTCTCAGAACTCCGTTGATGAAATAAATCAAAGACTAATTACAATGGATAAAGAAATTTCATTTGAAGAAAAAAGATTTAATGTTATACTAAACGCTAATAAAATGAATAGTTTTGATGAGTTTAAAGAAGTGGCTTTTCAAAATAAAAAATTTATTGAACTTCAAAATAAAAAGGAATATTGTGAAAACTTTCTTAGTACTATGCTTGGTAAAAACAGTATTGAGGAATTACGGGTTAAAACTAAGGATGTGAATATTTTTGAAACGAAAGAAATTGATGAAAAAGAGCTTCAAATTAAAATTTTTAAATTAAATGAAGAAAAAAATCAGGTTCAGATAAATATTAACAACATCGATAAGGAAATTGATGAAATAGAGAGCAGCATTAGAAGTTTGGCGAGTGTAGAAGAAGAAATTGAATTTTATGAAGATAAAATTATATTTTTTAAGGAAAAAATCCAAGTAGCTGAAATAGCATCAAATAAAATAATTGAAATATCAGATTCTATAAAAGGTGACTTTATGCCTTTGTTGAGAAAATCTATAAGTGAAAATTTTGCTTATGTTACTGGCGGTAAATACAAGGAAGTTTATATAGATGAGGACATGAATATTTCAATAATAAGTGAGGACAATAATCATCGAAATATTGATATTGAAAGCTTAAGCGGAGGAACAATAGATCAATTGTATTTATCCCTTCGAATAAGCTTAAGTAATATTTTAAGCGGTAATCAAAATATTCCGATTATTCTTGATGATAGCTTTGTGCAGTACGACTCAAACAGATTAAAAAAATCGATTGAAATGCTTGCTAGAGAAAGTGAAAGGAGACAAGTCATCTTATTTACTTGTCAGGAGAGAGAAGTTGAAATTGCTAAAAATATGGAATTGAAATTCAATCTCATAAAATTATAAATTAAGGAATAAAATATGAAAATATATGCTTTAGGGGATTTGCATTTTGATAGTAAAAAAGAGAAACCAATGAATATTTTTGGAGATAATTGGATTGACCACGAGGAAAAAATTATAGAAAATTGGGAAAACACCGTAAATCAAGATGATTTAGTTTTGGTTCCAGGGGATATATCGTGGGCTACAAAACTTGAAGATGCAAAAATTGATTTATTAAGAATTGATGATTTGCCCGGAAATAAAATAATAGGTAAGGGGAATCATGACTACTGGTGGGCAACTTCAAACAAACTTGATATGCTTGGAATGAAAACAATAAAATTTTTAAAGAATAACAGCTATGAATACAAGGATATAATAGTTTGTGGAACTAGAGGATGGGATTCCATGGATGAACATTCAAAGGAAATTTCTAATGAAAAAATATTTTTAAGGGAATTAAATAGATTTAAATTATCATTAGAACAATGTAAGTATAGTATAAAACATAAAATAGCGATGCTTCATTTCCCTCCATTTAACGGTGAAGGCGAGCCAAATGAATTTTTTTCATTAATGAAGAACTATGATATTAATACATGCGTTTATGGGCATCTTCATGGTGAGGAAGGGCATAAAAATGTTAAAGAAGGAGATATAGAAGGAATATTCCTTCATTGTGTTTCAAGTGATTATTTGGATTTTGGATTAAAAAGAATTATGTGAATAACCGTACTGCATCAAAAAATGCAGTATTTTTTTTATTTATTATTATTACAATTGTTAAAATGTTCATAATATGAAAACATATTGTATATTTGGCACTTGACATGAATACATTATAATAGTATTATTATCTATAATAAATATAGAAAGAAATCAAAAAATTTGTAGGATGGTGATTGTATGGCTAAAATGGATGCGCTCGTAAAAAAATATGCAAGGCCAGGATTATGGCTGGAACAAGTAGATGTGCCAACTGTTGAAGAAGGTGAAGTTCTTATAAAAATTCACAAGACAGCTATATGTGGAACAGATGTACACATTTATGTATGGAATCAATGGGCACAAGATACCATACCCGTTCCAATGACTATTGGTCACGAGTTTGTAGGTGAAATTGTAGAACTTGGCAAGGGTGTAAAGGATTTGCATGTAGGTGATTTAGTATCAGGTGAAGGACATATTGTTTGTGGAAAGTGTAGAAACTGTTTAGCTGGAAGAAGACATTTGTGCAAAGATACTAAAGGTGTTGGAGTAAATCGTACAGGCATATTTTCTGAATATGTGGCATTACCCGTTACAAACGTTTGGCTTTGTGACAAATCAATATCTGAAGAAATATTTAGTATTTTCGATCCATTTGGAAATGCTGTCCATACTGCATTATCTTTTGATTTACTTGGTGAGGATGTACTTATAACAGGAGCAGGACCTATTGGAATAATGGCCGCTGCAGTTGCAAAGCATGCCGGAGCTAGATATGTTGTTGTAACAGATGTTAATGACTATAGGCTTAGCTTAGCAAAAAACATAGGTGCAACGAGAGTAGTTAACATTAAAAATGAAAAGTTAGTTGAAGTTATGAATGAACTCGGAATGAAGGAAGGTTTCGATGTAGGACTTGAGATGTCTGGGAATGAAGTGGCTTTAAATGATATGATAAACAACATGGCACATGGTGGAAAAATAGCAATGCTTGGGATTCAGGAACCCGGAACTACTGTAGACTGGAACAAGGTAGTATTTAATGGGCTTCATATTAAAGGAATATATGGCAGAGAAATGTATGAGACTTGGTATAAAATGACTGCAATGTTAAAGTCCGGATTGGATATTTCATCAGTTATTACACATAGATACCATTATACCGATTTCATTGAGGGATTTGAAGCAATGACAAGTGGAAAATCAGGTAAAGTAATACTCGATTGGACTACAAAAAAATAAAAAGAGAGGTTAATTTATGTACGGTGAAACCAAACAATTATATACAGACATATTGAATGAGATAAAGGAAAGTGGCCTGTGGAAAGAAGAACGTATAATAACTACTCCACAAAGCAGTAAAATAAATACCACTAAAGTTGATGGAGTTCTTAACATGTGTGCAAATAACTATCTTGGGTTAGCAGACAATATTGAAGTAATAGAATCAGCTAAAAAAGCATATGATAATTGGGGATATGGTCTTTCTTCTGTAAGGTTTATATGTGGAACACAGAAGATACACAAATTACTAGAAAAAAAATTAAGTGAATTTTTATCGACAGATGAAACCATACTTTATTCATCATGCTTTGATGCAAATGGAGGCTTGTTTGAAACCATAACAACAGAAGATGACGCAATAATCAGTGATGAATTGAACCATGCCAGTATTATTGATGGAGTAAGGTTAAGTAAAGCTAAGAAGTATCGATATAAAAATAATGACATGTCATCCTTAGAAGAGCAATTAGTTCAGGCACAAAAAGATGGAGCAAGAACTAAAATAATTGCAACAGACGGTGTATTTTCTATGGATGGTATTATTGCAAATTTGAAAGGTATATGTGATTTGGCAGATAAATATAATGCTCTTGTAATGGTTGATGACAGTCATGCTGTAGGCTTTGTAGGCAAAACAGGAAGAGGTACTCCTGAGTATTGTGACGTCGTTGGTCGAGTTGATATAGTTACAGGTACGCTTGGAAAAGCTCTTGGTGGTGCAAGTGGTGGATATACAAGTGGTAGAAAAGAAATCATTGATTTGCTAAGACAGCGCTCTAGACCATATTTGTTTTCGAATACATTGGCTCCGGCTATAGCTGCAGCTTCAATTAAAGTACTTGAAATGCTGACTGAAAGTACGGAATATAGAGATAGGTTGGAGGAAAATACAAAATATTTCAGGCAAGAAATAAAGAAAATTGGATTAACTATAATAGACAGCGAACACCCCATTGTTCCAATAATGCTTGGAGATGCGGTATTGTCACAAAAAATGGCTGAAATGCTACTTAAAAAGGGTGTATATGTTATAGGGTTTTATTTTCCTGTAGTACCAAAGGGAAAAGCAAGGATTAGAACACAAATATCAGCAGCACATTCAAAAGAAGATTTAGACTTTGCTTTAAATGCATTCAGAGAAGTTAAAGAAGAGCTAGGTATATAATAATCATAAAATAAATCAAATTTGAATTATAAAACCCATGATTTAGTTATCGTGGGTTTTGTAATTTATACGCATTTCTAAAATATTATCAATGTTGACTAAAGATTCATGTTGATTATTAATCCATCTATAAATTTTCTGATGTTTATTTTTCCGGGGGAAGTTCTGCTTCCTCTTATATAATCCATTTCATTTTTAACCTCTTCAAAATTAAATAAACTACTTGAATACATCATGAAAATTTCATTCATATAATCTTCAATTCCTAAATAAGCTATATTTGATAATCCTTTTGAAATAGCCCTGCGTATTCTTTGATCCATACTTTTAGGATTTATATTTAAATGATTACCTATTTCATGTACACTTGTGTCAGATAAGTTTAATTTGTTTTCAATTAAATATTTACATACATTTATTATATCTGCTTCACCCTTTTCACTAGTCATTCCTAATTTATTTAAAATTAGTTGTATTTTCTTGATTTTTGTATCATGCAAATTTTCAGAGGAATTTGATTCAATAGATTCATTGTTGCTTGAAAAAATATTTTTTATATTTCGTAATGTTTCTTTATAATTTATTTTTTCTGAAACATTTTGGATTACCGTTCTAACTTCGATAGCGTTAATAGGCTTATTTATAAAAAAATCTATTCCTGCAGTATAAGCTGCGCTTACCATATTCTTTGATGAAACCTGTGATATCATAATAAATTTTAAATCTTTATTTATTTTTAAAAGATCTTCAACAATAGCTACTCCATCCTTTTTGGGCATTAAAAGGTCAACTAAAACGATATCAGGTGACAGCACGGTTATTTCTTCAATACAATTTCCATCCAATGAATGACCGCAGACCTTACCTAAATCATAATCTTCAATTATATTTTCGAGCATTTTAACAATAGTAATATCATCATCAATAATAAAAATTTTCAATTAATCCTCCTGAAATTATATATAGTATTTATAAAAAATTATGTAATTATTATATATTATTATTCTTTGCAAAACAAATAATTTTAGTAATAAAATTAAATTACTTTAAAAAATTAGTATAACTTATGTTATTAATATTATGATATACTTATTAAGTGCAGGAGGATTATAATGAAGAATAATGTAAAAAAATATTTAATTGCGGTTATTGCAATAACACTTGTGGGAGAATTATATTTTTATCCATTTGACGGCAGCTTTAGATTTTCAGCTGGAGTTGTAGTTTTTAGCCTGGTACTTTTATTAATGGATGATTTTAATACAAATTTGTTATCAGTTTTTACAGGACTTTCAGTATTAGTCTTTAGATTTATTGTAGAATATGTTACTACTAATACCAATTTCTCAAACATTTTAATAGAAAATATACCGTCATCAATATATTATATTCTATTTGGAATTCTGGCAGGTTATTTTACAATAAGAAAGAACAAAGAAAATCCATATTTGATAATAATAACACTATTTTCTATAGATGTAATATGCAATTTAACTGAGTCTGCTATTAGAAGTAATCTGAATTCATATTTATTTAAATTTATTATTACAATAGGACTATTTAGGAGTATTATATCTTATGGTGTTTTTATTTTGATAGAAAGTCGAAATAATATTATCAGAAAGAAAGAACATCAAAAAAGATATATGCAGTTAAACACTCTAGTTTCTAATATACAAGCGGAATTATTTTATCTGAAGAAATCTACATCTGATATAGAAAATGTTATGGATAAGAGTTATTCATTGTATAAAACTAATATAAACAACGATGGGGTAGGAGAAAGTGCTCTGGATATTGCAAGAGATGTACATGAAATAAAAAAAGACTATTATAGAGTATTGGGAGGATTTGAAAGTTTTTTAAAGGAATTTGAAACAAATGAAACGATGAGCTTTAAAGATTTATCTTTTATTATTGAGGGAAACAGTAAGAGATACATTAATGAAAATAATAAAGACATTGAAGTAAGTGTTATCATTAACAATAATATATACATAAAAAAGTATTATTCTTTATTTACTATATTAAACAACCTGATAACAAATTCAATTGATTCAATAAAAGGGAGCGGCAAAATAAAGATAGTACAAAACATGACTGCAGATAATATATTGCTTACTGTTTTTGACAATGGTTGTGGTATTGATTCCGATTTAATTCCTTATATATTTAATCCAGGCTTTACAACAAAATATGATAGGAAAACTGGAAACTCATCCACGGGTATTGGTCTTTCCCATGTGAAAAATATTATTGATGAATTGGGAGGAAAAATAAAAGTAGAATCCGTTTCTGGAAGGACAGAGTTTAATATAGTTATTCCAAAATCATCCTTAATTATATAAAAAAGTAAAAAATAGTGTTTTAAATCGAAAACAAATTAATTGATTTGTTTTATTATGAAAAACTGTCGAATTTTGTAGAACTTTGTAGTAACTCTGTATACTTAATTAAGTAAGTAATAATATTAAATATATGGAGGTAATAATTATGATTTTGAAGTTGGACATGGTGCAATCGATTGCTCTATCGGTCATAGTATTGTTAGTAGGTATATTTTTAGTTAAGAAATTTAGTATACTTAGAAAATACTGTATACCTACACCAGTTGTCGGTGGTTTGGTATTTGCAATTTTAGCTTTAATATTTAAACAAAGCAATATTTTTGAGGTTGAATTAGATACAACTCTTCAATCGATTGTTATGACAATTTTCTTTACTTCAGTAGGGTTTAGTGCAAGTTTTAAAGTATTGAAAAAAGGTGGACTGAAAGTAGCAATTTTCCTGGCTTGTGCGTTGGTTCTCGTAACATGTCAAGATATTATCGGTGTATTGTTGGCAAAAGCGTTTAATTTAAGTCCATTAATTGGTTTAGCAACAGGTTCTGTTCCAATGACTGGTGGTCACGGAACAGCAGCGGCTTTTGGTCCGCTTTTGGAAAAAGCAGGTGCAACCGGAGCTAATACAGTTGCTCTGGCAGCGGCAACATTTGGTCTTATATCAGGTAGTATGATTGGGGGACCTGTTGGAAATAGATTGATATTAAAGCATAATTTGCTTAATAAAAATAAATCAAAAAAAGAAAATTTTGTAGAGCTTGAAGAATTAAGTAATGCCCCAAAACCTTTAGTTGAAAATAATTTTAATATTGCAATTTTTGAGATATTAATTGCCATGGGTATTGGTACTATAATATCTAGTCTTTTCAAAAAAGCGGGTTTAACATTGCCTTCCTATATAGGTGCGATGTTGTCAGGTGCTATTATTAGAAATATTTCTGATTCCATGAAAACATTTGATGTTCCTATGACAGAAATTGATTTGGTAGGAAGAATATCGCTTTCACTATTCCTTTCGATGGCATTGATGGGATTAAAATTATGGCAATTAGCAGATTTGGCATTACCGTTGTTTGTAATGCTTGCATCACAAGTACTCTTAATGTATTTGTTTGCCAATTTTATTACATTTAATGCATTGGGTAAGGACTACGATGCAGCAGTATTAGCAGCAGGACATTGCGGCTTTGGACTGGGAGCTACTCCAAATGGTATCGCAAATATGACATCAGTAACAGAAAAGTTTGGACCATCTCCAACAGCATTCTTTGTTCTTCCTTTGGTTGGTTCTTTATTCATTGACTTTTTCAATGCAGGAATAATAACTTTCTTTATGAATTTATTTGTATAAAACGAAAATATAAACATGAGTGCTAAAAATAACACTATAGAATATTAATATCTTTAATATGAGGTAAATTCTAAATGTTATATAAACAAAAATGAATGAAACTGAGTTAAATTAGTTTCATTCATTTTTATTTTTGGAAGTTTATGTTTTATAATCTAGACAGCTACATTATTTTTAGAGAGTTTATTTCTTTGTATAAAATAAGCTGATATTATCATTGCTGCACCAACTGATACGTATATTACATTTGTCATTAGCATTAATATACCGCCAGCTGCAAATAAGAATCTTTCTACAATATTCATATGAGTTCTTAAGAATCCGGTTAGTGCAGATGCAACACAAGTGATACCAATAAGTGATGTCACTATGTCAAATACAAGCAACAATGGAGTTGAGTTAATCATCAGCATTCTAGGACTGTGAACAAATATATAAGGTATTAAAAATGCTGCGATAGCCAGTCGCGTCGCCTGAACTCCTGTTTTCATAGGTTCGGATTTTGCTATACCAGATGCTGCAACTGCCGCCAAGCATACAGGAGGTGTAATATCTGCTATAATACCAAAATAGAACACAAACATGTGAGCTGGTATTATATCAACTCCCAGCATCAATAAAGCAGGAGCCGCGATTGTTGATGTAATAACATAATTAGCCGTAGTAGGAACTCCTATTCCAAGTATTATAGAAGTGATCATTGTGAAAAATAATGTTAAGAAAAGTTTTCCCTGAGCTATTCCTACCAGAACAGAACCCATTTTCAAACCTAAACCTGTTTGTGTAACTACGCCTATTATTATACCGGCACAGGCACAAGCGGCTACAACTGTCAGGGCATTTCTTGCACCTTTTATTAATCCTTCTACTATATCTCTAAAGCTTAATCTTGTATCCTTAGTAAAAGATGAGCAAATTAGGGTTGCTACTATAGCGCCTAAAGCAGCTCTTATAGGAGAAAATCCTTGAATTAACAAATACATTACAACTACTATAGGTATAATTAAGTGACCTCTAGTTTTCATGACATGCCCTAATTTAGGAATTTGGTCTTTAGGTAATCCCATAAGGTTAAGTTTTTTTGCTTCAAAATGTACTCCGGCCCAAACTCCAAAGTAATATAAAAGTGCAGGAATTGCAGCAGCCTTTATAATAGTAAAATAAGGAGTATTGGTGATTTCTGCCATCAAGAATGCAGCAGCGCCCATTATAGGGGGCATTAATTGTCCGCCTGTTGATGCTGTAGCTTCAACTGCTCCTGCAAATTCAGATTTATAACCTAATTTTTTCATCATTGGTATTGTAAAGCTTCCTGTACCAACAACATTTGCAACAGAGCTTCCGGAAAGGGTACCCATGCATCCGCTTGAAATAACAGCAACCTTGGCCGGTCCACCAGGTGAACTACCGTTAATGGCATTTGCTAAATTTATAAAAAATTCTCCCATTCCTGTTTTCTCCAAATATGCTCCAAATAATAAGAACATGAATATGAACGTAGAGGATACTCCTATAGGAAGTCCCATTATACCTTCAGTAGTAAAGAATAAATGTTGGGCAAAATTTTTAAAATCAACACCTCTGTGAGCAAGTTTACCAGGGATATATGGACCTAAAAATGCATAAGCAATAAATAATACAGAAATAATAACCATTGGCATACCAATTACTCTTCTTGCAGCTTCTAGAACTAGTATAACTGCTAAAAGTCCTATAAACATATCTGCTGTGGTAATTTTACCTGCTCGGTAAACTAAATCTTTATAAAATACAACTACATATAAGCATACAATAACAGCAATAACTGCAGTTATAATATCTAATGGATGTATTTTATCTTTTGGCCATTTTTTGCTTGCTGGATAAAGTAAAAATACTAAAGAAAGTCCAAAAGCTAAATGGATTGATCTTAATATCATTGGCTCCATTCCCAGGAAAATAGATGTATACAGTTGAAATAAAGAAAAACATAGAAGTATTATAGTAACAATTTTATTTGAAATCCCTGATAAAGTTCTAAAGTCAGAGCCTTTGTCATATTTCCTGAGAATTTTATCGACTTCGGCTGAATCTACACTATTTTCATCTATATCTTGAACAATTTCATTGTTTGTTTTCTTAGTCATATTGTCTCCTCCTTTGAAAAGTATTAGTAATTGCTGTTTAAAATATCTGAAGAAAAATTAAAAAAATTCTTAATTATATTTGCATCGTGAGCATATATTGTTATTGAACAGTCAGGTTCTTTTAATATATCCATTAGTGGATATGTTGTATCGCCTATCTTCAGCCAATGCTTAGGAATAGGCGATATAATCATATTTACTTCTTTGAATGAACGATTCATATAAAGGATGAATTTGCCATCTTCAACAGTTAAATTACCTTCCTCTGGCAAGAAAGGCAATCCTACACCTAGAGATTTATAAATGGTTTTGTCTAATACAATTTCATTATTTTTATTTATATAGAAGAATTCTTCCGCCGGAGTTTTCATAACAGAGTGCATATAGCCCAAAGAGAATTCGTTTTCAGGTAGATAGAACTCTGTACTTACACCTGTCGTATTATTCTGTATCACTAAAACTCTGCCTTTTTCAATGGTACATCCCAATATAAAAATTATTGAGGATACTATAATTAATGAAATAATGATAATTCTGATAAATTCACCCTTTGTATGTTTCAATTTAAATCATTCCTTTACTTATTATTTAGTTTATTTTATACCTTTTTCATCAAAATATCTTTGTGCTCCTGGATGTACAGGTATTCCCATACCGTTAAGGGCAGTTTCTAAAGTTATTTCTTTTCCAACATTGTGAGCAGCTGTGATTCTGTCACCGTTTTCATATATTGCTTTAACCATATTGTAAGCTAATTCTTCATCCAATTCACTACTGCAAGCAAGCATTGATCTAACAGATAATGTTTTTGCATCTTCAGTTTGACCTTTGTAAGTTTCAGCTGGAATTGTAAATTCTGTATAGAATGGGTATGTTTCCATTAAGTTTTTAGCAACGTCTCCATCTATAGGAACAACAAACACATCATTTTGTGTTGAAAGGTCAACTATTGCAGCAGTAGGAATACCAGCAACTAAAAATGCTGCATCTAACTGTTTGTCTTTAAGACCAGTTGAAGCTTCAGAGAATGATAAAAATTTAGGATCTATATCATTATCAAAATCAAGTCCTGCAGCAGCTATAATTTGTCTTGCATTTGCTTCAACACCACTACCAATTGCACCAACAGCTACTCTTTTTCCTTTTAAATCAGCAACTGATTTAATATTTGCGTCAGTAGTAACTAATTGTAACGGCTCACTGTACAATGTGCATAATCCTCTAATTTCCGGGAATGCATCGCCGTCAAACATAATTGTACCTGTTTCGGAATATGATGCTATGTCATTTTGAATTATAACAGCTTCAACATTACCTTCTTTTAATAGGTTAATGTTTGCTACGGAAGCACCAGTGCTTGTAGCAGTTGCATTTACACCTGGGATATCCTTATTCCAAACTTCTGCAAAAGCTCCTCCTAGTGGAAAGTATGTTCCTGCAGTTCCGCCTGTACCAATATTAACAAAAACTTGTTTCGCAGGCGCTTCTGGCTCAGTTGGTGTATTAGTGTCTGCAGGCTGCTCAGTTGTAGGTGTAGTTTCTGCAGGCTTTTGACTACATCCTGCCAGCATACTCATAGTAAATAATACAACTAAAAGTAGTACTACATAAATTGATAATCTCTTTTTCATTTTATTTCCTCCTTGTGATTTTAGGCATGTGCCATATGATATAAGTATAATGATAAATATCACAAAAATACAATAATCTTCAGAAAAAAACATTTTCCCTGTATTAAAATGCAACAAAAAAAGAGTAGCCGTCAAAAGCTGCTCTTTTAATTATCAACATGTATCATTAATCCGTCTATAAATTTTTTTATATTGACTTTACCACCGGATTTGCTTTTCCCGCGTATGTAATCCATTTCAGATTTTACATCTTCAAAATTATAGACACTGTTTGAATATGAAATAAATATTTCATTCATATAATCTTCTATTCCTAAGTATGAGATATTAGATAATCCTTTAGAAACCGCACGCCGTATCCTTTGTTCCATATTTTTTGAATTAGAACTAAGTTTTTTACATATGTCATTAATGTTGATGTCAGACATATTTTGCTTATTGTTAATTAAGTATTCACAAATAGACAATATATCTTTAGCTCCTTTTTCACCTGACATTCCGAGCTTATTCAATATTAATTGTATTTTTTTTATTTTTCCTACGTTTGAATCTTCCACAGTGCTTAATATAGCTGCATCATTAGAAAATAAATTTTTAATATTTTCCAGAGTTGTTTTATAATTAATTTTTTCAATTACATTTTTTATAATAGTGGTAACTTCTATTATATTAATGGGTTTACTTATGAAAAAGTCTACCCCTACTGTGTAAGCTTTACTTATCATATTTTTTGACGATACTTGAGATATCATAATAAATTTAGAATTGATATTCATGTTTTTTAATTCTTTTACAACAGCAATACCATCTTTTTCAGGCATCAGTAAATCTACAAGTACTATGTCGGGAGATAGTACTGAAATTTCTGTAATTCCATCATTGCCATTTTGTGAGTATCCACAAACCATACCTAAATCGTTATCCTCAATAATATTTTCAAGCATTCTGATAATAGTAATATCATCTTCAATAATGTAAATCTTCATTGTACACCTCCATAGCAGCTATAGGAATCTTAATTTCAAACTCAGTTCCAACGTTCTCGACAGATGTGACCTCGATAGTTCCATTGAAATGGTTATTAACCAAAGTCTTCACATGCGTTAATCCGATTCCTCTATATACATCACCTGTATTATAATTAAACTTTGTAGAAAAACCCGGACTGTATATGTAACTTAAATTTTGTGAATTTATGCCTTTACCGTTATCGCTTATATTAAATATGTGATAATTGCTATCTATGGAATGACGGATTTTAACATAGCCATTTTTATTTGATTTTTCCATAGACTCAATTGCATTATTAACGAGATTGCCAAGTATAGACATAAGCTGAAAATGGCTTTTTGTTGTGAAATTTACTTCGTATTTAAAATCAAGATAAATACTGATTTTTTTATCTTCAAGTATCCTATAGGTACTTTCTTTTAAGATATATAAAATATCTTTTATACTCATTTCAGTTAATTCGATTTTATCAACTAATATACTTTCTATTCCTTTTATAACACGTATATAATCCTTTTTTATTTCATGTATATCTTTAGTAATATTGAGTGATAGGCTTTTTATTTCATTATTCTGACTGGACAGCGATAATTTTTCATAAAGTATATATGAGCTGCTCATTATTTTTTCAATATCTTCAGAATTTTTTCTCATAAAATAGATTTCACTTTTTAGGCTGGATGTTAAAAGAATTAAATTTTGATATCTTCTTTCGTGTTCTTCTTTTGTCAGCAGGATTCTATAATTTCTTATAATTGTTAAAATCATTAAAACTATAGTTGCTCTTGTTGCGGCAATTAAAAACAATATAAATAAATAAGTAAAATCTTCAGTTGTAAACGTTAATTTCATTCTTAATAAAACTTCAAAAACATTCGAAATAAAATCGCACATAAGAATTAATAAAAACATTTTTGATAAATAGTAGTTGTGACTGGAAGTTTTAAACTTAAATATAAAACCATATGCTATATAGAACAAAGAACCCGGATATACGCTATAAAGTGCTTGTACTACTTCTTCACCTCGAATAGTGAGTATAGCAAACCGAGCAATTAAAACCATGATTGCAGTGACAAATGAAGCTTGAACTGAATTGAGGTCGTCATAAGTGATAAGTAGAATTGGAAATATTATAACAGAAGCAGATACTCTAAAGCCGTCAATTATAAAATTTAAATATAATTGAGATGTAGCAACTATAATAAGTCCAATAAGCAGCATTTTTTGTACCTTTTTCATTAATATGACCTCTTGAATTATTCTTTAAGTATAATGATACTACTATATTATATATTATGTTTAAGGTAATAACAAATATTTTTTTATTTAGAATTCACTTCAATAAATGAAAAATAAAAAGTATTATTCTAAAATTCATTTATTTTTTAAGTTTTTACATATTAAAAAAGCAGAAATTATTTTAATTAATAATTTTTGCTTTTTTTATTGTATTAATTGTTTTTATCCTTTTAACAGTCTTTTATTTAAAGCTCCTAATATTGATGCTATTAAAATTGAATAAAGAGGTATCATAAAGAAATTAGTTAATATTCTGGCAGGTAGAAATATTAAAAATCCTTTACCATATACAACCGATAAAAAATAAGTGTTTAATAAAATAGATGTAATTAACTGAGTTATACTAACAGTAAATACGATTTTATCTATTTTAAAATTATTGTTGCCTAATGATGTCAGTTTTATAGGGATGTACAAATATGCAGCAACTAAAACAATAAACCCAACAATATAGATAAAGCTCAAGGGTTCACCATTATAAATTATAGCATTATGCTCAAAAGACATGATTCCTTTAATCATGAAGGCACAAACAAATCCTACTGATAAAAGAGAGATGAATATTGTGTTGAGCATGTTATAATTGTGATCCTTTTTAATATATTTGAAAATAAGTCCCGGAATAAAACCACTTAAAGCGCTCACTAAAGTGAATCCGGGGAAAAACGGTCCACCCGGCTTGATCATAAAATTAATTATATCAGCGGCAGCTCCTGAACAAAGTCCAATAGCAGGTCCAAGTATTATACCGGCCAGCATAATTGGAATCTGAGCAAAATTTATTCGTAAAGCAGGTATTCCGGCAAGCGGAATATATATTTCAAAGACAACCTTGAGCACTAGGCTCATAGCTATAAATAGCCCAGCCCTAACAACTGTTAAAGCTGTAAATTTTTTTGCACCTAAAGTATTACTACTCATAAAAAAACCTCCTAATTTGAGCAATGCAATACTTCCGCACAATATAGGAGGGGCTTTTAACCTCAAATACAGCGGAAGCGACAAGACACCGCAGACCATAGTCCTTCGTTTAAGAGCGACCTCCCATCTCTTAACACTTAACGCATCTTATCTACTCTGAATATTATATAAATCATTTGATTCATATTGCTATTATAATAGCATATAGTCGAAAATATGTCGATATAATTTTATAATTATAATTTCCTTGCTTTTAACCATAAATATATTGAAAATTATAATGATAAGGTATATACTTGTTGTCAGAAGAGATTAACAAATTATAAAAGCTATATAAAAGGAGGTTCACTCATGCAAAAAAAAGATATTAAGTGGTCAGAATTGGGGTTTGATTATATCAAAACCGACAAGAGGTATATTTCACATTGGAAAGACGGTAGCTGGGATGATGGACAGCTTGTAGAGGACAACAAAATTACCATAAGTGAGGGTTCAACTTGTTTGCATTATGGTCAGGAATGCTTTGAGGGACTAAAGGCATACAGTACTAAAGATGGTGGAATTCAGTTATTTAGACCTGATGAAAATGCTAAGAGGATGCAAAAAAGCTGTGAAAAGGTTCTAATGCCGGAAGTTCCTGTTGATAAATTTATAGATGCATGTATGCAAGTTGTAAAAGCAAATGAATCATACGTTCCCCCATACGGAACAGGTGCTACTTTCTATCTTAGACCATTTGTGATAGGGGTAGGAGATAACATTGGAGTAAAACCGGCAAAAGAATACATATTTGGAGTTTTTGGAATGCCGGTCGGTCCATACTTTAAAGGTGGAATGAATCCTGTGAACTTTATAACAACTGATGTAGATAGAGCTGCACCATATGGAACAGGTAAAAACAAAGTTGGAGGTAACTATGCGGCAAGCCTCCAATCTCACCTAGAAGCAGCAAAAAAAGGATTTGCTGATTGCATATATCTTGATCCTCTAACACATACTAAAATTGATGAAGTTGGAGCAGCCAATTTTTTTGGTATAACTAAAGATAATAAATTTATTACTCCGGAATCATCTTCAATTCTTCCAAGCATAACAAAATTTTCATTGCTGCATGTAGCAAAAGAGTACTTGAAAATGGAAGTAATCGAGGGAGATGTATCAATAGACGAATTAGATAAATTTGCTGAAGCAGGAGCGTGCGGAACAGCAGCTGTAATTACACCTATTGGCGGAATCGAACATAAAGGGAAAATGCATGTATTTTACAGCCAAACAGAAGTTGGCCCGGTTACAAAAAAATTGTATGAAACATTATACGGAATACAAATGGGTGATATAGAGGCACCTGAGGGCTGGATATATAAAGTGAAATAAAAACAAGAAATAGATTTGTCACAATGATATGATACCTCCAAAGTAGATAATGTAGTTAATTAAAATTACAGAATCTATTTTAGGAGGTATTTTTATGGGTAGAAATTCTTTATTTTTCAACGACTGTTTTTATCCGTATTTATAAAAATTTTGCAACTTCTTCTTTGCTGTGTTTTAATCTTAAATAAGATTTTCTCATTAAATCAAATGGTATTACAGTAAATGACAAAGATAATATAACCATTAATTCTTGCATGCTAAGTCCGTATGATCTAAATACACTTCCGCCAAAGTATAATAAGATTATTTGTATTATGGATACAAGACTCATAATTATAACAAAAGTTTTATTTTTTAATATATGAGACAACAAATTTAATCTATGGGTTCTGGCGTTTAGGCTATTAAAGATAGCACAAAACATAAATAATGCAAAAAATCCAGTCATCAAAAATTTATTATCAGGTGAATATCTGAATAGATTGTTAACTTGAGGTAGCTTTAAAAATAAAACACATAAAATTGTTGTATAAAAACCGGTAAAAAATATTTGATTTGCCATATATCTGTTAATGATTTTTTCATTTTTATCTTTAGGTCTATCCTCCATATATTCAGGAAGTGGTGATTCACCGGCAAAAGCCAGACCTGCAAGAGTGTCCATAACCATATTTACCCATAACATCTGAACTACAGTTATTGGTGTTTCGATTCCAATAAATTGTCCAATCAATGATATAATTACAGCGCAAACATTAATTGATAGTTGAAATATAATAAATTTTCTAATACTTTTAAAAATAGTACGTCCATACAGTATCGCTTTTCCTATAGATAAAAAATTATCATCAAGTATAACTATATCACTGGCCTCTTTAGCAATTTCAGTTCCACTGCCCATGGAAAATCCTACATCAGCCTTTTTTAATGCCGGAGCATCGTTAACACCGTCGCCGGTCATACCTGTCACTAAACCCATGGCTTGTGATATTCGTATTAATCGGCTTTTATCACCTGGCAATGCTCTTGCTATAACTTTAATGTTTGGAAGTTTTTTCATAATCTGTTCATCGCTTAATTTATCTAATTCAGAAGATGTTATTATTTGATTTTCATTAAGAGCAGTTATTAAACCTGCCTCTGTAGCTATTGAGGTTGCAGTTTCTTTGCTGTCACCAGTTATCATAACAACTTGTACACCGGCATTTAATACTTGTGTAACACTGCTTTTGGCATTTGGTCTAACTTCATCCTTAATTCCTACAATGCCAACTAAAACTAAATCAGAGAATTTGTTATTTTGACACTCCTCTATATCCTTGTTTGAAGTAGCAAGTGCTAAAATCCGTATTCCCTTAGATGACATATCTTTAATGTTTTGGTTAATAGAATTCATTTTGTCAATTTTGTAAATATTGCCGTTTGCATTATAGTACTTTGTACAATAAGGCAATATTTTTTCCGTAGCTCCCTTTATCAAGGTTAAATTAATATCCCCTGTTACCTGGGTTAGTGAATGCTTATTATTACTATTAAACGGTATGGAAGAAACTTGTACAATATTCTCACTTTCTACTGGATAGCACAATGCAAAATTTAACAAAGCCCTGTCAGTTGTATTGCCGCCAATAGCCACTTGACCATTACCATCATAACCAGGTTTTGAACCATTATTAAATACAGATGATACGTAAATATACTTCCAAAGTTCTTCTTTTACTTTTAAATCATATAAATCTTCATATATTTGATTTTCTCCGTCTATAAATGTGATGACATCCAATTTCCCCCTTGTTAAAGTTCCTGTTTTATCAGTAAATAAAATGTTTAAACTGCCTGCAGTTTCAATGCCAACTAATTTTCTTACCAATACGTTGTCTTTTACCATTCGTTTCATGTTTGATGAAAGAACTACTGTTATCATAACGGGTAAACCTTCTGGTACTGCAACTACAATTATTGTAATAGCATAAGTTACTGCTTTTAATATATCTCCCAGCATTAAATATGAATTTTTCATATAAGAAGTAATATTAACCATATTGAAACCATTGTCGATTATTATGGATTTAAACAAGGATGCAAATAATATTAGCAGTGCTCCTGTATATCCAAATCGACTGATTGTTCTTGCTAAATCAGTAAGTTTTTGTTTTAAGGGGCTGTCCTGATTTTCTTCTTGAAGTTCACGAGCCAACTTACCATAAAATGTTTTATCGCCTACCCTTTGTACTAGCATTGTTCCTTCTCCATTACATACTACACTTCCACTAAATAATGAATTAGAATCTAATAAGTCGTTCTCATTGACATCATTAGAATCAATGCTAGCAGCTGAATATTTGTGAGCTTCCTTAGTTTCACCATTTAAAGTTGATTGGTCTACATCTATATGACCGTCAATTAATATTCCATCAGCAGGAATTTTATCTCCGGATTGAAGCTGTACAAAATCTCCACAAACTATTTCAGAAACAGGGAGTTCCAATAGTTGATTGTTCCTCCAAACATTACATTTAATTTTTTGTGCATCTTCCATTAATTTTTCAAATGCAAGCTGACTTCCATGTTCAGATATACTTGAAACAAACGTTGCTAGAATTATAGATACAGCTATTCCAACAGACTCATACCAGTTAAAATTTTTTATAAAAAAAATGAGATTTAATCCGAGTGCAACCAATAATATTTTAATAGTTGGGTCACCAAAACTTTCAAAATATTGTTGAAGAAATGTTTTTCTTTTACTGATAGCAATTTGATTAGTGCCAAATTTTTGTCTAGAATTTTCAACATCACTAGTACTTAGTCCTATGTAACTCTTGGTTCTGTTTTTCACAATATGCATTTTTTCACCTCGTATTATTCTTGTAGTAAAATATTATATGTAATTAATATATGAGGACAAGTATGCAGATAGAACAAAGAACTTTTAATAAACTATTGAAAAATTTGAATTATGGGTTATAATATATAGATAGGTAAAATTATTTTCTATAAAATATTAATGTATAGAGGGTGTAATAATGGAAAAAGAGATATTAGTAACAGAAGAAGGCTATAATGAATTAGTGAATGAACTTGAAAATAGAAAGGGTAAAATTAGGAGAGAGATATCGGGGAGAATCAAAATAGCATTGGCAGAGGGTGACTTAAGTGAAAATGCTGAATATTCAGAATCTAAAGATGAGCAAAACAAGAATGAATCAAGAATAATTGTCCTTGAACACACCTTGAAGCATGTTAAAATAGTTAAGCATAATGAGGAAAATAAGGATACTATCCAAATAGGAAGTAAAGTTAAAATTCGAGATATAGAGTATGACGAGATTATGGATTATATGGTAGTTGGAGCTACAGAGGCAGACCCTGTTGCAGGAAAAATATCCAACTTATCACCTTTAGGAACTCAACTTTTGGGTAAAAAGCAAGGTGAAACTGTCGATGTAACATCACCGGGCGGAATTGTAAAATATGAGATTATTGAAATAAAATAAAATAAAATAAAAAAGCCCTAGTCCCATTTCTTTAGAGTGTTTTTTTAAAATGGAGTTGGGTCTTTTGCAACTAGTTTCTAATTTGTGGAACGAAATGAGCAAATAAATTAGTGAATGAGACTGCAAGAATTGATTAAGCTTTGTAATATATAATTATAAAGCTTTATTTTTTACATTAATTAAAAAATAAAAATTCTTGAAGAATAATAAAATTAATTGTATAATTAGTGAATATAAGTGAAAAGGGGACAATATGAGCGATAAAGATAATATAAATACTATAAAAAAAACTAGTATTGGCGGTCAGGCTTTGATCGAAGGTATTATGATGAAAGGTCCTGATAAGATAGCAACTGCTGTCAGAAAGCCGGATGGAGAGATAATAGTAAGAGAGAGTGACATAAAACCTATTTTTAAGCATAAATTATTAAAACTTCCGATTATAAGGGGGTCGTTTGTTCTTATAGATTCATTAATAAATGGAGTAAAAGAACTTATGTATTCAGCTGAATTTTATGGTGAAGATTACGAAGAAGATGCAATAGATAAATTTCTAAAAAAAGTTTTTAAAGAAAAAGCAGACACAGCAATAATATATGTTTCGGTTTTTTTAGCTCTGCTGTTTTCTGTTGGTATATTTATACTTGGACCTTCGTTTTTAGCAAATTTTTTAAAGAATATAGTAAAGAATACTTTTATATTAAACCTTGTAGAAGGTATAGTTAGAGTTGCACTATTTATTTTATATGTTTTTTTAATATCGAAACTTAATGATATTAAAAGAGTTTTCATGTATCATGGGGCAGAGCATAAAACAATACATTGCTATGAACATATGGAAGAATTAACAGTAGATAATGTAAGAAAATATTCTACACTTCACCCGCGTTGTGGAACTAGCTTCATGATAAATGTGTTGTTAATAAGTATTATAGTGTTTTCATTTTTTGGATGGCCAAATCCCATAATGAGAGTTGTTATAAGGCTTGCAACTTTGCCTATAATCGCAGGATTGTCATATGAGTTAAATAAGTATGTTGGTAGATGTCAAAGCGAAAATATTTTTACCAGATTAATCACTTATCCAGGATTTTTGGTTCAAAAAATTACTACCAGCGAGCCGGATGACTCGATGATAGAGGTGGCTATTGAAGCAATGAAGAGGGTAATACCTCAAAATGGAGAAGATGATAAATGGTAAAATATACAATTGAAAAATTGTTGAAAGATGGATTAAATATTATTGAGAAAAGGGACTATAATAATCCCTTTCTTGATGTTCAATTAATTTTATCGTATTTATTACACAAAGATAGAATATATTTGCATATTAATAAAGATGAAGAGGTTGAAAAAAATGTATCGGAAAAATACTATGAGATGGTTGAAAGGAGAAACATAGGTTATCCTTTGCAATATATGATAAATTCACAAGAATTTATGGGACTTGATTTTTTTGTCCAAGATGGTGTACTTGTACCAAGACCGGATACAGAAATATTGGTAGAGAAAATAATAAATATTGTGAATCATTTCAAACAAAAAAATAAAAAAATAAAAATACTTGACATTGGTACAGGAAGTGGAGCAATTGCTTTGAGCCTTGGATATTATTTAAAAAATTCTTTTGTTACTGCCGTTGATGTAAGCGATATAGCAATAGAAACAGCTAAAATTAATGCTGATAGGCTAAGTGTAAGTAATGTTTCAATAATAAAAGCTGATGTTTTTAGTGATGTTATAAATATAAATAAAATTAATAATATAAATGAAGTTGAAGAATATGATATAATAGTTTCAAATCCACCATATATAGAAACGTCAGTAATAGAAAATTTACAAACAGAAGTTTCAAAATATGAACCTAAAATTGCTCTAGATGGTGGAGTAGATGGACTTGATTTTTATAGGCGAATAGTAGAAGTATTTAAATTTATGCATTCTAAAGATGGTATACTTGCTGTAGAAATAGGCCATAATCAAAAAAAAGAAGTTATAAAAATATTTGAAGATGCTGAATTATTCTCTAAAATCGAAACAGATAAAGACTTATCTGGGAATGATAGAGTTATTACAGGATATTTTGGTGCAATATAAAAACGGTGAAAATGTATATGAGAGAGGTTATTATGTTAGATAAATTAGAATTTTTGGAAGAAAAGTATATTGAGTTAAGCGAAAAGCTATCAGACCCTGCTACATTGAGTGATTCTCAAAAATTGCAAAAACTCATGAAGGAGCAGGCACAAATCGAACCAATAGTTACAAAATATAAGGAGTACAAAGAAGTTAAAGATCAACATGCTGAATCAAAAGAGATGTTGAGAGAGAAGCTGGACGATGATTTTAGAGAAATGGTAAAGGAAGAAATTAAGGAGCTTGCAGAGAAAGAAGAAATGTTGGAGCAGGAGCTTAAAATATTACTTTTACCTAAAGATCCTAATGATGATAAAGACGTTATAGTAGAAATCAGAGCTGGTGTAGGCGGAGATGAAGCTGGTCTCTTTGCCGGAAATTTACTGAGAATGTATCTTAGATATGCTGAAAGACAAGGTTGGAAAACCGAATTTATGTCTTTAAGCGATCAAGGTATAGGTGGATATAAAGAAGTTATATTTTCGATAAAGGGAAAAGGCGCTTATTCTAAGCTTAAATACGAAAGTGGTGTGCATAGGGTTCAAAGAGTCCCGGAAACTGAGTCAAGTGGTAGAATACACACTTCATCAGCAACTGTCGCGGTTTTACCTGAAGTTGATGATATTGATATACAGGTAAATCCTAATGATGTCAGAGTTGATGTTTTCCGATCTTCCGGAAATGGGGGGCAGTGTGTAAATACAACTGACTCTGCTGTAAGATTGACACATATACCTACAGGTATTGTTATATCATGTCAGGATGAAAAATCTCAATTGAAAAACAAGGATAAAGCATTTAAGGTTTTAAAAGCAAAGCTATATGACAAGTATTTACAGGAACAAAATGATGAACTTGCTCAGGAGAGAAAGAGTCAAGTAGGTTCTGGGGATAGAAGTGAGCGAATAAGAACTTACAATTATCCTCAAGGTAGAGTGAGTGATCATAGGATTGGACTTACATTATATAAACTTGATTCATTTTTAGATGGTGATATAACAGAGATGATAGATGCATTAACAACTTCAGATCAGGCTGAGAAGTTGAAGGCGGTCTCTAATTAATATATAGAATATTTCCATCATTGATTGATAGGAGGCAAAATGAGAATTGATAAGTATTTAAAAAATGCGCGAGTTATAAAGCGTAGAACCATAGCAAAAGAAGCATGTGAACAAGGTAGAGTTCTAGTGAACGGAAAATCTGCAAAACCAGGAACAGAAATAAGTGTTGGAGATGAGATTGAAATAGTTTTTGGAACAAAACCGATGAAAATTAGAGTTGAAAAACTTACGGAACATGTAATGAAGGATGATGCCAAAGACATGTACACTATTATTTAATATTTATGTTTAAACTGTAAAATATGGGGTATATTTCTAAGGGGCTAAAGAGAGGCCTATATTTAGAAGCTGTTACAAAAACAGATTTTATATCATAAAAAATTCAAATGCGAGGTGCTACTATGGAATTAAAAGGAACTAAAACAGAAGCAAATTTAATGGCTGCTTTTGCTGGAGAATCACAAGCTACAAATAAGTATACTTATTATGCTTCAAAA
Source organism: Sedimentibacter sp. (assembly GCA_032006665.1). Taxonomy (GTDB): domain Bacteria; phylum Bacillota; class Clostridia; order Tissierellales; family Sedimentibacteraceae; genus Sedimentibacter. The sequence continues at coordinate 41,649 of DALZMP010000020.1, forward strand.
GCCAAAAAAGAAGGTTATGAGCAAATATCTGCATTGTTTGCAGAAACAGCACATAATGAAAGAGAACATGCAAAGATATGGTTTAAACTATTACATGATGGAATTGCAGATACAGCTACTAACTTAAAAGATGCTGCTTCAGGTGAAAATTATGAGTGGACTGATATGTATGCTAATTTTGCAAAAGATGCCAGAGCGGAAGGTTTTGATAAGATAGCATTTTTGTTTGAATCAGTAGCTAAAATTGAAAAAGGACACGAGGAAAGATATTTATCATTATTAAAAAATGTAGAGGAGCAAGCAGTATTTAAAAAAGAGGAATCGGTTGTATGGCAATGTGCTAATTGCGGTCATATTTATGTGGGTAAAGAAGCTCCTAAAGTTTGTCCAGTTTGCGACCATCCACAGGCTCATTTCCAAATACTTTCTAAAAACTATTAATATAAATTAATAAAAGAGAATCATGCATTCAATATTTGGCGGTAATTTTAATTGATAAGAATCTCCGCTAATATAATTCTTATGAGATAAATTATTTATTAGCATAAACATATTTTACACCTTTTTCCGGGCTTTTCGAAGCCCGGAATTTGTTTTTTGCAATAAAAGGTGGCATTAAACTAATTTCTTAGTGCAACAATCCAATTAAATTTTTAGACTATTTACTTGAAATTTCACTTTATTAAAATTATGAGAATTACTCTTCAATATCTCAAAACATAAATAATGGCAAAAAAATGCTTGTCGATTATTAGAAATATGCTATAATTAAAAAGAAAAATATATAAAAATACATTACTCAAATTTAATTGTATTGATGAAGAAAATGAAATGAGGAGAAAACAAATAATGGCAAACCTATGGAGTGGAAGATTTGAAAAAGGCATGGATAAAATAGTTGAAGAATTTAATGCATCCATAAATTTTGATAAAAGATTATATGATTGTGATATTGAGGGAAGCATTGCACATATAACTATGCTTTATGAACAAGGTATAGTTACAGAAGATGAAAAAAATAATATAGTTAGTACATTGCAACAAATAAAATTAGAAATTGAAAATGGAGAAGTCGAGTTCTCTGTACATGACGAAGATATTCACATGGCAGTTGAAGGTTTATTAATCAATAAACTTGGAGATACAGGTAAAAAGTTACATACTGCAAGAAGCAGAAACGATCAGGTAGCGGTTGATACCAGGTTATATACTAAAAAAGAAATTAACTTGATACTAGAAAATTTAGAATATATGGAGCATGTTCTTCTTGATAAGGCTGAGAAATATCATGATGAAATAATGATTGGTTTTACACATATGCAGCATGCTCAGCCTGTTACCATAGGGTTTCATTTAATGGCATATTTTCAGATGTTTAAGAGAGATATACAGAGATTCAAAGATGCATTAGAAAGAGTAGATTATTGCCCGCTCGGATCTTGTGCCTTAGCAGGAACAACAATTCCTATTGACAGACATAGAACTGCTGAAATCTTAGGGTTTAAAAATGTAACTGAAAATGCAATGGATTCAGTAAGTGATAGAGATTATTTGCTTGAGCTGATGAGCACAGCATCAATTTGTATGATTCACATAAGTAGGTTTGCTGAGGAATTTGTATATTGGAATTCGCAAGAATTTGGATATATATCAATTGATGATAGTTTTTGTACAGGCAGCAGCATCATGCCGCAAAAGAAAAATCCAGATATGGCAGAACTTTTGAGAGGAAAAGTCGGCAGAGTATATGGTAATCTATTTCAACTAATGACAGTAATGAAAGGAACCCCTCTTGCGTACAACAAGGATTTTCAAGAAGATAAAGAAGGATTGTTTGATACGGTTGATACATTGAAGAGCAGTTTGTTAATCTTTGCAAAGATGATTGAAAAAACAGAGTTTAATACAGATAACATCAAGAAACAATTAAATAAAGGTTTTTTAAATGCTACAGATATTGCAGAGCATTTTGTTAAAATGAACATACCGTTTAGAGAAGCCCATGAGATTGTAGGTAAAATGGTCAAATATTGTGAAGTAAATCAAAAAGATTTTGTGGACTTGACAGATGAAGAACTGTATACTATTGATAGTAGGCTTAGCATATCATCCCTTCCTGATTTAAGCATGGAGGGGTGCATCAATGGCAGAGTATCATATGGAGGGACAGCTCCTTCTGAGGTAAAAAGGCAGATAGAATCAGGAAGAACGTGGTTGAATGAACTAATATAGGATGTGATAACGTGAATAATAGCATTAAAGAAATATTGTTTAGACTCGTATCAGTACAAAGTGATACTGGAACTCTGAGAGAAATCCACATGGCAGAATGCATATTAGACATAATAAAAGAGCAGAACTATTTTATGAAAAACCCAGATTTGTGTGGAAAGTATTATAATAATGATTTTTTAAACAGGCCTGTTGTTTGGGCTTTACATAAGGGAAAATCAAAAAAAACTATAATATTAACCGGTCATTATGATGCAGTTGAAATCGATTCATATGGAATTATCAAAGAATACGCATTAAACCCAAATAAATTAAAAGATAAGCTAAGGTCAATAAATGTGGATAGTGATGCAAAAAAAGATATTCAAAATCCAGACTGGTATTTTGGCAGAGGTATAAATGATATGAAGGCAGGCATAGCTATTAATATTGATGCCGTATCCTCAAACATAAGTGAAGATGTGAATGTTTTATTTGTTGCAGTGCATGATGAGGAAAACTTATCGGCGGGTATGAGACAGTCGGCTAAGCTGTTATATGAATTAAAAGAAAGATTTGATTTAGACTATAAACTTATATTAATTACGGAACCGCATATCAGAGAACAAAAAGATAAGTTTAAAGTGTTTGTAGGAACAGTTGGAAAAATTATGCCATCTATAGTGGTCAAGGGTAGGATTGCTCACGGCAGTGATGTAATGGAAGGTCTTAATTCAACAGCTATTATGTCACAAATAGTCACTGATTTAGAATTAAATCCAAAATTATGTTCCACAGATATGGGGATGACTACACCACCACCTACTGTTCTATATGCCAGAGATTTAAAAGAAATTTATGATGTTTCAGTTCCGGAATATAGCGCAATATATTTAAATTATCAATTCTTAAAAAGTAAAACTCCGATTCAGATTCTCGAAGAGGTAAAAAATATTTGTAATGAATCATTTAGTGCAGTCATTGAAAAATATGACCGTACATTTAATGTTTTAAAGAATAATGGATGCTTGAATGGCAAATGTAAAAGAGAATATAAATGTTTAGTTTATACATTTGAAGAGATAGATAAAATAGCAGCAAAAAATAATAATGATTATATTAATCTAAAAAAAGAATTATATGAAAGAATATATAATCTGGTCAGCAACAATGAGATGACGATACAGGATGCAGGAATTTATATTGTAAAATCTATAATTGAACTGTCTATGATTACTGAACCATTGGTAGTAATTGGTTTTATTCCTCCATACTATCCATCAACCAATAACAGTTATCTCAAAAATAACAACGATAAATATGTTGAATGCATTGAAAATACGTTAAATTATGATTATGGGCTTAAAACAGAAAAAGAAAACTATTTTATGGGAATATGTGATGGCAGTTATACATCATGTACTGATAGAGAAGGTGAAGATGAAGTTATGTCAAACATGGTAACTCCAAAAGAAATATACAATATACCATTTGACTATATAGAAGAAATATCAGCCCCATTTATAGTTGTTGGTCCTTGGGGAAAGGACTACCACACCATTACTGAAAGAGTTTATATGCCGGATGTTGAAATCACAGTTCCGGGTATAATAAGAAAATTGTTAAATAACATTTAAATGTAAAGTATAATGAAAGGAAAAATGAGGAAGAATATAATGAATTATAACGAAGAAGCATTAAAAATGCATGAAGAAAATAAAGGAAAAATAGAAGTAATAAGTAAAGTAAAAGTTCAAAACAGAGATGATTTGAGCACTGCTTACACACCCGGAGTTGCAGAGCCATGCAGGAAAATACATGAGAACAAAAACGATGTATATAAATATACTGCAAAAGGAAATCTTGTTGCAGTTTTAACTGATGGTTCAGCTGTGTTAGGTCTGGGCAATATTGGTGCTGAGGCAGCATTACCGGTTATGGAAGGAAAAGCTGTTCTGTTTAAAAATTTTGCAAATGTAGATGCATTTCCTATATGCGTTGATTCTCAAGATACAGAAGAAATAATAAATACGGCAAAAAATATTGCTCCTGTTTTTGGAGGAATTAACCTGGAAGATATTCAGGCACCAAAATGTTTCGAAATAGAGAGAAGATTGCAGGAACTTTTAGACATTCCAGTATTTCACGATGACCAGCATGGAACGGCTGTAGTAGTTTGTGCAGCTCTTATAAATGCTCTTAAATTAACTAAAAAATCTATGGGAGATATTAAGGTTGTTTTAAATGGACCAGGTGCGGCCGGTACAGCTATAATAAAAATGATGATTTCTTTGGGGGTTAATAACATAATAGCTTGTGACAGCAAAGGTATAGTTGCAGAGGGACGTAAGGAGCAATTAAGCCCATATAAAATAGAACTTGCTCAAATTACAAACAAAGAAAAATTACAAGGAAGTTTAAAAGATGCGATGGTGGGTGCTGACGTATTTATAGGAACCTCTGCACCCAATTCAGTTACTGAAGAAATGATAAAGAGCATGAACAAAGATTCGATTGTATTTGCAATGGCAAATCCAATTCCTGAGATTATGCCTGACTTAGCAAAAAATGCAGGAGCTAAAGTAATTGGAACAGGTAGGTCAGATTTTCCAAATCAAATAAATAATGTTCTTGCATTCCCGGGAATATTTAGAGGGGCTTTAGATGCTAGGGCGAAAAAAATAACCGAAGAAATGAAAAAAGCAGCTTCATATGCAATTGCAGGATTAGTAAGTGACGAAGAATTATCAGAAAATTACATAATTCCAGGTCCGTTTGACAACAGGGTAGTAGAAGCAGTATCAAAAGCAGTACAAGAAGCAGCGTTACTGTAGAAATTAAAAACATACATGTAAAAATCTCTGAACCTACATAAAATCTATAGGAATGACAAGCAAATGGTGCTAAATTAAGTGGTATCTATAACGATGATATTATTTGTTAAAAAACTGAAAACGCCCAAAGGGGCGTTTCAGTTGATGATTAATTTTTATTGCCAGCCTCTCAAGCAGCTTCTGCTACCATTGCCGAATCCGTATCCCATCATACCACCATTTCCATTACTGTTGAAATATTGTTGTCTTTCAAGGATGCTTTCGTAAATTTCATCTGCTTTTTCTTGTGATAGAGTTCCTTCAGCCACTTTTTCGTCCAAGAATGTTTTTTTGTTTTCTAGCATTTTGTCATTAAATTCTTCCCACAAACCTTCATCATTTGCGATTTCTCCATATGTTTTTCCTAACTCAAGTTTCTGTGCTGTAACCTCTTCTGTTGATCTTCCGGTGATATTGGTCAATATTTCAGCAGGAGTGCTGTTTCCTGTAACAGCAAATGCAGTTAATGATGTAGCTGCTAAAACAACTACTGCCAATCCAACGATTATAAATTTTTTAAACATTTTTTTACCTCCATAAATTTTTATTTATTATCTATGCTCATAATAAAAAATGGATGTGGCAAAACTATGTCATTTATATAAAAAAATTATGGAATTTTTATATTTAAAAACACAAATTTGTCACATGTTTTATTTATTATGATATAATTAAAAAGATTAATGAGGAGGTTAATATGGCAACAATGCTAATTGCAGATGACAACAGGCAAATAACTTCAATTTTAGAGGAATATGCGAAAAGTGAAGGATACGATGTGAAAATTTCTTATGATGGAAAGTCAGCCATGGATATGTATAATAAATATAGTCCGGATATCGTACTGCTTGATGTTATGATGCCTCAAATGGATGGATTTGAGGTATGCCGTGAAATTAGGAAAAACTCCAATGTCCCTATAATAATGATTACAGCTAGGGGAGAAGACTTTGAAAAGATAATGGGACTCGACATTGGTGCGGATGATTACATTGTAAAACCTTTTTCACCGGGAGAGGTAATGGCAAGAGTCAGGGCAATAATGAGGAGATTGATTTCTGAAGATAAAAAAAATAATCAAGTATTTTTATATGATAATTTACAAATAAATATGGATAACTACACTGTTACCGTAAATGGAAAAAGTGTCTTTTTAACTAAAAAAGAAATTGAAATTTTATGGACTATGGCTACAAATAGAAATAAAGTTTTTACTAGAGATAATTTACTAAACAGCCTATGGGGATATGATTATTACGGAGATAACAGGACTGTTGATTCACATATTAAAAGACTTCGCTCGAAGATAGATGAATTTGCACATGAAAACTGGGAGATCAAGACAATATGGGGTGTTGGTTACAAATTTGAGGTATATTATGAAAAATAAAATTGCAGTCAAACTAACAGTGTATTTTTCTGCGGCTTTGTTAATTTTTTCTTTTATAATAGGTGCAGTATTTATAGGCTTATTTAAAAACAATGCAATAAATATACACAAAGGAGAATTAGAAAGTCGTGCATTAACTATAGCAGAAACAATTTCTGAATTGGCAGAGGATAGCGATTTAAATTTTGGCGGTATGCAGAGAAAAAGAATGATGGGAATGGGTGGAATGATGTACATTCAAGGAAGCCTTGGAGTATACTTAAGAAACTTGGATGATATAGCCATGGATGATGCTTGGATAGTAGATGAAAATATGAATTTGCTTACAACTGGCACTATGGCTCATATGCATTATGCTTATTCTGACTTGCCTGAGGATGCAGACGTTGTAGTTAAGGATGTATTTGAAGGAAATACTACTTTTAGCCAAGGATTTAGTGATCTACTAGACACACCAACTATAACTGTCGGTACTCCAATTAAGTCAGGTAATGAAATAATTGGTGCATTGCTCATACATTCACCTGTTAAAGGAATTGACAGAGCAGTGAGCAATGGCTATAAAATTTTGTTTATAAGTATTATAGTCGCATTAATTTTATCTTTTATGTTATCGGTTTTATTAGCAATAACTTTTACAAAACCTTTAAAGAAGATGAAAAACGCTGCTGTGTTGTTGTCAGAAGGTGATTATAACGTAAAAACAGATGTAAATCAAAATGATGAAATAGGAGAACTTGCAGATACGATAGACATATTAAGTCAAAGGCTTGATAAAGCAAGCCATGAAAGTGAAAGGATGCAAAAACAAAGACAGGATTTCATAACAAACATATCACATGAGCTCAGAACACCGGTGACTGTGATTCGAGGCTCATTAGAAGCAATTTGTGATGGTATAATTAAAGATCCCATCCAACTAAAGGATTATCACAGGCAAATGCTAAATGAAAGCAAAAGCTTGGAAAGGCTTGTTAATGACTTGCTTGAATTATCAAGACTTCAAAATGCAGATTTTAAAATTGAAATGCAGGAAATTAATCTCTGTGATGTGCTCAAAGATGCAGCTAGAAGTGCCATGAATATTGCAAAACATAAAAATATAGACATTGAATACAATCAGGACAGTAATGTTTTTTCAATAAATGGAGACTATGGTCGACTACGTCAAATGTTTTTGATTGTGATTGATAATGCAATTAAGTTTTCAACTGATAACAGCAAAATATATATAAGTTTAAAGGAATGCAGAGTCATAATAAGAGATGAAGGAATTGGGATATCTGATGAAGACTTGCCGTATATATTTGACAGATACTACAGATTAAAATCTGATGAAAATAAGTCTGGAACAGGTCTTGGATTAACTATAGCAAATCAAATCGCATTAAAACATAATATAAGTATTACTGTTATTTCAAAGCAGAAAACAGGAACTAGCTTTGTCTTTGACTTAAAAAAGTAAGAAAGGTGGACTTAAACAAATATTATCTGATAGCGTGCAAAGGCATCTGCTCCTATATCCAAAAACTTGGACGGTGATAGGAGCAGATGTCCTTGTGAGTTATTTTACTGAATTATTAAATTCTAGTTTTATTTCTTCATAAAGTTTAGGGTTAGTTATAACTTTTACAGCTGTCATAACAAGGGCTCCTATAGTATTTTTCATTTGTTCCTTGGCGTATGGCGTTAAAGTGCAATTGGCCATTTCTCGGGTATGTCCAGCTATGCCCTTGTCATTGGTGATATCAAAATATGGATGAATGGTAGGGCATACTTGACTTACTTGTCCTGCATCAATGGAACCGGTGTTTTTTGGGGGTTCATTCATAATGATATTAGCTAATTCGTATATCTGTTCATTGAATACATTAGATAGAGTTTCATTTGTAACCATGTTATCATAGCTGAATTCAAATTTTGTTATTTCTAATCTCGTTCCAGTTGCAAGTGCAGCACCTCTGGCACAATTCTTAACTCTTTCAAGCAATTCATGGTTGTAAGATTTTGTAGCAGATCGAACATAGAACTGAGATTTACTGTAATCAGGAACAATATTTGCTGCATTTCCTCCATCGATTATAACCCCGTGAACCCTTGAATCACTTCTCATGTGCTCTCTTAAGGAATTAATACTGTTAAATGTTGATATTGCAGCATCTAACGCATTTATACCTTTTTCAGGTGCTGCTGCCGCATGTGCAGTTTGTCCGAAAAATTCAAACTGAATAGGTTCTAATGCAAGTGATGTGCCGCTTTTTGCATATTCACTACCAGGATGAGCTATTAAAGCTATGTCCACATTATCAAATTCATGATTTTCAACATATGTAATTTTTGCGCCGCTTGTTTCCTCTGCAGGAGTGCCAAAAACAATTACTGTACCACCTATTTCGTCTATTAATTGTTTTAAAACAATTCCCGCTCCTGTGCTTACAGTACCTAAAAGGTTATGACCACAGCCATGACCTATTTCTGGTAATGCATCATATTCTGCCATATAGGCAACTGTTATTCCATCCTTATTTGACTTATATTCAGCCTTGAAGCCTGTTTCTACTCCTGAAAAATTATCAGTTACATTAAAACCGTATTTTCTTAGTAGCTCTTTATGTAGTTTACAAGAATTGTATTCTTCATATCCTAACTCAGGATTATTATAAATTTGTAAACTTAATTCATCTAGTTCGGGAGTTAATTTGTTTATTATTGCCAGTAACTTTTCTTTCATGCTTACCTCCAAAATATTATACTAGTATTACATTAATAAAAATAAAGAATTTTTAATATTGATACTTTAATATTAGCATTATGGCAAATCACTGTCAATAATTAAGTAATTAAATTAACAAATATTAATCAAAAAATATGTCTTTAAAAAGATTAAAATAAATGTTAAAATGGAACATATAATTATAGGTATATATAATTTAGGAAGGGTGATTTTATGGAATATTCGAAGATGATTAATGAACTTTATGATGAGTTGGTTTCAAATATAAATTGCAAAATACTTAGAGATGAATCTTTAAAAAAACATACATATTTTAAAATAGGAGGAGCTGCAGATATATTTATTGAACCTGAAAATATTACTGAATTAAAGGAAGTTTTTGATTTAATAAGAAAGTATAAGGTAAACTATTATATTATTGGAAATGGAACAAATTTATTATTTTCTGACGATGGATTCAGGGGTCTGATTATAAAAATTGGTGATAAATTTAATTATATAAAAAAACAAGATGATTTGGTAACTGCCGGGGCAGGAACTCTCTTATCTGTATTGTCAAAATATTTAGCAGGAGAATGCCTTGCAGGATTTGAGTTTGCGAGTGGAATTCCGGGATACATAGGTGGAGCTGTTTCTATGAACGCAGGAGCATATGGCGGTGAAATGAAGGATGTAGTTAAACGGGTTCAGTGTATAGATTTGAATGGACATATATACAATTTTACCAATGAAGAAATGAATTTTGGTTACAGGCACAGCAGGGTTTCGGATACTGATTTAGTAGTTTTGGAAGTTGAAATTGAACTAGAATATGGAATTAGGGAAAATATAGAAGAAATGATTAAGAATTTAAATGAAAGAAGAATTTCAAAACAACCACTTAACTTACCAAGTGCGGGCAGTACATTCAAGAGACCTTTGAATGGGTATGCTTCCAAACTAATTGAAGATTCAGGATTAAAAGGCCTTGTATATAAGGGTGCAATGGTTTCGGATAAGCACAGTGGATTTTTAGTTAATTTTGATAATGCATGTTGTGAAGATGTTTTGGAACTTATGAGGATTGTGATAAGCACAGTTAGGGATAAATTTGGTATAACATTGGAGCCGGAAATAAAAATAATTGGAACTAAGCTGTAATAACATATAATAATTTATTTTTCTGCTTAAATTTTGGAAATTTCTGCTTCGATTTTAAGCGCAATATCTTACATTAGTTACGATAAATAAGATAAAACTGTTTTAGAATTTTGTACAATTTCACAAAATATTTGCTGAGTTTAATAGAATAATACATGTTATTAGGTGAAAGAAGGTATTTTAATGAAAATAACAAGCGATTATCATATACATTCAACATATTCAAAAAATAATCATGGTAAATCAACTATAGAGGAAATTGTAAAAACTTCAGTTGATATTGGACTTAAAGAGATAGCCATAACAGACCATGGACCGAAGCATTTTTTATATGGTATAAAGAAAGATAAAATAACAGAAGCTAAAAATAAGGTTGTCGAAATGAGAAAAAAATATCCTCAAATAAAGATACTTTTTGGTGTTGAAGCAAATATATTAAACTTGGAGGGTGACATTGATGTAAATGATGATCTCTTAAATTCATGTGATATAATATTGTGCGGATATCATTCAGGTGTGTTATTTTCAAGCTTTTATGACTTTTGGAATTTTTATGTTATGAATTTTATAGGCAAATTTATTAAAAGTATAAGAGAAAAACAAATAGAGAAAAACACAAGTGCTGTAGTTAAAGCGCTTAATAAATACAATATAAATATATTAACACATCCAGGTGACAAAATACCGGTAGATATTGACAAGGTTGCATATACCGCAGAAAAACGAAATACTTTATTGGAAATAAACAATCACCACCAGCACTTGAATCCAGAAGAAATTAAAGTTGCGGAAAAGTATGATGTTCACTTTGTAATTAACAGTGATTCACATATTAAAGACAGTATTGGAGGATGTTTAAATGCAATAGAAGCAGCAGAAAAAGCAGGACTTGATTTGAGTAGAATAATAAATCTTGCATAAAGGAGTGTGACTATGGAGTTTGTAATTTTAACGGGCTTGTCTGGAGCTGGTAAAAGTCAGGCGATTAAAGTTTTAGAAGACATTAATTATTACTGTATGGACAATATGCCTCCAGCACTTTTACCTAATTTTGCTGAATTGTGCAAAGAGTCATCTAAAGAGGTAAATAAGGTTGCGGTGGTAGCTGACATTAGAGGCAGGTTTTTTTTCAAGGATCTTTTTAACAGTTTGGAGATATTAAAAAATAAGGGCATAAAGTATAGAATTTTATATCTTGATGCCTCTGATGAAGAGCTGGTAAAAAGATATAAAGAATTGAGGCGTCCGCATCCATTAAGCACAACGGGAACGATAATTGATGGAATTCAGGAGGAAAGAATATTATTAAAGGAAGTAAAGCAAAAGTCAGATTATATAATTGATACTTCAAATATGAAGCTAGGCAGATTAAAAGAGGAAATATTAAGCATATTTTTAAGCGGTAAAATTTCACACAATTTAAACGTTACTATTATGTCATTTGGTTATAAATATGGTATACCGCAAGATTCAGATTTGGTTTTCGATGTCAGGTTTTTGCCAAACCCATATTATATAGAAGAATTAAAGTACAATACAGGAAATGATATTAAAGTTCAAGATTATGTAATGGGATTTGAAACAAGTATTGTCTTTATTGAGAAACTTGGTGATATGCTGAAGTTTTTAATGCCTCTTTATGTAAAAGAAGGGAAGTCTAATTTGGTTATATCCATAGGATGTACAGGCGGAAAACATCGTTCAGTAACTATTTCTAATAAAATAGCGGAGCTGCTAAAAGATAAAGATTATAGAGTTATATTAACGCATAGAGATGTAACAAAGTAGATTAAAGAAAAGTGGGGACGTTTATGAAATTAGTGGTATTTGGCGGTGGAACAGGTCTTTCTATACTGTTGAGAGGCTTAAAAAAATATACAAAGAATATTTCAGCTGTAGTAACAGTTGCTGATAATGGCGGAGGTTCCGGAGTACTGAGAGAGGATTTAGGTATGTTGCCGCCAGGAGACATGAGAAATTGCATTACTGCACTTGCTGATATAGAGCCAACTATGATAAAACTATTGCAGCACAGGTTTAAGGATGGCTATTTAACAGGTCAGAGTTTTGGAAATTTGTTTATAGCTGCAATGTATGAAATATTTGGAGATTATGAACACGCACTTAAAGAAATAGGAAGTATATTCAGACTTTCTGGAAAGGTACTTCCAATGACTTTGCAGGATACACAACTAAAAGCTTTTTTGGATAACGGTGATTGCATATTAGGAGAGAAGGATATACCTGAATATGTCAATAACTCTAATAGTAAGATTGATAAGATTACACTTGTTCCTGAAGTTTGCAAACCATTGGAAGAAACGGTAAATGATATTAATGAAGCTGATATAATAGTTTTAGGGCCGGGAAGTTTGTATACGAGTGTAATACCTAATATTTTGGTTCATGATATACCTAAATTAATAATTCAATCAAAGGCAACCGTGTTTTATATTTGCAATGTAATGACCCAGCCAGGTGAAACGGATGATTATAATGTAGTAGATCATGTAAACGCCATAATAAAGCACAGTTCAAGAAATCTAATAGATTATGTTATAGCCAATGATGAAATAATATCTGACGACCTTATACAAAATTATAAATATAAAGGTGCAAGACAGGTTCTAATTGATGAAGAACAAAAAAGAAATCTTGAAGAAATAAATATTAAAGTAATAAGCAGCAATTTTATTGATATAAGAAAAAATTATATTAGGCATAATGCTGAGAAAATTGGCAAAGTTCTCTTTAATTACGTGAACGAAAAAAAATGATATAGGAGGGAGTACTGTATATGAAACAATTTGCGAAGATAATGAGTGATTACCAATTGAGTGTAATAGATGGTATGATTGACTGGGTTAGGGTAATAGATAAGAACAACACAGTGTTTTTTGCTAACAAAAAAATGAAAGAAGACTTAGGAGAGAGCATACTTGGAAAGAAGTGTTATGAAGTTTTTTGTACGGGTAAAAAATGTGATAACTGTATATCTAATGAAACATTAAGTAATGGTTCAATACATAGAAAAGAAACAATTTTGAATGATAAAACATATATGGTAGTATCATCTCCAATGTATGATGAAAATAATGAAATTATAGGTTCTGTCGAAGTTTTTAGGGATATGACGGTAGAAAAGGAATTGGTAAAGAAAATTAACGAAAAGAATAGAAAAATGAGTGAAGATATTGCTTTTTCAAGAAATATGCAGATGAGAATGCTTCCGCCAAAAGGAATTTATAATAGTGTAAACATAGATTATTTATATGAGTCATCAGAATCATTAAGTGGTGATTTCTTTGATGTGTTCAATATGGATTCTGATAATGTTGGAATTTATATATGTGATGTAGTTGGGCATGGTGTAACGGCTGCCTTGCTTACAATCTTTGTCAGACAGTCTTTGAGAACAATAGCAAAAGGAAAGAATAATCCGGATAAAATAATTGCAGAACTTCATAAAACTTTTTTGGCACTTAACTTAGATACAGATAAATATTTTTCAGTATTTTTTGGAATATATAATAAGATAACTCATAACTTTCAATTTGTAAATGCCGGACATAATTCTGTACCCATTCTCTTGAAGAATGACGGCGAAATAAAAATGTTAGAATCCAAAGGATATCCGATATGTAATATATTTGATAGTGTTGAATATGATATTGAAACTGTAAAATTAAGCGAAGGAGATAAATTGTTTTTTTATACAGATGGAATAACTGAGGCAAGGAACAAATTTGGACAAGAATATGGAGTCGAAAGGCTAGTTGAAGTGGTTAAAAATTCGGATAATGTGTTAAAAAATTTGAAATCATCTCTTGATGAATATAGTGACGTTCAGAGGGATGATTATGCAGTGCTTATGGCAGAGGTAATATAAATTTTAAAAAGGAGAGCTTGAAATGAGAAAAATTCGACTTGATTTAAAAGGAAGTTTTGTAACTAATGATGAAATGCAGGGTATTAAACCACAAATAATGGAAGCGCAGAGAATTCTTTTAAAGGGCGAAGGTATCAGCGATGATATGATAGGTTGGATTGAATACATGAACAATTATGATCAGGATGAATATGAAGAAATAAAAACTTCTGCTCAATATATTAACGATAATAGTGATGCAATTATTCTACTGGGTATAGGAGGTTCATATCTTGGGGCAAGAGCTTCTATAGAAGCAATAAGAGGAAATTTTCACAATGAGTTATGCAAGCCTAAAATTTATTATGCCGGACAAAACTTAAATGGTGCATATTTAAAAAAATTACTTGAAGTAATTAAAAATGAAGAAGTAAGCGTTATTGTTGTATCAAAATCAGGTACAACACTTGAAACAGCATTAGCATTTAGAATAATAAGAGACATGATGGATGAAAAATATAAAGAAGAGTCAAAAAAACGCATCTTCGTTGTAACAGATAAGAAAAAGGGAGCATTGAAGAACTTATCTGAACTATACGGATATAAAGCATTCAAAATACCAGACAATATTGGCGGGAGATACTCTGTCATAACTCCTGTAGGACTTTTACCTATGGCTGCTGTAGGACTTGATACAGATAAATTCATAGAAGGGCTCAAAGATGCTGCAGAGGAATATCAAATAATGGATTTTGAAAATAATATTTGCTGCCAATATGCTGCTGCAAGAAATATATTAAATAGAAGGGGCAGAGAGATAGAAATATTAGTAAGTTATGAACCTGCAAATATTTCTATAGCTGAATGGTGGAAACAGTTATTTGGTGAAAGTGAAGGAAAAAATGAACAAGGTATATTCCCAGCATCATTAAACTTTACTACAGATTTGCATTCTATGGGACAATTTGTTCAAGAAGGCAAAAAAATAATTTTCGAAACAACTGTAGTGACAGAATGCTCCAAAGATGATATAGTAGTACCTGCTGACTCAAATGATTTTGATAAATTGAATTACTTATCTGGAAAATCATTTGATTATATAAATCAGAAAGCTTTTGAAGGAACATTTATGGCACACAGTGAGGGAAATGTTCCAGGAATTATAATAAAAATTCCGGAAATGAATGAATTTTACTTAGGAAAACTTTTTTACTTTTTCATGATGACTTGTGCAATTAGTGGGTATACTAATGGTATAGATCCATTTACTCAACCAGGGGTTGAAAATTACAAAAAAAACATGTTTAAGTTATTAGGTAAACTATAAAATAATACATTCACGACATGATTGTAAATAAAGAGGAACGAAGGTGAGGAAATGATTAAATTAGGAGAAATACAAGAACTTGAAGTAGTAAAAAAGATGGACTTTGGAGTTTATTTAAAAAGTTCTGATGATGAAAAAGGTGATAATAAAATTCTATTACCTAAAAAACAAGTCCCTGCAAACACTGAGTTAGGCGATAAAATTTCAGTTTTTGTGTACAGAGATTCAAATGATAGAATAATTTCTACAGTTAAAAGACCTAAGATAGTGATAGGAGAAATAGGATTTTTAAAAGTTGTAGAAATATCAAAGATAGGTGCATTCCTGAATTGGGGGCTGGAAAAAGACTTATTTCTTCCGTATAAAGAACAAATAGGTGAACTTAGAAATAACGGCGAATATATGGTCGGATTGTATGTTGATAAATCGGATCGTTTGTGTGCTACCATGAACTTGTTCAAAGTCCTTAGAACAGATTCTCCATATAAGGTTAATGATCTTGTAAAGGGAACAGTTTTTAGTTTGAAAAGAGGTCTTGGTGCAATGGTTGCCGTGGAAGGAAAATATCTTGGTCTGATACATGAAGGTGAGATACTTAAACCTTTAAGATCTGGCGATGAAGTTGAGGTAAGAGTAAGTCACATAAAAGAAGATGGCAAGCTTGATTTAAGCTTGAAAGATGCACCTAAATTGCAAATAGACAGAGATGGAGATAGAATATTTAATGCACTGGTAAAAAATAAAGGTAAACTCCCTCTAAATGATAGCAGTGACCCGGCATTAATAAATAATATGCTTGGCATGAGTAAAGGCTCTTTTAAAAAGGGTGTTGGTAGGCTCATGAAAAAAGGAATGATTGAAATCACTCGAGAAGGAATAAAATTAGTAGAAAAAAAAGAAAGAGCTGCAAATAATAGGGACAGTAAAAATATCAAAAGTTCAAACAAGTTTAGAATAAAAAAATAAGTCGACTGTTATCACACTATTGACAAAAATGTATTATAGAAGTACAATTTATATGTATTTCTTATGAAATACTCTAAAATATAACCTTATTTACTATATACAGAAAAGGCAATATAAATATGAACAATGATATCTATACACTTGAAGAGCTTTTTTCCTACTTAATATTATGCATTACATAATTGTGGTTAAACATTATGATTTTAATAAGGAAAATTAGTTAAGAGTAAGTATAGATTTTTTTAAGCAGACAATTTGAAAACTAAGATATTAAAATAAAAAATAAAGGAGATACGATATGACAACACCACATAATAGTGCAATTAAAGGAAATATAGCAGAAACAGTATTATTACCTGGAGATCCGCTAAGGGCAAAGTTTATTGCAGAAAATTTTTTACAAGATGTTGAACAGTTTAATGCTGTAAGAAATATGTTTGGATATACAGGAACATACAACGGTAGAAAAGTATCTGTAATGGGTACAGGTATGGGATGTGCATCTATTGGTATTTACTCATATGAACTAATACATATGTATGGAGTTAAAAATTTAATACGTATAGGTTCATGCGGTGCCTATGATGAAAACTTAAAATTATTTGATATAGTATTGGCTATAGGGGCAAGTACAGATACAAACTACGCACATCAATATGATTTGCCAGGTACTTTCTCTGCGACAGCATCATGGGAACTATTATCAAATGCTAAGAGAATTGCAGATGAAAATAATATACATACAGTAGTTGGCAATATAGTGACATCGGACGTATTTTACCATGACAGCCCAGATGATTGGAAAAAATGGGCTAAGATGGGCATCGTTGCTGCTGAGATGGAATCATATGCGTTGTATTGCAATGCTTCTAGAGCAGGAGTTAAAGCACTTACCATTCTAACAGTGTCAGACTCTATAGCAAGACAATCAGAGACTACGCCTGAGCAAAGAGAAAAAGGTTTTAAAGATATGATGAAAATAGCATTGGAATTAGCATAAGCTAATTGCAATTAACTAACAACAGAAAGGAAGAAAATATGAAAGCATGGGAAATTGCATACGATATATTTTCAAATGCCAAACCAAGAATTTTAAACAGTGAGGATCAAGGTTGGAGTTCCTTAAAAGCTGTTTCTGATTTTTATGATGCTCAATTATCATTAGATTGGGCAAGTAATGTACCTGGATCGGGTGCTCCTGAGAAAATTATGGTAGCATCAATACAGGCACTTGAGAACAGAGGATACATTGTAGAAAACGGATACGAATTGTTAGAAAGAGGAATGAAAGAACATTCAGCAGGAAATAAAATAGAACTGCAAAAAATCTCTGCTGAAATGAGAAATGCATTTTTAAATGCAAAGAAAAATGAAGAATCTGACTATTGGAGATTTAAACAATATAATTGTTTTGAAGAATACAAAGAAAGTGTGCGTTTCAAAGAAACTGTAGATGTTGACGTGAACACCGATAAATTTAAAGATCAAATCAAAGCTGCATGGATGTCACAATTAATTGGTGCGGCAATGGGGACGATGGTTGAGGGATACACATCAAAAAATTTGTATAAAACATTTGGTGATGTAAAAGATTATATAAGAGAACCTAATACATATAACGATGACATAACCTTTGAGATTGCATTTCTTGATGCATTTAAACAAAAAGGTTATAATTTGACATCTAAAGATATAGCATTATCCTGGGTTTCATTAATACCTTGTGGATGGTCTGCAGAGGAAATAGCATTAAGAAACTTAAGAGCAGGATTTATGCCACCTGAAAGTGCCAAATTCAATAACCCGTTTAATGAGTGGATTGGCGCACAAATGAGAGGCGCAATATGCGGTATGGTTGCTCCGGGAAATCCAATGCTTGCTGCAGAGCTGGCTTGGAAAGACGGTGAAGTTTCTCATGCTAACAATGGTATTTTAGGAGAGATATTTAATGCAGTGATGATTTCTATGTCATTTGTGTCAAGTGATATAAAAGAGATAGTTAAATCGTCAATAGACATGATACCAAAGGATAGTGAATATTATTCCGTTGTCAACTTTGCATATGAAAGCTGCCTTAAACATGAGGACTGGCATGATGCATTAGAAGAATGTGAGCAAAAATATATAAAATATAACTGGATACATGCATATCCTAATGCATGCTGTGAAGTTATAGCACTTATGTATGGTGATGGTGATTATGAAAAAACATTGAATATTGTCACTATGTGCGGATTAGATGCAGATTGCAATGCAGGTATGATTATGCCTGTACTAGGAATTCAAGAGGGAATGCGTATCATTCCAAAAAGACTTATTCATCCGGCTTTTGAAAAACTCATAACATACATGAGAGGTTATGATGAAATTAATCTGGAAGATTTAGTCGATGATACTTTATATTACATAAAGAATGCTAAAAAAAATTAGGAGGAACAAAAATGAAAAAAGTTTTATCGTTATTACTGGTAGCTATCATGATTTTCTCTTTATCTGCTTGTGCTCAAAAGCCTGCAGAAACACCAGGGGAAACTCCATCTACTGAAACACCAACTACAGAAACACCGTCTGATGCAAAGCCATATAAGGCTGCTCTTTTGTTAAATGGAACATTGGGAGACAAATCTTTCTTTGATTCAGCAAACGAAGGACTTCAAAAACTTAAAGATGAATTAGGTGCTGACAAATTTGATTTTAAGGTTGACCAAATGGGGGCTACTGCTGCCGACGAACCAAAATGGGAACCTACATTGTTAGACTATTGTGACAGTGGAGAATATGATGTTATAATTATTGGTACATGGCAGATGTATGAGGCTCTTTCAGCAGCAGCTCAAGAATTCCCTGACCAAAAATTTATATTCTTTGATGAAACATTTAACGAATTCGATACAGGAAACTTCAATAATATTTACAATGTATTATACAAACAAAACGAAGTTTCATTCTTAGTTGGAGCAGCAGCTGCTATGATGACTACGGATTCATCTCTTCCAATGATTGATCCATCAAATAAAATGATTGGTTTCTTAGGTGGAATGGAAAACTCAATAATCCAAGACTTTTTAGTTGGATATATCCAAGGAGCAAAATATGTTGAGCCTGATATCAAGGTTGCATTAGCTTATGTTGGAAACTTCTATGATTCAGCTGCAGGAAAAGACCTTGCTTTGGTACAATATCAAAATGGTGTTGACGTTGGATACAATGTTGCAGGTTCAGCTGGATTAGGACAAATAGATGCTGCAGTAGATGCTAAGAGATATGCTTTCGGTGTTGACTCTGACCAGGCAGCTTTATTACCTGAAAAAGCAGATTATATTCCTACTTCTGCATTAAAGAATGTAGGTAACTCATTATACAGAGCAATTAAGCTTGATATGGAAGGCAAACTTGCATATGGTTCTAGCGAAAAATTAGGATTTGCTGAAGGTGGAGTAGAATTAGTTAAAGATGCTCACTATGAAGCTATGGTTCCTGAAAACATAAGAACAAAAATAGAAGAATTAGAAGAAAAAATTATTTCTGGAGAAATAGTTGTAGATACTTCAGCAGGAAAAACTACTGATGAAATAAAAGCAATTACTGATTCGGTAAAATAATATAATCAACATTTATCTATGATTTGGTCAGGTGGGTATACCCACCTGACTATTAAAAATTATTTATTAATAATTAAGAATTGCTAACTACTTATAGCTATCAATTGTTAGTTATTAATTCAAAAAAATGGAGGGATGCAGATTGAGCAATAAAGTGTTGCAGATGAATAACATAATGAAGATATATCCTAATGGAGTAGTTGCTGTTGAAGATGTTACTTTTGAGCTTATAAAAGGTGAGATACACGCTTTATTGGGAGAAAACGGTGCTGGAAAAAGCACACTTATGAAGGTCTTATTTGGAATAGAATCTCCTGAACAGGGTCAAATTATTTTAAACGATGAAGAAACTGTTATAAAATCACCGCAAGATGCAATAAGTAAAGGAATTGGAATGGTTCATCAACATTTTATGCTTGTACCGTCATTAACTGTTGCAGAGAACATTATACTTGGAGTGGAACCGTCTAAAAATAAAATGTTTATTGATATAGATAAGGCTGTAGAGATTTCTAAAGAAATAGCAGAACAATACAACTTTGAAATTGATGTAACGTCTAAGGTTGAAGAATTACCTGTTGGTATAAAACAAAAAGTAGAAATATTAAAAGCCTTATACAGAGGTGCAGACATTCTAATTTTGGATGAACCTACGGCAGTTTTAACACCTCAAGAAACAGATGAATTGTTTGTTCAGTTAAAAAAGCTTAAAGAAAAAGGGCATACAATAATTTTTATATCTCATAAATTGGATGAAATAAAAGAAATATGCGATAGAGCAACAATAATGAGAAATGGAAAAAGCAAAGGTACGCATAATGTAGCAGATATTTCAACTGCCGAAATGTCAAGACTCATGGTTGGGAGAGATGTGGTTCTTTCTTTTGATAAAAAGCCAATTGAACTAAAAAATACAGTAATGAAGGTCAGAAATCTAACTGTAAAAGGTTCTACAGGGGTTTTAAGAGTCGATAATTTATCTTTTGATTTAAAGGGTGGAGAAATCTTTGGAATAGCAGGTGTCGAGGGAAATGGACAAGGCCACTTAGTTGAGGCAATAACTGGACTTAATAAAAAATACAGTGGTGATATACTTGTTTTTGATGAAGATATAAAAAAACATAGTATTAAACAAATACGAGAGAACGGTATGGCACATATTCCTGAGGATAGAATGACACTAGGCTGTGCAAAAAACATGAATATTTTAGATAATATTCTTTCAAATCAATATGACAGTAAGGAATTGTCCGGAAGGATAATGCTAAAATCTAAAAAAATTCAAGAAAGAGTAAATGAATTAATTAAGGAATACTTAGTTAAATGTAGATCGTACAAGCAAAATGTGTCGATGCTTTCTGGAGGAAATATTCAAAAAGTTGTAGTTGCCAGAGAATTTTCAACAGGACCTAAAATAATTATTGCAAATCAACCTACTAGAGGTATTGACGTTGGTGCGGCATCATTTATCAGACAAAGAATCATACAATACAGAGATGAAGGTTGTGCTGTTATACTTATTTCAGCAGATTTAAACGAAGTGTTTGAACTTAGCGACAGATTAGCGGTCATGTATAAAGGTAAATTTGCAGGTGTATTTAGAGATATCAGTAATCTTACGGAAGTAGAATTAGGAAAATACATGTTAGGTATTAAGCATGATGACAGATTGGAGGGAATCATATATGAATAGTAATACTAAATTTAATATACTTAGAACTTTGCTGTCTGTTGGAATCGCATTATTAATTTCATTTATAATAATATTCTTTACCAGTCACGAACCTGTAAAAGCAATTGTCGAGCTCCTAACAGGGCCACTTAAAAGCACAAGAAGATTTGGAAATGTTATTGAGGCTATGATTCCATTAATATTTACGGGTGTAGGAGTAAGCATTATGTTTTCTGCAAATCAAATAAATCTGGCAGGAGAAGGTTCATTTCATATAGGGGGGTTGGTTGCTACTGTTATAGCATTGAATACAACACTCCCAGCAGGAATAAGTCCGTTGGTTTGTATATTGTTGGCAGGAATAGCAGGCGCTTTAGTAACGGCGGTACCTGCAATTTTGAAAATAAAAACAGAATCGGATATTTTAGTTTCGTCATTAATGATGAATTATTTGATATTATATTTCTCAAATTATATATTAAGTTATTTTATTAAAGACCCTTCTGCGGGATCAGTAGTGTCATATGCAATACCTGACGTAACTCAGTTCAGTACGATATTCAGTGGAACTAGAATACATATTGGGCTCATTATAGCTTTAGCAATGGCTTTATTAGGTTATGTGTTTTTATATAAAACTAAAATCGGCTATGAACTTAGGGTTACAGGCGAAAATCAAGAATTTGCCAGATATTCAGGTATTAATATATTGAAAATTACTCTAATTTCAAGCTTGCTAGGCGGATTTATTATAGGACTGGGTGGAGGAGTTGAAATTTTGGGTATGTATAATAGATTTTCATGGACCTCACTTTTAGGCTATGGCTGGGATGCTATAATTATAACCACATTAGCAAAAAAGAACCCATTATATGTTCCATTTGCGGCATTTTTCTTAGCATATTTAAGAACCGGAGCATCAATTATGTCTCGTTCAACCGATGTAGTAACGGAAATTGTAATAATAACACAAGGCTTAATAATACTGTTTATTGTGGCTGAACAATTTTTAAGCAAATATAAACATAGAATGATAGCAAAAGAAGCAAAAGCCACTTTAAGCAATATAAAGGAGGCTGAATAATATGATATTGAATGCTCTCTTATCACCAGAATTTTTTAATGCAACATTAAGGGCTACAACGCCTATATTGTTTGCTACATTGGCATCTGCGGTTGCTTCTAAATCAGGTATTATTAATATGGCACTGGAAGGTATAATGCTTTTTTCCGCTTTGTTTGGAGTTATATTTAGTGCAGCATTTCAGAGCGCGTGGCTTGGACTTTTAGTTACCATAGTTTTAGGTGGATTTTTAGGTTTTATACTTGCATTCTTTGTGCTGAAACTTAGAACTGATGAAATTCTTGCAGCCATAGCAATTAATTTAATAGCTACCGGAGGTACAGTTTTTCTACTTCTTTCTGTATCGGGAGACAGAGGTGTTTCATCTTCAATTAAAAGTTTGCAGCTTCCTAGAGTTGCGTTACCAATTATAGAAAAAATCCCTTTTTTAGGTGAAATTATATCAAATCAAAATATATTGACTTATATATCACTCATTATGGTTGTAATAGTACACATATTCCTGTATAAAACACCTCTTGGGCTTAGAATAAGAGCTGTTGGAGAAAATAAGGATGCTGCAGAATCAGTTGGTATTAGTTCACAAAGAGTACAATTTACAGCTCTGATAATTAGTGGTCTTCTTGCATCCATGGGAGGTTTTTTCCTGTCAGGAGGATATATGACATACTTTACTAAAGACATGAGTGCCGGAAGAGGGTTTATTGCTTTAGCCGCTAGTACAATGGGAGGAAACACACCTGTAGGGGGTTTTCTGGTATCATTACTTTTTGGTGCAGCACAGGCATTTGCAAATATAATGCAGATGGGTGCTTCATTGCCATATGAATTAGTTCAGATGCTTCCTTATATAACTACTTTAGTGGGACTTGGAATTTACAGCTACAGTTTAATGAAAAAAAGGCATAGACTTAGCGGAAAATAATAAATATTTTTGTGAATGAGAGATTGGAGAAAAATTATGAAAAGAAATATAATTATAGATTGTGACCCCGGAATTGATGATATAATTGCACTTTCTTTTGCAATAGCAAATGAAGATAAATTTAATATTCTTGGTATAACTACGGTTGCGGGGAATCAAAGTATCGAAAAAGTGACTTCTAATACTCTTAAATTGATATCCTTTTTTAACAAAGACATAAAAATTGCCAAGGGACAAAAAGGTCCTTTGCTGAGAGAAAAATGTGTAGTGAGCAAAGTGCATGGTGAAAACGGTATGGGAGATTATCAATTACCGGAATCTAAAATTAAATTAACTTCTAATAATGCCGTAATGTTTTTAAAAGATACAATTTTAAATGCTGATGGTAAAGTTACATTAGTTCCTATTGGTCCCCTTACAAATATTGCACTCTTAATTAAGACTTTTCCTGAAGTAGTGGATAAAATAGAACTACTATCTATAATGGGAGGTTCTACAGATGTCGGAAACTACACTTCCTCGGCTGAATTTAATGTGTGGGCTGATCCGGAAGCTGCGAAGATTGTGTTTGATTCTTCAATACCAATAGTTATGAGCGGTTTAAATGTTACTCATAATACAGGACTTTATAGGGAAGATGTGGATAAGCTATTAAAAAGTAACGGTAAAATTACTCATATGTGTGGAGAAATTTTAGATTTCTATTTCCGAGGGGACCATGTGAAGGAAGGTAAGTTTACACCGATACATGATGCTTGTAGTATTATGTATCTATTACATCCTGAGATTTACAAATATAAGCATATGAAAGTAGAAGTTGATTGTTCAGAAGGTTTAAACAGAGGAAATACGGTTGCCGATGTCAGAGATTGGATTAAATATGATGAGTCATATCCAAAGGTTCTGTTAGAGGTAGATTCAGATAAATTTACAGAAATATTGCTTAATGAATTATATAGGCTGGATGATATTTTGAAATAGTCTAAACTTGATTTTACGCAGGGAGGTTTTGTATGGCAAAAGTAGTGGTTGTAGGAAGCATAAATGTTGATATGGTCTTTACTTCGTTGGTAAGGCCAAAGGCGGGGGAAACAGTACTTGGACAAAATTTTTATACTATTCCTGGCGGGAAAGGTGCAAATCAAGCAGTTGCTGCAAGTAAACTGGGTGCAGACAGCTATATGATTGGTTGCATTGGAGATGACAGCAATGGTGAGTTTTCAATTAAAAATCTAAACACTATTGGTGTTGATACTAAATGTATAAAAAAAATAAATGATGCTCCTACTGGTGTTGCGAATATTATTGTTGCCGAGGGTGACAATAGTATAATCGTAGTACCAGGTTCGAATTATAAAATAACAAGAGAAATTATAGAAAAAAATATAAATGTAATATTGGATGCAGATATTGTTCTGCTGCAATTGGAAATACCAATGGATGTGGTGGAGTATACTGCGGAGATATGTAAAAAGAATAATGTAAAGATTATGCTTAATCCTGCACCGGCAGTGGAATTGAGTGAGAAATTAATTGATAATTCAACATATATTACCCCTAATGAGCATGAATTGAAGATAATATTTGGAAGACATAATTCAGAAAATATTGATGATATATTGAAAAACTATCCGAATAAATTAATTGTGACCATGGGGTCAAAGGGTGTAAGATATTATGATGGAAGAGAAATTAAAAGTATTCCTGTATATGAGGTTGAAGTAGTGGATACAACTGGCGCTGGTGACACATTTAATGGAGCTTTAGCAACGGTGTTAGTAAAAAGTGAAAATCTTGAAAATTCAATAAAATTTGCTAACAAGGCGGCAGCATTGTCAATTACAAAACTAGGGGCACAAAGTGGAATGCCAACGCTTGAACAATTAAAGAGCAGTTGTATATAGTGATTATAAAAAGTAAGGCACATATTTCTTAAAATATGTGCCTTATTGTATGTCATAACTCCATTTCCTAAGAAATGGATGATACGCAACAGCAACTAAATTCCAATTTATATGATCATAGAGAACAAATATCTTGGGTAATGCGATGCGTAACTTAATAGATTTTGGACTAAGCTACAGACACGTTAGCTGCCTGAGGTCCACGAGCGCCTTCAACTACTTCAAAAGTAACCTTTTGACCCTCTTCTAAAGTTTTAAAACCGTTAGAAACGATTGCTGAAAAATGTACAAAAACATCTTTTCCTTCGTCACTAGAAATAAATCCAAATCCTTTTGCTGAATCAAACCACTTAACTGTTCCTGTTTTCATTAAAATCCTCCAAGTTTTTTTAAAAATATAGTTTTTTGTTACTTAATGAAAAAGAACTACATATTAGTAGTTCCTTACATGTTTCTTGAAATACCAATATTAATATATGTATGACAACAATCTATATTAAAAATTATTATTTCACATAAACAAAAAGCACGACTACGCTAAAGTAACGTTGCTTGCTTGAGGTCCTTTTTGGCCGTCAACGATCTCAAAATTAACTTTTTGACCTTCTTCTAAAGTTTTGAAGCCATCTATCATTATTGCAGAAAAGTGTACAAATACATCATTTCCATCATCGCAAGAGATAAATCCAAAACCTTTCTTAGAATCAAACCATTTAACTGTTCCTGTTTTCATTAAAAAAATCCTCCGATATTAAAAATATACCATGATTGTAACAGCTTTTTCGAAAAAATGCAATACATATTTATAAAAAGGTAAAAAAAATTTACTCATTGGTCTCTATTGACTGGTATGAGCAAGTAAAAAAAAATTTACGACTTTAAGAAAATGTTTTTTTGATACGAAAAAAGATGATTATAAATGAATAATTATAAATTTTTTATTTCTGGAATTTAAAATTGAAAACTATAAAAAAAAATGATATAATTATGTGATTTAAATTAATAATATATATTATATACCAAGGAAGAATAAATATGATAAAACATTTTTTAAAGATATTTTTATCATCAATAGTTCTATTTGTAATTTTGATGAGTGTAACTGCACTGGGATACATAATGCTTGTAGATAAAGACATTGTGCTAGGCAAAGTAAAAGGAGTAAATTCAAATACAATTGAGGATAACACTAATTCACTGTCAGATACATTTGATTATAATACAGCATTGGGTAGGGTAGCAAAAAACAGCAAGAGGATAAATGTTCTCGTTGTAGGACTTGAAAATTTAAGAACTGATACCATTATGGTTGCCAGTTATGATACAGAAGGGAAAATTGCAGATATAATATCTGTTCCGAGGGACACCTATTATCCCAGAGGTAACGATAGACCGGATTCTAAAAAAATTAATGCAGTTTATGCTGCTGAAGGCATAGAGGGGTTAATAAATGCGGTTCAGGAAATATTAGGAATTCCTATTGAAAAACACGTAATTTTTGATTATGCCGGAGTTGTGTCATGCATTGATATAATGGGCGGTGTTGAAGTAAATGTTCCTTTCCATATGAAATACAGCGATCCTTATGACGATCCTCCTCTCTACATTGACATACAAGAGGGAACACAAATATTGGACGGAAGCCAATCATTAAAATTTTTAAGATTCAGGAAAGGATATGCTAATCAAGATTTGGGTAGAATAGAAGCACAGCAACAATTTATAAAATCAGCAGCAAAAAAAGTTTTAAGTACAAAGTTGCCTGCAATAATTAAAGAGGCGTATTCTAATGTTCAAACCGATTTTTCACTTAATGAACTGTTAGGATTAGCAGGATCAGTTATAGGATTTTCAACAGATAATATTAACCTGCAAGTAATGCCTGGGAATGAAACTCCCTTGGAAGGACTATCATTTTATATACCAAATGCAGAAGAAATAGAAAAGATGGTGTATAAGATGTATGGCATGGATGAGAATGAATAATTCTAATAATTGAAATAGGTTAAAAATCATGATATAATATTTTTTTATCTATTAGCTGAAAGGTGGACCACATGAAATGAATCAGTTTTTTAAAGTTTTTTTAGTATCATTACTAATTTTTTCTATGGTTGTTTTTACAGGAATTTTTACATATGTTAAATTCTTTAACCCAGAGGGTATAGCAATGGAGGATCCTAATATAGGTACCGATATTGAAAATAAAGATAATATTACAGAGTTTGATACACCATTAGAAAAAGCGATGAAAAAGAGTAAAAGAGTAAATGTTTTGCTTTTAGGGCTTGAGGGTTACAGGTCGGATACATTGATGATAGCAAGTTATGATAGAATACATAAAAAGGTTGATATAATATCTATTCCAAGAGATACGTATTATCCAAGGGATGGGTATGATAAATATTCTGAATTTATGAAAATAAATTCGGTTTATGGAACAGATGAAAATAGACAACAGGCAGTAATGGATGCCGTTGAAGATTTAACCGGAATACCGATAGATAAGTATGTATCTATCGATTACGAAGGTGTTAGAGCAGCTGTAGATGCTGTCGGGGGAGTTGAATTTAATGTTCCTTTTCATATGAAGTATACAGATCCATACGATACACCTCCATTGTATATAAATATACAGCCAGGGAATCAAATTATATATGGTGACAAGGCGATGGAATTTTTAAGATTTAGAAAAGGTGACCCCGGATATCCCGGATATCCAGAAGGCGATGTAGGTCGAATACAAACACAGCAGGAATTTATTAAAGCTGCAATTGGCAAGGCATTAAGCCTTAAACTTCCAAATGTAATAAGTTCTGTATATCCCTACGTTAAAACTAATTTTACTTTAACTGAACTTTTAGGACTTGGCGGAGATGCAATAGGTTTTTCGAAAGAAAATATAAATACATTGATAATGCCTGGTACAGCTAAATATATGGGACCATTATCGTTTTATATTCCGGATGGATTAGAAATTAGAAAATTATTGTATAATTTATATGGTTTACAGCTAACGGATTCAACTAGCGATGAAGTTGAAGGAACAGAATAAAATTATTATAAAAAATTCAAATTCCCACATTTATAAAATGTGGGAATTTGATTATAAATTGTTATATTTATTACATTCATTAACAAATCGGTCATAGATCAACAAAGCTTCTTTATGAACCCTATTCAGTACCTCAGGGTGCCACTGTATGCCAAGTATGAAAAAGTCACCTGTGTACTCAATTGATTCGATGATTCCATCACTTGTTCTTGCTGAAACTATGAAATCTATGGCAGCATTTTTAATTGATTGATGATGATATGAATTTGTGTATATTGAATTTACTTTATATATATCATGAAGTATTGTATCAGGTTCCAATGAAACTTGGTGAAAATATGCTGAGAGCGGAGTAGGACCTAACTGCTTGTGACATATGTGATTGGGTACCTGTGTATTTAAATCTTGAAATATAGTTCCGCCAGCTGATATATTAATAATTTGTGCCCCTCTACAAACGCCTAACATCGGGATTTTCATAGAAAAGGCTTTTTTGAAGAGAGCTACTTCGAACGTATCCCTCTCGGGACATATGAATCCGATATTTTTGTGGGGGTCTTCATTTAAAAGAATTGGATTTACATCTCCGCCACCAGTAAAATAGATGCCATCAACCGTTGATAAATAGTCGTCAATACTATCCATATCATAGGGAATGATTAGCGGAATACCTCCGGATTCAATTATAGTCGTCACATCACATGAATTTAAATTATAACAATTGTCTAAAGCATTAATACCACTTACTATTCCTATTTTAGGTTTCATTACGATTACTCCTTAACCATATAATTAATAGAATTATATAATATGTTTAATTTAATTACAACTTTTATATAAAAAAAGTTGCTACGCAACTTTGAATAGGAAGAGAATTTTTTAGTATATAAAAAATGATGTGGCAAGGACCACATCATTTTACCATTTTAGAAAATTCTTTCTTTTATAACTCTTGGACTCATCCATCTCATCAAATTTAATTTAGAACCAGCTTTATCATTAGTTCCTGATAACCTTGCACCGCCAAAAGGCTGTTGACCCACCACTGCGCCGGTTGGTCTATCATTTACATAAAAGTTACCTGCAGAATTAACTAGCTTTTCTTCTGCTTTTTCAATTGCATATCGGTCTTTGGCAAATATCGATCCGGTGAGTCCATATTTTGACGTATTATCGCAGAGCTCAAGTATATTGTCAAAGTCTTTGTCTTCATAAATATAAACAGTTAAAACAGGTCCAAATATTTCTTCTTCCATTGTTTTAAAGTGAGGATTAGTAGTTAAAATTACTGTAGGTTCTACAAAATATCCAACGCTGTCATCACATTTGCCTCCAAATATAATTTCAGCATCAGAGGAATTCTTTACATATTCTATATATTTCTTAATATTATTAAATGAATTTTTATCAATAACTGCGCCCATAAAGTTAGAAAAATCATCAACATCACCGAAATTTGTGCGAGATAATTTTTCTGCCATGTTCTCTTTGATATATGACCATGTACTTTTTGCAATATATGCACGAGAAGCTGCAGAACATTTTTGCCCTTGATATTCAAAAGCACCGTCAAATATTCCACGAAATGCAGCATTTAAATCAGCAGAAGGATGAACAATCAAAAAGTTTTTACCTCCGGTTTCGCCGACTATTCTTGGGAATGTTTTATAATTTTCAATATTATTACCTATTGTCTTCCACATACCTTGAAATACTTTTGTCGAGCCGGTGAAATGTATTCCGCATAGATTTTCATTTGTTATTACACTGTCTCCTATATCTTGAGAATCTCCGGGAATAAAGTTAATTACTCCATCAGGTAGACCTGCTTCTTGAAATAGTTTGTAAACTATGTATGAAGAATACACAGCAGTTGACGCGGGTTTCCATAGCACTGTATTTCCTGCTATTGCAGGAGAACCAACTAAATTGCTGCCAATTGCAGTAAAATTAAAAGGACTGATTGCAAAAATGAAACCTTCAAGAGGTCTGTATTCAATTCTATTATGCGCTATGTTTGTAGATATAGGTTGGTCTCTATATATTTTATAGAGGCAAGCTGCGTTGTATTTCATAAAATCTATTAGTTCACATGCTGAATCTATTTCTGCTTGCTTATATGTTTTGCTTTGTGAAAGCATTGTAGCAGCATTTAGTTTAGCTCTCCATGGGCCGGAAGCCAATTCTGCAGCTTTTAAAAATATGGCTGCTCTTGATTCCCAATGAAGCTTTTCCCAGTTTAGTTTTGCTCTCAAGGCTGCTTCTATAGCAAGTTTTACTTCTTTTTCTCCCGCTTTATGGTATTCGCCAATTGCTTTTTTATTGTTGTGGGGGATTATGCATTTTCCTTTGTTTCCTGTAAATATTTCTTTGCCATCAATTATGACTGGTATTTCGACAAATGAATCCTTCATTTGTGACAGTTGTTCCTCAAGTTCAATTCTTTCTGAACTTCCCGGTAAGTAGGTTAATACTTTCTCATTAGTAAAATCCAATTCTTTTGAAATACTATTGTTCATAAAACACCCTCCTATTGTAATTTCTAAAAGTAATAATTAATTAACAATACTCTTAAATAATATATTACTTTACACAATTATACAATAATGAGTTAGTATTTTCATGAAAATAAAACTAAAAGTAAATTACGCATATATTTAATAGCCTGAATTGAAAATATAGAAAAAAAAACCCTTAAAAAAATATAGAATGTCAAGTATGGAAATATTTGTAATAATAAAAATGAAAGAAACGGTCATTTAACTTGCAAAATTATGTTATTTATTAATTGATTGACTGTAGGTTAAAAAGATAATACAATATATAAAAAAGTAGTTTTGGTACTATTTCTATAAGGAGAGTGTGAGTATTGTTTCAAGTAGATAGTTATGTTAGAAAATTTACAGATATGATGTCTGAGGGTTTTATATTTATTGATGATAAAGGAAAAATTCAAATATATAATAACAAAGCAAAAGAAATATTCAGTATTTCATACAATTATGATATTAGTCATGATTCAGGTAAAATTGAAAAAGGTGATATTGTAATTATTGGTGACAATTGTATCGGTAAAGATGATGCAAATCTAACTCCGGAGGCATTGAGTTGTATTGGTATATTTGATAATAAAATACAGAATGGTGATGCGATAGTTGCAGTTGGAACATTTGGAGGTAAAGAAAATCCAATTTATAAATATATAAAACCTGATTATGATTCTGCAGAATTAAAAATAGATTGCCATTATGCTAATGAGGGCATAAAATGCAGCATAGATTTTAAAGACAAAGTCATAAATATACAGGTTAATAAAGATGAATACTTACTTCGCTATATAAATTGTTTTGGACATATAGTAGTTTTGGATGGCAAAACTAAAAAAATGAAATTTTATCAGACACATGGTTTTACTGCAAGAGGAGAAGGTATCAATGATCTGTTAAATGGAAAAGAATTTAAAGCGAAGGGAGAAGCTTCCGAATTTTTTGATGTAATAGGAAAAGATATATTCGAGATACATAAGGGTAATATAACAGCAAAAGAATTTTATGATGCAGCAACCGGAAAAAATATTAGCTATGTAAATGAATTTAAAGAAATAAACGGCAGACCAACTATATGTACTCTGTCTCCGGTGAATATAAATGGTATTAGAGTAGGAGCTGCACTAAAGGTGGACGATATTTCTGAAGTAAAAAGAGTTATAAGAGAGAGAGACGAAGCTCTGTATAATTTAGAACAAATAGAAAGAAAACTTAACGAGGAAGAAGATATAAGAAAACTATTACCTGAGATTGTAGGAGAAAGTAAAGAGATCATCAATGTTATGAAACTTGCCATAAAAGCTACCAAAACTAATTCAACTGTACTAATTTTAGGTGAAAGTGGTACAGGAAAGAGCATACTGGCAAAAGCAATACATGATAATAGCAAAAACAAAAATAATCCCTTTATACATGTTAACTGTGGTTCTATCCCGGAAACGTTATTGGAAAGTGAATTGTTTGGTTATGAAGGAGGAGCGTTCACCGGTGCAAAAGGCGGAGGAAAGGCGGGTATGTTCGAACTGGCAGAAGGAGGAACTATTTTCTTGGATGAAATTGGGGAAATATCACCATTTCTTCAAGTTAAACTTCTTCAGGTTTTGCAAGACAGAACATTTTACAAAGTAGGAGGCAATAAGAGTATAGAAGTTGATGTTAGAATTATTGTAGCCACAAATAAAAATTTAGAAAAAGAAATATTATTAGGTAATTTCAGAGAGGATTTGTATTATAGAATAAATGTATTTCCAATTTGGATACCACCATTAAGAGAGAGAAAACACGATATATATCCGTTGGTAAAAGATATATTACCTAAAATCTGTTCGAGAATTGGATGTGAGGAAAAGAGAATATCGGTAGAAGCTATTGGGCTATTATCTGATTATGATTGGCCTGGAAATGTCCGTGAGCTTGAAAATATATTAGAAAGGGCCATAAATTTAACAGAAGGCAACACTATTCTTTCAACTCATCTCATAATAAACAAGTCAAAAAGTTCTGAGAAAAATATAATTAAAGAGATAAAACCATTAAAGGATGCTATATGTGATGCGGAAAAAAAGGTTTTGGAGGAAGCTATTATATATAGCAATGGAGATAAAAAAGCCGCTATGCGCTTACTAAATATTTCTAAAACAAGTTTTTATGAAAAATTAAAAAAATATAATTTAGAGTATAATATGTACGGAATAAAGGAATGAGTACGTAATTTAGGAATGGAGATATATAAAGATGCTGCTTCCTATTGCATCAGCAAAGCCCTAAATATGAATAAAAATTGTACAAACCATGTAGAAAAGATTATTAAAGTGTACGAATGTACGGAAATTAGTAATCTTTTTTTAAAAAATAATTGCTTCCTCAATTATTTTTTTTTACGCAAATGCCTTAATTAAGGCATTTGCGTAAAAATTATGAGACTTTTTAAATATTGGCACAATATTTGCTTTGTATAAACTGATATTGAAATAAATATATAAATGCATATGGTTTGCCTGTATGTTATATTGCGATATTATGCAAAAAGTATCATTTATTAGTAGGAGGGTAAATGCAAAGAATAATAATGCAAACGATTTATTTATATTAAATTCAGATTATTAGTTTGGACATGCATATAATAGTAACATGATAAGTAAGATATATAATAATATATAATTGTTTTTATGTTAGATATATTAAATATTTACTATATAAAGGTAAATATTATATATATAAACTAGGCTTTGGGCCAGGGGTTGACCCATATTGAGGTTTTTAACAATACATTATTTAATCAGGAGGATAAAATGAAAAAAATTATTTCTTTACTTTTAGTACTAACATTGCTATTAACAGCATGTTCAGGCGGAACATCAAATCAAGAACAGCCATCAGGAACAAATGAACCTGCACAAGGTGATCCTAATGCTGCTGATATAACTGAAGGTGGCAAGTATGATTCAGAGCAGGTTTATAAATCTGTTTATTCTGAAGAGGTTACTACTATAAATTATTTAAAAACTGCAACTGAAGTTGATTATGATGTAGCTGCAAATGCAGTTGATACTTTAGTTGAATATGATGAATATGGCGTTGTTCAGCCTTGTTTAGCTGAAACATGGAAAGTTTCTGACGATGGTTTGACATGGACTTTTAATTTGAGAAAAGGTGTTAAATGGGTTGATTTTGAAGGAAACGAAGTAGCTGAAACTACAGCTAATGATTTTGTGGACGCAGCTAAATATTTATTGACACCGGCTAATGAGTCAGCTACTGCAAATTTATTTTACGGAGTAATAAAAAATGCAGAAGCATATTTTAATGGAGAAATAACTGATTTTGCAGAAGTGGGTGTTAAGGCTTTAGATGATTATACTTTAGAATATACATTGAAAGAACCGGTTCCTTATTTTGAATCAATGCTTACATATGTATGCTTCTTCCCAGCTTACGGACCTTTCTTGGAAGAAATGGGAGATTCATTTGGAACAACTAATTCAGCATTGTTGTATAACGGTGCATACATACTTTCTGAGTTTGAACCACAAATGCAAAGGATATTCACTAAAAACCCAACATACTGGGATGCAGAAAACATATTTATTACAGAATTGAATTATAAATATAACAAAGAAAAGACAGCCCTTGCAGGCGAAATGTATAAGCGTGGTGAAATTTCACATGTTATTATTCCTCCATCAAGTCTTGATGAATGGATGAGTGATCCAGATTTAGCTAACCAAGTAAGACCTGATAGATTAGGATCGTACACTTATTTCTACACATTTAATTTTAATCCTAAATTTGATGCGGAATACCAGCCTGAAAATTGGAAACTAGCAGTTAATAACTCTAATTTCCGTAAATCTATTCAATCAGGATTTAATAGAATTGCTACTATGACAACTGAGGATCCATTTAATCCTGAGTATAGAATAATAAATACTATTACACCTCCAGACTTTGCTTCACAAAATGGCTTGGATTTTACACAAACAGCAAATTTAAAAGCAATAACAGACAAGGAATTGTTTAATGAAGCTGATGCTTTATCATTCAGAGATAAGGCTAAAGAGGAGCTTACTGCTGCAGGTGCAACATTCCCGATAAAAATATTAATGCCTTATAATACAGATTCAACTTTCTGGGCAAATGAGGCTCAAGTATTAAAGCAACAACTAGAAAAACTACTCGGTACAGATTATATTGAGATAACTCTAATGCCACATGCTCCAACAGGTTTTCTTGATGGAACGAGAAGAGCAGGAAATTATGCAATAATGAAAGTTAATTGGGGTCCTGACTATGCAGATCCACAAACTTATACAGACCCATTCCGTCGTGGTGGTAATTATAATTTCCCGGAATATACTACAAATGTAGATGCCAATGGTAAAAACCTGTATGATGTATACGAAGAAATGGTTAATGAAGCTCAAAGCGAATATACAGATTTGACAAAACGTTATGAATTATTTGCAAATGCAGAAGCAATGCTTATAGATAATGCATTTGTTATACCATACAATGTAAGCGGAGGTGACGGATACGTTGCTTCTAAAGTTCAACCGTTTGAAAAACCATATTCTTCCTTTGGAGTATCTAAACTAAGGTGGAAAGGTCAAAAATTACTTGCAAAACCTATGAATACTGAACAATTTTATGCTTCCAGGACAGAATGGCAAGAAAAACGTGCTGCCGCTTTAAAAAATGCAGCTTCAAAATAAGTATATAATTAAGCGGGGCTTATATGGCCCCGTTTTCATTAAGAAAATAATTTTGGTATAAAACATTTATATTGACATTAACTATTTAACATAATTACGAGTCAGAAGGGTAGGTGTTATAATTTGAAATATTATATAATTAGATTGCTGAGGTCTGTCTTAACATTATTGATTGTAGTAACAGTAGTATTTTTACTCATGCGCATGATGCCTGTGGAGGGTTATTTCGGAGCCAGTTATGACAAGTTAGATGAACTTCAGAAACAAACAAAATTAGAAAATTTAGGTCTTTTAAACCCATGGTATATACAATTGAAGGACTTTTATGTATCACTTCTGCATGGAGATTTAGGACAATCAATTACCTACAGACCAAAAGTATCTATATCATCAATAATTGGAAGCAAATTTTTAGTATCACTTCGCTTTGGATTATCATCATTGGCTGTATCATTAGTTGTGGGATTAAGTATGGGAATACTCATGGCAAGGAGCAAAGGTAAGATATGGGATAAATTAGGCACCGGATATGTAGTAGGAGCAAATGCAGTTCCGGCTGTAATTTATTATCTCTTAATACAGGTGTTTGTAACCAAATGGTTTAATTTACCATTATTATATGAAAAGGGCAATGCCTTAAGCTTTATACTTCCGGTAATTTGCCTATCACTGGTAAGTACAGCATACTATGCCATGTGGATCAGACGATATATGGTAGATGAGTTAAACAAAGATTATATAAGGCTTGCAAGAGCAAAAGGTTTAAGAAATAAAACTATCATGATAAAACATGTAATGCGCAATGCTTTCGTACCGATGGCTCAATATTTGCCTGCATCGTTACTTTACACGATTTCAGGGTCAATTTATGTAGAATCATTATTCTCGATACCAGGTACAGGAGGGCTTTTGGTAACTGCCATACAAAGGCAGGACAACACATTAGTTCAGGCATTAGTTCTCGTATATTCTTCTATAGGAATTATTGGCCTATTACTGGGAGATATATTGATGTCAGCATTTGACCCAAGAATAAAACTGCATAATGAAGGGGGTTCCAGATAATGAGCAATAAAACTATAAACAAAATAGCAGACAATGTTGATCCCTCACTATTTGAGTTTGCAGAATATGACGAATCAAAGGCAGAACTGATAGGGTATTCAAATTATTCATTTTGGAGATCTACAATACAGGTGTTTTTTAAAAACAAAGTGGCAGTAGCACTTTTAATAATAGTAGGATTAGTTGTTTTATTTACCCTAGTTCAACCCTATTTACCCAACCAAAAACTTCCTAACAAAATATATATTGATCCAGCTACCGGATTGCAGCTTAGAAATCAATCACCTAACGCTGAATATTGGTTTGGTACAAATTCTATAGGACAGGATTTGTGGGCACGTATATGGAGCGGAACGAGGACATCACTTTTTATAGGCTTTGCAGTTGGATTGTTTGAGGCATTGGTAGGTATAACAATAGGAGCGCTGTGGGGCTATGTAAGAAAACTTGATGCTATAATAACCGAAATTTACAATGTATGGGATAACATACCTACAACTATAGTTCTAATAATTTTAACATATATTATGAAACCAAGCGTACCAACTATTATATTTGCCATGTGTATGACCGGTTGGTTAGGTATGGCCAGATTTGTAAGAAATTTAATTATAATAATAAGGGACAGAGAATATAACTTAGCATCAAGATGTTTAGGAACACCAACCAGCAGAATTATTACTAAAAACCTATTACCTTATTTAGTATCTGTAATTATGCTTAGAATGGCACTTGCAATTCCATTGGCTATTGGTAATGAAGTGTTTTTATCATATATAGGAATGGGATTGCCACTTGATATACCATCACTTGGTAATTTAATAAACGAAGGAAGAATTCTCATGATGTCACCTGCACTGAGATATCAATTGTTATTCCCGGCAGCAGTAATTTCTGTCGTAACAGTTTCATTTTATGTAATAGGTAACGTGTTTGCAGACTCTGCTGACCCGAGAAACCATGTATAGGAGGCGCAGATTATGGAGAATAAAACTATTGAAGAAATATTAAATGGAGAAATAGTATTATCCGTTAATGAATTGGTAATCAAATTTAACTTAAGAGGAAAAGAATTGACAGCCATAAGAGGTGCATCTTTAGATTTGCACAAAGGAGAAAGTTTGGCTATAGTTGGAGAATCAGGGTCCGGAAAATCTGTTTTTACCAAATCATTTATGGGATTATTAGATTCCAACGGCAGAGTGGAATCCGGAAAAATAATGTACAAGGGAAATAATTTAGCAGAATTTAAAACAGAAGATGACTGGATTAAAATTAGAGGAAAAGAAATAGCTATGGTATTTCAGGACCCTATGACATCATTAAATCCACTTAAAACCGTGGGAAAACAAGTACAAGAATCTATAGAATTACATCAAAAATTAAAAGGCGAAGAAGCAAAAAAACTGACAATAGAAATACTCGGAGATGTAGGTATCTCAAACCCCGAAATAAGATATAAGCAGTATCCCCATGAATTTTCCGGTGGAATGAGACAAAGAGTTGTAATTGCCATAGCAGTTGCATGCAATCCAAATATACTTATATGCGATGAACCTACGACAGCACTAGACGTTACAATTCAAGCACAGATTTTACAGCTTTTAAAAAACTTACAAAAAAAATATGATTTAACCATAATATATATAACCCATGACCTTGGAGTAGTTGCCAATGTGGCTGATAGAATAGCAGTAATGTATGCAGGAGATATAATAGAATTAGGGACATCTGATGAAGTATTTTTTGACCCGAAACATCCATATACTTGGGCGTTACTATCATCGTTGCCACAGTTGGGAATTAAAGGTGAGCCTTTGTACTCAATTAAAGGGACACCGCCAAACTTGTTTAAAGAAATAGTTGGAGATGCGTTTGCTCCCAGAAATCCAAAGGCATTAAAGATAGACTTTGTAAAAAGACCACCTTATTTTGAGGTTACACCTACACATAAAGCCCGTACATGGCTGTTGGATCCAAGATCACCACATGTCGAACCACCAGCTATGGTACTCAAGATGCGTGAAATGGGGTGCTTAAATAATGAATAATAGAGAGAAATTACTAGAAGTTAAAAATTTAAAAGTTGAGTTCGGCAATAAAAAAAATAAGTTTGTTGCAATAAATGATGTAAGCTTTAACATATACAAAGGAGAAACCTTTGGACTTGTTGGAGAATCCGGATCTGGTAAAACTACAATTGGAAGAGCCATTATAAG
The DNA here is from genome assembly GCA_032006665.1 of Sedimentibacter sp. Classification (GTDB taxonomy): domain Bacteria; phylum Bacillota; class Clostridia; order Tissierellales; family Sedimentibacteraceae; genus Sedimentibacter. The sequence goes on from DALZMP010000020.1 coordinate 80,942, forward strand.
AATAAATTCTGTGTCAGGAGGAGAAATAAAATATAATGGCAAATTAATAAGCGGCAAAATAGATAATGAATTAGATAAGGAAATAACTAAAAAAATTCAGATGATTTTTCAAGATCCTATGGCTTCATTAAATGAAAGAGCTAAAGTTGACTATATAGTTTCAGAAGGATTATATAATTTAAAAAATTATGGTTCCGAAGAAAATAGAAAGAAAATGGTGGAACAAGCACTTCTGGAGGTTGGGTTACTTCCCGAATTTGCAAGTAGATTTCCGCATGAATTTTCTGGAGGGCAGAGACAGCGTATTGGTATAGCAAGAGTTTTAGTAATGGAACCGGAACTTGTTATAGCAGATGAACCTATATCAGCACTGGATGTATCAATTAGAGCGCAAGTAATTAATCTTTTATCAGACTTACAGGCAAAAAAGGGATTAACGTATTTATTTATTGCACATGACTTATCTGTAGTGAGATTTATTTCAGACAGGATAGCAGTAATTCACAAGGGTAAAATTGTGGAACTTGCAGAAACAGAAAAATTGTTTGCGAACCCGCTCCATCCATATACAAGATCGCTTTTGTCTGCTATACCTACACCTAATCCAAGATTAGAAAAAAATAAGAAAATTGAAATTTATGATCCAAGTTGTCATAAGTATGAAAATAATCCGCCGTCATGGGTTGAAATTGAACCAGAGCATTTTATTTTGGCAAATGATATTGAAATAGAAGAGTATAAAAAAATGCTGAAATAAAAAAATATGGGCTGCAAGATGATTAAAAATAAAAATACTCCTATAATCAGGAATTGTTACGGATAATAGGAAAAAAACATTGGTACGTAAAACGCGTACAAATGTTAATTTGACAATAGTTATTAATAAATTCTATTGTTAATGTATAAAAAAACAGTTCATAAATTGGGAAAGACAGTTTTTTAATTTTTAAATTTATAATTAAATATTACTGTAAATAATTTTTAAATATTGAAAATGAGGTGTTAATTATAATAAATATCTCCTGGCTTAGATATTGGTATGATATTTGCTTGGCTACAACCAACAACGTTAAAATAATTTTTTAAAATAAATTAAGAAAACATTATTGATTCGTGTAAATATACTGTAGTTTCATATGTTATTACGTTATTTAGTATATCAACTATTTTATAAATAGCTTATATAATGCAAGTAAAAAGATTAAAAAAATATCTTAAGAAAGGAAGGAAAATTATGAAAAGAGAAAGAAGTACTAAAAAAAGAAAGATATCTTTTTTACTGGCTACGATAATGATAGCTGTAATTGCATTGACTGGATGCGGAGGCGGCAATGATAGTGCAAATATCACAGCACCGACAACAGGAGACAATATACTTAGACTTACCACTATTGACGAGCAAAATACATGTGATGTACAGAAAACAACAGAATATT
>DALZMP010000021.1:0-76564 GCA_032006665.1 Sedimentibacter sp.
TTTCAAGAGAATATCAGTTATACTCTTACTACCAGCGATATTCATGCTGTTTGCTCTCTACCTAAAACTTATCAAGATACAGTAGGAGCATTATGTGTAGGAGATGAAAAAGGCAATGGAAATCAATACGTTAGTCAAGATAAATGTATTGTCGATTGTGAAAAAATGATGTTTGGACAATCGGAATTTTCTAATTACAAAGAAGGCTGTGCAACACTTCGTGCAGAGGGTGGGGATAATGGAGGTGGGAGCGAGAACCTTGTAACCACTAAAAACCTTGTGCGTAGGTTAACACCATTGGAGTGTGAAAGGCTGCAAGGATTTCCTGATGGGTGGACTAAAATAGAAAAGTCATCTGACAGTGCAAGATATAAGGCATTAGGTAATAGTGTAGCAATCCCTTGTGTAGATTTTATTATGCAAGGGATTGCTTATTATATGAGAAAATTTAAAGAGGAAGTGGAGGAATAAACAGTGTATATGTATCCCGACAATTTAAAGGCTAAGGCAACGTTATGGCTGTGGGAATTAAAAGATATTGGAATCATAGGAGTGGGACTTCTTATTTCTGTATTTGCCTTAGCACAACTTGGATTTATGCCACCTATTGTGATAACAGCAGTATATGCCTTTTTAACGATACAATTTGAAGACATAAGCATACTAAAATTTATTCGATATGCCTGTGTCTTTTTCATTTTAAAACAGCAGATTTTTGAATGGAGGTTATAAAATTGAGCAGAAAGCAGAAACAAAAAGAAAGGCAAAAGCAATCTACTAGAGAACTTATTGGCATTGATGAAATTACAGATTACAGTCTTAAGACCCCATATGGAGAGCTAGTGTATTTTATTATCCATCCAACAAATATATCTGTACTATCTGAATCAAGTGTAAGTGCAAGGATCTATGCACTTATGACGGTACTAAAGGGAATTGCTGAAATTGAAATGCTGTGTCTAAACTCAAAGGAAAACTTTGATGATAATAAACAGTATTTAAAAAGAAGAATGGATACAGAGCAAAATCCTGTTATTCGAAAACTCCTACAACAAGATAGTACTAATCTAGATAGGATGCAGGTACAGATGGCTACAGCCCGTGAGTTTCTAATTATTATTAGGCTTAAGCATGAGAAGGAATCGGATGTACTTCCTTATCTTTCAAGGATTGAAAAAAGCCTAAAAGATCAAGGATTTACTACCAGAAGAGCTGATAATTCTGATATTAAAAGACTACTTGGAGTATATTATGAGCAAAATGTAACAACAGAAAAATATGAGGATTATGATGGGGAGAGATGGGTGGTACTTGGAGATGTGTAAAAATTAATATATTGTAAGTTTATTTGATAGAGTGTACGTGATATAATAGGTATAATTAAAAACCCGTTAAATAGTTTGAAAATGGTGTTTGTACTAAGCGAGGTGATAGGTATGCAAGATGAAATAATATGTTATTGTTCTAATGTTAGTAGGGGAAAAATATTAGAAGCTATAGCAAGTGGAGCAAAATCTCTACAAGATATTAGAAATATGACAGGTGCTTGCACTCTGGGTAAATGTAAAGAATTAAGTCCAACAAAGAAATGCTGTTCTGCCAATATTATTAAGATTCTTAATGAGAATACGATAGTATGAGCATAAAAGGAAGTTAAAGATTCCAAAAACAGAACAGATATTTAAATATATAAATTTGAATTTGTATAGGAAATGCAATTGTAGATTATTTGTATAATCGGACGTTTGCAACAGGGTGATAAGGCTGCCATATCCAAATTTCATAAATAATAGCGCAATTGAAATGTGGCTTACAGTATTAATCATCTTTGACCTGAAAGCTTAAAAAGGAGCGTACGAGCATGACTAATGAAACCCTTGAACTAATTTGCCGAAATGCCGATATCTCTGTGGGAATACCAATCGGTGATGTTGGAATTATCCTTGATGTCATTGAAAATACAAAAAATCGTAAATTCCAATACTTGAGAAATGGAGAATTAAGATCACATGGTTGGAATTTAAGACTTAATGGCAAACCTTTACCGAAGGGATGTTTCGGATATCAAGATATAATTATCTTGCTTGAAGATAATATTCCTGTTGGTATCGTGTTTCCGATGGGTGAAAGTGATTTGCATGTTTTAGTCTTAGAAGAATATCAAGGCAGGGGTATTATGAGTGATTTTATGAGTAGTGGAATCGTTCATCAACTGAATCCCAGACTTTCAAGTATCTCAACTAATTACTCTCCCAAATTTGAACCAGAAATGTACAGCATAATGAAGCATCTTGCGTCTAAAGCAGGATTGGAATTACGCGTGTCATCTTAACTGACTAAAACAGTCAACATATGTACGTATTTACTGCTAATGTTTATTTTCAAAGGCTAACGATATTACTATTATAATCATAATGTGTAAGTCGATAAATTCCAATTTACATGGGATTATGAATTTCTCATTTTATTTATAAGGTTAATATGCAATTAAAAGTAACAGACGAATCAAAATTTGCGTGAAAGTAGGTTAAGAGATGAAATGAGCAAAACAGATGAAGTAGTGGAATTTCTATCAAAATACTCATTGGAGGATGTTCTGTCTGGAATAATTGAGATGCAGATGCTGCTATATGGTCATGGTGTAGATTCACTAATATCTGCATCTGAGTATTTTGCAACTAATGCGTTATTCGCATGTAAAGAGAGTGGAAATGAGCCATTTGAATGGGAGGATTATCTCAAATTAGAAAAATATTGTAAAGAGGCTTTTGCGCCGAATATTGAAGAATTATTTACTGAAACACTAAAGATGGTAAATGCGACAGATGAAGAAAAAGAGGCATTTTTACAAGCACAACATATGAAAGTAAAAAATATGGCATTTCGTGGAGATGGATATATTTATCAGCTTATTAGTTTTGCAGAAAAATTGTATTCTCCATTAGATCAGGAAATAAAAACTAAATTGGGTTTTTCTTTTACTTCATGCAAAAAGATGATCTTATATATTTTCCATACATATGGAGTTAGAGTCGCAAAAGCTTATTCAGAAAAATATAAAGTTCAAAATATGATAAAAGCATTTTGTGGAAGAACAAAACCACAATTGCCGAGTATAAAAGAAGGATATATTTTCAGAATAAATAAAAAAAATTTGCGAAGTGCTATTGGTTCAAAAGAAGTAGATTATATCTGCGATTATTTAAGTGTTAAGGCTTTTGCAGGAGATTACAAAAAAGTAGATTTAGAGGAATTTAAAATTTTGATATCAAAGCCATTTGTTGATTTTGGAGAATATATATACATGCCATTGTTATTTTCATCATTAATGAATTTGCCAAAGCTCTTTCACTATACTTTTATAGCTGAGAAAATTTTTGATAAAAAAGTGGTAGGAAGATATACCCAAAACAGGGGTGATGTTGTAGAGAATTTAACTCAGTTGTATTTTGAACGAATAGTTAACAAAGAAAATATACTCAGATCGCTAAAATATACAGATGAAGATGGCGAAGCGGATGTAACTGTATGTATGCTAGAAGGAACACTTTTTTGTGAGTGTAAAAGTAAAATTCTAACACTTAATGCTTTAAAAGGAATAAATGATGATATCAAAAAGGATGTGTATAAAGCAATTGGTGCGGCGTATGCCCAAGGAGTTCGTTCAATAAAGCGAATACAGGATGGAAAATCATTTATAGAATGTGTTAACGGAACAGAGCAGGAGGTTCATATTGATGATACTGCAGTGAAATATATTATCTGTGTAACTGCCGAGAACTTTGGTATTATTCCTTCAGAAATTGCAAAGTATGTTGAGATTGATAAGGTCATTAACATAGTACCATATGTTGTAAATATTTATGATTTGGATATTATTACACAGGAATGCGATTCATACGAGGAGTTTCTCGGATATCTTAATTTTAGGCAAATAAATCACAAACTTATTTCAGCTGTAGATGAATTAGATGTATTTGGTTTCTATAAAGAGCATGGTAATAGAGAAATAGAAATTGAAGGTGATGAACTGCATATAACTGCTTATACTAAATTGTTTGATAGGAAATATGTGAAAAAGGATAAAGAGTATTTGCAAAATTACAAGTAATTGAAATAAAAATTCCAAATTGAAAACAAAATATAAATATTTCACTAAGCCTTGCACTAAAAATGTAGGGCTATTTTTGATGCAAAAAAGAAAGGGAGGTAAGAATACACAATGGTAAAAAAGAAAGCACCTACAGTAGAAGATGAAAAAATCAAATCATTTATCGATATGATTGCTCCATCCATCATCAAATTCAACACAGATCATTTTATCTGTGGAAATACCTACAGATGTGTATGGGCACTTCGTGAATACCCAACAAGCACCAGTGAACAAGCAATCCTTCGTCATCTTGGAGAAAAAGATGGGGTAACCCTTAGAATTTACACAAGACAAGTAACTCCAAACGAAGAGAAGAAAATCATTCATAATGCAGCAAATAAAAACAGGATGAATACGGCAAACACAAATGATTTACAGCAGACGGTAACGGCAGAAAGCAACTTACAAGACGTTGTCACCCTTGTATCAACCATGCATAGAAACAGAGAACCACTCCTTTACTGTGCAGTATATATTGAACTTACAGCCAGTGATTATGACAGCTTGAAACTGTTACAGACCGATGTATTAACCGAGCTTGTTCGTTCTAAATTAAATGTAGATAGACTTATACTCAAACAGCAACAAGGCTTTTTATGTGTTGGGCCAACAGGAAGAAATGTATTTAGTAGCCAATATGAAAGAGTACTTCCAGCATCCTCAGTTGCAAATCTATATCCTTTTAACTATTCAGGCAAGACTGATAGCAATGGATTTTATATAGGCAGAGATAAGTTTGGTTCAAATATTCTTGTAGATTTTGATAAAAGAGATGATGATAAAACCAATCCTTGTATTCTTATTCTCGGTAATTCAGGACAAGGAAAAAGCTATTTATTAAAGCTAATATTATGTAATATCTTAGAATCAGGAAAGAATGTCATATGCCTTGATCCAGAGCATGAGTATGTGGAACTTGCAGAAAATATAGGTGGATGCTTTGTAGATTTAATGAGTGGAGAGTATATGATAAATCCACTAGAACCAAAGACTTGGGATGAGGGAGGAAGTCCACAGGACAAAGATGCTCCTCTTGCATTTAAACAAGCAACAAAACTAAGCCAGCATATTAGTTTTTTAAAAGACTTCTTTCATTGTTATAAAGATTTTGATGATAGGCATATTGATGTTATAGAAATTATGCTAGGAAAGCTTTATACCAAATGGAGCATCAGTGATAGTACAAATTTCTGCCGATTAGAATCTGTTGATTATCCTATTCTTTCAGACCTTTATACGTTAATAGAGGAAGAATATAAAGGTTATGATAAGGGAAAATATCAGCTTTACACGGCAGAATTACTACAAGAAATCTTACTTGGACTTCATTCCATGTGCCAAGGCGCAGAAAGTAAGTTCTTTAATGGGCATACCAATATAACCTCCAATCGATTTATTGTATTTGGTGTAAAGGGGTTATTACAGGCCAGTAAAAATGTAAAAAATGCATTGCTGTTTAATGTATTATCCTTTATGTCAGATAAACTGTTAACGGAAGGTAATACTGCAGCTGGAATTGATGAATTGTATTTATTCCTTACTAATCTTACAGCAATAGAATATATCCGTAATTTTATGAAGCGAGTGCGAAAAAAAGAATCAGCAGTAATACTTAGCAGTCAAAACCTTGAGGACTTCAATATTGAAGGCATTAAGGAGCTGACTAAACCGCTGTTTTCTATTCCAGCACACGCTTTTTTATTTAATGCAGGAAATATTGATAAGCAGTTTTATATGGATACCTTGCAGCTTGAAGAATCAGAATATAATCTTATTAGATTTCCACAGCGAGGGGTGTGCTTATATAAATGTGGTAACGAAAGATATAACCTTGCTGTCCATGCTCCAGCATATAAGGAAAAATTATTTGGAAAGGCAGGTGGAAGGTAATGACTATTGAAAGTGCAGAAAGGGTAAAGAAACAAGAAAAAATAGAATCCTATAGGGAACAAAAGCAAGGCATTATAGATGATTTGAGGGTATGCATCAGATATACTCCAAACAGAGATAATGACTTGCTTTGTTTTATGGAACAGTATTTAAAGGCAGAAACAAAGAAGCGACCAAGATTATTGGAGCAGATAGAGTATTGCATTAATGGTGAAGAATATGAAAATCCATTCCTTGCTTATAACCATTATGATGAAAGGTATATTGAAGAATTTGACCATATTCTTAATGAATATATTGATAAGCTAAAAGTATCTGGTGGAGAGTCCACCCTAGTATCTAATATTATTAAAAGCACTATACTAAAGATAAATGAACTCCATGATTTATGCCGTGGACAGCTAATAGACTCTTGGAGAAGTGAAAGACTTACAGAATATATTGTCACTGCTTCTAGGTATGCAGGATTTCAAAATGCTGAGGTCATCATCGAAGCAAAAAAGCAATGGTAAGGTGGTGAGGCTGTGGATTTAAGAGATCAGAACTTTGGAATTGAAATTGAGATGACAGGCATAACAAGAAGAAGAGCTGCTGAAGTAGTTGCCGAATATCTGGGTGAGATAGCTGAACATGAAGGTGGTGGATATGACACTTATAGTGTAAGGGATAATGAAAACCGAAAGTGGAAGTTTGTAAGTGATGGTAGTATTAGCTGTCAGAAAAAAGTGGAAAATAGAAAGCAAATAGCCGATAGAGAATATAGTGTAGAGCTTGTTAGTCCTATTTGTAAGTATGAAGATATCGAAAAGATACAGGATATGGTGCGAAAACTTAGAGAGGCTGGAGCATTTAGTAATAAGTCCTGTGGAATCCATATTCACATTAATGCAGCACCTTTTGAAGCCTACCAATTAAGAAATCTTGTTAATATTGTAGCTGCAAAAGAAAATATGATATACAAGGCATTACAGGTGGATTCAGATAGGGAAAGACGGTATTGCAAAAAGATAGATACAGATTTTTTAGAGAAGTTAAATAAGCAGAAACCAAAAACAAAGAGTGGAATTCAAAAGTTATGGTACAAAGGTAGTGATGGCAGTCATCAGCATTATCATGATAGTAGATACCATTGCCTAAATCTTCATTCTGTCTTTCAAAAGGGAACGATCGAGTTTCGTGCCTTTAATGGTTCCCTTCATGCTGGGAAGATGAAAGCATATCTTCAATTTTGTATGGCTATTACAGCTCAAGCATACAACCAAAGATCAGCAAGTCCAATAAAAACTGTATCAGAAAATGAAAAATATACATTCAGAGTATGGCTATTAAGACTTGGTTTGATAGGAGATGAATTTAAAACAGCAAGGAAACATCTCCTTGACCATTTAGAAGGAAATATTGCATGGAAGTCACCTGAACAGGCAGAAGCACAGAAAGAAAGATTAAGGAAAAAGAGAGAAGTTGAGCTTTCGAATCCACAAGAAGAAACAATGGAAACACAAAATAATGATATGGCAATAGATGAGCAGGAGGAAGAATCTCCTGCTTTTACTATGTCTATGAATCAGTAGGAGGTCAGGATGAAAAATAATAAATCAAATGAGTCAGCACCAGAAATATTATATATCGCCTATGGAAGTAATTTAATTCTATCACAGATGAAACAACGATGCCCTACTGCAAGAGTAATTGGAGCATCGGAAATAAAGGATTATGAGCTTGTATTTCGTGGTTCAAGATATAGTGCAGTGGCAACCATTGAATCATGTGAGGGGAGTTGTGTTCCTGTTCTACTGTGGGGTATCCAGCCAGAAGATGAGAAATTACTTGATAGGTATGAAGGATATCCAAATTTTTATGAGAAGGAAAATATAGAGATTGCATTAAATGGCAGCACTGTTTCAGCAATGGTTTATGTGATGACACCTGGTCATGAACTCGGAATACCATCTAAGCGTTACAAAATATCCATTGAAGAGGGTTATATGGATGCAGGATTTGATACGGATATTTTAGAAAACGCAGTAGATAAAACTATAGGTAAAATGGAAGATGTGATGAAAGATAAGGATGAGCAAGAAAGCTTATTCGGGATGAAATGGTGGTGATAATAAATGGCAGACCCTACAACCATAGGACTTGTTGCAAAAGCAGCTATAACAGCATTATCAGATGAAAGGCTGAGAAAAGGTATAGGGTGGACTATTGTAGCTATCCTATCTCCATTTATTCTAATCATTGTTATTATCTGTGGATTGCTTTCAGGAACAGCAAATCATAACAATACAGCAATTGAATTGTCCTTTTATGGAGGTGCTATATCAGAAAATATTCCTGAAGAATATCGAGGTCAGATAGAAGATATGCGTAATAGCTTTACAATGCTTGATGAAAGAATAGAGGAAGTAAATGGTCAAATGGAAGATGGAGATAGTCTGGACTCTATAAGGGTTAAGGCTATTTTTTATTCTCTGTATTTCGCCTCTGGGCAGCCATCTAGTGTAGATCAAGATAAATATATTGACTGCTTTGTCATTTATGAAGAACGAACAAGAATCATAATTGATGCAGACGGAAATGAAGTGGAAGAAACATATTTAGTAGCGATACCAATTGATACTCTCCCAGAAATCTATACAAATATTGAAACAAATATGGGAAAGACAACTACTTATGAGGATATGGCCAATGCTAATGAAATCTATTACCGAATTAAGTATGGAGTTCCAGCACCAAGTGAAGGAGATGGTTTTGGGGAATGGGGAGATTGGACACATAGCATTACTCCAGAAGAACTAGAGCAATTGTATCATGATTTGCCAGAGGGAGAGAATGGAACAGTGATAGTAAAGCTTGCTATGACAAGGCTTGGAGATCCCTATTCACAAGAAAGAAGAGGACAAGGAAATTATACAGATTGTAGTTATTTGACCATGTGGAGCTACAGACAGATTGGAATAATTATACCAGCAACAGCAGCAGAGCAAGGAAGATTTTGCGTGAATAATAATCTTACTGTTTCAAAAGAAGATTTAGTTCCTGGAGATTTAGTATTTTGGAGCCACAAGCCAAACGGTAGATTTATGAACATTACCCATGTAGGAGTCTATGCTGGAAATGGGAAAGTAATAGATGCCGCATACTCGAAAGGAAAGGTGGTGTACAGAGATTTATTTGATTCAAACAAACAGGTTCTATATGGCAGACCGCATATTTTAAAATAAGAGGAGGAGCTTATGCTAACTACAAAAGCAATATTTGAACGAAAGATTTCAGCATTTGATGCACAAGTATGTGTGATTAATGGAATTGAAGTAATGGATGAAAATGAATTTGAGGAATTTAGCAACAATCTATTAGATGACAGAACCTTTATTGCAGATAGAAAAGAAGAAATGTATATAGATTCAACAGGACAAATTCATGGACTGCTTGCATTAAATAAAGATAGTGGAGATGGGATTTTAATTGATAGTCAAGGATATGATTATCCAAGATATGTTGCATTTATGCCAAACATTAAGCCATATATTGATAATCAAATTTCTATCGTTGCAGAGCAAATAATTAAGGAGGCTGTAGAAAATACTTCAAATGGTAGTTGGGCTATTTATTTTGATGAGATAGAAGAATCCTATGGAATAGTTGTAAAAGAAAACAATGGTATTGGAACTTTACTCTTAGATGCTCTCACAATCAGAGATGAAATCGCAGAAATTGAAGTACTAGATGACTGCTTTGATATGACAATATATCTTGACTATTGTAGTAATTTAGACGAGGAAATAAAGCCAAGTCAAAACATGAATATGTAGGAGGATGAGAGAATGGATAATATAGAAAAGACAATTCGTATCTTAAAAATTGAGCCACAAAACTTACCTTATGAAAAAGAAATAGCGAATGATTTGGAGGGTATTCAAGGAGAGGTTGAGGGATTATTTGAATGTATTTATTTAGATGACAATTGTATTTTAGTATGTAATGAAGAAGGAAAATTAAATGGGATGGAGTTAAATCGAAGGGTTGGTAATGACATCATTGCTGGTCCTTTTTTTATTGTAGGAGATAGTCAAGATGGAGAATTTATGTCCTTAAGTGATGAGCAAATAGAAAAATACACACAAGAATTTGGAAAGGTTCAAGAATTTACAGGTGAAGAACCAGAGGCTGAGCCAAGGATGGAGTTTATAGGATTTGATTTTTAGGAATATGATTTTCAGTACAAAATAATGCAATAAGTAAGAACGTACTCTTGACACTATAACGGAACACCGATATACTAAATTTAGGTGATGAATATGAGTATACAAGAAATTATTAAAGAAAAAGGTATGTCAAAATATAGCTTATCAAAAGTAAGCGGAGTTCCGTGGTCTACATTATCTGATATATGCTCAGGTAAGACAAACCTTAATAGATGCAGTGTAAAAACACTTTCCAAACTATCCAAGGTACTAGAGATGCCTATTGAAGAAATTATGGAATTAGAAATAGAAACAAAAGAGGATATAGATGATGGAAAGCCTAAAGATAAATCTTATTTAGAAACAAATTTATCGGAAACTTTAGAGAAAACATTAAGAGCCTATGTTCATGGTGAAAAGGAAGAAGTTCTCCACTTGGACTGCCTATGGAACGAACTCTATGGTTCGATTAATGCAGATCTTTGGGCTGGCTATATTACAGAGGAACAAGCAGATTATTTAAGAAAAGAATATCTCTATGGAGATACACAGGAGGATTTAGATGATTGATTTTACATCATGTGAGATAAATAAATTTAAAGCTTATGGTGGTGCAAACGGAAATAAAATCAATATCCTTTATGAAGGTAAAAGGTATATGCTAAGAAATTTATAAAATAAGCACAAGAATCGCTCATATATGTGGGTGATTTTTTTATGGAAAAATCTATGACAATGCAAGTATATATCAATGAAAATAGCAAAAGTAAAGGAGAATGCACATGACATTTAATGAATATGTAGAAAGAGTTAAAAGAGAAATCAAGAATTATTTACCAGAGGAATATAAGGATGTAACACCAGAAATTAATGTGGTCAGGAAGAATAATGGGGAGGAATTAACAGGACTTACGCTGCGTGGAGAAAGTAATATTTGTCCTAATATTTACCTTGATTCTTTTTATGACTTACATCAGGAGGGTATGAAGATTGAGGATACTATGGGTCAGATTGGTGAGATTTTTCAAAGAGAAATAAAAAGAACACCACAGTTTAATTTAGAAGACTTCACCTACAATAACATAAAAGATAATCTTTATTACACGGTTATTAATGCAGAAAAAAATGAAAAGCTGTTACAAGAAATTCCACATCAAAGAAGAGAAGATTTAGCAATTGTATATCGGGTGAATGTATCTATATCAGAAGAAGGTACAGGAAGTATTTTATTAAACAATGATCATTTAAAGCTTTTGGGTGTTGAACAAAGAGAAGTTCATGAACAAGCAGTGAAGAATATGCCAAAGATATTTCCACCTAAATTTGAAAATATGAATGATATTATTGCAGAGCTAATGGGAGAAGATGTAGAGCTATTTGAGGAAATGGCAGGAGAAAATATGATGTGGGTACTTAGTAATGATAGAAGAATGCAAGGTGCAGCATATATGTTTGATGAAGAGGTAATGTCTTCGATTGCAGAGAAGTTGGGTGGAGATTTTATTGTATTGCCCTCATCTCTCCATGAAGTAATCATAATAAAAGAAACAGATATTATGGTGGAAGAAAATATAGATTTAGAATTTATTCAAAGAATGGTTTCAGAAGTAAATGAGAGCCAAGTAGAGCCAGATGAAGTATTATCCGATGCAATTTATCGTTATAGTTCTAAGGATAATAAGCTATCACTTATAGAAGAGTTTGAACAGTCCCAAGGTATGGAGATGAAAATGTAGGTGGAAAAGGAGGATTTATAAGATGAGTATATCAACGGAAAAAGCAACGCTACAGGTAACTTTTCAAAAAGAAAAGTTAGAAGCATTACGGTTTTATATGAACGAAAAGGATCTGACTGTAGAGGGAGAATTGCAAAAACATATTAGTAGTATCTACGAGAAATATGTTCCATCAGCTACTAGAAGATATCTAGAGAGAAATGATAATGAACAGGAGAACCAGACGGAAACAACGGTCCCTATTAGTGAAAGTTCATCAGAAGTTACTCCAAGAGCCACCTCTAATCGTGGCAGAAGAAGGACTGAAAGAGTGCAAAGTGAACAGGCAGAAGTTCCAACAGAAACTACAAATGCAGAAGAAATTGAAGAGTCTCAAGAGCAGACAGAGGATGAAAATCAGGGAATGGTCATGAGTATGTAGTGGCTATTCCTTTTCTGTTTTTGCAGTGGAAACCATAAAAAGTTAATAAAATGAAGGAGGCATATTTGGATGAAAAAAGATACTATTAGCGTAAGTCTTGAGGCAGAAAAGCTAAGAGCAATCAAGAAATATATGGAGAAGAAAGAAATTGATTTGCAGGCTGAACTAGCAGAACAGCTGCAAAAGCTTTATGAGAAGCATGTGCCAGTTAATGTCAGGGAATATATTGATGAAAAGAATGAGGAAGAAAATAGAGCTAAGACACCAAGAAAACCAGCTAAAAATACTGGTGCAGCTAATTCTACATCTACTCCACAGGAATAAAACCATTTTGGGGGCGATATTTGCCCCTGTGTGAGATTGTATGGACGAGAGTGGCACAAGTTATCCTTAACGAAAGATAAAACGATTTGTGGACGAATTTGCCGAGATTTATGAATAGAGCAGATTAAGCATTAAGATACTTGGATTTTAGGAGAATATGAGCTTAAAAGGTAAGTGAACCCCCCTATTGATTTTGGTGCAGGATAAAGAGAGGTGGTCGCAAGCGACCTCCTCTCGCTCACATCGCCCGGCAGTGCCGTGCGTTTGAACGATTTAAAACAGGTGGTAGAAAAATAGGTTTTGTGTCTATCAGGGTGGTCAGTATTTAGAATAACTCCCACAAGATAAGCATTAGTCAGTGTCATATAGAGGTGGTCAAGCTAAAACATGGGATATTTGAGGTGAAGTGAAATTGGCAAAAATAAAAAATTCAGCAAAGAAACGGACAGCAGTATGGCTCTATCCTGAAACAATAGAAAAGATGGATAGCTTGCTTGAAGGAGATAATTGTAAAAGTCGAAGTGAGTTTATAGATAAGGCGTTGAACTTTTATATGGGATACCTTGTAAGTGAGGATACTACAGGATATCTATCAAAGATACTTATATCAGCCATGCAAGGAATAATGAAAGAAACAGAAAACAGAAATGCTAGCAATTTATTTCGTCTATCTGTTGAAATGAGTATGATGATGAATATACTTGCAGCTGGTTTAGAAATTAATGAAGAAGAACTTCATAGTCTTAGAGGAAGATGCGTACAGCAAGTGAAAAAGACAAGAGGTAAAGTATCTATGGAGGAGGCGATAAAGTTTCAACAAGGAATTGGAGAGTGATAATCTATGCCAAGACTTATTTTAAAATGCCCCTATTTAAAAGGTGGGAGTGAAAATACATCAGCTCATCTTGGAAATTTAGTAAATTATATTGCTACCAGAGATGGAGTAGAAAGAATACGAGTTGAAGATAAAAAGCTTTCATCTACAATTAAGCAAGAGGAATTAATTGCTCAGATCATAAAAGAGTTCCCAAGTACTAAAAATCTGTTTGAGTATGAGGATTATATTAGTAATTCTACAATAGAAAATGCTTCTGAATTTATTGGGATAGCAATAGAACAAAATGTTGATAAGATTGGTAAACTGAAAAATTATGTGGATTATATTGCAAATAGACCAAGGGTAGAGAAAATGGGTAAGCATGGTTTATTTACAGGAGGAAATGATAGTCTTGTACTTAGTAGAATTGCTAATGAAGTTGCAAATCATAAAGGAAACATATGGACTCCAATTATTTCTCTAAGACGAGAAGATGCTACAAGGCTTGGTTTTGATAATGCTGAAAGCTGGCATAATATGCTTTCTTACTATGCCATAGATATAGCTGAATGTTTAAAAATAAAGCCTGAAAATTTTCAGTGGTATGCGGCCTTTCATAACGAAGGGCATCATCCTCATGTTCATATGATTTGTTATTCAACAGACCCGAAAGAAGGATATCTGACTAAAAAAGGTATAGAGAAAATGAAGTCAGGTTTTGTAAAAAATATCTTTGGTCAGGAACTAGAAGGGATTTATATAGAGCAAAGTAAAAGAAGAGATAAACTAAAATTAGAATCCAGAGAAGTATTATTACAACTAATCTCTGAAATGAAAAAGAGTACTATCCAAAACAGTAAAGTAGAAGAACAATTTATAGAATTTGCTGAACGACTGAAATTCAGTAAGGGCAAAAAACAATATGGATACTTGCAGCCAAAACTTAAGGAAATGGTAGATGGAATGGTAGATGAATTAGCTAAGGATGAAAGGATAAGTAAGGCATATAATCTGTGGTATGAAATACGTAATGAAGTATTAAATAGCTATATGGATAATCTGCCGGAGCCTTTGCCATTATCACAGCAAAAGGAATTTAAATCAATTAAAAATATGATTATTAAAGAGGCGAATAATTTTAATAAAGGAATTATTTCCTTTGAAGAAGTAACTAATGATGATATTGATATTACTGATGAAATCATGGATAAAGGAATAGATGATGAAGAAGTTAAAAATGATACAGAATTTATTGGGTTGGAAGAAGATATTTTAGATTTAACCAAGGAAACAGAAGGCAGTGATTATATAACTGAAGATGTTTATGTAAAGTGGAGTGATGATTATAAAAGGGCTCGTGAATTCTTATTTGGTACAGATGATATTGTACAGGATTTTGCTGATGCCTTTTATTTATTTCAATCAGAAGCTGAAAAAGGCAATGCTCTTGCTATGTTTGATATGGGAAGGATGTTTGCAGACGGACTTGGTCGAGAGATGGATGTCTCAAAAGCTTATGAGTGGTATCAAAAGGCTCTTGCTGCTTTTCATAAGGTTGAAGATAAAAAGCCTTGGAAATACACAGAGTATCGTATAGGTAAAATGTATTTACAAGGTCTCGGTACAGAAGAAAACCATGAAGAGGCTTTTTATTGGCTTACTTTATCAGCAGAAGAAAAATATAAATTTGCTGAGTATTCCTTAGGTGGACTTTATTATAGGGGACAAGTTGTAGATCAAAGCTATATCGAAGCTTTTGATTTGTATTTAAGATCTGCTAAACAGGGTTTTCCATATGCAAATTTTGAAGTTGCAAAGATGTACCGTGATGGTATTGGAACCGATAAGGATGAAAAAGAATCAAATAAATATTTTCAATCTGCATTCATTGGTTTTGAAAAGTTAGAAATGCAAAGTCATGATGATAAAATACAATATAGACTTGGCTGGATGCTTCAAAATGGAATCGGTACTGAAAAAGATATAGAGAGAGCGAAAAAGTACTATGAAAAGTCAGCAAAGCTTGGAAATACATTTGCCTGTTATTCACTTGCAAAATTAATCCTTGCAGAAGAAAATCCAACTATTACAGAGATAAAAACAGCAATTGAATATTTAGAACAGGCATCCACAAGCGGCAATCAATTTGCACAATATTCTCTTGGTAAGCTTTATCTTAACGGAAAATATGTGGAGAAGGATATTTATAAAGCTATAGGATTGCTTGAACTATCATCAGAGCAGGGTAATGAGCATGCAGCATATCAGCTTGGCAAGTTATACCTTAAGGGTGAGGATATACCTAAAGACATTCCGTCAGCAGTAAAATGGTTGCTACTATCTGCAGAAAAAGGAAATCAATATGCACAGTATTTATTAGGGAAAATATATTTGATGGGTGAAGGTGTGGCAAAGGATAAAGATGCAGCAATAAAATGGTTTACCCTATCAGCAGAGCAAGGAAATGAATATGCGAAGTTTTTTCTTGAAAATATGGATAAATTTAAAGAACCATCTACGTGTCTTATGGCAACAAGAATGCTCCACCATATGAGCAAAATATTTGAAGACAATGTTCCACTTAAATCATCAGGAGTTGGAATGAAGATAGATAGTAAGCTTATCAGGAAACTAAGAGACAAGAAAGTCGCTCAGGGACATAAGAGAGATGATCATGAGAAACGAATTATATAGTAGAATTTGGAACTGAATTGTAAAAGTATATTCCAGCAGTTTCTTGATGAAAGATACGTTAAGATATTTTGAATGTATCAAATTGAAGAGGGATTTCATGGAAATTACCCTTTCTTTATCTAATTATTTTTGCATTTTTATATCTTTCTTCAAGTTTTTCCCTCGTATTATTTGAATTCAGAATTTCCTGATTCTTAGGATATGCTTTTTTAATTTGTTCAAGGGTATAATCAATTTCTTCTTTTAATGATGATTTTAATGCATTTTTTCTTTGCATAGATTTAATCAATTCCTTTATATTGCTTGGAATAAAAATAGCTTTATTGTTCCAGAAGATAGTTGCAATAACTAATCCTTTATACATGGAAAAAACGACATATTTTTTCTGGTCACCACTATTAAAGGAATATCCAAGTATAAATGCGTCGAACAATTTAATTAATTCATCCGAATAACCTAGTTCTTTTAGGGTGAAAATATGGGTTTCAATATTTTCTAAAGATTCAGGAGTTGAATAATTGATAGCTTTTTCGCATGCAAGAATCATTTCTCCAAATGACTTAAGTTGGTTTCCATTGGTTTCATCTGGAGCATCTGCTGTATAAACTACCACATTGTCAGTTCTTAACTGATTCAGGTATTTTCGCAACCTTTTTTCAAGTAATTCATAAGTGGTTCGCATATATGTATCAGTGAATGAATTATATATGAATAAATCATCATATACTATTCGCCATGCAACTGATATTATATAATTTTGAATACCATCATATTGCGGTGGAAGAGATTGGTTGTTTAAATCTAAGTATTTATCAAGAAATTTATTTGTAAATTCAACTTCATATTTACTAAAAAATTGTTCACACTCATGGCAGAGCATAGGTTTCTTTTCACCATCTTGATACAGTTGATTAAAGTCAAAATAATTTCGAAATCTGGAATTCTGATATGTTTTTATTCTTGAGTATACTAGTTTAGGTATGATATGACTTTGCATGAGTTGAATATTTTCTCTACCACATAAAGCACATTTACCAATTACACATTTTTTAGACATTTTATCGACTCTTTCTACAAAATGGGGTTTTGGGACTCGAACCCAGGGCACTTATTATTAATTTCATATTTCTGATATACGAGATTATTTTTCTTCCTGCCAAATGCAAGGCTCTAACCCCAAGTATGCCCAGACCACCAAATGAATTTGAAATATCCATAAACTTACTCACTCCTATCGTCAAACTAAAAACAGAAACAAGGTCAATGCTTACTTCAACTGGAATATTAAATAATAAAGCCAGATTTATGAAAGAAATAATCTAATGGTAGTATACCATTTGCTGGTGCAGGTCACAAGTATAAATGTTTAGTAGTCAACAGTTTTTTATATCTTATAAAAAGCCTTACTTTACATTGCTTCTTCTTATTCTCCTTACAATGTTTGGACTATTAATTAAATCGTTATTCATATCTGCCCTTTCATACCATCGAGATTTTTGTATCGCTAGATATATGTAAATTCAGTTTATCGGATCGATTATGAGCTTGATATGGAGTTTGTATTTATATTTGAGCTTAAAACTATTAAAAGAGGTTAGCCTATAAAAAAATAAGAAATTAAAAAATACAAGGAGGTGCTTATGAGTAATTATATTCATTTTACAGAAGAACAAAAGCAAAGAGCTAATGAAGTTGATCTTGTAGAATTTTTGCAAAGGCAAGGTGAGAAACTATTGCCATCAGGTAGAGAAAAAAGAATTGCAAGTGACCATAGTATTACAGTTAGAGGTAACGAATGGTACGATCATGCATTAGAGCAGGGAGGTCTTGCAATTGATTTTGTACAAAACTTTTATGGCTTATCTTTTCCAGAGGCAGTAACAAAGCTCCTTAGTGGTGAACAAGGTGAGTTATATAGTAAGGCAAAAGAAAGAAAGCAGATAAAACGAAAACCCTTTGTACTCCCTCCGAAGAATTCAGATATGCGAAGGGTTTTTGCGTATCTCATTAAAAATCGCCATATTGATCGTGATGTGGTTAGTTTCTTCGCTAAACAAAAATTACTCTATGAAAGTTGTGAACAATCTGCAAACAAGACGAAAGAATATCATAACGCAGTATTTGTAGGCTATGATGAAAATGGAGTTCCTTGTCATGCACACAAACGTGGAATTTATTCTCATGGTAATGGATTTAAAGGTAATATTGAAAGCGGTAATCCATGTTATAGTTTTCATTACACAGGAATAAGTAACAGACTCTATGTTTTTGAGGCTCCCATTGATATGCTGTCTTTTATTACAATATATAAAAACATCCATTGGCAGGAACACAGCTATGTCGCATTGTGTGGAGTATCGGAACAAGCAATGCTTAAAATACTCGAAATTAATTCTAATTTAAATCATGTTCTATTATGTTTAGACCATGACGCAGCCGGTATTGAAGCAAGTGAAAAATTTCAGGATTTACTTTCTAAGAAAGGAATTAAATGTAGCAGATTGCTTTCTAAATGCAAGGACTGGAATGAAGATATTAAAGAAAGCTTCAACCTCTCAGCAATTCCATCCGAGGAACACCCACAATATATTATTCGTGATGAGGTTTGCTCTGAAATTCAAAAATATATTATTGAAATTGATAAGAATGACAATTCACCTTCAAAACTAAATACCTTATTTAAAAAATGTAATACTGATGATACAGAGCAGATGGTTGAAAATTTAAAACAACTGTCTGCTCTTTCTTTATGCCTTGCATCCAATGAATACAGACAGATGGGTTATCCTTCAGAAACGGACAAATTGCTTACAGGATTACATGACGGATTCAAGGCATATGAAAATCGTAGCAAACTTAATAATCGTTTATTAGATATTCAAAAAGAACTTGAGCAAGTTGGAAAACAGCAGGGTGTTATTTGCGAAAATGATAAGAAAGATATTGCCAGAAGATATGAAACTATTGCTGGACATTGCTTAAAAACAATTATTACTATTGTAATGCAGCAACAAAAGCAAGAGCAAAAACAGTTAATGATGATGTCATAAAATCTATTGGACAGTTTTAATTTACTTAAGACATTTTAGAAATGGAGGTTAATGTAATGCAATCACAGGTATTTTTATTAATAGGAGTTGGTTCCATAATGTTTTTAGTTATTGGTGGGTTGTCTTTACTTGCCAATTACTATACCTTAAATGGAATCAAATCAAAAACAGTAGGTGATGGCCAACATGGAGTTGCTCGCTTTGCTACGCAAAAGGAAATTATTAAAACATATGAGCATATTCCTTTTAAAGTATCACAATGGAGAAAGGGTAAGAATCTTCCACGTGATGAGAGTGGTAATTTGATACAGGGATTAGTGGTTGGATGTAAAGGAAATAAAGGAGATATTGTAGGACTTGTAGATACAGGAGATGTTCACTGTCTTATGATTGGTGCAGCAGGAGTTGGTAAAACAGCCTTTTTTCTATATCCAAACCTAGAATATGCATGTGCGAGTGGGATGAGTTTTATAACCACTGATACAAAGGGAGATTTAGCTAGAAACTATGGAACGATAGCAAAAGAGAATTATGGATATAAAGTTGAAGTTATTGATTTAAGAAATCCCACACGTAGTGATGGAAATAATCTTCTGCATTTAGTTAATAAATATATGGATGCTTATCGAAAAAACAACAATAATCTATCTGCAAGAGCCAAAGCAGAAAAATATGCAAAGATAATTTCAAAGACAATCATAAATTCGGGTGGTGACAGTTCAGCTTATGGACAAAATGCATTCTTTTATGATGCTGCAGAAGGACTTCTGACAGCAGTTATTTTGCTTGTAGCAGAATATCTCCCACCTACTGAGGAAGATGGACATGTAATAGATACAAGACATATCATAAGTGTGTTTAAATTGGTTCAGGATTTAATGGCACCAAGCAAGGTGAAAGGGAAAAGCCAGTTTCAATTATTGATGGATAAACTTCCTCCTGACCATAAAGCAAGATGGTTTGCAGGTGCAGCACTTAATTCAGCAGAGCAAGCAATGGCTTCTGTTCTTTCTACAGTACTATCAAGGCTCAATGCCTTTCTTGATTCTGAAATGGAACAGATATTGTGTTTTGATACAACGATTGATGCAGAAACTTTCTGTTACGAAAAGTCTGCAATATTTCTTATTCTTCCGGAGGAAGATAACACAAAATATTTTATGGTCAGTCTATTTTTGCAACAGTTTTATCGTGAGATGTTAACAGTAGCAGATGAAAATGGTGGTAAACTTCCTAATCGTGTGATGATTTACGCAGATGAAATAGGTACAATTCCAAAGATAGAATCCTTTGAAATGATGCTTAGTGCAGGACGTTCCAGAAGAATTTCCATAGTACCAATCATTCAATCCTTTGCACAGCTTGATAAGAATTATGGGAAAGAAGGTAGTGAGATTATAACAGATAACTGCCAGCTTACTATGTTTGGAGGGTTTGCACCAAATTCAGAAACCGCTCAGGTTCTATCAAAAGCACTGGGTAGTAGAACTGTTATGAGTGGAAGTATCAACAGAGGTAAAAATGATCCTTCTCAAAGTTTGCAGATGATAGAGCGGCCACTACTTACAGCAGATGAATTAAAATCTTTACCTAAAGGAAACTTTGTTATCATGAAAACAGGAGTACATCCCATGCAGACGAAGCTTCATTTGTTTTTAGATTGGGGCATTACTTTCGATAAACCCTATGAGATGGAAGAAAAGTCCCATCGTAAGGTATGCTATGCCGACAAGCAGACCTTAGAAGAAAATGTTATTTGTCAGTATATGTCTGATGTAATAGACGAAGAAGGAACTACCGAATCTACAATAAAGAGACAAGGAGGCAAACTTCATACTCCTGTACATGAACAAACTGACGAAAGTAAAGGAGATTCAAAACGTAAATCAATACTCAGGACATAGGGGGTGTTTTGTTGAGTTTTTTTGGGAGAATTTATGCAGAGGAACTTCCATCTCGTGCTAAATGTGTGTATATGTATTTAAAAGATAGATGTGATGCAAAAGGTGAATGCTGGCCAGCCATTAATACAATTGCAAAAGACACATCATTGTCAAGAAGTACAGTGAAGAGGGCCATAGCTGATTTAATCAGTTATGGCTTACTTAGAAAGGAATCACGTTATAGGGAGAATGGTAGTAATTCCTCTAATCGATACTTTTTAATCATAGAGTAATTTTTCAAATAATATGATTGGAATATAAAAACACGTAGTTTCCACCAAGGGGAAACTACGTGTTTTTTGTGGACTGAGGTGAGGTTCATAGTGAACCTACCAGAAGGACTCACTTTAAGAATATATTTAACATCAGAAAAAGAACAATACACTAAAGTCAATTGTATGTATAATATTAATCATATTTATTATCATAACTAACAAGAAAAATAGGCAATTCACTGTTTTATAGTTGTGAGTTTAATGATTTAATTTATTTAAATTTTATAAATAATTTCGTTGACAAATCGAAATAATTGATATAATATAATTTTATCTATATCAAAAAATATTGATATAGGTTAGGAGGAAAGAAAATGGCACAAAAAGAATGTATTTCAGAACAGCCAAGAATATTTAAAAAAGATGTTGACCTTTTAAGTTCTGATAAATTAAGTATTATGTCAAGTTTAGCCAATGCTTTAAGCGACCCTATCCGGCTCCAAATTCTTTATCTTTTAAAACAGCATGAGGATATTTGTACCTGTGAGTTTCAAGAGTTATTGGATTTAAGCCAATCGAAGGTTTCATATCACCTCAAAATATTACTTGATGCTGGATTGATTAAAAGAGAAGTAATTGCTAACTGGAGACACTATAGTATGATTGATAAAGATATTTTGGAAAAACTTGAACATATGATGATTTAAAAATTTTTAAACTTAATATCAAAAAAAATTGATATATAGGTTATAGAGATGGCTAAGCAGCAAATCTAATAGCCGTATTTGACCTTTTAAATGCTATATCAAAAAAAGTTGATATATATCAACTATAAAATAAATATTCTAGGAGGGATATTATGAGTAAAACAATTAACGATTCGTCAATTATAACTAGCATATTAAAAGTTAGTGGATTGGACTGCCCGGATTGTGCTAAGGATGTTCAGAAGGCAGTTTCTTCTATGCCTGGTGTACAAAGTGCAGAAGTTAACTTTGGTGCTCAAAAATTGAAAGTTGTTCATAACAACAACGAGGCATCGATAGAAGAGATTAGTAAGGCTTTAAGCAAGAACGGTCACCCAGCAACAGTATTAAGTGAAAATAAAGGATCTAATAAAACCAGCAGCCCACAAATCATAACCAGCACATTAAAAGTTAGTGAATTGTGTTGTCCTGATTCTGCTAAGGATGTTAAAAAGGCAGTTTCATCTATGCCAGGCGTACAAAGTACAGAAGTCAATTTCAATGCTCAAAAGTTGAAGGTTGTTTATAATAGCAACGAGACATCATTAGAGCAGATTAGCAATATTTTAAGTAAGATTGGTCATCCAGTAACATCAGTGAAAACAGAGAATGTAGAGAATGCAAAGGCAGTTCCTTCAGAAAATGTAGAGGCTCCTTCAGAGTATGCAAAGAATGCAAAAGTAGCTCCTTCGATAACTCCGTGGTGGAAGGAGACTAAAAATGTTTTACTTGCAATATCTGCTGTGATTACAGTTTTAACTTTAATTGCTGAATGGACGCACATAGGATTACCTGAAACTTGGGCAAAGGTGCTTTATGGTGCAGCAGTTATAATTGGTGGCATTTTCCCAGCAAAAAAAGGCTTGTCGTCTCTCAAGCATGGCCGCTTAACAATTAATACTTTACTGGTTGTTGGTGCAATTGGTGCAATTTATTTAGGACTTTGGGAAGAAGCTTCTCTGCTTGTAGTTATATTTTCACTAGGGGAAGTGCTTGAGTCTTATGCAGTAGATAAGGCACGTGGCTCTATTCAAGCATTGATCTCATTAGCCCCACAGGAAGCAACAGTTCTTCGAAATGGGAAGGAACTACGTGTCCCTATAGAACAGGTCAATATTGATGAAATAGTTTTAGTAAAACCAGGTGAGAAAGTTTCAGTTGATGGAGTTGTAGTTTCCGGAACATCAGCTATTGACCAGTCTTCTATTACAGGTGAGTCAATTCCTGTTGAAAAGCATGCAGGTGATGAAGTTTATGCATCAACCTTAAATGGCAGAGGGGCACTTGAAATAAAAGTGACAAAGCTTGCAGAGGATTCAACTCTTTCAAAAATTGTAGAACTTGTAGAAAATGCACAGATGAAGAAAGGTAACGCACAAAATTTCAGCGAGAGATTTGGCGCAATTTATACACCATTTATGTTTGTACTTGCAATAATAATGGCTGTGGTACCACCGGTTTTCTTCGGGCAGCCCTTTGATGCATGGTTATATAGAGCTTTAGTGGTATTGGTTGTTTCATGTTCATGCTCTCTGGTTCTTTCAGTACCAATTGCCATTGTAGCAGGGGTTGGTAATGCTGCAAAGAATGGTGTTTTAGTTAAGGGCGGTATTCACATGGAAACTGCCGGGAAGGTTCAAGTGGTTGCTTTTGATAAGACTGGTACTTTAACTACAGGAAAGCCGACTGTAACCGATGTAGTAGCTTTAGAAAGTTTATCTGATGAAAAACTTTTAAAGATAGCTGGAACACTTGAAGTACGTTCTGAGCATCCTTTGGCTGATGCAATCCTTAAATTAATATCAGAGAAAGGATTAGAGCTTGAAACAATTGACGAGTTTATGTCAATTACGGGCCGCGGGGCTAAAGGAATGATAGATGGAGAACAATACTATATTGGCAATCCTCGTCTATTTAAGGAAATTGGTGTTCCAGTAGAGGGTCATATAAAACAAATTGAACGCCTTCAAGACGAAGGTAAAACTGTAATTTTAGTAGGCAATTCAAAGCAGATTCTTGGTATGATTGCAGTATCTGACCAGCCTAAGGAAAATGCAAGAAAGGCAATTTCTAAGTTAAAAAAACTTGGTATAAAAAAGATTGTTATGCTTACCGGCGACAATAAGGTCACAGGAGAGTCTATAGGCCGTAGACTAGGTGTTGATGAAGTAAGAGCAGAACTTCTGCCAGAGGATAAGATAAGTGCGATTAAAGCATTGCAACAAGGTCATAGTACTGTTGCCATGGTTGGCGATGGAGTAAATGACGCTCCAGCACTTGCTCAGGCAGATGTAGGTGTATCAATGGGAATTGCTGGTACCGATGTAGCATTAGAAACAGCCGATATCGCATTAATGGCAGATGACCTAGACCAGCTTGTATATATGGTTAAAATTAGTAGAAAGACAGTTTCTGTAATAAAACAAAACATTGCATTCTCATTAGCATTAGTAGCATTCTTGGTCATTTCTGCATTATTTGGCTGGATGCCACTAACTACAGGACTAATAATCAATGAGGCAAGTGCCCTTGTAATTATAGCAAACGGAGTGCGTCTATTAAAGATAAAGCAAAGCTAAAACCAAAATTTAGTAAAGGAGCAAGATAAAATGGAAGCATACAACAAAGTGATTAATAAGATCCATAAAGAACTGAATGAGGTTCAACAAATAGAAAAGTGTAAAAACTGTGAGTGTTTTTTAAATGTGTTAGAGGCAGTACAGGGAGACCTTACCGATATGGGCGTTGATAAAGGGGAGCCGATATTTAGTGATATTGTTCAATGGTTAGATGAGGGATATAAAGGCAAGTATTCATGTCTTAAATGTAAAATTTGTCCACCCCTTAAACCATATGAAGAATTTAGTAAAGAAGTACGTAGCGAAAAGGATAGAAGCGAAAAGACACCATTAAAAGTCAGATTAGTTCCAACTCCTTGCGCTTGTGGAGGCACATGTCTTACAAAGCCAAAGACATGCTGCGATGAAGAGTAAAAGGCAATTTATAATCTAAGGAAAAATGCGGGTAGGTATATTTGATATTTAGTAATGTATACCTGCTTTATCCTTAGCTTATGAAAGTAGGTTATGTAAATGGAAGATTTTAATGAAATGATTAAAGAGATTCATCAAGAATTAGATAATGTAAGGCAGGTAAAAAAATGTACCGCATGCGAATGTTTCATTGACGTTATAGAAGGGATAAAAGGAGACCTTGAAAAAATTGATACACAAGAGTCTAAGTCAGCGCAGGAGGATATAAAGCGTTGGTTATCAGAAGGAAACAAGGAACGTCACAGTTGTTATGGGTGCGAAGAATGTCTTCCCATAAATCCATATAACCGATTTAGTGCCAGCCTAAAGGGTGACGGTACATCCAAAGCATATAATGCTGAAACAATAGAAACAAACTCCTGCGGCTGTGGGGGTGCGTGCAAGCCACTCACCCCGCAGCCTAAGGCAATAAAGAAATGGCCTATCGTTGAAGGTGAATATATTGTAGGAAATACTGAAGCTTCGATGGCTATCTGTACATTGGCAGACACAGACCTTCCGAATGAATTAAAGGCAGTAGACTTATTAGAGCATACCGCCATTATTGGCACACTCTCTACTGAAAACTTAGGCGTTGAGCGCGTGATAAGGAATTTAACAGCAAATCCGAATATCGGGTACCTTATCCTCTGCGGAAAGGATTCTCGCGGACACCGGGCAGGTCAGGCCATTTTGTCTCTTAAGGATAACGGAGTGGATCAAGATAATCGTATTATTGGTGCGAAAGGGCCTCGACCGGTACTTAAAAATATTACTGCTGGCGAAATAGAAGCATTCCGCAAGCATATAACCGTGATAAACGAAATTGGTACTCAGGATACTTCAAGGCTTACCGAAGTTGTTAAAGCATATATGGATAAACCAAAAGGGGTGACTCCAATTCTTCCGCCTAAAGTGCAAATGCCAAAAGTGGTTGAGGCGGTGCCTCGTAGTAACCGAGAATGGACTCACGACCCCGAAGGCTTTTTCCTGCTTCTTTTAGATAGGGATGCTAAAAGCATTATCTGCGAACACTATATAGAAGATGGTGTTATCAGCGAAGTGATTAAAGGAGTAAGTGCCGAAGATATTGCAAATACAATTATAAAGCGTGGGTTACTATCCCGTCTTGACCATGCCGTCTATCTTGGTAGGGAACTTGCTAAAGCGGAAACGGCCTTAAATCTCGGTATACCATATACGCAGGATGAAACACTATATGAAGATAAATAAATATTAATACGAGGGTGTAATACCGTATGTCGATAACCTCGAACTCGCAGTGGTAAATACCCTTGCCTTACTCATGGTGAGCACCTAGCTCGAAACAAGGATGTTCTGCCTGCTTGTCGGCAGTGTAGCAAGGTGGCTTAGGTATTCTGGCGTGCATGCTCCTGCTGGAGATGGTCGAGGATTTCAAACCGGTTCCGCCCGATCATAATCATGTGAGCACTTAATTCAAATGAAATGAGTGTCTGCGATTTGGCAGTGTCTTCGCTGTACTTACAAGCACTACCAATGCAATGCTATTCATAAAGGCAACAATGAAATCGTATGGATTAACAAAG
Source organism: Sedimentibacter sp. (assembly GCA_032006665.1). Lineage (GTDB taxonomy): Bacteria > Bacillota > Clostridia > Tissierellales > Sedimentibacteraceae > Sedimentibacter. Next base: position 26,777 of record DALZMP010000021.1, read on the forward strand.
TAGATTCTCATACAAATGGGAATATTGCAGTAATTGCTTGGAGCGCTAATGAAATTAGGCAAAATATTTTACTCTTATTGATTTCCTTTGTTAATGTCATTTGATCAAATTTTTTTTGCTGGTTTTTGTTTTATGTATTGACAATAAATTGTGATAGTGATAATATAATGATTAAGCAATTGCTTAATCATTTATATGAATAGGAGGATCAACGATGTTAAAGAAGGAATTAATATTAGAAGGCTTAGATTGTGCCAATTGCGCAGCCAAGATTGAACATGAAGTTAATGAACTAAATGGAGTCCAAGCATATATGAATTTCATGAACAAGACATTAACTTTAGAAACTGAATCAGATTCTGATTACGTGAGCGCACTAGAACAAGTTAAGTCCATAGTGCGTAAACATGAACCTGATGTTTCAGTAAAAGAAAAAACAGTTAACAAAGGAGCTAAGAAAGTATTAATACTTGAAGGCCTAGACTGTGCTAATTGTGCAGCTAAGATTGAAACACAGACCAAAAGCCTTGAGGGAGTCAACAATGCAACAGTTGACTTTGTTTCTAAAAAACTGACAATAGAAGTTGCTGATAAGAAGGAATTTAATAGAATTCTCGGAGAGGTAACGGCCATCGTAAAAAAAATTGAGCCGGATGTTAAGGTAGTCGATGCAGATAAAAATAAGGGCAATAAAAGCATAATAATGCTTGAAGGACTTGGCTGCGCAAATTGTGCCGCAAAAATAGAAACGGAAGTTAAAAATTTAGAAGGAGTTAAGTTTGCTTCAGTAGATTTTGTTTCAAAGAAACTTACGTTGGAAACTGATGATAGCATTAGCATTTCCAAGTTAAGTGAAAAGATAGAAGGTATAGTAAAGAAAATAGAGCCGGATGTTAAGGTTACTTTTGAGGGGAATACCTTCAAGTCTAAAACAAAAGAAAATGATATCGACGAAGATAAAGACAACCACAAAAAAGAAATAGTAAAGCTTGTGATTGGTGGCGCAATATTTGCGGCAGGTATTATTTTTAATTTCCAGGATTGGCTGGAACTTACTATATTTTTAATAAGCTATATTATAGTTGGCGGAAGTGTTGTTTTACGAGCAATAAAAGGTATCACTCGAGGGCAGGTATTTAGTGAGCACTTCCTTATGAGTGTCGCTACAATTGGTGCCTTCTTCATTGGAGAATATCCAGAAGGTGTAGCTGTTATGATGTTCTATCTAGTTGGTGAACTGTTCCAGGATATGGCTATAGATCATTCCAGAAAATCAATAAGTTCATTAATGGATATAAGACCTGACTATGCAAATCTGAAAGTAGGAAATGAACTGAAAAAAGTATCTCCTGAAGATGTAAGTATTGGAGATATTATTGTTGTAAAGCCGGGAGAAAAAATTCCACTGGATGGCAAGGTAATAGAAGGAACTTCAATGGTTGACACATCTGCATTAACAGGTGAATCTGTTCCACGCGAATTGGAGCCAGGAAATGATGCTTTAAGCGGATTTATTAATAAGAATGGTGTCCTAACAGTCGAAGTAACAAAAGATTACAGCGAATCGACTGTGTCTAAGATTTTGGATTTAGTTCAAAATGCCAGCAGCAGGAAAGCTCCAACTGAACAGTTTATAACAAAGTTTGCAAGATATTATACTCCAGTGGTAGTGTTTGGCGCCTTAGCACTTGCAATTATACCTCCTTTAGTGATTCCCGGAGCTACCTTCTCTCAATGGATTTATAGAGCCTTGGTATTTTTAGTGATATCCTGCCCATGTGCACTAGTGATTTCAATACCCTTGGGATTCTTCGGCGGTATTGGAGGAGCATCAAAGAGAGGTATATTGGTAAAAGGCAGCAACTACCTTGAAGCCTTAAACAATGTGGAAATAGTTATTTTTGATAAGACAGGGACTTTAACCAAAGGGGTATTCAAAGTTACAGAAACAAATCCTCAAAATGATTATACAGAGGAAGAACTAATAGAGTATGCAGCATATGCTGAAAGTTATTCAAATCACCCGATTGCACTTTCAATTATGAGTGCCTACAATACCGAAATAGATAAGAACAGAATTGAAAACTACCAAGAAATTGCGGGACATGGGATCAAGGTAGATGTCAACGGCAAAGAAGTCCTTGCTGGCAATACCAGATTAATGGTCAGTGAAAATATTAAATACAATGATGTTGAGACTTTAGGAACTGTAGTACATGTTGCAATAAATAACAAATATGCGGGTAATATCGTTATTTCAGATGAAGTGAAAGAAGACTCAGCACATGCAATTAAAGAGCTTAAATCTCTCGGCATCAAAAAAACGGTAATGCTTACTGGAGATTTAAAGACGGTAGGTGACAAAATTGGAAAGCAGCTAGGTTTGGATGAAGTTTATTCAGAATTGCTGCCTGCTGACAAGGTTGACAAACTCGAATTGCTGGATAGTAAAAAATCCCCTAAAGGAAAACTTGTATTTGTTGGCGATGGTATCAACGATGCGCCTGTACTCGCAAGAGCCGATATTGGAATGGCCATGGGTGGCTTGGGTTCCGATGCAGCGATTGAAGCTGCAGATATCGTAATCATGACCGATGAGCCATCCAAGATAGCCACCGCTATCAAGGTTGCAAAAAGAACAAGGAATATTGTAGTGCAAAATATTGTTCTTGCATTAGGTGTAAAATCCATATTCCTTGTATTAGGTGCAACTGGAGTGGCTTCATTATGGGAGGCTGTGTTTGCAGACATGGGAGTCGCTATAATTGCAATTTTAAATGCAATGCGAGTAATGAATACGAAAAACTTATAAATCTACTAGCACGATTCACCCCTTGGTTTGTATCTTCAAAGATTGAATCAAATCAAGGGAGGATCTGCAAAAACAAAAAATATAAGATTAAGAATCAATAAATTTCGAGTTATTTATGGATTAAGTATTTTGTGAAGGGAGAAATTGATATGTCAACTAATAATATTAAAGAACAAGTTCAGTCTTTCGGACTAAAAAAAGTAATTTCCTATTTAGATTCTGATCCGGACAAAAATATTCCTAAAATAATAGATTGGGCTGAAAAGTTCGATAAGGAAGGAACAATATCTCGTCAGCTTAGTGCTGTAAAATCTGCAATTGCAGATAAAGACGGAAACTGGTATCAGCTTGTTAAAAGTTTGTATACTGATATTGATGATAGTGTAAGAAAAACTTTATTTGAGAATTTTCTAGTTAATGCAACAGTAATAGGAGGACAACGACAAAAAAAGTCAAAAGAAGAAAATAACTGTAATATTCCATGGGCAATACTCATGGATCCAACCTCTGCATGCAATCTGCATTGCACCGGCTGCTGGGCAGCAGATTACGGCAATAAGCTTTCTATGAGTTATGAAACTTTGGATAGTATTATAGAACAGGGTAAAAAACTCGGTACCTACATGTATATCTACTCTGGCGGTGAACCATTAATGCGTAAACATGATATTATCAAGCTTTGCGAGAAACATAACGACTGTGCCTTCTTGGCATTTACAAATGCTACGTTAATAGATGAGGCATTCGCTGATGAGATGCTTAGAGTAAAAAACTTTGTTCCTGCAATAAGTGTAGAAGGGTTTAAAGAGGATACTGATTTCAGACGAGGCGAAGGTACATATCAGTCGGTCTTAAATGCGATGGAAATATTAAAAAAGAAAAAACTTCCATTCGGTATATCCTGTTGTTACACAAGTAAGAATACCGATGTCATAGGAAGCGAAAAATACTTTGACGATATGATTGCAAATGGTGCAAAATTTGCCTGGTTCTTTACTTATATGCCAGTTGGAATTGATGCGGTACCTGATCTCATGGTAAATCCGGAACAAAGAGAATATATGTATCATCAAATCAGAAAATTTAGAGAAACTAAACCATTGTTTACGATGGATTTTTGGAATGATGGCGAATATGTTAAGGGATGTATTGCTGGAGGAAAATGCTATCTTCATATCAATGCAAATGGTGATATAGAACCTTGTGCTTTTATTCATTACTCCGACTCAAACATTAAAGAAAAGACCTTGATTGAAGCGTATAAGTCCCCATTGTTCATGCAATACAAGGAAAATCAACCTTTTAGCGAAAATTATCTGCGTCCTTGCCCACTACTTGACAATAAAGGACGGTTGGCTGAAATGGTGGACAAGTCCGGAGCAAAATCAACAGACATGCAACACCCTGAGGATGTACATGCTTTGTGTGCTAAATGCAAGACTGCAGCTGATAATTGGGAGACCACAGCCAACAGGCTTTGGAAAGAATCTCATGGATGTGAAGGATGCAAGAGTACAGCAGATATGAAGTCATTAGAAAAAAATTTAAGATACAATCTAAATAGAAAGAGATGAAAAACATGAAGCATACTTTTTTTACTTCAGAATCTGTTACAGAAGGGCATCCGGATAAGGCATGCGACCAAATTGCTGATGGCATACTGGATGAATTTTTAAAAAAGGATCCATTTTCTCGCGTAGCCTGTGAGGTTACTGCAGAAACGGACGCTGTTCACATAATGGGTGAAATTACATCCTCTGCAAAGGTTGACTACAAACAGGTTGCACGGCAGATTATTCGCAGGATTGGATATACTGAACCTGCAACAGGGTTTGATGCGGATACCTGCCTGATAACTTGTAGTCTCCACACTCAATCCCCGGATATCGCCCTCGGCGTAAATCAATCTTTAGAAAGCAAACAGGCTTGTGCTGTCGATTCGGAACTGGGGGCAGGAGATCAGGGCATGATGTTTGGATACGCCTGTAACGAAACCTCTGAAATGATGCCAATGCCTATTACATTGGCACATGAGTTGACTAAAAAGCTGGCACAAGCAAGAAAAGAAAAAGTGCTTCCGTATTTACGTCCTGATGGAAAAGCGCAGGTAACTGTGGAATATCAGAATGGCTCACCCATAAGACTAGACGCAATTGTTATATCAACTCAGCATACAACTGAAGTAACATTTGAAAAGTTACAAAAAGATATTGTAACACAGGTTATTCAAAAAACAATTCCTTCAAAACTTTTAGATGGCAATACCAGAATGCTTATTAACCCGACAGGTCGATTTGTTTTTGGCGGCCCCGCCTGTGATTCTGGTTTGACAGGACGAAAAATAATAGTGGACACTTATGGTGGCTATGCAAAACATGGCGGCGGCTCATTCTCTGGGAAAGACCCAACGAAAGTTGACAGAAGCGCTGCCTATATGGCACGCTATATTGCCAAAAACATTGTTGCTACGGAAATTGCCAAACGGTGTGAAATACAAATTAGCTATGCGATTGGCGTGGCTAAACCGGTTTCCCTATTTGTAGATACTTTTGGAACTGGTGTTGTCTCTGATGAAAAGCTTTGCAAATGGATTTTGAAGACATATGATATGCGCCCCGCAGCAATTATAGAAAGATTCCAGCTCCGCCGCCCGATTTATTTGCAAACTGCATCCTACGGACATTTTGGTAGAAGTGATTTGGATTTGCCCTGGGAAAAAGTTGATTATAATACAACATACAATTTATAGCAATTCATCCCTGCACCAAAAAGATATATTTTATAGAAGACAAATAAACTTAAAGCTAAATAGTTAGAAATATAAAAGTGAGGTGAAGCTATGAAAGATTATGTGATTATAACTGATTCGACATCAGACCTTCCGACAGATATTATTAATGAGTTTGGTATTGCGGTCATACCGATGCCGTTTAACTTAGGTGATGATAATTATATACATTATCCTGATGGAAGAGAGCTAGAAATTCATAAATTTTATGAAAGACTACGTCTTGGTGAAAAATCCACCACAACGCAGATAAACATTAAAACATATATGGAATACTTCGAAACTATCATAAAGTCCGGAAATGACATTATATACATATCATTTTCATCAGGATTAAGCGGTACGTATAATTCATCATTACTTGCAGCAGAAGAATTGAAGAAGAAATATCCAAAACGTAAGATTATTTGTGTAGATTCCAAGGCCGCTTCTTTAGGTGAAGGACTTTTAGTATACAGCGCAGCAAAGAAAAAAGAAGAAGGATTTGAATTAGAAGAGCTTAATGAGTGGATTATAAATAACCGCTGCCATTTATGCCATTGGTTTACTGTAGATGATTTAAATCATCTTAAGCGAGGGGGAAGAGTAACAACTATGACAGCAGCAGTAGGCACTGCATTGGATATAAAGCCTATTCTGCATGTTGACGATGAAGGACATCTAATACCTGTATTCAGGGTAAGAGGGCGTAAAAGGTCGCTAAAAGCATTGGTTGATCATATGCTTAAAAGTTGCATCGATCCAGAAGAACAAATAATTTTCATAGGACATGGAGATAGCTCAAATGATGCAGTACTTCTCGAAAGCTTAGTTCGAGATAAGTTTCAAGTGAAAGATGTCATAATCAACAATATAGGACCAATTATAGGTACTCACTCAGGACCAGGTACGATTGCTTTATTTTTCTTTGGTACTGAAAAATAAACTCAATATAAGATTATACCTTTTTTTGGAAACAACATATATAATATGCAGGGCACAACAATAAATTAAAATTTTTCTGAAAATCATATAAAAGGGAGAATATCAAAATGAGTGAAAATGTTGGCAGATGGTTAGGTTGGATCGGAATAATAGTAGCTGTAGTCGGGTTCTTCTGGCAACCTATATGGATGGGAGCAATAGCAATTGTTGCAGGTATTGTAGGATTGTTCTCTCCTCAGAAAAAATTAAACTGGGTCGCAATTGCAGCCGGTGTAGTTGCCTTAATAATTGGGATAGTATAGTTAAACATTATTTCTATTACTACAAAGTAAAGGATGAAAAGTCATATACATTTTTAAGATGAACTGATCACGTGTCCTGCGTATTATATATGTTGTTTCCTAATATACAGAACTTAAGACTTGTTATCATCAATAAGGTAAGATGATTTATGTGATGTTTTTTATACGCATAAAAAATGGTTTAGAGCGATGTTTCAAAGAAGACAATAAAAAATCGTTCTGCCGTAAAATAAAAGATCGGTTTGGGGGGGATTTAATAACCATATGGTTAATCTATGCTCACGTTTTGCCACCCTTTTGATCGTAAGAAAAGGATAAGAGCATGAGTAAGAGGAGATGAAACCAATGAGTCAAAGGTGGTTGAGAATATTATTTAGACGTCGAATCATGGTAACTTTTTTGCTTGCGCTTCAAATTGGTATATTGGTTTTTGTGGTTTCTACTTCTAGTCAAAAAATCGATCTTATCAATCGAATATCAACAATAACAAGTTATTTTGTTGTTATATATATAATCAGTAAAAATGATAAATCTTCTTATAAGTTAACATGGGTAATTCTAATTCTTGTATTTCCTGTATTTGGAGGCTTATTCTATCTTTTGTTTAATTTTCAGTCATCCACCACAAAAGTGAGAAAAACAATTGAAAAGATAAAGTTTGAAAGTCAGTCTTTGTTTGTGCCTAAGGAAAATATTTTGACAAAAATTGCTAATGAAAATGAGGAGGTTTTTCCACTTGTAAAATACTTACAGGGATGCGCTGGTTTCCCTGTTTATCAAAATACGCAAACCGAGTATTTAACGCCTGGAGAGCTAATGTTTGAAAGATTAACCGAGGAGTTAAAAAAAGCAGAACGCTATATTTTTCTAGAATATTTTATTATTCAGGAAGGAATCATGTGGAATACTGTGCTTGAAATTCTAAAAGAAAAAGCAAAACAAGGTGTCGATGTTCGCGTAATTTATGATGATATGGGATGCTTTTTCTTATTACCTAAAGATTATCAAAAAACTTTGGAGAGTATGGGAATTCACTGCTTTGTTTTTAATGCGTTCCAACCTATAATGTCTACCATACAGAATAACCGCGATCACCGTAAAATAGCAGTTATTGACGGGAAAACAGCCTTTACTGGCGGCATAAATTTAGCGGATGAATATATAAACGCTATTGATAAACATGGATATTGGAAAGACGCTTCTATCATGGTGCATGGTGATGCAGCATGGAGTTTTACGCTAATGTTCCTACAGATGTGGAGCCTTTGTAAAAATACAATCGAAAACTACAATAAATACCGCCCGCGGCAAACCGAAACTTGTCCAGTATTGTCTGACGGATATGTACAGCCATATGCAGACAGCCCTATAGATAACGAGAATGTAGGTGAGCATGTTTATTTAAAAATCATTAATAATGCTAAAAAATATGTATATATAAATACACCATATCTTATAATCGATGATGCTATGGTATCTGCGCTGAAGTTAGCGGCAAAAAGTGGTGTGGATGTAAGAATTGTGACACCACATCGCTGGGATAAGCGATTTGTTCATATGACAACTCGCTCTTATTACCGAGAGCTACTTCGCGCTGGTGTTAAGATTTATGAATATTCAAGAGGCTTTATGCATTCTAAAACCTTTGTTTCTGATGATAAGGTGGCAACAGTAGGGACTACCAATCTGGACTTTCGAAGTTTATATCTCCATTTTGAGTGCGGTGTTTTGCTTTATAAGAACCGTTCAGTTATGGAAATTAAAAAAGATTATCTTAATACAATAAATGCTTGCCAGGAAATTACAATGAAAGACTGTGGGCACAATGCATTCATGCGATTTATCCAGGAGATATTGAGAATCTTTGCGCCGTTGATGTAGTGATTTCATACAGAGGTAGCTAGAAAATGTAAATGAGGTATACCACAATGATGATAGAAAGGAAAATGAACTATAGCGTGTTAAATGATATTGATCCCCAAAACGAGCTGCAGGGACAGATTCTAAAGGAGGCCGAAGACTTTCTGGAACTACAAAATTTATATAAATCTGCAATTCGCGAAATTAGCACAAAGATTGAAGTACTGGATGATGAATTTCAAATTCGATTTAAACGAAATCCAATTCATCATATGGAATGTAGATTAAAAACTCCTATAAGTATATTTGACAAGCTGATAAGAAAAGGTCTTGAGCCCAGTGTCCAAGCGGCAAGAGAGAACATTACCGATATAGCGGGAGTTCGGGTAATTTGTAATTATATTGATGATATTTACATGATTGCTGATTTACTTTGTTCGCAGGATGATATTTCTTTAATTAGAACCGCAGATTATGTTAAAAGTCCAAAACCCAACGGTTATCGCAGTTTGCACATTGTCGTCTTGGTGCCTGTTTTTCTGACTAAAGCAAAGAAGTTTGTTCCAGTGGAGGTTCAGATACGCACTATCGCTATGGACTTATGGGCAAGTCTTGAACATCAAATTCATTATAAAACCTGTAAAGATGTTTCTGATATTCTTTGTAACAAGCTGAAAGAGTGTGCAGATGCTATCGCGAAAATAGACATTGAAATGCAGAATATAAATAAAGAGTTCCAAAATGTTGGAGGTCAATTATTGTAACAACAGATTTTTTGAGGAGGATACAAAGGATGTTTGAGGTGAAAAGAACTGTTGGTTATAGTAATGTTGGAGTGGATGGCGAACTTACCCTTGATTCGGCAATCGATTTTATGCAAGACTGCAGTATGTTTCAACTAAACTCGTCAAAAGCTTTGGCAAAGTTTTTTGATGAACACTCCATTGGAATGTATTTAGCTTCGCGTCAAATAAATATTGCCAGGACACCGGTGTACGGGGAGAATCTAACTATTCGAACATGGATATATGAATGTAAGAGGGTGTATGGATGCCGTAATACTATAGTCTACGATGAAGACGGCTGTCCGTGTATTACCAGTTATGCGATTGGTGCCTTTATCAATCTATTAACGGAAAAGCCATTTTGCATGCCTGATGACATTATTAAAAGTATTCCGTTGTATGATAAATTTCCAATGGAATATCATTCAAGAAAAATTATAATTCCAAATAACGAAGCAGTAATGGCAAATCTTACGACAGTTTCAAAATATCATTTGGATTACAACAAACATGTTAATAACGCAAAATATGTATCAATAGCAGAGGAATATCTACCAGAGAATTTTAAAGCGAAAAGAATACGGATTGAATACAAAACCCCTGCAAAGTATAAGGATATCTTAATGCCATATATTTATTGTATTAATGATAATTCCATTGTTGTTAACTTATGCAATGATAAAGGCGAATCTTATGCAGTAGTTGAATTTACCAAATAGAGATTATGAATGAAATCGGTGAATTAATGAAAAGAGGAGCATTCATAAATAAACAGGATTTTTAAAAATTCAAGGGGACTGTAGGAAGTGGTGTGGCCAAGATATAGGTTCCGTCTGTATGATAGAAGAAAAGCTTGGAAACTCAGTACTTATGCCAGAGGAACCCAAAATTTGTTGTGCTTTGACCGCAGCAATAATTGTAGCGAAGATATGGGAAGGCGCTTAAGAAGATAATTGAGGATTTGTATCTTTGAACCTATTTGATGTAAGTTTAGCCAGAAAATCTAACTGTTTTTATGCTTTTATCAGTAATAGTTGTATATTTTTGCTATAATTCCCAAAAGAGTATTCTACTACAACAGATGGATTTTTAGAGAACGAACATGGGAAAACAGCGGTGAGGTATACCAACATAATATTCAAAGTAAAGACATGGAAAAAGTTTATGTCCGAGTTGAGTGATTTTATAAAATCTATATTCCCTAAAAAATATATAAAAAATTATAACTTGGTGTATCTTTCAAACTATATGATAGAGTCCTGCAGGGCTGAACTTACACACTAGAATATAATTATATCATCATCTTTATTTTCTTTATGGAATAGCTCTTTGACAGCAGTAATCATGACAGTAATTGCTGTAATTCTAAATTTGCCGTATATAATTATCCAGAGATATAACAGGCCAAGAATCATTAGAGTTCTGAAACAACTGGAATACTCGTACTCTGCATAATTTATGGAGAATTGGCTTAGCTGTCGATCATGATTTTCGCTTGTACCAAGGAAGCATGAGAGATACCGGTTTATGGATTAAGGAGTATTAAACAGACAGGATTGAACAAAATTTAAAAGTAATGGAAGAAAGGAATGAATACTATGGATTTAAACAAAATATTTTACAAAACTTTTTTGAAAGATGTATTTTTTGTGCCTTTTCAGATAAAGTTCTGGGATGGAGAGGCAGTAAAATATGGGGAAGGAGAGAGTAAATTTACGTTAATTATTAATAGCCCTATACCAGTAGCTGATATAAAAAGTGATCCAACTATGGCTTTAGGTGAGGCTTACATGACTAATAAGATTGATATAGATGGCGATTTACAAAAGGTTATCGAATCTCTATATAATAATAGTAAGAGCTTTTTGCATAGTACTATTATAAATAAAAAATTGAGTAATAATATTAAAAAAAGCAAGGATAACGTTCAACATCATTATGATATAGGCAATGATTTTTATAGGTTATGGTTAGAAGATTCTATGACCTATTCTTGTGGATATTTTCAATCTCTTGATGATACTTTAAACGGTGCTCAAAAAAATAAGGTAGCTCATATCTTAAGAAAATTAAATCTTAATGAAGGACAAACATTGCTTGATATTGGCTGCGGTTGGGGAGAATTGATTATAACGGCAGCTAAAGAATATAGAGCAAAGACCATGGGAATAACTTTAAGCTCCGAGCAATTTGCCAAAATCAAGGAAAGAATCAAAAGTGAAATGCTGGAAGAACTCGTAGAAGTGCAACTGCTCGATTATAGAGAGCTGAAAAACAGAAAATTCGACAGAGTAATAAGTGTTGGTATGATAGAGCATGTAGGCAAGGACTATCTTCATGAATACTTTTCCACAGTAAACAAACTATTAGTGGAAGAGGGAGTCTCTCTGCTTCATTGTATAACTGGCATTAATGGAGCAGGAACAAATACGTGGATAAATAAGTATATTTTCCCCGGAGGATATATACCAACAGTCAAAGAATTAATATCACATATGTCAGATGAGGATTTTCATTTAATAGATGCAGAAAGTCTTAGAAGACACTACGGAAGAACTTTAGAGCATTGGGCAAAAAACTTTGAAAATGCATTGCCTGAAATCATGAAGAGTAAGGACGAAACCTTTATTCGGATGTGGCGATTATACTTAAATGCCTGTGCTGCATCTTTTAATAGCGGGAATATAGACATTCATCAATTCTTGTTTACAAAAGGTGTAAATAACGAATTGCCTTGGACAAGGGAATATATGTATAAATAAGGATAAGGCAAAAAAATATTTCTAGATGAAGTAATATATAAGCAGAAGAAAATTTTATTATTATAGAATATCATATAAAAAATATCAAAATGAGATGGTTAAAATATGGTTTAGGAGAACGAAAATGGGATATATAGGTCTAATGACTAAGACCAATAAGTTAAACCACAATTTTCAAAAGAGTAGAAGTGAGATACTTGATAAACGTGAGCAAAAGGTCAGAGAATTACTTAAGCATGCTTATTACAATTCTGAGTTTTATCATGAGTATTATTCTAGTTATGGTATTCGTGACGGGGATATTAGGGAAATTCCAATAAATAAGATTCCTAGTATCGATAAAAAGATATTTGTAGAGAATTTTAACAGAATAGTGACTGACAAACGAGTAAATTTGCAACATATAGAACGTTTTCTCATGAAGGAGAAGAGCAGGGATAAAAAGTATTTGGACGAATATGCAATTGTTCACTCGTCAGGAAGTACAGGTAAGCCAACATGCTTCATTTACGATCGTAATTCGTGGGAAACAATACTTGCTGCCGGATTCAGGGCATGTAAGGGAGAAGTAGGGCTGAAGGAAGCTATCTCAAAAAGTTTAAGAGGGCTTAGAGTATTGTATGTAGCTGCAACAGAAGGAAGATTTGGAGGAGCTATGGCAGCAAATTCCGGTATCAAGGGTTTTGGATTTCGTCCTCTGTTGTTGAATATCAATCTATCACTGGAACTCTGGATAGATAAAATTAATAGATTCAATCCGGATGTAATCATTGGCTATCCATCTGCAATTAAAATTCTTTGTGATTTGATTTCAGACAATAAGATTAAAATAAATGTTTTTAGAGTAATTACTGGTGGCGAACCGACAACTAGGGAACAAAGAAGGTATTTTCAATCTGTTTTGCATACAGATATATTTAATATTTACGGAGCGTCTGAGTCAATAATAATGGGTCTAGAAAGAGATACATATCAAGGATTTTATATATTTGATGATATAAATTATCTTGAAGTAGAAGAAGAACATACTTTTATTACGCCATTGTATAACTACTCGCAGCCTCTTATTCGCTATAAACTTACTGATAAACTGATGAGTGCAGAAAGATTAGAAAATGAAGCACTCCCATTTAGCAAAATAAAAGAGATTATGGGGAGAAATGAGGAAATCATGTGGTTTATAAATGATAAGGGAGAGAAGGATTTTCTGCACCCTTTGATTATCAATACATTAGAGGCAGAGGGAATAATCGGATACCAGTTTGTTCAGCGTTCAAATAGAATGTTTGAGATAAGGGTAGAGTTAAGGCAAGGTGCTGATTTTAATACTACTCAAAATCAGCTACGCAAACAAATGGATAATATCTTAAAAGAAAAAAAGTTGCTATACCTAAACTATCGGATAAAGCAGGTGAATACCATACCTATTAATACATCAACAGGTAAAAGCAATGTTGTTATCAAAGAAATTTAGTGTTTATAACTTTATTTAGATGACACTAAATGGTAATATTATAAAATGTGAGCAAATGTTTATATAAATGTATTGACTATAATTATTGCTATCAATATAATAAAACATATAAGCAAGTGTTTAACTATTCGTGTAGAGTATTAATTTCAATTGCTATTCATGCATATTTTTGGAGGAGAGAAATGTTTTATATTTTTATTATTGCATTAGTGACAGGAATTGATCAGTGGACTAAGTATCTTGCAGAAACACAATTAAAGCCAATAAATACTATACCCCTAGTTCAAGATATATTTCATTTGACTTATGCAAGGAATACAGGAGCAGCTTTTAGTATATTGAGGGATAAACAGGTGTTTTTAATATTAGTAACGGCCATAGTTGTTGTAGCATTAATATGTTACTTGATAAAAATATTAAAGACAGGAGAAGCAACTTTGAAGCTAGCCTTGACGTTTATTATTGGTGGAGCTTTAGGGAATCTTATTGATAGAATTAGATTGAACTATGTGACTGATTTTCTCGATTTTACGCTAATCAATTATCCCATATTTAATTTTGCAGATGTATTTGTAGTTTTAGGAGTTGTAGTGCTCTCATATTTTGTTTTGTTTAAAGGAGCTAAAATATAAATACATTAGTGTTGAGAATTAAATTACAAATATTTAAGCCCTGAATCTGTCCTATCACTGTGTTATGAGATGGTTAATGATGAAATGTGCAGCGAATTTCTCGCATAAGAATATATTTAACAACAGAAAAGAAACATAAATAAGTAAAAGTATATCGATAACTTGAATGGTTGAAAAGCTACTTAAGTTTACATTTATTATTTTCTTTATTGCCAGCATAATAAGAAAATGGTATTATAACAATTAAGCCATTGTTTAATTGATTACATGAAAGGAGTAACTATGTCAAACAAGAAGAATGAAAATGCAGTATGTAGCACTACCATTATTCATGAGGATATATTAGAAAAAGTAAAACAGGAAATAACAGATGATGAAATCTTATTTGATATGGCAGCGGAGTTTAAGGTTTTAAGCGACCCTACACGTTTAAAGATTATAAATGTACTAATGCTTTCAGAAATGTGTGTGTGTGATATTTCAGCTCTTTTAAATATGTCTTCGCCTGCTATTTCTCATCATCTAAAATCGTTGCGACAAACTCGTTTGATTAAATATAGGCGTGACGGCAAAATTGCTTACTATTCATTAGATGATGAACATATCAAAGCAATGTTTAGTCAATGCTTAACCCATGTTACAGAATAAATATGAGAGCATTTCTGAAAGCCTATATCAAAAACAGCAAAAGTACTTGCGGATATGCCATAGGGTATACAAAGAATTACCACCTGTATGGTACCGCTCAGAGCCATTATAAATCGATACAAAAAAATGTTTAATTCAGATATTTATTTATTTGAGTTAAATTTTTAAAAAGACCTTGATAGTTGAACATATATTCAACTATACTGTAAACATAGTTGAGCGAATGCTCAATTGAATTTGAATAGAGGGAGGTATTTCTATAGATAAGAAGATAGATAAGATAGGTGTATGCGATTGTAGCGTTATTCATTCGGATATTGTGGAAATAGTAAAATCAAAGATGCCTGAAGAATCCCAGCTTTATGATTTGGCTGATTTTTTCAAAGTTCTTGGAGATAGCACGAGAGTTAAAATTTTGTGGGTGCTTGACTCAAATGAAATGTGTGTCTGTGATTTGGCAGTGCTCCTTAATATGACTAAATCTGCCATTTCTCATCAGCTGCAATCGCTAAGACAAGCGAATCTTGTTAAGTTTAGGAAAGAGGGTAAATTTGTCTTTTATTCTCTCGCAGATAAACATGTGAAAGACATCTTCGAAAAAGGCTTAGAACATATTGTAGAATAATTAAAAATAATAGGAGGATTTTATCATGAAAAAAACATTTAAATTAGAGGGCTTAGACTGTGCTAACTGCGCTGCAAAAATGGAAAAGGCAATCAATAATCTTGACGGCGTGAGCAACGCCACTGTTAATTTTATGACTACCAAACTTGTTATCGAGGCAGATGACGATAAGATGGCTGAAATTATCGAAGCTGCAAAAGCAATTGTTAAAAAAACGGAGCCTGACGTGGTGATGAAAAAGGCTTAACGAGGAGGCAGTGCTATGAACAATCGGTTAAAACGAATTATTGCAGGCGGCATAATTTTCGCCGCTACAATGATTTTAAAAACAAACAATGAGCTGTTAGAGCTTGCGTTATATCTTATCAGTTATATTATTGTTGGCGGAGATGTGGTTTTAAAGGCTATAAAAAACATTCTCAAGGGTAAGGTCTTCGACGAGAACTTCCTTATGAGCGTTGCTACAATCGGTGCATTCTTTATCGGCGAATATCCAGAAGGCGTTGCAGTTATGTTATTTTATCTGGTTGGTGAAACATTCCAAAGCTATGCTGTTGATAAGTCAAGAAAGTCAATTGCAAGCTTGATGGACATTCGCCCGGATTATGCGAACGTGAAACGCGGTGATGAACTCGTCAAAACAGACCCGGATGAAGTAAAGATTGGTGATATTATCGTAATTAAAGCCGGAGAGAAAATCCCTCTTGACGGCAAGGTTATAGAAGGAAACTCTATGGTCGATACTTCGGCACTTACCGGTGAGTCTGTACCGCGTGAAATAACTGCTGGTAGTGACATATTAAGCGGATGCATCAATATTAACGGAGTAATTACGGCAGAAGTTACCAAGGAATTTGGAGAATCTACCGTCAGCAAGATTCTTGATTTAGTCGAGAATGCCAGCAGTAAAAAATCCAATTCGGAACAATTTATTACGAAGTTTGCGAGATATTATACTCCCGTTGTGGTAATCATCGCTGCTATTTTAGCTATTGTGCCGCCTCTTGTTATAGAGGGTGCGACTTTTAGCGACTGGGTATACAGAGCATTAGCATTTCTTGTGGTTTCCTGCCCGTGTGCGCTTGTTGTCTCCATACCATTAAGTTTCTTCGGTGGAATAGGCGGAGCTTCAAGAAGCGGGATCTTGGTCAAAGGCAGCAACTATCTGGAAGCGTTGGCGCAGACGGAAATTGTTGTTTTCGATAAAACCGGTACCTTAACAAAAGGTGTATTTAATGTACAGGAAGTACATGCAGAGGGAATTTCAAAAGAAGAGTTGTTGGAATTAACTGCTTATGCAGAAAGCTACTCCAATCATCCAATTTCTCTGTCATTGAAACGTGCTTATGACAAAGATATCGACAATGGGCACATTTCGGATGTAGAAGAAATATCGGGTCATGGTGTTAATGCAATAATAGATGGCAAGAAGGTTTCAGCAGGTAATTTCAGGCTCATGGAAAAGATGGATATCCCATATTACAAAGGTGAACTGATTGGTACGGTTGTACATGTTGCAGTTGATAACGTATATGCCGGTTATATTATTATAGCCGATGAGGTAAAAGCAGATTCGGCACAGGCAATCAGAGATCTTAAGGAAGCTAACATTAAACAGACAGTTATGTTGACAGGCGACACCAAAAACGTTGGTACAAAAGTTGCCAGGGATCTAGGACTTGATAAAGTTTATGCTGAATTGTTACCGGGAGATAAGGTTGAAAAACTGGAAGAACTGTTTTCACAAAAATCAGCAAAAGGCAAGCTTGCTTTTGTAGGTGATGGAATCAATGATGCCCCTGTTTTAGCCCGTGCAGACATCGGAATAGCAATGGGCGGTTTGGGCTCTGATGCAGCCATTGAAGCTGCGGACATTGTCATTATGACCGATGAGCCTTCTAAAATTGCTACAGCAATAAAGATTTCACAAAAGACACTGAAAATTGCACATCAAAACATTGGATTTTCTCTTTCCGTAAAAGCAGTTGTTCTTGTCTTGAGTGCCTTGGGATTAGCTACCTTGTGGGAGGCAGTATTCGCTGATGTAGGCGTGACTATCATCGCGGTATTAAATGCTTTCAGAGCATTGAATGTGAAAAAAATATGAAATGTCATTACTTTTCAATATAATGCAAACCAGACTTTGATTCGTCCTTTTGCTTACAGAAACTACCCCTTGTTTTGTCCTACCATTAAGCAAATCAAGGGGTACATCATATGTATTAAGATAGAGAGGGATATCAGCATCAATCATTAAGTAAGGATTGTGAGTATAACTAAAAAATAGAATATCAAAGCCAAGGGCAAACCCACCTAAAGGTGGGGACGCAAAGCCATAGGAACTAAGACGCTTCAAAAAGCGTTATGATAGCCTGGCTGCCGGAAGTCACGCATAGCCTGCCCTTTTTTCAAGGGCAGGCTTTTGCACATTTGTGGCTTTTGACGGATGTTTTTGGGGTATCAGATGCAGGCTTTCGCCACGCTCCTGGTGTTTCTTTGGCGGAATAGGCGGAGCTTCAAGAAAGGGAATTTTAGTTAAAGGTAGTAATTATCTTGAAGCATTAGCACGAACAGAAATTGTTGTTTTTGATAAAACAGGTACATTAACAAAGGGAGTATTTAATGTGCAAGAAATTCAGCCGGAAGGGATATCTAAAGAAGAATTATTGGAATTAACTGCATATGATGAAAGTTATTCAAATCATCCAATATCCTTATCTTTAAAACGTGCTTATGGTAAGGAAATTGATAATGGAAGAATTTCAAATGTAGAAGAGATATCTGGTCATGGTGTTAATGCAGTAGTTGATGGGAAAAATATTTTGGCTGGGAACATTAAATTAATGAAAAAATATAATATCCCTCACTTTGAATTTGAATTAGTTGGAACAGTTGTACATGTTGCAGTTGATAACAAATATTCCGGATATATTGTTATAGCAGAGGAAGTAAAGGAAGATTCAGCACAAGCAATTAAAGAATTGAAAGCTGCCAACATTAGGCAAACAGTTATGTTAACAGGTGATGCTAAAAGTGTAGGTGCAAAAGTTGCTAAAGAACTTGGACTTGATAAGGTATATGCTGAATTGTTGCCTGGAGATAAAGTTGTTGTAACTATCATTGCGGTTTTAAATTCATTTAGAGCGTTAAATGTAAAAAATCTTTAGTTGATTTATTTTGTAAATCATTAAATAATGGTTATTTATATATCTGATAATTAAAAACTTGAAAAACAAAGTACACAAAAGTCACCTATTCCTGTAGAATTTAAAAAGGTAAAGCATATTTTTATCGAACATGTGGTAAAAGTTCTAAAAACTTTCTGTGATGGATCACATGACGGTACCTATTTTTAATAAAATTTACTGCTGATAAAGATAGAACCGAATATATGTGCATGTAAATATACTAAAAATCCACCTTGGAACACACGAGAATTTTTAATATAAATTAAAGTAACAAAAAAAGTTTTATCAGAACCATCGAAACTAATCGCCTTTATTTGCTTTTATTGTAATAAGTGATGGTGTAAATAATAAATACGGTTCATTGTTTGCCACTTATGATTTTTTCTATGCATGGAGAAAAATTGATGAATATGATAAAGAAGTAGATGGAATCAATTCTCTTATTACAATGGTAAAGGACTATTTAGAAAGGAAAGACTACTTGCTGTTATCAAAAACTTTGTTTATTTTCCATATAATTCGGATAAAGATGTAAAGGTCTTTTGTCGCTATCCGCAATATTTTGCAGCAACGAAACTTTTTGAAAATATTAAACTACATATGCGCCCACATGGAGATGGTAAGGGTGGTACTTACTTTGGAGCAACGGGTTGTGGTAAAAGCTATACAATGGTGTTTTTGTCTCGTATTTTAATGCGAAGTACCCACTTCGCAAGTCCTACAATTGTAGTAATTACAGATAGAACAGACCTGATGATCAGCTTTCAAAACTCTTTGGGACTTCTAAAGAATATATTGGGGATAACACTATTATAAGTATTGATTCAAGAGAAAAACTTCGAGCAGAACTTCAAGGCAGAGAAAGTGGAGGGGTTTATTTAACCACAATTCAAAAGTTTGCAGAGGATGCAGAATTGCTTACTGAAAGAAATAATGTCATTTGCATTTCGGATGAAGCACATAGATCACAGGTTAACTTAGACCAACAGCTTAAACTTACTGAAGATGGGGTAGAGCGAAAATATGGTTTTGCAAAATATCTCCATGATTCTCTTCCAAATGCAACTTATGTTGGATTTACAGGAACATCTATTGATGCCACTATTGAAGTTTTTGGTAAGGTGGTAGATTCGTATACTATGACAGAATCTGTTAAGGATGGAATAACTGTAAATCTTGTTTACGAAGGCAGAGCAGCAAAAGTAAATCTTGACCAAGATAAAGTTAAAGAAATTGAAGAATACTATGGTAATTGTGTACGTGAAGGTGCTAATGAATATCAAATAGAGGAAAGTCAAAAAGCTGTAGCTCATCTAGATGTTATTATAGGAGTTCCAGACAGACTTAGTGCAGTGGCACATGATTTTATAAAACACTATGAAAATATAGTGACAGAAGGAGCTACGGTGGCAGGGAAGACAATGTTCTGTGCCAACCGTGATATAGCATATGCACTCTATAAATTTATAATTGAATTACGCCCAGAATGGGCAGAGAAAAAACAATGTGAGGAAGGTATTGAACTTTCTGAAAAGGAAAAAAAAGAGCTAAAACCTATTGAAAAGATAAAAATGGTTATGACTCGAAATAAAGACGATTTAAAAGATTTATATGATATGCTTGGAACAAAAGAAGACAGAAAAGAGATTGATTGCCAATTCAAGCAGGTTAAATCTAATTTTAAAATTGCAATATTAGTGGATATGTGGTTAACAGGCTTTGATGTTCCATGCCTTGATACAATTTACATAGATAAGCCGATACAGCAACATACTCTTATTCAAACAATATCACGGGTAAATCGTGTTTATGAAGGTAAGGATAAAGGATTAATCGTTGACTACATTGGTATAAAAAACAATATGAATAGTGCTCTTGCTAAATATACGAATTTTGAATCAGAAGAATTTGAGGAAATAGGACAATCCGTAACAATTGTAAAAGACCAGCTTGAAGTATTGGCACAGATGTTTCATAACTTCAATTCTAATGATTTCTTTAATGGCACTCCAAAAGAGCAACTTGACTGCTTAAATAGAGCTGTTGAATATGTACAACTTACAGAAGAACTTGAACTTAGATTTATGGCTGCTGTTAAAAGGATGAAGCAAGCTTTTAATCTTTGTAGTAGTAGCGATGAGTTAACGGACAATGATAAAGATTATATTCATTTTTATATTGCTGTACGTTCTATTTTATTTAAGCTAACAAAGGGTACTGCTCCCGACATTTCACAGATGAATGCCAGAGTGAGAAAACTCATAGAAGAAGCTATTATTACTGATGGTTTTGAAGAAATTTTTAGTATTGATTCAGATGTAGAGAAAATAACAGTAGATATTTTTAGTGAAGAATACCTTAATAAAATTGCTAAAATTAAGTTGCCAAACACAAAAATAAAAATTCTCCAAAAATTGTTGTCTCAAGCAACAGACGAATTTAAAAAGGTTAACAAAATAAAAGGTGTTGAATTTGCTGATAGATTGAAAAAGGTTGTTGA
This sequence comes from Sedimentibacter sp., assembly GCA_032006665.1. Lineage (GTDB taxonomy): Bacteria > Bacillota > Clostridia > Tissierellales > Sedimentibacteraceae > Sedimentibacter. Next base: position 48,077 of record DALZMP010000021.1, read on the forward strand.
TGATTACAATAACCGCAGAAAAGATGAATCATATGCAACTGAAATTCTTGATGATGTAGCGGAACAACTTGCTAAACTACTTGAAGAATTAAAAAATGAAAAAAACTCGTTTATGGGAATGGGGATTGATTTTGAATAGAAAGCCTTTTATGACATATTAAAAGCTGTAGCCAAAAAGTATGATTTTGAATATCCGGATAGCAAATTGATAAATCTCTCCAAAGAAGTAAAAAAAGTTGTTGACGATAAGGCCAAATATACGGATTGGGCAACTCGTGATGACATAAAAGCAGAACTGAAGGTTGATTTGATAATCTTGCTTGATGAACATGGTTATCCCCCTGTTACTATGGATGATGTATATAAGGAAGTGCTAGAACAAGCTGAAAACTTTAAAAAATATTTATAGCAAGGAAAAGAGCACTGAATCGTTTGATTAACGCTGCTATACAGAATGAGGATGCTGGGAAAGAGAAAATATAAATTATTGGAGTAAGGAGAAAGCAATGGCTAAAGTAAAGTGTCCGAAATGCGGAAATAGAAATGTAGCAGAATATCTTTGGGGTATGTCTGCTTTTACAGAGCAATTAGAAGAAGAACTTGAAGCAGGGCATGTTGTGCTTGGTGGATGCATGATTACGGAATCTGATCCCAAATATCATTGCAATAATTGTAAGAAAGATTTTGGAGGACCACCAATTAAAATGAATAAAGATGGCTCATTATTTGATTATGCTATTGAAACCCGAAAAATAAGTTTTTATGTGGGTGGTTTCTTTGGAGGATACATAAATACATGCTTTGAAAAAGGCGAGAGTGACTGCCATTATGAAGTTAAACCCGGTTTAGCAATAGATGAATACAATTTTGAGAACAATAGAACTGGTAAGCAAGAACTATCTATTGAAGAATGGAATAAGCTTATCAATAAAATATATAATAAGATATTTTTATTGTCTTGGAAGAAGAAATATAATAATTCTGATATTCTGGATGGAGAGCAGTGGGGGTTGGAAATACAACTAACAGGAAAGAGACAATTGAATTATTATGGTTCCAATGCTTATCCAGTATACTGGAGAGAGCTTATCAATATATTTCGTCCATATGCTAAAAATGCAGGAATTACGTTAAGAACAAATGGTAATAAGATGATGATATAGAAAATACTAATATCGAGGGTATTAGATATGAATATTGAACTATTATTGCAAGAGGTATCTGCTATATCAAAAAAGTATGATTTAATTAATCAAAAAACTGGCGGATACTTTAATATTTTTAAAATTGCTAATATTGCTTCTGATGAGGTTACAATCTGCCGGGTGCTATACGAATTACTTTCTCCAACAGGTAGTCATTATCAAGGAATTACATATTTAAAACTATTTGTGGAGAAAGTATTGAAAATAGAAATGTCTGAATCGGAGCTTGCATCTGCAGCGGTTTATCGAGAATACTCTATAGATGAAAATCGTAGAATTGATATAGTTATTCGTACAAAAGAAAGATTGGTACCAATAGAAGTAAAGGTATATGCAGAGGATCAGGAGAACCAGTGTTATGATTATTATCAAAAAGCAATAAATTCAAATTTGTTCTATCTAACTAGACATGGAGATTTCCCTTCAGATTATAGTGCTAACGGATTGACGGACAAGCAGGTTACAGCTATATCATTTTCTGATGATATTTTGAACTGGCTTGGGAAGTGTTTGGAGCAAAAGGAAACAATAAAAATCGCACCCATCAGAGAAGTTATATTGCAGTATATGTCGGCTATCCGTAGCTTTACTAATCAAATGGAGGATGAAAAGGAAATGGAAATTAAAGATGTAATTACGAAATCTCCAGAAAATATGAGGAGTGCTATTGCGATAGAAAGTAGTGTTACAGAGTGTAAAATAGATCTAATGGAAAAACTGTTTAAAGCAATTGAAGAAAAGGTTGGTAGAAAAAAACTTCAAAATGAATATGATTACTCAGCCAATGAAGGAGAAAAAGTAAATAAATTTTATAGCCGCAAGTCTTCTACATACCCAGGAATCAGTTATTTGTATAAATCGGCTGTAAAACCTAATATAGATATATGGGTCAGAATAGAAATTGATGACTTAATATTCGTTGGTTATTGTGTTGCTAATCGTCTAAAGTCAGGAGAACAGTGTTTATCTGAAAGTGAAATCATGAATCATATAAGATGGATAAATAAACCTGTAATTGATAACTGGTGGGCATATTATGAGTTATTGCCAGATGATAATTATGATGCAGCACCAGATTTTAGAAATGTAGATGAGTATTATTTGAAATTGTTTAATAAAGAGCAATTTGATAGTTTTGTAAGCATCTGTGTAAATAAAATAAATGAATTTCTTTTGAAATAAAAACAAGCTCTGCCTAATAAAATCATGGACAGAGCTTTATACTTTTATCTTCTTCAAGAAATCACTTTCAGGGCGATAAGGTACATTAAAATCATACCCCATTTTATTCATTTCCTGCATTTTTATCAGCAGTAGATTAATATGTGAATTTAACATACTTGAAATCTGCACTATATCATAACCATCTCGAGCTAGAGCTAACACCTCATCATTGTCAATTAATAGATGAGAACCAAAGATATTGGCTTCGTATTCGGTAGTATTTTTCATATCGAAAAGCTCAAATTCCTTAAGACCATTACTGGCTAAATTTCTATGAAAAATATCATGACCGATTTCATGTGCTAATACCATCTGGCGCATGTGGTCATCTAAATTATTATTAATAAAGATTATACGTTGCTTCCAACGATAGGTATACATGCCCAATAGGTCATCGTAACTCTCATAATAAATCTTAATACCAAGTTCATTGGCAATCTGTCTGGTATCCCTTGTCCCTATACGGTTGACAAGAGCATTCGCTTTCTTATATATTCTGAAAGAGTCAATCAAAGCAGCACCCCCTGTATAGAATCTACTATTCCCCGGTTATAATAATAAAAAAGTTGGACTTATTTATTATTATCGTCATCTGTTCTATATTTTTTAGGAGTGTACTTTTTATTTTCCTCTTTAGCATCCCAATAAGCTTGTTGTAAGGAACGCATAACAGCATCCTTATCTGCTTCTGATAATTCACCACCTGCAAATAATCCACCAATTTCAGCAACTAAGTCTTCAGCTTGTCTTGCACCACGATTACCATATTTAGTTTTTGCCTTTGTGATAAATTCTTCATCTTCGGTCAAAAGATAATTAATATCGACATTAAAAAGTGTAGCTAATTTGGAATAAACTTCTCGTTTCTTTGGATAGCTGTTACTATTTTCGTAGCTAATAATTGTACGTAGTGAAACACCGATTTCTTTTGCCAAATCAGTCTGGGTCATATCTTTCCCTTTCCGTAAGTCTCTAAGTTTTTCTCCAAATCTCATAATATCCTCCTTGAATATGAAGTTATATTTCATAAAACGTATTTTACTATTGACATATGATGGTTATCTTCATATAATATAAATGTGAAGAATAAATACACATACTATAGTACATAAATCTTCACATTTTGTCAATAGTCAATAAAAATATGGGGTGGGGAATATAACATGTAAATTAAATACCCCTAAAACAACGGAGGTATGGGATGAGACTTACAAGAAACATGAAGAATATTTCAAAGATGTATGAGGGTATGAACCTTGATGAGGAACAGGTTTTTCATAAATCAAAACTTGTTCTTGCTATATACAGGGATGTAGTATGGAGAACCATTCAAGAAGCTAATTATGTAAGGGAAGCATGTGAGTCATATTATAGCAATGAACTTGCTACAGCTTTAACATATTTAAATGATTTTGCACCTACTGAAAAGAAGGACAAGTTTAGTGATAAAGTTTCCTGTATTTTTGAGACTAAATGGATGATAGATCTTGTAGATACAGCAATGATTAAAATTTATAATTATCATACAAATGGAAAGCTGTATCATGAAATATTGTCAAAATGCTATATTACAGCATATCCAATGACAGAAACAGAAATACTAGAATATCTTTCTATTGAGCGGACAAGTTTCTATACAAAAAAGAAAGAGGCAATAAAACTATTTGGAATTGCACTTTGGGGATATTCCTTGCCAAAATATCAAGCTATATTTAATGGGACAAGTACTATAGAAGAAAATGAGTTACTATATTTCTTTGAAGAAATACAAAATGCGTACTAAGTGTGAACTAAAGTTGAACTAGATACGAACCATATACGTACTGACTTTGAATTGTCAATAGCCTATACTCTGTATTATGGGGAGTTAATGGTCTAAAATAAAATAACAATCAAGAGCCTCGGCATTTCATTTATGTCGGGGTTATTTTTATGCCCATTTCTCCAAATATGGTGATGAAGAAGCCTGGAATAACAAATTAATGTTGTTCTGGGCTTTTTCTTTACCCAAAAACAGGGGGAAAGATGGAGAAGACAAAGTCTAGCTTACATACTAAATGCCGTTCTCCTCCTTTTTCTGATGATTACATTCATTTTTAAAAATCAGAAAACGGAGGAATTAAAATGGGTTTTAATTATAGCAAAGAAAAATTTATCTTTGATAAAGAATGGGAGAAATTGCATGAGCAATACAAAAAAGCAGGAATGAGTGAGAAGGCAATACAGGAGCTATATGAATTTGATTGGAGCTGGTTTCGTATGAGAAGAAACTACGAAAATCGTGTACAAGCCATACCGGAAGAAAATATAGATGAGCAAAATGCAGAAACACGCTCCAATTTGTTTCAGAGGTTTGCATCTTTATCTACAAGTTTTGATGAAATGGAGTTTTCAGGACGTTATGCTTGGATAGATACTATTTCTGATGATGCACTTTCTAGAAAACTAAGAGATTTAAGTGATGATGAATTAGAACTTTTAACCTTATTGGCTATAGAAGGATATACGCAGCGTGAAATTGCAAGGAAAATGCACTGTTCACAAAATGCCATCTCTAAAAGATTAATCAAAATAAAAAGAATTTTAAAAGAAAAATAAAATATTTTCAAAAATGGTTGTCAAAAAGGTCTTCTCGTTGCCTACACATTGAGGGGATCTTTTTTATTCCCTGTCTTGTACTTTGAAAACTAAATATCCGATTACATAAATACGTTAGCTGATGAGCCAGAAATGGAGAAGCGACAATGGAGGATGCGCCACGACCACCTGTAAGAGCAGAAATTATTATTTCTGTTTTTATCAAAGTCGGCAAAATAAGGTGCAAAGCGATACCCATCCGTTCCAAGAAACAATCCATGGTAGATTGTTCGCAACAACCTCATCAGCCTATAATGATACTTCTGCCCAGCCACAGACATCGCAATGGGGGCAACCAGCGGAGATCCCGGTGGAGGTGAGAGTCCTATGATGCAATAACTGCTAAAGCAGTTATAACCAATTGCAGTTTATGTAATCGCCCTATAAGTCTTGCTTGCAAGGCTTTGTGTGTTGGGGAATGTAGTGTCTAAGTACAACACAAATTCTTAATATTAGAAGCAATGGGGATCGCTTGAAATAGACAAGAGTCTATTTATAAGTTTTTTATTTAAAATGGCGGTCCCTATTTTTGTGATATTAAGCAGATGAAAAATACTTACATAAACAATAATAAAATTTACATGAATGGAGGAATGGTGATGACAAAAGAGCAAACAGCGAAAGAAGTAGAATATAAAATGGCTTTAAAACTACTAAAGATCTTACTTTGTAGAGGAATTATAACGGATGAAGAATATGCAAAAATTGATGATTTAAACCGTCAGACCTTTTCTCCACAACTTGCAAAAGTATATGTGTAATAACACTAGCTATATTTGATTTCTTGTGATAATGTGTGTTGCTAACAGGAACTAAAGTTCTAAAGGAAAGGAGGAAAAACCATGGCAAAGAAAGTAAGAAAAATAGAACCTGTAAAGCAAAAGGTAATCTTAGAATTACAACCTAAAAAACGAGTTTGTGCCTACTGCAGAGTAAGTACTGATTCAAGAGAACAACAGAATTCCTTTTCTGCACAAGTAGAATATTACAAGACTTTTATCGGAAAAAGAGATGACTGGGAATACACAGGAATTTATGCTGATGAAGCCAAAAGTGGAACACAAGTAAAAAGACGTGATGAATTTTTGCGAATGATGAAAGACTGTGAAGACGGCAAAATTGATATGATTATTACAAAATCCGTTACAAGGTTTGCTAGAAATACAGTAGACAGTATTGAGGCTATCAGAAAGCTAAAAGCACTTGGTATCGGGGTATATTTTGAGAAAGAACATATTAATACCCTATCAGAAAAAAGTGAGCAGATGATTACCATACTAAGCTCCCTTGCACAAGGAGAGGCAGAAAGCATCTCCACTAATAACAAATGGGCAGTTAAAAAGAGATTTCAAGATGGAACATTTAAGCTTAGTGATCCTGCTTATGGATATACCAAGGATGAAGATGGAAATCTCATAATAAAAGAAGATGAAGCAAAGATTGTTCGTAGGATTTTTCATGAATATCTAAATGGAAAAGGCTCATATGTAATAGCAAGGTATTTAAATGACGATAATGTCCCAACCATACGCTCAGCAGAAGAATGGCAGGACAGTGTAGTAAAAGAAATCTTACAAAATTCCATCTACGAGGGAGACTTATTATTACAAAAGACATATACAACTGAGGTACTTCCCTTTGAAAGAAAATCAAATAAAGGGGAACTGCCTCAGTATTTTATTGAAAACAATCACGAACCCATTATTACAAGAAAAGAAGGGCAGATGGTCAGAGAAATTTATGAATATCGAAGAAATCAAATGGGAGTAGATGATAGTGGAAAATACCAAAACAGATATGAATTTAGCAGCAAAATCATCTGCAAGGAATGTGGTAGCACCTTTAGGAGACAAAAGATTTATATCGGTAAACCATATGAAAAAATTCAGTGGTGCTGTGTCCAGCATATAAGGGATATAAGTAAATGCAGTATGAAAGCGGTAAGGGAAGATATTATAAAAGAAACCTTCCTAATCATGTGGAATAAGCTTCTAAGCAATCATACAGATATTTTATATCCACTACTTGAATCCTTGAAGAATTTAAGAACGGATCATGAGCAGGAAGAAGAAATTAAAAAACTAAATAATAGAATTATGGAATTAACAGAGCAGAGTCATATCCTTAGTAGAGTCGTATCAAAAGGGTATATTGACTCTGCTATTTTTATAGAAAGACAAAATGCTCTGACTGTAGAACTTGAAGCCATTAAGAAAATGAGGAATCAATGCCTTGATGATAACGGTTATGAAAAAGAAATCATAGGAACAATAAGGCTACTAGAAATCATAAGGTATAACCCAGAGATTATAGAAGAGTATGATGAAAACCTATTTCTCCATACGGTGAAAAATATCATTATCGGAGAAAATAATGAGATTACTTTTAAGTTAATTAATAATCTGGAGCTGACAGAGCATTAGGGAAAGTGAGGTGAGGAAGATGATGCAAAGGCATACGCCACTAGGATATAAGATAGTAGATGGAAAAGTAATAATTGATGAAGAAAAGGTAGCTGTAATTAAAAAGATATTTGAGGATTATCAAAAAGGCTCATCCTTACATGCCATAGCAAAAGAGCTTACAAATGCAGGATTTTTAAATGCCAATAACAAACCGAATTGGAATCATGGCTCCGTAGGAAAGATACTTCAAAATATTAAGTACGTAGGGGATGACTTTTATCCTCAGATGATAGATAAGGAAACCTTTGAATCTGTACAGAAAAGAAGAAAGAAAAAGGAAGAGGAACTAGGAAGAACCCTACAACCAAATAGTATGAAAAATCAGAGTTTATTTAGCAGTAAATTAATATGTGGAGAATGTGGTGATGTTTATCGCAAATATATTGAACATGCTGGTAGACCATCTGAGAAGAGCAACTGGAAGTGTAAGAGATACATCTACCAAAATAGAGTACACTGCAGAAATTTATTTTTAACTGAAAAAGATATAGAAACTGCATTTATATCAGCAACCAATAAAGTCTTATCAAGGAAGTGGATGCTAGATAAAGACAGGAAAAAAGAACCTCCAAGAATCACCTTGGAAATTAGAAGGCTGGAAGAACGAATCAAAGAGCTAGAGTATGAAGAGCATTTTTCGTCTAAGGAATTATCAGAGCTAATCTTTAAAAGGGCAAATGCTTATTATAGCATAGCTAAAATAGATGATTATGATTACAACACTGAGAAAATAAAACAAGCACTGGCTGATAAAAAACAGCTAATAGAGTTTGAGGAAGATATATTTATAACCATAATAAAGCAGATAGTTATTTATAAAGATGGAAGAATCCTAGTAGAATTTATCAATGGCATAACTATGGAGGAAGAACATGAGAAAATAAGAAAGGATGAATGACAATGGCAGTAGCAGTAGCAAAAAAGAATGTAGCATTTATACCGGCACAAACCATATATGACAGGAATGTAAGGGTGGAGCTAAAAACCCTAAGAGTAGCAGCTTACTGTAGAGTTAGTACTACCTTAGAACAGCAGGAAGGCAGTTATGAGGCTCAAATATCCTATTATACAGACAAGATAAAAAGCAACCCTAATTGGAAGAGTGCAGGGATTTATGCAGATGATGGAAAATCAGCCACTAATACAAAAAAGAGAGATGATTTTAATGCTATGATTGATGACTGTATGGCTGGGAAAATAGACATGGTCATAACAAAATCAGTCAGCAGATTTGCAAGAAATACAGTAGACTCGCTCCAGACCATAAGGAAACTCAAAGAGAAGAATATCGCCATATTTTTTGAAAAAGAGGGTGTTAATACCTTAGAAAGCACAGGAGAATTACTGATTACCATCTTAAGCAGCCAAGCCCAGGAAGAAAGCAGAAACTTAAGTGAAAATACAAAATGGGGAATTGTAAGAAGATATGAAAATGGAATCATCTCAGTCAATCACAAGAAATTTATGGGATATACCAAAGATAAAGAAACTGGAGAACTGGTTATAGTACCTGAACAAGCAGAGATAGTGAGACGAATTTTTAGAATGTATTTAGAAGGAAGTAGTATAGGAGAGGTTATAAAAGCACTAGAGGCAGATAAAATAAAAACTGTCACAGGAAAGGAAACATGGCATCCTGGTGTAATTGAAAAAATGTTAGTAAATGAAAAATATATGGGGGATGCCCTAATGCAGAAGACTTATACCGTAGACTTCCTAACAAAGAAACGAGTAAAGAATAATGGAATTGTGCCTCAGTATTATATAGAAGATAACCATGAGGCCATTATACCAAAGGAATTATTTTATAAAGTACAGGAAGAAAAGGCTAGAAGAGCCAGTCTGAATAAGGCTGCAGTTACAAGAAAAGCAAATAAGCTAAAAAAGGAAAAAAGCAAATTTAGCTCCAAGTATGCACTAACAGAAATCTTAGTATGTGCCGAATGTGGACATCCATATCGTAGACAGACATGGTCAAAATACGGGCAGAAAAGTGCAGTATGGAGATGTGAGAATAGGCTAAAGAATGGAACAAAGGCATCTTGCAAGCACTCACCTACCTTAAAAGAAGAACCGCTACATAATGCTATTATGACAGCCATTAATAATGTAGTAGAAAACAATGGAGATTTTATAGGGGCCTTTAGAGAAAATGTCATTAGAGTCATCGGAGGATACTCAACAAAAGATATCTCTACAGAATATGATGAGCAGATTGAGTTCCTACAAAAGGAGATGCTAGCCTTAATTGAAGAAAATGCAAAACAAGGAGCTGTAGCAGAAGATTTTGATAATGAGTACAAAAGGATATCTGAACAGATAAATGAGCTTAAACAGGCAAAAATAAAGCTTGTAAGGGAGAAAAAACAGGCTGAGAACTATAAACAGAAACTAACGGAGATGGACAGCACCTTAAAGACTGTAAGACCACAGGTGAGAGAGTTTGATGAAGACTTAGTCAGAAGATTAATAAACACCATCAAAGTGAATAAGGGTGAGAGACTGGAGATACAGTTTGAATCAGGCATAGTGATGGAGCAGATGGTAGATTATTATGATTAAAAAGAGTAGGAGCAGTAACTAGAATAGATAAAGAGGTTACTGCTCTCACAATAACAAGAATCTGTTAAGACTAAAATCCTCATAAAGCTGAGGGTTTTATTGTTGGCAGATTGACATTTAAAATAGACATGTAAACATGATAGCTGCAGTAGTAGATAAAATTCTATGGCATGGAGGCAGCTAATATGAAAGGAGTGTACAAAGATGAATAGAGAAGAATTGTATGAAATGATGGATGAGAAACTCGGATATGCCTATGTTTATGAAAAAGGAAATAATGGGAAACATACGGATTATATGTTTAGTATGACCCCAGAAAACATTGCAAATTTTATTGGTAAGAATGCTTATACTGCTGATAAAGTTATTTTGACTGATATGTGTGATAGATTGATTGTAGAATCCATCTATGGTGGATTTATTATGAACTGTCCCAATCAAGAATTATGTCAAAATATTATTTCTTATCTAGCACCAATTCAGCAATGTGAAATAGAACCAAAAGATTTCCCAGTAGCTACAAGAGATGAAATGGAAGAATTGTGGAATGAGGAAGAAATGTCAGTAATGGAAGCTGAAATATCGATGTTGTAAATCAAGATATGTCAATAATTAGAATATTATACACAATTATCTTGTAAAAAACCCCTCATAGAGATACAATTGTAATAACAGTGTTGATTATATGTTTGTTCTCATTGAGAGGAATAGAAGTGTTAAATGCAAATGAGTTAATTTCATGCTAAAGAGACAAACAATAGGTGTAGTTTAGTAATTGCCACATAATCAGAGTTGAGAGGAGGATTGACATATGAGTAATCATCAAGCTGTGGAGCAAATGCTCGGTTATTTATATCAAGTACGATATGCTCTATACCTACTTTTAGAAGAAGATGATGAACAGGCACGAATTGGAATTGAAAAATTTGATGATATTTCATTTAGTTATGATGATGCTTCCGAGACAATGATTCAGCTTAAACATCATACAAAGTCATGTGGAGATTTGAATAATGCGAGTACTGATATTTGGCGTACAATTAAAGTATGGTCAGATCTTATTAATAGAGATTCTTCACGATTAGAAAGTACAAAGTTCATTATTATAACTACTGCAAAATCTCCTAAAAATACAGCAGCATGTTATTTGGCTCCTGATTCGATGGAACTTGAAAGAAATACAAAGAAAGCTTTTGAAATATTAAAAAATACCGCTGAATCATCCCAAAATGTACAACATCAGGGATATTATAAATCCTTTATAAAACTTGGTGATGGTCTAGGGCAAAAGCTTGTTAATAATATTTATATAATAGATGGTAGTAGCAATATTATTGATGTGAAAGTAGACATACGAAAAATCATACGATATGGAAGTTTACCTAAATATGAAGATAGGATTTGTGAAAGACTAGAAGGCTGGTGGTATGATAAAGCTATTGAGTATTTAACATCAGACCAGCTATTGTTTATTACACAAAAACAAATTAGGTCATTGATTTCGTCCATAAGAGACGAATATACAGAAGATAATCTTCCAATAGATACCCCCATTTTAGATGAGATTGATATAGAAAATTTGCCAGAAAAGGATCGTTTGTTTTATGAACAATTAAGGATTATTTGTTTAAGTAATCAAAGAATGAATCTGGCAATAAGAGATTACTATCGTGCATTTAGGCAAAGAGCTAATTGGATTCGTGATGATTTATTATACATTAATGAATTGGATCGATATGAAGAGCGGTTGATAGATGAATGGCAACGAATGTTTTTAATGATGAAAGAGGATTTGGAAGAATACGGTGAAGAACTGGATGAAAAAACAAAGCAAAAGTTTGGAAAAGGTTTATTTAATAAAATTCAAGATAAAGATATCAGGATAAGAGAAAGATGCAGTGAACCATTTATCATGAGAGGGAGCTATCATTCTTTAGCCAATAGGTTATCAGTTGGTTGGCATATAGACTTTGAAAATAGATTACGCGAGTTATTGGTAAGGTAAGGTGACATTTGATGAAGAATTGGGACAATAGAGCAACAGAAATTGCATATTTGCTCAATCCTGCCTTTTGTGGAAGGATTATTTATCATGCCATTAAAACCTATCAGCAAGAGTCAAAACGACCTATGCCTTTTCCTTTGGTCTATCTTATCCTACCCATGGTTTTACACAGAAAAACCCGAGAAAGGATAAAAAGCATAACTCAAATGCAAATATGGATACAACGTAATCCAGAGATGCTTATTGGATTTGCAGATAGAGCTCAAAGTATGGTACCTATTACAAATGAAGCAGTAGAATTCTTAATGCAGAGTGGAATTGTAACATTAACTAATAACGCAGAGTTAGAGTTAGCCCAATTATTTAAAGCGTTAAGTACAACTAAATATACCAATGATGAAATTAAAGAATGTATAAGTAAAAGTTCTAGTGTTGCTAAATGGTTTGCCAAGGCTGGAACTGTCGAAACAATTTATGTGAGTTGGGGGGTTAGGCCATAATGCAAATACTGGAACTTGTTCTATACGGAGTAAATGGCGAAGTAAGACATCTACCTTTTAATCTAGGGGTAGTAAATATTATTTCAGGGAAGTCAAAGTCAGGGAAATCCGTAATAGGAGATATTATCGATTATTGTTTAGGTGGTTCATCTTGTAGTATAGCTGACGGAGTAGTACGAGAAACTGTTTCATGGTATGGCCTATTGCTCCAGTTCAGTGATGGTAGAATATTCGTTGCACGACAAAGTCCGCCTAAAGGACAACAGTCAACTGGTAAATTTTATTATGAGATAGGCAAGGATTTAGTTGTTCCCGAAAGTCAAAACTTTATTTCGAATTCTAATGTTGATGGTATTGAAGAAATGTTATCTCGAAGATTAGGAATAGCGGAAAACATAAATATCCCTCCTGATGGGCAGACAAGGCTACCTTTGTCTGCAAACATTAGACATGCTTTATACTACTGCTTTCAGAATCAAGATGAAGTTGCGGCTAGAAACTTTTTATTTCATAAACAATCAGAAGATTTTATAACTCAAGCGATTAAAGATACCATGCCTTATTTTCTGGGAATTATAAACGAAGAATCTCTCGCACTTGAAAATGAACGTACACTTTTAAAAAGAAAAATTGCGGTAGAGAAACGTAGACTTGAAGAAAATGAAATGCTTAAAGGTGGTGGTATGCAAAGAGCTACGGCATTAGTTTCAGAAGCAAAATATGTTGGCTTATTAGCAGATGATACTTCTATTGATTATCAGGACTATTCAGCACTTTGTATGGTTTTACAAGCAGTAAATGAATGGAAACCAAATGAAGTACATACAGCTGGAATGGATAAACTAAGTTTTTTACAAAGCGAACTTTTAAAAGTTCAAGAACAGATAGATTATATTGATGAAGACTTACGTAATGCAAAAACATTTGTGGGTGAAACCAAAGGATATATTGATGAAACTGAACACCAAAAAATGAGGCTTCAATCAATTGGATTATTTGAAAATTTGGACTTTGAACCAAATCATTGCCCATTATGTTCAAATTCCTTGAGTGAACCGTCACCAAGTATTGAAGCAATAAAAACTGCGATAAAAAATCTTGATGCGAACATTGAATCGGTTACCCGTGAAAAGCCTAAATTAAGAAAATACATTGATGAATTAGAATATGAAAGACAATCTCTTAGAGAAGAAAGAAACAGATTAAAAATAGAAATTGATAGTGTTTATGAGCAAAACCAAGAAGCTATTTCACTGAGAGACTTAAATTCTAGACGAGCTAAGATAGTGGGTCGGATTAGTTTATGGTTAGAAAGTGTAGATATCACCAATAATACGTCAAGTGACCGAGCTTTAATTAGTAAACTTGAAATGCGTTTAACTGAGATTGACAGACTCTTAGATAGAGATACTGTTGAGGAACGTAAGCAGTCTATTTTAAATAGGATGAGCGTTGATATGAGCACCTGGGCCAAAGAACTTGAATTAGAATATTGTGACAATCCTTATAGATTAGATATGGGACAAGTTACGGTTGTAGTTGATAAACCGGAGAGACCAGTGCCTTTGCAACAACTTGGCAGCGGATCAAATTGGGTAGGAATTCATTTAATTGCATATTTTGCATTGCATAAATATTTTGTTTCACAGGATCGTCCAGTACCACGTTTCTTATTTATTGATCAACCATCTCAAGTATATTTCCCCTCTGATCTTGATGCGCAAAATACTGACATAGAAGAGGTTAACAATCTTTATAAGTTTATTATAAAACGAGTTAAAGAATTGGATAATAAATTCCAAGTAATTATTGTTGATCATGCTAATTTAGCAAATGAAGAATTCCAAGGTGCTATTATAGAAAAATGGTGGGATGGGAAAAAATTAATACCGGAGAGTTGGTATAAATAATAAGCTATGCTGGTAATAAGACAATTGAAAATACAAGAAGGGAAAGTACATATTGAAGAAAGATGTATTTAGTAAAAAAATATTAATAATTACAAGCTCCATTGATTGTACGGTAGATTACATTATAAATAAGTATAGAGATGTTGTAGAATTCTATAGATTTGATATTGACATGTTTTCGGAATATGAAATTGTTATTGGAGGAAACAGACAATGGGTTATATGTTGTGATAAATGGAAACTCGAAAAAAAAGATTTGTATAGTATTTATTATAGAAAGCCAAGGATTCCAAAGCTTGATGAGTACGAATATGATTATCGTAGTATGATAGCAAAAGATATAATATCATTAGTTAATGGTATTGTTGATGACTTTGATGGTAAGGTACTTACGAAACCTTGTATACTTAGAAAAACTGAGAATAAAGTATTTCAATTATTATACGCAGAAAAAAATGGTTTATTAATTCCAAAATCATTTATAGGGAATAGTAATGAAAATGCTTTGACATTTTTTGAAGAAAAATCAATTATTAAACCACTTACTACTGGAAAGTTGATAAGACATAAAGGGACAGAAATATATCAGACAAATTATTTTACTGAGTTTAATGATAATATTGCTTTAACGCCAATTTACTTACAGGAATATGAAAACAAAAAATATGAAGTAAGGTTAACTTATATTAATGGTTCGTTCTTTACCGTTAGAATTGATTCAGAGGATAAGCTTGATTGGAGAAAAGATTATAATGGGTTGAAATATTCGATTATTGAATGTCCAAAAACAATAGCTACTCTTTGTATAAGATTACTGAAAAGCTTTGAGTTAAATTATGGTGCATTTGATTTTATAGTAAACGAAAATGATGAATGGGTTTTTCTAGAAGTGAATCCAAATGGTCAGTGGCAATGGCTAGAACAGAAACTAGAATTACCAATTTCAGAAAGAATAGTTGAATATTTAGTTGAGTAAGGAAGAGGGTGATTATTATAAATATTATTTTATGGATTTGGTCTCATTTTCCAATATTATGTTTGAGTGATGATGATAATTTTGCTACACTAGAATATAAAAAGTTAAAATCAAAGAATGCTAAATTAAGAATTAGTTTATTGAATATTATGCTTGGAGATTATATTTTTTATATAGTCACTTTCGATATAAAGAAGAGAAAGCTAAAGTTAATTCATATCCTATGTTTGGAGAATATTGATGGAATATTGTTGACAGATGAAAAGATAGAAGGCATACAAGAAAGATATAGACTTCATATACAGGATTTATCGGAAAGCGATTTAGAGATAGAAAAAGAGGCATTATGTTATCATATACAGAATGAAGAACAACGTATAAATACTAGTGTTGATAAACTGAATATATACGCTACAATAATATTAACGGTATTGCCTTTAGTTTTAGCGATATTAGATCTAAAGAAAGTTTTAACATTATCATTTCCACTATTAATAGGTGTGATTTTAATTATTTATTCCTTATTCAATATTTGCATATATCTTTTTAGGACGATAAAGGTTCGTGGCATTATGAAGAGCAGCTTTAGTGATTTGCGTTCTAGCGAAGAAAAGGATAAAGAGATAATTTTGCAATATCAATATGACTGGCAACAATTAAAATACAAAGCACAGCTATTTGTTAGTTTTGTTCTAAATTTACAAGAATGGGTAGTGTTAATTTTGATTTTATCTTTATTAGTTTCTTTTGGAATTTCATTTGAGTATATTAACGATGAAATTCAAGTAGATACTGCAGATTATAATTTAGTTACCACTATAAATCGAGATAAAATAGATGAACCATATAGTGTTAGTGCGATTGAATGGGGAAAGCTAATTGTAAATATTGAACAAAAACAATGTGGACAAATTATTTTTATACTAAGTGATGATGAAGATGTATCCTTTATTGATAAATTAGAGAAGTATAGTGAATTGGATATTAAAATTGTGAAAGATAAAACAATAGAAAAAGGTCAGATAAAAATAATAGAGGAGAAACAATATGATTAGACATATTTTAAGTAAATATTCAGAGAAGGATAAAGATGTTAGAAAAAAAGTTGTTAAAGACACACCAGGAAAGACTACATATGAAACAAGTACAATTGAAATAAGTGATCCAGATGAATTCTTTGATATGGGGAGTACCTTAGAGACAAGAACCAAAGAAAATTCCGATCCAGATGAATTTGTATTGGGACCAACGCAGCTTACAGAGAATGTGGAACTTTCTGATCCAGACGAATTTGTGACGGCTGGACCTACTAAGGGTACTTTTTCATCAGAAGATAGTGATCCAGATGAATTTTTGGTGGATGATGCAGGTATGTGTTCTAATGGAGATTTCGATGAAGTCTTATTAATTTAAAGCAAGGGTAAATATGGTAAGGTAATGTTGAATGCATTTTGGGGGTACAGTGAAGATGAAAAATGAATATAAGTAACGGAGGTAAAAATGTCAATTGAACAGCATCAGAGAAGTGTAAATACTCTAGATAAAGATTTAGCAACATTAGAAAAAAAGAAATCAGATGTCGATAAGAAATGTGCGGATTTACAGTCAAAGATTAGTTCGGCAAAAAAGAGTATAACTTCTAGAACTTCTGCCTCTATGGTATCAGGTAAGTTGAGGCAGATTACTGGATGGCAGTCGGACTATTCAAAAAAAACATCTGAAAGTGCTGATCTTGGGAAAAAGATTTCGGATAAGCGTCAAAAACGCAATGATGCTTACCTGAAACTGCAAAAGGCACAGCTAGATGAACAGAAAAAACAGGATAAAGAGATGAAGCGTATCCAGGTGTCCTACGAAGGTAGAATTAATGAGTTAAGTAGACAAGCGATGCCACAGATGATTGTGCAGGAGCCTCCTACTCAAACAACTTATAATGATTCTGAGGAATATGAAGTATTTGTTTCCCATGCATGGGAAGATAAAGAATCTTTTGCAGATGAATTTGTTCAGGAACTACGTGACTTAGGTGTAAAAGTCTGGTATGACACAAGCCAAATTAAATGGGGAGATTCCATGAGAATTAAAATTGATGATGGCTTAAAAAAATCAAAATTTGGTGTTGTAGTTTTGTCTCCTGACTACATAAGAGAAGGAAAGTACTGGACAAAAGCTGAGTTGGACGGCTTGTTCCAATTAGAAAGCGTTAACGGGAAAATGCTACTTCCAGTTTGGCACAACTTGACAAAGAAAGATGTTATGGCTTATAGTCCCATTATTGCAAGCAAGTTGGCAATGACTACAGCAAGTATGACTCCTCAAGAAATTGCAAAAGAATTAGTTACGCTGCTACCTGTAAGTGAACAAGAAGAAGCATGAAGATTTATGCTAAGAATGGATTCTAAGCTATCCTTGATTCGAAGAATTTTATGTTATATATCATTTATAAAGTATATAGTAATATTATAACCTATGAGAGGTTATGCAGTGGTATGTATCCTAGACTAGGATAATACTTTAAATTGTAATGAACAAAGCCTTCAAATATATAATCATTTGAGGGTTTTGTTGCTTACAATTTAGATGGGAGAGTATTAAATATATTAACAAGAATCACGTATTAATATATCAAGAAAATTCTTCTCTAGATGTAGCAATAAATATAGTGAGAAATTTTTAAAAGTGGTAGAAGAGGTTGAAATTCAGAAACATACTCTTCCACCAAGGGGGTACCAGATGCTTACGACATCATTATTGTACTCCCAAGGCACGTGGAGACGGTTGTCTCTTTGTCCCACAAAAAAGCAGATACACATATCAACATAAATGTGGAGTTTGGTGATGATAAAGGACAGATTCCTATTGATACGATAGCGAGAAAAGCAGAGAAATCAAATCTTACGAAAAGGTAATATAATGGAAATATTTTGTTGAAACATGTATAATAAAGGAAAAGTGTATAAGGGGAATGGATATGAATTCTGAAATTATAATGTATCAAACAGATGATGGTTTGACTAAAATAGAAACTACTTTTGACGGTGATACCGTATGGCTATCTATTGACCAAATGGCAGAATTATTTCAGCGTGATAGAAGCGTAATTGGAAAACATATAAGAAATATTTTTAAAGAAGGCGAACTTGAAAAAAGTTCAGTGTGGGCAAAATTTGCCTACACTGCTTCTGATGGAAAGAATTATCAAGTAGACTACTATAACTTAGATGTAATCATTTCTGTTGGTTATCGTGTAAAATCCTTACGAGGCACTCAGTTTAGAATTTGGGCAAGCAATGTTTTAAAGGAATATATGAAAAAAGGATTCGCCATGAATGATGATTTATTAAAAAATAATGGTGGTGGAATTTATTTTGATGAACTATTGGAGCGTATTCGTGATATTCGTTCATCAGAGAAGGTATTCTGGAGAAAAGTGCTTGA
The DNA here is from genome assembly GCA_032006665.1 of Sedimentibacter sp. GTDB lineage: Bacteria > Bacillota > Clostridia > Tissierellales > Sedimentibacteraceae > Sedimentibacter. Next base: position 66,999 of record DALZMP010000021.1, read on the forward strand.
TATTTATGCTACAAGTGTTGATTATGATCCAAGAACAGAAGCATCTACTTTGTTTTTTAAAACAGTACAGAATAAAATGCATTGGGCGGCTCATGGGCAAACAGCAGCAGAAAAGATTTATTACTCGGCAGATGCAGACAAGCCTTATATGGGAATGCTCAGCTTTAAAGGAAAAAAACCTAAACAAGCAGATGCATTAGTAGCAAAAAACTATTGTACTGAAGAGGAGATATCTGCATTAAACAGCATAGTTTCTGCTTATCTTGAATTTGCTGAAATGCAAGCTCGTAGAAGGATATCTATGTATATGTCTGATTGGATTGAAACACTAGATGGATTTTTAAAATTATCTAAGCATGAAATTCTAACCCATACTGGAAAAATTAGTGCTAAGACAGCTGAACTTAAGGCAAAGGAAGAGTATAAGAAATATAAGGCTTTGCATTTAGGAGATATTTCTAAGGCAGAGAAGGATTATATAAAGGCCTTAGAAGATATGGAAATAAAATTGCTAGGTGAAGAAGATAAAAAATAAATACGTGCTATAGTAATATTGGGAAGTTGATAATTATAATATATATTTGAACATTAGGAGGTATAGAATATGGATGCCAATTATACAGCTGCTATGATTGAAATGGGAACCTCTCTTACATCATTGGCAGTTAAGGGAACAGTATCAGCGGTAAATTCCAAGGTCAAAGCAATTAAGGAAGAAAAGAATGTGGAAAAAATACGGGCTACTTATGATGAGATTGTTAATGAGTTGATTTTAGAGCGAGAGGAAGCCGTTCGAATTGCTCAAGCCTATAAATCAGAATTAGATAAAATTGAAATAAGTGATGAAAATATTCAGCATCTGAATAACACAGTAGGACGTGTTTTAGAGATATTAAAAGTTATGGCTCCTGATACGCCCATTGAAGCATACGAACAAATAAAAGAGCTTATTAGTGTAGATACATTAAAGGCAATACAGTTATTGGGATTCAATTACAAAGCTGCAATTGGAGAACCACTAACACAACTTTGTGCTGATGCAATTTTATCAAAGGTAAGGGGCAATAAAGGAAATCAAAATAAATTGAAACGATAAATAATTTTCAACTTCTTATTAGTCATATAATTTAACTATGTAGTAAAGTTTCTATTGCCCATTGTATTTATTAGAAGAATTTTTAATTTCCTTATTATCAATTTAAATAACATCCTCATATTCAGCTCCTTTGTAGGTAATATATTGAAGGAAGACGATTTGTTTTCATATATAATATTAATGATGATTTAGAGTTCAAGGTCAAAAATATTTTGAATTTGGAACTCCAATAATATGTCAAAATATTAGTGATTGGCTCGAAAACACATTATGTGGTCTACGTCTCATAGGAAAAAGAGCAAGTATTCTTTTAGAAAGTATGAAGGGTTACAGGTGGGGACGTGTTTCACTGTCCCATAGGTGTATTCATGATTGGTATAGCTACAGAAGGTTATGTTTATTCAAAACTTCCTATGCTTTTTAGACCTATAGTATTTGTAGGAGCGATATTGCTTATTACAGAAAGTGTGTATCAGGATTTTATAGGACTTGCGATATTTGTATTATTAATCATTTTTTAAAAAGCTAAAGCAAAGAGAGGACTGGCAGATGAAACAAAGTTAGCATAATAATTTACAATTATAAAAACAAGAATACAGATGATACACTATCTGTGATAGAGAATTAAAAAAATAAATATTTTATTATTAAATGTCAGTAATAATCATTAACTGGCATTTTTTATATATCAGGAAAGTTATACTTCTAGTATATAAAATATTAACTGACATAAAAGCTCCAATAGCTGCAAAATGGGAATAAAAATTAAATTTCTATGGAAAATATGAATTAAAAGGTATATACTTTACATATTAATTGAGACATCAACATGTCAGGGAGGATGAAATATTGCAAAATATAAATACAATATGGATTATAATATGCGGCTGTTTTGTTTTCTTTATGCAGGCAGGATTTATATGCTATGAGGTAGGATTCGTTCAAAGCAAGAATGTGATTTTTGTTGCGATAGAAAATTTGCTAACATTCATGATAACAACTATAGGTTTCTGTCTTTTTGGTTTTCCGTTGATGTTTGGTAAAACCTTTCATGGCTTTATTGGGAATGGTTTTTGGTTTTTCAAAGGCATTTCAGAAGCTTCTCCATTAGGATATGCTTTTGTGTTTTTTCAATTAATGTTTGCAACGACTGCGGTTACAATATTTGCAGGATCTATGTCAGAACGGGCTAAACTATTACCTTTGCAAATTGCAGCTTTTATCAGCACGGTGATTATTTTTCCGGTTTATGGACATTGGGTTTGGGGCGGTTTGTTTTTAAATCAAAATACATGGCTTTCTCACTTAGGATTTATCGACTTTGCAGGAGCCACAGTTGTCCACACGACTGCAGGATTTATTTCTTTAGCTGGTTCAATAATAGTTGGAAAAAGAATAAAGATGAAAAATGGAAAATCAAATATTCCATTTGCTGTTTTAGGTGTCTTTATTTTATGGTTTGCGTGGTTTGGCTTTAATGGTGGCAGTATTCTTGCTTTTAATGATAAAGTAGGTCTTATATTACTAAATACTAATTTAGCAGCAGCTTCTGGAATGGTAGGAGCCTTGATGATGAATATGCTCCTCAGGAGAAATGGAGGATACTTAATATCAATATTTAATGGTGTGCTTGGCGGACTGGTTGCTATTACAGCGGACTCATATTATTTAGGACCGATTGCGGCATTAATGATAGGATTTTTGTCAGGTACGATAGTGGATTTGTCCAGATACTTATTAGACAAATGGGAAATTGATGATGCAGTTGGTGCTGTTCCGATACATTTGTTTGGCGGAATATCAGGAACATTATTGCTGCCGTTTTTTATGAATGCTGACTATTTACACGCGGGAAGTCGTTTTAGTCAATTTCTTGTTCAATTTTTAGGTTTAACAGTTAACTTTTGCTGGGTTTTTGGAATGTCTTTCTTAATGTTCAAGATAATTGATAAAAGTGTGGGATTGCGTGTTACGGCAGAGGAAGAAGAAAAAGGTCTTAACATTGTAGAATTTTCTGATATTTATTCTTGGGAAAAGTATATGGAAATTACCGGGTATGAAACAGAAATTAAACAAAAAAATGATTTACTCAGGAAACAAGCTCGTTTGTTGACTGTTACAGAAGAACAAGAGAAGACAAAGCTTGCCAGAGATTTACATGATGGAGTGGGGCAGAGTCTTGCTGCACTTAAACTAATTCTTGGAATGACAAAAAAACAACTGACAACCGCGGATACTCAAATAAAACGGGAAAAACTCCTTAAAAGCACAGAAAAGGCTGTAGAGCTGGCTGAAAATTCTATAGACGAGATTCGTAATGTACTAAATAACCTTAAGCCGGAGCAACTGAAGGAGAACGGATTGGCTGGGGGGCTTGAGGCTATGACTAAAGATTTGAATGAAATGTGTAATTTATCTTGCCGATTAGAAATTATGAAGCCTATTCCTCATTTTGATGAAATTATAACTCTTAATATTTATCGAATTATACAGGAGGCGTTAACCAATATAGTAAAGCATGCCAAGGCTCAAAATGTAATTATATCAGCCGGAGCAATGAATAAATATGATTTTTATGATTTTCAGATTATAGATGATGGTATAGGGTTTAATACTGAAAATGGAGAGTATGGAGTTGGGATTCCATCAATGAGCGATAGAGTTAAAATGATGGGAGGACTTTTCCAAATTTTTAGTGAGGAAGGCAAAGGAACAAGAATAGTTGTGGAGGTACCGATAATTGACTGATAATAAAATTAAAATTTATTTGGCTGACGATCATAAAATACTGAGAGAGTCGTTAATTATGCTTATGGGACAAGAAAACGATATTGAAGTAGTGGGAGAAGCACAAGATGGCATTGTAGTAGAAGAAGAGGTACCAAAAAAAATCGTTGATGTTTTGATTTTAGATATTTCAATGCCCAAAAGAACAGGTATTGACGTGGCAAAAAACCTTTTAAGGCAGTTGCCAGACTTGAAAATAATATTTTTAACCATGCATAAAAGTGAAGAAATCTTGGCTGAAGCTTTTAGTAATGGAGCTAAAGGATATGTACTAAAGGAAAATGCTTTTGAGGAATTAATCAAGGCAATTCATACTGTTATGGAAGATAAGGTTTATGTTTCTTCTTTGCTTGCTCCAACTCTGCTTCACGGATTTCTTGAAAATGAGAAAAATGAAAAAAAGGGAAACGATCTCTCGGCCAGAGAGAGGGAAGTGCTAAAATTGATAGCAGAGGGCTACAGTAACAAGGAAATCTCAAATATGCTGATGATTTCTATTAAAACAGTGGAAACGCACAGAGCCAGTATCATGCGAAAGAATAATTTTAAGAATATTACAGAACTTGTGCTTTATGCAGCACGAAATCATTTGATTGAGATATAAATTAAACAATACATAGGTATTAAATAAGGATTTTTCCTAAATAAAATAAGGGTTTTATGGTATTCCCATAGGTCTCTTATTTTTTTATAATTGGATATGGAAGCAGTTAAGTGCCTCCAGTTAAAATGAAGGGAAGTGTCTTTTATGATTAATAGCGGAGATACCGCATTTATCATTATATGTGCTGCATTGGTTTGTTTAATGACACCGGGATTAGCATTTTTCTACGGTGGGCTAGTATCTAGAAAGAATGTTTTGACAATCATGATGCAGAGTTATATCTCTATGGGTATTGTAACAATTATTTGGTTTACTATTGGATTCTCACTAGCATTTGGACCGGATGTGGGAGGATTTATCGGAAGTCTTAAATATGCATTTTTAAACGGTGTAGGATTAACACCAAACCCAGATTATGGTGCAACTATTCCATTTATAACATTTTTTAGTTATCAACAAATGTTCGCAATTATTACACCAGCTTTGATTACAGGCGCATTTGCAGATCGTGTAAGCTTTAAAAGCTATTTGATTTTTCTGGTGGCATGGAGTATTTTAATATACGTTCCGGTTGCTCATTGGATTTGGGGCGGAGGTTTCCTTCAAAAAATGGGCGTTGTTGATTTTGCCGGCGGAATGGTAGTTCATGCCAGTGCGGGACTTGCTGCCATAGCATCGGTATTGTTTGTAGGAAAGAGAAATATGTCTGCTAATCAAGACAGAGAACCTCATAACATTACTCATGTAGCCTTAGGTACGGCTTTGTTATGGTTTGGATGGTTTGGCTTTAATGCGGGAGGAGCTTTGGCTGCAAATTCAATAGCAGCAATTGCTTTCATAAATACGGATATAGCTGCTTCTGTAGCAATGATTACATGGTTGTTTATATCATGGATTAAGGATAAAAAACCAAGCTTTTTAGGAGCTCTGACCGGTGCTGTGGCAGGACTTGCCACGATTACACCGGCTGCCGGTTATATAGAGCCTTGGGCAGCAGCAATCATTGGATTATTAGCCGGGTTCGTATGTTATTATGCCGTACAATTGAGGATTAAGCTTGATTGGGACGATGCATTAGACGTATGGGGAGTTCACGGTGTTGGCGGAATTTTAGGAAGTATTCTGGTAGGTGTATTTGCGGTTAAATCAATTAACGGAATTGGCGGATTAATTGATGGAGATGTACATCAATTTCTTATACAAATACTAGGTGTGGTGATTGTTTCGGTATATGCATTTATATTAACATTTATAATTTTAAAGGTTGTTAATAAATTCGTGCCAGTACGTGTTTCTGAATATGAAGAGCAGAGAGGCCTAGATATTTCTATTCATCATGAGGAAGCATACAGATAAAAATATTTATTATAATCACACAGTTTTGAATATGCCCCTGTCAAGTAGACAGTGGAAATAAAGATATTTCGCCATCTAAATATTCTTTAATTGCCTTAATCCTTAATTCTATTGATAATTTATCTTTTTTACACATAAAAATATGTTCCTCCATACAGTAAACAGTTTTCATTATTTCAACTGTCTACCATATGGGGAGCATATTATTTAATGTGTAATTTTTCTTTGATGCTATTGTGTATTTTTCTAAACTTGTTTATACAGGTTGACAATAGTGATATGGCTAGTATAATTGAAATAGAAACGTAGGAGTAAGTATTCTAGATATTGGACAAATAATTGAAGTAAGTATAATAGATATAAATTATGAGGTCAACAGTGTAGTCAAAGTCGATGATTTTGTATTCTTTGTGATTCCATAGCTAGAGATTTTATTAAAACAAAGATATCATAAAAAAAGAAAAACTATTTAACAAGAAATTGTTAAAAATATAACATAGATATTGCTTTTTTGTACAAAGGATAATTCTTAAAAAAAGGAGTTGGTAACTATCAATGGGGATAAATATTTTCCAAGAACAGCTTTATTAGCTTATTTTTCTGGAACAGGTTGCACAGAAGAAGTCTGTGATTGTTTTGCAAAAAAGTTATCAAAATTGAACATAGATACAGTCAAGATTAATATAGCTTCTAGTAATCCAAGTGATATTGGAGAAACAGATTTACTAATCATTCTTTCACCTGTATATGGGTTTAGATTGTCTTCTATAACTGAAAAATGGGTTAATAAATTACCAATAGTTAAAAAAACACCTGCAGTAGTTATTTCTGTTTCTGCAGGAGGTGAGGTTTCTCCAAATACGGCATGCCGTGTTAAATGTAAGCGAATACTTAAAAGAAGAGGTTATAATATCATATACGAAAAAATGATTGTTATGCCATCTAATTTTGCGTTACAGGCAGAGGAAAGATTAAATATTGATTTAATTAAAGTTTTACCTCTTAAAGTGAATAAGATCATTCAAGAGATTTTATCTGATAAAAAAAGAGTATCTCGTCCTAAGATGCAGGATAGATTATTTGCAACTATGGGAATAGGGGAGCATTTAGGCGCAAGATTTTTTGGAGCATCTATTCGAGTATCACAAGAGTGTAACAAATGTAACATATGTGCTCGTAGTTGTCCTCAAAGAAATATTAAAATAGTAAATGGAATACCGAAGTTTGGTTTTCGTTGTATTTGGTGTTTAAAATGCATATATAACTGTCCTTGTAAAGCATTATCACCAAGAATACTTAAGTTTTCAGTATTAGAAAAGGGATTTGATATGAATAAAATGATTGAAAACGCCAAAATGGATTATTGCAGTATAGAAAATACAAATGATAAAAATTTTCTTTGGCAAGGAGTTATTGATTACTTGCGTAATTATGATTAAAATTTAAAAATTATTTACTTCAATCCTAAATGGTGAAGTAATCTATCTAGAATAATGTAATTGATTTTAGTGTCTGCCAAATTAAAACAATACGGGATAATGCGTGCAGTTTGTATGGATGAACGTCAGATAACAGAAATGATAGTCGCTGAAGCGCTTACCTATGCTTTGTCTGGTTGCATTGTTGGTTAGTAAGCTTGTTATATGACAATCTTATTACCGCTCATTTTACTATGCTATTTGGAGTTTACACGTTATACCAATAATGATTATATTTATGCTTGTTTTGTTGCGGTTGCCGTTTCGGTTTATGTTCCGTCAAAACGGATTTGGAATATATCTGTAACGAATACGATAAATGAATTGTAATAGCATTATTTATGAAATTGCCGAAGAAATAATTTAACAAGCATTTGTAGAATTGTCCCACTTGCTATGATATAATTAAAATCTGTTCTAGGTTGACAATGATGATATGGATAGTATAATTGAAATAAAAACGTAGGAGTAAGTATGCTAGAGGTTGGACAAATAATTGAAGTAAATATAATAGATATAAATTATGAAGGAAAAGGTGTGGCCAAAATTGATGATTTCGTAGTTTTTGTTGAGGGCTCCATAACCGGAGATATTGTTGAAATAAAGATAATACAAAAGAAGAAAAACTATGCAATTGGAAGACTTTTAAAAATAATTAATAAATCTAATGACAGGATTGAACCTCCATGTGAATTTTCTGCTCAATGTGGCGGGTGTCAGCTTATGCATATGGATTATAAAAAGCAGCTCACATATAAAAAAGACAGAGTCATAAATGAATTTAGAAGAGCATCAGTTAATATAGAGGAAGCTGTTGTAAATGACACAATAGGTATGGAAGATACTTTTAGATACAGAAATAAAACAGCATTTTCTGTAACAAAGAAAAATGATGAAATAGTTATTGGACCATATGAAGAAAAGACTTACAACACTGTAGATATAAATGGTTGTATGCTTCAAAGCAAACAAGCAGATGAAATAATAAATTTTTTAAAGTGTGCCATGATAAAATATAATATAGAGCCATATGATAAAAAAACAGGTAAAGGAATAGTTCGTAATCTTGTAATTAGAAGCAATAAGCAAAATGAAATAATGTTGATTATCGTTACAAATACAGAAATTTTTCCAAATAAGGACGATATAATAAAAGAGCTATTGTTTAAGGTTAAGGAAATTAAAACTATTATACAAAATATAAACAATAAAAATACAAATCTAATAATGGGCAACAAAAACATAACGTTATTCGGGACTGGAACCATTAATGATACAATAGTAGACTTAATATTTACTATATCACCCAATACATTCTTTCAAATTAATCAAATTCAAACACAAAAACTTTATCAAAATGCTTTAGACTATGCGGAATTAGAAAAAAATGATATTTGCTTTGATTTATATTGTGGAATTGGAACCATATCACTTATGGCAGCCAAATATGCAAAAAAAGTATATGGCGTGGAAATAGTTGAGCAATCCATAAAAAATGCTATAGAAAATGCGAAATTAAATCATATAGAAAATGCTGAATTCATTGCAGGTAAAACAGAAAGCATTTTACCGATGCTTTATAACAAAGGTATCATTCCAGATGTTGTAATACTTGACCCACCCAGAAAAGGTTGTGAAAAAGAAGTTATTGACACAATAATAGACATGTCACCTTATAAAGTTGTCTATGTATCGTGCAACCCATCCACTTTGGCAAGAGATGTAAAGCTTCTGGAGGGTGGGAATTATAAGCTCATTAAGGTACAGCCAGTTGATCAATTTCCATGGTCGACACATACAGAAGTTGTAGTCCTGTTGCATCATCAAAGACATTAATAATTTAAAATAAATAATAAAAGGCATGCATAAGTTGTATGTTTGATTAAAGAATGAAGTGATTGAATATGTAGATGTGCGTATCATATAAGGATTTTCCAAGAAACCGAGCTTGGCAAAGTTTGAACGAGAAAATTTTATGTTAGAGAGTATAATTCCAATGACGAATTGAGGCTAGAATAAGTAAAATAAGGAATAAATCTTGATATGTTGTAGTCTTGAAATTAAGAAGAACAGTTAAAAATTAGATTTAAAAATGGTAAGTTGTATCATGGATTTTTAGACAAAGAAATGACTTATAGAGGTATTGAGTAGTTCAAATGAAAAAATATTATTTGCTCAAATTTATTAACAAAAGTCCAGCTAAGAATTGTCAATAACTAATTTAAAAATATTTGATAATTTAATT
>DALZMP010000022.1:0-65301 GCA_032006665.1 Sedimentibacter sp.
ACAAATTTAAAATATTTTTTATTTAACTATTGACATTTCTTAGCTGGACTATTTAATAAATTATTTTTATAATTTCATTTATAAAGTTTCTTCTATATCTTTTATAATTTGAATAACTGCGTTTGCATCATCATGACTTATTCCATTGTAAAAAACCAATCTAACCTTATTTTCCAATACAGGTCTAATTAACAAACCTTTTCTCTTTGCTTTTTCACAATATTCCTCAGCATTTATCCCTGTTCTACTAATATCGAGCATAACAATATTACTTTGAACATCATCCTGAACTATAGTTTTCTTTAACCCTTTAATATTATCAGCGACATATTTCGCATTTTCATGGTCTTTTTTTAACTTTTCAATATTATTCTTAAGAGCATAAATACCGGGAGCTGCAATTATACCAGCTTGCCTCATGTTTCCACCTAAAAGTTTTCTTTTTTGTCTTGCATCTTTAATAAAATCCTTTTTTCCGCAAAGAACAGAACCAATCGGCGCTCCTAATCCTTTAGAAATACAAAACATTACAGAATCTACGTACTCACAAATTTCCTTTGCTTCAATTCCAAGACCAGTTGAAGCATTAAACAATCTGGCACCATCCATGTGAACATGAACATTAAATTCTTTAGCTAATTTATGTATCTCCTTTAATTCATCAGTATTCATGCATACACCACCAGAAAAATTATGTGTGTTTTCAATACATAGTAGTTTAATATTGTTTTCTTGCATTAACTGTCTTAGATGAACTATATCCGGTTTGTTTTTTTCATTTAATCTGTAAAAAACCGGTGTCAATTGCCCTATGCTCTTATCAAAAACTACCTTTTCACTCTTGTATATGTGTAAAATTTCATCTACTAGAACTTTATCACCCGGTTTACAATAAGTTAGAATTGCAGTGGTATTTGCTAATGTTCCTGAAGAGAACAATATTCCCTCTTCTTTTCCAGTTAAATTTGCTGATAAGTCCTCAAGTTCATTTACAGTTAAATCCTCACCCCTTCCATTTTCATCTGTCCTCCCGTCGTCACCAAGTTTAGCAGATAGAATTGTATTTAACATTTCTTTATCCGGTAAAGTTAGTGTATCACTTCTTAAGTCAATCATTTTGCTCCTCCTTTCGTTATAAACATGACTAAAGCAATAAATATGCCAATATAATTTTATTTAAAGTAAAATTTATAACATTTATAAATCAACACTTATCAATAGTTTTAGATATATAAAATATAATATATTTAAATAAACAAACGTTGCACACGTTTCAATTGAAACGTGCGCAACGTTCGTGCGACATAATATTTTTAATCGTTACTGCAACCCATACTTTTTCATTAATCTCCAAAGTGTACTTCTATGTATCCCTAGCATATTAGCCGCTTGAATTTTGTTCCCTCTGGATAATTTCAATGACTCTGACACATCTTCTTTTGTAACGGATAATTTCACGGGTCTTTCGTCAAAATAAAATTTTTGTTCAAATTCCGGTTCATAATTATTTAGCATGTCTTTCACTATTTGGGCATCAATTATATCTGATGTATTTAAAATGCTCATTTTTTCAATAAAATTTTTTAGTTGTCTAACATTACCCGGCCATTTGTATTCCTGTAAAACCTTAATTGCTTCTTTTTCTATACGAACATTTCTATTGTTATCATAATTTTGAAAGAAATCATTGACTAATTCACTAATATCCTCTTTTCTTTCTCTTAAAGGAGGTATATTCAAAGTCAGCACATTTAATCTATAAAACAAGTCCTCTCTAAATAGTTTCTCAGAAACTAATTTCTTTATATCTTTATTTGTTGCGGAAATCACTCTTACATTTATAGGAATAATCTGATCACTTCCCAACCTCATGACCTTCCTCTCCTGCAATACCCTTAGAAACCGGGCTTGTAAACTCATTGGCATTTCACTTATTTCATCTAAAAATATAGTACCATCATGGGCCAGTTCAAATAATCCTGCTTTACCATTTTTTTTTGCACCTGTAAACGCACCCTCTTCATAACCAAACAATTCACTTTCCAGTATATTTTCAGGAAGTGATGCACAATTTATAGCAACAAAAGGACCACGTCTTCTGCGACTATCGTTATGTATACTTTGGGCAAATAATTCTTTACCAACTCCTGTTTCACCAAGTATTAACACGGTAGTATCTGTAACAGCAAACTTTTTCGCATTGCTTATACAATTTTCTATTGATTTACATTTACATTTTATATCCTTAAATTTATATGTGGCATAAAAACCTTTGTTTAGTATTTTATCCCTTATCTTGCGTTCACCTTTACTTATTGTATTTATATCAGTAAATGTAGCTATTGCACCTACTATTTCCTTATTATCAAGCATTAACGGTATCATATTACATAAAACATCAGTATTTTTTAAGCAAATAATTTCCTGCAAAGACTCATTTCCAGTTTTCACAACATCTAAAAGTCCTTTTAATTCGGGAAAAACATCTATTAACAAAGCACCTCCTAAATGATTCAAATCTCTAGAAACTAAGTTTAAAGAAGTTTTGTTTATTAAAGTAATGATACCATTTTTATCAATGGCAACATAGCCTTCCTTTGCATTATTTAATATTGCTTTTAACTCCTCATTTTTTCTGGTATTAAGTTTAATTGTTTCAAGTATGCTCGCAGCTTCATCATATGCATATTTCAATGCATTTAAGCTAAAATCTATCCTAACATTTTTTATGTTTAGCTCTTTAGCAACATTAGTTTGGAATACTCCTCCAACAATTACATCTATGCCTTCGTCTCTAAGCCTTATAATATTGCTCCTCATTTCTTCTTGATTATCACCAAATACTTGTTTAATGTTGATATTAAGCAGAGGATTCAATAACTCTAAACCCCTTAGTAAGTTATCATAACCGACTACACCAATATTTTTCCCCATCTTACCAGCTTTAATTAAAGCTCTTATCATATCTTCAAAGGGTATGGGTATATCAACCACATGTATATCCAGTGCATTTCTTATACGGCTGGCAGTACCCCCGCGAGCCAGCACCACCTTCGCACCAATGTCTATTAATTTCTGTGGATTTTGCGGATCATAAACTACGGTACCTGCATCTATACCTAGTTCTTTAAATATTTGATTGGTAAGTGGGATAAGGTCTTCATTATAAGCTGCATAGTATATATTTGGCATATGTGTCCTCCGCTTTAAATAATTTAAACTTTTGTTAAATATAATTTAATAAAACATTTTACATATTGTATCACTTAATATTATAATTCTCAACTTCTTTTAAAATGTCATACATAAAGAAAAAATCTTCATTATAATGCAAAAAAACAGGCATATTATCAATTGAACCAACCTCCTAAAACTTAGATTTTTAGTCTAACTTTTTGGGGTCACATCAAATTTAATTTTGCCTGTTCTTTGTTGTTTATAATTAAATAGTCCCTCTCTCTTATTTAATCTAAACCAATTTATCTAAAGCTTGCTTTAAGTCCTGTATTATATCATCAGAATCTTCCAATCCAATTGATAATCTTACTAACCCTTCTGAAATGCCACACATAGCTCTTTCCTCCGGCGAATAAGGTGAATGTGTCATTGAAGCTGGATGCTGTATCAATGTTTCTGTATCTCCCAAGCTTACTGCCAAAGCACATAGTTCTAAATTATTCATAAGCATTCTCCCTGCATCAAATCCGCCTTTAAGTTCAAATGCAATCATAGCACCTGGTAATTTCATCTGTTTTTTAGCTAATTCATATTGTGGGAAACTTTCTAAACCTGGAAAATAAATATTTTCGACAGCCGGATGCTTTTCAAGAAATTCTGCAACTTTTTGTGCATTATAACAATGTCTATCCATTCTGATATTCAAAGTTTTCATTCCTCTGTTAATCAAATAAGCATCAAACGGACTCAAACATGCACCTGTCATATCTTTAATCCCAACAAGTCGAACTTGATTAATAAAATCTAATTTGCCTGCAGCAAATCCTGCAATAACATCGCCATGACCATTTAGATATTTAGTTGCTGAATGGATTACTACATCTGCTCCCAAATCTAATGGTCTTTGAATATATGGAGTGCAGTATGTATTATCAACAACAACCATGCAGCCCTCAACTTCGTGTGCTATTTTAGATATTTCTTCAATATCAGAAATAAGCATATTTGGATTTGCAGGACTTTCCAGATAAACTACTTTGGTATTAGGTTTCATAGCATTTCTTACATTTTCCGGATTAGAAGTATCAACAAATGAAACTTCAACACCGAACCTGGATAGACCATGATTTAAAAATGCATATGTACATCCATATAATGTTTTAGCGGCTATTATATGATCTCCACCACTTATAGCAGCCCAGATTACAGAAGTGATTGCCCCTATACCGGATGCCATGGAAACCGCAGCTTTAGCATTTTCTAAGCTTGCAAGTTTATCTTCTACCTGTGTATTTGTTGGATTTCCTAATCTGGTGTAAATGTATCCTCCCTCTTCTAAAGCAAATCTTTTCCCACCTTGTTCCGCAGAATCAAATACGAATGTTGATGTTTGATATATTGGAGTCGCCAAAGCACCAAACTCATTTTTCTGATAACCGGCATGTACCGCTCTCGTAGCAAAATTCATTTTACTCATTTTTTCTTTATTCATCTATTTAATCCCCCTCTATTTATATTTTATACAAATTTAAATTCAATAAATAAGATTGTCTTTATCAATATTATATTTTTTCATTCTATTTATTAATAGAGTGTGTGTAACTTCCAGGCTCTTGGCTGCCTCTCTGATGCTTTTATTTGTTTTCAAGCTCTCAATAATCTTTACTTTTTCCAAGTTTTCAATGTATCCCTTGAGAGAATTCCCAACAATACTGCTATCAGGCGCAATATTATAACTTATGAATATGTCCTTTTCAGAAATTTCATGTGTTGTTGACAAAGCTATTGCCCTCTCCAAAACATTCTGAAACTCTCTTACATTACCAGGCCAATTGTAGTTAATTAATTTCCTCATTGCGTTTTGTTCAATTCCGGCTATTTTTTTACTATATCTCTCAGAATGCATTTTAGCAAAATACTCAAAAAGTATTGGTAAATCCTCCTTTCTTTCGCGCAAAGGTGGTATATTGATGTTAAAAATATTGATTCTAAATAAAAGATCCAGCCTGAATTCCTTGTTCTTTATCATTTCATCAATTTTCTTGTTAGTAGCTGATATAAGTCTTGCATCAAACGAAATTTCCTTGGGACTGCCAACCCTTCTAACCTTTTTTTCCTGTAAAACTCTCAATAATTTAGCCTGTAAGTGGGGAGCCATTTCCCCTATTTCATCCAGAAAAACTGTTCCTCCATCAGCTATTTCAAAAATTCCTGCTTTTCCCTCCTTATTTCCGCCTGTAAATGTACCCGCCTCATATCCAAATAACTCACTTTCTAAAAGCTGGTCCGGTATTGCCGCACAATTAATTGCAATAAACGGTTTTAAATTTCTCTTGCTCTCATTATGTATGGCTCTTGCAAACAATTCTTTTCCCGTTCCGCTTTCACCCGTTATAAGTACCGGAGAATCTGATTTTGAATATAATTTACCTTGATTTATTGTATCAATCATTACATTGCTTTCAGCTATTATGTCGTCAAAAGTAATTGGGTTATCAAACCTGTTAAAAATATTTGAGTTATCAATATCATAAAACGAAAGCAAATATCCGCTTACAAAATTTTCTTCATTCTTAATAGGCTGTAAATCAACTTGATACATCTTGTTTCCAATTTTAATTCTATCTTTTACTATATGTTTTTTTATATTGTTACTTTTTAGGGATAAACTTAGATTATTATAATCAAAATACTTTCTTATATTTACACCTGTTATATCTTTCCCCCCAGAAAGAAAAACCTTTTCAGCAGCAAAATGATTAGTATATCTGATATCACCTTTTCTGTTAAGAAGTGTAACTCCATATGGTATAACATCTAAAACATTCTTTAGCTCTATATCCTTTTCTTCAAAAGGAAATAAATCAATTTCTTCTAGACTTACCCACGAATTCTGACTTTGCAGCTCATTTTTTATATTTTCCCAGACATCATCTCCCACCGGCATCAATTTGATATACGCTACATAAGCATAAACCTCCATCCAAATCAGTCCAACATTGTATTTATATAACACAGACAGTGCTTCGTAAGTTAAATGGGGTCTATCCTCTTTAGCTGTTAATTTAATTTTTTTTGTTTCCATAATATCACTATTCTCCTTCGTATTAATTGCAATTACCATGCCATAAACATGGTTGCCAGAACACAGTGAAATACCATAATAAAAATAAAGACAACTCAAGAATGGAATAATATCATTCCATTCTTGAGTTGTCTTGTCATATTGTCTATTTATATGGTTTGTTATTAATCCATTTGGTTTAATTGTAAACCATATGGATTAGATTTACAAGATATAAAATAGGTTTTGTTAAATTTGTTAAATTTATAATTATTTGATAGCTATTATATTTGGCATATGAGGAAATAAAATTGTTACCATCATCTTTGATTCTTATTTCCTCAATGTGGCAATTATTCTATTCGTATTTAAAAGTAAATTTATACCATCTTCTATTGATTTAACTAATATATCAGAGACATTCACCAAACCCGAACACATGCCTTCATCGCCCAACACTGCTACAGAAATTCGTGCCGCCTCAAACATTTTTATATCATTATAACCATTTCCAAAGCAAATTGTATTTTCGACTCCTAAATCGGAAACAATCTTAGCTTTACACTCACCTGCATCATCGTTTGGGAATGTCATCAACTTTACGTTCAACCCATCACATTCCTTTGCTGCGGAACCATAAGTATCTGCTGTTAGGATATAAACATTTGCCTTTTCGCACAAAAGAGAAATCTTATCCTTTATTGACGGCGATATTATACCATTTACAGCTATTGTTCCATTATAATCAAAAACTACATTTTCAATAGAGTATGAGCGTCTTCCCGGTACCTCTATATTAATCACTATATCACCTGCCTTTAATTTTCCATATACATTATATATTCCTGCGTACGTATATCAACAGGATTATTGAATATATTATATGGAGTGTTTTTTTCCACAATTTGACCTTCATCCATAAATATAACATAATCTGCGATTCTTTTAGCTTGGGCCAGATTATGAGTTACAATTATTATAGTATATTCAGACTTTAAATCAAGAAGCATTTTTTCTATATGGGAAGTATTTTTTATATCGAGTGCTGAACATGGTTCATCTAAAAGAATTATCTCAGGATTCACAGTCAGACATCTTGCGATTGCCAAACGTTGCTGTTGTCCGCCTGACAATTTAGTTGCCAACATATTTAAATCATCTTTAACTTCTTCATATAGTCCTGATTTTTTTAAATTTTTTACAACTATATCATTCAAGTTTTCCTTGTTTTTTTCACCATAATATATTGGGGCAAAAGTCATATTTTTATATATTGAAAATGGAAAAACTATAGGAGTTTGAAAAACCATACCAATCGACCCCCTAAGTTTTTGAAGTTGTACTTCCATTACGTTTACATCATCTAAAAATATTTTTCCCTCAATATTTCCGCCATATTCTTCTACAGTTCTGTTTAAAGATTTAAGAAAAGTGGATTTACCACATCCTGACGGACCGATAATTGCTGTTATTTTATTTTGGGGAAAAGATAAATCAATATTTCTTAATATCTGCTTCTTGCCGTAGTAAACATTTAAATCATGAATTTTTAAAATTAATTTTTCCATTTTGCACCTTCTTTGAAATCGCCTATAAACCGGCAAATTAAATTTATCATCAGCAGTATAACAATCAATACAAAGGCTGTACCATATGCCATTTCAACTGATAACCCCTCATTTACAAGCATGTATAAATGATATGGCAATGCCATGATAGGGTCAGATAATTTTGTTGGAACACCTGAAATTATTACTGCTCCGGTAAACATGATGGGGGCGGTGGCACCCATAGCAAACACTATTCCCAAGCCTAATGATGTCATGATATATCTCAAAGCATTAGGAATAACAAGGTGAATAATAGTATAGCTCTTAGAAATTCCTAAGCTGAGACAGCTTATGTACAGTTCTCTCGATGTTTCTTCCAATGCTTTTTGGATACGAATTTCTATAAACGGTATAATCATTATAGTCAAAGTTATTGAAACACTCAAAAGGCTTTTATTAACTCCCAGTACAACTATCAAAATTGTATATCCGAATAAGCCGATAACAACAGATGGAATACCCGCCAAGCATCGCAGTGCTTGTAGTATATAAATTTTGATGTTTTTATTATTACAATAAAAAACTAAATATACAGATGTGCACAGCCCCAAAACTCCACCCATTAAGCCAGCCAATATACCCGACATGAGTGAACCCATAATTGCAGGAAATATTCCGCCATCTGTTCCCAATGGCATTCCTTTAGGCGAATCAAATATAAATTCCAAAGAGACAACTCCTGCCCCCTTGTACAATACATATATGAATACGAAAAAGGTCAGGAAAATAACTGTTGTGCCAGAAAGATACACCCAAAATTTAAAAAATATGTCCTTACTTTTCACACTCATTTTCATCTCCTTGCTTTCCAATTTTGTTTAACCTGTATGCTATTAATTGAATAATTAATATTATGACTATTAAAACCAGTCCTGCAGCATACAATGATGAATAATGGGTACTTTGAAATTCAGCCGTCCCCATTTCAAGTGCTATCAAAGAAGGTATTGTTTCTGCTCTGCCTAAAAGGCGAGGAAATATAGGTGAGTTTCCCATTACCATCATTACTGCCATTGTTTCTCCTATAGCTCTGCTAAATGCCAACAGCATGTTGACAAATATACTGTTGGCAGCAAAAGGTAACATTATTTTCCTCATGGTGTACCATTTAGATACACCGAGAGACTGAGATGCATAAAAATATTTATCTTTTCCCTTCTCTAATGTTTCAGCACAACCGGTAACTACATATGGCAGCAGCATTATAGATAGAAGTATCCCTCCTGCCAAAACACTTTCACCCGTAACCATGTCTAAATGTTTTTCCATAAATTTAACAAGTAAAATCAATCCTAAAAAGCCGAAAATAACAGACGGTACCCCTGCAAGCATATCTATAAAAGACATTATTATCTTGGAATATGATTTTTTAATGCAAAAACTCAAGAAAAATGCACATCCCACACCTAAAGGCATTACTATTGCAATTGAAAGAAATGAAACATAAATTGTAGCTGATATCATAGGCAAAAAAGAATAAGATGGATTAGAACTCAAGGGATTCCAGGAATCTCCAAACATAAAATCCTTAAAATTAACTTTTGTCAAAAAAGGGATACTTTCTTTTAAGATATAAAAAAATACCAACAGAACCAATGCACCGGATAATGCTGCCCCTATGGTAATTATAAAACGAAATATATTTTCTTTAAATTCTTTCATGATAACTCCCATGTAATATTAATTTTTATCTCAACTAACATTCAGCAGAGAATAGTTTTCTCTGCTGAATAAGAAAATTTATATTACAAATTATTTTACAGGTATAAATCCCATAGATTCTACAACAGACAATCCTTTTTCACTCATCATATAGTCTACAAAAGATTGCTGTGGAGCAGTAAGTTCTTTATTTATCAATGCTATTAACGGTCTTTGAATTATGTAGTCACCGGATATTATATTTTCTTCATTTGCTTCTACGCCATCAACCTTTAATGTAACAACTTTTCCTTTATTTTGGTTCACAACTCCAAAGGATGCATAGCCTATTGCATATTCATTTTCAATTATTTTCGTTACCAAAGCTCCCATGGATGGTGCTTGAATAGCATCAGCTTTTACATCTACATCACCCATTATTTTAGATTGAAATACCTCGTGAGCTCCGCCGCCGATATCTCTGGTAACAACAACTATTTCTTTATCAGGCAGTGATGAATCTAAATCTTTCCATGTTTTAAATTCTCCGGAAAAAATCTTCACTATTTCATCTTTTGTCAAACCATCTTTAATAGCTAAAACCGGATTATTAGGATTTACGCCTAATGTCAAAGCATCTATTCCTAATTTAAATTCCTTAAGGTTAGGCATTTTTTCTTTTTCAGAGTCTTTAACAGTTCTGGAAATCATACCAAAGTCACTGGTTTTATCTATAACAGATTTGACACCTTGTCCCGAACCTCCAGCTGAAACATATATGGCAATATCTTTTTCAGGATAAGAGGCATCAACTTTGTCCCAAGTAACATATTCTTCAATAAAATTTGTTGAAATGGATGCCATAACCGGCGCAAGTGTAGATGATCCGTTAAACATAATCTGTGGCACAAACTCATCTGTTTCTGACGGTACTGTTTCCGGCTCTGATGGTGTTTGTTCTGCAGGTGTTTGTTCTGCAGGTGTTGTAGATGCAGCATTTCCGCATCCCGCCAGAGCAAGCGTTACAACTAAAATAACACATAATAAACTAAAATACTTTTTCATTTTATCTCCCCAAAAGTTTCATATTTGCCTTAATTTACAAGGCATTACTCGTTAATAATATAACATATTCATTTATAAAATTAAAATAAATAAATTTTATGGACAAGTATGGATTCATAACCAATTTTAATACATTTTTATTAACCAGAAATACAGGGACTTTTTGTTGTACATGCTGGTAACATATTATAAATTTATGAATATGATAGATCATGTCCCCCAATTTTTCAACATTTATGCAATACTAATAAATAATTGTAAAATTTACAATCAAAAATTTCATACTAAACTTACCAAAATTAGTCGTGAAGTACATTCAGAAAAAGTAAAACACCTTAAAAACTTCTATATTAATTGAAAAATAGGGATAAGCATTTTATGCTAAACTTTTAAATATAATGTATAAACAGTAGCAAGAGGTAATCATAATGATGAATATAAATATAGGAATATTGGCCAATCCAAAAGAAAGGATGAGAATTAAAACACCAATAGTAAAATATCTAAAAGAAGTTGGTTTTAAATTCAACATTGAATATATAGGAAGTCACAAAAAATTGGTTAAAACATCTTTTCCAAAAGAATATAAATATAATGTTGTAATAATCTTTGAAGATAATAAATTAAATTATATGAAAAGAACTTCTGTTGATTTTGATAAAAACATTTCAGAAATGAAATTAGGGTTACTAGAATTTCCTCTGGATAATGAAAATTTAGATGAGATATTCTTTTCTTGTGACAATCTTAACTGTCCGCATGGATTTTATAAGATTAACAATAAAAAAACATTTCGATTAGTACCTTATGAAAATATTGATTATTTTCATAGTGCTGACAAAAAAAGAACACTTCATTTAGCAAACGGAGAAGTTGAAGAAATATTTCAATCTAATAAAATGGTTAAAAGTCAACTTATAGAAGATTACTTTGTAAATTGTGCCAGAGGATATATTGTTAATATTTTCAACATCAAGAAAATATATAAAGATAATAATGAAATACTACTAAATTCAGGAAATAGAATTCCATTAGGCAGGAAAAAATTTCAACATGTTTTAAGAACATATGTAAAAGTTATGAGCGGGATTGTAATATAGAAATACACATACATGTTCAAAAGACAGCAGGTTTGCCTGCTGTCTCAGATTGCTGACAAAGTCAGCAAGATGTCTTTTAATTTATTATGCTGTTTTCTTTTTGAAAAAAACTGTTCCAAGTCCAAGGAGGGCAACTACTCCTAACACTATCGCAATTGGAGAAATGTTTTTCACATCGTCTTTTACTTTTGCATTTTCCTGTACACTTATAGTTTTTGCATCTGTTGCTTCTTCTGGAGTACTTACAATTTGTGATTCTGCTATGTTACCTTCGTAAAAACCGCTTGTTGCGGCATCAGGTGCAATCACAGGCTCTAAACCAACAACTGAAGTTGTGTTTTTTAATTCGTCCGTGTATGTAACAGCCATAATTCCTTCAACAACTTTCACTTCATCACTTCCAAGAATTTCAATTATATAATTCTGATTTTCTTCATTGAAAGGTGTTATTCCTACCTCTATATAACCATCTGCTGGTGATGTGTGAGTTACTGTTATCCCTTTTTCTTCAATTTCCTTAACTTTTTCTTCAAATAATATTTTATCAAAACCTGCCTGCTTTTCATATAAAGCTTCATCAACTGCTGAAATATTCACTACTGCTGTATCAGGCGGTAATTCTAAAGTTTGTGCAAATGCTGCTGTCATTGTTGACAGTGTTAAGCATGTACTCAACGTCAATACTTTTATTATATTTTTATTTAACATGATAACCTCTTTTATTTTAATTTTATTTTTTTAATTTATTTAGATTTTGTAATTACTGATAATAATTTTACATCATGGCCATGTAAAGATTGTAACCTCCTTTCTTTATCTTACACTTATTTAGACGGAGGGCTTTTAAATATGTTTCATGGTAATTTTTGTATTATTTCAACAATTCCACGTCCTCCGTCAACAATAACCCGGTCTCCTGTTTTAAGTTTCAAGGTTGCATTGCCACAGCCTACAACAGCGGGTATCCCAAGCTCTCTTGCAACTATTGCCGCATGTGATAACGGTGCACCTATATCTGTAACAATAGCAGCCGCCTTAGGAAAAAGAGGTGTCCATCCGATATTTGTTGTCGCTGCTACTAATATTTCTCCTTTGATAAGATTTATCCCTTCTTCTATATTTGACAGCACGCGAACTGTTCCTTCGATTCTTCCTGATGCTCCCGCACAGCCTTTTAAAATATCCGAATCCGCATTAATTTCATATTTCATGTTAGCATCATAATAATCCATTGTTCTTTCAGGATTTTTCACCCATTCTTCCGGATCAAATCTTCCGTTTATAACAGAAGGAAATGCGGGCATTGATTTATACTTTTCATAATTAGATTTTCTGTCAGGTATAAAATCAGCTTTTGATTTTCCTTCTGCAAGCATTTCTTCAATTTCATCAATATACAAGAAAAATATATCACTATAAAGCTCAAGTATTTCTCCTGCTTTTAATGCAAAACTGCGCACTACCCTGAATGCTCTTACAAATTCCGAGCGTGCCTTTTCCCTTAGTTGGGCACCTTCAGCAGCTTTTTGAAGTTTATTTTCCAGCCATTTTGTTTTGTTAGGAAACTTCTCTGAAAATCTTTTTTTAGCTTCTTCGTATTGATTATTTTGTTTATTGAGAAGTTCTTTAACATCTATCTTTAGGTCATTGAATTCCTCAATTTGTCTATTAAGCCAATCCTCATCTTCTGCCGGATCAGGAAACGAAAGTTCATATTCATGAGCACTTCTGTGTCCATAATTATCAAGATACTGCTCTATAGTCATTTCATTACTTATAACTTTTGAAATTCCTGCAACAGGTCCCAGGCTTTCAAGTCCGGTTTTACCTCTTAAGTTTGATAAAAGAGTGTTGGCATCTTCTTCACCAACCATTTCAATAAGTTTACTGCTAAGATTGGATACATTTGTGATTTTCATTGCACCGGTTCCGGCCATAGACCAGGATTTTTTTACATATGGCTGAATTTCATCTTTCCATAAAATAAGCAATTCTTCCTTAGAATTTGTTTTTTTAATTTTCATTCTTATATTTTTGCACCACTCAGGTGTGAGATTTAAAAATTCATTCAAGTTTTTTAAATCTTTTACAGAATTTATACCTGTTTTCATAAGCTTAGGCAAGACTGTACTAATAACTTCAAGTCTTGAAAATGGATAAAGCGGCATTTCCATTCCCTCTGGAATATCTCCATAAAAATCTCCCAGCATCTTAAGAGAACTTTTTGCATCTTTTCCAAGCATGGTTGATATTACAGAAACTCTTCTGCTTATGTTCATATAAGGTCTTCCCCAAATGTTTCCTGACAACACATAATATCCTGGTATAAAGTCAAGTGCTTCATCAAGTCGCCTTTCAATGCTCCAGTTAAAAGGAGAAAAAACATCAGGGATTGCTTCTGCAATATTTGTATTAATCCACAGTTCATCCCCCATGTGGGAATAATTTATGTCATAGGTGTCCAAATTGCCCATAGACAATGTTGTTACAGGTCTTGATTGAAGTATAAATATATTATTGTCACGCATTGCCCATTCAATGTCCTGTGGGCCCCCAAATTCTTCTTCAAGTTTTTTTGCTAAATCAAACAATTTAGAAGCATATTTTTTAAATTCACCAGGGCCTTCATATACTCCTTTAGGTCTTTGGACTTTAAATTCAAAAGCATCGGCTTCTCCTGATACAAGCTGTTCTCCAAGGCCATGAACATAATTTCCCACCATATTAGAAAAGCTTCCTGTTATGGGGTCTGCCGTAAAAAGAACACCTGATATTTCTGATTGAACCATAAGTTGCACAACCACTGCAATTTTGTGAGACTTTATTATATTGTGAACAGTGCTGTATGATTTTACTCTTTCAGATTCCTTAGACTGTAAAACTGCATAAATTGCTGATTCTATCTCTTTGTCAGTTTCAACATTGAGAACTGTTTCAAATTCTCCTGCGAACGATGCAGATGCTGAGTCTTCGCTTAAAGCCGATGACCTCACTGCAAACTTTGCATCCTTATATTTATCTCTTAATTTTTTTAATTTATTTTTTATTTCATTTAAATCATCACTATTCAGTACTTCATTTTGAAATGCATCAGGCAAAACAACAAATCCTTCCGGCACTGGATATCCACTCTGGTACATCTTAGAAAGCATTCCGCCTTTCCCTCCGGCGTTTAAAATCAATTCTTTTGGTATATCCTTAAAGCTAAAAATATTATTAGTCATACAATTCTCCTTGTATAATGCTTAATTTTTTATTCCTAATGTTCTTTCAATGACTGACTTTATAGATTCAGAGTAATTTAAATGCTTAGTTTTATCTTCATTGTACAGGCTATAAAAAGTACTTTGAGGAAGAGAAGTAACAGCTCTTAGAAGTATATCAGCTGTTTCATATGGATGCTTCACGTCATATATGCCTTCCTTGACACCCTGTTCTATAATGCTCCCAAAGGGTTTTACAAATTTTTGCGCAACAGTTACGTAATACTTATATAATGTAAAATCAGATTTCATGAGCATACTTAAATATTTCGCATATTTTCTGTTTGAAGCCTGAAATTTTGATTTTTTCTCCATAAACAAATTCATTTTGTCAGATGCGTTTAGTTTTTCATCCTCTGCAATCAGTTCAAGTTCTCTGACTAATTTATCCGTTAAGTTGTTTATGCTTTCTTCAAGAACATGATCCTTTGATTTAAAATAATGATAAAATCCTCCTTTGGACAGTCCTGAGGCCTTTAAAATATCATCTACACTTGTTTCTTCATATCCTTTTTCCACAAACAATTTTTCTGCAATACGTACCAGTTCATTTTTTTTATTACCATACTTTTCTTCATTTTTAGACATATTTTTTCTCCTTTCAAGACCGACGTCGGTTTGTTTTTAGTATAAATTATATTTAGATTTTTGTCAATCAATAAATTATTCAATAATTTAAAATACATTCTTAAGGTGTATTTAAGCGAGCATTGATATAATAATATTAATTAAGGAGGAAGTTATGGTAAAAAATATAGAATATCCAAATTATATAGAATATTATTACTTCACTAAAGGAAGCAATGTCATAAAGCTTGAGAGAAAAACTGATTCAGACATAATATATTCAAAATACATTCATTTTAACAACCCTGTGGAAGCTTTGGATTGTTTTGAAGACAAATGTTGGATTAGGAATAAAAAATAATGGCTATAAGCATTTTCATATTTATATAAAAAAACCACCTGTGTTGAACTGACTCCTAAAATTAGACTATAAAATCTAACTTTTAGTGGTCGATTCATGTTAAGGTGGTTTTTATATATTAAATAGTTACTATAACCTTTAACTTCTTTCACAAGTGTATCCACATACTAATAATTTTCACTATATGCTCTACTTTATTAAATATCTTTAATTCCCATTTTTCTTAATTTATTTTGTAATGCTTTAACATTTATATTTTTTATATTAATGTTTTCTTCCACAGCCATAGCCGCAGCAGTACCTGCAGCTACAGCAATATTCATTAAAGGTCCCATAGCTCTAAGAGCTCCAAATGAAATATCATCTGCAGAAATGCATTTTCCATTAGCTAATATGTTATCTAAATGTTTTGGAAGCATACTTCTAAATGGAATTTTGTAAATACCGTTGCCTTGAATTTCAATAAATTCTACAGCAGTATTTTCATTAACTTTTTTGTGTATATCAACCGGATAAACACCAACTGCAACAGAATCTTCAAATCTTATGCAGTTTATGATATCTTCACTCTTTATTTCATATATTCCGTCAATTCTTCTCCTATCTCTAATTCCTAATGTAGACGCCATACTACTTAAATATGCATTTTTGCATCCCCTTACATTTTCCTTTACAAATGGAATAATTCTGCTAATTTGGTTTCGAATTTCAATTAGAGCCCTAGATACCTCCTCAATAGATTCATGATCTACATTATTGCTTCTGGTACAATTGACAGTAATGTCTTTAGTTCCAGGTACCTGAAACATACTTAAGATATTTCCAGGAAGAACTTCTTCATTCTTGCCTTTTTGAATAATTCTCTGAATTTCTTCAACGGCAATCTTCGCAAATTCTTCTGTATCTATTCCACCCAATCGAAAAACAATTGTTACTGCTTGCTTGTTCTCTTTTTCAGAAATGATTGTGTCTTCTCCTAATAAATATATGCATTCTGAATTACCGGTTGAGTCAATCAAGACTGTCCCTTTAACTTGAATCTCTTCATATAAGTTTGTAAGAGTTAAGCTGACACCGTATGGTAATTTTTTAATTTCTTTAATATTGCAGCAAAACAAAACTTTAATATTTTCCATTTCCACCATTTCATCTAAAATTAGTTTCAAGTACTCACTGTTGTATCGTATTCGATCTACTTTTATATTGGGATTGGAAGTCATTGGCACACTTCCCTGATATAACCCCGCTCCATAGTCCGTTAATCGTTTAATAATTTCTTCTCCGATATACGGAACAATGCTTTTACCATTTAAATAGGCACCGTTAAATTCTCCAATCATTCCTGCTGTGGCTCCGCCTCCTAAACAGTTCCCTTTTTCAATCAACACTACTTCTGAACCATTACGCGCTGCTGCTATAGCGCTGATAACACCGGAAATTCCTCCTCCTACTACAATTACTTGTGTTGCAAAGCTATTTTTACGCATTTTTCTTATCTCCCGCAAGATTCATTAAAATATTTTCTATACAACATATTGTCATAAATATAAGACTTATTATAAAAGCTTTTATGTGATATACCGCCGGAATTTTTAAAATTACAGTCTTATAAAATTTTTGATATGGTATCGCAATCACACAGCTATAGATCAGAATGATAAAAATAATTAGCATCAACAAATTACTTAAAATATCAATAATTTTTTTTGTTTTTTCAGATCTTTTATTGATGAAAGCATCAACAATTATATGTTTTTTTTCCTTAAACAGGATTGCAGATCCAAAGATCACCATCCAAATAAAAGATGCAGTTGCAATTTCTTCAACTCCGGCTATTGGTTTTTTCAAAAAATATCTGGCTATTACCTGGCAAAACATACTTACAGGTATAACTATTGAAGATAAATATACAATAAGTAAAAATACTTTTAAAAATATATCCTGTACTTTTTTATAAATAGAATACATAGATACTCCTTTCGCAGTTATTAAAAATAACTATTTTAAACCCTGCACATAATCATAAAGTCCTTCCGGCCACAAGCCTTCTTTTTCACATTCAATGGCAACATCTGATAACTTTTGTTGGAAGGCGCTGATATCAGGATTTTCATTAATGGTTACACCATCTTCTTTCATTAATTCAATATTTTTTTGTATTGACTCATCATCATATATTGTAAATAGTTTTCCGGTTTCTACTGCACAGTCCTCTAATATTGATTTTTGATTATCAGAAAGTTTATTGTAAGAATTTTCATTGATTACCATAACATAAGGGCTGTAAATATGATTAGTCATAGTTATGTTCTTTGCTACTTCAAAAAACTTCATTCCATAGATAGAACCCAGAGGTGACTCAAGCGCATCTGCTGTTCCCTGACTTAAAGCCATATAGGATTCTCCCCATGGTATAGAAACACAGTTGACTCCAACTCCCTGCCATGTTTTAATATACATTTCAATACTCGGAACCCTCATATTCATTCCTGTCATGTCATCAGGATTATTTACCGGTTTTTTTGATATTAAAACACGTGCGGAACCTATCCCGTTATCAGCGAGCATACGAAGGTTTGCATCTTTTACTAAATTTTCTTTTAACTCTGTATTTTTATCACTATCTAAGAAAGCATAAACATGTTCCGTATCACGGAATAAAAATCCCATAAGCAAAATATTCCAGCTAGGCTCAAATTTTGAATACCATTCAATTGCTCTCCAAGACATATCTACTGAACCAGTTTGCATTTGTTCAGTCAAATCATCTCCTGTACCCAACTGTCCGACAGGATAGTAATCAATCAATACAGTTCCCTTTGTACGTTCTTCAACCATTTCTTTAAATTTTTGCCCTGACATTTCACCAGGAGTACCTACAGCACTTTCTACTGCTAGTTTTAATGTTACTGTTTTTTCCTCAGCTATCTGTTCTGTACCAGAATTATCTGCACCTGTATTTTCGGATGTTGGAGGTGTTTGTCCACCACTGCAGCCGGTTAACAAAGAAACAGTCATAATAAGACTTAGAATTACACTAATAATTTTTTTCATTTTAATTCTCCTTTTTTATTGTTATTTTTAAATTAATTTTAAAATTTTTTCTCTAAAAATTAGTTCTCTACATCTAATAGTTTATTTTAATATCAAGTTCGGAAGAAAAAGAACTATCTGATCAAAATAGGTAATTAACAATAATGATATAAATAAAGGAATAAGAAATGGTATTATTGCTTTTACCATCTGTTCAAATGATATTTCAGCCAATCCGCTAACAATATATAGATTCCAGCCAACCGGCGGTGTTAATAGTCCAATTGTCAGGTTTAGAGTTATCAAAACGCCCAAGTGAACCAAATCAATATTGTATATTGATGCTAAAACAACAAGTGTTGGAGTTGCAATTAATATAGCGGAGGTAATACTTAAAAAACATCCAAGGAACAACAGACATATATTAATCAACAATAAAATAATCCACTTGCTTGCTCCTAAGGTAATTAAAAAATTGGCAACTAAATCAGGAACCTTTGCAATAGTTATAACCCATCCAAACAGAGTTGACGCAATGACGATAAAACAAATCTGGGCAGTAGTATAAAATGCACTTTTCAAAATACCTAAAAATTCGTCAGTAGTAGGATGGTTGTAAAAAAAACATAATAATGCAGAATAAATTACTGCTACAGCACCTGCTTCAGTAGCTGTTGTTATACCTGTAACAATACCCATTATAATGAGAACAGGTGCAAAAATAGGTAAAATTGCTTCTTTTAATGCAATAAAACGTTCTTTGTATGTAGCCTTGGGTCTGCATGGTAAATTATATTTTTTTGCAGAAACTAAAGTTACATATGCCATCATAATAACTCCCATCAAAATACCCGGAACCAATCCTCCTATAAAGAGTCTTGCCACTGATACTTCTGCTGCTGTTGCAAATATTATCATTGTAGAACTCGGAGGAATTATCGGTCCTATACATGATGATGCTGCAGTAACGGCAGCACTGAAGCTGCGATCATATCCTTCCTCATTCATAGCCTGCATTTCAATTTTACCGAGTCCGGCAGTATCTGCTATAGCTGCTCCGGACATACCGGCAAAAAGCATACTGGCAACTATATTTACATGTGCTAAGCCACCTTTGACATGTCCTATAAAACTTAAGGGAAGATTGAACAGTCTCCTGGTAATTCCGGCTGAATTCATAATTTCCCCTGCCATTACATATAAAGGAAGCGCTAAAAGCGAATAACCACTCACTCCACTTATTGTTTTTGATGCAACATTTGCAAGACTAAGAGCCGGGTCCAATATGATATATATTAATGAGGCACCAAACATAGTCATTGCTACCGGAACACCGATTAACATAAGTATAGCGAATGTAATTAGTAGTACTATAAGTTCCATTTTTTTCTCCTTTTCAAAAATTTTGCAAACATTCTAAGCTGTGTAAACATTTACCTTCATTTTTACCTATTCTACACTTAATAAATTTTTTTTGCAATTCTAATTAAGCATTGCATTTATTCCGAAAGTGAATTAATATTAGAATAAAGTATATAATAATTTAGGAGATAAATATGGATTTTTTACAATTGGAATGTTTTTTAAGTGTAGTTAAAAATCTGAACTTTACAGAGGCGGCAAATAGTATGTTTCTTTCTCAGTCTTCTATTTCCAAACATATAATGAACCTTGAGAAAGAATTAGGTGTTAAGCTTTTTAAAAGAAATACACGATCTGTATCTTTAACAATAGCAGGAGAAGAATTCCTTGAACATGCTGTAACTTTAATAGAAGAATATTATATGACACTAAGAAAAATTAGATCCTATCGAAATATTTACTCTTTAAATGTAGGTAGCATAGATCATCTTAGAAAGATAGGACTCACTACCCCTATTGCTACTTTTTTGGAGAAGTTTCCTCACATTAATATCAATTTGGAGCAAAACGATACATTGAAGTTAATGAATCTTTTAATGTGCTGCAAAATAGATGTTGCGTTAATTGCTTATATAATGTATCCATTTTCTAATCAAACAAATATTTCTGAATATTCTCTTGAGAATTACGACCTGCATACAATTGTAGAAGACGAATATTATTTGGCGGTAAATTCCGAACACCGGTTATCTAAATTTGAATGCATTGACTGGAAAGAATTAAATGAAGAGAAATTAATTATTTTGGATAACTCTTTTAGCTCCAACAAAGTCATTAAAGAAACAATAAGACATTCCAGATCTCATGTGAAAATTGCGTTTGAATCTAAACAAGTCGATACAATTTTAGGATTAATAAATGAAAACTTTGGTGTAGCTCTACTTTCTAAAAGAGTTATTATAGGTAATCCTAATATTACAACAGTACGTATGAAAAATTCTATCAAAAGAAATACAGTTATTATATCTCCAAAAAAGGAGTTTCGATCTGATGTATGCAGTCAATTTATTAACCATATTTTAGAATTTTGTGACCATGAATAAGGCTAAATAAGTATCCTAAATACGCGGTTTTTTCTAATCACTTTACCAAACAATTACTCATAAAAATAAAGCATCATTAGATTTAAATTACCCTAATTAAGGTTACATTCACTTAACGCAAAAAGAGAGCCTTTTAAAAAAAGCTCTCTCTGAAAGATTTGTGGAATTCAGGTTTTCACAGTCTGCCGCACCTATAGATGCTACCTAAAGTTACTCTAAGAATGCAAATCTTTTTTATTATATATATAATACGTTAAATAAACAGATACAGCCGTAACAGCTGCTGCAATCAATACATAAACAAAATTAATTCCTTCAGCTATTACTTCTCTTACCATAAAATATCTGAAAGGAGAAAGGAAATTCAAGTAATCAATATTTCCAAAATATTCAAGGATAACAGCAATTATAAATGATACTAAAACAATCATCATTGATGTACTTAATCCAATTTTGTATTTTTTGAAAATAGCTGTACACAAAAGTCCAAGTCCCAGAAAAACAAGTTGAGTAAGAAACATGCCTACCATTGTGATTGAAACACTTTCCAAAATAGACTCTCCTTCTAACAGTGGTAACAGAAATATAATATTAAATATCCATGCTGTGAATGCCATAGCTAATATATGAAATACTCCAACCAAAATTTTAGCTGTGATAACTTCTTTTCTTTTATATGGTTTTGAAAACAAAAACTCAGAGGTCTTGTCTCTTTCTTCCTTTGCTATTATTGATGCTCCAACATAAGCAGCATGTGTGAATATTATGATGCAGTACCAAAAATACATAGTAATATAATAGTCAAAAGGCTGTTTAAAGGTCAACCCTTCAACACCAAACATAATTCTAACCACTTTAGGCATCATCTCGAGAGCCGGCATAATGGAATCAAAACTTTGTGACATCATTGGATATTCAGCTATGCCCATGCCGGCTGTTAGCAAAACTACAGCAATCCAAATAACAAGGCCTTTGCGGGTAAGTTTTAAATCTTTCCAAAATATTGTCTTCATATCCTATCCTCCTAAGATGCAACCATCACATCTTTTTTACAAAATATTTGATGTGCTGTTATTGTAAAGATAAGCATCAAAGATGCAAGTAAAATCATATATTCCACTTTATAGCTGTTATTAACAATTATATAAGCACCATCAAAATAAATGTATGCTGAGAAATATCCTATAATTACATTACCCATCTTTCGTGAAAAAGCTCCAAACACATAAGATACAAAAGCCACTCCGGCGGACACTGCCACAGTTGTTCGTATATGAGGAAATATAACACCTACAAGCATGCCCAGTGTAAGAAAAAACATTTGTATCAATGTGACACTTAAAGCTAATAAAGCAAATGTCAGAAAATTGTAGTTTCCATCGGAACCGTTTTGCATTCCTGCCCATGATGCCAGAAAGTAAAAAGCTCCAATTATAATAACAGCACTTGCTGCAGCCGTTAATTTTGAAACAAATATTTTCGAGCGGCTGTGAGGTTTAGTGAACAAAAAATCTGTGGTTTTATTCATATATTCTTTAGTTATAATTCCAAGACCAAGCTTCATTCCGTTAATAGCTCCGGCAATGAGCACAAATACGGTTAAAAATGAATATGCCCCAATTGGAGTTGAAAGAATATCAACATTAGTACCGATAACATCAAAAAAACTGTTGCCTGCAAAATTTGAGGACATTTTCGCTGCACCGCTAAGCATTTCTATATATACAGGTAGCATGAAGAAAATCGATACAGCCAAAGCAGCTGACCATACTATTATTGATCCTCTTAATTGTTTTAGTTCATATTTAAAAATTGTCATATTCAACCTCCTATTGGTAGTAGTGAAGGAATATTTCTTCCAAAGATGGTTCTTCAATAAACACATCACTTACCTCGAGCTTATGCATCATTCCTATAATTTCTGCAACATCACCTCGGAAAATAAAAGAAGCATTATTTCCTGTCTGTTGATAATCAGCTATGCTTTCAATCTTGAAATATCCTTCAGGAATACTTTTCTTTGATGTCAATTCTATTTTTTTATATCCATACTTACGTATATCACTGATGCTTTGAATATCAATGACATGACCTCCCTTAAGTATAGCCACCTTGTTGCAAATTTTTTGAACCTCGCTCAACACATGAGAAGAAAATAAAATAGTCGTTCCTTTTTGATTCTCTTCTTCCAAAATCTCAAAAAACTTTTGCTGCATAAGTGGGTCAAGTCCGCTTGTAGGTTCATCAAGTATCAATAATTTTGGTGAATGAAGTAAAGCAGAAACAATTCCAACCTTTTTCTTATTTCCAAAAGATAAATCCGTGATTTTACGGTTTACATCAAGCTTTAGTTTTTCAGAAAGCTCTAGAATTCTATTGTCACAGTTTTTTTTGTAAAGGTCGGCTGAGTATTTTAAAAGTTCCTTAACTTTCATATTTTCATAGTAAAATATTTCAGAAGGAAGGTATCCTACTTCTTTTGAAATTTCATCAGATTCTTTAATACAATCCATACCGAAAATAGTTGCACTTCCTGATGTTGGATGAATTAATGAAAGCAATGTTCGTATTGTAGTTGTCTTTCCTGCTCCGTTAGGTCCGATAAAGCCATAAACATCACCTTCTTCTACTGTAAAACTTACACCCTCAATACCTTTGTGTTTCCCGTAAAATTTTGAAAGATTAGTAATTTCGATAACATTTTTACTCATAATTCCTCCTGTTTTCCGATATTATTGTTCCTCATTTTTATAGAAGCATCTCTTCATAATATCAAAGTAATCATCCCATTCACTGAGCACTTCTGTTCCTATGTCTTTAAAAGAATTAATTTTGCTTCTTTGCTGTTCTGAGAAACTTAACATTGTCCATTTTATAATATCCAAGGTTTTTTCCAGATCTATATCATCCCTGAATTTGGAAAAGTCAATATTTTCATAAATTCTTTCAATGCCTTCACCAATTACTTTGTTTTTCATATTAATTATTTCATTCTGGACTTCAAAGTATTTTTCCTGTTCCACCATTTTTAAAAAATCAAAAGCTTGAGGATATCTTGTCATTATTCTGTACTTTATTATTCCAATTTCCTTGATTCTCTCAAAGAAATCTCTCTGGCTTAAATCAATTTCATCGTAAATGGTATCAATTATACTAGGCACATATTCAATTAAATACAGGTAAAGATCCTTCTTACTGTTAAAATAATTGAACAATGATCCTTTTGATATTTCAGCAAATTTTACTATTTCATTAGTTGACGCTTTTTCAAAGCCATTCTTTGCAAATTCATTCAATGATGCATTTATAATTCTTTCCCTTTTTTCCTTAGCTAAACTTTCAAATTTTGCATTAATATATACCACCTCATTTCAATTACAAAACGCTTGACCACATTGGTCATTTATATTATAACTTAAATGACCAATGTGGTCAAGTGTTTTGTACAAAAAAATATAGCAGTGAAAAGGTTGTATTCAGGTACACAATCTTTTACTGCCATTTTATCGAACTTCATCTTACCTCTCTTCGCAAAACACTTTTACAATACAGTATTTTTTGCTTCATAGTAAAACAAATAGAATCTATTATAATTAACTTTTTATTCTTCTTAATTATTATCAAAGATTAATATTATTATCTTATCCTCTTTAATACTTCGCATAAGAAATCAAAGACTCTCTCCGTAGAAGAAATACTTAAACGTTCCTTTGTGGTATGTACATCATACATGCTGGGTCCCATAGAAATCATATCTATGTCTCCTATTTTTTCCTTTAAAAAGCCACATTCCAGTCCGGCGTGAATGGCTTCGATTTTTGCTTCTTTTCCATACATTTCTTTATAAACTTCTAACATTAAATCTCTGATTTGTGAATCTTTTTTATATTGCCATTCCGGATAGTCTGCCAGCAATTCCATAGACGCCCCTGTTAAATTACAAATCATTTCGATTCTTTTAATTATTTCGTTTTTGCGGCTCTTTACCGAACTTCTAATGGCATTGCTAAAAACAATTGCATCATCTTTAGTTTCCAATACACCAATATTGTTGGAACTTTCAACCAATCCGTCTATATCATTGCTCATGGTCTGTACTCCGAATGGAAGCAACCGTAAGATAGAAATTAAATTTTCCTTTGTATCTCTGCTGAATATTTTATAATTGTTATTTGTACTTTTTATTTCTATAAAAACATTTGGATCCGAACTGCTGTATTCATTTCTGAAAGTTTCTTGTATTTCGCTGATAACTTCCTGTAGCTTGTTTTTTTCCTTATCTTGTATTGATATAATCGCTTTAGCTTTTTGAGCTATGGCATTCATTTTATTTCCACCCTGTATGGAAGAAATCTCAATTTCCAATTTTTCGTTTAAAGTCTGAAGAAGTCTGCCTAACAAGGTTATAGCATTTGCTCTGTTTTTATTTATTTCTGTTCCTGAATGTCCTCCGAATAACCCTCCAATTACGATTTCATAAAATATGCTGCTATTTAAAGCCTCTTCACATTTGGTAGGAAGGGTTACAATATCATTTACTCCACCGGCACAAGACGACCAAAAAATACCCTCTTCTTCCGAGTCTAAATTAATTAGTATATCTCCGGATACATGTTCCGGATTTAAACTTACTACTCCATCCATTCCTGTTTCTTCCGATACAGTAAACAATGCTGTTATTGAAGGATGTTCTAAATTATTTGATTCCAGTATAGACATTATCATAGCTACTGCGATACCATTGTCAGCACCTAAAGTAGTTCCTTTAGTTTTTATCATATCATTTTCAACTATAAGAGGTATTGGATCCTTTTCAAAATCAAAGTCTAGTCCTTCTTCTTTTACCATAACCATATCCATATGCCCTTGAAGAATTACCCTTTTACTGCTTTCATACCCGGAAGTTGCATTCTTATTAATAATAACGTTTAATGTTTTGTCTTGTATAACTTCAAGATTATTTTTTTTTGCAAATTGAACCAGAAAATCGCTTATTTGCTGTTCATTTCCTGATCCTCTTGGAATCCGCGTCAATGATTCAAAGTTTTTAAACACTGCCTCTGGTTTTAAATTTTTTAATACATTTTCCATAAAGTTACCTCC
Organism: Sedimentibacter sp.; assembly: GCA_032006665.1. Lineage (GTDB taxonomy): Bacteria > Bacillota > Clostridia > Tissierellales > Sedimentibacteraceae > Sedimentibacter. Next base: position 26,450 of record DALZMP010000022.1, read on the forward strand.
ATATAAAAATTATAATATTTTATATTTACTTACATTTTTATCAAAAATTTGTTCAAGAAGTCCGTCTGATTGCATATTTTTTATCAATTTATAAGCAAAATCTTTTGAATTAACAACTGTCATTTTACTTTTACTCCAAAACAGAGAGGATTTTGTACCATCTACCACTTTTTCAATATCCTCTTTCGTTAGTATCTTTCTTTCCTTCATTTCTTTTAAAACTTTTTCTTGTGCTTTTTTCATTAGTTGATCAAAAAGTTCTTTGGATTTTCGCTGTTCTTTAACGTATCCCCAAGAACAGACAAACACAAAGGCTATAGCAAACAGCAATATGGAAATAATAATTTTCAGCATACTAATTACCTGCTTTTTCCAAGGTTATAAATTTATTCTGTCTTAAGATATTCATGAAGGTCACAAGTCTCTCATAAATCGGTTCAGCATTTTCTCCAAATTGATTCTTTAATAAACTGCCTATTTCCTGTACGTTATTATTTCCGTCTATATTTTTAAAAACAAAACTTCCAAAGCAATCTAAATCTACGTTATAATGTTTTGGAGTTTTAAAGAATGTTCTAACTATCTTATTGAGCAATCCATCCCTTGGGATTGTTACTTGTATTTTTCCATCTTTATCTTCTGTCCATTGATATTTATCTGCTTTTTTTGGTATTAGTTCTAAAAAATTATCACTTTTTTTTATTTTTTTACCCATAATTCACCTCATTATTACAAATAGGAATAAGAGGATAAAAAATATCCTCCTATTCTCCTATTCTTATTGCATTAATTTGTTTTTTTCAATATAGATTTTCTTGCAAGCATAAAGGTCAATAAACCGAAGAATATAATTGAACCTATTGCACCAAGATCGATTCCCAAGTTTAAGTTTAATCCTGCAACTGTAAAAATTGCTAATAGAATTCCTATAAGACCCTCTCCGGCAATTAAGCCTGAACCATATAGAATTCCAGAATCAATTTTTAATTGAATGTCGTTGCTTTCTTCTTCATCCTTAGCTTTGTGTAATTTCCTGTCAATTGCTCCTCTAACAAGTCCCCCTACCATAATTCCAACACTTAAGTGTATAGGAAGGTATAATCCGATTGCAACAGGAAGTACAGGAAGACCTAATATTTGTATAGCTATACCTAAAGAAGCACCAATGAATATTAGTGTCCAAGGAAGGCTTCCCCCCATAACACCTTCCACAACTACTTTCATAAGAGTTGCTTGCGGCGCAGGTAACTCAGTTGAACCAAATCCCCATGCAGCATTTAATAAATTCAAAACACCGCCAATGGCTAAAGCTGCAACTACAGCACCGATAATTTCGCCATATTGCTGATATTTAGGAGTCGCTCCTACGATAAACCCTGTTTTTAAATCCTGAGATGTATCTCCTGCAATGGCTGCAATAGAAGCTACAATTGCTCCCACTGTCAAAGATGCAATCATACCAGGATGACCTACATTTCCTGTAGCTTTAAAAATAAAAGCTGTAATTATAAGGGTCGCAATTGTCATTCCAGAAACAGGGTTATTTGAACTTCCTATCAATCCTACAATTCTGGATGAAACAGTTGCAAAGAAAAATCCAAACAATGCTACTGTAAGTGCTCCGACAATTCCGACAGGTATTACAGGAAGAACTGCCATAATCAATACAACAAGTGCAACTGCTACAATTAGTACCTTCATAGACATATCCTGATCAGTTCTGAGAATATGACTTGTGTTGTCACTGCTTGAATATTTTTTTATAACATCTTTAAAAGTTCTCACAATAAGTGGTAAAGATGTTATTAGGCTGAATATACCTCCAAAGGTAACTGCTCCAGCACCAATATATTTTATATAATTGCTCCACATTCCCCAATGATCCAGTGATTGAATGGGATCAGTAGCCGGTGCCAATACTATTGGTGCAAGACTTCCCAAATTAGTGATTAGAGGAATTAATACAAACCATCCAAATACTGCTCCTCCTAACATGTAAGCAGAAATTCTGGGTCCTATAATAAATCCGACACCTAACAACGATGGCAGAACATCAACACCTATAGCTGCTCCGCTGTACCCTGGTATTGTAGTTTCAATTTCGTTAGGGAAAAGATGAAATCCTTCACTTATAAATTTATAAATTGCACCTATGCCTAAGCCTGTGAAAATAGTCTTTGTTTTTTCTCCTCCCTCTTCACCTGCCAACAGAACTTCTGCACAGGCAGTACCTTCAGGATATGGTAAGTTTCCATGTTCCTCAACAATGAGAGCTTTTCTGAGCGGTACCATAAACAGTACTCCTAAAACGCCGCCAATCATTGCAATTATAGTAATCATTAATAAGTTTGGTGCTCCCATATTCCACTCAGAGTACCACATATATAATGCAGGCAAAGTGAATATAGCACCTGCTGCCACTGATTCACCGGCAGAACCGATAGTTTGAACCATGTTGTTTTCTAGAATTGAATCTCTTTTGAGGAATCCTCGTATAACACCCATGGAAATTACTGCTGCCGGTATGGAAGCACTAATAGTCATGCCTACTTTAAGACCTAAATAAGCATTTGCCGCACCAAATATTACAGAAAGTAGAATACCAAACAATATAGATGTTTTTGTAAATTCAGGAAGTATTTTATTTGCTGGTATAAAGGGTTTAAAACTATGAATCTCTTTACTTTTTTCCATTTTACACTTCTCTCCTTTAATTAATAAATGATTTTGTAAATTGTAATGAATTTAAAAATTTTTTTGAACCAGGACTAATTATTTTATCTAATTTAATTCTTTAATAATTTTTTATCAATTTAGCCATCACATTAAGTTATCGTTTGCCAAAAGTATAAAAAGTATAATTATGTATCATCACGATTGCAGTTGTTAAAGCAAAATATAAACTAAAAATCTAAAAATTACCAAACTTATTGACTAATATCGCATGCAATATTAGTTGTAAAAATATTAACTTTAGTGATAAATTATAATTTTAGACAAAATCATAAAACCCTGTTTCAAATTTTAAATATTGTTATTCTACCAGCCCCCCTTCTTGATACAATATTTTCAAAGAAGTTATAAATGCTGTTGTTTTTGTATCAAAAACACTTATAATATTTTGTATATATCATACGCATAAAGCTTAGCACAAAACCGTTGTAATGTCAACAAAATATCCAAATTACATAATTATAACTATTTGTAATTTTTTAAGCAAGTAAAATTGTGCATATTTTAGTTAAGTTTTAAATTCTGTACTGTGTATATCTGCAAAACACATTAATTGTCTTAATATTGATTACAATCTATATAATTAGAAGTTTGTAACCATATGAATAAATACATATAATATTAGACTGTTTTTTTATAATTTTAATGCTATATGTCATTTGTATTGAAAAAAAATTTATATTATATTAAACATTAGTTAATTATATGCTTGCATACTTTTTATCTATATATCTACAAATTTCGCTGAATTGTGACTTTTAAGTAACTATTTATCCTGCATTACATAAAATAAATTATCATAAATGAATGGGAGGTTAGTATGAATTTTGATGATTATAAAAAGAATTATTTTAACAATTACTATGGGTTTATATTAGGATGTAACAATTTTAATACGGAATATAGTAAAGCCATTGCACATATTACAGGCGGACCTTTAGACCGTAACATTAGAGGTACTGTAATATTTAAAGATGCTCCAGGTGGAACGGAGGTATCTGTTGAGATTTCTGGATTACCGTCATATAAACCGGCAACAGAAACAACTCCTCCAGTTGGACCATTTGGATTCCATTTGCATGAAAATGGTACGTGTGAAGTAGGTAATGACGAGGATCCATATACAGCTGCAGGAGGGCACTGGAATCCAACAAATCAGCCTCATGGAAATCATGCAGGTGATTTTCCGGTTTTGTTCTCAAATGATGGTTACGCAAAAATGTCATTTTTTACAAACAAGTTTAGAGTTCCTCAAGTTATAGATAAAACAGTTATCATACATGAAAATCCAGACGATTACAGATCACAACCTTCTGGAGATTCAGGTAAAAGGCTGGCATGTGGTGTTATTCAAGGAATGATGTAAATATCATGATATAAATATAGCCTGATTCCCCCTATAATTTGGAAATCAGGCTTCTTTTATCTTTGATCACTAATTGTAGCTAAACTGTTATTTTCTGAAAGAACTGTTGTCGGATCATATGGAGCACCGGTAATAGTTCCTGCCAGCAGTGCTATATCGGCACCGCTGTCGTCTGTATTTTCCGGAATTCCCCATGAATTTCCTGAAAATACAAATATCGCTCCATCCACAACCCAGCCTCGGGTACTGTATACTACATTATCTACAATATATCCTGTTGAATTTGGATTTAAATATGCAGGCTGTCTCATAGAATAAAAAATATTGTCCTGTGCTATAAGATTTACAACATTTCCCTGAGTTACAAATCCCCTATTTACTACCCAACCTGATGACGGTCCTGCCTGTACAGGGCCAAAGATCACATTGTCAATAAGTTTATGGTTTGTTCCCGCAAATTGTATAAATTCAACGGCATAAGGAATATCACTGGTAATAGTAAGTCCTTCTACAGTGACTCCGCTGCCCGTAACCAGAAACGGAATTACTGCTGCTTCCAAAACTATTAAAGTATTTGGATATCCCCTTAATGTTACGCCTGCCTTATTAATTAAAACTTGAGCAGTTATAGGATAAGTTCCTCCCAAAACGTTAACAGTTCCTCCCGGTGATACAGCAGTTACACCTTCCTGTATTGTCCCGAATGGCGCTGCCTGAGTTCCATCTCCGCCAACTGCTCCAGCCTCTACAAATACATCGAAAGGATTTGGTTCAAAAGTACCGGTCGGACCTGTCGGTCCTGTGTCTCCCGTCGGTCCTGTCGGCCCTGTGTCTCCCGTTGGGCCGGTCGGTCCCGTATCTCCTGTTGGTCCCGTCGGCCCTGTATCTCCTGTCGGTCCTATCGGACCTGTGTCTCCTGTTGGTCCTGTCGGTCCACCTGACGGTCCTGTCGGTCCTGTTGGACCCGTTGGACCCGTATCTCCGCCTGACGGACCCGATGGTCCTGTTGGGCCTGTTGGACCGGTGTCTCCTGTTCCTGTCGGACCCGTGTCTCCTGTTGGGCCTGTCGGACCAGTGTCTCCTGTTGGGCCTATTGGGCCGGTGTCTCCTGTTGGCCCTATTGGACCCGTGTCTCCTGTTGGTCCTATTGGACCGGTGTCTCCTGTTGGCCCTATTGGACCCGTGTCTCCTGTTGGTCCTATTGGACCGGTGTCTCCTGTTGGCCCTATTGGACCCGTGTCTCCTGTTGGTCCTGTCGGACCGGTGTCTCCTGTTGGGCCTGTCGGACCCGTGTCTCCCGTTGGGCCTATTGGACCCGTGTCTCCCGTTGGGCCTATTGGACCCGTGTCTCCTGTTGGGCCTATTGGGCCGGTGTCTCCTGTTGGGCCTGTCGGACCCGTGTCTCCTGTTGGCCCTATTGGACCCGTGTCTCCTGTTGGCCCTATTGGACCTGTGTCTCCTGTTGGCCCTATTGGACCCGTGTCTCCTGTTGGTCCTGTCGGACCTGTGTCTCCTGTTGGGCCTGTCGGACCTGTCGGACCTTCTCCAGCTATATCATCTTCCACGATTACTAGTGTAGCTTTTACAGGTACTGTTGAAGCATAAAATACACTTCCTACTCCCTGATACGATAATTGTGCCGTAACAGGAGGCGCCACTACATCAACAATTCCTATTCCTACAGTTTCTCCTATTTTAGCAGGAAGATTCCCTATCAGATTATCCCCCTGTGATGAGGTTACAGCAAAAACAACATTACTGGTACCAACACCCGATTGAGTGGCAACCCACCAGTCAAATACATACCTACCTGCTTCATTAAGTGTAATTATACCTGTAGCAGGAGCATAGGTAATATTTCCTGATGAATATACTACATTATCAAAGATGACATTATCTCCGGCATTTATTGTGCCACCGTTTAAACGCTCTATTTGCAAAGCAATATCGCTCATATTCTTCACCTTTATTTCAAAATTTTAATAATAAATATACTAATATTTTATATCAGAAAAATTTACATAAAAAACAAAACTTCAGCTTCTTATTCTAAATAAGCAACTTCAAAACCATTTTAGTTCTCGTTTATTATGTACAAAATTTGCGCTCTGATTTAATATAAAGGTTTTTAATTTTGTGTATATTTTTTGATTAAAGCGGCATCAAATATGTTCACATTATAGTATGCATAATAGGACAAAGTGTTCATGAATTTCGTAATAAAAAGCAAAAGCTTCAAGTTAATAAAAATAAAGTGCCAAATTAATAAAAATTTGACACTTTATTATATAATTCATTCATTACTCAGCTGTGTAGCCGATTGTTGTATCTATGCCTATTGTCATAGTCAGGTTGTCCCATGTTATACCAATGTTAAATGCCTGTGCTATATCTCTTAATTTAAAATAATTATTATCATTTATATTATAGGCAGTCAGTTCTATTTCTTCACCATCTTTGTAAATCTTTGCAGTATTTAAATTTCCTGTCTTTTCTTTTCCGTCGCCCTCAGTCATTTCTCCGCCGGCTGTCGTATATGATTTATCAGATACTAAATTTATTGCATTTTTTTCACTGTCCCATTCAACTTCAAATTGTTTTTCTGTTCCATTTACCACTGTTGCCAAATCTCTGAGTTTAAAATAGTTGTTTCCGTTTATATTGTATGCATCAAAAGAAGTTTCCGCTCCGTTCACAAGAACCTTTGAATTTGTAGGCAATGCTGATACGCTTACAGGTAACTCGGGTTCAGTTGCAGGTTCAGAATCTACCGGTTCATCAGTTTCTGCAGGATTTTCTGTCTGTACAGTTTCACCTGTTACTCTTACAATAGCTGAAGCTGCTCCAGCAAGTGCTTCAATTCTTAATACTACATAGTAGTCTCCTGGTTCTGTTAATGTAACAGTACATCCTGGAAGATATTCAGGGAACTCATCATCATAATTTCCAATTTCAGATGCATCAATAATTTTTTCAACTACTAATGGATATCCGTCTTCATCCACAGCTCCTGTTTCGTCAATCGCGTAAACTTTAACTTTACCTGATACCGGAAGTCTGTCCTCATCATGATATTCGTATGTATTATCACCGATTGGTGTCATTTTATACACATCGAACATAACCCCATCATCTTCAGCCAATACTGTAACAGTTGAAGAAGGAGATACTATTAATCCTTCATCGATATATTCATCGATTTCTTTAACATCAAATGTATCAATTACATTTGACACAGAAAAATGAGCTGCCGACATGCTCGCAACTTCTTCTTTGGTTAAAAATTCCCAATCATAATCATATCCTACTACTTCAACCGTTTTTGCCTCCGCAGCAAATGCAGTTGTTCCCAGCATTAATAACATAACTGTAATTATTAGAGCTGATGTACTTCTTTTAACTAATTTTCTCATGTTATTTTCTCCTCTTAGCATAATATATGGTATAATCATTATTTTGAATGGAAAAATAATGATTATACCATATATTATGACATATTTTTTACTTCTTGTATACAAAAAACTTATTTTACTATGTTTTAATATTTTTACATTAATGGTATTTTATGGTCAATGGTTTTTGGCAATTATAATAACAATTTTCTTTCAGCTATTATAATAAATGAACTTATTCTATAAGTATGTGTTCTTCTTATTTAACGCTATGAATTAAAGCGATATCCCGTTCCCCACAGAGTTTCAATAAATTCAGGATTTGACGGATCCTTTTCAATTTTTTTGCGTATTTTTTGTATATGAACCGGCACTGTAGCCAAATCACCGTAATTATCCATTCCCCAGATGACATCAAACAAATGCTCCTTTGTAAAAACAATATTTGGATTGGATGCAAAAAAGTAAAGCAGATCATATTCTTTAGCAGTCAACTGAATTTCAGCTCCATTGACAATTACTTTACGTGACGTATTGTTAATTTCCAGACCTCTGCATGCAATGATATCTTTTGATGAACTTTTCCCTTTCAATCTTTCGTAACGTCTGATATGTGACTTAACTCGTGCAGCAAGCTCAGCAGGACTGAAGGGTTTAGTCATGTAATCATCTGCTCCGTAATCAAGTCCCCGTATTTTATCAATGTCTTCTGAGCGCGCAGATACAACAATAATAGGAATCTCGAATTTCATTCTGAGTTCCTTTATAATTTCAAATCCACTTTTGCCCGGCAGCATCAAATCAACAATTATCAGGCTGTAATCACCACTGAATGCCTTTTTCAAGGCTTTTTCACCATCGGATTCAATATCTGCCCCATATCCGTTAAGTTTAAGATAGTCACGTTCCAGTTCAGCTATATTTAAATCGTCTTCAATAATCAGAATTTCATTTATCATTAGTATTTATCTCCTTTAGACATAGATGATACGTCTTTTTTAATATAAGGAAGTGAAACTGTAAATGTACTTCCTTGATTTTTTTTGCTTGATACTGCAATTTTTCCTCCATGGGCTTCTATAAGTTCCTTTGCAATAGCCAGACCAAGTCCGGTACTTTTAAGGTCTTTTGTACGCTCGTTATCAGCGCGGTAAAACCTTTCAAGAATGTGAGGGATGCTTTCTTCCGGAATACCGGGTCCATTATCGGAAACATCAATACAGATATAATTTTCTGCTTCGTATAGTTCAATTACCATTTTCAGTGTAGATTTGGACCCGTATTTAACTGCATTGTCAATAATATTTCTGATTATCCGATAAAACCGCTTGGCATCCAGCTTAACAATATAATCTGCTGTCAGCATGTTATTATATTCAAAACTTGCATTTTTTTCTTCTAACTCGAGTTTAAATTCTTCCATCATGTCTTCAATGAATGGGCAAATCTTAATTTCTGTAAAATTAAATTCAAGCTTTTGTATATCAAGCTTGGAAAAAAGGAAAAGATCGTCTATCAGCTTGTTCATATAAACAGCATTGTTATGAATTACCTTGAGATATTGATCTAATTTATCCTCAAGAATTTCTTCATTTCCTGTAATTGCTTCAACGTATCCCTGTATAGAAGTAATAGGTGTTTTCAAATCGTGTGAAATATTAATTATGAGGTCTTTTCGATTTTCTTCATATTCAGCTTTTAATTTTTCACTTTCTCTAAGCTTTTTACTCATTTCATTAAAAGCTTTTACCAGCGAATTCACTTCATAGGTTTTTTCTTCGGTTATAGTCACATCATAGTTACCCTGTGAAATTTCTGATACACCTTTTTTAAGATTTTCTATTGGTTTTAAAATGCGATCTTTTATATTCATTAAAAATATTAATTCAAATATGCTGCCAGCTGTTGTTATAAAAGCAAGCAGCAGGACAATAATTTTTAATCCAATTCCTAATCCACCGAACCAAAAAAGAAGAAACCAAAGAGTCAGGTTAAATATAAGAGCAAAAGGTCTTGCGATACGAATATGCCTGTAATATTGATTAAAATCTGATCCTTCATTATTCATGTGATTTAAGCGACGTTTTAACTGAAGCTCTCTAAGCTCCATTTTTACATCATATATCTTATTTAGAAGGTCGACTTCTTCGCCAGTATGATTGATTCCCTGTATTTTAACCAATATTTTCAGCTGACGTTCGTATTCTCTCAGCTGCATATTAAGTATTCTTTGGCGTGCTCTGATTCTATCATATTTCAATCGAGCCTCTCGATGCTCATCTCTTTCGCTGGCATAATGATCAGATATGTGATTTTTTATCTTCTTTAAAAATTCATTCAATTCATTTACCTCTTGCTTCCATATTCTTTTAATTTATATTATATCATAAAGCAAGCCAGATAACGGCTTGCATCACTACGATTCAATAAATACATCAAGACAAAGGCTTATGCCTTTGTTTCATTAGCTGTATTTATTATAAATCATAATTTTAAATTCATGTTAATTAATTTATAAAAATTTTATAAATTAATTCTGTTAATATTATTTTATTATAATTTTATAAATTTTTTAAAATTTGTTTTCCGATTTTTTATAACATACATTTATGATGAGTTAAGAAATTAAAAATGAGGTGAAAAAATGAATAATATAATTGAAGTTAATCACTTTACTAAAAGTTACGGTGATTTTAAAGCGGTTGACGATATTTCATTCGAAGTAAAGGAAGGGTCAATTTTTGCGTTTCTCGGACCCAATGGTGCCGGAAAAAGCACAACAATTAATACACTGTGTACAATTCTAGATAAAACAGCGGGAGAACTGTATATAGGTGGTCACGATGTGTCAAATCAAAAAGATAAAGTACGAAAGGATATAGGTATAGTTTTTCAGGAAACTACCCTTGATACAGTGCTTACTGTTGAAGAAAACTTAAAATTTCATTGCAAATTTTACAAGATTCCTAAAAATGAAGTAGAAGAACGCATCAATTTTGTTCTTGATTTGGTTGATTTAAAGGATTGGAGAAAAGCTCCTGTTGGAAGCCTCTCCGGTGGTATGAAGCGAAGAGTGGAAATAGCCCGTGGTCTCGTGCACTATCCGAAGGTACTGTTCCTGGATGAGCCTACTGCAGGACTTGACCCACAAACCAGATCAAGTGTATGGGAATATATAACGAAACTGCAAAAACAAAAAAATATAACAATTTTTCTAACTACACACTACATGGACGAGGCAGAAATCAGTTCAAGTGTTGCAATTATGGACCACGGTAAAATCGCAGCCTTTGATACCCCGGAAAATTTGAAAAAACAATACGCCACTCCGGTAACTCGCATTGAAACAGGTAACTTTGAGATGATGGAAAATTTCCTGAATCAAAACAAATACAAGCATGAAGTTAAAGAAGGGGCTTTTTACATCCATACAAAGGCACAGCTGGTACTCGAGCTGCTTACCCACTTCAAAAAAGATATCACTGATTTTGAAGTAACAAAAGGCTCGCTTAATGAAGTATTTTTATCAGTAACTGGAAGGGAGATAAGACAATAATGAATGCAATAGGTGCTATTTTAAACAGAAATCTTGTAAACTTTATACGAAATAAGGGTAGACTCCTAGGAACATTATTCATGTCCTTTTTCTTCCTCTTTATCTTTTCATTTATAATGAATTCATCAATGGGCAGCTCTCTTGCACAACCGATGAATTATCTGATATCAGGTATTATCATCATGACTGTATTTCAGTCAAGTCTTAATAATTCTACCGATATTCTGTCCGACATTTCAAGTGGATTTATGAAGGAAATCCTGGTAGCTCCAATTCCACGTTGGCAGATTTCCATAGGACAGGTTTTATCTTCTTCAGTGATTGCAATCGCACAGGGAATCATTGTCATAATTGTAAGCCTTTTTATGGGACTGCAAATTGACCCCTTGCATTTTATTGAAATGATTGGAATCATGGCGGTGGCAGGTTTAACATTTGGGTCTATAGGACTTTTCCTTGCAACAATTGCACGTAATTCGGCAGCTTTTCAGATAATGACATCTATTGTAGTCATGCCTTTTACTTTTCTGTCAGGGGCCTATATTCCTACAACAATCATGCCGTCTTTCCTACGTCCGTTAATTTATATTAATCCGCTGACCTATATTACATCTATTTTTCGTTATATTACCCTTAGGATGGAAAATATGTCTGCTATCGAACTGGTTAAAGAAGGTGTTGCCTATGACATACACGGATTTATTATTACTCCACAGGTTGGATTCCTGTTTATTATTCTAATCGGACTTATATTCTTTTGGCTTTGTGTAAACAAGTTTAATAAGGCTGATTTCTCAAACGTTAAAGTGTTTAAGCATAATCATTAGTAAGAATAAATGTCTAAAATAATTTCTAAATAACAAAATAGCAGAGCCGTTCTTAACAGAATGGCTCTGTTTTATGACAAGGTCATAAATCAATGTTTACAATTACATTCTTGAAGTCATTTCCTTATTGTGGTAAGCCATCTGTGTATCTATACTTTCCTCCAATTCATTCACATTTTTAGATAAGGTCCTTAAAAATCTGAATAGCAGCGGCAATGATATTGCGAAAGCCAATATATCGGCTATTGCTTGTGATATTTGTACCCCGGTGATTCCTAATAGATTAGGTAATATCAAAATAAGTGGTATAAAGCACATTCCACTTCGCAGAGTTGACAAAATTGTTGCCTGGCCACTCTTTCCTATGCTTTGAAACAACATATTTGTACATACTGTAACCGGCATAAAGATGCATGCAAAGCACTGAAACTTTAATGCAAAAGCTCCAATTTCTACAACCGCAGGATCATTTCTAAATAATCCTATTAATTTACTTGATTCAAACATTGCTATGCCTGCAAGTATACAAAGCACAATTTCTCCAACGCCTACTGTAAACCAAAATCCTTTTTTAACACGAGTATATTTACCGGCACCGTAATTAAACGCTGATACCGGCTGGAATCCTTGCCCTAGACCAAGACCTACAGAAAAAATAAACATGCTTATACGGTTAACAATACTCATAGCTGCTACAGCTGCATCGCCATACACGGCAGCTTGAGAGTTTAAGAGCATGGTTGATATACTTCCAAGTCCCTGCCTAATCAGGCTTGGAAACCCTACTGAGATAATTTCAAATATTTCATGTTTGTTTTTAGTAATCAAACGTATTGATAAACTGTTTTTCTCTTTTCCTGCCAAATACATGAATAATAAAATAGTGAAACTAATCAGTTGCGATATAGCAGTAGATACGCCTGCCCCGGTTACACCCATTTTTAATCCGAACATAAAAATTGGGTCTCCAATCATATTAAGAACCCCTCCTGTGGTCAATCCGACCATAGCATAAGCTGCTCTGCCTTCGTAACGTAAAATATTATTTAAAACACAGCTGCTGGCTATAAAGGGACCTGCTAATAATATCCAAAATCCATACTGCTTTGAATATGGTAAAATTGTATCCGTACTTCCGAGCAGTTTCATAAACGGACTTAAAAAAGTAATTCCCAAAATAGCAATCACAATACCTACAGCAATCGATAAGAAAAAACTAGTTGAAGCAAAGCGACTTGCACTTTGAGAATCTTTTTGTCCCAGTTTTCTTGATATAATGCTGCCTGCACCATGCCCAAACATAAAACCAAATGCCTGAAATACCGCCATAATACCAAATACGACTCCGACAGCACCACTGGCACTTGTTCCTAGTTTACTAACATAATATGTATCCGCCATATTGTAAATATTTGTTATTAGCATACTTATAATTGTTGGAATTCCCAGTTTCACAATTAATTTTGAAACTGGAGTTTCTGTCATTTTCTTATATTGTTTTGTTTCAACTACATTCTCCATTTAATCTACTATCTCTCTTTCTCTAACCATGTTAATAAGTCCTTGAACCATAAATTCAAAACTTTCATCATTATTTACTTCTCCATATTTTAAATAACCCTCTTTTTCAAGAGAAACAAATCCATGCAGTGTACTTCTGAAAAAACGCTGCAAATGCACTACTGCCGCCTTATCCCTTATGTGCTTCTCAATAACGACAATAAAGGGTTGTATGATTTTATGCAATTCATGCTTTAGAAGCTCATTGCCGGAAGTTTGTAATTCGATTACCGCATGATACAATTCAGGATTTTTATTTGCAAAATTCCTATATGCATTTGCAATATCGCATAGCGCTTCTTCTGTTTCTTTACCCATTGATGCATCTACTAATGCTTTCTCCAACAAATGAATACCATGCATACCGACAGCAATATTTATTTCTTCAATTCCACTCACGTGATTATATAGAGATGACGGCTGCACGTTTAACTTACCTGCCAATTCTCTGAGTGAAAACTTACGATATCCGTACTCTTCCACCATTTCTATTGCTGCTTCTATAATTTTCTCATTTTTTAATCCTTTTCTGCTCATATAAACTCCTTTATACAAAACTAACAGTGTTCATATTATATATGAACACTGTTAGTTTTGTCAAGTGCTATGTTAAAAATAAATCAACAAAATATATAACTTATTTTACGCATAAAAATCTCTCAACAAATTTATATTCAATTATTCTACATTATGGTATAATTGTCATTGACAAAATTCAAACATAAAGAGGTACGTTATGATTCAGGATATAGAACCAAAAATATTTAATAATAATTTTAAAAATAAAACCGCAAATTCACAGGATTTATTTCTTTCTTATGAAGGAGATACTGTACTTGTCAAAGAGGATACGGACAAGCTTTGGTATCCATCATTTTCTGACTTTAAAGAAAATTATCCACATCTAATTGATAATGCAAAGTTTCTTTTCACAATAGATGAAATTAATTACTACTTGATTGATGAAAATGGACTCGATTCACAAAATGGATGGACTTACGTAAGCACTAACAGGTTCCGAACCGAATCCAAATACTGGCGCTCATTTGCAGGTGTAGTCGGGTGGCAGTTGAATCGTTGGTATAACAATCATCATTTTTGCGGTAAATGTGGTAAGCCGATGAAGCATTCAGAAAAGGAAAGAATGCTCTATTGTGAATCCTGTAATTTTCAAACATATCCAACTATATCTCCATGTGTGATAGTAGCTGTTCATGATGGTGACCGTCTGCTTTTAACCCAGTATGCAGGACGAGCTTATACCAGATATGCACTTATAGCTGGTTTCGTGGAAATAGGAGAAAGCCTGGAGCAAACTGTAATACGAGAAGTCAAGGAAGAAGTAGGACTTAATGTTAAGAATCTCAAATTTTATAAGAGCCAGCCATGGCCATTTACAGACACACTGCTTTCAGGATTTTATGCTGAACTTGACGGAGATGATACCATAACACTTCAAGAAGATGAACTGTCCTTAGGTATATGGTTGGACAGAAAAGATATTCCCCCTGCGGAACTGAATATAAGCCTCACAAGTGAAATGATGGAAGCATTCAGAACAGGAGCAATTGAATTATAAAATTAGAAAACAATACCATTGCACAATAAATAGATAAGAATATTTAGTTAGAAACAAAAACGCTTTCTATGTATAGTATAGAAAGCGTTTTAATTGAATTTTGTACCATACAAATAAAATAACAATAAAATTACAAGCCTGTTTTACCGGCTGTATCCTTTATTTTAAAATATGTAACAATTTATATTATTTAAATTTTGCTATTAAAATATTCCATCGTTACTTGTAACTGTTTTTTAAAATTTCATGCCACATATGAGAATAAATTTCTCCACTACCTTTAGATACTTTAGTTCTCTTTATAGTGCCGTCTTCCATAATTTTTCTGTAAAAATAATGATCTGTATCTTTATATAATTCCCATTCATCATTGTCACAAAATCGTTTTAATTCTCTCCACTTCGGCATTCTATTGACTCCATTATTTTATTAACATCATCTTCCATTATTGCTTTCAAAACAAAAGGAATATGCTTTTTTCTATTTGGAGCCATACCCCAATAATCAAAATTTTTATAAAATTCTTCTGAGTACTCCATAATGGAAGCTGCCATTTTGTACTTTACACCCATTTCTGTATTGTCATTCTCTATCAAATCTATTTCATTTAAAGACAATGTTATTGAACCATCGTCCTCAATAAACTTCTTCGCACTAAATTTATATGGTTCTAACAAATTCTTAAATAACTCTGTATTGGAAACTACAACATGATCTCTTGTTCTTTTTATAAATTGAGGTTTTTTTCGAACCGCATTATCAATGACTGTACTCCACTCTTTTCTGGCTTCAGTCGAATTTATTGTAAACATACTATTCATCTCCTTGCACCTCCATTATAATATATTATGTACATAGTGTCAACTATGTACATAATATATTATATCGATTTTTTAGTTTTTTATTCTTCTATTTTATAAGCCATTTACAATTTAACAATAAGCAGAACTTGATTCCATAATATAACATATTTTCATAATTGACTTAATTCATATAAAAAATATTAAATTGACCGATAGACCGGCTCGTGATACATTTTATTTGCAAATAGCAAAAACAAAAGGAGGTTAGATATGAACAATAAAAATTCAAGTTTTATAATGGTTTTTTCAGCACTATCAATAGCAATTAATATCGTTTTAGGAACTGTAGTAGGATTATTAAACATTCCATTATTATTCTTAGATACTGTAGGTACAATTTTTTCAGCTGTATTATTTGGTCCTTGGTATGGAGCCGTTGTGGGAGGATTGACAAATGTAATTCAAGGAATGCTTACAAATCCTAAAGATATACCTTTTGCATTAGTTAATATTGCAGTTGGTATCATAGTTGGTTTAATAGCAAGAAAGTGGAAGTTTGACTTAAAATCAGCAATTATTACCGGACTTATTTTAGCAGTAGTTTCTCCACTTATTGGAACTCCAATAGCTACATATGTATATGGAGGAATTACAGGAGACATCAATGATGTTTTCTTTACTTGGTTGGTTCAATCTGGACAATCTATATTTACTGCTGCATTTATACCCAGAATTACAAGCAATATTGTTGATAAAATTGTAAGTTGTATTTTAGTATCTTTGCTATTCAACAAAATACCGAAAAAATACACACAAAAGGCTTTATAACTTTATAAATTTAAATAAGTAAGCGTGTTATATTCATATCTCATTGTATATTAAATGATTATTTTTATGAAGCACCAGGAAAAAGATTTATTTAAAAACTCCTTAGCTTTATTAATAATTAATCTTAAAAAACGCCTAACGGCGTTTTTTAATTTATCGTATTATTGTGATTCTGCTTTTGTAATAATATTTAACATGTACACCTTTTTAACTTTTGTATTCACATCATCATGAATAGTATTTTTGAAACTTGCTCTTTGGTTTATCAGGTATAGTCATCTTTATTCTTCCATCTATAAGCAATGGTGCAACATATCTCTTGATAAAATAAGTTGGTGCTTCAAATCCAAATTTATCTGCAAGTTCTTCCCTGGAACGCGGTGTACGACAGTAATCCAAAATCTCCTGTTCTACATTCTCGTCATTACTTTGCTCAATTGCCTTTTTATAAAATATAACTTTGAATACCCCTCTTTTATCAATAAATATAGGAGCTGGCATTCCAGCATTTTTCAGTTCAGCTACTATAGTAGGAATCCCTGAGAAACGATTTTCTGTATCAATCATAATTTCTAATGCTCCTGCCATATACGGATTCCTAGTGTCAGCTGAAGCCTTGCCTAAATCATCTATGGTTATTCGCCCATACAACCCACCGGGATTTTCAAGCTCCAATCTATCCTCATACATTACCAAGCGTATCGGTGAACGATCCGTGTGTACACTATAATCCCTATGTATTAGCGCATTCAGAATAATTTCTCTAACCGCCTTTAGTGGATATTCCGGTTTGTCCGCACGAACTCCCTCATCAGTTATGATGGTCTTAACTTTCATATTTCTTCGAACAAAAGCAAGTGTACCTTCCAACATTTGTGTAATTGTACCTTCAATACGCTTATTATCCACAAAGCGTTCTCCATCATTGCCAAGCTCTCCTATTTCCTTACCATTTACTACCATCGCAGTTACACTAAGCTGTGGAAAAAATTCCTGAGGATATTCGCCCATCAGCATTAGCCCCGTTAATGTGGGTAATCCATCTTGACTGATTCCTTGAGTTTCAAGTATTCGTTCATTATCGAGGTTTAATAGATTTTGCTTTTGTCTGCGTAGCTTTATCAAGTATTCCGTTACATTATCCTTTGAAAGGTTCCCCATGACTGCTCTATCAACAGTTCTCAATTCATCATGTGTTCTCCTTTTGTATGCCTCATAGCTATATATTTCATATTCCGTCATGGGCTGATCCGAATCACCTACACGAATATAAGATCCTCGCAATCTTCCTGCACCCCTATAAAAGCATGGTTTATCATAAATGTCTAACTCGGAAATTTCTGCGCTGACCACCAATTTGCCTTCTATTTGAGCAACCGTGAACAGAGGTTTTACTACAGGTGCCATCTGTAAAGATTGCTCCATAACCTTTTTTTGCAGGTCCTGTGCATCATATACACCAGTCACTTCATATCCACTACTCTCATCAATACCGAAAACAATTATTCCTCCTCCAATCTGGTTAGAAAAACTTGATAATGTATCATAAAGCTTTGAAGGTGTTCCCCCTGCTGCTTTCTTAAGCTCAATATGCTGTTTCTCACATTTCTCAGAAGTAACCTTTTTCACTAATTCTTTCAATTCTTCTTCTAACACAAGATATCCCTCCTTTTTATTCCTATTATACTATAATTTTATGCAAATATCAAAATTTTATTCAAATTTTTTAATATTTTATTTAAATTTTAATATTTTTACTAAATTATATTTAAATTTTAATCAAATTATTTCACTAAAAATTCTTAAGAATTGACTAAAAATTATCTGTAATGTTTAGGTTTTACTCAGTCTGCCGTACCATCTTCCACGATAACATGTAAAAAACGCCTAACGGCGTTTTTTAATTTTAAATTCTTTTATCATTTACCCAATAACTATCTCCATTGGCTGTACGCATTAATAATTTGTAATCAATCAAAAGTCTTCTTAACAAGAAATAATCTCCAAAAGTATGCCAGTCGTCTATAATTTCATTAACCTCTTTTTCTTTATAACTTTTCCCTTGTTCAAACTTATTAGCCAGGTAATCTAATACCTGAATTTTATTTTTGTTAGGAACCGGAACCTGCTTTATTTTTCCGTCATCATCCAGAAATGGTTTTATACTTTTCATGTTGTTGCTGATTATATCATTCCAACTAATATTTTTATTTAAAAAATTCTTTGTACTTTGAGTCATTTTCATTTCAGTGCCAATTTCATATCCGGCCTTTTCAATTGCATTCATAAATTTAGCTAGTGCCGGTTTTAATTCTTCCGGTGTTTCCTTTAGCAATTTCCCATTAGTTGCGTAAATTTCTCCAACTAACTCCATATGCATCTTTTGAGATACACGATTAATCCAAAGAGATGTAACTTCGAATTCAGATTCATCCGCGAATCCACAGCTTGATATCATCATTAACTTAGGTACATTAATTTTAGCTGACTCAGGCTTTTTTTCTTCTCTTGCTTCAGTATCCTTCTGAGATTGAGGTCCTCCAATCATCGTCATCCTATCCATAAACACTTTTAACATTCCAGATATATTTTCAAAATATACCGGTGAAGCAAAAACAATAACATTAGCATCACCCATATGCATTAAAACACTCGTCATATCATCACTTATGACACATTGTGCCGGACCTCTGCTCCAACAAATGTGACATCCCTTGCAATATTCAATTTTCTTTTCTGATAGAAAAATATTTACAGTTTCTGCCCCAGCACTTTGTGCTCCCTTCAAAAATTCATTAACCATAATATTTGTGTTGCTGTTTTCACCTTTAGGGCTACCATTAATAACAATTATTTTCATAATATATTCCTTTCTAAATCATTTACTAAATTAGTAATTTACTAAATTAGTATAATATAATATATTTATTTTGTCAACCTTTGTTTGATATCGAAATTATATCTGGGTATCATAAGTTTTTATTTTTCCCTTTTATTTATTTGATAAAATACAGTTCACTAATTAGCATAAACTATTTTTTCTATATAATGCATCATATATAATGGTACTTTTAAAGCTTGCTCTTTATTGTAATGGTGTATCATCTTATACTTAAGAGTAAAAAAATAAGAAAAAAAGGTTTAAAATCTTTTTTTCTTATTTTGAGTACACATACTGAAGCTTTATTATATGTTATTTAATATATTTATAATATGATTCACTTGTATAAATGGCCGCCAGAGGATTATGACCAAGTACACGGTCTTTTACTGCCAGTACAGTACACATCGCATCACTGTGTTTGATAAATAAGGAATCATGACCAACACATAATCCGAGAATTATGTTAAATTCAGTTTTGGCTTCATTCATAATCATTGCCTGTCCAATTGGATTGCACATACTTTCATGACCCTCACCGTTTATTTTTTCAAAATCTTCAAGCCCCAAACTAGATTTATCAACTCCTCCAACTTTACACATTGCAGAAACAACTTCAAGTCCGTGAGACTCAAAAATATTGTTTACTATCTTAGCTTCACGATGAAGCCCTCCGCAAAAAGCTAAACCAATGCGTTTATAATTCATTCTGTTGCAAAATTCAATTATTTCTAATATCCGAGGTTTTATTGCCATTTTGTCGCCTGAATTATTTGGTGCATCAACATAACAAGCTGCCTCTTGACGCGATGCCTCTGCTGCAAAATGCTTAATATCATCTTTTTCGTAAAGTTCTTCTGCCTTTCTTAATGCTTCGTCATAAATAATCGTGCTGCAAAATCCAGGCGCCTTACCTTCCGGTGTTCTACATATCCTATCATTCAATCCACATTGACTGCATTTTCCATTCATAAGATACCACTCTCCTCATAATATAATTTTTATTAACAATTTATATTTAATCTTTATCTTACAGAATTGCTATGGCTCGAATAGGTGCACCATCTGATGAACAATATTTCAGCGGTAGTGCACAGAAAGTAAAAATCTCACTTCCTACCTGCCCCAAATTAGCTAAATTTTCAATAACTACAATTTCATTTTCAGCAAACAATTTATGGTGTATAGATAATTTTCCATCAGAAATGGGATCTATACCAATAACATCTAGACCAACCCCTTTCTTTTTGCTGTTAATTATATATTGAGTAACTTCTTCATCAATATAAGGGTAATCACCAAAATAGGCATCAGTACCCCAATGTTTATCCCAACCCATATAGAAAATAATAAATTCAGCAGCATCAGCCTTATCTCGTACATGATTGATGTAATCCATAGTAATGAGCTGTCCCTCATTCAAATCAGTACAATCAATTACCAAACCTTTTCCTATAAATTGAGTTATAGGGAATTCATCCAAGTTTGTGCGACCAGGAAAAATATGAGCCGGAGCATCCATGTGTGTACCTGTATGAGAAAACATCGTTATTAAAGTTTCTTTGAAACCATCTTTTTCATATGTATTTGCTGTTTGAAGTTTTGGAGGCTCTGTACCCGGATAAACCGGCATATCTTCTGAAATAGTATGTGTTAAATCAATAATCTTCATTTTCTTCTCCTCACATATTTTATTTAGGTAAATAGTATTTTATTTTAGTTCATAAAGCTTTTTATAAATTAAAATAAATTGAATAACATTTGCTTTAATATTAATTATATCATTAAATGTGCGATTATTCAAATATACTGTTAAAATTACCTGTAAAAGTAACAAAAATACAATTAAAACATATTATAAAATGGTATCCAAGCTGTTGGCTTGTCATACATCAATATTTCTTTTAAAAAGGTGATTTTTATGTTAAAAATTGTATTACATGGCGATATTCAGGCACGAAAACAGATCGAACCCATACTGTCAGAATATTTAAGTGAAAAAAATATACCCTTTGAGGTTTATAGCGTGGGTTCCGCATTCAAATTTCTCAACAAATATTTTTTTCAAAAAGACTATCAGATTCTATTCATCTGTAAAGACAACAGTATTTCATATATAAGCAAAATTTATCACGATTTCGAAGAAAAATATATGTGCATGGTTTCCGGAACTTTAGAATTGCCTCTGACTACCGATTCAATCGTACAAGAATTGTTCAGTAATATTGAACACACATGCCACTGTCCCTACGGTATTTATACTGTTACCACACGGAAAGCCCTTCACAGCATTACCCATGAGGATATTGAATATATCAGAAGAATCAACGGCAAATCGACAATTTATCTGCAAAACGGAGAAACACAAGAAGTAGGAAAAAGTATGAATAAAATAATGGAAGAACTCAATGAAAAATACTTTGTGAACTGCTGCAAGGGATATATAGTCAATATCTTCAATATAAAAAAGGTAAACAAGGACACATGCTCCATCAAATTAAAATCAGGTGCAGAAATACCTATTGCGAAAAGGAAATTTCAGCAATTTCTTAAAGCATACAGCTTTTCAATGCAGGGGGTGTACAAAATATGGAATAATTGATATTTTATAATAAGTTCGCAAGTTTAGTTTCTGAATTATTTCCTGATGGCTTACCATAACCGCCTTCGTAATTTAGTAATGGATTTTCAGAAACTTTTCAATTGCCTTAAGAACTTTTAAAGTACCGGGTAATGTAATAATTAATCATCAACAATTATCTAAATTAATTATATTAAATACTCAAATTCTCACATTCATCCAGGTCATCATAAATATGAATGGCATCTTTTACCGTCTTGGCGCTATATAGAGCCAAATCTGCATTTTTCAACAATTGTGTTGCTGTCATTCCATATGAATAATGTGCTATTCCAAAGCTCAATGTTAATTTTACATTTACATCATTATTAGCAACGATTTCTTTAAAATCATTTTGTATTCTCTCACATGTTTCAACGGCCTTTTTCAAAGGATGATTTTCAAATAAAATGCAGAATTCATCACCACCAAAACGAAAAGGTGTTGAATCAACACAATTAAATTTAAGAATTCTTCCAAATTCCATTAAAATTGAATCTCCCTTGGCGTGTCCCAATGTATCATTGAGTACCTTAAAGTTATCAATATCAATCATTACAAAAATATATATACTTTCCGAATTGTCATCTTCCATACTTTGAAACGCTTTTCTTAAAGCTGTTCTATTATTAATAGATGTTAACTCATCATTATTTATTCTCTGTTGCAATTTAAAACGCTCTAACTCTCTTTGCAAGCTAACAGCATTCTTGCCTCGCTCAAAATAAATAACAACCATGCATACCGCATAAAAGGCCAATAAAAAACATATAGAAATAATAAAATTTACTAATACGATATTACTGTCAAAAACATTAATCTTATCAGGGTCCCAATTAACAAAAAATTCAGAAAAAATTTTTGCAAATAAACTACATAAAGCAGTTGTCGTCGTCAAAATATAATTGCCATACACTACAGTAAACAAAATAGGTATAGTGAAAATCATATAAACAGAAGTAAAAATACTATGTACTGAAAATATTACAAAACAAATCGCAGAAAGTAGTAAAGAAATAATATATACTTTAAAATCATGAGTCAAGTGTGAAGAATTTATCACAAAGTGCCCAATAATAATAAAAATTGTATTCAATATAACCGGTGCCAGAAGATATTTCATAATATAGATGGAAATTGATACATTTATTTCTCCCATATTATATAAAACTAAACCTATAATACATTCAATTAAAAAAGTAAAGCCTACCAACCCCATAGATGCTTTGAAATGAAGTCGCATCCATTCACCATCTATCCTTTTATACTCATTTTGAATCTCAATAATATTTATCTCTTCATCCAATTTTTTCACCCCAAGTAGTTGTAATGACAAGTTAATATATCTTATTAATTATATATTATACTACTATTTATTATGTTTGTCGACGATGTATCGGTAACTATTTTAATATTATTTTGCTATACTTTTTTGAAGGAAAGTAATAATAAAGTATAGATGAACATCAAAATAAAAATTCGCATGAGGCACTATAAATTATATGTGTACCAACGAAAAAAGGAATAGTCTAACCATGAATATAAAAAATGCGATTTCTCAAAGAATAGTTCAATTATGTAAAGAAAATGACATTACTATAAATAAGCTGTCAACTATGGCAGGTATAACCCAATCGACGCTAAATGATGTCGTATATGGTAAGAGTAACAATCCAACAATTAAAACCATATACTATGTTTGCTTCGGCTTGGGAATTGAATTGAAAGATTTTTTTGATTCAGATTTGTTTCGGGATGTGGGGGATAGTTGATTGTATTAAAAAAGGTTTGGAACAACTCAAAATTTTATTAATTTCGCAGTTCGAACCAAACCTATGTAATAATTATAACCTATTCAGTTTTAACCCAATATTCCTTTACCAAAGCAGCCATGACACCAATCATACCGCCAAGTACAATTCCTATTGCAACATTCATTGAATTTCTAGGGCTTGTCTTTTGACTAGGCGCAACAGGCGGCGACGGTAAATATATACTTGTATCAACAACTCCTATAACACTTGATTCAAGAGGTGCAGCACTTCCTGTTTCATAATATTTTGCAATAGATTTTTTCTCTTTATCAAGCTCTTCTAAATATTGATTATTCATCCTTATAGAATTTTCTATACTGTTTATAGATTGTTTATTACCTACTATATCATTTTCAATCTTAATATAGTTTGGGTTAATAGTATCTACAGGTATTACATAATCAGTTGTATCAGTTAATTGAGTTTGAAGTTCCAAGTTAGCATCACCTTTGGCAATTATCTGTGGAGTTTGCGCTAACAATTCTTCGTTTTTCTTTAAAATTTCTTTTGTGCTGTTTAATGAATTTTCAAGTGATTTTATACTAACAGCAAACTCATTATAATATGAACCAACAGCTCTTTCCTTTGTCATAACATCCATGAACTCTATATAGTTATCATATAGTGTTTGAGCTAGTTTTACGGATTCTTCGGGATTATCAGCTGATACTGTTATTTCAAAGCTGTTTTGAACGGTTCCTGTTTTAGCTTCATATTTGCCAACAGTAATTCTTTTTCTCAAATTTTCCAATGAAACTTCTTGTTCAACATAGCCCATATCTTTTATAGTATTAACAAGAACATTATTACTTGTAATCAAATTTATGTATTGATCATTAGTTGTTATAGGCAACTTATATTCACCATATCTTGTGTTATATGTTTCAGGCATACTAATTACTATGTTCAATTTTGTATCATAAACTGGCGACAGTACAAACATACTGAAGATACCTGCTAAAATAGCAAATACCAGAGTTAAAGCAATTATCATTTTTTTTCTTTTCCATAAAGCCATAATAAGCTCTCTCAAGTCTATTTCATCTTCATAATATTGCGTATTATTTTGATTCTCGTTCATTGGTCACTCCTTCATTATTAACTGTTAAAATAATATTTCATTTATACAGTATATCAGCTAAATATTATTTTTTCAATAAAAAAGTTTTACTTTTAGCGATAATTCCGATTGATTTATGATAATGTCTTAACATATCACAATTGATTTTGTCTCCATAATTCATAATATCATTTTTTGAATCCTCAATAAGCCACCTAATATAGATAATCGAGGTTTATCGACATAATACAATGATAATTGAGTTGTGTGATCCCTTGCATGCAGGTCAATAGTGCCTGTCACGCAAGTCTACCAAAAAAAGTTTATTCCTCATCACTGTAAAAACAGTTTCATCATTGCAAAATATATTAAACATTGTTATAATATATTTTATTACTACAATTAAAGAAGAGGAGATAAATATGCAGCCAGATTTATTACATGCTAGAGAAAACCTACGGAATAAGTTATTTCATAATGCTGAAATAGTCATAGAAGAAATATTGAATTCAAAGTTAGATAACTTGTTGGAAATTGGTATATTTGGAAGTTTAGCAAAGGATAAATTTACCTGCGAAAGCGATACGGATATTTATCTTCTCTTTGACAACAATATTCCAGACAGACAATCGAAGGGTCTTCTGCGTTCCATTGCTGAAGAAAATAACTGTGATATTGTTTTTTTGACTAAAAATTCCCTTACATCTATCGACGCAGGATTACTAGTTAGTAATATATTGGAAAATAGAATAACTTTATGGAGGAAAGAATATGATACAAAATGATTATTATCATATAGCGATGAATGATTTGGAATATTTAAATGCTGTAAAACATTTACCTTATTATAATCAACATTGTATATCATGTCAGCAAATAAGCGAGAAACTTTTAAAACATATCATATCAATATCTTACTCTCAAGACGATAAGGATAAAATTTTAAAGTCGCATTCTCTTAGAACACTTTATCGTGCAATACATAACTATATATCTTCTTTTAACCTTCCAGAAGAAGAGCTTGCCAATCTTACTGATTACTATTTTGATGCAAAATATCCTGGTAATGATTTTTTTACAGCCAGTAAAGAAGACTTCTCCAAGTGTTATTCTGCTGTATTAAAGGTAGTAGATGAGGTCAATAAATTATTATGAAATGTTAGATAAGAAATGCTTATACTAGAAGAACAATAAGGATACAAGTAGATGGTTAAATCAACTTTATCAATTCCGGAATACTTTGCAACCTTCATGGAAATTCCATTTTCATCAGACAATAAATATGCAGCATAATTAAACTTATTTTCTTCTGTATATAATTCTAAATTATTTAAAAATTTTTCATTTAAATCATATCCGTTTTCTTCAATACAAAAAAGGAGAATGATAATCTATATGCAGTCTCCTAATAATATTATAGTAGTATGTCGCAAAATTGTCATTTCCTACACTTATTTCAATAACTCAAGTCGAAAGTCAATGGTGCCTGTCACGCAAAGTCAATGGTGCCTGTCACGCAAGTCCCTGTCACGGCACTGCCTGGTACCGATGCCTTTTTTTAATCTATAGTTAATCTATCTGCAAACGAAAAGGGTATAATGCAATAGCTATTTGTATATTTATAGGCATCCTCATCATGCATCTTATGCACAATTTCATTTGTATTTTCAGAGCACATTTCATTACATGTTTTATTGCATTAATTGTGTTTAGGATACTGGAGAAAAAACTTGGAGAAGCCTTCACCTGCGAGGAGATTATTGATACTGTGCAAACTATGATGTTATCTCGTCCGGGTGAAAAGCTTGGATACATACCCTCTTATACAAGAACTGACCTTACAGATGCTTTGCATGAAGCCTTTGGTTTCCGCACAGATTATGAGATTTTAACTGATATTAATATGAAAAAAATTATTAGAAGCACTAAGAAAAAGTAATAATATATAGCTACATTTTGTTGCATTAAAAAACGCGGAATTTGTTGATAGTATCAACTTTTCCGCATTTTATCTGTCAAAGATGGGATAATAACACTCCCTGATGTTTTTGTCAAGAATATCGGTATCAAATGATACCAATAATTTTATATATTTTTAAACCAATGAATTCATATAAATAATACATTATCATTGTATACATCACTTGGCCACTTTACAACAAAAGAATTAAGGATTGTCCAATAAAAATAAACCCACCAATAGCTATTTTATTTTTCTTGCTCCCTTTTAAAAAACATCATCACTAGTTTTGACAAAAATAAATCAATGAACAAAATCAGTCTCTATAACCATTGAAATTTAAATTAAAAATAACTCAAGTCGATGGTGCCTGTCACGCACAAGTCTGTTATTATCTTTTATCTAAGTTGTATGTGTACTTCTTTGCCAAGACTTTTTGCAACTTTTACCAGCATATCAAGAGATGGGTTATATGCTCCACTTTCAAGTCTAGAAATATTTGATTTCTTGGTTCCAACTCGTAAAGCTAATTCTTCTTGAGTTATATTTTGTTTATTCCTAGCTTCAATAATTTGCGATATAACCTCATATCGAGGTTTTAATTTCTCATACTCAGCTTTAAATTCTTCATCTTTCATAAGCTGTTCTTTCACTATATCAAATTTCACACCTGCTTTACTCATTATCACACCTTCTATCATAATCAGCTTTATATTTTCTAGCTTTTTCTAATTCTAATTCTGGAGTTTTGTCAGTTTTCTTTACAAATCCATTCAACAGTATAAAAGTATTTTGTTGATAATAAAAATAAAATATACGCGATATATCTGTTGAAAACTTAATTCGAAGTTCATAAATACCTTTATACTTACTCCCTTTTATCGGCTTCACATAAGGCTCAGTTAGAGTAGTACCATGTCTTTTTAAAAGCTCAATTTCACTAAATGCTTTAGCTCTCATCTTCGGTTGGAGTGATAATAGAAAATCAAGTACTGGAACGTTTCCATTTTCTTTTTGATAATATTCTACATCATAGTCCATTTTCAAACTCCTATAATAGTATATGCAGGCATTTTAATTAATTGATGATTAAATTGAGCAAAAATATTTCCTGTAAATCCATCAATAGTTTCAACTCCTAAATCATCGCAAATCAACTCAATTATCAAATCATAATTGGGTGTCATGATGTCAACCAATTTGTTGTTCGTACTGCAGGAATTTATCAGATATTTTAAAAGTTTTTTAAATCCAGTATTTTGTTCTTTTATCTTCATAAGATTCTCGCTCAAGTCATTCAAGATAACCTCTGCTGTACAAATTGTAATCATATCAATAAAAGAGAAGTTCTTACTATAATCAAGCTCCTCGAGACCCTTCTCTAGACCAAAGTCATGGATTTTTTCTCTCACATTATACCACTGAACTTTTAATGGATCTGCTTCATCCAAGACTTCAAATTTATTTTCTAATGCTTCCAACAGTTCATTCATTCCTGCTACACCATAATTAATAGATAGACCAGTTCCAACCATAAGTTTAGGAAAACAAGTTCTTGAAAGATATAAATCTTTTATAGATTGATATATTTCTGATAGTCTATGATCATCTGTCAATTTTTCAATCATATCACTCCACTCCTCAATGCATAGTTAACGTTTACCCAACGAGATTATATCACTTAATTCGACCATATTCAACAGCTATCTTCAAAAATGTAGTTAAGCGACAAAATATTTTATTTGTTAGCAAGAATAACTACTTAATCTGTATAATAAATCAAGTGACTAACACCGATGCTCAATGCTTCATGTGGAACATACTATCCGGACAATTTTGCTTCACCTACACACCTACATAATAAATATCATATATTAAGCTATAAAACAACTCATTAACTCAAGTTAACTCAAGTGACTGGCACTGCTGTTTTGCCGCATATTAAAAAAAATTGCCTTTACCGTTGTGTTCATTTCAGCGGTAAAGGCTTTCTTTATTCTTTATTCATATGTTCCCTTAATCATAAGGTTTCCATTGTTCAACATTAATCTTCCTCGTGCAATTACTGATACTATATCCATTTCTTCATTTACAATCAATACATCTGCATCTGAATTTTCCTGAATAACTCCTTTTTTAGGATATATCTCAAGGGCTTTGGATACATTGACGGTAAAGAAGGGCAGGGCATGTTCAATGCTGAAATTCAGATTGTTAACCATGTTTTTGAATTCATTGTATAGACTGCTCACGGATGAAACACCTATTTCCAACATGCTTCCTGCTGCATCATAATTTGACCAGCTTCCATATCCATCTGAGCTCACAGTTATATTTTCAAGTGGGACTCCTATTTTTTCAGCTTCCACAATTACATTTGAGGGTGACATCTCTTCAGACATACCGCATGTTAAATCTATTATTCCGCCTTTTTTAGCATAATCGAAAGATTCAAGCAACAGCTTTCTTTTTCTGTTTACATGAGTCGGTCTGATTATTTTGACTGGTATTTCTGTTTTTTCCAGCACTTCATTTATTAATGCCATTCCTGCATCACCATTACCCATATGAGCGGTGACAATTCCGGCTTTCCCCGACAACATCCCTGCAACTCTCGCATCTGAAGCCAGCCTTGCCAATTCATCACATGAAATGCTAGATGAACGATGGTCAGATAATGCTATTTTAACGCCTATTATTTCATCGATAAAAGCAATGTCTTTTCTTACTGAGTTAGTAATTGTAACAGAAGGATATCCATATGAACCGGTTAATGCATAAACTGATAACCCTTCCTCCTTTAATGATTTTGCTTTAGATACTAAATTTTCAACATTTCGTGTTATCGAGTCCGTTCCAAGAAGACCTACTACGGTAGTAGTTCCGCATTCTGCCAGTTTTGACAATGTAATTTCTGGAACTCGCGTTTTAAAGCTTCCTTCTCCGCCGCCGCCGGTTATATGGACATGATTATCTATAAATCCAGGTATAAGCTTTTTACCTACGCCGTCAATAACTTTTAATTTTTCATTAAACTTATGTATGCAGTCTTCTATTAGTACAATTTTATCATTTATAATCAAGATATCTTTTATGCCAATGTATTTTGGTGTATATATCTCAATATTTTTTATTAATATCATAATGTGTTCACCTTAATTAATTTTTTTCTTCGACGGATCTATATATGCAATACCAATTCCTGTAAATGCCAGAATTATGGCAAATACAATTCCCATGTAGCATAATACCGCCCAAGGCAGATATGCAAGGGTATCAACACCCAATGTAGCAGTCATATACGCACCTGCTGCAGACCACGGAACAAGGGGAACTAATACTGTACCCGAATCCTCCAGAGTTCTTGATAAATTTTTTGCCTGAAGGTTATATTTTTCATAAACAGAATTAAACAGCTGTCCCGGAAGTAAAATTGACAAATAGGAATTACCTGTAACAAATGCAACCGTAAAGCATGAAGCTATTGTTGAAACTATAATACCTGTTGTAGATTTCACTTTTTTTGTAATCGCTTCAAGAACTGTATCTAACATACCTGTTATGCTCATAATCCCGGCAAAGCCCATAGCACAAAACACAAGTATTGTTGTTCCCGCCATGGATACTGCGCCGCCTCTGTTTATTAATGTCATGATATCACTTATTATTTCTCCCTCATATCCTGTCATTGTAACATTAAACCCGGTAATAAGAGATACAAATCCGTCTTTCAAAGTAAATCCCTGCATAACAATCCCTATTAATATAGCAATCAATGAACTGCATAGCATTGTCGGTATTGTAGGCCATTTGACAAATGAACCCACTAATATTAAAATTACAGGTATTAGTAGCACAATGTTCCAGTTGAACATAGAGCTGAGAGTATTTTGAAGAGTGCTTACCATCTCTGCCGTATTTCCCGTACTGCTTGAACCAAATCCGGCAATAAAATATACTGCTAAAGACACTATGGTAGCCGGAACCGTTGTATAAAGCATGTGCTTTATATGATCGTACAATTCGGAACCTGCTGCCAACGGAGCCAAATTTGTCGTATCTGACAGCGGTGATAATTTATCACCAAAATATGAGCCGGCAACTATGGCACCTGCTGTAGCCGGAAGAGAAACTCCTAAGCCTCCTGCAATTCCCATTATGGCAACTCCTATGGTTCCAGCTGAGCCCCAGGATGTCCCTGTTATAGTGGAAAATACTGCTGTTATTAAAAATGCTGTAACTAGTAAAAACTTAGGATTTATAATTTCTACTCCGTAATAAATTATCATTGGAATAACCCCTGAAAACATCCAGGATCCAATAAGTGCACCAACACTCCATAAGATTAGAATAGCA
Organism: Sedimentibacter sp.; assembly: GCA_032006665.1. Lineage (GTDB taxonomy): Bacteria > Bacillota > Clostridia > Tissierellales > Sedimentibacteraceae > Sedimentibacter. Next base: position 57,785 of record DALZMP010000022.1, read on the forward strand.
GGCATTGCCATTGAAATTTTTTCAATGATTCCCTTTTGCATTTCGTTCCAGGTATATCCTAAGTTAATAGCTATGCCTCCTGCCAAAAATGCAATCAGAATAAGTATCGGCTCAGCTTTAAGCTTCATAAAGCCAACTCCGATTACCAGTGTGACCATCATGAATACTATTGGCATAATTGCTTGAGTAAATGTTGGTTTTTTCTTTACCCTTTCTTTTTTGTTCATTTATATTCATCTCCTTATAAGTTAGTTATAATTTATTAAGCAATTATTATGCCAATTATATTTCTAAATAATATTTTTTAAACATCAGTGATTTTCATTAATTTATCGATACATTTTTATTTTAATTTGATTATTTTGGAAGCATTATGCATTTTTGATGGACGAAAAAAACCATATCATGGTTAATTATAACCATCTATGGTCTAAATATTTTTCAATTGCCTTTTTACCCTTCTCGGTAATTATTGAGCCTTGTTTCTTATAATCAGCAATTAACTGCTTGTTTTTTAATTCTGTTAATATTTTCCGGATTTTTCCCTCGCCGATTTCTCTATCTTCTTCTGATGAAATTTCAGCAATTTTTGTTCTTCCCAACGGCACACTTTCATTTTCAGCAAATATGTTAAGCACCCATATAGAATAAGAATCCAAAAATACATCATTGGTTTTCAAAGTATTACGCATATAGCTGTGCAGCAATGACATCCTTATTTTCTCACCTTCATATATTAATGACAAATATTCAATAAGATTCAACATTTCTCTGACATTGCCCGGCCACTGGTAGTTTAATAAAAACTCTATGGTTTCTTCTTCAAAAAATTCATTAAGAAACTGAATTTGTTTATTTGTTAATTTAATATTTATAAAATACTTCAAAAGATGCTCAACGTCATCTCTTCTTTTACGTAACGGAATTGTTTCTAAGGGAAGTATATTTAATCTGTAAAATAAATCCTGCCTGAACTTATTTTCTTTTATCATTTCAATTAAATTTTTGTTGGTCGCAGCAATTACTCTCACATCTACGGTCAATTCATCTGTAGCACCTATTTTTCGTATTCGTTTTTCCTCCAGAACTCTTAACAGTTTAGTTTGTATATCAATGGGTATATCTCCTATTTCATCAATAAATATAGTCCCGCCGTTTGCTATCTCAAATATGCCCATTCTTCCCCCTTTTATGGCTCCGGTAAATGTACCTTCTTCATATCCAAACAATTCTGCTTCAACAAGACTTGACGTCAGGGTTGCAATGTTAATGGGAACAAAGGATTTGCTGTTTCTGTATGAATTCATGTGTATGGCCTGCGCCAATATTTCCTTGCCCGTGCCATTTTCTCCTGTTATCAGTACGGTTCCGTCACTTTTCGAAAATTTTTTAGCCCTGCCGATCATTTCTGCTACATTTGTATTAACTGTAATATAATCATTGAAATTATGTAGATTCATTTGAACACATGCATTAATTCTTTGATTGTATTTTACATCGTTTACCGGTAAATTCCTATTAATTTTAGCCGACACTATATATCCATATTTTTTAAAAAGTTTAACGTTACTTATCTCAATTGATATTTCCTTATTTTCAATTTTACATACAAAATTTCTATTATCATTAATGCTGAACAGGTCTATATCTACCAAATCGCATATATTTTTTGAGAGCAAATCCTTTTTCTTAAACCCAAATATATATTCAAATTTAGAGTTTGAGCTCATTATTTTTCCTTCACTGCTAATAAATGAAACTCCATAATCCAGATTGTTTACAATAAGCTGCAGCTTCTGTTCAGATTCATAATAAGCCTTTCTGCTTTCATCTATTTCTTTTGAAATATCAACTATATCTCTTATATAGTCCTTTATCGGGTTAACATTTGTTTGTTTTTCAATTTTCAAAACAGATGCAATTTCATGAATAGATTGAACATCTAGTATCCTTGAGCCTATGTCAATCAGTTTTTCCGGCTTATAAGGAACTAACTGGCGTTCTCCCGCAACAATCGCTATCTGCAAATTGGGGCATACTGCACATCCAGGATAATACGGATAATACCTTACATGATCAAGCCCAAGTTCAATAAGCTGTTCAATCGCTTCTTTTGTTGATTCGTAACTATCATTAATAAACAGCACATCTTTATTTTCATCAATGCCTATTATTTCTTTTATGTTTTTATGATTGATAATTCTTCTTGCAATAAGTGAAGGTATATTTGAGTCCATATATCTTGAAGCTTGTTTTTTGAAATGGGCACTGGTGTACAGCACTAAGTCCGCCTCGGGTTTTTTCGATTTCAACTGGGATACAATTATACTTTCTGTATTTACATATTTACCAAACAGATTTTTCAGTTGATTTGATATTATTGTTCCAGTATTTATACCTTCACTTATAATAAGAATTTTCTTCATTTTATTTACCGCTTTCAATTTATTATGTGAATTACAATTACCGACTTATATTAGCTTACTATGTTGCAGCAGCTACAGATAAAGCAACGCCTGAAAAATCTATTTTCAATTCGAATAAATGTAAGCGCTTTTTTCCGTCTCTACCTTTTCCAACATAGTGAATAAAACCTAAGAAATCAACAAGTCGATGGTGCCTGTCACCGCAAACATGTTAATAGCAGGGAATACAGGATAAATGCTGTTATTACAGACAGCAGCGACATATATTATAATGATATGAGCATGCTTGAAGATCAAAATATAAAACGGCAGAGGATATATGCCGTGCTTAAAAATAAGGACGGTGTTAATATAGATGAAAATACTTTTCTGTCTATACTTAAATCAAGGAATATAAATCCGTCAGTTCATATTTATTATGACAATATAGGCAAACTCCTGCTTAAGATTATAATTTTGTTCTTTATGGCAATTTCTTTATATACAATATTTAAATATACAGGTGCCTTGAAGAAGCTGCTTAACCACCTTGTATCAGGGTATGATGAACAAAAGTATGATGTTGGCATATCAAGATATATTAGGGAACAAGAAAATGCTGAAACAGTTAAAAGAATAATATTGCTTTCAGGAGGGATTATCCTGTTAATACTGTGCAGTATGTTCTTAACCGTCAAATATATCAATCTCAGAATGCCATACAGGTTTAACCCTGTATCACCAAAAAGTATTTACAGCATACTAAAGTCCTTTTGCGATTTTATAGCATATTATTTAAGCAGCGGTCTTACGGAAATAAGCTTGATTGTAATAAAAATAGTATTTGTATACTTTTCAGTCCTGCTTCTGACTGCGGCTATTTACATCAGCAGAAGATATATGAAATGGAAACTGCATCAAATCTTGCTGACAAAGTTTGAATATTCACCATGTCTTTGAATCGACGAATTTATTTACCATAGATTCGGCATCTTCAACTATCTGACTGTCAAAATTCATGTAATGCAGCAGCTTGATGGCATTTCTGGTTTGCGACGGACCTTCCTTGAGTTTGTAATCAAAATGTATTCCGTCATCTGCAATATATTCGCGGAAATGATAGTTGTCATATTCACTGCTTAAAATGTGCGTCAGCTCAATGTCGTGGGAAGCCGTTACGCATAGGCAGTCTGTATTACTTAGATATTTAAGCACGGCTGCCGAGGCGGCAATACGCTCAATTGTGTTTGTACCCTTCAGTATTTCATCCACAAAGCATGTGCAGGCGGTACTCTGCACCTTGTCAAGTATTCTTTTTAATGATTTTATTTCCTTTATGAAATAGCTGTCACCTTCTGAAATGCTGTCCCGGACTGCCATAGAAGTAATTATAAGTGAAGGTCGCAAATTAAAATTCTTTGCCCCACAGGTATGAATTGTTTGAGCCAAAATGCCGTTGACGGCCAATGCTTTTATAAAGGTGGATTTTCCTGAAGCGTTGGAGCCGGTGACAATGCTGTTGCGGTTTATTTTCCCGCTGTTAGGCACAGGGACAGAAAGCAGGGGGTGGTATAATTCTTCAAAATATATGGAATTTTCACCATGAAAAACAGGACGGCAATAAAAGGGCAGACTTTTTCTGAACGAAAGCACACAAATCGCCATATCAATTTCTCCAAGGCATTTGTACATGGTGTGAAAATCGTCTGTGTATTTTAAAATCCTTTGTATTGACTTGCTGTAACTGCGGATGTCAATAAGAAATATGATCTTAACATATTCCGCAAAGATTGCAATATCGGAGAAATCCTTTTGTAAAATACCTGAAAGGCTTGTTCTCAAGCTTTTAAATATATTGAAGCTTTTATTCAGCTCAGCGAAAAAAGGAAATTCCTCAAAGCCTTTTATTTTGCATATTTTATTTATGCAATGCAATACCGATGAAAAATGCCTGATGGCTGAAAGCTCTCTCTCGATTTTTGATTTTGTTCTGTAATAAACAAATCCGTTTAATATACCTGCAAGTATGAATAATAAAACGCCCGTCTGTGTAAAAAACGCCATGCATATGCATATTACGGGAATAAGCGCCAGGATGTTATAAATAAAAGGATATTTCAATACCTTTGAGCTTGGGTCAAAAATAAACGAAGCCAAACCGCTGTAGTTGTATTTCCCTGATTTAGCCAGATTCATCTGCAGCTTCAGCATGATATCCGGATTTTCTTCCAGACAGTTAATAAGACTTTCTCTTTTTAAAAGAGCCTCTTCGCCGGTTTGAACCTGGTGCAGGGCATCATACATGTATTCCTCACCCACAGATGTAAGGCATGTATTGATGCGTTTAAATACAGCATTCATATCAAGGTCATCCCATGTAATACCGTCTATTAATTCAGAGCTGCCGGGATGTGCTTTCTTATGGTTATGATAGCTTTCAATGCTTTCAAATTCACATTTTTTCTGCTTCGGTATTTTACCGAAGTATTCTGCAAGCCATGATTTTATTCTGTTTTCTGACCTTATATGTGATATAATCAATATAATTATTGTAATAAGCGAAGCTAAGACTATAATTGTTATATACTGCATGCAAATCCCCTTTGATTTTTTAATGATTTTCATAGCTCTTGCTGAATTAAACAAAAAACTATGATGCTATTATTATAATTCAAAAATATAATAATATCAATTTTATTTGTAACCGCTGAAAAAAAGACCGTATTAACTAAGCTGCAGTAATTTGATATAATTGCAACATAGCAATACGGTTATTTGTTTGCCAACAAATTCTTATTTACAGTGAGTACTTCCGAGGCAGATATCTTCACATAGTCGGGAATGGATTCTGACCAAGGCAGATACTGTTTCAGTTGCTCTCCATCAGTTGGGTTTTCCAACTGAGGAAGCTCTGTAACTCAAGTGACAGGCACTGATGTCACAATAAGCCACCTAATATAGATAATCGAGGTTTATCGACATAATACAATGATAATGAGTTGTGTGATTCCTTGCATGCAAGTCAATGGAGCCTGTCACGCAAGTCTACCAAAAAAAGTTTATTCCTCATCACTGTAAAAATAGTTTCATCGTATTCTTAAGTTTTTCAATTTGCCTTCCTGCTACTGCATCTTTTCTTATTTCATCCCGGTAAACATATTCACTAACATAAATCCAATTCAAGGTTTCTAGTGCTAACTTAAATGCATTTGTTTCTACTAAGTGAATAAGAATATCAGCATCAAATATAGCTTTTACTCGTGCCAAAATTCCATCTCCTCACTTAGTCTTATAGGCCCTTCATAAAATCTTTTGCTTCTTCAGTTAGTTCAATATTTTCTTCATAACCAAATTTATCAGGTGCACACCCAAGGTATCCAAATACTCTTATCAAATCATCATATGTTGTGTGTCCACTTTCAAAATTAGACTTAATGATTTCCAAGTTTTTTTGTAGTATATAGGTATCTTTCGATGGTGTGTTCAAATCATTGTTACGACCTAATTTTTTTGTTAAGTCTTGAAGTTTTCCCTCAATACTTAATATATCCTCAAGACATTTCTTCTGAGCATCATCAATGATACCAACTTCTTTTAACCTTTTTGTAATAGCAATATAATCAACACCATATATATGTTGAAGTTGAATTACAATATCAATATCAATATTCTTATCCTTACTATCAGTAACTTCCTTAACATAGATTTTTAAATCTTCTTCAGGAATCAGTAATTCAGCAGCAAAACTATCAGCCATAAGTTCATGAATATCTTTAACATCAGTTTCACTACTCACCATCTCTTCAATTATGAAATTTTTCTTTATAGATACCCTGTTTTGAAGTAAATGATATATTTCATGCGCTATTGTAAATCTTTCAAATCCTAATGTTTGATTAGTATTTGTTACGATAACAAAAGTATCATATTTATAGCCTATAAACCCAGCTAATTTAAGATTTTTAAAAGGTGTCCTTATAAGCTCAATATTAATACGCTCATCTTTTTCTAGCAAATATAAGATTTCTAATAGTTGTTTTGCACAGTGATTGCCTAATCCATACTTATCTCTAAAGTTTTTAGCATTTTCATATGCAATTGCTCTGAAATCAGCCATATTATTCACCTCTAAGTATTTCTTTTTGTGTACGCAATGCATCCATCAGTAATTCAATCCTTTTAATTTCTAACAAATCTTTCCGTTCCATCCCTTTTGCTTTAAATGCCATTACAAAAGATTCATCTTCTGACTTTTCATCCTCTTTATCGTTTACATATCCATATAAGCTATCAACATCTATAGAAAATACCCTGCTAATATTCACTGCCTCTTCTAACGATAAAGCTCTTTGACTATTTTCTATCTTTGCTATAGTAACTCTATTTAAACCAGTTCTATTTCCAAGATCTTCTTGAGTAATTCCCATTTGTTTTCTTAATGAGCCTATTACTTCTCCAATATTATTAAATTTCATCTCAACACTCTCCTTGTAATATATATTATACAGTACAATTTTATTTATTTCAACAACATTTTATGCAATATGTTCTAATTTGTTACATAGCACTTTTATTATTGCCTATTATACTTTATATATTCAATTAATGTTTTAAAAGATGATACGTATTTATTAGTTTGTATGTATTATAATTCATTGTTAAATTTAATCTTCCTCAATGATAAAGGTTTCTAGGAAAATCTCTGTTTCAATTAAATATGCCCATTCTAGTTTTCCAATCTCTATAGTATATGATCCATTACTGCTAGTTGTTAAATTGCCATAAGAACCATCCACAATCAATCGCTATTCATTCTTGATTTTATATTAGCTTGAAAACAAACGTCTAAATTTCAATGTTTATTATATAAATCAAGTTTTTTCATAAGTTAAGTACCTGATACCAATACATGCTCTGACACCATCGCATTCCTAACTGGCTTTTGGTAAGGTTAATTCTATACCCGTACTAATTATCTCGCTTACTAGTCCAATAGATTGATTGTAGTCGTCTAAAGTAAATGGCTGTGGTTCAAGGTCTATATCATAGTCCAGGCTGCATTTGACCGATGTCTACTTTACCCGAAAGAGATACACCACATTTGCCACAGGC
>DALZMP010000023.1:0-60740 GCA_032006665.1 Sedimentibacter sp.
TAGAAATGTTTTAACTGCATAGTCATTAGTGACTATGACATTATTATACTAGGAGGATGTTAAATGATTTATTCGCACGAGATAGAAAATATGTGTACAATTGCAAAAGGTCCGAAGCATGGACCTGCACCGATTCCGGAAGAAGGTAAATGGGTCAAAGCATATGACGTAAAGGATATTTCAGGTCTTACCCATGGAGTTGGTTGGTGCGCTCCGCAGCAGGGAGCTTGTAAAATTACTTTAAATGTAAAAAGCGGAGTTATAGAAGAAGCGTTAATTGAAACAATCGGATGTTCAGGCATGACGCATTCAGCCGCTATGGCATCTGAGATACTGCCGGGAAAAACTATTTTAGAAGCTTTGAATACCGATTTAGTATGTGATGCGATTAATGTTGCTATGAGAGAATTATTTTTACAGATAGTTTATGGAAGGACACAAACAGCCTTTTCAGAATGCGGTTTGCCTGTAGGCGCCGGACTTGAGGATTTAGGCAAAGGTATGAGGTCCCAGGTGGCTACTATGTATGGTACAAAAGCAAAGGGAACTCGTTATCTGGATTTAGCAGAAGGTTATGTAACTAATATGGGACTTGATGAAAACGATGAAGTAATAGGATACAAATTTGTGCATTTGGGCAAAATGATGGAAATGATTGCAAAAGGTACAGATGCAAATGAAGCCATGAAAAAAGCAACCGGGCAATATGGAAGATATGATGAAGCTGTAAAATTTATCAATCCGAGAAATGAATAATTGAGGGGTGAAAGAGAGATGCCATTATTTGAAAGTTATGATAGAAGAATAAATCAAATCAAACCTGTACTAGAAAAATACAGTATGAATAATCTTGAAGAAGCAAAGCAAGTTTGTTTAGATAAAGGGATTGACGTACATGAGATTGTAAAATCGATTCAGCCAATTTGTTTTGATAATGCCTTATGGGCATATACATTAGGTGCGGCAATTGCCATAAAAAAAGGAATTAGAACAGCTGCAGAAGCAGCCGAGGCATTAGGAGAAGGGCTGCAATCATTTTGTATACCGGGTTCAGTTGCTGACCAAAGGCAAGTTGGAATCGGTCATGGTAATTTAGCTGCTATGTTGTTAAAAGAAGATACAAATTGTTTTGCATTTCTTGCCGGACATGAGTCTTTTGCTGCGGCAGAAGGAGCCATAGGTATTGCAAAATCGGCCAACAGAGTTAGAAAGCAGCCTCTTAAAGTAATTTTGAACGGTCTTGGCAAGGATGCTGCATATATAATATCAAGAATAAATGGATTTACGTATGTTGAAACAGAATTTGACTATTTTACAAATGAATTAAATGTTATTGAAGAGAAACAATTTTCCAAAGGTGATAAAGCCTTAGTTAAATGTTATGGCTGTGATGACGTTCGTGAAGGGGTGGCCGTTATGCATCTTGAGTCAGTTGATGTGTCAATAACAGGTAACTCTACTAACCCTACACGTTTTCAGCATCCAGTTGTAGGAACTTATAAAAAAGAATGTATTGAGCAAGGCAAAAAATATTTTTCAGTAGCATCCGGAGGAGGTACAGGAAGAACACTTCATCCTGACAACGTAGGTGCCGGACCTGCTTCGTATGGCATGACCGATACTATGGGAAGAATGCATTCTGATGCTCAGTTTGCAGGTTCTTCATCCGTACCTGCTCATGTTGAGATGATGGGGCTTATAGGGATGGGAAACAATCCTATGGTTGGAGCTTCAGTATCAGTAGCTGTTGCAATTGAAGAAGCTATGAAATAAGGTATATGTTGTCAGTATTACATCAATTGTTATATTCATTATTCTGATTTCAGTTATTTGAAGAATAATGTCAGGGAATTAATATAAAATGATATTACTTCACACAGACTGTAATATCATTTTTATATATTCTTTGACAATTTTCTTGAAATGGTAGATGGAGTAACTCCCAGAGCTTTTGCTGCTTTTCTGATGCTTCCGTACTTTTCAACTGATTTTTTTAATATATCTAATTCAAAATTTTCAATGATTTCTTTCAATGGTCGACTTATTTCAAAATCATTAATATCTTGATTTGCATAATAAACATAATCTGCTTTTTTGCTTATAGAACCGACATAATTTAAATCATCTATTGTAATTATATCATTAATAGATATGAGAATCAACCTTTCTATAGTGTTTTTCAGTTCTCTTATATTACCGCTCCAATTGTGAGAAATCAAGGCTTCTATAACATTGCGAGATAGTTTTTTCGCCGTATTGTACTGCATGTTAAAATAATCGACATAATATAAAGATAAAATAGGAATATCATCTTGCCTCTCGGATAATGACGGAACTGTAATTGGTATCACATTTAATCTAAAATATAAATCATTTCTGAATAAACCATCACTAACAAGTTTATTAAGATCCTTGTTGGTAGCACATATTATACGCATGTTGGACTTTATTTCTTTATATCCTCCAACCTTGACGAATTTTCCGTCCTGAAGAACCCTTAGAAGCGTTGATTGCAAACTTAAAGGCATTTCGCCAACTTCGTCCATGAAAAGAGTTCCGTTTTGAGATAATTCAATTATTCCTTTTTTGCCGTATTTTGATGCACCGGTAAACGAACCCGGCTCATATCCGAAAAACTCAGATTCTTTAAGATTATCAGATATGGCAGCACAATTAATTTTTACAAATGATTCTTTTTTTCTGTTGCTGTTGTTATGAATTAGTTCTGAAAGCAATTCTTTTCCTACACCGGAATCACCGCTGATTAATATAGGTGCTTCTGATTTTGCAACTCTTAGACAAATGTCAATAATATCTTTCATTTTATCATTTGTAGTAATTATGTTTTCCGTTTTATACTTTTTAAAATCTTTAGGCATAACAGCGCAATTGTCTTTATCATATAATACATAATTATCAAACTTTTTCATGTATATATCCTCCAAGTGTATTTACTTGCATTTTTTTAAAAATAAAAGCCAAGGTCTTTTGCTATGTCTTCAAATTTATTTAAATTACTTATAGAACTTTCTTTGTCAATTTGACTTAGAAGTACTATAATAATATTTATTACACTAATAGGAGTTGCATAAAAGTCTGTAATTGATATTGATTCGCATGGTATTGTAAAAGTAATATCTGATAAAGGAGTAAGTGCAGACATTATATTGTCAGTTATAGAAACAATTTTAAAATTGTGCTTTTTAAAGAAATTTGTAATTCTTATAGTTTCTTTTGGATATCGGGCAAATCCTATGGACAAAACCAGTGCGTTGTCAGCAAATACAGAAAATTTATCGAAGTTTTCTGTAGCACCGGAAGTAATTTTAGTTGTTTTTTTACCAAGCCTATTAAACATATGTTCTACATATGTTGCGATAATGCTTGAGCTTCTTGTTCCTATAACTATTATCTCTGGGGCCTTAATTATCTCTTCTATCATTGAATAAAATGTACTTTCATCAAAATTATCCAATAATTTGTTTAAGTTTGAAATTTCCTTATCAATAATCAGGTTTTTTATATTATTTATTTTAGGATTAATATTAATGGAGGAGAATTCAAATCTGTCGGTGGATTTTAATTCTGACATAGCTAAGTCCCTGATAATATTTCTCAATTCTTCATATTCATTAAATCCTATTTTATTTATATATGATGAAATATGTTTAGGGTCGATAGATAAAATTTTAGATATGTCCATCATATCTAAAAAAGATATTTTTTTGTAATTCTCCTTTATATATTCCGCAAAAATTAGTTCATGACTATTTAATTTCAATGAATTGTCTGTTAGTCTGTCAAAAAAAGTTTTTTTGTAATCCATATCCCCACATTCCTTCCTAAATAATTTTCAAACGTTTTCATTTTTATTAAGTATATCATAAATCAACAATTAATCAATATAAAATATTAAAAAGTGTTGCAAAAAAACAACTAACTCTCTGTATTAAATGTATATTTTTTTGTGATAATGTTTTTTTGTTAGTAAAATGCTGTACGTAGCAACTTTTTTTATGTAAATCGCTCAAATGCGTTGCCAAAAAGCAACATGTTCATTTAAAACAACATTATTTGTATCAATAATAAATATATAAATTATAAAACGTTGAAAATTCAATAAAAATATTAACTGCAACTTTGGCATGGTTATTGCTGATATGATAGTTATATAACATTTATTGAAAATATAATATTTTTATATTATATTTGAAAGGAGGAATTGTATGAGCTATATAAGGTCAATGGGATTTCCTAAAATAAACAAAGAAGTAGGTGATAAGCGGGATTTTTTGCCAGAATTTTTTAAGGAACTAAATGAATATGATATAGACATATTTCTTGAAAAAGGTTATGGAGAAAAAATGGGATATAATTCAGAAGATTATAAGAAAGTTAATGAAAAAATCAAGTTTGTATCACATGATGAAGTGTACAAGAAGGATTTGATTTTAATTTTACGCTCTCCTGAACCTGAAGAAATCAATCTTATGATGGAAGAATCTATACTCATATCCATGCTTCATTATGAAACAAGAGAAACGAGAAATAATTTATTAAAGGAAAGAAAAATTAATTGCTATTCAATGGACGCCATGTGCAATGACGAGAACGATAGGATTGTTGTGAATTATAGAGGAACATCTCGTGCAGGTTCTCGTATAGCTTTTGAAGAATTGAAAAAGAGAACAAATGAATTTAGAAGCATTGAGCATAAAATTATAAATATAACAATTATAGGGCTGGGAGCTGTAGCAGCCAATTCTGCAAAGGCATTTGAAGAATTCAGCGATAAAGAATTTCTTTCTGAAAGTGACAATAGAGGAGTTATGATTCATATGCTTCCAAGGAATATAACTCATAATTATGAAAACTTAAAAAAAATATTAGAAAAAACTGACATACTAGTGGATGCAAGCAAACGTCCGGACCCTTCAAAAATTATAGTAATGAATAAATTGATTCAATATTTACCTAATTATGCTATTATTCTTGATTTAACAGCTGACCCATATAATGATAAAATCTCACCAATGCAGGTCAAGGGTATAGAAGGTATACCTACAGGTACATTGGATAAATTTGTAATAGAGGTTGATGATGATATTTATAATAATATACCTGAAACAATCAACAGCACAAACAGAAGAGTTGTGGTCAGCTGCAACGCCTGGCCGGGAATAGATGCAAAGGAATGCATGGATTTGTACGGTCGGCAAATTATCCCGTTTCTAGATGTAATTATAAACAAAGATATCAACAGCATGGACATAAATAGTAAGAACCTGTATGAAAGGTCTCTCGTGAGAGCGTCGTTAGATTATTACTTAAAAAATAAAACTATTTAATTTGAGGTGATTAAATGTATAGAATAGGAATAGACACAGGCGGTACAAATACAGATATAGTTTTAACCAATGTTGATACAGGGAGATTGTACTATACAAAAACTCCTACTACTCCAAAAGAGTTGTTAAAGGGTATCAACACAGGAATAAATAAAATAGTTAATCAGTGCCAAATTGAGCCGCAGGAAATTAAAGAATTAATATATGGAACTACCATAGTTGTCAACATGATTGCACAGAAAGAAAGTGAAGCTACTGCATTAATTACAACTAAAGGTTTTAGGGATGTTTTAGAAATAGGAAGGGCATATAGAAGTGAAAATATTTATGATATAAATATGGAAAAGCCGGAACCTCTTGTAAAGAGAAATCTGAGGTTTGAGGTTTCGGAAAGAATGAATTTTTTGGGAGAAGAACTGGAGCCAATAAATGAAAAGGAAGTTGTAGATATAATCAATATATTAAAAGAAAAAAACATTCGAGCAGTAGCAGTGTGTTTAATGCATTCATATGCAAATCCCAATCATGAAATAAAAATAAAAGAAATAATTAAGAAAGAGTGGCCGGAAGTGTATGTTTCAACTTCTTCTGAAATAAATCCCCAATTCAGAGAGTACGAGAGGACATCTACTACTGTTATTAATGCCTATATGATGCCAAATATGGCTTCTCATATAATTGATTTTAATAATGAAATGAATAAAAGTCAAGTTGACGCAAATTGTTATATGATGCAGGGAAATGCAGGAATAATGACATTTGATGCTGCTTTGAAAAAACCAGTTTCAGTAGCGGAATCAGGACCGATAGCAGGAATTATAGCAGCAAACTATTTGAGTCAAATGTTAGGTGAAAAAAACATAATAACTCTTGATATGGGTGGGACCAGCGCTGACGTTGCATTAATACAAAATAATGTGATGAGATTTACAACTGACAGCCATATCGAAGGCTATCCTATCAGTATACCTACAGTTGATTTGAGCTTTATAGGAGCAGGCGGCGGAAGCATTGCATGGTGTGATGAGGGAGGAGCTTTAAAAGTAGGACCGTTGAGTGCAGGAGCTGAGCCGGGACCGGTATGTTATGGTAAGGGAGGAGAAAAGCCAACAGTTACTGACGCCAATCTTGTGACAGGAAGAATTAGACCAGAAATATTTGAAGAAAATTTAGTTAATGCTATGGAAAAGACAAAAAATGCAGTAGACAAATATATTGCTGATCCATTGGGTATTAATACTATTCAAGCTGCTGAGGGAATAATTGATGTGGTAAATTCAAATATGATACGAGCTATAAAATTTGTATCAGTACAAAAGGGATATGATCCAAGAGAATTTACTTTGGTTGCATTTGGTGGTGCAGGAGGACTTCACGCCGGTAAACTTGCGGAAGAACTTGAAATACCAAAGATTATAGTTCCTTATTCTCCAGGTACATTTTGTGCTCTTGGGCTAGTTTTGTCAGACATAAAATGTGACTGTGTTCATTCCAGACTTCTGACAAAAGAGCAATTAAATACATGTATTTTAAATGAAATATATACAAAATTAGACAAACAGGGTAATGATGAACTTGAAAAGCAAAATGTTGTAAAAGAAAACAGGATTCTAATCAGAACTTGTGACATGAGATATTTTGGTCAGGCTTTTGAAATAAGTGTTCCATTACCTTGTAAGGATATTACTGAAAAGGATATTGACGATATGATTGAAAGGTTTCACAACCTACATGAACAAGCATATGGTCACTGTATGAAAGAGGATCCTATAGAATTTGTAAATTATAGGGTAAGTGCGGTAGGAACGTTTGTTAAACCCGATATAGTAAAAAGTGCCGGAATTAGAAAATCAACAAGTGTGGCTACTGAAATCTTTGGTAAAGCAATTTTTGATGGAAGGGAATACGATGTCCCTGTTGTTGACAGAGATACATTAAGTGTTGGTAAAAAGATAGATGGTCCGGCAATAATAGCAGAGATGGGTGCAACGGTAGTTGTATATCCAAGTCATACCGCAGAAATTGACGAAATGAAAAATATTATAATGTACACAAATATTAATGTATAAGGATGGTGAGTTAAATGGCGAATGCAATATTGCTTGAAGTTATTAATAATGCTTTGCGTTCTGTAGCAGAGCAAATGTCAGCTACAATGGTCAGAAGCAGTTACTCTACTATAGTAAAAGAAATGATGGACTGCTCATCAGCTATTTTTGACGATCAAGGAAGATTATTGGCAGAAGGGGCAAATGTTCCAATACATTTAAATTGTCTTGGTCCTTGTCTTAATACAGTGCTGACAAAATATTTTTCTAAAGAAGAATTAAATCCTGGAGATATAATATTGACGAATCATCCATATGCAGGAGGGGAATCATTAGGTAGTCATCATACCAAAGACTTAATTATGATTGCACCTGTATTTCATGAAAATAACGAACTTGTTGGATTTTCTGTAACAATGCTCCATCATAAAGATGTAGGAGGTGTATGGACAGGTGATTCTTGGACTGTGGAAATATGGCAGGAAGGTTTCTTGATGGAACCTATTAAACTGTATGATAAAGGTGTTAGAAATGAATCATTATGGAAGGTAATTTTAAATAATACCAGAAACCCAAGAGATATGAAGGGTGATTTGATGGCTCAAATTTCAGCCTGCAATATAGGAATAAAAGGTCTTAAACAAATTATAAACAAATATGGACTTGAATTAGTAAATGAAATAACAGAAAGTCTCTTAGAATATTCTGAAAAGTTAACTAGAAATGAAATTAGACTTATAAAAGATGGAAAGTATACGCATGAAGAAAAAATCCTTGATGATGGATTTGAAGGAGGACCATATACTTTAAAGCTTACAGTTATAGTTGACGGAGATAACATTACATTTGATTACACTGGAACAGATAAGCAAATAAGAGGTCCAATAAATTCTCCGCTTTCAGCTACTATATCCGCTACATATTATGCCATGAGGTGTATAACAAATGCCTATATACCATCAAATCAAGGTTGTCAAAGACCAATTAAGGTAATAGCACCTGAAGGAACGTTAGTAAATTGCCAGATGCCTATAGGGTGTTTTCAACGGATGGTTACGGACCATATATTAGTAGATTTAATTATGGGAGCAATGTCAAATGCAATACCAGATAAGGTAATGGCGGACTCCTGCGGAACTAATTATGATTTTTGCTCAGGAACTAATTTAGAAACACATCCTAGAGGCGGAGAAATAAATCACAGACAATATTGGGGAGAGATAGTACCAGGAGGACTTGGGGCAAGGTCTAATAAAGATGGTGTGACAATTATGTCGTGTCATGTTACAAATTGTCCAATTCCTCCATTAGAAGCACAGGAAATAGAAGCACCGATGCTATTTATAGAAAGGTCCATATTACCTGATTCTGAAGGAGCAGGCAAGTACAGAAGCGGGTTTGCTCAAAAGCGTAAGTGGAAATTAGTCGGATATGATGGAATATTTTCTCATGTATCTCAGAAGTCAAAAATTCCTCCTCAAGGATTATTTGAAGGAATGCCTGGAGAAACGAGTAAATGGATAATTAATGAAGGAAAAACAGATGAAAGAATTTTAGAATATGCCATGGGAGATGTGATATTCCTTGATTATGGTGATACTATAACTTGTATTACAGCAAGCGGAGGTGGCTATGGTAATCCATTTGAAAGAGATTTTGATAAGGTAAAAGAAGATGTAGAAATGGGATTGGTTTCTATAGAAAATGCAAGAAAAAAATATGGAGTATCAATAGATTCAAAGACACTAGAGATAAACTATGAAGAATCAAAAAAACTTAGAGATTTTTAATACATAGACATATAACATAATCCAAAGCTTTATATTGCAATAAGTATTTATCATTTTTGTTTTAAAATTAAATTATTGGAGGAATAAAATAATGAAACAGGATTCGAATAACAATGTAAACAAAGATAATAAACAAGTAAGTTTTGGTATGGCTATATTATGCATGATAGGATTGGCCATAATATTTATAGGGGGATTTGGTATATTTAAAATATCAACACAAGTTGTATTTTTAATGTCTGTCGTAGTTGCCGGAATAGTAGGTATCCTTAGCGGATTTAGTATTAAAGAAATAGATGAGTTTTTTCTAGACGGGTGCAGGAATGTAATATTAGCTGCAATGATACTTATGTCAGTTGGAGCAGTAATAGGTTCTTGGATAGTATCCGGCATAGTACCAACTATTATATATTACGGACTTAGTATATTGACTCCGGCTACATTTCTTGTGGCAAGTTTTCTGATTTGTTGTATTTTATCTTTTTTCACTGGAAGTTCATATTCAGCAATTTCAACGTTAGGGGTTGCATTTATGGGAATAGGGATAGGCTTGAATATTAATCCCGGGATTACTGCAGGAATGATAGTTTCAGGGTCTGTCTTTGGAGATAAATTATCACCATTTTCGGATTCTACAAATTTAGCCGCAGCTGTTGCAGGAGCAAATGTATTTGACCATGTCAGGTCAATGTTATATACGACAGTACCTGCTATGGTAATTTCAGCAATTTTATACTTTGTTATAAGTATGAGATACAGTGCTGCAGAGCTTGATATGACAGTTATAAATAATATTAAAGAAGTATTAAAAACTAATTTTAATATTAATCCTTTTCTTTTAATTGTTCCGATTTTTACAATTGTTTTAGCAATTAAAAAAGTTCCTCCGGTTATAGCATTAGTTTCAAGTGCACTTTTAGGAACCATAGCTGCATTAATTTTTCAAGTCGGCATTTATGATTTTAAAACCATCATAAATGCTCTTGGAAATGGATTTAATATAAATACAGAAATTGCAGAAATCAACAAACTCCTTAACAGAGGCGGGATGCTTGGAATGATGGGAGCAACAGCACTTGCATTCTTAGCTGTTGGATTAGGCGAAATACTTCAAAGAATAGGTGTATTGAATGTAGTTTTAAATAAAATGCATAAAGTAGTTCACTCTAATGCAGCTCTTGTAATTACTACCCTTATTACAAGTTTGATTATAACAATATTGTGTGCAAGTCAATACATAGCTATTATTCTTACTGGACAAATTATGAAAAATGCATATACAGAGTTTAAAGTTAAAAAGACAGTTTTATCTAGGACACTTGAAGACGGTGGAACCATATTTGCGTACTTAGTTCCTTGGTCAACAACAGGTGTATTTATAACAGGCGTTCTTGGAGTAGAGGTATTCACATATGCTCCGTATGCATTCTTCTGCATTTTATGTCCAATCATGGCTATTATATATGCAGTTACAGGATTTGCTATATTTAAAGAAACAGATGAGGTTGAAGTAAGCTCATCAAATGATTAAATTGATAGTTAATAATAGTTTATCCAAAATATAATTCCCTTAAAATCGGACAGTTGTCTTATTGTGGCAACTGTCTGCTTTTTTTTTCATAAATTTCTTGACTTAGAGTCCACTTCAAGTGATATTATATTAATGACATAAATAGAAAACAAAGGGGAATATTAGATATGAAAAGTAAAAAATTAGGGTTTGGATTTATGCGGTTACCATTAAAGGTAGAAAATGATCCATCAAATTTTGACATGGATACTTTAATCCAAATGGTTGATACCTTTTTAGAAAGGGGATTTACTTATTTTGACACAGCTTATATGTATCACATGTATAAGAGTGAGATAGCTATTAGAGAATCTTTAGTAAAACGACATAAAAGAGAAAGTTTCACGTTAGCGACAAAATTACCAATAGTGTTTTTAAAAACAAAGGAAGATCAAGAAAGAATTTTTAATGAACAGCTAGAAAAATGTGGTGTGGATTACTTTGATTACTATCTTCTTCATAATTTAGGTGTTACACATTATGATATAGCTCAAAAATTAGATAGTTTTAAATTTATTCAAGAAAAGAAAAACGAAGGAAAAATTAGACAAATAGGTTTCTCTTATCATGATAATGCAAATTTATTAGATGAAATTTTAACAGCACATCCAGAAGTTGATTTTGTTCAGCTGCAGATTAATTACATGGATTGGGACAATGAAAGTATTCAGTCTAGAAAATGCTATGAGGTGGCGTTAAAACACAATAAACCGGTTGTTGTTATGGAACCTGTTAAAGGAGGCACCCTTGCTAGTGTACCTGAAAAGGCAGAACAGTTACTTAAACATTATCATCCTGATATGTCAATACCGTCATGGGCTATACGTTTTGCAGCCAGCCATGAAGGAGTGATGACAGTATTAAGCGGAATGTCTGATATGGAGCAATTGCTTGACAATACAGGATATATGCAAAATTTCCAGCCACTTAGTAAAGAGGAATATGATATTATTAAGCAGGCGGTAAGAATTATTAATGAAGCAATTGCTATACCATGTACAGCCTGCCAGTATTGTGTAGAAGGATGTCCAAAAAATATAGCCATCCCAAATTATTTTGCTCTATACAATACAGAAAAACAATCTCTGAAAAAGGGTATCTCTATACAAAAATTATATTATGATAATTATACAAAAACACATGGCAAGGCATCTGACTGTATAGAATGTAAACAGTGTGAAGAAAATTGTCCACAACATATTGAGATTATAAATTGCCTAAAGGATGTATCAGAAACTTTTGAGGTATAGCTTTAAATAATCTGAAAACTATAAATTTTACATAAGTGATATGTAAAAAATTTATTTATAAGGAGTGAATTTCATGAAATTATTGTTAAGCAAAAAAAACAGTGATTGTAAAACTAAAGCTTCTGTATATATGACAGAGGACATCAGTAAAAATGGATTAATGGCAGTATCTGAAGCCTTAGGGCGTAAAGCAACAGGAAAAGTGGCAGTAAAGATATCCAGTGGTGAACCGGGCGGACATCATTTCCTTTCTACAGAACTAATTGAGCCCTTAGTTCAGTCTGTAAATGGAACGATTGTAGAGTGCAATACTGCATATGGCGGAAAACGTACAGATACGCAGTCGCATCGACAAGTTGTTAAAGATCATGGATTTACGAGCATTGCACCAGTTGATATTATGGATGCAGAAGGATCAATTAGTATCCCTGTTACAGGCGGAAAACATCTTAAAGAAGATATGGTTGGTAAAAGTTTTGCTGACTATGATTTTATAGTTAATCTTGCTCACTTTAAAGGTCATGCTATGGGTGGTTTTGGCGGTGTGGTTAAAAATATGTCTATTGGAATAGCTTCTTCTATGGGCAAAAGTCTAATACATACTGCAGGTAAAGAAACAACTGGATTTGGACCTGATACACCACAGGATGATTTTTTGGAATCCATGGCAGAAGCAGCAAAGGCAATAGCAGACTATAAGGGTGAAAATATCATCTATATTAATGTTATGAATTTCTTGTCTGTAGATTGTGACTGTGATTCAAATCCTGCCAAGCCGGAAATGAAAGACATAGGAATTCTTGCATCTCTTGACCCAGTTGCATTAGATCAGGCATGCGTAGATCTTGTTTACGCTGCTCCTGATGGTGGGGCCTTAATAGAGAGAATGGAGTCAAGACATGGAATTCATACATTAGAACATGCAGAAGAAATTGGTTTAGGCACACGTAATTATGATTTATTTACTATACAGGAGTAATAACATAAATATGAGTATCTTTGATTAGGAGGTGTATAATATGGAATATCGAATTCTGGGAAGAACAGGGATTAAAGTAAGCGCTATTGGTATTGGCGGTGAAGGATTTGAAAATAAAAGTTATGAATATTGTGAAAAGATTGTTGATTTTGCAATGAAAGAGGGTATTAATTTCATCGACTTATATAATTCAAATCCGGAAGTTAGGAGTAACGTTGGCAGAGCATTAAATAAATATCCTCGAAGTAGTTTTGTAATTGAAGGACATCTATGTTCTACCTGGGATAAGGGACAATATCGACGTACCAGAGATATTAATGAAGTTATTGATTCATATGAAGACTTTTTAAATAGAATGCAATTAGGTTATGTAGATGTAGGGATGATTCATTATGTTGACGATCAGAAAGATTTTGATAACATTTTTAATGGAGAAATAATTAAATATGCTAAAGAATTAAAAGAAAAAGGGATTATAAGGTCCTTAGGCATATCAACACATAATACGGACATAGCTTTTAGAGCAGTAGAAACAGGGATAATTGATATAATTTTATTTAGTATCAATGCTGCTTATGATATGTTACCGGCAAATGAGGATGTAAATATACTGTTCGAAGAAAGTACTTTTAAGGATAGGGCTTATGAAGGCATTGACCCTAAACGTAATAAATTGTACCAGACATGTCAAAATAAGGGGGTAGCCTTAACTGTTATGAAAGGATATGCCGCTGGAGTGTTACTTAGTGACAAAGGATCCCCTTTTGAAAAAGCACTTACACCGATACAATGTTTACATTACTGTTTAACCAGACCGGCAGTTGCTTCTGTAATGGTCGGAGTATCTGATACAAATCAAATACTTGCAGCATCAGCCTATGTCACTGCAAGTAATAAAGAAAAAGATTACAGTGAAGTTCTTGCTAATGCTCCCAAAAGTTCATTTAGCGGACATTGTATGTATTGTGGACATTGTGCGCCATGTTCTAAAAAAATAGATATTGCTTCGGTTAATAAATATCTCGATTTAGCATTAATTCAAGAAGATGTTCCCGAAACATTAAGAAATCATTATGCCCTATTGGAACATCAAGCAAGTGAGTGCATAGAATGTGGGTCTTGTATGAAAAACTGTCCATTTGGTGTGGATATTATAAATAAAATGAAAAGGGCAGTAGCTCTGTTTGGCAATTAACAACTCGATTAATATTGATATAATGTAAGAAAGGAGGTAAATTGATATGACAATCACGGAGACAAGTAAAAAATATGAAATTTCAGCGGATACACTCCGTTATTATGAACGTATTGGACTAATTCCAAAAGTTAATCGCAATAGTAGCGGAGTCAGGGATTATACTGAAGAGGATTGCCGGTGGGTAGAATTCATCAAGTGTATGAGAAATGCAGGTCTTCCAATTGAAGTATTAATAGAGTATGTTACGCTGTTTGAACAGGGAGATGAAACCATTGAGGCAAGAAAAGAGCTATTAACTGAACAGCATAAACAGTTAACGGAAAAAATGGAAGACATGAAAAAAACGTTAGAACGGTTAGAACGTAAAATAGAAAAATACGAACAATCAGTAGTTCCGAAAGAACGTGAATTAAGAGGAACGGACTAAAAAGAGGTAGGTGGTTAAACTATGGCTGTGAAAGAAATACTCTTGTTAGGCAATGATAATCTATATAAATTTAGCGAAGAAATAAATAAACAAGATAAATATAAGGCACAGCAGGTAATTGATGATTTGCATGATACACTTTTTGACTTCAGAAGAAAGAATGGATTTGGAAGAGCAATAGCAGCACCGCAAATTAATGAAGCTTATAGAATTATATATATGAACTATAATGATAAATCAATAGCTTTCATTAATCCAAAAATCGAATTTACCGACGATGAACAATTTGAAATTTGGGATGATTGTATGAGTTTTCCCAGACTAGAGGTAAAGGTGAACAGACACAAAAAATGCAAAGTATTTTTTAAAGATTTGAATTGGAAAGATTGCGAAATAGAATTTGAAGGAGACTTATCAGAATTGATTCAACATGAATATGACCATCTTGATGGCATATTGGCGGTTCAAAGAGCCATTGATGACAAATCATTCAGAATGAAAAAATAAATTTAAATTATAAAAATACTTAATGATTAAGTATGATTATCTTTTTATGTAGAATACTACATAAAAAGGAGAGTGAATTTATATTGAAAAAAATTTTTCCACCAACAACTAAAAGGATTTGTATAAGCACAAACCAAAATGTAAATTACAAAATTAGAAATCATACAATTAGAAATATAAATGTATATAAAAATAGCAGTGATAAAATATTATCTGATAACATTGAAAAGTTAAACAGCGAATGGGACATTGAAAGAATAATTGAACTTCGTGCTGCATCTTTAGTAATTGCCAGTACAATTCTAGGATTAAAAAAGAACAAAAATTGGTTTTTTTTAACAGGTGCTGCGGGTGCATTTCTTCTCCAACATTCATTGCAAGGTTGGTGTCCATCATTGCCAATTTTGAGGAGAATGGGTGTACGTACAGCTGAAGAAATAAACAATGAAAAAATGGTATACAAAATGCTGAGAAAAGACTTTCCAAATATTGATTCAAATGATGATTTAGATGCAGAAGAAATGCTTAATATTGTAGAAAAATAAAGTATATAGTGTAAATAATATTAAAAATCACCTTAACACAATAATGCGAAGGTGATTTTTATGATTTTTAACATTTGTTAAGCATAATTTCAAGTATAGTTCCGTCAGTACTCATCATGCCAACATTTGAAACCTGTGCTAAATTTATAATAGTTTTTTCTGGAGTGTTTCCAAGAATTCCATTGTCATTTGGAATGAATATGTTTTTTAAAGCCATTTCTGAAGCATCTACTGCTGCATCAACTGAAATGGATAATTTATATGAACAGCCAATTTTGGCTCCGTCACACAACATGCCGGAGATTCCTGCAATCATATTACCTATAGAACCTTCTATTTGCGTAGAGTTTCCTCCAAGTAAATAAGTTAATCCTGCTGCACAACCAACGCCGGCAGCTACTCCACAGCCGCAAATTGGTGAAAGAGCTCCGATGTGAACCTTGACAAATATTGTTACAAGATGGCTCAATGTAACTGCACGGACAATCTTTTCTTTTTCTATGTTTTTTTCCATACCAATGTAGGCTATAGGAATTATTGAGACTAGTCCGTGATTTCCAGAACCAGCGCTACTCATTACAGGGAGGAGATACCCTGACATGCGGGCTTCTGAAGCTGCTGCGGTATATGCCTTTGCCATTGAAAAAACGTCATTAGCATTATTTTTAAAGTAATTTCCTAAACCTAACCCTATATCTTTTGATAACCCTACTTGTGCAATTTTAATATTCATATCAATTCCATTTTGAATAAACGTTAATTCATCAATGGAAACATTATTACAAAAATCAATTAAATCTTCAATTGAGTAGTTTTTTATTTCATACTTTATTTCGTTAGAAGTCGGTTTGCCTTCTGATGATTTGTTTGTCATGTTATTTGAAACGTCAAGTAAAACTTCATCATTTTTGCTTTCATATATTATATTTGTATGAGCAGTTTTTATTATAACCGTTGATTTATCATTATCCCCTATGGCATCAACCTTTATATATAACCCCTGCATCCATTCATTAAGGTTTAATGTTACTATGCTTGAATTAACTATTTCTAATGCTTTACTAATGCTTTCGTCATCAACATCTTTGAGAACCTCTAGTACATATTCTGATTTGCCAACTACAAGAGACAGGGCAGCAGCAAATATTATACCGCGTTCATTTGTTCCGGGGATTCCGACACTCATTCCGTTTTTTAAAATATTTTTATCTACTTCTATATTTACTTTCTTCACCTCTGAACCTAGTATTTCTTTAGCTCTGGCAACGGCATAACCAACAGCTCCGGGTTCAGTACATCCTAATGCGGGAGTAACTTGATTTTTTAATATGTTAATAAGTATTTTATCTTTCATGATATTAGCACCTCATATTGTAATTTGTATAGTTATATAGCAAAATTCATGCCTAAAGAGTACGTATGCTAAAATTTAATCAGTGAGGTGATTGGAAGCTATTTAGAAAGTATATTATAAATTTGTAAATTAATATTTATTAAAAATGATAAAATAATAAAATGTATTTAATTAAATATGTTGATTTTGAAGAATTATATTGGTTTATCATATATGAAAAACATTTATCAATTATGATAAATAAATTATTGTGTTGAATTTATCAGATGATATGAAAAACTTAAATATTACTAATGACGATGATTGTATGACGTTTTTTTATATTCCAATTTAAAGCTTTTGCATATGCGCTTAGTTTATATTATAATGTATTATATAGTTGATAAAAAATTCAAACTTTGAGGATGAGGGAAATGAGCATATTATTAAGTATTAAATCGGATCTTCAACATATTGTCGAAGCGTTACATGCTGTTACAAATGTGGATATAATAATAGTAGATGAATATCTTGACAGAGTTGTTTCTACTGTTAAAAAAGAATATGATTCTGGCAATAAAGCTCCGATTAACTCGGTTTTTCACAAATGTATTGATATTGGAGAACAATTTTTTATCGAAAATCCTAAAGTTGATCCAATATGTGTTGAATGTTCTAATATAGAAAAATGCAGGGAATTAATTGAGTTTTGTATTCCTATAAAATTTAAGAACAAGATTATAGGGGTTCTTGGAATGTGCGCCTATGATGAAAAGGCAAAGGAAAATCTTCTTGCTAATAAGGATAGTTATATGAAGTTTGAAAGTCAGCTAAGCGACATAATATCAACTATAATAAGTGAGAAAAATAATGAAATAATGCTTGAATATAGTTCTTCAAAATTGATAACATTGATAAACTCATTAAACGACGGAATTATAATTGTAAACAACAATAGAGATATAATAACTACAAACCACTATATAAATAAAAAATTAAATTTAAATTTGAATGAACTGCCTAATTTGTGCGAACTACTTACCAATAAGGCTTATAATAGGTTAGTTTCACAAAATTTCAATGGCGAAGCCGGACCTGTCAAACTTAATGGGATGGAGTTTATAATCAATGCAAGTCCCATAATGGTAAAGGATACTCAGGACGGTATTGTTCTTTTATTGTCAGATTTCAATAAAATGAAAGAATCTGTATTGGAATCAAACAGAAAAAAAGATTTAATAACATTTGATGATATTGTAGGTGAAAGTGAAGCACTACTTCAGGCCAGAAGAGAAGCTATACAAGTTGCAGGTGAAGATGCATCAGTGTTAATTATGGGCGAGACAGGAACAGGCAAAGAGGTGTTTGCCAGGGCAATTCATAATGCCAGCAGTCGAAAAAAAGATCCTTTTATGGCAATTAATTGTGGGGCGATAACAGAAAGCTTGATAGAAAGTGAGTTATTCGGATATGAAAAAGGATCATTTACAGGAGCAAGTACATCAGGCAAACCGGGAAAATTCGAAATATGTAAGGATGGTACACTTTTTTTAGATGAAATAGGGGATTTGCCGTTTTTGATGCAGGTTAAACTCAACCGAGCAATCGAAGAAAAGGAAATAACCAGGGTGGGTGGAAATATACCAATTAAGGTTAATCCAAGAATAATTTCAGCAACACATAAACCCTTGTACTCTATGGTTGAGAAAAATTTGTTTAGAGATGATTTGTATTACAGATTAAATGTAGTTCCAATATATTTACCACCTCTTAGGACTCGGGGCTATGACGTAATAATTCTTTCAAGATATTTTTTAAATCGTTTTTCAAAGATATATAATAAAGATTTAGCTGGTTTTACACCTGACGCGGAAAGGCTGCTCATGGGATATAATTTCCCCGGAAATATTAGAGAATTGAAAAATTTAGTAGAATATGCTGTTATTTTTGAAGAAAATAGTTTGATAGGAGCTAAAAATATCAAAAAGAAAATGGGTACCTACAATGAAGAAGAAAATATGAAGCTAGCAGATTTAACAAAGGCTTATGAAAAATCTATTATAAATAATAAGATACAAAAAATCGGAGATGGATTTGAGGCTAAAAAAGAAATAGCAATGCAGCTAGGAATAAGCATTGCTACACTGTACAGAAAGCTGGAAACTTAATAAAAAACGGAGATAAAGATGGAGTTAGTTATTGCACGAAATAAAGGAAGAAAAGAATTTTTAAATTACTATAAAAAGCAATACAAAAATAATCCTTTAAAAAGAGATTCGTTATCTTCTCTGGTTAAAGGATTATTGTATGGGAAATCAGTATTATGCAAAGCTGTTGATTTAGAACCTGTAATGATAATGGAAAATAATGAAATTATTATGATTTGTATATTGGCGCATGCTCACAGGATGTTTGATTATATTCAAATAGGATTTTTAGAATCTTCCACTTTCAATATGAAAGCATTCCAAATAATTTTAAATAGAGCAGAAAAAATGGCAAGAGATAAGGGTGCTACTAAACTTTCCGGTTCATTGAATATTCATGTAAATTATGGATTGGGATTTTTGTCAAGTGACTTTGACAAAATGCAAAGTTTTGGTATGGCTCATAATCCTGAATTTTACAATGAATATTTTGAGAAAAATGAATTCAGAACTATTGAAATGGTCAGCTATAAAAAAGATGTAACTAATATGGACAAACTACTGAACAGTCGTGTTCAAGAAAAAATTAATGAGAAATATTCGGTAAGAGAAGTCAATTTTAAAAATTTGGAATCAGAAGTAAATATATATACTAATATCAATAACGCTGCTTTCAGTGAGCATTTATTTTATTACTCAAGAGAAAAATATGAAGATTTGGAATTGTTTAAGGACCTTAGATATTTAATGAAGCCGGAGAATTTGCTGTTCGTAGAAAAAGCCGGTGTTCCGGTAGGCTTTATGCTTTGGTATCCTGATTTTAATCAATTGACGAAACCATCAGAAACTGTCGGATTAAGAACTGTCATTAGGAATAAATTATTTCATAATAAAATTAGAACCTTTAAAATTGTAGAAATGGGAGTTATTCCCTGTGAACGAAGCAAGGGTGCTATTTTGGCTCTGTTTGATTATTGCTTTAAGCACACAAAGGGAAAATTTGACAATATGGAGTCGGGATGGATATTATCAGATAATACTAAATCCAAAAATTTTGGTATTAAATGGGCTGATGCAGAGTCAAAGCACTACAAGGCATATATTAAGGATTTGGGCAAATGAGAAAATACAACTCAATAAATGAATTGTTAACATATGTAGAAAATGAGAAAATAATTATATGTGATGAATTTAGTGAAGAATTAGTTCATCTTTTAAAAATACTAGAAAAGGTAAATCCATGTAGTCAGCAATATGAGTTGATTGATAATACCGTTATTATTTCATACTATTTAAAAATAAATTTATTTAACTTTGCAAATTTATTTCCTCTAAATGTAAAAGTTCAAGTTATAGGACTACCTGTTTCTGTTTCTGAAAAAGGATACTTTGGGGAACAACATATAGTTCAAAAGGCTATTGGGCGTAGAAAAGGATTAAAAATTCTTCTTAATGGAAATTCGGAATTTGAAAATGGGGGTAGGACATTATCAACTTTTGTTTTTGAAAATAAGTTTACTTCATTTGATAGATATATTGATTCTCTTAGAAGTCCATATAGAAGGCGAATCAAGAAGGCACTTAGTCATAGAAATGAAATAGATATTAGAAAATTTGATAATGTAAATTTCAACAAAAATCATTATGAATTATATTTAAGTATAATGAAAAGAACTGATAATCCTCTAGAAACATTACCTATAGAATTCTTTATTAATTATGATGCAGAACTATATGAGTTTATGGATGCTAAGACAAAGGAAATAATTGGGTTTGTTCAGATTAAAGAAATAAAAAACAAACTGCTTTTTCTATTTGGAGGTTTTAGAAAAGAAGATAATTCTAAATATGACACTTATTATAATATGCTCACTAAAATAATTGAAATAGGGATTGAAAAAAAGGTAGAATGTATTGAATTTGGTCAAACTGCAGAAGAATGTAAGATGAAAATTGGCTGCAAAGAAATACCTAAATATATGTATGTTCATCATAGTAATCCTGTTTTAAACCGAATAATTCAATTGTTAGTCCCTATGTTTTCATATAGGCCTTATGGTATAAAGCATCATGTATTCAAGCAAAATTGCGATGAAGAGGAGTGTTAAATGATTGTTTTTTTAGAAAAAATCCGAGTTAAAACTGTGTTTTCTGCTTTTGAACCAATAAAGGTGGAACCGTTAGAACTATGTTATTTAAAGACTGTATTAAATAATATGGATGTAGAGAATTATTTAATAGATGGGCTGTTCAAATTAAAAGAGCCAGAAGGTGTAAGTCCTGATGTGGTAGTTCTCACGGGATATAATGTTGCAGAAGAAGAAATAATTAAATCAGCACGTAAATATAAATCAAAATATCCTAATATTATAGTAATAGTTGGAGGAGTTCATATTCAAGGTAATAGTAATGAATTTCATGTTGAGGGTATTGATTATGTATTTCATTCACAAAGTTTATATACTTTTCAGAAACTAATTGAAAAAATAATAAATAGAGATAAAAAAGTTTTAACTACAGGAGTAGATTCATTTATATCAGCACAACATTCTGATGAGAGCATCTGGCATATGGGTGAAAGTGATACATTGTATAATATAGAAGATGTTGTTGCAGACAGGAGCATATTTTATCAAATATCTGATAAAGTCAGATATTTGGAAAAGAAGAATGTTGCTTTAATTAAATCAGGTATAGGGTGCCCCTATAATTGTTCTTATTGCTATTGCAAAGAACTAAATTCTAGTCATTATGTTAAAGCGGATTATGAAAAAATGGTTTCTGAAATGAGAAATATTGAAGCAGATTATTTCTGGATAGTTGATGATGTATTGTTTTCTACAAGAAAAAATGCTTTAGATTTTATAGATGCAATAAAAAAGAAAAACATGAATGTAAAAATAATAGCATATCTTAGAGCAGATTTCATTTTGCGTGAAAAAGATATATTAAAACAGTTGCGAGGAATCGGTATAGTGGAAGTAATTGTCGGTTTTGAAGCAACTAACAACGATGAATTACTCACATATGAAAAGACAACAGATGCATTAGATTATCCCGAAGTGATAGCACTTCTCAGAAAAAATAAAATAGATTTAACAGCGCTTTTTATGGTAAAGCCAGAATATGGGTTTGATGATTTTAAAAATTTAAAGAATTTTATAAAACTAAATAATATTGATGTGTTCACTATATCAATTTTCACACCAATTAAAGGAACAAGGGAATATGTTGAAGCAGATTTAATTACACAAAATCCTAAAAAATTTGATTTTCTGCATTTAGTTCTTAAATCCAAATTACCAAAGTGTGTATTTTATTTTTTGTTTTACAGAATTCATCTAAGATTATTGAAATCAAAACGAATATGGCAGTATATTGCAGGTAGGAGATGACATGAAAAAATCAGATATATGGGACTTTTGGGCAAAAAAATATGATAAACTTTGGGTGCAGAGATATTCTTTGACACCAACAAGAAATTACATTTTAAATACACTGTCAGCAAGTATTAATAAAGATGCAAATATTAAGATTTTGGACTTGGGATGCGGTCCTGGGGAATTAATAAATGATATATCAAACATTTTCTATAATTGTGATATAACAGGTGTGGATTTTTCAGAAAAGATGCTTGAAATTTCCAGACAAAAAAACTCTGAATCAAAACATATAAAAATGGATGTTAAAGATTTACATCATTTAAATGATAAATTCAACATAATCATATGTACTCATTCATTGCCATATTATAAAACACCGGAAAAAGTAATGGAAGAATTGAGCAGATTATTAGAGGATGACGGTAGAATTTATATAGGCTTTGCAAGTGGTGATAACATGTATGATAAATTTGCACTAAGTGTTGTAAAAATTACAACCGGTCCGGCAAATTATCCATCTGATGAAGAATTCAGAAAGTTAATTGCACCTTGTTTTGAGGTGGAAAAATTAAAAATAATAAGGGAAAAACCATTTATGCCAAGAATAGCGGTTTATACACTTAAAAAGGTGATGATATGAAAGTTTTGTTAGTTCGACCCAAGCCACACAAAGATACAATAGGTCTTCAGCACGTCATGATTTGCGAGCCTTTGGAGTTAGAATATCTGGTATCAAATGTACCGGAAGAAATCAATGATAATGTCGAAGTTAAAATAATAGATTTAATTATTGAAAAAAGGGAATATAAAGATATTGTAATCAAAGAAGAACCGAGCTTTATACTATTTACCGGTTATATAACTCATGTTGGCGTTATAAAGTCATTGGCAAAAGAAGCAAAAGAATTGCTTTCAAATGTTATAATCGGAGTAGGTGGAGTTCATGCTGAGGTTGTTCCGGAGGATTTTAAATCAGAATTTATAGATTTTATTTATGATAAAAATGGAATTGATGGTTTTAATCTAACTTTAAATGAGCTGTTAAACGGCAAAGCAGTTGAAGATATTAAAAATAAACTTAGCAATATAGAAACTAAAAAAACAGTATTTAATTATAAGTATCCGGATAGAGATGCTGTTAAACAATATAGAAATCAATATTACTATATGTTCCACAACCCATGCGCATTGATAAAAACGTCCTTTGGATGTCCATATAATTGTAGCTTTTGTTTTTGCAAGGAAATAACAGATGGCAAATATTTTAGAAGAAATATCGAAGATATATTGGGAGAATTACAAGTAATTCAAGAAGAAGAGGTCTATATTGTAGATGATGATTTTTTATATGATGCAAATTGGTTAAAAGAGTTTGCAGCTGGTCTTAAAAGAAATAATATAAAAAAGAAATTTTTGGTTTATGGCAGAGCAGATTTTATAACTCAAAATAAGGAAATTTTAATCGAACTAAAACGCTGCGGGTTAAGGGCGGTAATAGTTGGAATTGAATCTGTCAGAGAGAACGACCTTAAATCATATAATAAAAGAACGACCAAAAATATTAACGAAGAATGTATTAAAATATTAAAAGAGTTGAATATTGAACTTTATGCTACATTAATAATTCCATTGGATTTTACAAAAGAAAATTTTAGAGAGCTAACTATGTGGTTAAGAGCTCTGGATGTTAGATTTGTAAATCTTCAGCCACTTACACCATTACCTGGTACAGAAATATTTGAATCATATCTTGATGATTTATTGGTAAAAAGAGAGAAATATGAATCATGGGACATGGCTCATGTAGTATTGAAACCAGAATTTATGAGCATTAGGAGATTTTATTTAGGGTTGTTGATTGTATATTATCGAGTAATAATGAGGCCGAAACATGTATTTGCATTGATTAAAAAATATGGAATCAGGTCAAATATAAAAATGTTTGTTGGAAGCAGTTTTGTAAGCTTTCAATACATTCAAAAAATTGTTCGAGGGCACTAAATAAATAATCAAAATATTATAAAAAAGAAAGGATGAAATCACATGAAATTAGTAATTATTGAACCATTAGGAGTGGAAAAATCAAAATTGCTTGAAATGTCAAAGAAAACCTTAGGAGATACTGTAGAAATTGTGTATTACGATAACAAGGTAACAGATACTAAAACTTTAATAGAAAGAGGGCAGGATGCGGACATTATAGCAGTATCTAATCTTCCCTTAAATAAAGACGTAATTAATGGCTGCAGAAATTTAAAAATGCTTGCAGTGGCATTTACAGGTGTTGATCATATTGCTATGGACGTTTGCAAGGAAAAAAATATTATAGTAAGCAATTGTGCAGGATACTCAAATGCAGCAGTAAGTGATTTGGTATTTGGTTTGTTGATTTCTGTTTACAGAAATATTATTGCATGCAATGAAGTTGTAAGAAAATCCGGAACAAAGGATGGCTTAGTTGGATTTGAATTGGAAGGAAAAAAATTTGGTGTTGTAGGTACTGGTGCTATTGGAACCAGAGTTGCTATGATAGCTAAAGCATTTGGCTGTCAGGTATATGCATATTCCAGAACAGTTAAGGAGCTAGAAGGCGTGACCTATGTTGATTTAGACACTTTGTTATCTACATGTGATGTGGTGTCACTTCATCTGCCATTGAATGATAAAACAAAAGGATTGATTAATGAAGAAAAAATATCATTGATGAAATCAAATGCTGTTCTAATTAATACATCAAGAGGGCCTGTAGTTGACAGTAAAGCACTTGCAGACGCCTTGAATGAAGATAAAATATTAGGTGCAGCAGTTGATGTATTTGAGATAGAACCACCTATTGCCACAGATCACCCGCTCTTAGCAGCAAAGAACTTAATTGCAACACCACATATTGCATTTGCAACTAAAGAAGCCCTAGTAAAGAGAGCTGTTATTGTTTTTGATAATGTAAAAGCTTTTTTAGAAGGAAAACCACAGAATATAATGGGAAACTAAGAGCAAGCGTAAAAGTTAAAGAGTTTGATAATAAAATTGTGAGAGGTTACTGATGAAGAAAATTTTACTGATACAGCCAAGTCCATACGATCAAAATCATGTGTTTATAAAAAAGCTTGGGCGTCAGCTTGGTACTACCTTGAAAATAATAGAAATGCATAGATGAAAATAAATTAACTAAATAAATGTATAATGAAGACTATATTAGGAAAATCTTAATAATTAATTAAGAAATAAATTAACAATAAGTGATTTATATTTGATAAAATGGTCTATTATATAATCACTTGAATATGGAGGCTGTAAGACATGGGTGAAAAAATACTTATTGTTGATGATGAACGTGAAATAGCTGATTTGGTTGCGCTTTATTTGCAAAATGAAAACTGTACTGTTTATAAATATTATACTGCAAAGGATGCATTGGAATGTATTGTTAACACACCCTTTGACCTCGCAATATTAGACATTATGCTTCCGGATATTAGCGGTTTTACTATTTGTCAAAAGATACGTGAAAATCATAACTACCCTATTATAATGCTTACGGCTAAGGAAGATGAGGTTGATAAAATTACAGGTCTCACTTTAGGAGCCGATGATTATATTACGAAACCATTTCGTCCGCTAGAATTAGTAGCAAGAGTAAAAGCTCAATTGCGAAGATATAAAAAATATAATACACCACAGGAGTTAAAGGAAAAAATCATTATTCATTCAGGCTTAGTACTTAACATCAATACTCATGAATGTTTGCTAAATGAAAAGCCCTTATCACTTACTCCAACAGAATTTTCTATTTTACGTATTTTGTGTGAGCAAAAAGGAAATGTAGTAAGTGCAGAGGAATTATTCCATAAAATTTGGGGAGATGAATATTTTACGAAAAGTAACAACACAATTACTGTTCATATCCGACATCTTAGAGAAAAAATGAAAGATTCCATAGATAATCCAAAATATATTAAAACAGTATGGGGGGTAGGCTATAAAATTGAAAAGTAAAATTTTAAGGGATAAGCCATACTCTAAACTAATATGGAAAATGTTTCATCAAATGGTGGCTATTCTTTTGATAGCTATATTATTTGTTATAGCCTTACGTTCTATTGGAAGAGGACATATTGGAAACTGGATTTTGCAATTAATAGAAAAATACTGCAATCTTGACTGGTATGAAGCCCTTAAGATTTACGGAATTTATGTTCGAAACAATATTGATATGATTATAATGGTAACTATCATATTATTTTTTATCATTCTATTTCGCTTTTCTCTGTTATGGTTTACAAAATATTTTGACGAAATTATATTTGGAGTTAATAAACTGGCGGAAGAAAATAAAGAAAGAATAGTATTATCACCAGAACTTAATTTTGTGGAGAAGAAATTAAACCAGGTTAAAGATAAATTAGAAAAAAAAACTCGTGAATCGCTAGAATCAGAACAACGAAAAAATGATCTTGTTGTCTATTTAGCACATGATATAAAAACACCGTTGACTTCTGTCATTGGTTATATGAACTTACTCGATGAGGTACCTGATATAACAGCTGATCAAAGAGCTAAGTATATCCATATAGCATTGAAAAAAGCGTATCATTTAGAAAAACTGATTGATGAATTTTTTGATATTACTCGATATAATCTTCAAAATATCAAGGTAGAGAAAGCTAAGATAGACTTATACTATATGCTGGTGCAAATGGCTGATGAATTCTATCCTGTTCTCACTCCAGAAGGAAAAAAAATAATCATCAATGCTAATGAAGATATAATAATCTTTGGGGATCCAGATAAATTAGCTCGTGTGTTTAATAACATCCTAAAAAATGCTGCTGCATACAGCAATGATAACAGTACTATAGAGATTTCAGCAAAAGTACAGTTAGTGGATGTAGTCATTCAATTCAAAAATATTGGAAAAACAATCCCTAAGGATCAACTTACTTCTATTTTTGAAAAGTTTTATCGTATAGACGACTCTCGCTCTACTGCTACAGGTGGTGCAGGCTTAGGTCTGGCAATTGCAAAAGAAATAGTTGTGCTGCATGGAGGAACGATAAAAGTGGAAAGTGACAATTCTATTACCAAATTTACCGTTACACTACCTTTATAACTTCAGGTGGGGGATATTCCTGATATGAAGCCCAATGTTCAGCTTTAACTGAACAAGTTCATTAGCAAATATCAAGAAATTCTTCAGTTTTTCTTAATAATTTAACAATCTCATATTAAAGTTTAGCCTGTTCAATTTCGGTAAAATAACTATACCGTTATTGAATAGGCTTTTTACTATTAATAAAAAAATGGAGGTTGTCATATGAACTTGATACAAAATTTAATAAGCTATCTTTTTCCGGGAAGTGTAGTGTGTATATGCTATTTAGCAATATTGGAGATAATAATGCAAATGAAAGAAGAAAAAATAGAGTGGAGACATCGAATAATTCTTTTTATGCTGGGGATATACTTAACAATAATATTTTCTGTTACGGTGTCGCCAGTTTATGGTTTTTTAATTAAAATTCCAGATTGGAAGAGTGTAAATATAATTCCATTTAGAGTGCTTACCACAATGGCTTCAAATCCACTTAATTTTTTGGGAAACATCATAATGTTCATTCCCTACGGTTGTTTACTTGTTCTTTTTTCTAAGAAGTGTCAAAAAATTTATATTACTACACTTACAGGCGCAAAGTTATCATTTTTAATCGAAGTGTTTCAACTTTTTAGTAGTAGGGGTTCGGATATTGATGATATAATCCTTAATACGATTGGAACTATATGTGGGTATTGCATAGGCAAACTTATAGTAGCGGTTATTCCATCTCGCCAATTAAAAATAGGAATTTTAATGAGAAAGAATGGAAAATACCGTAAAAATGATACTGGCAGTATAAATATACTCATTGTAATTATCTTTATTACAGTGATTACAACTGGATTTTTCCAACAAAAATGTTTCTCAAATACTCTAACTAATGAAGATAATATAGAAAATGATAATTCTTCTACTTCCATTCAAGCAAAACCGCGAATAGAAATGAATCCTTCTACGATTGATGTTACGGTAAGAGCTCGAAATGCTTATTTGTTGGATATTAAGAAAGATATTGTCCTGTATGAAAAGGAAAGCAGTGAACAAATTGCTCCAGCAAGTACTACAAAAATGGTTACCGCATTAACTGTACTTGATTATTGCGATTTAGATGAAGAAGTGGTTGTTGGAGAAGAAATTTATTCGATTGCAAGTGATGCATCAAGAATTTGGTTATCAGTAGGAGATAAATTAACGGTTAAGCAATTGTTAGATGGACTTTTGCTTCCATCTGGAAATGATGCTGCTTATGCGCTCGCTGCATATACTGGTAGAAAAATATCCACAATTAAAGATATATCTATACAGGATGCTGTTAACATATTTATAACTGCGATGAATAAAAAAGCAGTTAGTCTAGATGCGATTCATTCTAATTTTAAGAGTCCTGACGGTTATGATACTGAAAATCAATACACGACAGCATACGATCTTGCATATATTGCAAAAGAATTTTTGGAGAACACAATATTAAGTGATATTGCATCAAGCTCACGCATTAGAGATGTATGGATAAATGGAAAAGATGTTACTTATGCAAATTCAAACAAACTTATTAATCCTGATAGTCCATATTATAATGAGGATGTCATTGGATTAAAAACTGGAACATCTGAGTATGCAGGAAATTGTCTGGTTTCAGCTGCTAATATTAATGGGAAAAAATATATTTGTGTAATCATGGGCAGCACAGAAGAGGGAAGATGGCTTGACAGTTTAGAATTGTATCATTCAATTAATCCATAAAAAGTCATAGATTTCACTACTCGATGGGATGGTTATTTTTGTTTGACAAATTGATAAGAGGTTGATACAATAAGGCCTGTAGGTGGAGAAATGCCAAGACAAGCGAGAATTATAAGCAATACAGGAATATATCATATAATGACAAGCGGAATAAATAAAGAGCAAATTTTTAAAAAAGAAAAACATAAAAAAAGGATTTTAGAAATAATTAAAATTTTAAAAGAAGATGTACAATATGATGTAATAGCATACTGTATAATGGATAACCATATACATTTATTGATAAAGGCAGAAGAAAATGAGCTTAGAACATTGATGAAAAAATTAAATGTAAAATATGCAATGTATTATAACAGTGCAGAAAAAAGAAATGGTCATGTATTTCAAGACAGGTTTAGAAGCGAAGCAGTAGAAGATGATAAATATATGTTAGGAGCCATCAGGTATATACACAATAACCCAGTAAAAGTAGGGATAGTAAAAAGTGTATTAGAATATCAATGGAGCAGCGCAAAAGATTACGTAAACAAAAACTCCAATATAATAAGGTGTAAATACTTGAACGAAGTTATGGGGTTGTTCAAAGATAAAGTTGAATTCATAGCATTTCATGATATAAATGATGCTGACATATTTATAGATACAAAAGAAGAGGAAGACGAAAACATACAAAATATAGTAAGAAATGCAATAGAGAAATATGTAAATGAAAATTACCTTACAGATCAAAATCAAGTTACACAACAGCAAAGAGAAGAGTTGGCAGAAAAGTTGTTAAGTCTAAATTTAATTACATACAGAGAAATAGCAGAATTATGTAATTTAACTGTACATAAAGTATCCGAAATTAAAAAATATAAGAAATTATAATCTTTGTCAAACGAAAAGAACCGTCCCTGAAATACCCTAAAAGCTTTTTTAGAAGGAAAACCACAGAATGTAATGGGAAATTAGGATAGGAACAAAATGAATGCATATTGACAATTATCAATGTATAGAATATACTATTAATACAGATAAGCGTCTAAGGTATATGTATAAAAAGCCATTTCAACAGCCTGTCATCTTGATGACTTTGTCATCAATCTGAGCCATTTAAATAAATGGCTTTTTGAAAGCAAGGCATATGCGTATATGCTCATATAAAAATATACAGAGCCGCTAACAAAAAAAATTTAACTGGAGGTGAAATAATGTTGAATATTTTAAAAGCATTGGCAGATGAAACCAGGTTGCGCATATTATCACAAATACTTAAAAGCGAAATGTGTGTATGTGAAATTGAAGAAGGCTTATGTCTTACTCAGTCTAATGCGTCAAGACACTTAAACATATTAAAAAAAGCGGGAATCTTAGAAAGCTACAAAACCGCGCAATGGACTTATTACAAAATTAGTGACGAATTTATTAAAGAGAATAAAGAATTATATGATTATCTTAAAATGAAAATTAACAAACTACCTAGCTATGAAAATGATAGTATTAAGTTTGATAAATGTAAGCAGCAAAATTTATGTAGCTATAAAAATTAAAATGGAGGAATATATTATGAGTAATAACAAAACATCAGAAATAGGATTTTTTCAAAAATATTTGACATTATGGGTAGCTAGTTGTATGGCGGTAGGAGTGTTAATTGGAAGATTTCTTCCTGGAGTTCCAGCTTTTTTTGGTCAATTTGAATATGCTAATGTTTCAATACCTACGGCTATTCTAATTTGGGTAATGATATATCCTATGATGATGAAAGTAGACTTTCAAAGTATTAAAAATGTAGGTAAAAATCCAAAGGGGTTATATGTTACATGGATTACAAATTGGATAATTAAACCCTTTTCAATGTATGCAATATCATCATTTTTCCTGTTTGTAGTATTTAAGAATTTTATTACACCTGAACTGGCGAAAGAATATTTAGCTGGTGCAGTGTTGCTAGGGGCTGCGCCATGCACAGCAATGGTATTTGTTTGGAGTCAGTTGACTAAAGGGAACCCAGCATACACTATTGTTCAAGTAGCAACAAATGATATAATTATTCTTATTGCCTTTGTACCAATAGTTAAATTCTTGTTAGGGGTAAGCAATATATCTGTTCCATGGGATACGCTCGTTTTATCTGTTGTACTTTTTGTTGTTATACCACTGTCTGCAGGAATCTTGACAAGGATGAACATAACAAAAAAAAGAGGATTAGAATACTTTGAAAAAGAGTTTTTACCTAAATTTGATAATGCTACTATAATTGGATTATTGCTTATGCTTGTATTGCTATTTTCATTCCAGGGAGAAGTTATTTTAAATAATCCACTGCACATTCTTTTAATTGCAGTACCTTTAACTTTGCAGACATTTTTAATTTTCTTTATTGCATATATATCATGCAAGATGTTAAAATTGCCATATAATATCGCAGCACCAGCTGGAATGATTGGTGCATCAAACTTTTTTGAGTTAGCTGTAGCAGTTGCAATAGCATTATTTGGCATGGATTCGCCAGCTGCATTAGCTACGGTAGTAGGAGTGTTGACTGAGGTACCTGTAATGTTGTTTTTAGTTAAAATTGCAAATAACACTAAGCATTGGTTTCCAAAATCATCAAATAATTAATTTAAGATGAAAATTTACGAAAATTTAAATACAAAGGAGATACTATGAATAAACCGAAAGTAGCATTTATTTGTGTTCATAACTCTTGTCGCAGTCAAATAGCAGAAGCTCTAGGTAAGCATTTTGCTAGTGATGTTTTTGAAAGCTATTCAGCTGGAACTGAAACAAAACCACAAATAAATCAAGATGCAGTAAGATTGATAAAAAAAATTTATAATATAGATATGGAAAAAAATCAATATTCGAAATTAATAACTGAACTTCCAGAAATAGATATAGCTATTAAAATGGGATGTAATGTAATTTGTCCATTTGTTGACAGTAAATATGAAGAGGATTGGGGATTAGATGATCCAACCGGTAAAAGTGATGAGGAATTTAAGATTATAATTGCAGAAATCGAAAAAAAAATTAAAGAACTTTCTGATAAGATTTCTACTGAATCAAATCTTGGTTAGTTGTTTGAGTAATAATAGCAGTTTAGAAACTTTCAATATGTAAAAAGATTTAAGGGGGATACTAATGAAAAAAATTTTACTCATACAACCAAGTCCCTACGACCAAAACCATAAGCCAATAAAGAAAAATAAGTTATATTTTGTGGGATTAGCAATGCCTCTTTTAGCGGCAATGATGCCAGAGGACTGGGAAGTTGAAATAATATTAGAAATCATAGAAGATATTCCGATGGATACAGATGCAGATTTGATTGGGATCAGCACTATGGGTCATGGTGTAATCAGGTCTATTGATATTGCAAAATTTTTTCGTGAGAAAGGTAAGACTGTTGTGTTAGGCGGATACATGGCTAGCATAATGGCAGATGAAGCAACTAAATACTGTGACAGTGTTGTAATCGGAGACGCAGAGCTGGTCTGGAAGGAGCTGTTACATGATTTTGAAAATGGAAGTCTAAAGAAAATATATGAGAAAAATTTAGAAAAGGGTATGTTTTCAACTCCTGTTCCTCGCTTTGACTTAATTGTAAATAAAAATATTGGTGATTTTTTACCCGTTCAAGCCGGGCGAGGATGTCCTAATACCTGTAGTTTTTGCTCTGTATCATGTCTTTATGAGGGTAGATATATAAAAAAACCTCTTGAAGAAGTTTTAAGGGATATAAAACAGGTGAAGGCTTTAGGTTATAAGAAGTTTTTACTTCTTGATGATAATATTTTTTCTGACAGAGAATATCTTGGAAAGCTTTTGACAGAAATTAAAAAATTAGATATGGAATGGATGAGCCAGTGCGATATTCGTATAGGCAGAGAAAATGAGCTGCTAAAAACACTGGCAGATAGTGGCTGCACTACTCTTAGTTTTGGTTTGGAGAGTATTTCAAAGGAAAGTTTAATAGGTATGAATAAGGGCTGGGCAAATCCATCCAAATATCCTGAATTAATTAAAAACATCCAATCATATGGTATTGATGTTTCAACTGAAA
Organism: Sedimentibacter sp.; assembly: GCA_032006665.1. GTDB lineage: Bacteria > Bacillota > Clostridia > Tissierellales > Sedimentibacteraceae > Sedimentibacter. Next base: position 33,415 of record DALZMP010000023.1, read on the forward strand.
TGGTAGTTGGTGGAGAAGGTGATACCTTAGAATCAATTGAAATGACTAAGAATTTTATTGAAGATAATAAAATATCAGTACCAAGATTTTATATATTAACTCCGATTCCAGGAACCAAGTTTTTTGAGGACATGGTATCAGAAGGAAGATTAGTAAAGGAAAATATATATTCATTTGACGGCACAGAGGCAGTTCATAGACCGGCTAACATGACTCCCGATGAATTGACAGATGCTTACTGGCAATTATATAATTCTCTATTTACTGTAAAATCAATTATAAAGAGAAACATATTTAGAAGGGAGTTCTTTAAAAAGCCGGGAAAATATTTATTTTATTGTATAGTGAACTTTTTTTATAGGTATCAGATAAAAAGAAAAATAACACCTAATATATTTTAAGGATGGTATAACTGTATATGAAAATACTATTAGTCAGACCACCACGAATTAAGCAAGCAATAACATTAAGTGATTTCATGTTTTCTGAACCCATAGGACTTGAAATGATTTATGGTGTGCTTAAAGAAGATTATGAAGTAGAAATATTCGATATGATGATTGAAACTGCTGACTTATGCAGTAAAATAGAAAGTTATAAACCAAATATTGTCGGAATTACAAGTTTATGCATAGATGTAAAAAAAGTTATTGAATTATGTGTTGAGACGAAAATGATAGATAATAACATAATAACCGTTGTTGGTGGAACTCAAACATACCTTAATCCTGATTCGTTTATTCACGAATCAGTCGACCATATTTTTGAATATACAAATAGAGAAAATTTAATAAAATTCTACAGTTCAATATCATATGGTAATGTTGACTTCATTGATGGAATAAGGTCTGGAAAACATGGGTATAAGTCAACCGAAAAAATTGGACGAAATGAGTATATGCTGCCGGACAGGACATCTACTGAAAAATATCGCAATGAATATTCTTACTTTGGATATAGACCTGCTGCAATTATGGAGTTTGGAACCGGATGTGAGAAAGTCTGTGATTTTTGTTTAAGATGGAGGATTGAAGGAGTAAAGGAAAAATTAATTGATTCAGAACTCACCAGAAAAGATATAGCAAATATTAAAGAGCCCACAATAATGTTTATGGACAACGACTTTTTTGCAAATGAAGAGAAATTAGTAAATTTTATTAATATTGTTACAGAACTTAATTTAAATAAAAGCTATATAATGTATGGTTCAGTAAAGGGAATAATTGAATATGAGGAATATGTTGAGAAACTTGCAAAACTTGGATTGAAGGCTTTATTAGTAGGTTATGAAACATTTAATAATGATGAAATGGAGAAATATCACAAAAAATCCACAACATCTGATAACTATAAGGCTGCCAAAATATTAAAAGACAATGGTATTGATGTATGGGCTTCCTTCATGGCACATCCGGATTGGAGTAAAAATGATTTTAAACTTTTTCGTTCATATATTAAATCCCTCAAGCCGCAGATAACTTCTATCAGTCCCTTAACTCCATTTCCTAATTTACCAATGTATAAAGAATATGAAGATAGGCTCATATATAAATCTGATGACTATGAAAAATGGAGCTTTGGACAAGTGATGATTCAACCATCCCAAATCAGCTTAAAAAGATATTATTTTGAACTTTTATTTACAAATTTATACGTAAATATATTTGTAAATAAAAATACTGAAATGATAAAAAAATTCGGTTTAAAAAATATTATCAGAATTTTCATAGGCTCATTAAAAGCAGCTAAGAAGTATATTATTTTGATGTTTCAAAACTAAGATGTCCAAATAGTGAAACTGTGGGGACGTTTGGGATTAGTGAAAAAGTCAAAAAAATTGATAATAAATTTGGAAAACATTTCAAAATATTATACTTATTAATAGCAGTGCTTTGAATTGTCGTAATACGGTTTTAAGTGCGTTTGTTGTAGAATAATGGTATATTAACAACTGGTGTAAAAAATTGCAACATAAAGATTTTTTACATTAGGGGAGGTATAAAATGAAACATAGACTTATTATTGTTGAAGGACTTCCTGGTTCAGGGAAAAGCAGTACATCAAAATATATAGCTGATTACTTGAAAGATAGTGATGAAAATATATGCTTTGTAGATGAGGGTACTAAAAATCATCCAGCAGATTATGAATTCCATGGATATTTGTCAAAGAAAGAACTTAGTAGTTTTTCGGAAGAAGAACAGGATATGATTTTAAAAAAAGCTACCGTTGAAAACAATGGATATATCGTTCCATTATCAAAAATGGAAGGTAAAATTTTTGATAAATTACTAAAATATAAGATTTATGATTCTTTACCATGGGATACTGAGAAAAAAGTTATGCTAAATAAATGGAAGAAATTTGTCGAGGATAGTGATAAACGTATGACATATATTTTTAATTGTTGTATGTTACAAAACTCTATGTGTGAAACAATGATTCGTTTAGATTTTCCATATAAAGTCAGCAAATCTTATGTTAGTAGTATTAATGAAATTATCAAAGAGATGAACCCTGTAATCTTTTATCTTAAGTGTACTGACATAAATAAGCGAATTTCACTGGTGTCTAGAGAAAGAGATAAGAAATGGCTTGATGAAGTAATAAATTACCATACAAAAGGGGCATATGGTGTTCGTAATGGATTAGAAAATTTTGATGGGTATATAGCTTGCCTTGAAGAAAGACAGAAGAGAGAAATATCGATACTCCATGAATTGAAGTTGGAAAGTTTCATATTGATAGACCCTTTTAATGATTGGAATCAATCTCTTAATGAGGTAAGAGGAATATGTGATAGTCATCAGCTGAATTAAGACGTGGGGCAACAGCAAAAATAAATTGACAAAAAATTTTGTTTGATATATAATGTTAACGTTGTCGGGGTGTAGCGAAGCTTGGTATCGCGCATGGTTCGGGACCATGAGGCCGAAGGTTCAAATCCTTTCACTCCGATTTTTTAAATAACGAAATCCTGTAAGAATAATTTCTTGCAGGATTTTTTGTAGCAGCCATTGAGATGGACGGTTATTTTTGACTGACGAATTGGTGAAAAGTTGATAAAATGGGGCTTAGGGGTGAAAGATAGCTGGATAATGAGATTAATAACTGTTTAGTTAAATTTTGACGAATTACCGTCAAAATTGACATATCCGCTCATTCAGCCAATATTAGTAAAAAGGGCGGAGAAACAAGTGTTTAGTAATAAAAATCCACAGATTATATCTGTAAGAGAGAATGCGTAATGGTTAATGAGGTACGAAATGAAAATTGAAAAATTAATTGACGAATATAATGGATAATTCAAAATGAATTTGTATAAAATAGAATTATAAGTGTAGAAGGCTTTAAGATAGATGACTTCTGTTCCAATGGACAGGAGTTTTTATTTTAAAAATAAATTGAAAATTTTTATTAATTAATGTAAAATATATGTAGGCATTATACTTAATCATAAAAATATATATCTATACAATTTGATAAGGCAGTTGCATTAGTAGACTCTTCAGCTAAAGTTTGATATAAAATTAACAAAACTTCAGAACTGATTTTTTAATTAATACAAAATTTATAATATGCAAATAATGCAAGTTAAAACAAACTTATAGTAATATATTGAAGAATTTAGAAGTATAATGTAATTCCATATATTGTAAGCTTTGAAATGAATAAAAGTGTGGACTAATATATCAGAAAATAGTAATATATAGGGGAGAACGAAATAGTTTTATATGAGGAGAAACGAATGAAATACAAAATATTCGGATTATATGTTTTGTTTTGGATTATTTTATCCCAAAACTTCAATTTCGAGAGAATTGTAGTAGGGGTTGTAGTCTGTGCGATAATTTTTGTATTCAATAATGAACTTTTGAACGATAGTAGAAAGAATAGTAGCATATCAGCATCAGCATCAATATCAAATATGAAATATTTACTTTTATATATTGTAATTTTAATAAAAGAAATATTCAAGTCCAATTTTCACGTTGCAAAAATAGTGTTAAGTCCTAAAATCAACATTTCAACATCTATAGTAACCACAAATACTAAATTAAAAAACGAATTGAATAAAACCATATTAGCAAATTCTATAACGCTTACTCCTGGTACCTTAACATTAGACATGACAGAGGACAGGTTAGTCATACATTGTTTGGATTTGAAAGCTGTGGAAAGTGTAGAAAATAATATTCTTGAAAGTATTCTTTTTGAGAAAGAGGAATTAAATTATGACTGAAATTTTAATTTTTGCGATAATATTTATGTCGATTGTTGTTATCGGGTCTATTTACAGGGCTATTAAAGGTCCGACAGCAGCAGACAGGCTTATAGCAATTAATGTAATTGGAACTAAAACTATAATATTAATTCTTATGATATCTTTAGTATTCAAAGAAAATTTCTTTGTAGACGTTGCTTTAGTATATGCATTGATAAGTTTTATATCTTCTATTGTTATTGCAAATTATATTGAAAAATTAGGAGGTAAATAATGTTAATCAATATAGTAGGTGGAGTGTTCATACTAGGAGGATTATTTTTTTTCTTAGTTGGAACAATTGGAATCATAAGATTTCCTGATGTTTTCTCAAGAATTCATGCTGCAGCTAAATGTGATACTTTAGGAGCCTTGCTTTGTTTAATAGGGCTTATCGTTTTTAACGGATTCAATGTTGTATCTTTGAAAATGTTATTAGTTTTAGTATTTATATGGGTAACAAATCCAACAGCTTCTCATCTAATTGGTAAAGCAGAATTTATTAGAACTAATTTGCAGAATAAACAGGACGGAGTTAAGTAAATGAAGGTATTTAGTATAATAATGCTTATATTTTTAATATTTTCTTCTGTAGCTGTATCTTCTATGAAAAGCTTACTTGGTTCAATCATAGTATTTGCAGTTTATAGCTTAATTATGGCCATACTGTGGCAGCAGCTCCAAGCTCCAGATTTAGCTATTACAGAGGCAGCAGTTGGTGTAGGTATTACGACTGTTTTATTAATACTAACATTAAAAAGGATAAGAGGGGTCAAAAAATGAGAAAAGTGATGGCTGTCTTAATTACTTTAGCAATAACTGTTATATTGCTAATGGGCTCTAAGGACTTACCCCAGTTTGGAATGAAAAATACGCCTACCAATAATGATGTAACTAGTCATTATATAGAGAATGCCACTAAAGAAACAGGTGCAACTAACATAGTTGCAGGAATAATATTGGATTACAGAGCTTTTGATACGTTTGTAGAATCAAGTGTGCTGTTTACTTCTGCAATAGTTGTCTTAATTGTTCTTAAAAAAGAGAAATCGAAATAATAAGCGAGGAAATTATGAATGATAAAATTTTGAATGTAGTTGTCAAAAATTTGATACCATTTATCCAGATATTTGGAGTATATGTTATTTTTCACGGACATTTAAGTCCCGGTGGAGGATTTTCCGGAGGAACAATAATTGGTGTCAGTTTTATCCTTTATAGAATAGTGTTTGGAAAAGAATTTGCTCAAAACAAGTTAAAGTTTTCTACATTGCTTCGTTTTATGACAATTGGAGTTTTTATATATGGAGCGTTGAAAGGATATATTTTTATATCAGGAGGGAATGAATTTCACTGGCCTCAGCCGCCTCTTGGTAATCCTGGAGATATTATAAGTGGTGGATTTTTATTGCCGCTTAATATAATAGTAGGAACAGTAGTTGCTGTAACAATGTACTTTTTTTATTGCTTATTCGAAGAAGGAGATATTTGAAAATGGAAAGACTATTAACAAATTATTATGAAACAGCCGCTATTATTTTGTTTGGAATAGGTTTTGCCACTCTTTTATTGCACAGTAATTTAATAAAGAAAATTATAGGAATGAACATAATGGACACATCAGTAATTTTGTTTTTAATAGCGAAAGGTTATATAATTGGCAATGCTGCACCTATAATAGTGGATGAATTTAAAGGAACCTCAGCATATGTAAATCCGATTCCTACGGCACTTATGCTTACTGGTATAGTTGTAGCTGTTAGTACTACAGCACTGGCACTAGCACTTACTATTAAAATGAATGAAAAATATGGAACTATAGAATTAAATGATATTTTAGAAAAAGGGGAGGAATAAATTTGACAATAATAAAAAGCTTTCCTTTAATGGGTATATTAATATTATATTTAATAGCTTTTATTATGCCATTAATAAAAAAGAATTCAGGAGTTAAGTTTTTAAGTATTATTTCTTTTACAACATGTCTTATATTATTCATATCTTGCTTGAGATATGTGATTTACAATGGAAGTTACTTTTATAAGATAGGTCATTTCAATGCACCATATGGAATTGAGTTTAAAATAGGTATTACAGAGTGCATTATAGCCGTTCTCTTTGCATCTATATCGCTTTTGGTGTCTTGGTATTCATCGTATAACATCGAACATGATATAAGTGAAAAAAAGATTCCTTTATATTATCTTTTAATAAATATTTTAGTTGGCTCACTTTTAGGAATTGTATTTTCTAATGATATGTTTAATGTGTATGTGTTTATAGAAATAGCCAATTTAGCTTCATGTGGCATAGTTGTGGTAAAGGATAAAAAAGAGAATATAAAAGCAGGATTGAAGTATCTGATTATGAGCTGTCTGGGATCAGGTTTGGTACTTATGGGAATTGCTTTTTTATATTCCATGACAGGCCATCTCAACATGACATATATTCATGAAAGTTTAATGAAAAACTATACGGATTATCCGCAAGCAATAATTATAACACTGGGTCTGTTTACTGTAGGCGTAGGAGTTAAAAGCGCTTTGTTTCCTTTGCATACCTGGCTGCCCGATGCGCATTCAAACGCTCCAACCTCATCAAGTGCAATATTGTCTTCCTTGGTTTTAAAAGCATATGTATTGTTTCTACTCAATGTGCTTTATAGAGTGATGGGAAAAGAAATTATATCTGCTACACCTGTACTTAATATTATACTGGCGCTTGGTAGCTTAGGTATGATTATGGGTTCTGTTTTAGCAATATTTCAGAAAAATCTAAAGAGGGTTATAGCATATTCAAGTGTGGCACAAATAGGATATATATATTTTGCTATAGGATTGGGTACAGAATTGGGATATATAATATGCATTTATCATATTATCGGTCATGCAGTTACAAAAGCGGTACTTTTTCTCTGCTCAGGTTCTATCATAGAAAAAACTGGACAAAAGGAAATTTCAGATTTAAAAGGTGTTGGAAGAGAGATGCCGTACACGTTAGCACTTTTCTTTATAGCATCATTATCTTTAGTTGGAATACCACTTTTACCGGGATTCGTCAGCAAGTGGTATCTGGCAATTGACAGTATAGGAGCAAATAAATTATTACTAATAATAGTAATTCTCGCAAGTAGTTTATTAAATGCGGTATATTATTTACCTATCTCTATAAATGGATTTTTTAATGAAGAAAATTTAAGTGATAAAGTATATAAAAGCAAAGAGAAATCAATGAAGGAATTGATGCCTATTACAATACTTGTTATAGCTATGTTATATGTGGGAATTAATTCCGAAGGAATAATTAATTTAATCAGAACTGGTTTAGTTTAGGAGAAAAGCATGAATAATATTATTTTACTCCCTGTTATTTTCCCTTTTTTATCTGCTATTATAATGGCAGTATGCGGCTCCAAAGAAAAAGTTAGGAACATACTTGCAGGTACAGTTATTTTAATAAATCTGATATTTGTTATATATGTAGTGTCAAATTTTGACGGTGTAGGTCTTCACGTAATTAAAATAAGTGAATTTTTAGATATATATTTTAGAGTAGACAAGTTAAGTATATTTTTTTCCCTGTTGGTATCTGTTTTATGGGCGTTCACATGTGTTTATTCAATGGAATATATGCATCATGAGGGAAAAGAAAAAAGATTTTTTATATATTTTATTATGACATTAGGTGTAACGCTGGGCATTGCATTTGCAGGTAACCTCATTACACTTTACCTATTTTATGAATTATTGACATTAACAACATTCCCGTTGGTAATTCATTCGGGAAGCAGGGAAGCGTTAAAAAGCGGCAACAAGTATTTAATATATTCCTTTGCAGGAGCGACAGTTGCACTCATGGGAATGTTAATTTTGTTCAGCTTGACTAATGACCTTACTTTTGTTCCTGGTGGTATTGTAAATGGAATTTCTTTAGAAAATAAACAAATGTATTTTATAATTTACGTTGCTATGTTTATAGGATTTGGAGTAAAAGCCGCCTTGGTTCCATTTCATTCATGGTTGCCTGAAGCAATGGTAGCTCCAACTCCGGTAAGTTCTTTACTCCATGCCGTGGCAGTGGTGAAGTCCGGAATATTTGCTATAACCAGAGTTACTTATTATATATTTGGAGCAGGTGCAGTAAGGTTTACGGGTGCTAATAAATATTTGATAGTATTTGTAATAATTTCAATACTCATGGGATCATTTCTTGCTTTACATCAGAAAAATTTAAAGAAAAGGCTGGCATATTCAACAATAAGCCAGTTAGGATATATTTTACTTGGAATACTGCTTTTAAATAAGAATGCTTTTACCGGTGCAATGATGCATTTATTGAACCATGCAGTGATAAAAATAACTTTGTTCTTTTGTGTAGGCGCTATAATCTTCACTACAGAAAAAACAGAAATATCTGAAATAGGTGGAATAGGCAAATCAATGCCTACTACTATGTTATGCTTTACAATATCCGCTATATCACTAATAGGTATACCGCCTACAAACGGATTTATAAGCAAATGGCTTTTAGCTGAAGGAGCATTATTGGAGGGAAAAGCAGGATTTCCTGCCATTCTTTTAATTAGCGCCCTTCTTACAGCAATGTATCTTTTTCCTATTTCTGTAGCAGCTTTTTTCACAAAGGAAGATAATGAAGTTGTTATAAAGAAAGAAGCACCGTTGAGAATGCTGATTCCAATAATATGTATAACTGTTATTACTGTATTTTTGGGGTTGTTTCCTAATATGGTATTAGATTTTTTGAGAAATATGGCAGCAGAGATTATGTATTAATTTAAGGAGGTTGAATTATTTGAATTTGCAAATAGTTCTGATTTATATAATACTTATACCACTTATAGTTTCTCTTATAGGATTTATGATAGGTAAAACAGAAGGGAAAGGAAGAAACATATTAAATATATTAATGACTGGAATTAATTTATTAATCATAACTTCCTTATACCCAAGTGTTATGAATGAGAGATTAGAAGTTTTTGTGCCTAATATAATGGGAATTGGGCTGTATTTAAAATTAGACATGTTTAGATATATATTTGTGTGGCTTACGGCTTTGATTTGGTTTTTAATAACTATATATTCAACACAGTATTTATTAAGTTATAAAAATAGAAACAGATATTATTTGTTTTTTATGATTACCTATTGGAGTACATTAGGAATATTTATGTCTAATAATTTCATAAATTTATTTACGTTTTTTGAAATTATGTCTTTATCGTCATATCCTTTAATAATACATGATGAAGATGAATACTCTCATGATGCAGGAAAAACATATATAATTATGGCAGTGTCCGGTGGACTTATTTTATTAATGGGATTGTTTTTACTTTATGACTATACTCAAACTTTAGATATAGATAAAATAAAATTTGTAATACAAGACATAGGAAATGTAAAATATGTTATTACCGGACTATTAATGATTGGATTTGGCGTAAAGGCAGGTATGTATCCATTACACATATGGCTTCCTAAAGCCCATCCTGCATCCCCTGCTCCGGCAAGTGCAATATTATCCGGAGTACTGCTTAAAACAGGGATATTTGGAATTTTAATTACATCAGAAATAATGGGATTAAGTGATGTTTATATATCTGTTATACTGCTTGTTCTGGGATTTATGACCATGTTCATGGGTGGATTTTTAGCCATGTTTCAGAGAAATATAAAAAGAATACTTGCTTACAGCAGCATGAGTCAAATGGGATATATAATAGTCGGAATAGCGCTTATGGGAATACTTCATGAACATAAAGCAATAGCTTTGTATGGAACACTTTATCACATAATAAACCATATGATATTCAAAGTATTGCTTTTCTTGAGCGCAGGTGTAATATATATGAAATTACATGAGTTAAGTATAAATGGTATAGGAGGGTTTGGCCGCAATAAGAAACTCTTGAAAATATGCTTTTTTATAGGCTCTTGCGCTATCATGGGTGTTCCGGGATTTAATGGATTTATAAGCAAGAATTTACTGCATCATGCTTTATCTGAGGCAGTTCACTTATACGGCGGATTTTGGTTATATGTTGGTGAAGGGATATTTGTAATAAGCAGTGCATTTACTACAGCATATCTTCTGAAATTGTTTATAGCAGTATTTGTTGAGAAAAGTGACCATGATATAGAAAATATAAAAATGAAAGTAACAGGTAGGGCTTTAGTTCCGATGACAATACTTGCCGCTATGATTATATTTATAGGTCTATACCCTGGGGTCATAATGAATATACTTAATAAAGCTGCTGAATCTTTTAATATTTATGATAAAATAGATATGAACTTTTATAGCTTCGAAAATATAAAATCATCTTTTGTTTCTATATTCTTTGGAGCCTTAATATATGCATTTTTTATAAGAAAAGTATTGAAAAAAGGATCAGGAGAAAATTGGTGGTATGAAAATCCGGCTTTAAATTGGTTTAGTTTAGAAGAAGATTTCTGTGTACCGTTATTTACATTTATATTTAAAATAAGTTCATTTATATTGAGGTTATTTGATGTTGGATTGTTAAAGCTGATTATTTTAATAAGCAACAGCATGAGTCTTTTATTAAAGATGCCTTTAAAATATAAAAAAAATTCTAAAGATATGATAAATAAGGGATTAAATTCTATTAGTAACATAAATATTCCTGATATTGAATACACAACTGATATTACCATGGAAGCAAAGAAAGCAAGATATAAAATGAACAGTATAACTTATTCAATTTATATTTTTGGAGTGGTTTTAGCTCTATGTTTGATAGTGCTTCTGTATTCTTAAGGGTTACTTAACAATCTTTCCTTCTGAACTAAATTTTTCGTGCTTCTGTAATCATCCGACCACAAGGATTAATTTCCTTGTGGTTTTGATTAATTTAGTTTATATAAAGGCCTTTGTTTATTATTTGGATCGTTATACTCAAAAGTATAATCATCAATCCACGTAGGAGAAAACTCTTTGGCAATAGATGTTGCAATATATATTTTTTCATCTGTAAATAAATTCCACATAATACATAATTGGTTATGGATTATGAAGTATAAAATTGGTTGGGTTAAAATTATGAAATGGATGGATGCAAAAGCAAAAAAGTTTGATATAATTCATATATAAATAAGGTCGATCTTAAAATTTATATATGAAAGGGTTATAAAAATGAAAATAAACGATTTTAAACTAGAAGTATATTTTGGAAAATATGAATTTACAGCTCCGTATCTTTTGACTCAGTCCGATTGTGAGGCAATGGAAGTAGCTGAGTTGCTTAAATATGAGCCAGGTTCGGAAGAAAAGTTAATGCATAGTTGGTTGGGATATACGGAAGTGGCAGGAAATCCTGAGCTTAGGAGTTTAGTTTCTGGACTTTATAAAAACATTAAAGAAGATGAAATACTTATGCATACTGGAGCACAAGAAGCGATTTTTGATTATATGAACGTCATGCTGGAGAAAGGTGATCATGTAATAAGTATGTTTCCTGTATATCAATCTCTGTATGAGATTGCAATATCAGAAGGATGTGAGTTAAGCCGCTGGTATTTAAAAGATACAGAAAGCGGTTGGAGTATAGATTTTGATGAGCTTGAGAAACTAATCAAACCAAATACAAAATTGATAGCTATAAATACACCTAATAATCCTACTGGATATACTTTTAAAGAAGATGAAATTATACGTTTATGCAACATTGCTGAAAAACATGGTATTTACATTTTTGCAGACGAGGTGTATAGAGGTCTAGAATTGGATGGGATTAAGAGACCATGGATATGTGATATTTATGATAAAGCTGTATCTTTAGGCGTTATGTCAAAAGCTTATGGGCTTGCTGGCTTGAGAATTGGTTGGGTTGCAACGAAGAATAAACAAATTCTTGAAAAAATGACTAAGTTTAAACATTATCTAAGTATTTGTAATAGTTGTACATCTGAAATACTTTCAATTATTGCTTTAAAGCATAGCGATAAGTTACTTCAAAGAAATATGGATATTATCAAAGAGAATCTTAATATTGCCAATAAATTCTTTGTTAAGTATGATAAGCTTTTTCAAAACAATACTCCTCAATGCGGACCTATTGCATTTCATAAAATAAAGATAGAGCAACCTGTAGATGTATTTTGCGAAGATTTAGTGCAAAAGGCGGGTGTATTGCTTCTGCCTTCTAACATGTACGACTATGAAGGACAATATTTTAGAATGGGTTATGGAAGAAAGAATTTTGAAGAAAGTTTAAATATATTTGAACAGTATTTAGCAGATAAAAAGTTGGTATAAAGTTAATATTTTGAACCTTATTTCTAAATAGAAGTTATATGAATTTATGAAATAATAATTTTACACATATGTTTTTAATATGGTACAATATAACAATAAGATAGTGATTATGAGGAGTGGTAAAATGAAATTTTATATTGTAGATGCTTTTACAGATATATTATTTGGGGGAAATCCTGCCGGAGTAGTAATACTTGATAAGGGAACAGAATTTCCTGATTCGGAAGTAATGCGTAAAATCGCAGCAGAGCTTCGTTATTCTGAGACTGCGTTTATTAAGCAAATTGGAGAGAAGGAATTTAATATTCGGTATTTTACACCGGCTGCAGAGGTAGATCTTTGCGGACACGCTACCATTGGATCATTTTGTGCCTTAGCTGACTCAAAACTTGTAGAGAGTGGTTCTTCGTATATAAATCTTACCAAAGCTGGTAGATTAAATATTGACGTGTCAAAAAATTCTGTTCTCATGGATATGGGATCACCTGAAGCTATTAACAAAATCAGCGATTTAAAGTATTTAAATGAACTTTACAGTATAATGGGATTATCTTTCAAGGGACAAGGCGAGATACTAACCGGTAGCAAAACAGGTGCAGTTTTGATTCCGGAAATGATTTCTACTGGACTGCCTGATATTATGATGCCAGTAAGGAACGAAGAAGAACTGTCTGCTATCAAACCAAATTTTGATGCTCTTTCTAAGATATCGGAAAAGTATAAAGTTGTAGGCGTTCATGCTTTCACAATTAACACAAATGATGGAGCAATTCACTGCAGAAATTTTGCGCCGCTTTATGATATAGATGAAGAAGCGGCAACCGGTACATCAAACGGTGCATTAACCTATTATTTATATAAAAATGGTCTTTTGCATGAAGAAGTTGAGAACATTTTTATTCAAGGGGAGGCCATGAATCGCCCTTCAAAAATTGTGAGCAAACTATATGTAACTGAAAGTAGTGTAAAAATTCAGGTTGGAGGAATGGCTTCTATTCTTGCCTGCGGTGAGATCAGAATATAAATATGAATAGTTTTAAAGCAAAAACAAATATTGTTAATATTGATTGGGTTCCGGAAAAAGATAGTAAGGATCCTTTATACAAACAAATTGTAAATTATATCAGCGTTAAAATTTCATCTGGAGATTGGACTATAGGCAGTATGTTGCCATCCCAGCGTATTTTAGCTCAAATTTTTGGAGTAAACAGAAGCACAGTTGTAAGAGCGATAGAGGAATTGTCATCATATGGTATTTTAGAAGGAGTTTCGGGAAAAGGAACTAGGGTAGTGAGTAACACTTGGTCACTACTGATGTCAACATCACCGCCGGATTGGGGTAATTATCTTAAATCAGGTTCATTTAAAGAAAACGTACCAACAATTCAAGCTATTAACAAACTAGAATTTGTAGATGGTATCATTCGCCTTGGAACCGGAGAACTGTCACCGGACTTGTTCCCTCACAAGATGATGAGAGACGTTTTTCAAAGATTACCTGATTGCATTTCTTCTTTAAACTATTTAGAGCCCCTTGGTCTATTGGAATTAAGAAAAGTTTTATCATTAAGGCTGAAAAAACAAGGAATAGATGCACCGCCATCATGTATTTTAATTACATCAGGCTCGCTTCAGGCTTTACAGCTAATTTCTGTATGTATGTTGAAGCCAGGGTCAGTAGTTTACACAGAATCACCTTCGTATTTAAAATCATTGCAGGTTTTCCAGTCTGCAGGGATGAAGCTTTCAGGTGTTCCAATGGATAGAGAAGGAATTCTTTATTGGAATATTCACACAAAGAAGAAAAAGACAGAAGACGCGCTGCTCTACACAATTCCTACTTACCATAACCCTACAGGGATTTTAATGTCAGATGCAAGAAGGCATGAGCTTTTCCGCTTTTGTACAGACAATAGTTTACCTATTATAGAAGACAATGCCTATGGCGATTTATGGTTTGATAAAGAACCTCCAAAGCCCTTGAAAAATATGGATCAAAATGGGATGATTTTATACTTAGGGACTATTTCTAAGACATTAGCCCCAGGACTTAGAATCGGATGGTTAGTGGGTCCTGAATCTGTCGTAGAACGATTAGGTGATGTAAAGATGCAGATTGATTACGGTGCCAGTTCGATGTCACAGTGGGCCTTAACAGAATTGCTTTCCACAGGATGCTATGATGCTTATCTTGATAGTTTACGTAAAGAATTGAAGAACCGCAGAGATTTAGTCTTGTCAATTTTAGAGAAGTATTTCAAAGATATTGCACATTGGAACGTACCAACAGGCAGCTTTTATATTTGGTTGAAACTGACTGTAAATGTGCCAATAGACAAATTGTTCTATACCTTGCTTAAAGAACAGATTCTCATTAATCCCGGCAATGTCTATGATTTTAATAAAAATAGTACAATTCGTCTTTCGTATTCATATGCAAATGAGATTGACTTAATAACCGGTATAGAAAAGTTACATTGTGCTATTCGGAAACTTATGTAGCGCGATTTAAACTTTAATGATACAATGTAGAAGGGTAATTTACAAAGAAACAAGGACGGTATAACAGGTGATACAACATTTTAAAAATTTTATTGACTATGTCGAGGTAAGGACTAAGATTACCAGCATATTTGCATTTTTAATTTCAATTGCATTTTTATTTTACATGAAAGAACCAATTAATTGGAAATTAACATTTATCTTCTTTATATCTATGATTGTATTTGATTTAACTACAACCGCAATTAATAATTATATTGATACCAAGACCAATAACGAGAAGTTGCAATTCAGCAGAAGGACAGCACTAAATATTATATATGTAATGCTTCTGATTAGTGCTGCATTTGGATTGTATCTGGCATATCTTACGGATTTAGTTGTACTTTTAGTTGGCGTTTTGTGCTTTTTGTGTGGTATATTTTATACCTTTGGACCTGTGCCAATATCGAGGCAGCCATTAGGTGAAGTTTTTTCAGGGCTGTTTTACGGGTTGTTAATACCATTTATATTATTATACATAAATATGCCAAAAGGAACATTCATTTCTTTAAATATAGATTATCAATCAATCAACATTAATTTAAAAATTATGTCAATACTTAAAATTTTGTTATTTTCGACTGTTCCATTTTGTACTACCGCAAATATTATGCTTGCAAATAACATTTGTGATTTAGAAAAAGATATTAAGGTTAAAAGGCATACCCTACCATATTATTTAGGGAATAAGTCACTTTACTTATATGCGGGATTATATTATTTAACTTATATTTCCGTGATAATAATGGTTATTTTGAAATATTTATCACCTTTATGTTTAATTTCAGTTCTAACATTATTCTTTGTGCAAAAAAATATTAATAAGTTTTATAAGGTTCAGGATAAGGGAAAAACATTTATATTGTCCATAAAAAATTATCTGATAATTATGGGTTCAAATACAATAATTATTTTCATCAGCGGTGTACTATCTTAGTGATAATTTTATTTTATATTATGCATATGTTTTATGACAATAAATATGCGAATTTATACCTATATAAAACTTTACATAAATTATAAATATTTCATATTTGTTTTATATAATTAATGTGTATTATAATAATTACTAATGATACTAATTTTTTTCTAAAATCCTTTTAAACATAAGCAAGAAAAGACATGCATATAAAATAAATTGCATGTTTTTTTCTCGATTAGCAGCTGCGCCAAAGTGTACATCTAATTAGAATCATTAATTAAATGAATTGACAAAATAATTAAATTATTTATTGTACAGAATAGCAGATGATGATATACTTACAATAGTATAGTTTAATATTAGTCTAAAGTTTGGAGGAAGGTTATATGTCTATCGAAATTGCTAACCGAAATAGCCAGATTTATGCAAATAATTTAAAATCTGAAAATGCTGATAAGAAAGAAATAAATAGAGGAAATTTTTCTAATATATTAAGTTCAAAATTGTCTAATAATGGAGACAACCTTGATCAGATTTTTGAAAGAGCAGCGAAAAAATATAATGTTCCTGTTAATTTATTAAAATCTGTTGCAAAAGCTGAATCAGGATTTAACCCTAAAGCCGAATCTACAGCAGGAGCTCAGGGAATAATGCAATTGATGCCTGCTACAGCAAAGAGTTTGGGAGTTACGAACTCATTTGACCCAGAACAGAATATTATGGGTGGAGCAAAATATTTAAGACAAATGCTGGATAAATTTGATGGCAACATGGAACTTTCCTTAGCCGCATATAATGCCGGTCCTGGTAATGTAATAAAATATGAAGGAATCCCTCCGTTTAGAGAGACTCAAAATTATGTGACTAAAGTCATGGGTTATTATGGGCAACCGGTATCTGCAAATTTGGTTACAGAATCATTTAATATAGCCGAAGCAAATGCAGAAATGTTAAGCACAAATACATATGGTACAGGATTATATAATTTTAATATAAATAATGATAATCAGGCAAGTGCGTTGATGCAGATTTTACAAGGTACAGGTCTGACAGATATTTTAAATAATGATGATATAAATCAGGAAGACTATGCATTAATGGCAGAAATGTATCGCTTTAAGGCACAGTTGAGCATGATAAACAGCGGATTAGATTCAGAAAGTATATTTTAGATGAAGGCATCCTATTTCAATTTTATACAAAAATTGAAGCAGGATGCCTTTTTATTATCTGCTATTAAAAAATTTTTTCTGTATATTGTTGACAAAAAAAATTTTTAGCGCTACAATGAGTGAGTACTCACTCATTGTAGCGACATAGGAGGATTATAAAGTATTATGAAAAAGGCAATTTTTATATGTTTATTTATTATTTCGTTAAGTCTTACAGCTTGTTCTGAAAAAAATGATTTAGAACTAAGTGGAACAATAGAGGCTACGCAAATCGACATTAATTCAGAGGTAAATGGTAAAATAGTTCAAGTTTTGCTTGATGAAGGAAACTTAGTTCATAAGGATGATGTTATAGCTTTAATTGATTCACAACCATATGAGATACAAGTGAAAAAAAGTCAGGCAGCTGTAAAAGGAGCTGAAGCCGCATTGGAGGAGATTAAAAATGGAACAAGACCACAGCAGCTTGATAAAGCTGAGGCAGAGGTAAATGTTGCAAAAGCTAAACTTGATGAAGCAAAAAATGGTGCAAGACCGGAAGAAATTTCTAAAGTTAAAGCATTGTATCAACAGGCGTCGGATGCTGTTGATTCAGCTCAAACGAATTATGATTACAGAAACAGCAATCTTGAAAGACAAAAAGAACTTTTTAATACGGAAGTTGTATCAGAGCAGCAAGTTGATGATGCAAAAAATGCGTTTGACCAAGCGAAGCAACAACTTATAAATGCAAGAGATAATCTTAATGTTTCAAAAGCGCAGTTAGATTTGGTAGAGAGTGGGTCTACAGATGAAGCCATATTAGTTGCGCAGTCTAATTATGAATCAGCTCTTGCACAGTACGGCTTGTTGAAGGAAGGTTCTACACCGCAGTCAATAAAAGCGGCAGAAGCAAATGTTGAACAGCTGCAAGCAGCTCTTGACAGCGCAAATCTTCAACTTGAAAAATGTACTATAAAATCACCTGTTGATGGGATTTTACTTAACAAGGCCATTGATGTCGGTCAAGTAGTAACATCAGGCACAAATATAATTTCTGTTCAGGAAAACCGTGAGTATTGGATTAAGGTTTATGTACCACAAAAATATAATTCAAGGGTAAAATTAAGTCAGAAAGTTATTGTTAGAAGTTCAGCACTTCCGGATACTGATATAACAGGTACGATTATTTATAAATCTCCTAAAGCGGAATTTACTCCTAAAAATATAGAAACGACTGAAGCCAAGGAGAATGATACAGTTATAGCAATAAAGGTAAGACTAGACAGTAATACCAGTGATTTAAGTGCAGGTATGATTGCAAATGTGATAATAGGAGCTGATTAAATGGATAACGCTATTGAGGTTAAAAATTTGACTAAAAAATTTGGAGATTTCACAGCAGTAAATGATATAAGCTTTGATGTTGACAGAGGAAAGATTTTTGGATTTTTAGGACCTAATGGTTCAGGTAAATCGACAACAATTCGTATGCTTTGTGGTGTTATTACACCTACAAGCGGAAATGCAAAGGTTATGGGATATGATATAGTCAAGGATACTGAGCTGGTCAGGAAAAATATAGGATACATGTCGCAAAAATTTAGCTTATATGAGGATCTAACGGTTGAACAAAATTTAAATTTTTACTCTCAAATATATTCAGTTCCAAAAGAAATTGCTGCTGAACGAAAAAAGGAGCTAATTACAATGGCTAACCTCGAGGGTAAAGAGAAATGTTATGCAGGAACTCTTTCGGGAGGATGGAAGCAAAGACTTGCTCTTGGATGTGCGCTTATTCACAAGCCTCAACTTTTAATACTTGACGAGCCTACTGGAGGGGTTGACCCTGTATCACGCAGAACATTCTGGGAGATAATCAATAGTTTATCAAGACAAGGCATCACTGTGTTGGTAACAACTCATTACATGGATGAGGCAGAAAGCTGTGATGTAATAGGTATGATTTTCAATGGTAATTTAATGGAGTTTGCTCCGACAAATGATATTATATCAAAATATAATGCAAATAATCTTGAAGATGTATTTATCACAATAGTGGAAAATGTTACACATAAAAAGGTTAATTCATATAAAGAAATGAAGTTCTTGGAGTGATAATATGAGATCAAAATTTAATTTCAAAAGATTTATGGCAATAATGAAAAAAGAATTTTTACAGATATCAGTAGATAAAATAAGCCTTAGAATGCCAATTTTTATGACTGTTGGAATGATGTTGTTGTTTGGATATGCTGTAAATACGGATGTTGATAGAATTTCTACGGTTGTGTTTGATCAGAGTAAAACGCAGGAGAGCCGAGAATTTATTGATCAATTCAAGAGCACTGGTTATTTTGTGTTTGACTATGATGTTAATAGTTTTGAGGATCTTAACAGGCTTATTGATAAAGGTAAAGCTAAGGCAGGGTTAATAATACCATCCGACTATGCAGTTATGCTCAAAAAAAATAAAAGTCCTCAACCGCAGCTGGTCATAGATGGTACAGATCCTACAGTTGCAAGAACCGCACTAAATAGCGGAGTGTTAATTTCTAATACTTATTCAATTAATCAAAGACAAAAATTCATGGAAATAAAAGGATTTTATGATATAAAATCACCTGGTATTGATTTAAATACAAGGGTGAGATATAATCCTAATATGAGTAGTAATGTATTTTCCATACCGGGTCTGGTTGGGTTGATTCTTCAGAATATAACTATAATGCTTACGGCTTTTGCAATGGTTCGAGAAAAGGAAAGAGGAACTATAGAACAGCTTATAGTTACTCCTGTAAAATCAAACGAACTTATTCTTGGGAAACTTATTCCATATATAACATTAGGATATGCAAGCTTTCTTCTTGCATTGGTGTTTTGTCGCTTTTGGTTTAAGGTAGAAATTCAAGGCAATATATATCTTTTGCTTGGGCTTGGAATGTTGTTTGTACTTTGTTCACTCTCTATAGGGATGCTTATTTCAATATTTGCAAAAAACCAGCTTCAGGCAATGCAATTTACAATCGTTATTATATTGCCTAGTGTACTCATTTCAGGTTTTATGTTTCCCATTGAGGCAATGCCAAATTGGATTAAGGTTATAAGCATGATGTTCCCTCTCTCATATTTTTTGAGGATAGACAGGAGCATTATTTTAAAGGGTGTTGGCATTGGATACATTTGGCAGGATTCAATTGCTTTGGTTATTTTTCTTATGATTATATTTACGATTGCTGTAAAAAAATTTAAAAAAAACTTAGATTGATTACAAAAGGGGTTTATTATGACTAATTTTATTGATACACCGGATAGCAAGTTATCGGAAAAGGAAAAACTTATATTAAATTCAGCGTGTGAACTTTTTTCTGAAAAAGGATACAGTGCGACCTCCACAAATGAAATTGCTAAAAAGGCAGGCGTTTCGGAAGGAACAATTTTTAGATATTTTAATACTAAAAATCATATTCTTAAAGGATTGTTAGTTCAACTTATTGAATTGGTTGTCGAAAATATTGCGATCCCTCCAATTGAGAAAATACTTCAAAATGAAGATAGTAAAGATGATAAAGAAATTTTCAAAGAAATCATTATGGATAGAATGGAACTTGTCCACAATAATTTTAAATTATTCAAGGTTATTGTCTCGGAATCAATGTTTCATGAAGATATTAAAGAGATAATTTATAGCAAGTTGATTTCGAGAGCAACGATCATTGTTGAAGACTATTATAATAGGATGGTTGAAAATGGAACTGCAAGGAAGCTTCCTCCTAAAATAGTATTTTCAAGTATTGTCGGAAGTATGTTTATGTTCATAATAAAAAGTAATTTGGATTCTGCATATGAAGATGCGCAGGATAAAACCATTGATAAAGATATAGATGATCTTGTAGATGTAATGTTTAATGGAATAGGTTTTAATGAAAAATAAATTAATTATTAAGTAAAAAAATGGGTTTATATCCAGCTAAAAAAAAATATTTTAAATAAAAAGGGTTGATTTTTTTAACAAAAAATGCTATTTTATTAAAGCAATGCAAATTTCTAAAATAGACTTTATTTAGAAATTTAATTGCATATAATCTGGCATAGCCGGATTATATAAAAATTTTACATAATATTTATGGGAGGAAATTATGAAAAAGTTAGTATCACTATTACTGGTTTTATCTATGACTATTTTTGCGTTTGTAGGATGTAGTCAAAAACCAGCAGAACAACCTACAAAGGAAGAACCTACAGAGCAATCTGCAGACGTTGTTACAACGGCTTCGCTTGTAAATGAAGAAGAACCATTTATAAATGCTATAAGTGAAGAAGGTACTTGGATTATTGCTATTTTAAGTGATTTAAGTATTGACAAGGATTTAGTGCTTGAAGGTGAATTCCATGATAAAAATGATGAAACTAAAGATTTGTACAGAAAAATCGCTCTTTATGCTCAGGATGAAGATCACAATGTAACTGAAAGATACACTTTGACTGCGCCAAAATTAACTGTTAAAAGTACAAATGCTAAAATCCAAGGTGGTACATTTAAAGGTGATGTATATGTAGAAGCAAATGGATTTTCAGTACAAGATGCTACAATAGATGGAAACATCTACTTTGCCAGCCAAGAATATAAAGATTCATTTGTTTTAGCAACTGATGAAGGTAAAGAAGGTAAAGTAACTGGAACTATGGAAGTAAAATAGTTCGTTATTTATGTATGCGGATGCTCCATTATGATGATAGATTAAAATAAAAGGTCTGTCATTGTAGCGGAGCATTTTTTATTTAATAAATATTCCAGGTTTAATAATTGAATTGCCATACTTTTGACGAATATTGTGTATAGCATTTTCCAGATTGTCAATTTTGTCTGTATCGTTTCTTTCACTGCTAATTTCAGAAAGTTGAAATATGGATATTTGTTCAGATTCACAATCATTGTCAAATCCACTGAGACTTATTCCTAACAAGCGTATTGGATCATTATTCCAGTTTTTTTGCAGAAGATCAATTCCTGCGGAATATATTTCCTTAACGAGGCAGGTTGAAGGTATTGTCTTTTGTCTTGTTATACTTTTGAAATTTGTGTATTTTATACTAATTTGAACGGTATGTCCTTTTTTTCCATATTTTCTGGCGGTCATACCTACTTCGTCTGAAAGCTCCATTAAAACAGCTTTTGCATATTCCATATCAGAAATGTCCTTAGGTAATGTAACAGACCTACCAATTGATTTTATGCTAT
Organism: Sedimentibacter sp.; assembly: GCA_032006665.1. Taxonomy (GTDB): domain Bacteria; phylum Bacillota; class Clostridia; order Tissierellales; family Sedimentibacteraceae; genus Sedimentibacter. The sequence continues at coordinate 55,836 of DALZMP010000023.1, forward strand.
TTTCAGCTCGTTCTGACAGTTGTGAATTATCTATTCCATTTGCCAAATCAAAAAGTTCAGCACCAAAATTACCCAAATTTTTAAATAAAAAATCTTTATTAGATGCAGCTAAGTTTCCAATAGTTGTAATTCCCATACTTTGAAGTTTTTTTGATGTTTGTTTTCCAACTCCATACATATATTGAATAGGAAGAGGCCACATTTTATCCTTTATATCCTCTTTCCAAAGTTCGGTTATACCCAGAGGCTTTTTCATTTCTGATGCCATTTTTGACAAAAATTTATTCTCAGATATTCCTATTGAGCACCATAGTCCTAATTCATTTTTGATATTTTCCATAATATTTTTTGCAGATTCCAAGGGATTGCCAAAGATTCCGTCACAGCCTGTCATGTCAAGCCAAGCCTCATCAATACTGTTTTGTTCTATAATAGGAGTATAAGAAGAAAAAATTTTCATAACCTCTTTGGATTTTTGTTCATAAAAATTATGATCTGGAGGAATAGTAATCAAGCCTGGACAAAGTTTTAAAGCTTCATGAAGAACCATTGTTGTTCTAATTCCAAATTTTCTGGCTTCGTAATTTGCAGTTAAAATAATTCCTGAACGATTTTTGGGGTCGCCTGCCACAGCAGCAGGTTTTCCGATAATCTCCGGATGCCGGGCATTTTCGCAACTTATAAAAAAGGCATTCATATCAACGAGGAAAATTACTCTTTTCATTTTCACACCTACCTATTTTTTAAATAAAATTAATAATAATATAAGTATATCTTTTTTTATCATAAAACTCAATATCATAAAAAAATTATCTTAATTAAAATATATGTATTGTTTTATGCGGAGATAGCAATCAAATTTTAGAATTAATTATAGGTCTTGTAAAATAATGTAAAGAGTCATATAATAAAGTAATGTGTAAAATAAAATTTAAATTCCGCAAATATGAAAAATGGAGGTAGCTGTGGTAAATAAAGTAGAATTTTATTATGATTCAGCTGACATGATTACTAAAATTCATGCGATTAAGTGGGTGCCAGAGGATGAAATAATATGTATTTTACAAATTGCTCACGGAATGCTTGAACATATTGACAGATATGATGAATTTGCAAATGCAATGGCAAAATTAGGCATTGTTGTTTCCGGGAATGATCATTTAGGTCATGGGACCTCTCTAATAAATGAAGAAAGCCGTGGATTTTTCAGTGAAATTGATGGCAATAAAACAGTAGTTGAAGATATTCACAAGCTTGGTAGTATTTTAAAGAAAGAATATTCAGATGTTCCATATTTTATACTGGGACACAGTATGGGTTCCTTTTTAGTAAGGCAATATATTACGATTAACAATAAAGGAATTGACGGAGCATTAATTATCGGTACAGGATATCAACCATATTATTTATTGAAGTTAGGGTTAATAATTACAAAAATTATTGCAAATCATAAAGGGTGGAGATACAGAAGCAAATTTGTAACTAATCTGGTTTTTGGTAAAAATAACAAAAAATTTGAACCTTCCAGAACTAATGTAGACTGGCTTAGCAGAGATGATAAAATTGTGGATAAATACAAAAGTGATAAAAAAATAAATTTTATATTTACTTTAAATTCATATTATAATATGTTTAAAGGAATGCTTTGCCTGTATGATAAAAATAATTTAGCAAAAATGTCAAAAGATTTGCCAATTATATTATTATCCGGATACAACGATCCTGTAGGCAATTTTGGCAGTGATGTTTTAAAATTGTATAAAAATTATATGAAATTAGAAATGAGAGATGTTTCATATAAACTTTATAAAGATGATAGGCATGAAATTTTAAATGAACTAGACAGAGAAACTGTGTACAAAGATATTGAAGAATGGATTTTAAATCATATAAGTTAATCAAGATTAACTAGAATACGTATTTGTAACTTGTTTTATAGAATTTAAAGAGGAGTTTTTAAATGATTAAAGAATTTGAAGGTATATTACCATTATTGAATGAAAAAACTTATATTGCTGAAGGCTCTCAGATAATTGGTGATGTCACAATGGATGAGTACAGCAGTATTTGGTACAATACGGTAGTAAGAGGGGATGTTAACGGCATCAAAATAGGAAAATATACAAATATTCAGGATAATTCTGTTGTTCATGTTTCGGATGATTGCTCAACTATAATAGGAGACTTTGTAACTATAGGTCATAGAGCCATAATTCACGGATGTACAATTGGGGATCATTGCTTAATAGGAATGGGATCTATAGTGATGGATGGAACAGTAATCGGTAGAGGAAGTATTATTGCAGCAGGAGCAGTAGTTCTTGGTAATCAAGAAATCCCACCGTTCTCATTAGTTGCCGGTATTCCCGGTAAAATAATCAAAATGATTCCCGAAAAGTTAGATAGTATACATGCACAGGCTTTAAAGTATAAAACTTTGTGGACTGAAAGATATGGTATAGCTCCGAATGCAGGAGGAGAAAGATACAAGGGAGATAAAATAGTATAAGCAAAAAAATATTGTTGATATTTAATTACCCTTTAAATATGTATTAATTATCTAAAATTGTTTAAATTAATGTATGTATGGTATATATACACTATAAATAAACATAACGGTATAAAATTTTAATTAATCAAGGAGGAAGAATTGTGTATAAGGATGAATTGGCAATAATCTCTCAAGCTATATTAAATGAAGTAGAAGGGCGTGAATTTTATTTAATGGCTAGTGCTCAGTCTGCTTCTAAAGGCACTAAGGAAGCTTTTCTAGAATTAGCTGATGAAGAGAGAAAGCATGAAGAGTATCTGAAAAAGTTGTGGAATGAACTAAGCGGGGAATCAGAATTTAATATAGAAAGTATACTTGAGTCTGGAATAGAAATTCCATCTCCTGAAATTTACAATTGGGGTAAGGTTGATAAAGACAACATATCTTCAACTATGTCTGTATTTAGCATTGGTATGCAGATGGAACAAGAATCAGTTGCATTTTATGAAAATGTTAAATCAAAAGTGTCATCCAGAGCCAGTAAAGAGTTATTTGATTTACTAATAAAATGGGAAAATGTACATTTAACTCAATTTAACGAACAATATAAATTGTTAAAAGAAGAATGGTGGTCTTATCAAGATTTTGCACCCTTTTAATTATATTGTAATTCAATAGTTTACAATTAATTACGAATTGGGTCAAATATTGTATTGCGTATTTTAATTATTTAAGTTATAATACAAATGATAAAATTACAATTAAATATTATTGCATCAATATAATGTGGGTAATATGGATCCAAAGTTTCTACCGAACAACCGTAAATTGTTCGACTATTGAAGTTTTTTTTGATTTTTATTATATTATATATGATGCGAATAGTTTACTATTCGCTTTTTTATATACTAGGGGGACATAGGTCCCTCTAGCGGAAGTTGCGTAGCAATTCTTTTTATATTGTCAATATTATTTATTGTAAAATGTATTTAAATAAGTAACATAGGACAGATGCAATGTTCCTATGTCAGGGAGGAGAGCAAATGAAAAAAATTTTAAAGATTGTTTTAACATTAGGATTAGTATTAACATTATTTACAGCTTGTTCACAAAAGCCTGCAGACCAGGAGCCGGTAACTCAGGAACCTTCAACTCAGGAACCTTCAACTCAAGAGCCAACTGAAACACAGGCATTTCCAGCTATTGCAAAAGAAGATATTAAAGTAGGTGTTATCCATATAGGAAACCCGGCAGATGGATCTGGTTATACATATGCACATGACCAGGGAATTGTAGGAATGCAAGAGGCACTTGGTCTTGATGACAGCCAAATCATTCGTAAAAACAATGTAAATGACAGTGATCCGACAGCTACAGAAACTGCGATACTTGAATGTATTGAAGAAGGATGCAATATTATATTTGGTACAAGCTGGGGTTATATGGATACAATGGCTGCATTGGCAGAAGAGTATCCTGAAGTAATATTCTCACATGGTACAGGCTATAAGAGCAATGGATCAAATCTGAACAATTATTTTGGAAGAATTTATCAAGCCAGATACTTAACAGGTATTGCGGCTGGTTTAAAAACACAGTCTAACCTGATTGGATATGTAGCAGCTATGGGTCAAGACAATTCAGAGGTAACTGGAGGTGTTGATGCATTTGCTATGGGAGTATATTCAGTTAATCCAGATGCTAAAGTTTATGTAAAAGTAACAAACAGCTGGTTCTCTCCTGAAGAAGAGACTAATGCAGCAAAAGCTTTGTTAGGTGAAGGTTGTGACGTAATTGCACAGCATTGTGATACTCCTAACCCACAGTTAGAAGCTGAAAAAGCAGGTGCATTTGGAGTAGGATACAATTCTGACATGTCAAAGGATGCTCCAAAAGCAACATTGACATCAGCAGTTTGGGATTGGTCAGCTTATTATACATGGGCAGTTGAAAATGTTATTAATGGAACTTGGACAGGCGAAAATTACTATGGTGGAATGAAAGAAGGATTGGTTGGAATAGCTCCTTTAAATGAGAGCATTGTAGCCGACGGAACAAAAGAAGCAATTGAAAATGCAGAAAAATCTATTCTTGATGGTAGTTTTAATGTATTTGATGGTGTGATTGAAACTAATGATGGAAGCACAGTTGGTGAAGAAGGTAAGACTTTAGATGATGCAACAATTACTGGAGGAATTAACTGGTATTTTAAAACAGTTACAGTTAAATAGTAATTATTGTAAAAATATTATAACTTATTAAGAGAATGGGTCGGTTAGCTTTAATTTACGCATGCGTATTAAAAGAGGCTGACCCATTATTATTGTTAGGAGGTAGATATGCCTTCTAAAATATAAAGATAGTCCAGCTAAGAAATGTCAATAGTTAAATAAAAAATATTTTAAATTTGTGCT
>DALZMP010000024.1:0-60471 GCA_032006665.1 Sedimentibacter sp.
GAAATGTTTTAACTGCATAGTCATTAGTGACTATGACATTATTATACTAGGAGGAAGTTAATTGAAAGCTAATATGTTTAATGAGGCTATGGAATTATTTGAAACTCCATCAGAATTTTATGAAGAAGCAAAGCTGATGATTAATGAAGAGGAAAGAAATTTAATCGTTAATATGAATAAAGGGAAATATACAGAACAGGAACTTTCAAAACTCATCATTGACAATAAAATAAGTGATGCTCCCTTAGAATTAATAGAAAGAAGCTACAGTAGAGCTATAATAAAAAAAGTTGAAGACGGTTCAACAATATATTATACAATAGCTAACTTTTATGAAAGATTCCCATTCTTTGCACAATATGAATATAATTCATATGCATTAATTCCCAGAGAAAAAAAAGAGGCGCTGAATGATTGGGATAAAAAAATATATTTAGAGATATATGGAGACGATGTACGCAAAAAAATAAAAGGTGAAAATACGCATGTCCACAACAGTGATTTTTTAACTTTAGAAGAATCATATGAATTTGTAGATAAGCATAAAGATTTAATATATATGATACCTTGTAACTGCAAATGCATGATGTTTTATCATGACAGACCATTGGATGTATGCATGAATTTTGACAGCGGGATTAATTCACACTATGACAGAGGTCATGGAGAGGTTATTTCTGCAGAAGAAGCAAAAAAAAGACTTAAAGTATTTAATAAAAAAGGACTTATGCAAAATGGAGAAGATTATGCAATTTGCAACTGTGATGGTTATTGCTGCTACCCTCTTTACATGGCAAGAACTATAGGATCCAAGGGTATATATCCAAAATCAAATTATGATATACAGTGGAATGAAGATAAATGCATAAACTGCGGCAAATGTACAAGAATTTGCAATTTTGGTGCATTTTATTTTGATGATAACAAGAAAGTTAAATATGATATAGAAAAGTGCTGGGGATGCACAATATGTGCAGATAATTGTCCTAAGAAAGCCATAAAATTAATAAAGAAGCATTGATATTACAGGAGGGCTTCAAATGTATGAAGAAATAAGTATTAAAAATGTAAAAAATATTAAGAAAGTAATTATTACAGATTGCTTAATTTCTTTGGAGCAGTTTATAGCAGTAACAAAATACAATGCTGAAGTTGAATTTAGCAATACATTCACAGAAAATGTTATTAAGAGCAGGAATATTATAGAAAGATTTTTAGATGAAAATAGACTGATATATGGTGTCACAACAGGTTTTGGAGAAAATGTGCGATATAAAATTTCACCCAAAGATGCCGTGCAACTGCAAAAAAATATAGTGCGGTCTCATGCCTGTGCAGTGGGAGAACCACTTAAACATGAAGAAATAAGAGCAATATTATTGATGATGATTCTGAATACAGGAAAAGGTCATTCAGGTATTTCTCAGGAAATATTAATTTTAATAAAAGAATTTTTGAACAAAAATATAATTCCATTTGCACCGGGAGAAGGTTCTGTGGGGTATCTGGGAGTGGAAGCACATATAGCATTAACACTTATGGGTGAAGGGTATATTTTAAAGAACAATAATAAAGTCAGCACCATGGACGTATTAAATGAACATAATTTATCGCCTGTAGAACTTGGCTGCAAAGAGGGGCTGTCACTGTTAAATGGTTCTATGACAGTTACTGCACTCGCGCTTTTGGCCCTGTATGAAATGATTGTAGCTATGAAAAATATTGAAATTGCTGGATCTTTGGTATATGAGGCACTAAAAGGAACAACAAAAGCTCTCGACCCTAGAATACACAGAGCTAAAAAGCACAAAGAGCAAATTAATTCAGCAGAAAATATGATGAAGATGCTGGCAGGCAGTGAAATATGCGAGAAGTTCATAAATGATAAAGTTCAAGATGCATACTCATTGAGAGCCATGCCGCAAATAAACGGCGCATGCAAAAAGTTAATAAAAGAAGCATACGAAGTAATTATTGATGAAATGCATTCATCAAGTGATAATCCTGAATTATTTAGTGAGAATGATATAGATGAAGCTTTAATGTGCGGCAATTTTGACGGTTCATTTGCAGGCTCACATGCAGACATGCTATGTATAGCTGCATCAATTATAGGGAATTTGGTTGAACGGTGTACGGACAGGATGGTTAACAGAAATTTAAATGGAGGACTGCCGGCATTTCTCGTTACCAAACCGGGAATAAATAATGGTTTTATGATTCCTCAATACACATCAGCAGGGTTATTGAATGAAATTAAAGTTCTATCACATCCGTCAACTATAGACAGCATTTCTACCTGTGCAAACCAGGAGGACCCTGTTTCTATGGGGTACTTTGCAGCAAAAAAAGCACTGCAAGTTTCTTCAAAACTGCAGTACATGGCAGCTATAGAAATTATGGTTAGTTTGCAGGCAATAGATTTACTAAAACCTCTTAAACAATCTCCTGTTACAACAAAAGTACATGACTATATTAGACAGACCGTTTCTATGTTAGAAGAAGACAGATACATATATGCTGATATTGAATATATTTTTGAGCAGGTAAAGGAAACGGCAATTATAGATATAGTAGAAAAAGAAATCGGGGAATTAAAATTTTGATTGGGATAATAATTTTGAACTAGACCCCTTAATCATAATGTTGAACTTAGTTTATGATTAAGGGGTCTAGTTATATAATTATATTTTTATACCGTATTTTTTTATTCTGTATTGTAAGCTTTGCCTTTTAACTCCAAGGACTTCGGCAGTTCTGGAAATGTTGTTGCCGTTATGCTCCAAGACATTTTTAACAACTTCACATTCATAGCTGTCCATTATATATTGTAAATCATTGTCATATATATTTACAATATTGTTGTTTGCAGGATTATCAATACCTGTATTGTTTTCCTGATAATTGCTGATAAAGTATTTTGGTAAATGGGATAACTGCCATGTATCCTCTTCAATTACATTAAGGGCATACTCTACAATATGAAACAATTCTCTCACATTTCCCGGCCACTTGTATGATTTCAGGATTTTAATCACGGGTTCATCAATATGTTTGATTTCTTTAAAGTATTTAAGACTATATTGCTTAAGACAGGATTGTATTAAAATTTCAATATCGTCGGTTCTATCTCTAAGAGGAGGAATTTCAAGTATTACAGTTGATAATCTGTAAAATAAATCCTTTCTTAATAAATTTTCGCCTGTTATTTTATATGGATTTTCATTACAAGAGGATATAAATCTCACATCAATGTGAATATCTTTTTCCCCTCCGACTCTTCTGAAACTATTTTCCTGAATAACTCTAAGTATTTTAGATTGCATACTCAAACTCATTGAGTTAAGTTCATCGAGAAATAATGTACCGCCATCAGCTTCTTCTAACAGACCTACCCTGTCAATGCTGCCTGTAAATGCTCCTTTTGCTGTACCAAACAATATTCCTTCTATTAATGTTTCGGGAACAGATGCACAATTTATTGCTAAGAATTTCTTGTTTTTTCTGAAACTTTGCTCATGTATACTTTGTGCGAAAAGTTCCTTACCTGTTCCGGTTTCACCATAAATCAAGACATTACAATCCTGTGTTGAAACTTTTCTCGCCAGTTCAATTACTTCCATAAATGCTTTGTTTTCACCGATTATGCTTGAAAAGTTATATTTGTTATCATTTTCTTTGCTTCTGAAGGAAATACCTTCCATAAGCATTGTTTTCTTTATACTTTCCAGTTTTTCTATTTCCTCATTAATGACATCTATATCCTGGTCAAATGCCAAAGCTCCAATCAACTTTTCACCGTAAAATATGGGATAAGAAGTATTTACACTTTTTATTTCTTTACCATTTGCTAATTTGAAATTATCAAACCTGTTAATAACCGGCGCCTGTGTTCTTAGAGCAGTAAGAACTGTGCTGTATTTTTCATTTAATTCATATAAATCAAGGAGGTGTTTTCCGCTGATGTCCTCATTTTCCGGAATTGAAGATATACGTTTGCTCGCTTCGTTGAAAAAAACTGCACATGAATTTTTATCATAAATCTGAATACCATTGGTTATTTTGTTAAAAGTTTGTTCATAAAGATGATTCTTGTAATCTTTTCTTTTTAACAAAAGAAAAATATAATTTGGAATTGGCTTTAATTTTTCATAAATAAATATTTCATCCTTCCAGCATATGTCTCCATCATCCTTATTAATTTTAATATCAAAAATAGACTCCAAGCTTTTATCAATGTATGTGTCCCATGTATTTTTGTATATTTTTTTAAGTAATTCATTTTTCCAATCAATAGATTTAATATGATAATTTTCATCTAAGATAATAACAATGTCGGTTAATTCCATATTATCTTTCTCCTTATGTTTGATAATCCTATTAAATAATGTCTGAAGTGTTGTCTGTTATTTTCTTTAATTATATTATAATAATTACTATATATCAAGGAGTATTCTTTATTGATGATATAGTGGTAAAGCAATTAAATTTCTGTATGCTTGTATAAGCGTTACGAATAAGTTATAATTGTTATATCATTTTATATATGGATAAATGCTGATTAGTACTGCATAAACCCTATAATAAACCGGAGGAAAGATTATGAATTATCAAGAAGTGCTTGAAAATGCAAGAAATAGTATGAAGCCTAATTGCAGGGTTTGTAAGGAGTGTAATGGAATTGTTTGTCGCGGAGAAATCCCAGGCGTGGGAAGTAAAGGAAAAGGAAATGGATTTACCGGATGTATTGATTTTTTGTCTTCTATTAAAATAAAAATGGACACTATTTATAAAAATGAAGGTCAGGATACATCAATTTCTATGTTTGGAAAGAATTTTAAATATCCTGTTTTTACAGCACCAATTGGAGGTATGAATCTGAACTATAATGGTGCCATAACAGACGCTGAATATAATGAGGCTGTTGTAAAAGGAATGAGTAATGCCGGGTGTGCTGCATTTACGGGTGACGGACCTCAGGATAACTTGTTTCTTGACAGCCTTCCTATAATAAAAAATGCAATGGGTAATGCAATTCCTACTATCAAACCATGGAATAATGAAAGAGTAATAGAAAAAATTAAAGCAATAGAAGAAGTTAATGCAATGGCCTTTGCCATGGATATTGATTCTGCCGGTCTGGTAAATTTAGCTTTAGCAGGAAAGCCTGTTTCATCTAAAAGTGTAGAGGAACTTTCTGAAATATCCCATTCAACTTCAATACCATTTATTGTAAAAGGCATACTTACATCATCCGGAGCTTTGAAGGCATTGGAAGCCGGTGCATATGGAATAGTTGTGTCATCCCATGGAGGAAGAGTACTTGATGATGCTCCTGCAACGTGTTCAGTGCTTCCGGAAATCAGACAGGCAGTTGGAGATAAGCTTAAAATCTTTGTAGACGGAGGTATCCGTTCAGGAGCCGATGTTTTTAAAGCGTTGGCACTTGGTGCTGATGCGGTTTTAATAGGCAGACCATATGTAACAGCTGCTTTTGGAGGAGGAGCCGAAGGTGTAGAGCTATATACAAATAAAATAGGTTCTGAATTGAAGGACACAATGATAATGACGGGCTGCAGAAATTTAAGTGATATTTCTCTCAATAAACTAATCTTGGATTAACAGACAGCAAAATGTGAAAAAAGGGATAATAAAAATTCGAAATGCAATTGTACCGACTTTGCGTGAAAGGATTGAAGATCTGAAGTATCTTGTTTTGCATTTTGTCAATAAATATAACATTTCATTCAATAAAAATGTTAAAGTCTTTCTGAGAAAGCATTCAATTTACTTAGGAGCTATAGCTTTGAATGTAATGTTAGGGAATATGAGAAATTATAATAAATTATTAGTTATTTATATATAATTATGTTATATTAATGAACAAAAGGAGGTGCTGACATACCACAAATTTGTCCTATTACTGATTTTAGAAATACAAATGAAATTTCTGAAATTTGTCATGCAAAGAAGGAACCAGTTTTTATAACTAAAAATGGATATGGGAATTTGGTTATCATGAGTATAGAAACGTATGAGCAAATATTGGAAGTGAGTGAAATTGATGCATCAATTAAGGAAGCTGAATCTGAGTACAGAGATGGAATCAACCTTTTAGATGCCAGGGAAGCTCTTACTTCGTTAAGGAGAAAGTATTTTGAATAAGTACAAAGTAATATTACTTCCTAAAGCTATTAGTTTAAAATTTTACAATTGTTTATAAAATAGATGAATACAATAAGTATGTAATTATTGTTACTGTAAAATATGTCCATAGCAAGTTTTGATTAATTTATGAAATTAAAGCGGTTCAATATTTAAAAATAAAAGAATATAATTTATAGTTTGTTAATGCACTACAAAATTTACACCATGTAAATTTTGTAGTGCATTTTTTGCAGGGTAAATAGATTTTTAATATTTATATTTATTTGCTAACTAAAATAACCGCTCTTTAAAACGAGTGTTATTTTAATATTTGTAATCTTAGCAGTTTAGTGTATAATATATTTAAAGTTATTTTGAATATACCTACAGAAATATTAGGAAAATCATAGAATATAGTATAATAATTTTGAAGAGGAGATATTAATGTCTAAAGAAATGGCGATTGAAAGGTCAACAGAAGCAAGAAATAAGGCAGGTAATTACTTTAAAGAAGGATATAATTGTTCAGAATCAATATTTTTAACATTTAGGGAATATTATGGTGAAGATATAGATCCTAAAATGGTTAAGTTGATGACCGGATTCGGAGGAGGAATAGGTGAGGCTGGTTGTATGTGTGGGGCTTTAACATCATCGGTTGTGATTTTGAATATGATTAAAGGAAGAACGTCCAATGATGAAGATAGAAAAGTGGCATATGAACTAGCAAAAGAATTTCATAATGCGTTTGAACAAAAATTTGGAGCAACATGTTGTCGTGCATTAAATACATATCCATTTGAAAGTAGAGAGCACTTGACAACATGTTTGAAAATTACAGGAAACACAGGTAAATTATTAATGGATTTTATCCAGGAAAAAGGATTGTAGAATAGTAACAATATGTAATTTATATGTAAGCCTTAGTGAGGATAAGATGGAATTATTAGATTCAAATGAAAAATTAAATGGGTTGCTAGAAAAAAACGATATGGTGTTTATGTATTTTGGCAGTAAAGACTGCAATGTATGTTCGACTATAAAACCAAAATTAGAAAAGATATTAAAAAAATATCCTAATATTAAGGTTATTCAAATAGACATGAATGATTCTTTATTAATATCATCTGCTTATAATATTTTCACAATTCCTTCTATTATTCTTTTTGTTGATGGCAAAGAAACAATAAGGGAAGCAAGATTTATAAATTTGAAAGACTTAGAAATTAAAATTTCAAGGTACTACAAACTTTATTACGTATAATAACAGATAAACAGAGAGGGAGATAACAATGGTAGATGAAAAACGATTTGCAGTACTAATTGATGCTGACAATGTATCTGCAAAATATATTAAATATATACTGGATGAAATAAGCAATTATGGTGTTGCAACATACAAACGAATATACGGCGATTGGACTAGGACCAATACGTCATCATGGAAGGATGTGCTGTTGGAAAACTCTGTTACACCCATACAACAATATGGCTATACAGTAGGCAAGAATGCTACAGACTCAGCGATGATTATAGATGCTATGGACATACTTTACTCAGGCAATGTGGAAGGGTTTTGTATAGTATCGAGTGATAGCGATTTCACCAAATTGTCATCAAGATTGCGTGAATCAGGTATGCTTGTTGTGGGAATGGGAGAAAAGAAAACGCCAAAACCATTTATTGCATCTTGCAATCAGTTCAGATACCTTGATGTTCTTGCAGAATCGGAGAATAAAAGCTTAGAGCAGGAAGAAGATAAAATAGCAACGGATTCAAATAAAGAATACATAAAAATTGAAAATACCAATAATGAAATTGAGTATGAAAATAATATCAAAACAATTAAAAATACAAGTCCACAGGACAAAAGTGACAATGGAAAGAATATGACCGATTTAAATACCATCAAAATGGCAATCGTTAAGATGATGAACGAGATTGATGCTGACGACCAAAGTATGAGCATGGGTGAAGTAGGAAACAGGCTGGCAAGAAGATATCCAGATTTTGATGTAAGAAATTATGGAGATACTAAACTGTCAAAATTCTTAAAAAAATTTGATTTTCTCGATATTCATACAAAAGGAAAAGAGGGAACGGCTATGTGGGTTTCCTTAAAGAAAAATTCAGGACAGATAGATGGTAAAAATCTAAATGCTCAAAAAAGAAGAAAAAGAAATTATAAGAAAAAGTAGAAGAAAAGCACTATAATTTTTGTAGTTTTGCATTACAAGGTTAAACATACTCTAAAACAAAGACCTGTTTCTCATATGAGAGATGGGTCTTTAAATTTATATATTTAAAATTCGTGACTTTAGTCCACTAATTCTTTCATATAATTTGTAATAAACAATGATAAATGTTACTTAAAATATATAAATTTTAAAAATATTACAAAATGTAGTAATATATATGAACAAAAAATATGTCGATGTATAACATGTATTAATAAAATAAATATAATAGAAAGTTAGGAGAAATTTTTTATGCAACGGTATAATATTAAGCCCTATGATACTCTGATTAGTGTTGCACATAAATTCGGTATTCCATATGCGCAGCTCTTAGCTTCTTATCCTCGGACAAATAATGCGGAACATATTCATGCAAGGTATGGTGCAAATAGGTCGACTCATTCATATATAGTAGCCAACGGTGATACTTTAAATAAGATTTCACAGCGATTCAATGTTCCGCTAGATCTGATAATATCTTCAAATCCAAGGATTATGCATGATAAATATATTGTAATTGGGCAACAAATATCAATTCCGGATTTAGAGGAACCACCAACCCAATTAAGAGAAATTGGAATAGCAGCAGAGAACATCATGGCTGCTATAGATATGCAGGATTGGGATACGGTTAATCTTGAATTAGAAACAATGAGAAACTATTTTGATGAACTGGAACCTATCCTTGTTGACAATTCAATATCTCCAAGTTTAATATATAAACTTGAAACTACAATTACTGATTTAGGAGAAGCAATAGCTTCTGAGAATGCCTATGAATCCAAATCATTTGCAAATGACATCACATTGCTTATTTCCTATATATTAGATTATTATAGTACGGAAATTCCAACAGATATTGATAAACTGGATTTTCTGGGAAGAGAAATTATTTTAAATGTTGAAGAGGAAGATTGGGATTCTGCGCTTGATAATATTGATTTTGTAAATGTTATATGGAGAAATTTAGAACCACAATTAAGCAATTTCAGTGCACAAGATATAACTGAATTCAGCCAAATAGTTGACTCTCTGGGGCAATCTATAAATAATAGGGATCCCGATCAAACAATTGTACATGCAAATGAAATAATTAATAAAATATTTCAATTTGAACAAAATTTTTAGAACATGAATATTTAATCGGAAACAAGCAATATTTTATTAATCAAATTTAACACTGTTGAAAATTATATAGCATGTAAAAATAGGGATAATTTTAAAAATAAATTCTCTCTTTTTTTACATGCTAGGAAAGTTCTCCTCCTAGTATATAAAAAAACGAGGATTGCAAAGGACGGGACGTCCTTGCCGTTAAGGGGGGTGCTCAGTAAAAATGCTTAGTACTAAGCATTTTTACGCCGAAGGGGGACATAGGTCCCCCTAGCGGAAGTTGCGTAGCAACTCTTTTTACATGCTATAAAAGTTACTATCCTTTACTTAAAGTATTTTTATGACGAAGAGGGCATAGGTCTCCATAGCAAAACCCATGTAGCAATTTTTTTATGAGAAATTAAAATAATCTGGAAAAGGTGCAATATGTGCTAATAATATCAATAAAATTTAAGAAATAAAATCGCATTTCTAAAATCTATATGATATAATAAATACGCAGGGGAAACAAAGACATACGTCTTTGTCTTGATGTATTTATTGAATCGTTGTGATGCAAGCCGTTTTCTGGCTTGCTTTATGATATAATAAATACGCAGAGGAAACAAAGGATGGCACATTGATGCGAAATATTGAGTTAAAAGTTTAGAATTCATAAATTGCTTATATTTGGACAAAAAATACATATTGACATTTGGTACATGTAATACTACTATATTAAATGCAATTAAAATGAAAAGGGTGATATAAATTGATAGAGAAACAGTTGTCATATAAGTTTAAAGTATATGAAAAGATAAAAGAGGATATAATTACCGGTGTAATACCTCAGGGAGAAGTGTTAAACGAGAGAAAGTTATCAGAAGAATTAGGTATCAGCAGGACCCCTATAAGAGAGGCACTTCAGCTTTTAAACCGTGATGGATGGATTTTAATAGAGACATATAAAGGAGCAGTTGTCAGAACCTTTGATATGGATTATGTGGAAAAAGTTCTGAAGGTCAGAAAATCACTTGAAATACTTGCAGTTGAAGATGCAACTAATAATGCCACTGAAGAAGATTTGCAGTATTTAAACAGTATTTTAGACAAGCAGGAAAAATCCTTCATAGATTATAATCCATCAGACTTTATGATACTAGACAGACAATTTCATGAGAAAATATATGCATTGAGTAAAAATGAGATACTGATTAACTTGTTAGGTAATCTAAATGATATAATTAGATTTTTTGGTATAAAAGCATTAAGAGAGCCTGAAAGAAATAAGAGTACATTAAAAGAACATAGGAATGTTCTGAATTCAATGATTAAAAAGGATGTCAATGCTGCAAAACACGATATGGAATACCATATGATGCAGACAAGTGCTAATATATATAAGCATAATGCTAAAAACAGCAAACTCTAGATTTGACTGATTTATAACAAACCACTTGACAATCTATTTAAATTGTGCTATAAATAATTATCTTGTATTTGGTATACCACATACCAAATACAAGATACCAATCACAATTTTATATGGAGGCAGAAATGAAAGTTAGCGTAGTTCAAATGGATATGTTACTTGCTGATCCGGAATATAATTTTAAGCATGCTGAAGAGTTAATCAGAGAAGCAGCGAAGGACAAGCCCGATGTAATTACATTGCCGGAAACATGGAATACAGGATTTTTTCCAAAAGAAAATTTAGAAATTCTAAGCGACAATAATGGGGAAAAGGTTAAATCTGTATTTGGGTCATTAGCAAAGGAATTGAATGTAAATATTGTAGCAGGATCTGTTGCAAATTTAAAAAAAGGTAAGATTTATAATACTTCTTTTACATTCAACAGATATGGAGAATGTGTTGCAGAATATGATAAAACACATTTGTTTACCAATATGGGTGAGGAAAAGTATTTTGAATGGGGAAAAGATGTTGTTACATTTGAGATTGATGGCGTTAAATGTGGAATAGTAATTTGTTATGACATCAGATTTCTCGAACTTGTTAGAACATTGTCTCTGCAAGGAATTGAAGTGCTGTTCGTAGTGTCACAATGGCCCGACAGAAGGTTAAAGCACTGGCAAATTCTTAATATGGCCAGAGCTATTGAGAACCAAATGTTTGTAGTATGCACCAATTCATGCGGTAAAGCCGGTGAGACCAAATATGCAGGGCATTCTGCAATTATAGATCCGTTAGGAGAGATAATAGCAGAATGTGATAATAGTGAAGTTATACTTAAAGGCGAAATAAATTTAGATATTTTAAATAATATAAGAAGTACTATAAACGTATACAGGGATAGGAATCCTGAATTATACAAAATCAACTAGGAGGATGACATTGAGTACTATAAAGTTTAATTTAAACACAATTGATGAAAGTAAAGTTGTGGAAGTTAGCTACGACAATCTTTTTGCAATTGGATATGCAGGAAGAAACATAAAAAAAACAATGGAACACATAAAAGAACTGGAAGAACAGTTAGGGGTACCGGCTCCAAAGAAAATACCTACTATATTTCAGTGTTCGAATATGTTATTGACACAGGATGAAAATTTTCATGCTGTAGGTAATAAAACCTGTGGAGAAGTAGAATACATAATAATTCTTTCGGAAGGCAAAACCTATGTCGGTATAGGCAGCGATCATACTGACAGAGAATTAGAGAGCGTCAGCGTACCGAAATCAAAGCAGGTGTGTCCAAAACCGATAGGATACAGCATGTGGCCATATGATGAAGTAAAAGACCATTGGGATGAAATAAGACTTGTATCTTATCAGACAGTTGATGGCGAAGAAATTATGTATCAAAATGGTACTTTAGCTGACATACTTCCAGTTGAAACTATATTAAAAGAGTTGAATGAAAGAGTTGGAAATATTCAAAACAGCATCATATACTCCGGTACAGTACCTGTATTAGATGGATTCAAATTTGGAAACAGGTTTAGATGTGAAATGATAGATGACAAGCTTGATAGGAAATTAGAATTAGACTATAATATTATCGCAATAAGCGAGGAGGAAAGATAAATGAAAAAGTTTATTAGTTTAGTATTAGTATTAGCAATGATGTCTACAGCCTTAGTAGGATGTGGAGAAAAGCAAGAGTCTAAAGATAGCAGTGCAACATCAGAAACTCCTGCAGCAACGTCAGAAAAAGCTGTTGAAATCAAAATTGCCACAGTAGGTAATGAAGAACATCAATCTACAATTGCAGCGCAATTATTTAAAGATGAAGTAGAAAAATTATCTAACGGTAAAGTTACAGCTACAATTTTCCCTAACGGTTCATTAGGTGGAGAAAGAGAAGCAGCAGAAGGTGTAAAATTAGGAACAATTCAAATGACTGTTGTTACTTCTGACGGTGCACTGCCAGCATGGGTTCCGGATATTCAAGTATTATCTATACCATATTTATTTGCTAACAAAGAGGAAGCATATGACATCCTTGACAATACTTTGCAGCAGGAATTGGCACCAAAATTTGAAGCGCAGGGATTTAAACATTTAGGATTCGTTGAGCTTGGATTTAGACACTTTACAAACAATGTAAAAGAAGTTAAATCAGCATCTGATATGCAGGGCTTAAGCATCAGAGTTCAGGAAGCTCCAATATGGTTTGCTTTAATGGAGAAATTAGGAGCAACAGCTACTCCGGTTCCATTTAATGAATTATATACTGCATTACAACAAGGTATGGTAGATGGAGAAGAAAATCCTATAACATCAATAGCAACTTCAAAATTTAATGAAGTTCAAAAATATTTAACACTTGATGGACATACATATGCAGCGGAAAGCATCATTATGAACAAAGATTTCTATGATGGATTATCAGATGAGTTAAAAGGATATGTTGATGCAGCGGTAGCATATGCTATACCAGAACAAAGAAAAGCAGTATCTGCTAAAGAAGAAGAATATTTACAACAATTAAAAGATTCAGGAATGGTAGTAACAGAACCAGATTTAGATAGTTTTGTTCAGGCAACAAAAGGATTGTATCAATTGGATGAAGTAAAGAAATTAGTTGATCCTTCTTTGGTCGAATTAATAATGAATAAATTAGGAAAATAACAAACTATCAAATAAGTTATACAGGATGCGATATGAAATTATCGCGTCCTAAGATTTAGTACGAGGAGGATGTCAATTGAAAACAGCTAATAAGATAGTGGACGGTATATTGAAGGTAGTCATGGCATTAACATCTTTATTATTATTTATAGTTACCTTTCTTCAAGTAGTTTCGAGATTTATATTTAAAACTCCTTTAGCATGGAGTCAGGATGTTATAAGGTTATGTTTTGTTTATTTGGTTTTCTGGGGCGCAGCATATTGCTTGAAAGAAAAAGCACATTTGAACGTTGATGTATTTTTAACTGCATTGAAACCTAAAATTAGAAAAATTGTTGAAATAATAATTAATTTAGTATTGCTTTTATTCTTTGCGTTTATAATATATTTTGGTTTTAGCTTTGTGAAGACAGGTTTGACTCAAAATGCTCCGTATTTACCTATTCCAATGTCGCTTTTCTACTTAAGTGTTCCTACGAGTGCAATATTTATGTTTTATTATATGGTGCAGCAGATATTCGGACAAATTAAAACATTTAACGAAATAGACAGCAATAGTAATGGGAGGTAATTGAGATGGCAATGATATTATTTTTATTTATAGCGTTTATTATAGGTACCCCTATTGCTTTTTCTTTGGGATTGGTTTCTCTCGGAGGAGTAGTTATAAGCGGATTTCCTCCTATGGTAATTATACAAAGAATGTTCACCGGTGCTGACAGTATTGCACTTATTGCAATTCCTTTATTCATGTTTGCAGGTGAATTGATGTTCCAAGGAGGTATGTCGAAGAGACTTGTAAATTTTGCAGATACATTGATAGGGCATTTTCCAAGCGGACTTGCCATGGTTAGTATACTTGCATGCATGTTCTTTGCAGCTATTACAGGGTCTGCAATTGCAGCTACAGCAGCTATAGGCGGTATAATGATTCCGCTTATGAAAGAAAAAGGATATGAAAATACATTCAGCGCCCCGCTGCTGGCGTGCGGAGGGTCTATAGGACCAATAATTCCACCTAGCATTCCGTTGCTCCTGTATGGAGTTATGGCAAATGTCAGTGTCGGAAAGCTATTTATAGGCGGTTTTGTTCCGGGTATATTAATGGGATTAGGGCTGATGATTTACAGTTACTGTGTCGGGAAAAAACGTAATTATAAAGGAAGAGAAACTAAAGCTCCTACAGGAGAAATATTAAAATCAGCTAAAGATGCATTCCTTGCACTGTTGATGCCGGTCATAATAATAGGCGGTATTATGAGCGGAAAATTCACTGCAACCGAATCAGGGGCTATTGCAGTTTTCTATGCCATAGTTGTAGGAATGTTTGTATATAGAGAATTAAAGATGGAAAATATGTTTCAGGTTCTTGTGAACTGTGCTAAATCAACAGGACAAGTATTGATTGTTGTTGCGTTTGCATCATTGTTCACATGGATTATAACAGTAAACCAAATACCGCAACAAATCAGTGCATATTTAAGTTCAGCAATATCAAGCAAGATAGTTTTGCTTCTTGTTATAAATGTAATTTTACTTATAGCAGGAACATTTATAGATACAACAAGCGCACTTGTAATATTTGCTCCGTTATTTATACCGCTGGTTCAGGCATTTGATGTTGATTTAATACATTTTGGTTTAATAATGGCAGTGAACTTAACGATAGGGATGTGTACTCCGCCACTTGGTGTATGCCTGTTTGTTTCGGGTTCAATTGCAAAAGTGTCACTAAAAGAACAAATGAGGGACTTGCTGCCGATGGTAGGGATATTGATAATAATTCTTCTGATTATTACATATATTCCTCAAACTGTGCTGTTCTTACCTAATTTGTTAGATTAATAATAAGTAAATTCCCCCCATGATAAAATAAGAAAAAAATCATTCATTAATTTTGTTAACGAATGATTTTTTTAATGTTTGCACAAATACGAACAATTAAGCAACCTTGTCATCATAATTTACAATTGCTATTTCTGTTAAAGCATTTTTAGTCTTTGTTTCCTATGTGTATTTATTCTATCATATAATATAAAGTGTGACCAATTATTAAGTAATAAAATTCAGTATATGGGTGAATTTTTTAATAGTCAAAATAATCATTGACATATTACGACAACAAGTGATATCATTTGATAAAAGTAAATAATGCAGTAACAAGTGACTGATAGAAATATCAGTATAATAGGGAAATGGGTGCAAATCCCATGCGGTCCCGCCGCTGTAAAAGAGTAGTTCTCATAATAAAACCATTGATTTTTTTCGAGAAGGTAATGAGAATGATGATGCTTGAGCCAGAAGACCTGCTTGTTATATTCATTAAAGCCTACGAGAGATGGGTGGTGATTTTTGAGTTGTATTTTTGTAATACAGTATATCAAATTCTGTCTCTATCGGACAGAATTTTTTTTTATGTCCTAACTCCGTGTTTTCAACCTTTAGGTTTGCACCGGATTATTCAGGAGCATGTGCAGCTGTTATAGGGCTTGGAGGATTAACTGTTATACATAATACAGGCGGATGTAGCGGAGCATATATAGCATCAGACGAACCAAGATTGTACGGAAGCAGGATACTGTGTTACAGCTCCGATTTAAAGCAAATGGATGCCATAATGGGAAACGATGATGTGACAATAGATAAGATAGTAAATACTGCAGAGTATACAAAACCTCCCTTCATTGCAATAGCATCCACACCTGTTCCAACTATCATCGGTACAGATATGGAAGCAATGGCGATGCAGGTAGAACAGCGGACAGGCATACCGTCAATATTTTGTCCGTCAACAGGTATAAAATATTATGACGAAGGAATATCCAATACACTTTTAAGTTTAGCTAAACACTTTTTATCTGATCCATCTGAAAAAATTCCTAAAAGTGTAAATCTTTTGGGCGCTACCCCTTTGGATATAGGGATGACGGACAATATAAAGGGAATACAGGACATTTTTGAACAGGGGGGATTTACTGTAGTTTCCACATGGTCTATGAATTCATCAATAGAAGATATAAAAAAAGCTTCCGGTGCGAGCATCAATATTGTTTTATCCTATGGAGGATTTAAAACGGCAGTATATATGCAGAAAAAATACGGAATACCCTATTGTGTGGGAGTACCATATGGATTAAAGGGTACAGAAGTTCTTATTGATAATGTGGAAGCAATAAGAACAAATAAAAGCTGTAAATATGGCATGAAAAAAGATGGTGCAAAGTTATCAGATAAGGTTCTTATTATCGGTGAACAAGTTAATTCAGACTCAATGAGAAGATGTCTTAATGAGGATTTCGAGTACGAATTTGTTGATATAGCATCCTTCTTCGGAATGGATAAAAATATTTTTCAAGAAAATGATATAAGGTTAAAAAACGAGGAGCATCTTTCAGACATTATGAACAGCGGAAAATACAAAATAATAATGGGAGATCCCTTATATAAAGATTTGTTGAACAGGGATGTTATTTATATAAATATTCCTCACATGGCTGTATCCAGCTTTTTGTATGCCAAAGATTATATTGATATTTCTGGATATAGAGCAAATGAATGGCTGAAGACAAAAATATTAAGTAGGAAAGGAGAGTATTGATATGATATTCATATCATACAAAATTAAATCATGAAAACTAAAAACATGAGATTAGCAGCATCACTTCTTGTATTGTGTATGCTCATTACTGCAGTGGGATGCGGCAGTGCAAATGTACAGCAGGATGCAAAAGCTGTAAATGAAACATCGGGAGGGGCAGTTGAGCTGCTGAGAATAGGTACAACAAAGCCAAATGATACCTTCAGCGCTCTAAGTCAGGATGGCGCTTATGGAAAGATGAGCTACAATTCATTTGTGCAGGCTGCACTTATTGAATTTGATGAGAACAGCAAAATAAAACCGGGATTTATGACTGCATGGGAGGTCAGTGAAGATAACAGACAAATTATTTTTACATTTCCTGAAACCGGAGTATATTGGCATGACGGGGAGCCTGTTACAAAAGAGGATGTTGAATTTACATTTAATTATTACAGAGATGTTTTTAAATCATCATATTTCAAAAAAATACAGGATATAGAGCTGGTTGGCAATGATAAAATCAAAATAACATTTGATCAGGACTATGCCTTTGCTTTTATGAATGAGATAGCATTCAGCATTTATCTGCTTCCAAAGCATGTATGGGAAAATGTTGAAGACCCTGCCAATTACAGGGGAGAAGATGCGGCAATAGGCTGTGGACCATATAAATTTGTTTCTTTGGACAAAGATGCTCAGACATCATATTATGAGGCTGTAGATAATTACTTTAAAGGTGAAATAACAATTCAAAAGGTAAGTGTAAGAACTTTTGACAGTCATGAATCGCTTATTATGGGAATAGTGAATGATGAAATAGACGTTATCTACGATTATGCAAATCCTATAGATGCAAATTTGGCAAATTCCTTGGAAGGCAATAAGGATGTAGATCCTGGGATGACTACAAATACCGGGAATTTTCAATTGGTGTTTGGTTTTAAAAAACCTGTGACATCTGAACTGAATTTCAGAAAAGCGGTATCATACGCATTGGATTATAAGCTGCTGGCAACTACAATAGGTGGCGATAAAGGAGAGATAGCAGGTGCCGGAATAATTCCAGATGTAAATAAGGGATATGATCCTTCTATTCCAAGAAATGAACAAAATGCAGAACTGGCGGTAAAAACACTGGAAGAAGCGGGATATAAGGATTTAAACGGTGACGGATACAGAGAAGCTCCTGATGGAAGTGTATTGGATATAGAAATTACTCCACAGAACAACAAGGCAAGACAAGCATTATACCTTAGAATGGCGGAGGTAATTATCCAAAATCTGGACAAAATAGGAGTTAAAGCTCATCTGGATGAGAAAAGCGTAAGCAATGCAGATTATTGGAATGAAGTAAAATCAAATGGTACATATGATATACACTTATGCTACACATCTGCCGGTGTTGCAACATGGAGAACAGCGGCGTTCTATATAGTAGGAGAAACTGGAATGACTACAGTATGGGGTACTTATATGAATCAGGATTATATAGACGCTTACAACAGTATGAAGAATGCAAGCAACTATGATATTTACGAGTCAAATGCAAAAATTATACAGAAAATTCATGCGGAAGATTTGCCGGCTATAGGATTAGCTTGGGACAAGGCCTTCTTTCCATACAGAACAGACAAATACACAGGTTGGATAAACTATCCGGGATGGGGAGCGATTAACAGTCAGACATGGTACACTCTTAGAACAAAATAAATTTTAAATTGAGAAAGGATAAGACTATGAAAAGTAAAAAGATTATATGTTTGCTATTAACAATGATTATGATATTAATGGCTGCATGCAGCAACGAAAAAGCAAACACTGAAACAATAACAGAAAGCAATGGGGATAAAAGTGTTGAACTTTTAAAAATAGGAACTACAAAACCAAATGACAGCTTCTCTACAATGGTTGAAAACGGTGCATTTGGAAAAATGGGATACAATTCATTTGTTATGGCGCCTTTTATAGAACTTGATGAAAATTATGAATTGCAGCCAAATATAATGAAAACATGGGAAATAAGTGATGATTTAAAATCTGTTACAGCTACTTTTGCAGTGGACGAGGGCATAATGTGGCATGATGGTGAACCATTGACAATAGAAGATATAGTATTTACATTTGAGTACAATATGAATGTTAGAAAATCCAGTTATATCAAACAGCTTTCTTCGGTTGAGAAAATAGATGAAAAAACATTGAAATTTTCATTTGAGGAACCGGCAGCATTCAACTGGCTAAATTCTATAGCAAGATTTTTCTACGTGCAGCCTAAACATGTATGGGAAAATATAGACAATCCAAAAGAATATACCGGCGAAGATGCAGCAATAGGCTGTGGACCATATAAATTTGTTTCATATGATAAAGATGCTCAGACTTCATATTATGAAGCGGTGGACAATTATTTCAAAGGGGATATAACAGTCAAGTCTGTATCAGTAAAAACATATGACAGTCACGATTCTTTGATTATGGCACTTAAAAACGGTGATATAGATGCTATGTATGATTATTCTAATTCATTGGATGCCGTAAAAGCCGCATCGGTGATTAATGTGGAAAATGTTGATTCCGGAATGAGTGACAATACCGGCAACTATCAATTGGTGTTCGGTTTCAGAAAAAATCCTACAGATGATTTATCATTCAGACAGGCTGTAACTGCTGCACTCGACTATAATATTTTATCAGTAACAATAGGCGGAGAATACGGAGAAATTCCCGGAACAGGAATAATAGCACCTCCAAACAAAGGGTTTGATGCTACATTGCCAAAGCTTCAGCAAGATGTTGAAAAATCATCAAAGATTCTTGATGAAGGCGGTTATTTGGATATAGATGGTGACGGATACAGAGAAAATACAGACGGTAAACCGATGGATGTTTCTATAGTGCCTCAGTACAATGCCACAAGACAGGCATTATATCTCAGAATTGCAGAAGTAATAATTCAAAATTTAGATGCAGTGGGAATAAAGGCACATATTGACAGTGACAGCGTGAATAACGTGGAATATAACGATAAGATTAAAAATGAAGCATCTTATGAATTGTTTATAGGATATACTTCACCGGGAATGGCAGCTTATGATTCAGCTTTCGGATACATTGCAGATAATTCTATAACAGGTCAGTGGGGTTCATGCAATATACCTGAATTCATAGAAGCATATCAAAAAATGAAATTATCATCAAATTATGATGAATATAAAGAAAACATAAAAGAATTGCAGAGACTTACAGGCGAAAATGCAATAGCTCTGGCACTTTGCTGGGACAAAGCATTTTTTCCATTTTTCCATACAGAACTGATAAGTATGAAGGATGGGTTACTTATCCGGGGTGGGGAGCTATAAACAATCAGACATGGTACAAGCTTCATACAAAATAGGAATGGGGAGTGACCCTCCCCTTCCTTTATTTAAATAGGAGATGAATTTAATTGAAGAGTATATATATTATTAAAAGGGTTATATCTGTTATTGTGCTGATATGGATAATAATAACCCTTAATTTTTTTCTCATAAGATTCATGCCCGGAGATCCTCTCATTCACATAATCGGCGAGGAGGAATACTACAGGCTTCAAAAAGAATATCCTGAGGTTATAGAGGAAGTAAGAGAAAAATATGGATTGGATCAATCTTTTGGAACTCAGTATGCAAAGTATCTGAGAAACACCGTAAAGCTTGACTTTGGGTATTCATATATAAACGCTCAGCCGGTTCTGGAAATTGTAATATACAGAATGAAATGGACTCTCATGATTGCAATACCATCCATAATAATTTCAGCCGTGCTGGGAGGATTTCTCGGGGCTAAAGCAGGCTGGAAGACGGGAGGTATCTTTGACTGTGCAATGACTCCTGTTTTCCTCATATTTAATACTATACCGTCAAATTGCTTTGCACTTATATTTCTGATAATCTTTGCTTATAAAACAGGATGGTTTCCCATAGCGGGAATGACCTCAGGAGGATTTCACGGATTAGAAAAGGCACTGGATATACTTTGGCATATGGCATTGCCGACAATAGTGCTTACAATATTCAGGACATCGTCAAATTATTTGCTGATGAAAAGCTATGTGTCCCAAATAAAGGATGAAGAATACATTCTTACGGCGGTTTCAAAGGGTTTGTCACAAAAAAAGATACTTATAAGGCACGTGGTGAAAAATGCCATGCTTCCATATATAACTACATTATGTATGCAGCTGGGATATATTTTTTCAGGCTCTATGATGGTAGAAGTAATATTTTCATGGAAAGGTATGGGTACATTAATATACAACTCTGTAAATTCTAAGGATTATCCCACCATACAACTATGCTTTCTCATCATAAGTGTGTGTGTTATTGTTTTTAATTTCTTTGCAGATGTACTTTATTTATTTATAGACCCGAGAGTTAAGAAGGAGTACGGTTATGATGGGAACTAAGAAAAATCTATATTTCAGCGCAGGCTTCACACTTCTTATGTTTTTTATACTCGTTGCTGTTTTTGCACCTTTGATTTCACCCTTTGACCCTCATGAGCTGGGAATACCATATCAAAAACCAAATGCGGTTAACTGGCTTGGGACAAATGACATAGGACAAGATATTTTCAGCGAATTGATATATGGAACGAGAGTATCTTTGTTTATTGGATTAAGTGCAGCATTTATAGTTACAGTTATAGGTACTTTGCTTGGTATATTGTCCGGATATTGCGGAGGATTTATCAACCGGATGATATCCGGTATTATTAATCTGGCGATGTCTATACCTGATCTTCCTCTGACTATAATACTCGTCGCTTTTTTAAACACAAGCATATGGAATATAATAATAGCTATCTGCATAACTTCGTGGACGGGTACCGCAAGAGTAGTGCGTGCAAGAGTGATGCAGCTTAGAGAAATGCCATTTGTAAAAATTGAAAAAACTTTAGGTGCGAGTAATCTATTTATTATGATTAAACATATCATTCCAAATCTGACAGATATAATACTCATGAGATGCACTTTGGCAATTTCAAATGCAATGCTTACAGAGGCCGGGCTGAGCTTTCTGGGACTTGGAGTGTATAATCAAAAAAGCTGGGGCGGAATACTTCATTACGCTTTTTACAGAAGCGGAATTATAAACAATTATTATTGGTGGTACCTGCCTCCGATAGTATGCATATCCCTTTGCACTCTGGGGTTTACACTGCTTGGATACTATGGAAAAACAAAATCATCGGAAAAACTTTAAAAGGAGAAAAACAATGCTTAAAATTGAAAATGTAAGTGTATGCTTTGGAACTTGTGAAAACTCTCCTGTAGTTGATTCTGTAAGTATGGATATAGTGAAAAATTCAAAGAATGTAATAATAGGAGAAACCGGAAGCGGAAAGAGTGTTTTGCTGCTTGCTGTTCTCAAGATGCTTCCGACTTCGGCTATAGTAAAGGGCAGAGCTGTGTTCGAGGGGGAAAATCTCATGAGTATGAGCAGTAAAGAGCTTGAGAAAATAAGAGGAGCAAGAATTTCATACATACCTCAGGGAAGCGGAAATGGTATGAATCCTTTGCTTACAGTAGGGTTCCAAATAGGTGAACCTTTGATGGAGCATAAAGGATTTAAAAAGAAATCAGCATTTGCTGAAAGTATAAAGCTTTTAAAAAAATTCTCCGTGGGAAACGAAGAAAACAATGCTAAAGCATATCCCCATACATACAGCGGAGGGATGAGACAAAGAGCGCTTATAGCCATGGGAGTGTCTGCAGGAGCAGATGTCATTTTTGCAGATGAACCTACGAAGGGTCTTGATAACAACAGGATAGATACGGTTATAGAATGTTTCAGACAGCTGGATGATAAAACACTGTTATGTGTAACACATGATTTAAGATTTGCAAAAGAAATAGGAGAAAATATATCTGTTATGTATGCAGCCCAGCAAATAGAATATTGTTCTAAAGAAGAGTTTTTTGCAAAACCCCTTCATCCTTATTCTGAAGCAATGATAAATGCAATGCCTGAAAACGGGCTTAAATCATCAGTAGGATTTGCACCATCTCATGAGGCATATGAAACAGAAGGATGCAGATTTTCTTACAGATGTCCGTATTTTATGGAGCGCTGCAAATTATCTCCTCCGCTGATAAATAACAGTGGGAGAAAGGTGAGGTGCTGGAAGTATGCAGATTAAAGCTGAAAAACTCACGAAAATATATAAGAACGGATATTTTTCCAAGCTCCAAAATATAGCTGTAAAAGAAGCAGACATAAGTATTGATTATGGTGAAACAGTAGGACTGTTAGGAGACAGCGGAAGCGGAAAATCAACCATTGGGCAGATTTTGGCAGGTCTGATTAAACCATCGGGAGGTCGGCTATATTTTCAGAACGAAGAAATTACATATTCTTTTAAAGGTGATTTAAGACGACAAATACAAATACTGTTTCAGCATCCCGAGGTTTCTTTTAATCCAAAAATTTCACTCATTAAAAGCATGGAAGAACCATATAAATTTTATGGGATGGAATTTTCAAAAAGTATATTATGTAAAGATATAGAAAAGTTCGGATTATATGAGGAGCATTTGAAAAGGTTGCCTTCTGAGCTGAGCGGAGGAGAGCTTCAAAGAGCGGCTTTAGCCAGAATACTCACTGTTAAACCGTCATTTATAGTTCTTGACGAGCCTACAAGTATGCTGGATGTAATATCTCAGGCACAAATGATTCAACTGCTTAGGGAGGTTCAGAAAAGTCAAGGTACTTCATATTTATTTATAACCCATGATGTAAAATTATGTGAAATATTCAGCGATAGAATTTACAAAATAAATAAAGGTGTTCTATTTAAAGAAACGTTTTGTAATTCTTAATAACACATATAAAAAATATTTATATTTAATACTAAATTTGCTATATTAATAAATAGTGATGAAAGCAAAGAAATCACCTGATAATCAATGAAAACAGGGGATTTCTTTTAAATTATCTAAAAAATTAAACTTAAATAGAGCAAAAGTATCAATAATCAATTTGCAATTAACCGTGATGATATCATAATAATGGTTAAAATTGGAATTGACATTTGCAAATATTGTAATATAATGTAAATGCATTATTAAGATATAAAGTGACCTGAAATAACCTTATCATTATTATAAAAATTCAATTGAATATCGATAAAATTGTAAATAGCAAATCCATTGAAAAGTGGAGACGCAAAGCCATGAGTCTAAAGTAATAATGAACTATGATTGTCAGGTTGCCAATAAATGAAGATTATTTTTAATTGTAGGCAGCGTTTTTGTTGCCTGCTTTTTTTATTGTTATAACTTAATTATGTCATAAAGAATAATTATAAAACATTTATCAAGGGGTTAACACCTATTTTTGTTTATGTATATTATTTCTTAATCAAATTAGTATTATTAAATTAAATAGATGGAGGATATACGATGAAAAAAATAAGAATTAATGGGATAAAAGGGAAACTTATTACTTATTTTACAATTTTAATTTTATTATCATCCCTCGCATTGGGATATGTTTCTATGAAGATGTCAAGTGATATTGTTACCAGAGAGGCAGAAGAGGCACTTAGTTCATTAACTTTGGATGCATCTAAATTAGCAGAAAGCAGAATTGATACTCAAATAAAAACTCTTGAAATGATTTCTCTGAGCAACAATATGGAGAGCATGAGCTGGGATATTCAGCAGCCTATACTGCAAAAACAAGTAAAAAATACAAATTTCTTGGATATTGCAGTAGTTCAGCCGGATGGTACAGCTCATTATTCAGACGGAACTATAAGTCAGCTTGGAGACAGAGATTATGTAGATAAAGCACTAAATGGAGAAAAAAATGTATCCGATTTGATCGTGAGCAGAGTTACAAACAGTATAGTTATAATGTACGCCGTGCCTATTGAAAGAGATGGCAAAGTTGTGGGAGCATTAATAGGCAGAAGAGACGGAGCTGCACTCAGTGCAATCACAGATGAAACAGGCTTTGGAACAAGCGGGTATGGATACATTATTAATAATAATGGGACGGCTGTTGCACATCCCGACAGAGAAAAGGTATTAAGTCAGTTTAATCCAATAGAAGCTTCGAAAAGCGATGAAAGCTTAAAGCCAGTTGCAGAGCTGTTTGAAAAGATTCTGACGGAAAAAACAGGGACAGGCACATATACATATGAAGGAACTGAATTATACGCAGGGTATGCACCTATTGAAGGCACTGACTGGAATATTGTAATTACAGCTGATAAAGATGAAGTTTTGTCTGCAATTCCGGAGTTGGAAGATACAATTACTAAAGTTTTGATTTTTGTTTTGATAATCAGTGTTATTATTACTTTAATAATAGGCAGTTCAATAACGAACCCTATCATTAAGGCGGTACAAATCTCACAGAGAATTTCAGATTTGGATATTACAGAAGATGTTCCTAAAAAGTATCTTAAGAAAAAAGATGAAATTGGTGATTTGGCAAAGGCAATGCAAAGTATCAGCGACAGCCTTAGAGTGATTATAAATGAAATCAGCAGCAATTCAGAACAGGTATTGGCTGCTTCGGAGGAGTTGAATGCCGCTTCTCAGCAATCAGCCTCTGCCTCAGAGCAAATATCACAAACTGTGGAAGAAATAGCGAGCAGTGCAACAAATCAAGCACAAAATACAGAAGATTGTGCATCAAAAGCAAGCGTATTAGGACAAATTATGGAGCAAGATCATACTAATATGGTACACTTAAACACCGGATCCAACAAAGTGACAGAAGTGGTGACGGAAGGATTAGCTGAAATAGAGAATTTGTATAAAATTACCGTAGAAAGCAACCAGGCGACAAATGAAATCAAGGAAGTTATAGCTAAAACAAATGACAGTTCCGGAAAGATAGGAGAAGCCAGCAGTGTAATTTCTTCAATTGCACAACAGACTAATCTACTGGCACTGAATGCCGCAATTGAAGCGGCCAGAGCAGGCGATGCAGGAAAGGGATTTGCAGTAGTGGCGGAAGAAATCAAAAATCTGGCGCAGCAATCAGCTTTTTCAACTAAAGAAATTGATGCAGTTGTGAATGAATTGCAGCTCAATACTCATAATGCCGTTAAAACAATGGAAAGAGTTTTGACAATAGCTGATGAGCAGACTAAGAGTGTAATTAACAGCAAAGACAAATACATATTAATTGAAGAAGCTATGAAAGAAACCGAAGAAATTGTGAAACAACTGAATGTTTCAGGAAAAGAAATGGAGGGTATGAGGAGTCAAATACTTTCATCAATGGAAAACCTGTCTGCTATTGCAGAAGAAAATTCTGCTGCTACTCAAGAAGCAACAGCATCGATCGAAGAGCAGGCAGCATCGGCAGAAGAAATTGCCGGTGCAAGTGAAGGATTAGCTGACTTGGCTGAAAGACTGCAAATGATTATTGCGAAGTTTAAAATTTAGAGTAATAAGTTATTCCGAACATTTAACAAATTATCATACAAAATAACAAAAGCATCGGTTAAGTAATTATATCTTGACTGATGCTTTATCGTATTTTAAAATTTATAAAACCTGCAATTATTGTAAAGTGCATGAATTTGAAAAAAAGTAATACATTTATTCATTAATTGACATATAGTATATATGAACATTTATTTACATCAAGAATACAAATAAATCAACATATGAATAATAATTCTATATTGAGAATATAAATTAAAATATTTGAATAAAAAGATATAAACAAAAAAATTGATGAAAATGAGTCTCAACCCGATAAAAAAGCAGCTAATTTTTTAAATCATAAAAAAAGAATAAAATAACCTTTAAAAATGAACAATTTTTATGCCGGTAAAAATTATGAGGTTCTGCAAAAAAATGAGTAAAAAGTATATATATTTTTGATTAAAAATTTGAATTAAAATACATAATATTAAAAATCAATTGCCATATGATTGGAAATATCACATATATAACTAATTATTCCGAAACAAGTATATTAATGCATAAGTCTAAACCAAAAAATATAAACAAAAAAATTGATAAAAATGAGTCTCAACCTGATAAAAAAGCAGCTAAATTTTTAAATTATAAAAAAAGAGTAAAATAACCTTTAAAAATGAACAATCTTTATGTCGGTAAAAACTATGAGGTTCTGCAAAAAAATGAGTAAAAAGTATATACAATTTTGATAAAAATCTTGAATTAAAATACATAAAAATTAATAAATCACCTGATAGTCGGTATATGAGTATTTATCTTTAATTTATATCTGCAAAAGTAGTGTTTAGTTTATCTTTAAATACACTTCAATTTTTTTAAAATCCTCATGTATATTAATTTAAAGCGTATGTCAAAATGAGATTACATGTCAAAATGACATATATTTAATATGCTGCTATATCAATCTTATTCTACAAATCCAACCTTATATTATATTTCAAATTGAGATATGCCAATATTTGCAACCATACTAGAGTTAAGCGGCTGTATGAAATAATGTTATACTTTGTATAAAAAACATAGAAAATATGAATTTGACAAACCTTGTATATCAAGATAACCTCTAATTGTGTATATTATATATAAAACTAAGGAGAGGTGTAAGATATGAACTGTAAAAAGATAGGTACAGTTTTGTTAGTTTGCATTATGGCATTTGCTTTATCAGCTTGTGGAAATACAGAGAAACCTGCCGATACAAAAGAAACTGGAACAGAAAAAACAAAAGTAGTTGTTGGTACATCAGCTTCATATAATCCGTGGGCTTATCAGGAAAATGATGAGGTAAAGGGGTTTGAAATTGATGTATGGAATGAAATAGCAAAAAGAAATAATTATGAATTGGAATTTAAATTAGGAAAATTCAGCGGTCTTGTTGGTATGCTTGATGCCGGTGAAATTGATACTGTTGCACACCAAATGTCAATTACTCCGGAAAGAGAGGAAAAATATTTATTTTCTGAACCATATGCATACAGTTATTATGATTTGTTCGTAAAAGATGACAGCACTTATAAAACAAAAGAAGATTTAAAAGGATTAAAAGTCGGATGCTGGCTGGGCGGAAATGGAGAAGCTACTTTAAGAGAAATTAATGATAAATATGGACTGGACTTTGATATTGTTACTTTTGACGGAGCATCAATAGAAAATGAAGTAGTTATAGGTCGTCTTGAAGCTTTATGGCAAGGTGAAATTAAAACAAAGACAATCATTGAAAATAATAACTTGGCGCTTCGCCAATTGAACGAAAAACTTGTATATGAAGTAAATGCTTATCCATTTAGAAAAGATGATGCAGGTAAAAAACTTTCTGAAGAAGTTACAGCAACAATTAAAGCCATGAGAGAAGACGGAACTTTATCAGAATTATCAAATAAGTGGTTCAAAATAGATACAACTGAACAAGAAAATTAGGTGAAATATGTGAATTTTGATTTTAATTTTGTTATAAGATTAGTACCAATTATGTTTAAATACAGTGGTGTTACATTGAAACTATCAGCGTTGGCAATACTGTGCGGATTTACGTTAGCATTTTTCATAGCAGTTATCATTTATGCAAAGCTGCCTGTTTTAAGCCAATTTTTTAAACTGTACATATCCTTTTTCAGAGGGACACCATTGATGGCTCAGCTGTTTTGCTTTTATTTTGGAATTATCCCATTATTTCCGGATTTAGTTTTGAAAGTATCGTCATTTCACGCAGCGTTGGCAATTTTAAGTTTAGCCAGTTCGGCATATATGGCAGAATCTTTACGTGCGGCAGTTATTTCTGTTCACAAAGGTCAAATGGAAGCCGCACAATCAATAGGTATGACTTATTTGCAGTCCATGTTTCGTATAATATTGCCTCAAGCGATTAGAGTAGCAATTCCGACGCTTTTTAGCAGCTTTATAAATATTGTAAAAGATACATCCCTTGTATTTGCCATTGGAGTAAAGGAAATGATGGCAACTGCACAGCTGGAAGGAGCATCTGGGTACAGATACTTAGAAGCGTATGTATGCGTGTTGTTTATGTATTGGATTATAACATCTATTTTGGGTTTCGTTCAAAAGAGAATAGAAGCAAACCTTAGCAAATCGGTAGGTGAAAAAGCATGATTCATTTAAAAAATATTCATAAAAAATATGACGATTTAGAAGTGATTAAAGGTATTGATCTGAAAATAGAGCAAGGTGAAGTAGTATCGATTATAGGGCCTTCAGGTACAGGGAAATCTACGCTGCTTCGTTGTATTAACTGCTTGGAAAAAGCCGATATAGGAGAAGTTTACATAGAAGATTTTTCTGTTGACGTTAGGAAAATTCGAAAATCTGACATGCTGTGGCTGAGACGAAATACTGCAATGGTATTTCAAGGGTTTTATTTGTTTAACAATAAAACTGTGTTAAAAAATATTACAGAAGGTTTAATTGTAGTCAAAAAAATGAAAAAATCAGATGCTGAAAAAAGAGGTCTGGAAATTTTAGATCAGGTTGGCTTGCTGGATAAGAAAGATAATTACCCCTCAACCCTGTCAGGAGGTCAGCAGCAGCGTGTTGCAATAGGACGAGCGTTGGCATTGGAGCCTAAAATACTTTTGTTCGATGAACCTACATCAGCATTGGATCCGGAACTGGTAAATGAAGTTCTGAGTTTAATGAAGGAATTAGCCAAGCAACGAAAGACCATGTTGATTGTTACCCATGAAATTGATTTTGCAAGAACTGTTTCTGACAGAGTATGCTTTATGGATCAAGGGGTTATACTTGAGCAGGGACCGGCAAAAGAGGTAATTGACAATCCGCAAAATGAAAGAACCAAACAGTTCTTAAGTAAATTTCAAAATTGCTGTGATGCAGTATAATAAAATAATAAATTTATTTCGTAATGATTGATTGGATGGCAATACGCAGAAATTTGTGTATTGCTGTCCTTGATTATTATATCGCTATAATTTAAGGAGAAAACAATGGAACATGTTGTATACAAAAATAGAAAAAATACAAACAGTAAAAAATGGGATTACCAAACTCAAATGTTTGGTGAAGAAAACCTGCATGCTATGTGGATTGCAGATATGGATTTTCAACCTCCGGTCTGTGTTTCAAATGCAATAGAAGATTATGTGAAAAATGGGGTACTTGGATATTACGGTATTCCAGAATCATATTATGATTCATTCATTAACTGGCAAAAATCTTATCATTCCACCAACATTCAAAAAGAATGGCTTAGATTTTCTCCCGGCGTTGTTCCTGCCATAAATTGGATTGTACAATTTATGACTGAGCGCCTTGAATCTGTTATTGTATTGACTCCCGTGTATTATCCATTTTTGGAAGCGGTAAAAAACAATGAAAGAACATTAATTACTTGTGATTTGATTGATTCAAACGGATATTATACAATAGATTTCAATGATTTTGAGAATAAAATTGTTAAAAATGATGTTAAACTATTTATTTTATGTTCGCCTCACAATCCTGTAGGGAGGGTTTGGAACCATAATGAACTGAATACTTTATTATCAATATGTAAGAAACATAATGTTTTTGTCGTATCAGATGAAATACATCAGGATTTCACATTTTCAGACAACGTTCATATTTCATCGGCAAATGCAGGTGATTTCGGTGATATGCTAATCACGTTAACTGCCGCAACTAAAACTTTCAATTTGGCCGGTTGTCAAAATTCATTTGTGATTATTCAAAATGAAGCTATAAGAAAAAAATATGATGAATTTACTTCCAGAATACGTATTTCTTCCGGAAATTTACTGGGGTATATTGCTGTGGAAGCCGCATATACAAATGGAAGAGCATGGCTTGAAGAAGTTAAGCAAATAATTTATGAAAATTATCAATATGTTAAAAACAGTTTTTCAGAATATTTGCCACATGTTGTAGTTTCACATCTGGAGGGAACATATTTATTGTGGTTAAATTTTAAATATTATTTGGATTCTTCTGAAATAAAGCAGTTTATGCAGCATGAATGCAAACTGGCATTTGATTACGGTGATTGGTTCGGAGGAAATGGTGATTTTGGTTCTTGTATACGCATGAATCTTGCAACATCAAAAGAGTCCGTTGATATAGCAGTTCAGGAAATAATTAAAAACTTACAGAAAAAAAGTAATATACTTATATAATAATTTTTAAGGTATTGCGTTATTTAAGGAGAAAGAAATATATGTACCATGTTGGAATTGATATTGGTTCCACTGCTTCAAAGGTTGCAGTGCTTGAGAATCAGCAGATTATTAAAACATTACTTATGAATACAGGATTTAGCAGCATAGTAACATCGGAAGCTATTTTAAAACAATTGAGTGAATTGGGCATTAACAAAGAAAATACAAAATTTGTTGCTACAGGTTATGGAAGAGTATCTGTTCCGTATGCAGACAAATCTGTTACTGAAATTTCATGCCATGCAAAAGGTGCAGATT
This sequence comes from Sedimentibacter sp., assembly GCA_032006665.1. GTDB lineage: Bacteria > Bacillota > Clostridia > Tissierellales > Sedimentibacteraceae > Sedimentibacter. The sequence continues at coordinate 31,583 of DALZMP010000024.1, forward strand.
TCTTGTTTGGTGATGATTGCACTGTCATAGATATAGGCGGACAGGATACAAAGGCAATTATGCTGAGTAAAGGACGTGTCGTTAAATTTTTTATGAATGACAAATGTTCAGCCGGTACGGGCAAATTTTTAGAGATAATGTCAAATCGCCTCGGCGTAACACAGGATGAACTTTCAAATCTTGCCATGAAGGGAAAGGCTGTAACAATAAGCTCTATGTGCACCGTTTTTGCCGAATCAGAAGTAATAAGTCTGATTGGAAGGGGTACTCCGAGGGAGGACATTGCCTATGGTGTAGTTGAGTCTGTTGTAAATAAAGTCGTTCAGCTTGTTTCTCAGGTGTCAAACGATAAATATTACTTAACCGGGGGACTTTGCGACAATCAATATTTGATTTCAAGGCTTGAAAGGGCATTGCATAATCCGGTATCGAGTGTTCCGATGGCAAGATATGCAGGTGCTGTCGGTGCGGCATTATATGCAAATGATTAAAAATAAAAATAATAGAATTGAGGGTGAAATAATTATGTCAGAAACAACATTGCCAAACAAATTTGAAGAATACTTGGATGCCAGAAAAGAGGGATTTATAAAAGTTAAGGAATTTAAAGAAAACGGGGGCAGAATAGCAGGATGTTTATGTTCTTATACTCCTGTAGAATTGCTGGATGCAGCAGGAATAGCTGCAATAGGATTGTGTGGTACAAGCAATGAAACAATACCTGATGCAGAAAAAGTATTGCCTAAGAATCTTTGTCCATTGATTAAATCTACATATGGTTTTGCTTATTCTGAGAAATGTCCGTATACATATTTTTCAGATATCATTATTGGGGAAACAACATGTGACGGAAAAAAGAAAATGTATGAACTATTAGATGAAATAAAAGAAACTTATATATTGCAGCTGCCTCAAAGTCAGACTCGCCCATATGCCAAAGAAATATGGTTTGAGGAGCTAACACTTTTAAAAGCGAAGTTGGAAGAAAAATTTGACGTTGAAATAACTGATGAAAACTTGAGAAAAGCAGCTAAAATGAGAAACAGATTAAGAAAGGCTCTCTGTGATATGTATCAATTGCAGGAAAGTTGTCCTCCTGCGATGACAGGCTCTGATATGATGTATACCATTCTTCAGGGTTCTTTCAGTTTTGATAAAAATCTATACATTGATAAAATAAATGATATTGTTGCTCAAAAAAGGAAAGGATATGCTGAAGGCAATTACTCGGTTGATAAAAATGCAAAAAGAATTTTGCTTACAGGCTGTCCGACAGGCGGAGTTATACAAAAAGTAGGAACTGTAATTGAAAACAACGGCGGAGTAATAGTTTGTCTTGACGACTGCGGCGGAGAAAGAACAAATGAAATACTTGTTGATGAAAATGCCGATGACATTTTAAGAGCAATTTCAGACAGATATTTATCCATTAATTGTTCCGTTATGACACCTAACCAGGGAAGAATGGATAATACAAAGGAAATGATAAAGAAATATAAGGTTGACGGTGTAATAGATATAGTTCTCCAGGCATGCCATACATTTAATATTGAGTCTGTTAAAATGGGAAAGATGCTGGATGAAATAGGAATTCCTTTCTTGAAATTAGAAACGGATTATTCAACATCTGACAGCGGTCAAATAGAAACCAGAATTGCCGCGTTTATAGAGATGCTGTAACTTGTAAAATTCAATAGTATTTTTAAGAAATCCTTCATTTGTATTATTTGAAGGATTTTTTGTAACTAATTGTCATACAAAAATAGTTTTTGTGTACTATTATAAAAGTTTATCATATCTAAAAAATTTGTATGAAATTTATAAATTTGACATAATTGGTCGATAATGGTAGCTTGATATATGTAAGATAAAAATTTAACATTGATAGGAGAAGGATGATGAGAAAGAGAAAAGCGTTTGCAATTATAATAGCAATGATAATGATTGCTGTTACAGGCTGCTCGGGCGAAAATACAGAACCAATTGATGCGGAACCGCAATCAACGGAAGAACCTGCTAAAACCGGAGCGGAGATACCTACAATAAATGTAGGCTGGAGCAATGAACTTCATACAGGAAACATGCACTTGAACTTTTTAAAGCCTGAACTTTTCGAAAACAATCCCGTGCATTTAAGACCAATCAGTGATTCTCAGTTGGAATTGGTAAAAGATGGAGAAGTAATTTCTTATATAAACTTTATGCACTCAAAGGGAGCAGCAGAGTCTACTACATTAATGACTCAAGGTCATATGGATATGGCTTTTTGTTCAAGCACTGCTATGCTTACAGCATATGATGCAGGTTTAGATGTAAGTATTTTATGTCCTATACAAAGTGGTGGCGTTTCTATTGTCGCAGCATCAAATGCTCCATATAACACTTTTGAAGAGTTAGTTGAGTATGCCAAAGAAAGTGATACCCCTATAGTTGGCGGTTATCATTCGGCTATAAGCAGCCCAAGAATAGTTCTTGAATATGCGTTGCGCGATGCAGGCTTGACAGTTACTGAAGATACTGCTGACTATTCCGCAGATGTAGTATTGATGGATCTAAAAGGTATAAGTAATTTAATTCCATCACTTAGCTCAGGTCAAGTAGAGCTTTGGGCAGGTCCAGTTCCTAATCCACAAAACGCAGAAGCTCAAAACATAGGTAAAATAATTGCGACTCTTGATGAACTTCCTGAAGGTAAATGGGTTGACTTTCCATGCTGTACTATGAATGTAAGAGATGATATAAAAGAAAAATATCCGGAAGTCATACAAGCAATGGTACAAGTTGCTTCTGATGTAGCCGATTATGCCCAAAACAACCGTCAAGAAACTGCTGAATTGATGAGCGAGTTCATAGGCCTTGATAAAGAAATTTTAATGCAAAATGACACAACCTATCAAACTAAAATAACTGAGCATTTCACAGACGGTATGGCAACTTATTTTGATGCTATGTCAGAGATAGGAAAATTTTCGGGAAGGCTTAAAGATAAACAAACGGAGGAAGTAATGGATGCTGTTTTTGATTTCTCTTTTGTAGAAAAATTATCTAAATAATGTATATTAATAAATTAAAAAAAAGTGAAAATAGAAGAGAGCTTTCAAAAAAAGAAAGCTCTGTTTTAAATCACATTAATAAAACTAAAAAAAGCATAACACCTTTGATTCTTCCTATAATTTTTTTGCTAATTTGGAATTATTATGCAAGGTTAATAGATAACAATGCTATTCTGCCCACTGTTGAAAAGGTATTGAGTAATTTTTTACATGCCTTCAATAATTTTATTGGCTTAGGTAGTATACCCAAAAATATTGGATACAGCATCGTCCGTGTATTGCTGGGATATATCATAGGTGCTTCAGTTGCTTTTCCTTTAGGTTTGCTTATGGGTTATTTTAAACCTGTTCGAAATTTTTGCGAAAATTTTATAAATATTTTTAAACCTATTCCTTCAATTGCTTGGCAGCCACTTGTACTTGGTTGGTTTGGAGTAAGTAGTCTCGCTCGTTTGTTTGGCATGCCTTATGGTGCAAACTTTGCGATTATGGATAACTTTAAACTTTCTATGATATTTCTTATTGCCCTTGGTGCATTTTTTCCAATATGGGCAAATATTCTTTTTGGAGTAACTAATGTGAGAAAAGTATTGGTTGAAACTGCAAAAGTTCTTGGTGCTTCTCAGACAAATATATTTTTTCATATATTAATTCCTGCAGCAGGTCCTGCAATTGTCAATGGTATGCGAATGGGTTTGACAGCCTCATGGGTATGCCTTGTAAGTTCTGAAATGCTTCCGGGTAGCATGTGTGGCGTTGGTTATCTGATTACTCACGCTTATGAGCTGGCCAGGATGGATTTAGTAATAACAGGGATGATATGTATTGGTATTATAGGTGCCCTCTTAGATGGAATTTTCAGAATAATTATGTCAAAGCGTTTTTCATGGGAAACCAAAGTAAAGTAGGAGGAGTGGTATGATACAATCAATTTTAAGTATAGACAAAATAAGCAAAACATTTAACCCTGAAGGAAATCGTGAGAGTTTACCCGTTTTAGAAAACATAAATATTGATATTCAAGAAAATGAGTTTGTCTGTATTATAGGTCCTTCGGGATGCGGAAAATCTACCCTTCTTAGAATTGTTGCTGGATTAGAGCCGTCGACAGAAGGGACAGTTATATATAGGGGAGAGAAACTTAACAAACCTCGAAAAGAGATTGGCATGGTCTTTCAAAATTATTCCTTGATGCCATGGCTCAATGTTGAAGATAATATTTCTATGGGACTTAATTTTAAACGTGTACCTAAATTAGAAAAGAAAAAGACAGTAGATGAATTTTTAAAGATAATTGGATTAGAAAATTTTCGCAAATCGTATCCTCATGAATTATCCGGAGGTATGCAGCAAAGGGTAGCTATTGCTCGTGCCCTTGCAAATAATCCAGATGTAGTACTTATGGATGAACCATTTGGTGCACTGGATGCATATACAAGAATACTTTTGCAAAAAGAGTTGCTGAGAATATGGGAATACGACAAAAAAACTATTATTTTTGTAACACACAGCGTTGATGAAGCCATTTATCTTGCAGATAGAATAATACTTATGAGTAGAAGACATGGACACATTGACAGAGAAATTTATGTAGATATACCAAGAATAAGGGATCGCTCTGATTCGTGTTATGCCAAGCTCACACAAGAATTATTGGAAGAGTTAGAGCAATTAAACAATTTAGTATAAAGTAAACGATAGGCCGAAATATATATCAGACCGTTGATTCAATAAAATTATAAAAAATCACAAAAACAACAAAAAAACCGTTAAAATTTAATGGTTTTTTGTTGTTCTAAAATAAATTGTTTTTAACTCCTTAAACTTATCAATGATTTTGAAAAATCTATCTAAATTTCTTAGTGGTATTTAATATACTAATATGTATTACAAATTAAAGCATGAATTTTTAAAGTAATTATTAGTAATTATTTGAATTTGAAGTATTATTATATTAATGATACAATATATAATAATACAACAAAAATTATGCTAACCAGAAATTTAGGAAAAGAAATAAAGGAGTCAATAATGAATATCAGATATTTACAAAAACTATTATCCAGAATAGACGAAATAAAAATAATTGGTAAAAATGCAACAATTGAAGGTGTTGTTTGCAATGTTGCAGGGATAGTACGATATGGCCTGAAGTTACGCCTTATTCTATTAGAATACGATGAAATTTACCGACAGCAATTTGAAGAGAGAGAAATATCAGAGCTTTGTAATGTTAAACATGAACCTGAAACCAACAGAACTAGGATGAAGGGCAGAGAGAAAGTTACCCAACTCAGACCTATAAAAAGCGTATCTATTGGAGATATAGAATTTGAAATAAGCAGCTCGGAGAATCACCGCCTCAGTGTTCATGATGGGGAGAGTGTTTTATTTATATCAGAGTTATTGAGGAATGGCTGGAATCCGGAGGGTATTGATTATCAAGATATAGATTTGCTTTTTTTAACCAGTATGGAATTGACAGGTGATTTTACTGAAATTCCGGATTTTGAAAGTAATCCCCGGGTACATTTTACCATGAGGAAAGACAGCACTCCATTCTTAGTGGAACAACCCGTTACACTGACTGTAAACGGAGAATACACTGAAAAATTATGGTTTAAAAATAAAGAAACCGGTGAAGAGAATTGGGCTCAAGTAAACAGGGTTTACCTTATGAACATGAGGACCGATATGGAAGAAACCTTCTCTGATCCCAAGCTATTAAAGCATATGACTGCAGATCAAATTAGTTCTGCAAAAAAGGATTTTGAAGAGAGACTTTTAGAAATCTGTCCCAAGGGTATGTGCTATCCTGTTGTCGAATATGAATGTGAGGAATGCATCTCTCTTCAATTCTATACGAAGAAATATCTTGATTCAAAACCTGTTTCTAACAACCGCGGTATAGGATTCATAGTAGGTACTGAAAAAACAACAGGAATTTTAGGCATGAAACTAAAGACCGCAATTATTCAGGAGCCTGTTCCGGCAAATACAGCTATCGTCGAAGCTGAGGTATTTCAATATTATAAGACAACAACTCCTGCTGATATAACTTTTATTTAATGGACAGTACAAGCCGCTAATCGGCTTGTTTCACAACGATACAATAAATACACATCCGGCAAAGACGTCAGTCTTTGTTTCATCTGTGTATTTATTATATCACAATTGATATTCCCCAGTTTTGCTTTGCTTCCTAACTCTTTATGCAAGATAAATTTTACTGCAATTTATGTGTATTCCTATATTTCAGCAACGACTCTGCATGGAAGTCCTGTTAATCCATGAAAATTTAATGGGAAAGTATACATTGTAAAAGATTTATCTCCAGCCCCTTTTAAAAGCAAATCTAAATTATCAAGATTCTCAATTACGAATACCCCGTTATTCGCACAATGCTGGTCAATACGTGCATGATCTTTTGATCCTTTGATGCCAACCATATCTACGCCAATAAAACTCACTTTTCTATCTAGAAGAAGGTAGTCAATCAGTTCATCCGACAATTCCATATGTGGTGAAAAATATTCATTTGTGCCATATCCATATTTTTTTAATATACCTGAGTGAAATATGACAAAGTCATTTTGATGTACCTCACTCAAATCCAGATCCTCTACTTTAATTTCATGAGATTTGATGTTGCTAACATCAAATATTTTTCCTTTTGTAATGATATTTTCCAAAGGAAACTCTTTATCCATAACGTCAAAATGAGTTCCAATGTGACCGGCTTTATTAAAGTCTGGTCTCTCAGACTGTGAAGCAAACCCGAATGCTTCCAGTTGATTTTTTTCTATCTTAAGACTTAAATTTAATTTCATAATATTAAAACTCCTCTTATTTTTTTTATTTTCCCAGGAAACTATTTTAGTATACAACCTTAATATTTCTTTGTCAACATTTTTATATATTATAATAAATATATTGATAAACATAAATAAAAATGATATACTATAATAGTTTCATAAGAAATAAAATCTGGAAGGAATGTGGCGCTGATGATAGAAGGACGACAATCAGAGATAAATACATTGCTAAATAAAATGGCAGATTGGTTTGATTATTCAAAAGATTTTGTACAGTTACATGAAAATACTATAAACAAATTTGTTATCCAATGCGGATATAAAAACTTATACCATAAAGAATTGACATTTTCGGAATATCATGTGATTGATTGCATTGGTAAAAACCATTTGCCAAATTCAACTTTTATTGCAAAACAATTGGATATGACTAAGGGTGCTATATCAAAGATAACAGCAAAGCTGGTATCAAAAGGACTAATAAATGCAAACCGTTTGGATAACAACAAAAAAGAAGTCTACTTCACCCTCACTTCTCAAGGCAAGGATGCTTATGAAGTTCACGAAAGGATTCACGACTTTGAAAATAGTAAGCTGGTAAATATATTTAAAGAGTACAATGAAGAAGAACTAAAAGTTATTCATAGATTCCTGGACGATATTTTGAGCGGATTACCCAAAGATATTTAACGGCTTAGACTAGGACGGTGATGCTTTTTCGACAGCATAAAATCCTTAAAAATAGTAAGAAAAAAAAGACTTTACAATGGCATTACTGCCAGCGGAGGATTATATGGTAAAAAAAATAGCCATTGACAATAGAAGAAAACACATTTTAGTGACAATAGTTAGTTTACTAATAATAGTTGTTGCTTTTATAGTTTTACCGAATAGAGATACCGGCAATGAAGCTATTAATGGTATTTATTTGTATACAGATTCGACGATTCAAGCCTTAACTGGCGAGTGGGCTTTTGTGTGGGATGAATTACTGACACCAGAGGCGTTTAGTCAGTTGGATAAGGAGCAAATTATATATGTAAACGTTCCGGGTATGTGGAATAACTATAAAAGTATTCCTTGGAATGAAAGTGAAAAAAAGGGCATAGGCTGCGGAACGTTTAAACTAGATGTGAATAATATCGAGGTTGGAAAAGAGTATGGGTTAAAAATAAAAAATGTAGGAACTGCAGGAAGAGTTTTTATAAATGGTGAACAAGTATTGAAAATGGGATCAGTATCTAAATCTGAAACTAATACAGAAAGTGATTATAGAATATATTATTTATCCTACACACCAACAATGAACCATATGGAAATTATTGTGCAAATCAGTAATTATAGTTATGCGAGAGGTGGATTTTGGTCATCTATTTATATAGGAAACTATAATAATATGATGTTGCTGAAAGAGTACAATACAGCAAAAACATATTCAAGTCTAGGTATTCTTCTGAGTATCTTTATCATTAGTTTGACAATTGCTATTTTTAGTGTTGAAAAAAAGGCTGCAATATACTTATTAGTGGGTACATGTATTGTTGCTTTGCTTGCCATGGTCACCGGTGACAAGATTATATTGACCTGGTTTCCAAAACTAAATAATAAAGTTGTTAGAATTCAATATGCTATTATGTTTCTTGCGCCGGTAGTAATGGTTGGATTTATAAAAACGAATTATAACATAAAAGATAAAGCGTTCAATAAATTTCACTTGTTGGTTGTACTTTACTCTTTGGTGATGATGGCATTGACGTTGCTTGCTTCAGTGAATCAGTTAACAAAAACAGCTTATTTTGGAAATTTAGTAACGATTATTGTTATGAGTGTGTTAATAATTTTTCTTATTAGGGAAGCTTTGACAAATAGTACAAATATTTTTTTAGCTGTTATTGGTTTTTTCTTTTTTGCTCTTGGGACAATTCACGACTTTTTTTTCAGTGCAACAGTTATCCAATCGATATATGGTGAATTAACAGTTGTATCATATGTTATATTTATGATTATTTCGACACTTTTATTGGCAAAAAAACTCAAAAAATCTTACGAAAAGTCATTACAATATAAGTCTTTAGAATCTGCTTATTATAATATGCAGATTAAGCCTCACTTTCTTTTTAATGTATTAAATTCTATTATTACATTAATGAATAAAGATGTGCATATGGCTGAAGAAATGACATTGAACCTTGCCAGTCATTTACGCAATATTATTGGTCCAAACCAACTTAAAAACATGATACCTATTGAAGAAGAATTGAAACTTTTAGAAACTTACATAAATATAGAAATGATACGATTTAGAGACATTAATATTTTTATAGAGGCGTATAACCATAATGAGTTTTACATACCGCCCTATACATTGCAGCCTCTAGTTGAGAATGCAATAAAATATGCATTTAATAAAAATCATAAAAACAAGGAAATATATGTTAATATTCAAGAACATAAGAGTAAATTTAAAATTGAAGTTATAGATAATGGTATTGGTATGACAGAGAAATTAATTGATTCACTTGAAGATTTAATTTTAGAAGAGGACAGAGATACAAAGCTGGAAAATCATGTTGGACTATGGAATGTGAATCAACGTTTAAGAAGATTATGCAATGAAAGATTACAGTTTGAACGAAATAGAGAAATTGGAACCGCTGTTTTTTTTATAATAAATAAGTAGAAGTGAGGCATGACATGATTAATGTAATTTTGGTAGATGATGAACCACTAGCACTTGAACGTTTTCAACAGTTGTTAGCTGATTTTAGAAATATTAATATTGTAGGGATATATTTGAACCCAAAAGATGTTTTGGAAAATTCTCAAATTGATGAGAGCCATTGTATATTTATAGATATAGATATGCCTGAAATGGGTGGTCTTGAACTGGCAGCTAAAGTAAAAGATATGAGTCCATCCATACAGATAGTGTTTGTAACAGCTTATGAACAATTTGCATTGAAAGCCTTTGATGTCCAAGCTTTAGATTATCTTCTTAAGCCTGTTTCAAAAAAACGACTTGAGAATACGATTAATCGAATAAAGAAAAGTCATCCAAGTAGTGGTCATAATGTTGAGGTGATTAGTAATAAAAAGTTGAAGGTTGAGTTAATTGGTGACTTTAAAGTGACAAGTTTTGAATCGGGAGAAGCAATTAGGTGGAAAACAACTAAGGTAAAAGAGCTTTTTGCTATACTTATCAGTCGATTTGAGTTTAAAGAATCCAGAGATGAGCTAATTAGAATGCTGTGGCCACAAAATACGTATATGAGTGCAAAGACAAGTTTGCATACCAATATTAGTTACTTGAAAAAGGATTTGAAGAATATGGGCTTAGATAATATGATTTGGTATAGTGATGAGTATTATTACATTGATATAGAGCGACTAGATATTGATATATTGCCATTGTATCATGTGTTTTCAATACATGATAGGATTGACCATACAAATTTGACTTCATTTGAGTTGTTGCTCAAACATGAAATATTAGATGTTATGTCGATTTTTAGAAATCGTGAATGGTATAAAGTATATTATCTAGAATTAAAAGAAAAGTACCTGGAAGCTTTAGCTCATCTAATGATTTATTATGAAGAAATAGGAAACGATGAAAGTTATATCTTATCCCAAGCAAAGATTGAAAGATATAGTTCTAATAATCTAGTGTAAGCTGATTTGAAGTGATACAGAGAGTCTATTTAAGAATATTTAAGAATATTTAAGAGAGAATCGAATGAATATGTACAGTAAAAATGTTATATTATTTGTAGAAATTTGTATTATTTTGAAATATAAATTGACTTGCAATTTATAAAATTTAGGATTAAAGGAAGAAGGGATTAAATGATAAGTAGTAAAAAAAATAATTTTCATCGATTGTTAAGTTGCATTATGGCGGTGGCAATTATACTAAACTTGTGTAATTTAAACGTATCAGCAATAGAATTAAATCCACACTTATTGTATAGTGATGTTTCGGTAAGTGATGGTGCAACGGGAGCCTCTATTGCCAATGCAAATACATCCAGAAACTTGGCTGTTGCAGATGATGGAACCATTTATGCTGTTTATAGAATTTCGGGACAAGGTATTTATGTATCAACAAGTAGGGACTCTGGTGCGAGTTTTGAAACACCGGTGCTAATAGACACAATAAATAACGAACCTGAGATAGCAGTATCTTCTAATGGCTACGTTTACGTAGCGGCTACAACGGGAAGTAAACTGTATTTATACAGAAGTGATGATCAGGGACAGTCTTTTGAAAAGATTACAGCTAAAGATGCGAGTGGAAAGGATGTTTATTTTTTAAAAGAAACTGTTCATATGGCAACGGATGGAAACTATTTGTATTTTATAGGTGAAGCCGGAGATAAGCTAATATATAATAATACCGGTGGCGACGGAGCTTTTTACCAAACGGCAATTAATAGCGGCTCTTATATATTTTCTGATGTTCATGTGGATAAAGAAACTCATGACGTGATTTTACTGAAAGATAACCCATCAGTTATTTATCATGTAAGCCATGACCGTGGGTTGACATTTTCAAATGCTGAACAAGTCAATGGTAATGTCTACTATTCTGTGGGTACCTTATCAGCAGGACAAAATGGTAAATACGCCTTTATTGCAGGACAAAGTAATGCAATTTTTAGGATTAATGTGGATTCAGGTGAAATAGCTAATAATGCTAGTATTGATGTGGGGAATAATGACACAGCGCAAGGTAGATCCCTTAATGCAGATGCGTATGGGAATATTGTTTCAGGATATACGAGTAATGGGAAAGTTGTATTTAAAGTCAGTAATGATTTAGGAAAGACGTTTGGCGATGAATACACGGTAGCAACTTCAGCTATTGCCAATTCATTTATTGATCCAACAAACGGAAATATACTATATGCATATCAGGATCATAATAATGAGATTAAATTAAATGTATACAGTGGTTTAACTGTTGGATACAAATTAGGTCTTTCTACAGCTAGCTTATATTATGAAGCCAGTGGTGCGACAAAAGAAGTTGTTATTAAAAATATTGGAAATACCGATTTAACCATATCCAGTTTGATTTTGGATTTTGGTTTTAGTATTTTAGATGAAGACAAAGAGCGCCTTATTGGACTTACATTAGCACCGGGAGAAACAGATTCAATACCTATTTCATTCGAATCAAAATTTGCCGGATCGACAACCGGGTTGCTAAAGATTCAATTGGAAGGTGAAAAGAATACGAGAAATGTTATTTTGCAAGGAGTAAGAACAGACGGAATTATAAAAGTTAAAGGAAGCGAAATGAGCGAGCAAACCGTAACAGCTTATAGTGCAATAAGAGGAGCTACGATTAAGTTATATGATGCTGACTTACTTGAAATTGACAGTCTTATATCAACAGGTTCAGGTACTGATACCTTCACAGGAGTGGCGTTTGGTACTGGTTATATGGTAACACAAACATTTGAGGGAGCAGAAAGTGAAATGTCCTATGGTGTTGATGTATTAGAATTTAAGGATACAGAGGGACCGGAAATTGTTCTTATAGGAAATGAGACTGTTACAATTGGTTTAGGTGACATTTACATTGAAAAAGGTGCTGAAGCCTATGATGCGGTTGATGGTTATCTACCTGTAACTATAAGCGGAGGGGTAGATACTACTACAGCAAGTGCTTTTAGCATTACTTATAGTGCAACGGATACATCAGGGAACACAACATCAGTAACAAGACTTGTTCAAGTAGGTAATGATATTTCATTGGAGGACTTGATTATATATGGACCTGGAGACAGCGAAAAACATGTTACACAGAATTTTGACTATACAACAAAATCAGCTATAGGATCTGTAACATGGGAATTGGTAGATGCATATACAGAGGTGAAAGAGTGGAATGTTGTATTAGATACAACAACAAGTTCTGCTATATACGTAACTACGAGCAGCAGTATTGTTGTTCATGTAGACCCTACATTGTATGTAACGACAGGTGCAGCCATAAACTTTGGTGGAGATGTAAAAACAACAGCAGGTGCTGATGTGACACGTCCATTACTTGAAGATGTTGTTATTGTATATAAAGCAACGATTACACGAGGGGACGACATTACAGAGAGAACATATAATCTCGTTTTGAAGAAGCTATTAAATGATGAAATAGCGGTTAATTATAGTAAGACACAAGTTGATGTTATTTACCAAGGAGATGATACCGCCAATAGTGTTACTCAAGATATAATATTAACTCAATCAGGTCCTTATGATACAGAAGTATCTTGGAAATCAAGCGATTCTAAATACATAACAGATGACGGTAAGGTGACAAGACCAGCAGTTGGTGAGAATCCTGTTAAAGTAGTTATGAAGGCCACAATAGCAAAAAATAATGAAATAACAACAAAAAGCTTTACAATATATGTTAAGCCAGAACAAAGCACAACAAATCCAACAGGCGATTTGAAAGGTACAGTAACAGATGGAACAACACCATTGGCTGATGTTGAAGTGAAAGTCATGAAAAATGGAACATACGGAGTACAATATGGAAGTTCTCAAACTACAGATGAAAATGGCGAGTTTTCATTTAGTGACTTGCCGTATGGAACATATAGCCTTGTGGGTACTAAAGATGGTAAAATTATTACGAAGGCCATTGTAATAAAAAGTGCATTAACAGAACAGAATCTCGTTATGCCAGATGGTAACCGTATGACAACAGTTGAAATATCTGATGGAAGCGCATCGGTAGCTACCAATGATCTTGAAAATATGTTTGATGAGTCGGATAAAAAAATTAGTCAAGATGGTGGAGCAGTGACCATTAAGCTAGTTGTTGATCAAAAAGATGAATCAGATGTTAAGGAAGATTTGCAATTGATTAAAAATTTATTGGGAAGAAAGACGCTTGGCTTTATTTTAGATATTAAATTAACTAAGAGTATATCTGGAACTGCAGATTCAGATGTGACAAATCAAGAGATACAGCCACCAACAGGTAAAACAGTTTCAATTACTATTGATTTACCGGAATCTTTATGGGATAAAGCACCGTATCAGATTGTTCATGTTCATGAGGGCACGGCTACATTGATTGATGCTGAATATGATTCAGATGTTCATACATTAACCTTTGAAACAAACAAATTCTCAACGTTCTCAATTATTTATACTGAACCATCATCTCCAGGTCATACTGATAATAACAAAGGCAAAGATAAAGATGATGAGGATAAAAATAGCGAAGAGTTGGAAGATGAGTGGAAAACTTCTTTTGATGATATAGACGGACATTGGGCAAAAAAATATATTGAATCACTAGAAAAATTAAATATTGTTGAAGGTTACGACGGAAAATATAGGCCTGAATTAGGAATTACTAGGGCTGAAATTGCTGTGTTGATGCTGAGAATCGGTGAACTTAATAGCTTAGACATTGACGACGGATTTATTGATGTAAATGCTGATGACTGGTATGCTTCAGGTATTGCAACAGCACGATATTATAATCTTGTAAAAGGAATTAGTGATACAGAGTATGAACCGGATCGAATAATTACTCGACAAGAGTTGACAACAATGATGATTAGACTCTATAAACACATGAATCCAGACGTTACATTACAACTAAGTACTGAGAATTTCAAGGATGATGATGCTATTTATGATTATGCCCACACATCAGTGTATGAAGCTAAAGAATTGGGTATTGTCGAAGGTGATAATAATGCTATGTTCAAACCATTAGACAATGCAACAAGAGCAGAAGCGGCAACAATTATTTATCGATTCTTAGAGGTATCAGAATTAATGAAATAAAGAGCATCTAACATAAAATCTCTTGGGGATGGAAGTCTCTAAGAGGTTTTTTTTGAGTGATTATCCTTCGTATATATACTAAAGAATATGATTCTGCTTTGAACAGCGATAATGATAACAACGAGAATATAAAATACTGAAGTTCTAAAATAGAACAGCAATACCAGAGATATGAATTTATTAGATTATGAAATAGTAGAGCTAATGTTGAAAAAAATACTGAAATTTAATGGGCTAAGAAGCATTATAAATTCTGAAGAAGATTATTTAACAATTATAAAGTTCATGGGAAAGGAAATTTTGATAAAGTGGATTAAAACTAAGCAAAAATGGCAAGAAGGTATTTATTTAATTTTTCCAAGGGCAGGATTCTTTAATATTAAAATAAAGTTGAAAAAACAACAATTACCACATATTTCTTACGTAAAAAAGACAAAATTAAAATCACTGGAAAATAATAAAAGAAATATTGAAATTACAATGTTTTCATAGTATAATGAAAAATATAAGCGGCTAAATCACTGTAGGTTGAACCTTAACATTAGATGTATTGAAATCTACCCATTTCGCCCCGCCTCAACCCTACAGGTTGAGTTGAACCTTAACATTAGATGTATTGAAATCGTATGGTAATAACCTTGATGATTTTATGGAATATTGTTGAACCTTAACATTAGATGTATTGAAATCGGAATTAACAGAATAATTAAAATAGGACGTACCCGTTGAACCTTAACATTAGATGTATTGAAATGAGGTTTTTGATTTAGCATATGAAGGTTCTATTGTGTTGAACCTTAACATTAGATGTATTGAAATGTTACAAGTACATTATCTTTGATGTGTGCTACGCCTGTTGAACCTTAACATTAAATGTATTAATGAAATAAAGAACGTCTAACATAAAACCTCTTGAGTCAAAGTCTCCAAGAGGTTTTTCTTGAGTGATTAATCATGTCTATGTGTTAGTATATACGCTAAGGAAATTATAACAATTGCGAAGTGCTAGTTTGTCTCGATGACTGCAGCGGTGAAAGAACAAATGAAATATTTGTTGATGATAATAATGATAGAATGATCCAGTATGAGTCACAAAAAAGGTCTGCGGAGAAAAAAATTAAAGTGTTTATTAGTTAATATTTGAAGTGTTTTTATATTAATGGTATAATTTATGAAAATATAACAAAATACTATGATGAGCTAATAAGGCAAATTTTATGTTTAGTAAAGGAATAAGGGGGAGAGCGATATGAAAATTTTAGTACTTACAGGAAGTCCGCATACAAATGGAACAACTGCACTGCTTGCAGATGAATTTTGTGAAGGTGCGGTAGAATCAGGTCATGAAGTTATACGTTTTGATGTTGCAAAATTAAAAATCAATCCATGTCTGGGATGCAAACACTGTCGAAAAAATGAAGGTAAATGTGTACATGAATATGATGATATGATTGAAATTATTTTACATTTATTAACTTCTGACTCAGTTGTTTTAGTATCACCGCTGTATTATTTTGGGATGACATCGCAATTGAAAAGAGTAATAGACAGATTTTATTCTGTTAATTTATTACTTAGAGAAAACCCCAAAAAATTATATTTAATATCTGCCGGTTCAAACGGGGAAGAATGGGCAATGGATGCAATAAAAGCCCATTATAAAAGCCTGTGTAATTACCTTAAATGGCAGGAAAGTGGAGTACTTTTGGCCTACGGATTAGGTACCAGACAAGATGCTGAAAATAGCAAATATAAAGAAATGGCAAGAAATTTGGGAAAAGAAATGAAGGAGTAAATTTTGTATCGTAGGTGTTGGAGTTTTAATAAGAAAATTCTACTAATTCATTTAGATAAATTTAAACTAGATTTATCTAATACAATTGATATTTTTTGAATAAACGTATATAATAATATCAAATATTAAATTAGTCGGAGGATTTTATGTTTTACATAAATCGAAACGTAGAGAATACTGTTAAAAAATCTGCCAAAATGTTTTCAACCGTTTTAATAACAGGAGCAAGGCAAGTAGGTAAAACAACTTTACTAAAGCATATGATGGGGGATATTCCATATGTAACACTTGATGATCCTATTCTACTTCAAAGTGCTATAGAAGAAGCTGGTAGTTTTTTTAAAACTGCACCACCTCCTATAATTGTTGATGAAATACAGTATGCCCCCAACTTATTCAGTTATATCAAAATGATTGCAGATGAAAGTGGAAAGAAGGGACAATTTTATTTAACAGGATCACAGCAATTTAAGATGATGAAAAATGTTAGTGAAAGCCTTGCCGGCAGAATAGGAATTATAAATTTGTTAGGTTTGTCACTCCGTGAAATTAAAAGTGACAGTTTTAATGAACCTTTTATTCCTACTTTGGAATACATTGATAAACGAAAAAATTCTGTTGGAGAATTAGAGTATAAAGAAATATGGAAAGTTATCCATAAAGGTTCAATGCCGGCTATGTATGCTGACGAGATTGACTGGCAGATGTTTTATGCATCGTATACCAGAACATACATTGAGCGTGATGTAAGGGAACTTACACAGGTCGGTGATGAATTAAAATTTATTAAATTTATGACAGCTATAGCAAGCAGAACTTCTCAAATGATTAACCTGACATCTATAGCTAATGAGATAGGTATAAGTGTACCTACTGCAGATAGATGGCTTTCTATTCTAATTTCATCTAATATTGTGTACTTACTTAAGCCATATTATAATAACATTACAAAAAGAGCAATAAAAACTCCAAAATTATATTTTTTGGATACAGGACTTGCAGCGTATCTTACAAAGTGGAATACCCCAGATGTACTTGAGGCTGGAGCGATGTCAGGTGCATTTTTTGAAACTTTTGTTGTATCAGAAATACTTAAAAGTTATTACAATGCGGGAATTTTAGAGCCATCACTTTACTATTATCGTGATAAAGATGCAAAAGAAATAGATATTATCATAGAGCAAAATGGTATGTTATATCCTGTTGAAATAAAAAAAACTGCTAATCCGGGAAAAGAGCATATCGAAAATTTCTCAGTACTTGATAAAATTAAAGGTATCAATATAGGTAACGGTGGTGTTGTTTGTATGTATGATAAAAATGTACATATTAATGATAAGAATATGACATTTCCTGTGACTTGGTTATAGATAATGAAAATCAATAATAGTTAGGTTATTAACCTAAGGCAGTGAGGATTTCATTTGGTAAGTTGAAGCTCCGCACTTTAATTGTCATAATAAAGAATAAAAGACCTTCCAATGGAATTTCAATTGGAAGATCTTTAGGGACAACTTAAAAATTTGACTATAGGCTAACGATGTGTTAACAACTTAAATTTGACAGAGTGGTATTAAATTCAGTAAAGCACCAAATCTTTGGCAAGCCGTTATAAAACAAATAAGTGCCAAAAGTTCCGAAATCTCACTGTCTGTAAATACCTCCTTAAGTGCGCTGAATTCACAGTCGCTCAAATGCACATCTTTGCTGGATATATCTGCGATATGAGTAGCCATTTGTGTTCGTAAATCCGTTATGGCATTTGAAGGAACCCCCTTGGCTTTGCAGTATTCACAACCGTTATTAAATGCCAAAGTGCGTCGAACCTCCTCTTTTAATTCTTCAGAAAATGTGTTGCTGGAATAAATGCATTCTTCCAGAGAAGTCCATTTCTCCAAAATATCTTTATTATGTCCCAATAGTTTTTGAAATGGTGTAGAACCATTCTTTGAATAAGAAATCATTTCCATATTTTTTCCTCCTTAATAATATGTTTAATTGACAAAACAATTATAACAGGTATATAATCAAAAATGTATTCTAAAAGACATAATATAATTGCTTATTATGTTTCGTATGATATAGATTTTCTTGAAAGGTGTGTCAAATGAAAATGGATGAAATAGATGTACGAATTTTACGTGAGTTACAAACCGATTGCCGTATTTCCATAAGAGAGTTGTCGAAAAGAGTGAATCTTTCACCGCCCTCTGTTACTGAAAGAGTGAGAAGGCTTGAGGATAATAATATCATTGAGGGATATACCATACGCCTCAACAAAAAGAAGCTTGGACTTAACATCGAATGCATTATTGAAGTCACAATGAGAAATGGGCAATACGACAAGTTTAAAAGTTTTATTAAGGATTATAGGCACAGTGAATGGTGCTACAGAATTGCAGGGTCTGCGTGCTTCATCGTAAAATTGTCAGTTCCTTCTTTGGAAGATATTGAACAGTTTATTAATGCCATATCTCCCTATGCTGTAACGGATACATCCATTGTTTTTTCAAAAGTGGAAGTTAATGATAATGTAGATAAATTTTTATAGATTGCTTCCTAGATATTTAGATGTATTGGAATAGCAAAAAGTAACACAAGAATTTACAGGAATGTCAACGTTGAACCTTAACATAAGATGGTTAAGTGAGGGACAAGATACTGTAACTAATTTTGTGCAGACTGAAAATGAAAGATAATATATTTAAGTTTTGAAAATAACAATTAAAAGGAGTTCAGAATGATATGCTACAAAAAATGGACACATAAAAAATTAAGAGAAGTTTTGATGCTGGGAACTTTAGGTAGTCTTTTTGTTTTAAATTTCAACGCTTTAAGACCACTTTTTCAGTGGTCTCACAAATGTAAAGATATCCATGAAATTTCTCAGATATTAACAATAAAAATCTATATTATCTACAACAAAATGCTGTTTCCATGCTTTGCAAATTATAAAAAATTGAGCTTCAATAATATCCATTAAATCAGAAAGCTCATGATTTGGAATTCTACTGTTATTATTTGCAACAATACACCCACCTTTAGAAGTTAGCCAAAGTTTAGTTGCATTTGGTGTTGGATGACCTTCGGAGATATGAACATGAATTGGTTCATTATTTTCATTCGACCAAAAGAATACAAGATATTTTCCTATTCTAAATAGACTTGGCATAAAAGAGACCTCCTCTTGCAGCAAATCTAAAAATTAGATGAGCATTTCTTTGTAAAAATTCTTCAAAATCTTTAATTTCAGCATCGGAAAAACCATCTCTAACTATCCATTTATACAAAGGTAATTCACATCTTGCTGTTTCAAAACCAGTTTCTGTGGCTCTTTCAAAATGAACTTCAACAGTTTGAACATCGTTCTTGGTTAAAATCTGTGAATGAGTAACCTCTATATCTCCAAGATTACCTATACCTGGAAATGAAATATACGGGTACATCACGAGTACCGCCTCCTTTCTTGTTAGTATCTCGCTCACTTTAATGGAAATTATATCATTAAGGAGTATAAATATCAATATAAAAAAATACCATGACTTATAGACTTAGGTGCCATACAGATTTAGACTCTAGCCACTACTGTGGACATGTATCTATAGACCGCAATTATTCAGGAGACTATTCCGGCCAGACACAGATATATTAAAGCAGAAGTATTTCAATATTATAAGACAACAACTTTTAAGACAACAACTTTTAATGATGTAATTTTATAAATTCAAAGAGCTGAGATATCACATATTTTTCTCAAATTACATGAAATTATTTTGTATTTTTTCTCAAGTGATGATACAGAGGTAAATAATAAATAATATTTAAATTATTTTGAAATAATTTCCAAGGAATGTATTGACAAAATATAACATATCGTGATATTATCATTATGTTTAATAATGTAACATTACATGTATTGAAATTTATGTTTAATTATGATTGTAATTAGACGATTAAACCGTAACATCTTATGTATGATTTCTTAAAATGCAAACTTCATAGCAATTTTAAGAACAAATTATAAAAAGGGAGGTGAAAAAAATGAAGGTGTATGAAATAAAATTAAAAGTATATTTATTAGCAAATATATCATCGGAAGAAGCGACTCAGGCTATTTGTCAGCTTATAGACAAGAGTTTCACTAATACAGATGAAATGAAATCCTTTCATGAAAAGAGACAATTTAAATTTTATTGCTTTAATTCCTTTTATCCTCTGGAGGAGAAAAAAGTTTATTTGGAAGGCAAAATCTACACGGTGGTTATAAGGACAATAGACCCTAAGTTAGCAGAGCATTTTAAAACTTATTTGACAAATACTTATACTGATAAATTAAAAGCATTAACTGCAGAAGTAAAGATAATACCTAAAAAACATATACAAAAATTGTATAGTATAACTTCATGTATTGCGAGATTTGACGGAAGTTATTGGAGAAATAAAGTGAGTATTGATGAATATGAGAAGCGTTTCAAGTTAAACTTAATGAAAAAATATGCTGAATTTACAGGAGAAAATTTGGGAGAAGATATTGAATTATTTACGCATTTCTCATTTCAAAATCAAAAACCAATAGCTATGCAGATGAAAAATGTAAAGCTTTTAGGAGATAAGATTTCATTAGAAATTGCAGAAAATGACACAGCACAAAAACTTGCCTACATGGCGCTTGGGACAGGCTTTTCAGAACTTAACTCAAGAGGTGCGGGCTTTGTGAATTACAAATATTTGTAGTGAGGAGGTGACAATATGCTTAAAGATTTTATGCAAACATTTGCAATGAAATATGATAATAGTGGAGACAGCTTAATAACAGACAACTACAAACTTGATGAAGGCACCTACATAATTGTTAATGCAGATGGAAGTATAGATTCTAAAAATATACTTGAAATCAATAAAAAAAACTATGATTCAATAGGGAGCAATAAATTTGTTCATCTAGATTATCTCAGCAAGCTGTTGGATATGAACAAGCCTATGGATAGAACAAAGACAATACACAGCAACAACTATATGTCCTTTTGGATTAAAAAAAATAATATAAGAGAAAAGCTAAATAAAACTATAATAGAAGATTATTATGCTACATTATTAAATCCAAAGCTTAAATACAAAAAATCCTTAGAACTGTATCAGGAGATAGAAAAAGAAATAGATCAGCCTGATGAAGCTGCTATAGAAAAATATAAGAATTGGATTTTAGAAAATATCTTTGATATTGTGGAGAAGTATAAATTAAAGGACGATAAAAATTACTTAAAAATATATTTTGATGAACCAATAGAAAATTATATCAGGGAAAACAAAAGATATATGGTTCCAAATATATATAACTCTTCAGATTATAACATTAAAATTGGTGAAGGCATATATGGTATGCCTAATGACAACATCGGTTTAAATTCAAAAAAACCATTTCTTGATAATAAAGGAAGAAAAATATCGACACCATATTTAATTTCAACGGATGAGGTAGTTCTACAGAAAAAAATGTTTGACTATCTTTTGAATTTTGCTAACAATGGGAAAACAAATATATATGTTGATGAAAAAGAAATAGAAGCATTAGAATCCGGAGAAATGATTGAAAGAGAATTCAAGGGGTACTTTATTAAAATTAAAAAAGGAAAAGAAGTGGAAATACATGACTTTGACACCATAACCCATTACAATCCTAAACTGAAAGGTTTCACGGTAAATAAAATTATAAGTTCTAACTTTGATAATCAAGATGGGAATAAGAAAAATTTAAGTTATGGCAGTGTGCCGGATATAAAAACATTGAGCAGCTACGTAAATTCTGTATTTTTTAATAAATTTTTGACAACAAATTATTTTACAGAACCAAAAGACATTAAATTGAGGGATAATTTATTAAAGGAAGAGCTTTTATTATGCCGCAATGCATACTT
This sequence comes from Sedimentibacter sp., assembly GCA_032006665.1. Taxonomy (GTDB): domain Bacteria; phylum Bacillota; class Clostridia; order Tissierellales; family Sedimentibacteraceae; genus Sedimentibacter. Next base: position 53,979 of record DALZMP010000024.1, read on the forward strand.
TAACTGGTTTTATAAAGGTGATTTAAAAAGTATCAGGTCAATATTTCCTAAAAGCTCATTAAGAATTATAAAAAATACCATATGCAACGGATTTTTGCTAAAAGCGATAGAACAGTTTAATTTAAGAGATAGTATATTAAAATACCTTGGAGGTGAAACTTACATGGAACAAAGAATTGATATAATAATTGAGGAACTAAGAAATAAAATAAACAGAGACGAAATATGCAGTATTGATTGCGATGATGAATATTACTTTGCCATAGGACAGGCTGCTCAATTCTTAATATTAAAGAGTAAGACTGCAAGTATAAAAGAATCCTTAATTAATCCAATAATAAATTCTGCAGATGACAAAGTGTTGAAGAGCAGAATTAAAGCACTTTTCAAAAAATATAATTATGATATAGATTTTAAAAAAAACAAGAGGTTTAACAATTTGTACAGTATGGTTTTGAGATATGAAGCAGAAAAAGGCATAAATGACGATATGATAATAGCCGGATTTATAACAAGCAATTTAATATATGAGAAAAAAGAAAAGCAGGAGGAAAAATAAATGATGAATAAAAGAGTATACGGAGTACTGGGTGTTAAATCAATTATGGCTAATTGGAACGCTGATTTCAGTGGCTTTCCAAAGTCTATTTCCACCGGAGAAACTTTTGGCAGCGATAAGGCCTTGAAATATCCTATGAAAAAGATGTGGGAGGACCAAGGTGAAAAAGTATTATACATAAAATCATTAAAAATAGATGAGTCCAAAGATGAGACTGCAATCAGGCCTAAATCATTAAGTGAAAGGTACGAACAAATTTTCGAGCAAAAGGTTATAAAAGACAAAAAGGATAAAAAAAATAACAAAGAAGTTCTGGAAAACCTTTTTAAAGCCATAGATGTTAAAAATTTTGGAGCTACCTTTGCTGAAGAAGGAAATAATATTTCAATTACAGGAGCCGTTCAAATTACACAGGGTTTTAATAAATATGACGGTCATAATGTTGAAGAGCAGCAGATACTTTCTCCATTCAGAAATTCTAAAAATAAAAAGGACAAGGATACTGATGAAGAGAAGGAAGACAGTTCATCAACCTTAGGAAGCAAAATTGTCAGCAATGAAGCACATTATTTTTATGGCTTTGCAATCAATCCTATGGCATATAAAGCTTTTGTGGAAATGGGAGTAACAGAAGGATATACAGAAGATGACTACAATAAGTTTAAAGAAGCTGCTTCTATATCTGCAACATCATTTAATACAAATTCTAAAACAGGATGTGAAAATGAACTTGCTATTTTTGTAGAGACAGATTCAGATTTATACCTTCCTGATTTAGCTCAGTATGTAAGTTTTGAAAAAGAAGAGAATAAATCCGTAATAAGATTAGGCTTTGACAGTTTGTTAAACGATTTAAAGGAAAAGATAAAATCAGTTGAAGTATATTATAATCCGTATACCACTAAAATAGAAGGGAATATAAGTAACGTCAAATACTTTAATATATTTACGAAACAAGGTATATAACCATGAAAGCTTTAAAATTTAAGTTAAGCGGAGATACGGCGTTCTTTAAAAAGCCGGATGTTAATTCATATGTTTATTTTACTTATGGAAATATTCACAAGGTAGCACTGCTGGGTATAATAGGAGCAATTTTAGGATTGCCTGGGTATGGATTTCAGGAAAAGGAAGAAACCTATCCTCAGTTTTATGAAAAATTAAGGAATATAAAGGTTTCAATACTGCCAGAAAATGAAAATGGTGTAATTGCAAAGAAAGTTCAGGTCTTTAACAACTCTGTCGGATATGCATCAAAAGAAGAGGGCGGGAATTTAATAGTTAAAGAACAGTGGCTTGAAAAACCAAGATGGGTTATTTATATATTACTTGAAAATGAAGAAATTTATCATCAAATTGAAGAAAGTTTTACAAACTACAGCTTTAAATACATTCCGTATCTTGGGAAAAATGACCATTACGCAAATATATCTGATGTTCAAATAATAACTAATGAAGATATAAAGATAATTAATCCTGAAAACATAAAAAAAGTAGACAGCCTATTTTTAAAAAAACATTTTGTTATAACCAATGAAGATGATATTGACTATGAAGACGATACGGACTATGAAGAAATAATAAAATGGAAGTACGAGGAGCAATTACCTTTAGAGTTAGAGCCGCAAGCTAACCAGTATTTAAAAGAGACCTTTGCTCAGACAAACATGACTGTAAAATCAAAAGATAATGGAACTATTTATAGGGTGGATGACAAATATTTATACTTTTTCTAAGGAGTTGAAACAGAAGATGAAAGAGAGATATTTTGAAGGCGTTGAAAGACTGAAATATAAAGAAATTATTAAAGATACAGATAATATATATGCTCATGTAGATGCAGACGAGGGCAGAGAAGAGCTGTTAGAAGAGCATATGGATTTATGTGTGCAGTATCTGAATAAGATATCAGACGAAAAGAATCTGTATAATGTTTTTACAAATTTTGAAAAAATTATTCTGCATGATTGCAGCAGGGACGCTAAACTTTTGTACAAAGAAATGCTGTACAATTCTGTTTACGGTCACGATTTAGGAAAATCAAATCCTAAATTCCAGCTTGTAAAAATGAACAATAATTCCTTTGAAAAAAGCATTGAAAAAAATCAAGATTCAAATCATTCATTTTCATCTTCTGTCATTTATTTCGATTATTACGGCAGGAAGCTCGGAAAGCTGCACAAAACAATAAACAGTGATGAATTCAACATGCTTTTTACCCTTCTTATAATTAACAGCTACGCCATAAGTAAACATCATGGACATTTAGAAGATATATCAAATTTTATAAATAAATTTAAAGACAAATTGGAGTACATGTCAAAAGGAAAAGAAAAAGAAGAATTTTTCAACTGCATAAATGATAAGTTTGGAATAAGCAAGAAACTTCTTGAAAACAATTCTTTTTACAGCTGTTCTAAAAGAAATGAGGATTGTTCGGATTTGACGGCAACATTGATTATTTATTCAAGATTTGTGTTTTCTATGATAGTTACATGTGATTTTTATGCCACCTCTCATTTTAAAAATCAAAGAGAAGTGAAAGATTTCGGAACAATTAATGATATTGATAAATATATTAAAACTTTTGAAGAAACAGAAGTAAATAAAAAAATAAAGAAATATAAAGAAGATAAAGGAAATTTTATTTATGAAAAAAATGATATTAATCAATTAAGAACTGAAATATTTATTGAAAGTGAAACAAATTTACTTGAGAACTCTGATAATCACATATTTTTCTTTGAATCACCTACAGGCAGCGGAAAAACCAATAGCGCTATTAATTTATCAATGAATTTACTGAAAAAACATAAGGAATTAAATAAAATTTTTTATGTTTTTCCATTCAATACTTTGGTAGAACAAACTAAGGATTCTTTATTTAAAGCATTTAACAACGACACAAAAATAATAAATGACATAGCTGTTCTAAATTCAATAACATCTATAAAAACCTATGACAAAAGTGAGTTTGAATCTCAAAATTCAAAGGACAAATCTATCATACCAATTGATTACGAAAAATCCTTACTTGCCAGACAGTTTATTCATTATCCAATAAATATTACAACTCACATTAAATTTTTTAATATTCTCTTTGGTACAGACAGAGAGTCAGTTTTTCCTCTGATGCATTTGGCTAACAGCGTTGTCGTAATGGATGAAATCCAAAGCTATAAGAATATTATTTGGAAGGAAATAATATTCTTTTTAAAAGCATATGCAAAAATTTTGAACATTAAAATAATAATAATGTCTGCAACACTGCCGGATTTGTCTATGCTTAGCTATGATAAAGAAAAGTTCTGCAGACTTATAAATAACAGAGAAAAATACTACTCAAATAAATTATTCAAAGACAGAGTAAAGCTTGATTTTTCACTATTGAAATATGATGTAAATGAAATACAAGAAAAACTGACAGATAAAATTATTTCTGAACACAAAAGGCTTAAAGATCATCCTACTTTAAACAATAAAATTCTTGTTGAATTTGTATTTAGAAATACAGCTGTAAAGTTTTATGATGATTTTTGCAATATAGTAAAAGAACAGAATTTAGATGCAGAAGTTCTGCTCATTACAGGTGATGACAGCAGATTTGAAAAAAAGAGAATAATAAATATATTAAATGAGAACAAGAAAAATGTGATTCTTATAGCCACTCAGGTTATCGAAGCAGGAGCAGATATAGATATGGATATAGGGTTCAAAGATATATCTATAATTGACAGTGAAGAACAGTTCTTAGGAAGGATTAACAGGTCTTGTATCAAAGAAGAGGGCTTGGCATATTTCTTTAATTTAGATGATGCAGGATATATTTATCGAGATGATGTGAGAAATTTATATGAACTTACCTTAAAAGATGAGAGCATGATGGAAATATTAAGAACTAAAGCCTTTGATAAGTATTATGAAAAGGTAATAGAATTTCTGGAGCAAATCAAAGAAAAAAGCAATGAAAGAGGCATGGAGTATTTTATAAAAAGCATACTTCAAAAATTCAAATTTGAAGAAGTAGAAAAGCATATGAAATTAATAGAAGATAAGAAAAAATACACTTTATTTATAAACACTACAATAAAGCTTCAAGATGGACGTGTAATTGAAGGTAAAGAGGTGTGGGACAGATATTGCAAAACACTTATGGATAAAAAAATGTCATTTGCAAGGAAAAAGGTAGAATTATCACAAATTGCTGAGGATATGGATTATTTTACATACGAGATAGACGAACTGTCATTCACATATAATGAAAGAATCGGTGATTTGATTTACATTAAAGATGGAAGCAAGTATGTAATCAACGGTAAATTTAACAGAAATAATTTAAGAAATACAAATGTTGTAGAGTTTTTATTCTAAATTTAAGGAGTGTAAATAAATTATGAATATAAACGGAACCTTAATAAACTATTATTTTCATTGTAAAAGGCAGTGCTATTTGCATGCAAACAGACTGAATTTTGAAAACAATAGTGAAGATGTTCATATAGGAAAAATATTGCATGAAATAAAAAATGAAGGTAAAGAAAGCGAGATAGCCATAGACAATATCAGGTTAGATAAATTGACAGATGATTATGTTATAGAGCTAAAAAAATCAGATGCCGATACAGAAGCGAGTAAATGGCAGCTGCTGTATTATCTAAAAATATTAAAGGATAAAGGGATAAAAAGAAAAGGAAAATTAATCTTCGATGAAAAAAATAAGCAAAGCAAGAAAACTATAATAATTGAACTAACAGAAGAAGATGAAGAAAAGTTATGTGATCTGATAGAAAATATTCTAAATTTAATTGAAAATTCCAATATACCTGATGTAGAACAGGCGCCTAAATGTAAAAAATGTTCATATTATGAATACTGCTATATTTAAGGAAGGATGAATACAAATGAAGACCAAATATATAATGTCAATGGGTGAATTAAAAAGAAAAGATAATTCCTTAGTGTTTTTAAATGAAAAGGGAAATAACTATATTCCTATAGAAAATACAAGAGAAATATATTGTATGAATGAAATTTCAATTAATACGAAACTTCTTGACTTTATTGGCAAGGCAGGTATAGTAATTCACTTTTTCAATTATTACAATCAATATTCAGGGACATTTTATCCTAAAGATTATCTTATAAGCGGAAAACTTCTTATAAAGCAAGCTGATAAATTTAAAACGGATAGATTGGTTATAGCAAGATGTTTTGTGAAAGGTATATCCCTTAATATTCATGAAGTAATGTATCATTACTATAGGCATGGAAAAAATGAAGTTAAAGAATATTTGGATTGGCTTAAAAATGATTCTATTTCCATGATTAATAGAACTAATAAAATTGAGGAACTTTTATTTGTTGAAGGAGATATTTGGAAGAGGTTTTACAGCTGCTTCAACATGATATTGCAAGGAGAATTTTGGATGAATAAAAGAGTCCGCCGTCCGCCGGATAACCCAATAAATGCTTTAATATCCTTTGGAAATTCAATCCTATATGCAAAAACAATTACTGAAATATATAATACCCACTTAAATCCTTCCATAAGCTATTTGCATAGTCCCTCAGAAGGAAGGTTCTCACTTGCATTGGATATAAGCGAAGCATTTAAACCTGTAATAGTTTATAAAACAATTTTTGAACTTGTTAATAAGAAGATACTGAAAGCAGACAAGCACTTTGATAAAAAGCTGAATTATTGTATATTGAATGAAGAGGGAAGAAATATATTTATAAAAGAATTAGAGACGAGGTTAAATACTGCTTTCATGCATGATACATTAAAAAGAAAAATTACATACCAGACAGCTATAAGATATGATTGCTACAAGCTGATTAAAAATATTATGGAGGACAAACCATTTAACCCATTCAGCTTAAAGTCCAGCTAAGAATTGTCAATAACTAATTTAAAAATATTTGATAATTTAA
>DALZMP010000025.1:0-37964 GCA_032006665.1 Sedimentibacter sp.
ATAATTATTACATCATAATTGTTTTTCATTTTGCACCTCTTTCACATAAGTTATATTTGGTAATTTAAAATAAATTACCAAATATAACAAAATATCATTAACTTATAATTTATTTATCAGCTAACTTTTTAACTGGATTTTCTTCCCTCAAGGCCTTCATCACTGATACCATTGCAAACATCATTATAAATATGAATGGAAAGGCTGCTGCTACTGAAGCAGTTTGTAATGCATTAAGTCCTCCAGCTATTAACAATGCAGCTGCAAATAATGATTGAATAACACCCCAAATAACTTGTTTGCTAGTTGAAGGGTTTAAATCTCCATGAGATGAAAACATACCTAATACAAATGTCGCTGAATTTGCAGATGTTATAAAGAATGTTCCTAATAATACTACAGTAATTATTGACAATACCTTGCTTAATGGATAGTAGCTAAATACTTGGAACAGTGCTGTAGAGGAATTACTTGCAGCCAAACTTAACCCTTCTACACCAATTTTATCAACAAGATTTATACCTGTTGCACCAAATACTGCAAACCAAACTATTGATACTAATGCCGGAGCAAACATAACTCCAAATATAAATTCTCTTATAGTTCTTCCTTTAGATATACGAGCTATAAAAGTACCTACAAATGGTGCCCAAGCTATCCACCATGCCCAGTAGAATATAGTCCAACCTTTTAACCATCCATTATCTCCAAACGGCTCAACATGAAGGCTAGAACTAATAAAATTATTTAAATATTGTCCAAATCCATTTGTAATGGAATTTATAATTTTTAATGTTGGTCCTATCAAGAAAGTTAATAATAAAAGACCAAATGCTAAAACTAAATTTATATCTCCAAGTACTTTTATACCCTTTTCAATTCCGCTAACGGCAGTACCTATATACAATACTGTAATTATAAGAATTATAACGATTTGAATTACTGTAGTTTCAGGAAGATTAAATAAGAAATTTAAACCGCTATTAATTTGCAATGTTCCCAGTCCAAGAGATGTAGCTACTCCGGCCACTGTTGCAAACACTGCTAATATATCAATTAATTTTCCTAAAGGTCCATTGACACCTTTTTCTCCTATCAATGGTATAAAGATACTGCTTATCATACCTGGTTTATTTTTTCTGAATTGGAAATATGCTAATGCAAGACCTATAATACTATAATTAGCCCAAGGGTGGAATCCCCAGTGCATAAATGATGATCTCATTGCAAAGTTAGCTGCCTCCATAGTACCTGGCTCTGCTCCCACTGGACTTACAAAGTGTGATATGGGCTCAGCTACTCCCCAGAAGACAAGACCAATTCCCATACCAGCTCCAAAAAGCATTCCAAACCAAGAGGTTGTTTTGTATTCTGGTTTTGAATCATCTGGACCTAATTTTATATTTCCATATTTGCTAAATGCCAATCCTAGTGCAAATATAACAAAGATGAACATAGATATTAAATATGCCCAACCAAAATTTGTTGTTAGAAAATCAAGTAAAAAATTGGCAAAATTTGCGAAACTCTCCGTTGCGATGATACCCCATAAAACTATAAAAATAGATAGAACAAGCGATATATAAAATACTGTATTATCTTTTTGCTTTATTTTATTCATTAGAGTCTCTCCTATTTTTTAATTTTTTTTATTCCGAGGGGGAATATTCCCCCTCTTAACTAAACTTAAATTTTTACTCTATAAATAGTCTGCTCTTTCGCGTCGTCTGTCAATGCATCTAATGCAACTCCTACACGGTGGTATCTGAGTTTCCATTGTTGTTCTTGAGATGTTGCAGGATCTCCTAATGGATATGGAATAGATATAGTAGGTACTATTTTATTTGCTCCTACTGTAGTTGCTACAGGAATTAAGTTACACATTAAAACTACAGGAATACCTGCTCTTTCAATTTCTTTTACAATCGTTGCGCCGCAACGAGTACAGGTACCTCAGGTCGATGTCATTATAACTCCGTCAACTTTGTCTTCCATCAACTTTGCTACTATTTCTTTACCCATTCTAGATGCTTCTGCTTGAGTAGTTCCAGTACCAACAGTACTGTAGAAGTAGTCATGTAATTTACCTATTTTTCCTTCTTTTAAATATGCTTTCATTGCATCTATAGGCATTATAACATTAGGATTTGCATCTGCTGCTGCAGGGTCAAAACCAGCATGTATAGTTTTGTAAACTTTTGATTCTAATCTTTCTAATTTTGATATATCATATCTTCCCCAACGTGTTGCAGAAGCTGATTGAATTCTGTCCGGATTGTCAACAGGTACTATACCACCAGTTGTAACCATTGCTATATTAGCTTTAGATAAATCTTTTATTGGTGTTGCAATTGGCACTCTATCTGGTTTTGGAATAGGTAACTCTGTCACAAAAGGCTGGTTGTTTAATTTCTTAATCAACATTTCAACGCCTCTTTCAGCAGCGGGTTTTCCTGAATCTAACCAAGTTTGCGCTCTAATTCCTCTTTCGAAGAACCCTTCTTCATCTGCTGAACCAGTAGTTTCGCCTTTTAGTACTTTATTGGCAAATTTAGCCATAACTTTTACATCGCTTCTCATTTTTGCTGCTGATTTTCCACCTCTAAAGATATACATGTCTTTTTTAAACATTTCTACCCCTGGGTTTTCTTCATGCATTGATGTTATAACTGGAACATTGAATTTTTCTTTTACAGCTTTACATATAGTTCCGCACGCTACTCCATATCTACCTGCTTGGAATGCAGGACCTGCAACAAATATATCAAATTCTTTATCTTCTAAAAATCCTAATATTGTCTTTACAGCTTCTTCAGTGTTTGAACCAATATAGTTATCTCCACAAATTATTGTATGAGTAATTTCAGCTTCAAGCACGCCGCTCAATGCAAGTGATGGTCCAATCAAACCTTCTCTTATCTCTGGTTCATAATCTGCTTTATCTTCTCCGCCTATACCAGCAAAGAACTGATTTATATAGTGAATTGCCTTTTTCATCTTTAACACCTCCTAAAATTCCTTCATAGTTTTAGTTGACCAGCCTGCTATCATATCGCCACAGAACATTGCATTGTTTTCCATAATAATTGAACCGTCTTCTTTAACTGATGATCCTAATATTTCATCATATGACCAGCCACCAGATAAACCGTCTCTAGCTAATGATTCAAGATTACCAATTACTTTATCGGCAGGTGGAAGTTCAATTAATTGAGAAACATTTCCTGTAGAAACTAATGCATTTGCTTTTACGTCCAGTGTTACAAGTGGTTGAGACGCTCCGTCTCTACCTGTACATTCATTGCTTATACCTACAGTTTTTACTCCTACATCTTCTAAAGATGCAAGGCATAAAATATAGTCTGCATCAGGATTTCCATATCCTTCTTCCGTAACTATAGCACCGTCGGCACCCAATGATTTTGCCATTTGTGCAACAAATATTGCTGAACGCTGTTTTTGTTCCAGTGATACGTTCAAGTTAGACATTATAACGCCCAAGAAGTTAATGCTTTTTCCATGTTCTTTATATAGTTCTTTGATTGTAGGGAAATTTTGGAAATCATATGTCGACCATTTTGAAGAGCACGGCATAAAACTACCTGATATTAATGCGCCATCTAATACTTCATTTGGATTCATAAATGTTGGTACATATTTATTCATATCCCATCCATAAACTAAATCATTGTATCCCAACTCTTCCATTTGAGATTGAGGCTGCATTACCAATACTACTGATGGTAACTTGTTTACTTCTTCAGATCTCTTAATTACTGGTTCTAATTCAAATGTTTCTATTTCTTCAGGCTCTAAATCTTTTACAGCATTTCCTATGTACTCTGCTAATTTATGAGCACCCCATCTTATTGCTTTGTTTTTCTTTTGTTGTTCAAATCTTTCAAATTCTTCGTCAGTATTAGCTACCAGACATATATTGATAAGTTGTGAAAACAAGCTATATTTAGCACCTTCTCCACCCATATCAATTAATCCATCACCAAAGCTTCCGTATGTCATACCTACGCCTAAAACACTGCATCCTTTTAAAGCATGTACTCTACCTGCACCGGCTGCTTGAACATCGCCTGTTACTCCTGGAAATACTGGTCTTCCATCTGGTCTAATTCTTGGTTCTACTGCCTCTTTAACTGGAACTATTCTTGTGTTTTCGCCAGGCTTTGCAATTACAATGTCTAAATCAGTTATGTGTTCATCTTCTTTAATAAAAGCCATAGCCTCTGATTTGTTTATGGAAAGAACGCCGTTATTAAACATAGTTTTCTCTCCAAAAACAACATCTTTTACCTGAAAATTACCAATTTCTAATTTCATTTTTTCACTCCTTTTTTTTTATTTAATAATAAGAAAAACGATTTCTTAATATAGCATACTTAAACCTTATTATATCTTCATTAGACATATGCTATACCAGTCAAGGTCATTATTATTATTATGTTAATTAATTAACATAATAACATAATCATGATTATTTGTCAATCGTTATTACATTTTTTTATAACTTTCTTTTATATAAATTATGTTATATATTATTAACAATTATTATGTCCTGACTATTTAATTTTTATAATTATTGAACTTTTTATTTTTTGCTTTAAAAATAAAGAGACCTTGATGAGATATTTCATCAAGGTCTCTTTATTTTAATGTTCTAACTTAGACATTTCTTATTAAATGTTTTATAATTTTCATTGTTTCTTTTATCAATTGGTCGACACTCTTTTCATTTTCTATAATACTCTCTTGTAAAATACCCTGGTAGCAATAAATTATAGTCCTATTAACCATATCTAAATCTTCTGGTTTTATAATGTTATCATCAACTAAGCGATTCATTATAATTTTATTTCTTTCAAAAATAGTATTACATTTTAACATGCTTAACACTACTCCGTGATTTTCTCCCAAATCTTCCGGAAAAACACTATAATATTCATTAACTGTATCTCTTAATTTATTTTTATGTTTACTAAAGAACATATTATAAAAAATTTGAGGTTTTTTGAATGAAAATTTACAGAAACACTCCCATATCTTAAAAAAAGTCTTTAGTGAATCATCTGAGCTATCAATTATTTTAGATAATTCTAAACTATACTCTCTCAAATATTTCATTGATGCAAAAAATATTAAGTGATCTAAATCCTCGAAATAGTTATATAATGTTGCACTGTTATAGCCTGCAATATCGGCAACGCCTCTTATTGTTACTTTTTCTATTCCTTCTTCTTCTATTATTTTACTTGTTGCTTCAACAAAATACGTAATCATTCTTTTTCTTTGTAACTTTTTTTTACTTGTCATTGCTATTCTCCCAGTATCTGTCCCATTCTAACTCCCATCAGAGATGCCATCATAAGCCCTCTCGTCCATCCGCTTGCATCTCCAAGACAATACAAATTTTTTATATTGGTTTCGAAATTATCACTTAACTCGACTTTATTACTGTAAAATTTCACTTCCGGACCATACAAAAGAGTTTCTGTTCCGGCAAATCCAGGCACTACAGTATTTAATGCCTCTATAAAATTCAAAATATTTGTCATAGTTCTGTATGGAACAGCCGATGTAATATCGCCAGCTACTGCATCCTGAAGTGTTGGAGTTACATTGGAACGAGATAATTCTTTTTGCCAAGTTCTCTTACCGTCAATGATATCTCCATATCTTTGTACTAAAATTTTGCCATCACCCAGCATATTTAACAGTTCAGCCACTTTAATACCATATTTTATAGGTTCATTGAACGGATGACTAAAGTTATGAGAACAAAGTATTGCAAGATTTGTATTATTTGATTTCTTATCTTTATATGAATGTCCATTGACAACCGCTAGATTATTATCATAGTTCTCTTGACTGACAAATCCTCCTGGATTTTGACAAAATGTCCTCACTTTGTTTTTAAAAGGAGCAGGGTATCCAATTAGCTTTGATTCATAAAGAATGTTGTTAACTTTCTCCATAACCTCATTTCTAACTTCTACTCTTACTCCAATATCAACAGTTCCGGCCTTGTGTAAAATACCATGTTTGACGCAAAGAGATTTAAGCCAATCTGCACCTTTCCTTCCTGCTGATATAACCACATTATCTGAATATACTGTTTCTTCTGTTTTATGTTTTAACGCATCAGTTAATATTACTCCCTTTATTTCTCCATTTTCAACTATTATATCTTTAGCCTGTGTCCCAAATCTAATTTCTATGCTATTTTTCAGTAAATACTCTTCTATTTTTTGATATATTTCCTGTGCCTTTTCCGTACCCAGATGTCTTATTGGACAATCAACAAGCTTTAGTCCGGCTTCAATTGCCTTTCTTCTTATTTCTTTTATTTCTTCCTTATCTTCAATTCCTTCTATCTTTGTATCTGCTCCAAATTCAAGATATATTTTATCTGTATAGCTTATTAGTTCATCCGTGTATTCGTATCCTATTAATTCAGGTAAATCTCCTCCAACCTCCGGACTTAGAGATAACTTGCCGTCAGAAAAAGCACCCGCACCTGAAAATCCAGTCGTTATGTGGCAATACGGCTTACAGTTAACGCAGCTTTTAGTTTTATCTTTTGGACATTTTCTCTTTTCAATAGGGCTTCCTTTCTCAATTAACAGAATCGATTTATTCTTGTCTTTTCTGATTAATTCTAAGGCGGTAAATATTCCAGATGGACCGGCCCCAACTATTATTAAATCATATTTCATTTTAAACTCCTTATCATTAAGTTACTTAGCCAATGTGTATTTTGAAAGATCGCTAAGCGAAACATTGTATTTTGTATAGTGTTGTCCTTTTTTATCAACATATCTGCCATAATCATTTGGTGACATAACAGTAGCCCTTTTATTTATCTTAGTTATAATCCCATAGGTTTCTACACCATTATAATCAAATGAAACATTGTCTCCTATAAGAAGTCCGTACTCTTGAAAATTAGCTTCTCTGACAGATACAAGTTTATGGGTTGTCTCATGTTGCCCAAATAAATTAAATATTATATCTTTAAAAACCTGTTTGCTGCAATCAGATTTTTTATAAAGCAGAAATTCTATAACATGACATAATTCATGTTCAAACACGAACATCAAGCAATCTAATTTGCTTTTTGCCTCAATTCCTCCAACAGATTTATTTCTATCAATTTTATCAAAATTTAGCAAATGATTAACAGAAATTTTTATTTCAAATTCTATATCCTCGTCCTTAAGCTCACCTATGTTTTTTTTAGTTTTAGTATTTCCTGCTGACCTGGAAAGTTGTTTTGAAAATTTAAATGTTAATTTGCCTTTAAAATTTTTCTTAAACCATGACTCTAAAAAAATTTCATCATAAATACTATATAATAAAAATATATCAGAATCTTTCATTTCTGTAAAATCACTTGTTTTTATACTTTTAGATCTTTCATAAAAAATCTTTTTAACTAAATTCCTTTTTTCATTTATCGTTCTCAAATCATATTTTATAAAAACCATTAAAGCCTACCTTATTTAAAATTATTCTGCTCCTTAGAGTCTTTATAATACATATTTAGCTTCCTTAAATTCACAATCCAAAGATATATTATAAAAGGTATAAACAGAATCATTAAAATTTGAATTTCAGACATGAGAATAAAATCAAAAATACCATGCAAAATCATAGGCACTATTAATGACCTCTTATAATAATACTTACTCATTTCCGATGTTGCTGCAAATTTTGCAAGAGACAAATAATATCCCATCGTTACAGCAAAAAGCATATGAGCAGGAACAGAAACAACAGCTCTATATATACCTATAAACTCAACGTCTGAGAATCTAAATACTACATACATTATATTCTCTATAGTTGCAAATCCAAGAGCAGAAAACGCACAATAAATTATCCCATCTAGTTTTTCATTAAAAACCGGATTAAAATATACAGTTTTCAAGACAACTTTTCTTTTCATAAATTCTTCGGTAAATCCCGCTACAATAAATGCTCTGTAAAACACACCTGTTAATCCATCAAAAACATTAATAGAAGATAAAATATTTTCTATTAATATAGTTGGTATCACAATAAAAATACCCATAAAAAAGACTTTCATGAGCATCCTAAGCGGCTCTCTATCGTGCCTGTCAACAAAATACAACGCTAATCCCAGCGCTATGCCAGGTGTTATTGCTGTGATAACCAAATCCAACTTCAAAATTAGCCCTCCAAAAGTCCTTACTTATTTACAAAAATATTGTAGTTTTGTTATTTTCTCATTATATTATTTTTTTACACATAAAACAATGATGATTTTGCATATTTTTTTATTTAAGTATATTTGAATGGAAATTTTTCACGAATGATAATTCAGATAAATTCAGTAGCTAGGTAGCGCCTTTAACAGTTTGTATGACCTTTATAAGTGTTTTTTCATAACATCTTTTGCTGTTTTATAATCATTACTAATTATTTTATCATATTTAATGCTTAATTACAATTATTTTTTCACAATTAATTACTGTAAATATGCTATTTTCAATTAAAAAATGCAACTTAAACAATTAATATTTACCAGCTATGGAGTTTACTGTATACAACTAAATGAATTCCATAGGAAGCATAAATATTAAAGAGAATATAAAAAGGTCAAGAATGTAACGCAAAAATATACTCTGCAAAAGCATCATTTCATCAATTGTGAGATTAAACCTCTACATGAACAAACCCCAAAAAATTTTTGGGGTTTGTCTATATATAGTATACACCATTTAGTCACGGTTTTTATTCCATAACTACTTCTTTTTCACTTAATCCAGATGTAACTTCAAAAAAATTATCATCCTTCAAACCTGTTGTTATTTCTCTTTCCGCAGTATTACCCCCATTTAGAACAGTAACATACTTTTTTCCGGATATTTCATAGACAGCATCCTTTTTAACCAAAAGAACATTATCTTTTTGCTCCAATATTATTACTGCATCAACTTCTGTACCAATTTTCAAATTATTTTTGTTATCGGTTATATCTGCCTCCACCCTTATGCGTTTTTGTTCAACGCCTAGCTCAGAAACTTTAGATAGAGCTTTCGGATAAATTCTGTCAACTTTTAATTCGTCAATTTGTTCTTCGGAATTTTGATTTTTAATCAACATCTTCATACCATTAGAAGCTTCCATAGCTTCATCCGATAATAATTCCATGTAAATTCCAAGATTGTTTTCATCTTGTATTTCAACTACAACTACACCCGGCTGTGTCATTCCACCCTGATGTACATTAAGTTCTGTTATTATACCATCAAATTCAGCTATAATAGATGACTGTTCCTTGCTCTTCTCAAGTATCTTTATTTGAACCATTATTTCTTCAATTTGTGCCTCATACTGATTTTTTACATTATCAGAAACACCCTTTAGCAATAATTCATAATTATTCTTAGCTTCCTGAAGCTGATTTTCTAATATCAAAACATTATTTTCAGCCTCATCAAATTCAACTTTACTAACAACACTATTCTCATATAAAGATTTAATTTTTTCAAAATTATTTTTTGCAAACTCCAAGTTGTTTTCTATTGTATTAATGCTTAGTTTTTCATTGGAAACCTCTTGAAAGTCAGCCCCCTTAGCAGTTTCATTATATGACGCTGTAATTGCTTCCATCTGTTTATTTGCTTTTTCTATTTCCAAGTCAAAGTTATTTTCGTATGTTAATATTACATCACCTTTTTTCACCTTATCACCTATTGATACATTAAGCGTATCAACAGTTTGGCTCATATCAGAATAAAAGGAATTAACCCTCTTTGAATAAACTGTACCGGTCTCTTCGATAGTTTTAGCTATACTACCTAATTTAACCTCTGATTTTTTGATTTCATCTTTATTCTGCCCCTTGAGATAAACGACAGATATTACCGATAACCCTATAATTATTGCAATTGCTAAAATGATATATTTCTTTTTATTTTTCATTTTACCCTCCACATACTTATGATATTCTATTTTTTAGTGCCTGCATAAAATCTAATCTGTGAATTTTAGCATATGTCATAAATTGCGCTAATGTTAAAAACACTATAGTTAATATAATGGATATTACTACGCTTCCTGCTCTGACCGGTTCATTCATTGTATATACATCTGTAGTGAATGACTTGCCCATATAATCAACGAGCCACAACCCTAATGGTATACCCATAATTATTCCTATAAATGACATGATCATATTTTCTCTGATTAACATATAAAAAATTTCCTGCTTTGAAAAACCCATAACCCTAAGTGATGAAAATTCTAAGGTTCTTTCATTTATGCTCATAAGAGTCATGCTATATACAATTATAAATCCTAACAATCCCGAAAATATTACCATAAAACCCATTGACACTGCTGTAATTGTCGTAAATTCTTCGAATGCGCTTCTCATATCGGCTTGTGATTGAATGGAACTGATATTTTTTATATCCTTTAACTTATCTTGAACATTATCAGTTGAGTTAAGGTAAATTCCGTTAATTATTTCTCTGTCTAAAAATTTGTCATTTAAATAGTTTATATTCATATATCCATTAATTCCAAGACTTTGTTTAATAACTCCCCTCACAGTAACATAACTGTCATCCTTATTTGGTATAAAGTTTTTCAATAATATTTCATCCCCCTCTTCAGCATGAAGATTATCAGCTAAATTTGAAGATATTAAAATTCCATCGTCAGGTACTTTCAACCAGTTTCCATTCATATCCTGAAAACCATAAAATGCAGTATCCTTCTCAAGTCCTATAACATTTACGATTTTAGAATTTTTACCATTTTCAATTTCAAACGGAAGTTCTATTCTACCTTCCATATCTGTTGAATTTATATATTTTGCAACCTCTTTTTTTATATTTTCGTCCTGAAATCCTGTGAAACTTATGTTATATTGCATTTTCATAAATTCCGTATATTGTTTGTTAAACATTGCATCAATAACATCAATCATCCAAATTGTCATAATCATCATGCCACAAGTTATGGCTACGGCAGCACCTATAAAAGCAAACTTCTTTTTCTCCCTGAAAATACTTCTAAGTACCATTTTCCAGGAAAAAGAAACGTGATTCCAAATAAATTTCATATTTTCAATAAGTATTCGCTTACCTTTCTTAGGTGATTCAGGCTTCATAGACTCAGACGGATTAACTTTTGTAATTCCTTTAACTCCCCAATATCCCGATATTATGCAGAATATGCATGAAAGAATAACAGAAACTATAATCCTGTTATAGTACACCTTAATTGTAAGTGTCGGAATATTAAAAAACACAAGATAATAATTTGTCATTGCACCGGATAAGGCTGACCCAATAATAGAACCTAGTAATCCTCCTACTATACCAACTGAGGCAGCATATTTTAAATAATGTGAAATTATCTCACTATTTTTATATCCCAGTGCCTTTAAAATACCTATTGATGTTCTATCCTTCTTTACAATTCTTGAAAGCATAGAAGATAGCATTATTCCGGCAAATATTAAAAATACAAACGGAACCGACTGTGACATCATCTCCAGACCATCGATTTCTTGACTCAACATACTGTTGCTTAATTGCTCATCTTTTTTTATTACCCTTTTCACACCATATTGTTCTAACTCATCTTCTAAGAAATCTTTAGTTTGAGTTAAATTATCCTCATTATTAAGTTTTATAAGTAATTCATTATAGTTTCCTTTATATCCATAAATTTGCCTTAAATAGTCTTCTTCTATATACACTATTCCAAAGTTCTCCGGATCAGGCAGCAATGTTTGTTCATTTTCCATTATATAAGCATACTCAGAGCTTGACGCAATCGCAGATACATTAAACTTATACTGCTTACCATTTATTTGAATCTTTACTTGATCACCTATATGAATATCTCTTGCAACTGCAAACTGTTCAATAATTATTATGTCTTTTTCCGATAATTCTCTTTTCCCCGATTTAATAAACAATTTATTTATTTTATTTTCATTTTTATTTGCAGAAACTACTCTGACATTTACTTTTTCTTCATCATCATCTGTTATAAATGATGTATCAAACACAAGTCTTGCTTCGGCTTCCTTTATATCCGCTTGACCTACCAAACTGTTTTCAAGTTTTTCTGGCAGACCCATTGCCGTTACAAAAATATCTGCAAAATTTGTTTCTTGATAATAGCCTCTAAGTGAGTCCTTTAAATTCAAAGCAGAATTGCTTACAGCTGTAAATACAAATATTCCTGTAATAATAATAGACAATACAGCTAAGTACTGACCTTTTGTATTTTTTATCATTCTGAAAAGTCTTTTATCAAGCTTTTTCATTACCACTCAATCCTTTCAGGTTCAATAGGGTGCTTATTTTCCAGAACTTCAATAATTCTTCCGCTTCTCATTTTAATAACTTTATCTGCCATTTGTGCAATTGGTGAATTATGAGTTATGACTATAACAGTATTCTTGTATTTTATATTTACTTCCTTCAAAACCTTGAGAATTGAAATACCTGTTTCAAAATCAAGGGCGCCAGTTGGTTCATCACAAAGTAAAATCTGAGGATTTTTAGCAACTGCCCTAGCTATTGCAACTCTTTGCTGTTCTCCGCCACTCATCTGGGAAGGGAAATGGTCAATCCTGTCCTTTAATCCAACAGATTCAATAACTTCTTCAATATCAATTGACTCTTCACATATTTCTGTTGCCAGTTCAACGTTCTCCCTGGATGTAAGGGATGCCATAAGATTGTAAAACTGAAATACAAATCCTATTTTATTTCTCCTGTACATAGTGAGTCCTTTATCATTCATAGCCGTTAAAAGTTCTTCGTTAAAATAAACTTTGCCGCTGGAAGGTGTATCCATCCCACCCATAATATTTAACAATGTACTTTTACCAGATCCGCTTGGTCCCAATATTACAATAAATTCACCTTTAGATACTTCAAAACTTGCATCCTCAAGCGCTTTTACTGTAACCTCTCCCATTTTATAATATTTGCTGAGGTTTTCAACTCTTAATACAGTTTCGCTCATGTGCTTTACCTCCAATTTACTTATCACTGTCTATTATTCCATATAGCATTATATTCATTAATCCAATATATTCGTCTTTTACAACATCATAAAACTCGTCAAAGCTTGTTTCATCATCAGTGAAATACTGCATATATTTGCTTTCAATAACACTAGTTATGGCTGATATAATAGATAACACGTTTTCAATAGAAACATCCTTCTTTAGATGCAGACCTTT
This sequence comes from Sedimentibacter sp., assembly GCA_032006665.1. GTDB lineage: Bacteria > Bacillota > Clostridia > Tissierellales > Sedimentibacteraceae > Sedimentibacter. The sequence continues at coordinate 13,256 of DALZMP010000025.1, forward strand.
AATTATATCTACCACAATATTTAATCCAATTTGCTTCAATTCAGAGTATCGTTGTTCAAGTTCTGCCTTCAATTTTTTTGGTGAATTATAAAATCCATTTATTATTAACCTATAATGCATGGGATTTTTTATAAAAAAATCATATTTTACTTTCATCAATTTAATAATCATTGATATAAAATCTTCATCCGGCATATCCAAATCATTAAATTCAAATAAAATATCATCAATACATTTATTCATAGTTGTCATAAATAGATTATCCTTTGACCCAAAATGGTGAAATATCAGACCTTTTGATACTCCTGCTTTTTGACTTATTCTATCTGTATTGGCTTTCTCATATCCATATTTTGAAAATTCCTCAAGACTTGCTTTCAAAATTTTTTGTTTTTTTGAATTATCAAGCATTATTTTAACACCTACTTTTGCATTCAACTGACTCATTAGTCAATCATATTATATATTATATTGACTGTTTAGTCAATGTATGATTAATTTATATTTTATTATGTGAATTGAATACATTTAAAAAAACAAATCACAAAATTATATTGTGATTTGCCTTATATTATGGTAAATATTATAGTACTATGTTGTAAGACGAAGTTATATTAAATCTTCGTAGTTTGCTTCTGACACCTTAATTAAGTCATCTGGGTTAATTATTATTTGAACGCCCAGGCATCCTGCACTTACCAATATTTTTTCATTTAGGCTTGCTGTTTCATCTATAAATGTTTTGTAATGTTTTTTCATTCCTATTGGTGAACAACCGCCTCTTATATAGCCTGTGTTTTTAGTTAGTTCTTTTAATGGCAACAATTCAATATTTTTTTCATTTGATGCTTTAGCTGCCTTTTTTAAATCAAGTTCATATTCTACAGGTATGCAAAACACATACAGTTCCTTGCTGTGACCTATGGATACAAGTGTTTTAAAAACAGCTTCAGGGTTTTGGTTTGTTTTATGAGCTACTGAAACACCGTCTATTTTTCCATCGTCACACTCATAGGTAATATAATCATATTCAACATTCATTGAATCAAGTATTCTCATTGCGTTTGTTTTATTTATTTTTTTCATTTTAACACCTGCTTAATTAGTATAAATAGTGGTAATAGCTGTATATAATAAAAATGTTAAAAATAATAGCTATCCCCGTAATAATACAAAATTTAATTTTCTTGGTTTTGTGATGGAAAAGATACATTGCTAAAACACTGCCTGCAGCTCCTCCCATAAATGATGATATGTGAAGAGTTCTCTCTTTGATTCTCCACTTATCTTTTATTGCTTTTCTTTTATCTAAGTAAAACAATATAAAGGATAAAATATTTATAAAAATAATGTATATTAGTATATATTCTTTATAATTCATAGCATTATCCTATCCCTTAATTCGAGCTACAAGCTTATTTATATGTCTGCCTTCTTCAGAAAATTTCTCCTCATATTCAGTCATAATATTCCCATCTTTGTACGGACTGTTATGCAAATCCCTATTTACCATAATTAAATCCCAGTTATCTTCTTTAAACTGTAAAACAGAATATTCAAAGAGGTCATCATTGTCCGTTTTCATATGTATTTCTCCATTATTAGTTAGGACATATCTATAAACATCAAGAAAATTCTTATGGGTCATCCTTCTTTTATAATGAGATGGTTTTGGCCATGGATCCGAAAAATTCAAATAAATACGCTCTATTGAGTTTGGAACAAAAACATCCTTTATAATATCTCCGTTAGAATAAACTATATAATAATTGTCAGGATCTTTTTCAAAGGTAGATTTTGCACATCTATATGCAACTTTAACACTTTTTTCGAATCCTATATAATTTATATCTGGATTTTCAAGTGCCGTTTCTCTTATAAATTTACCTTTGCCACACCCAAGTTCTACATGTATTGGATTATCGTTGTTAAATACATCATTTAGTTTATAATTCATTTTTTCTGGTTCAGTAATTGCTTTATCGTGTTGTTGTAAATATTCATACTGTCCCGGTACATATCTTAATCTCATATTTTCTCCTAATTTTTTATACTAGAATTTTACAACATTTTATTACTTTTAACAATAATAATTTTTGTTCAGCTGCATTTTATCAGAAAAGCTCTTTTATCTATTGCATTTTTATAGAAAAAATAGTAGTATATAAATGAATATATAGTAATGTATGAGTGACTTAATTAATAAAAATAATTATGAGGTGAATAATGGATTTCTTAGCAAGTTTATCAGGACCGATTTTATATATTGTTATTTTCTGTGCAAAAATTATAGAAGTAACAATCTCCACTATAAGAATAGTATACATAAACAAAGGTGAAAAATTAAAGGGCACTATTCTTGCATTCATTGAAATTTCAATTTGGCTTGTTGTTGTAAGCTCCGTTCTTACTAATATTGCAGCGGATCCAATGAAAGCATTTGTATATGCTGCGGCATTTTCATTAGGGAATTACATAGGTGTTACAATTGAGTCCAAAATAGCTGTTGGTCTGGTTTCAATTCAAGCAGTTGTAAATGAAGAGTCAGGGCAGGTTCTGGCTGATATTCTTCGCGAACAAGGATTTGGTGTAACAATAATTGATGGAAAAGGTAAAAATGACAGCAAGAAGAATTTATTGTTTGTTCAATTAAAAAGAAAGAGAATTACCGAAGCAACTAATCTTATAAAAGAAAACACTCCTAACGCATATATTTCTGTAAATGACATAAAATCTATGACTGGTGGGTTTGTAAAAAAATAGCAAAATAATAATTAAAGAAAAATGCTGTCTAGATATAAAATTATCTAAGACAGCATTTTTGATTTATTGATGAGCTGACACAATTTCTCCATAAACCATTACGTGATAGTCATTATTTTTATAGCTTTTATCCAGTATATCTTTGTTTAAAAGTTCTGGGTCAATTGATTGTTTGTAGTTAACTTTGCATTCATAGTGATATTGACAACCATCTATATATGGTACGTTAACTTTTTGACCATCTACCATCTCAAATCCGCATTTTTCTATTTTATTGATATCTCTGCCTGATTGAGTTCCGCAAATTTTTAGTTTATCCTCAAACTCACCAGGTTTTGGTATGCTTATTACAAATTCATCCGAATTTTTCAATTGCTCATATGTATATCTTGAATGTCTTACTCCTACAATAATTGACGGCTTACCCCACATAAATCCAATGTATCCCCAACCAATTTGCATTACATTTACATTATTTTCATTCTTAGTTACTAAAAATGCTTTACCATTTTTTATGTTGTTCAATAACTCATTTGAATTTTTTAATAAATTGTCTTCCATATATTTACCTCCAATTTTGAATACCAACATATATATATGTCATTATTTAAATTATATTCTTTATATATAGATTATATATTGCTTGTCAAATAATTTATTTTAAATTTTTTAATGCTTTTTCCATTCTGTCCATTCCTTCTTTAATATTTTCCATAGAATTGGAATATGATAAGCGCAAATTATTAGGTGCCTCGAAAGCTGCTCCTGTAACAACAGCTATTCTGCATTCATCCAGCAGATAGTCAGACATATCCATGGAATTATTAATTACATAGTTTTTATATTTCTTTCCATAGAATTTGGATATATTTGGCATTACATAGAAGGCTCCTTTTGGGATGCTGCATGTTATGCCTTCCATTGCATTTAATCGGTCAACTATATATTTTCTTCTTATTGCAAATTCATTCCTCATATTTTCTACAAACTCTTCTGTATTTGACAATGCTTCTATAGACGCATATTGAGCAGGGGCGTTCGGACTAGTTGTTGTATGACCCTGATAATCACTCATACCTTTAATCACATCTGCAGGTCCTACTGCAAAACCAATCCTCCATCCTGTCATAGCATATGATTTCGAGACACCATTAATAGTTATTGTTTTCTCTTTTATTTCATTTGATAAAGCAGCCATGCAACAATTTATGTTTCCATCATATACCAACTTTTCATAAATTTCATCTGAAATTATATAAAAATCTTTTTCCACGGCTAAATTACCCAGTTTTTTCATGTCTTCTTTTTTATATACCGCTCCCGTAGGATTATTTGGCGAATTTATTAAAATAGCCTTAGTATTTTCAGTAACATGAGCTGATATCTTTTCAACATCTAAATCAAATCCTCTTTCTTCATCCATATTGACTAGAACCGGAGTTGCTCCGGTAAGCTTTATCATTTCAATATAGCTGTTCCAGCATGGTACAGGTACTATTACTTCTTCACCCGGGTTGGCAATAGCCATTAAGGCATTAATTAAAGACTGCTTCGCTCCGGCAGAAACAATTACATTTTTTACAGAATAATCAAGACTATAATCTTCTTTAAACTTTCTGCACACTGCTTCTCTAAGATCCAACATACCGGAAGCAGGAGTATATTTGGTATATCCAAGTACGTATGCCTCCTCAGCCTTCTTAATTATATTTGCCGGTGTATTGAAGTCCGGTTCTCCAATATTGAATCCTATAACTTCAATTCCTTGTTTCTTCAAATTTGCTATCTTTTCAGATTGTGCCAATGTTACTGACGGAATTATTTCCTTGACTCTATTGCTTATCATGGTACACCTCTATATTAAATATTGTTTAAATTATTTAAAGTTTCCAACCATTATAATACTTGCTATTTCAGTTACGCCTTCATAATCTGCTATTTCCTTAAGTGCTGCATCTATATTATTTCTTTCAACTTCATGAGTTATAAATACAAGAGGAGCAGTATGATTTCCATTTTTCTGTCTCTGTACAACGGATGCTAAACTTATATTGTTTTTTCCGAATATATTTGCAATACTTCCTAGAACTCCGGGCTTATCAACAACTTCTAATCTTACGTAATAACGGTTTAAAGCTTTGTTTACTATTTTATATTTTTTCTTATTGACGCTTTCAAAATCTGCTGCTATAGTGTCAATATTTTTTGCTATTGTTATAATGTCTCCTAAAACAGCACTTCCTGTAGGGAGCGATCCTGCTCCTCTACCGTAAAGCATAATTTCACCAACTGCATTACCCTTTAAAAGAACTGCATTAAATTCATTTTTTACGGTTGAAAGAGGATGTCCTGCATGTATAAAAGCAGGATGAACCTTTAGTTCTATTTCATCTTTATTTTTAAGTGCTGTTGCAAGAAGTTTTATATTATAGCCTAATTCTTTAGCATAATTAATGTCTTCTTTTGATATTTTACTTATTCCTTCTTTTGATATATCTTTCATATAAATTCTTTGTCCGAATGCTATAGTTGACAAAATAGCAAGTTTGAATGCTGCATCATCTCCATCAACATCGGAAGATGGGTCAGCTTCAGCAAAACCCAAATCCTGAGCTTCTTTTACTGCTTGGTCAAACTCAAGTCCTTTTTCAGTCATCTGAGTAAGTATATAATTTGTAGTTCCATTAATAATCCCAACTATTTCGTCAAATTCGTTTGCAATAAGGCTCTCTGTCATTGTATTTATAATTGGTATTCCTCCTCCAACACTTGCTTCATACATTAATCTTACTCCATTTTTTTTAGCTAATTCCTCTAATTCTTCTCCATGAGTTGCAATAAGAGCCTTATTAGCAGTGACAACATGTTTTTTGTTGTTCAATGCAGCTTTTATATATTCATAGGCCGGATTTATTCCTCCAATTAATTCTACCAGTATCTGAACATCCTCGTCATTAATTACTTCATAAGGGTCAACGGTATATATGTCTTTTTGTATATTTACATTTCTCTTTTTTTCTATATTTTTTACAAGGATCTTATTTATTTTAATCTCTTTTCCAAGAATTCCAGTAAGTTTTGTATTATTCATCTCTATAATATTAATCAGTCCTGACGCGACTGTACCCATACCTAAAATTCCTAAATTTAATGTTTTCATAATAGCCTCCTCTTATTTTGTTTTTATTCTAAACACATATGTTTTTTCAATAGATACTATATTAATATAACATAATTTCGAATAAAGTCAATACTAAATCGTGACTATTATAGTTGATGTAACCGTTTAATAAAAAAAGACATCTCTCTAATAGCATTTGAGACATCTCTTTATTGTTTTATTTCTGTATCAGTTATTTACAAAAGCCTCATATATAGCTTTTATTGCAATTTCAAAATCCTTGTTTTCTACTCCTACAATAATATTAATTTCACTTGAACCTTGATCTATCATTCTAATGTTAATATTATTTTTTCCAAGTGCTGAAAAAACCTTAGCAGATATACCCGGTCTGGAAGCCATATTTATACCAACTGTAGTTATAAGACTTAAATTATTGTGAACTTTAACAAAGTCTGCTTTACATTTTAGTTTTAGTTCTTCCACAATTTCATGGGTAAATTTATCTACACTTTCTGTAGGAAGTACAATTGAGAAACTATCTATACCTGAAGGTATATGGTCTATACTGATTCCTCTATCTTCAAATACTTCTAACGCCCTTTTTATGATTCCAACTTCATTCGCCATATGTTCTTTATGAACATAAAAAATCGAAAAATTCTTTTTCCCAGCTATACCTGTAATAATATAATCATTTTCATAACCCGCTTCCATTTTGTCATTTCCAATTATTATAGTGCCGGGATTTTCAGGTTCATTTGTATTTTTTATATTAATAGGTATGCCTGCTTCTCTAACTGGAAAAATTGCTTCATCATGCAGAACAGAAGCGCCCATATAGGACAGCTCTCTCAACTCCTGATATGTTATTTTGTTTATTTGCTTAGGATTCTTAACTATTCTTGGGTCTGCCATCAGGAAGCCTGAAACGTCAGTCCAATTTTCATACATTTTTGCATTTACAGCACCTGCTACTATCGCTCCTGTTATATCTGATCCTCCCCGTGAAAATGTCTTTATATTTCCATCAGGACAAGAGCCGTAAAAACCTGGTATTATTGCTTTTTCACAGTCATCTGTATACTCTTTTATTTTTAAATTTGTTTTTTCTGAATTTATAGACCCATCATAATTGAAAAATATTACATCTTTAGCATCTATAAACCTGCATCCCAAATAATCAGCTAATAATAAAGCACTAAGATATTCTCCTCTGCTTACAATATAATCTTCATCGCAATTATTATCAAGTTTTTCTCTGATAATTTTAAATTCCTGTTTCAAATCAACGGACAAATTTAGTTCATCTTTTATTTTCTGAAACCTATATTCAATAATTTTAAATACCGGATCATACGGAACTGAATATTTTGTATGTGCGTGTGTCAAGTACAATAAATCTGTTATTTTATTATCTTCTTTAAATCTTTTTCCGGGTGCTGATACTACAACGAATTTTCTTTCATCATTACCTTTTACTATGTCATATACTTTTTTAAACTGTTTTTCATCAGCTAAAGAAGTACCTCCAAATTTAGAAACTATCATTTCGTCCTCCAATTCTATATTATAACTTTTAAACAATACCATATACATAAATACTTGTCAACAGTTTTAATACAGATGTCCTTGTACAGCAAATTATTTAAATTATGCTATCCTTATTCCAAATACATAACCTATGCCTTTTATAGCTTTAACCTCTTAAATCATCCAAAAGTTTTGTCTTTTCGATAGTCCTGTCATCTTTATATTTAATTACTTTCGCTGGGCTACCTGCGACTACAGCCATCTCGGGTACATCTTCTGTAACCACGCTGCCTGCTGCTACTACTGCTCCTTTGCATACTCTAACACCTTCAAGTATTACTGCATTAGCGCCAATAAGCACATCATCTTCTATTATTACAGGTGTCTTACTTGGCGGTTCCAATACACCTGCAACAACTGCTCCTGCTCCCAAATGCACATTTTTGCCTATTGTCCCTCTGGCACCAACAACAGCATTCATATCAATCATAGTCTTTTCACCAATCACGGCCCCTATATTAATTACAGCTCCCATCATTATAACTGCATCTTTACCTATGGTGACCATATCTCTTATAATTGCTCCCGGTTCAATTCTCGCTTGTATTTCATTGGTATCAAGCATTGGTATTGCTGAATTTCTTCTATCGTATTCTATGTGGAACTCCTCTATTTGTGAATTATCCTCCAGAAGTCTTTTAGCCTCTGAGTATTCGCCAATTAGTATTGCCATTTCACCGGATTTGAAAACTTTTAAATTGTATTTATCACAATTATCAACGTGTCCTGAGATGTACAGCTTGACAGGTGTTGATTTCTTCGCTTCCTTTATATATCTTGCTATTTCATATGCGTCTTGTAACATTTTTGTCCTCCCAATTTTTATATATAATTTTCGCATGTAACGGTCTTAGAGTTATTGTCAGGCAAGCCTTCTCAAACATTTAGAATCTTCTTTTTTGTGAAATTGTTCATCATCATCGTTAAAAATATCTTCGGTGGTGTAAAATCCAACCGGTTTATTATAAAATTTTAAAGCAATATCTAGGGCCCCTCTTGCAAATATATTTTTTGAGAATGCCGTATGCTTAATTTCTAATGTTTCTCCATTTCCTGAAAATACTACAATGTGTTCACCTGGTACCGTTCCGGCTCTGAGTGCATGTGTTTCAATTTTATCTCTGCCGGTAACTGACATAATATCTTCGGCTAATGTTTTAGCGGTTCCGCTCGGTGAATCAATTTTTTTGCTGTGATGTCTTTCAATAATATCTATGTCAAAACTATTTAATTCGGCTGATATACTTTTTAGTATTTTTCTTAATACATTTACACCCAGCGACGTATTAGACGATAACATTACAGGTATTTTTTTACCGGCATTTATTATTTTATTCTTCTGCTCTAAATTATATCCTGTCGTGCAGATTAAGAGAGAGGAGTTATTTTTAACGGCATAATCTATAAGATAATCAATGTTAGCAGGATTCGAAAAATCAATTACTACATCAACTTTATCCTTAATATCCTCTCCCATATTCCCATTTCTTGGCGACAATGTCCCAACAAGACTAATGTTTTCATAAGTTTCTAATTCTTTCTTTATCACTTTACCCATGGCACCATTTATGCCACAAATCACTATATTTATCATTTATTTCATCCTTTCAGAAGTTTTTTTAACATGTTTTACTTAAAGCACCTATACCGTATAATTTCATTTCATTAATAAGTTTCTCTCTATTTTCATTTGACATATTGCAAAGAGGTGCCCTAACTTCAGAATTGCACATATTCAATATACTCATAGCCTCTTTAACCGGAATAGGATTTGTTTCTATGAACAATGCATTTATTAATCCATTCATAGACAGTTGAGCTTCTTTTGCACTGGCTATATCTCCATTTAGATAATCATCAACCATCTTTTTCGTTTCTACAGGCAATATATTTGCAACAACAGAAATTACACCGCGTCCACCTAAGGACATTAGAGGAATAACCATGTCATCATTACCTGAATAAACTAAGAAATCTTCAGCGCAAATCCTGAGTATTTCTGCTACTTGACTAATATTTCCGCTCGCTTCTTTAATTCCTATAATATTATTTATCTTTGAAAGTTCCAAAACTGTTTTTGGTTCAATATTCATTCCTGTCCTTCCGGGTACATTGTAAACAATTATTGGCAACGATGTGCTTTCTGCAATCGTCTTAAAATGATTTACAAGACCTCTCTGAGTAGTTTTGTTGTAATATGGTGTGACAATTAAAAGTCCATCAGCTCCTGCTTCTTCACAAAATTTTGCCTTTTCGACAGCAGATTTAGTACAGTTGCTTCCCGAACCTGCTATTACCGGAATTTGATGATTTACCCTGTTTATTACAAATTTTACTACATTGTGATATTCTTCGTCAGTCATGGTGGCTGCCTCAGATGTCGTCCCTGCTACTATTATTGAGCCAGAATGTTTAACGTGTAGGTCAACTAATTTTCCAAGTGTTTTAAAGTCAATCTCTCCTTTTGCAAATGGTGTTACCAGTGCTACTCCACATCCTCTTACAATTTCATTCATGTCCTTATCTCCTCATTATTTAATATTCTTAAATAAATTCTATGCCGCTTACCATATTTTGTTAAAGTCAAAAAATGGTATAAAAAAAAGCGACATAAGAGCAAAAGGGCTCTCAGGCGCAATTATACAAAAATAAAAACACTGAACCTTCTGCCCAGCATATTACAGCGCCTTTTTATAGAATTGGGAAAGCATCCTATAAAAACAGTATTACATCTATTAAATGTAAGCCCAGGGAGAAAAATCTCCCTTCGGCGAATCACCCTTTCAAAGCATAGCTTTTACTCTTGATCATCGCGCCTCTGTAATATACCCTATTGAAATATTTAATTTTTTTAATTATAGAACGCGAAATAAGATATGTCAAGATTTATTTGCTGGTTTTTGTTTGATTCTATTAAGTTTATGTTACAATAAAAAGTTTTTAATGATTTTTTAAGAAAGATATATTATAATCAACTAATGCACATTTAAATAATAAATTTAAGTATTTATTTATCAATTGGTTAATAATATTAAAGGTCTACAATAAAATGTAGATTTGAAATATGATAAATTCACTATTAGTAAAATCGTAAATCTATATAATATATAAAAAAGCAATCCAAGGAGATGATTTAATGTTATGTTCAGTATGTAAAAAAAATGTTGCTGTAATTTATGTAAATAAAATTATTGAAGGTAAAATGCAAACTATGGGTTTATGTATTCCTTGTGCCAAAAAGCAAGGTATCGCACCTATGGATCAGATAATGAAACAAAGTGGAATGAAACCAGAAGATTTTGATAATATAAATAATCAACTTTCAGAGATAATGGGTGATATGGATATTAATGAACTGACACAAGATGCGCAGAATTTAGTTGATGAAGATAAAGATGGTAAAGGGATGAATTCTCTTTTAAATTTTATGAATACTGCATTTTCAGGTATTTCTAATTCAAATAGTAAGGATTTCCAACCACAGGAAGATGAAGAAAATGATGAAACTGATGGAAATACCTCCAATACAAGTTCTGGAATAGGAACCAAGATCAGAGAAAAAACCAAAAGAAAAAAATTGAAATATCTCGATACTTATGGTACCAATCTTACCGAGCAAGCCAGATATGGTGAAATTGACAGAATTGTCGGCAGAGAAAGAGAAATAGATAGGGTAGTACAAATATTGAACAGAAGATCCAAAAACAATCCGGTATTAATAGGTGAACCGGGTGTTGGTAAAACTGCTATAGCCGAAGGACTCGCTGTTAGAATAGCACAAAAACAAGTTCCTGTAAAACTATTTAACACTGAAATATATTTGCTTGATTTAACTGCCGTAGTAGCCGGAACTCAGTTCAGAGGACAATTTGAATCACGAATGAAGGCAATAATAGATGAAGCTAAAAAAAGCGGAAACATTATAATTGTTATTGATGAGGTTCACAACATAGTTGGTGCCGGCGAAGCTGAAGGCGGAGCAATGAACGCTGCAAATATTCTTAAACCTGCTCTTGCAAGAGGAGAAGTTCAGATAATAGGTGCAACTACACTTGATGAATACAGAAAGCATATAGAAAAAGACACAGCATTGGAAAGAAGATTTCAACCTGTTATAGTTGATGAACCGTCCGTGGAAGACTCTATTGAAATTTTAAAAGGAATTAAAGATTATTATGAAGACTTCCATAGGGTTAAAATTTCAAACGAAGTAATAGAGCAATCTGTTATGATGTCAGAAAGATATATAACAGATAGATTTCTGCCTGATAAAGCTATAGATGTGTTGGATGAAGCAGGATCAAGAGCAAACTTAAAGAACAAAGGTCTTGTTGAACTGGAAGCTTTAAAATCAGAAATATCAAAAATAAGAGAAGAAAAAGAAGATGCTGCTGAAAGTGATGACTATGAAAGAGCTGCCGAATTAAAAGTAAATGAAATACGCATAGAATCAAAAATAAAAGAATTATCTAAAGAATGTGAAAATGTACATCTGACAATAGAGGATATAGCTTATGTAATTGAAGCATGGACAAAAATACCTGTTCAAAAAATAAACGAGGTTGAAGCTGAAAAATTAATTCATTTGGAAGATAGACTGCACAGGAGAGTTATCGGTCAATCTCAAGCCGTTACGAGCTTAGCCAGAGCAATAAGAAGAAACCGTTCCGGCTTCAAGAAGAAAAAGAAACCTTCATCATTTATATTTGTAGGTCCAACCGGTGTAGGTAAAACTGAGCTGGCAAGAACTTTAGCTTATGAATTATTTGAAAATGAAGATGCAATGATTCGACTTGATATGTCAGAATACATGGAAAAACACACTGTTTCTAAACTTATCGGCGCACCTCCGGGATATGTGGGTTATGATCAAGCAGGGTTTTTAACAGAAAAAATCAGAAGAAAACCATATTCAGTAATACTTCTTGATGAAATAGAAAAAGCACATGAAGATGTCTTTAATATATTGCTTCAAATTCTTGAAGATGGAAGACTTACAGATAATCAAGGCAGAACTGTTAATTTTGAAAATACTGTAATTATAATGACATCAAATGCAGGAACTAATATAAAAGGCAATAGAATCGGATTTGACAACAAAGAATACGAAGCTATGGAGGCAAAGGTTAAAGATGTTTTGAAGCAAACATTTAGACCGGAGTTTTTAAATAGAATTGATGATGTAATTGTATTTGCAGAATTAACAAAAGATGAGCTGAGAAAAATAGTTGAATTGATGCTTAAAGAAGTTGCAAACGAAGGAAATGAAAAGAAAATAGAAATTACCGTAACTGACGAAATGAAAAATTTCATACTTGAAAAAGGTTACAATTCTAAATATGGAGCCAGACCTCTAAGACGTTCAATACAAAAATATATTGAAGATGAAGTTTCGGAGGCATATCTTAAAGGAATGTTGAAAGAAAACAGCAAAGTAACTGTTACTGTTGACAGTGAAGGTAAAACAGAATTGATTATACTATAGAATCAAAACAACTTTGGCAAACTAAAGCCAAAGTTGTTTTTTATAATCTATTTATTTAAGAACGCTATCGCAAGAACACCGGGTCCTGCATGAGTTCCTATTACAGGTCCTACTTCAGCTTCTATAATATTTTTGATTTTATATTTATCCTCTATAGTTTTTCTCAGCGCCATTAGCTGTTCAATATTTCTAGAATGAAACAGCAAAACAGTTTTATCAGACAAATCAAATTTATTTTCTTCTATCCAATCATCAAACCATTTTATAGTTTTATTTTTACCTCTGATTTTATCTATAACTGTAATTTGACCATCTTTTATGGTAATAATAGGCTTAATATTAAGCAAAGATCCAACTACAGCCTGACCTTTAGAAAGTCTTCCTCCCTTTTCAAGGTATTTAAGTGTATCCAGACCTGCAGCAACTACAGTCTTACTTTTCAAAGTTTCTAAAGTCTCTACGATTTCATATATGTCCTTATCTTGATTTACTAATTCTATTGCTTCCATTATTAAAGAGAATGCGCCAAGACAAACACTTCTTGAATCTATAAGATGAATTCGGTCGCTTCCAATCATGTCTCTGGCCATACGGGCTGATTCATAAGTGCCACTAAATTCTGAAGCTAAAAATATACCCAGTACTTCATCACCTCTTAATAAAATTTCGCTGAAAGTTTCAACAAAAACTCCCGGTGAAACCTGTGATGTAGTAGGAAGCTTATCTGTCTTGCTCAACTTGTCAAAAAAAACTTCTGTGCTTAATTCAATTTTATCTAAATACGAACCATCTTCAAAATTAACTGTTAAAGGCACCATCTTAAGGTTATATTTATCAATAATTTCCTGAGTTACATCTGATGTACTATCTATAACTATTTTTATGCTCATAATTACCCTCCAAGATTATTCTTATATCAAATTATTTGATTATGAAAGTATTTATATATTTTTTTATCCCGAAATATTTCGGGATAAATTAAAAATGATATTTATGCTTAAAAAATGTATCTATATTTGATAATATTTTAATCAAAACCTCTTCTTCGTCAACATTTAAACCCCAAACTGCTCCAGCAACTAAGTCTATATGAAAATCCTTATGAGCTTTATATGCTTCAATACCCTTTTCTGTCAGCTTTATCATTACAACACGTCGATCAGTATCAGAGCGTCGTCTTTCCACATATCCTTTTTTTATCAGGTTATCAATAGCTGTAGTAAGTGTACCGGATGTAATTTTCAAGTCTTTTGCTGTATTTGACATGTTCCGCTCTTTATCTATTCCTATATTATCTATTATATGCATTTCAGTTATTGATAAATTTGAAAATTCACCTCTGCACAAACATTTTTCTTCGATATATAGGATATCCGCAAAGAGCCTTACAAGTATTTCATTAATCGATTCGTGATTGCTCATAATATTCACCTCAAATACTTTGATAATCAAATTATATTTATAAAGCATCCTTTTGTCAAGCATTTTTATTGTTATTGTCTAATTAATTTTATAGTTGACAATAGTGTTACTTAGTTATAAAATATATGCATACTGTGTTAATAGTATTAATACAGTTGATACAATATTAAATGATTTTTTAATATTAAACTAATTAAATTTTAATTATTAAATTATATAATATAAGCATATACTAATTGAAAAATATAATATAGAGATAACAATATGAAGAAGGTGTATTTTTGACTGATATTTTGATATTAACTGCTTCATTCGGAATGGGGCATAATAGTGTATCCAAAGCTATTAAGGAGCAGCTGGAAAGCGAAGATACAAATGTAAAAGTAGATATCGCTGACTTATGGGAAATAATAAATCCTAAAATAAAAGATCTTGGCTCTAAAATGTATTACGGATTAACTGAAAATTACCCTACCGTATATAACACAATTTACGGTATTAAAAAAACATATAAAAACAACATAATTGATGGAATCATCTGTACTGCTCATTATAAAAAGCTGTACAATTTTATATCTGATGAAAATCCAAAAATAATTATAAGTACGTTTCCTCTGTGTTCATGTCTTGTATCAAAAATAAAAAGAGAATATGGCTTGAAAACTAATTTAGTTACTGTAATAACGGATGTTGTTGACAGTTGGGAATGGATTTATGATGAAACAAATATGTACTTAGTTCCGTCTAATGATATAAAGGAACGTTTAATAGAAAAAGGAATTGATAAAGACAGCATAATCGCTACAGGTATTCCAGTTAAAAAAGATTTTTTAAACAGCAATTCAAATTATGTAATTAAAGATAAATTACTTATAGTTGCAAGCGGAATGAGTGTTGATGATATATCAGAGGATATGGTTAAAAAGCTCAGTCACATCTGTCCGTTAAAAACAATAATAGTAACAGGCCGAAATGAAAAATTGTACAAAAAATTGTCATGCATGGAAATGGATACTAATCATGTTGAGATACTTGGTTTTGTTAATAATCTTGATAAACTGATGGATGAAGCAGTTTTCATCATAACGAAACCCGGAGGCGTAACATTATTTGAAGCAATATGCAAGGAATTGCCTCTAATAATAATAGACTCAAGCATTGGTCAGGAAAAAGGAAACATTGACTACATAAAAAGAAATAACATTGGTATTGTCATTGATGATATTGATGAATTGATAGATGTTATTACGATTTATGTAAATGACTTAAATAAAATTGAACAAATTTACAAAAATATTAGAAATATAAAAAGTAATCTTAAATTTAATGAAGTAGCAGATTATATTTTACAAAAAACAGTTTAAATAAATATACTTGAAAGAAGTGATTAAGTGTTAAATAAAATAGTTAAGCGTAAAACTACTAATTATTTACTGATTTCATTATCAGCAATAATAATGATTTATATATTATTTCGAAATAGTGATATTATTCAAATATATACAGTTTTAAAGAATATACAATTAACGTATATTTTTATTGCAATACTTTCTTTATTTTTATTTTGGTTGTTTGAGGCGTATATGATATATGTTTTAATAGCTAAGTTTACCGACAAGAAAAAAAATATATATACTTTTTGGATAGCTATAAAAACAACAATGATTGGTCAGTATTACAGCAACATTACGCCATTTGCCTCCGGCGGTCAGCCTGTTCAACTTTTCATTATGAAAGATGAGAGTGTTCCTATGAGCAGTGGAACGGCTGTTTTAGTAACTAAATTTTTACTTTTTCAAGTAGGTGTTACTTTTTATTCATTAGTCCTTGCAATTTATAGGATTCGACAGCTAATCGGTTACTCCAACGGAATTTCGGCTTTTGTATCAGCCGGATTAATAATAAATATATCAATGATAAGCATAATTATATTAATTGCTTTTAAACCTAATATATTAATTAAATTTTCTGAAGTTCTTTTTAATTTTCTATATAAGCATCATATTGTAAAGAATTCCAACTCTATAATTGCAAAAACTAAACAATTTATCTCTGAATACGAAGTTAGTATAGGAAAGTTAAAAGAAAATATTTGGTTTACAATAAAGATGTTCTTCATAACATTTGTTCAATTAACCGCTTATTTCAGCATTACATTTTTTGTTTATAAGTCACTTAATTTAAGCGGTTCTAATATTTTTGAAGTAATATGTCTGCAATCATTCTTATACATGGCAGTATCTTTTATACCAACTCCTGGTACAGCCGGCGGAAGTGAAATTGGATTTATGTTAATTTTAGGTCATGTGTTTCCTGCAAATATCATAGGTACTGCTCTGGTTTTGTGGAGAGGAATCAGCTATTACTTCAGCTTAATCTTCAGCGGAATATTTTCGCTTTCAATAACGACTTTAGGTAAGAATAAAGGTGTTGCATAATAAAAATTATAGGCAGACAAAATCCACCTATAATTTTTTCATCGTAAATCTCCACAAAAAATCTTTAGCTTCTTCAGCATAATCAATATTTATACGCTTACTCCGTTCCACAGTGAAATCTTTGAACCCATCATCCATTATATATATTTCGTTTTTTGTCAAATCTAATCCGTTTTCTTTTTTTGTAATCTTTAATGCATTGCATATTTTACCCGGTCCATTTGATATGTTTTTTAACTGCTGCTTTGTGATATCTTTTAATTCTTTATTATATCGGTTAATCGACATCATTTCAATATTTTCAACCGGCTCAATGCTTCTGAGTAAAACCGCGCTGCCAGAGCCCTCTCCTTCAGTAACTACATTAAGGCAATAATACATTCCATAGATAAAGAATACATATGTGTATCCCGGAGGCCCAAACATAACCTTGGTTCGCTCTGTTTTCCCTTTATAGCAATGGCTTGCTTTATCTATGGCACCTATGTATGCTTCAGACTCCGATATTCTTGCCGAAAGAATGTTGCCGTCGTATTCGCGTACCAAAATCTTACCTATAAGTTCTTTGGCTACAGTCAGCGTGTCTCTGTTGTAAAATTCTCTACTTAATTTTTCCATATATTTAATACTCCATATATAAAATAATAGGTTGAATTATACAACCTATCACAAATTCCAATTTTATAATATCACAATTATTTTTTATACCTTCATATTTTTATTAATTAATATTAATCTATACTATAAATTAAATAATTTTTTAAAATTCTTATTTGTTTCATAAGCTACTTGTTCAACTGAAATATTTTTTATTCTTGCAATTTCTTCAGCTACATATTTAACATATGACGGCTCGTTTCTTTTACCTCTAAATGGCTCAGGAGTTAAATATGGAGAATCTGTCTCTATTAAAATATGCTCCAATGGTATTTCTAATGCAACCTGTTTCGGGGTTTTAGACTTTTTAAAGGTAACCGGTCCTCCAATTGAAATCATAAATCCCAACTTAATAAATTCTTTGGCCATTTCAACACTGCTTGAAAAGCAATGGAGTATTCCTCTGGCTCCACTGTAATGTTCCTCTTTCATAATATTAAATACATCTTCATGTGCATCTCTATCATGAACTATATATGGCATATCCAATTCTTTAGCAAGTTTTATTTGCTCTCTGAACCACTTTCTTTGAGTAACTCTATCAGTATTATCATAATAATAATCAAGTCCGATTTCTCCGATTGCAATAACCTTTTTTCTCTTTGCCAAATCTTTGAAAATATTTATAGTACCATCTGTCATTTCTTTTGAATCATGAGGATGGCAACCAACAGCAGCATATATGCAATTATATTTTTCTGATAAATCTACGGCATTTTTGGACGTTTGCAAATCTGCTCCGGGATTTAAAACAAGTTCTATTCCATTTTTATTAAGAGATTTCACTAATTCTTCTCTGTCTTCTTCGAATCTATCATCATCAAGATGAGCATGACTATCAATAAACATATTATTTTTCTTTTCCACTTTTTTTATCCTTTTTTTTGCTTCTGTATTCTTTTACTGCTTTTTTAAATTTATCCAATTGTTCATCATCTTTTCTAAATGCAATTTCCAAAGTCATATCTCTGTATGATGTTTTATATAATATTTTTGCTTTTTGTCTGCCTTTTATGTCTGGTTTTATATAATCAACACCTTTAATATCGTCCCATCTAATTAAATTTAACCTTTTGAATATGCCCAACGTTGTAATTTTAGTTTTCTTAGATAAAGGCACATACAAAATTATAAACATTATCGGCAATACTGCCATAGTTATAGTCTCTATTGAATAAAGACCTGTTCGTTTGTAGGTGTCCAGCAATACAACTCCCGAGGATATTATCATAAAAACAAGTAACAGCCTGCTTGTTAATCTCATTGTTTTATCATCTTCATTCAGAAAAAATAAGATTTCCATGTTCTCTCTTTTATACTGTCTGCGTTTTTTTTCATTTGAATAAATAATAAATAAACAAACAATTATCATAACAGGATAAAACAATGAAGTAATTGTAAAATTGTTCATATAGTCATTCCCTTCTATTTCATTAGTATGAATTTATTGTAAGGTCAAGTATATCATATGCATACTTCAAATTCAAGCGTTTAGGTGCCAAAATTTTGTGTTTATCGGCGAGTCTCAGTTCTTATATACTATGGAATGTTTCTTTACTTACAATATTATAAAATCTATTAGTCCGTTTGCATCTTCTTTTTCAGCTTAACCACCGCTTTTAAATTTAGTCGTATTCGTCATTATTATACAATATGCATGGCTCCTTTAGAATATAGAAACCATGCATTTAACAGTACATAATATTTTAATTAATTTATTTGTCTACTTGACAGGAGTCAGTTCAGCATGGCCCCTCTTTGCCTCTTTATCAATTAATATTTAATTAATTTTTTTTCAATCCATGCAGCAAAGAAATACATCAGTGCAGCAACAACTGCCAGAACAAAAACGCCCATCATGACCAAGTCAAGTTTGAATACCTGGCTTCCATAAACAATAAGATATCCAATACCTGCTTTTGATACCAAAAATTCACCTACAATAACACCAATCCAGGATAGTCCAATATTAACCTTAATAACACTTACTATCAGGGGAAGGTTAGCCGGAATAATTACCTTTGTCAATATTTGAATTTTATTTGCACCAAAAGTTCTTAACAATACTATTTTATCATTTTCTACACTGGTAAATCCTGTATATACGGTCATAGTTGTTACTACTACAGATATTGATGCAGCTGTTACAACTATGCCCGAAAATCCTGTTCCCGCCCACAAAATCATTATAGGCGCTAATGCAGTTTTAGGTAAGCTATTTAATATAACTAAATATGGTTCAAATATTTTAGCAACTTTTTCAGACCACCAAAGTATAACTGCCACTAATATTCCAATTGATGTTCCCAGAAAAAAACCTGCTATTGTTTCCATTGTAGAAACATATAAGTGATTGAACAAGCTTCCGTCTATTATAAATCTAATCATCAAATCCCATATTGCTTTTGGACTGCTGGTCAAAAATGTGTCTATCATACCTTTAGATGCAAAATACTGCCATAAAGAAAAAAATATTATTAAAAATAATATTTGTGCCACTTTTATGAACCTTTTTTCTCTTTTTATTGACTGTAAATATTCTAATTGTTCATTTGATACATTTTCATCTGTTTTGCCAGTATTTTTCCTCTCTACTTTGGGAAGCTTACTATTCTCCTGATACATCCAAATCCCTCCATATCTCCCTAAAATATCCTCCAAATTCTGTAGTATTTCTACATTTCATAGGAGTCCTTTCTCCTTCGCAAGTATTAAATTCCATATTATATTCTTTCTTAATTTTAGCAGGTCGTTCAGTTAATAAAATCACTCTGTCAGAAATACTTACCGCTTCGGGTATATCATGTGTAACCAAGATCGTAGAAATTTTTTCTTTTCTTAAAATTTCTCCAACTTCATTTCCGACGGATAACCTTGTTTGATAATCCAGAGCTGAAAAAGGTTCATCAAGCAATAACAACTCCGGCTCAATAGCAAGTGTTCTTGCTAATGCTGCCTTTTGCCTCATACCTCCAGATAGCTGTCTTGGATAATAGTTTCTAAAATTAAACAATCCATAATTTTTAAGCATTTCAATTACTTTATTTATATTTTCTTTGGTATCTTTGTGCTGTATTTCTAATCCAAGAATACAGTTTTTTAAAATACTTCTCCATTCATATAGCTGGTCTTTTTGAAACATGAACCCTATGTTATTTGTATTTACAATAACTTCACCGGCAGATGGCTTCTCAAGTCCCGCTAATATTGACAATATTGTTGATTTCCCGCATCCGGACGGACCCACTATTGATACTATCTCACCTTCTTCGACCTTGAATGATATGTCCTCAATAGCTTTCGTTTCATTGTTTATCGTATGAAATCTTTTAGAGATATTTTTTAACTCGCATACATATTTCATTATTTTACCTCCGTTAAAAATAAAAAATGCTCCGATAACATATAATATATTATTCAAAATTCGTTATAAAGTTAATAATTATTTTGATCTTTAAAATTCAAATTTTAATTATCTAATAATATTTTAAATATGTGTAAAACTAATAAAATTAAAAGAGGAGGTGATTTTATGTGGAAAAAATTAATAAATAAAATGAAATTCAGCAATACAAAAAAAGAAACTCCGGGAAATGTTTATATTTCAGATGAATATGAAGCAAAGGAACGTAAAGAAGATGTCGATGCTAACGAAAAGTAAATAATCCATTAATGGGCATCGGACTGGTAACTTATTAATAAACAAAATAAAAATACTAGGCATAACCTAGCATAACCAAAACAATGCACTATAAATAGAGGGGGAATTCCACTATTATTTTTTAATATTTTTATAATAATTTATTATTCTCTTTTATGTATTCTTTCAAGTACATTTCATAAATTTCAGGATTATCATTAATAAATAAAATAAAACTATTCATTTTTTTGATTGTTTCTTCATTTATTGCATGTTCAATTTTTTCTGTTTGTTCTAATAAATTATCATCTACACCTATCAGCTTTAAAAAGTTAAATATAGTTTCATGTCTATTTAATAAATATTTTCCCAATTCAATTCCCTTTTCAGTCAGGTTGACATATCCATACTTTTCATAATTTACATATCCAAACCTGGAAAGTTTTTTTATCATCTTTGACGATGAAGGTGGTTGAACGTTTAAAGATTCTGATAAATCATTTACTCTAACATTGCTTTTTTCGCATGACAATCTATAAATCATCTCAATATAGTCCTCCATAGATGGAGACAATGATTTTTCATTATTTAAACTATACCCTCTAAAGGTATAAAAATTATTTTCGTTCATAGCATCACCCTTAAATTATTTGTGCTTAACTATATATTATGCTATAAAATTTAAAAAATGATAGCAACGTAAATTAAAAGATTTACATTGCTATCGTTATGAGAAAATAAAGAATTATTTTTAAATTAACATTTAATTGCTTCTAAAGTTGCAATATTAAAAATTTTCTGTATAAGAAAATAAAAACCATTTAATATTACATATGTAGTTTATTATTTTTTCATTCCAAATCTCATACCCATTGGCATATGCTGAAGCTCATCGGCTATTTCCTGTGTAATTGTACCGTCGGTTACTAGTTCAGATAGCGATACTTCGTACAGTGACTGCATTTCAGAATTCAAAGCTTCTTTTTGTTCTTCAGTAAGATTCTTAAATTCATAATTTTCTTTATTGGAGAAACTTTTATGCTCATTATTTCTATTAATTCCTACTTTCGTTTCTGAATTAACAGGTTCCTTGTCAACCTCTGCTAAAGTAGTGTCAGAATCTTCTTGTGTTAACTCGCCTTTCTCAACTAGGCTCGCTACTGCTTCTTTCATGCTGCTTGTTCTGATATTTCTTATTGCAGCTCTTTGCTCCTCTGTCAAATCCGTATTACTTTTTAAATTATGATTAAATTCATTTAATTCATCTGCATTAACCTGTGTAATTGTACCATCAGCTACCAATTCAGACAGAGCTGCTTCATATATAGACTGCATTTCAGAATTCAAAACTTCTCTTTGTTCTTCTGTCATATTTCGAAACATACCATTCCCTTTTTCGGACAAGCCTTTATGCTCATCTCTATTAACCGGTAATTCAGAATTACTTGGTACTTTGTCAGCTACTGTTAATAGATCTTCCGCTTCTTCCTTCGTAAATATACCTTCCTCTGTTAAATTTGATACTGCTTCTTTTAAATTGCTTATTCTTGCTTCTTTAATTGCAGTCAGCTGTTCATTTGTTAATTGTAAAAAGCTTCTAGTTTTATCACCTTTGTTTACAGTTTTCACCTCGTCATTCGAATCAGCAAAAGCATAAGCTCCTATGCTTAAGGTCAATGACATAGCCAATACAATTACACCCGAAACTACACAATTTCTTTTTTTCATCAATAAAACACTCCCTTTAATTATTATTTAATCAGAAATCAAAAGATTTAATAAATAAAAGCAATTAACTTCTTCTTATATTAACAATTTAACAACTGTATATGTTGATAATGTGTTATAAAGATGATGAATAAATGAATTAAATTCTATTTAAAAAAATCTTTCGAACCGGCCACCAATACTTTATAGAAATCCACCGTAAATTTTTCAATATATTTTATTGCACAATGTGTCAAATTTTGAATTCCTTCATAATATAAGTTATGATTGTTAGCTGAGGCTAAATTATTTATATTAGCTTTATATATGCTGCAAGCTTAGAATTTAGAATTAATAGGAGTGATATATATGAAAAAACTATCAGATGCAAAAGTAGGAGAATTTGTCAAGGTAATACAAAATGATGCAAGGGATTCTTTAAAAGAAAGATTTCTTGCACTTGGTTTGACAAATGGTGCAAAAGTAGAGGTATTAAGAAATGGACCAAAGAATAATTTAACAGTTTTCAGAATCAGAGGCGCAATGATTGCTCTAAGAAAAGAAGAATCAAAATTCATTGAAATTATGTAGTTAGAGGGGGAATTGATATTGGGACTCACAGCACAATCTACTAAAAAAGAATCTATGGAGGATATATATAATTTCAATAAAGGAGATAATAAATATATAATTGCTCTGGCAGGCAACCCAAATACCGGAAAAAGCACCGTATTCAATTATTTGACGGGCCTTAGGCAGCATACAGGCAACTGGCCCGGCAAAACTGTGGTTAATGCCAGAGGTGACTTCAAATACAATAATAAAGACTATGTAATGGTTGACTTACCCGGAACATATTCATTATTTACTTCTTCAAAAGACGAAGAAGTCGCAAGGGATTTTATATGCTATGGTAACCATGATGCAGTTGTTGTTGTTGCGGATGCAACTTGCTTAGAAAGAAATCTAAATCTTGCTTTTCAAATATCAGAGCTTACAAACAATGTTATTCTTTGTATAAACCTCATTGACGAAGCAAAGAAAAAGAATATTGTTATTGATAAAGAAGGGTTGGAAAAAGAGCTTGGTATACCTGTAGTTTTAACTGCCGCAAGAAGCGGTATTGGGATGAAAGATTTGAAAAATCAAATAGAAGAAATAGTTACGAATAAAAAATCATACAAACCAAATATAATAAAATATGATGATGAAATAGAAAATCATATTAATAATTTAACACCTTATTTAGAAAAAATAGCTGTTTCAAAAACTAGATGGACTGCTCTTAGACTTATAGACAGTGACATTAATATATTTTCTCACAATTCAGATAACCTTTTGACTAAATCACAAGCTATTGAACTAAATAGTTCACTGGACCTTAATATAAACAAACGTGAAATCAGGGAAAAAATATCTGAAAAAAATTATGACTATGCAAATAGTATCAAGGAACGTTTTGTAACAGAAGACATAAAGAAAATTAATAAAGACAAGAAAATTGACGATATAATAACGTCAAAGATATTCGGATTGCCGATAATGCTCGGACTTTTAGGTCTGGTGTTTTGGATTACAATTCAAGGTGCAAATATTCCTTCACAGATTTTAGCAAAGATATTGTTCGGATTTCAAGAAAAATTAACTATATGGTCTACGGCACTTGGAGTTCCGTATTTTATACATGGCGTTCTTGTGCTGGGATTGTATCGAACTCTTGCTTGGGTAGTTTCAGTAATGCTTCCTCCAATGGCAATATTTTTCCCTATGTTCACTTTACTTGAGGATTTAGGTTACTTGCCCAGAGTTGCATTTAATCTGGACCATATGTTTAAAAAGGCATGTGCTCATGGAAAGCAAAGCTTAACAATGTGTATGGGATT
>DALZMP010000026.1:0-35122 GCA_032006665.1 Sedimentibacter sp.
TTACTTTAGCATTTTTCTGGCAATGTTTCACTACGGCATTTTATTCAGCACTTACTATTCTTCTTAATATCTCACAAATAAATTATTTTTGTTTGATAATCTGAAATCTTTTAACAGTCAAATTTTAACCTTATTATTCTTCTAACCTAATTCCGCATCGAGGACAATTTTAGGTGCATATCCATGTCTTCCAAAATAGAGACCACATTTTGAACACGTTCTAATAAAAACAAATAGAACCATTAAAACAATTGTTAATATTAGTACAATCAACATACCTATTTGCAATATTGCTTTAGATATCACGTTTTCAAATAGCAATAATATATAATTTTCTTTTTAGTCCATTCTTTCAAATATTTATTTTTGTATATTTATTTCTTATTAAGTTATAAATTTACATATAATATTATTTAATATCTTTGCCTTAAAAAGAAAAATATAAATAATGCGTTATATAATAATTTTTGTAATTTTGTCTATTTCTAAATCCCACTATACTTGACACATACATATTATTATAATATCCATCTTTATTATTACCATTAAAATCATACCCCTGAGATCCCATTTCGAAATCATAATTATCAAGTACCTTTTTTTCAGGAAATACTTTTGCATATATTACATCTACTATGAATTTATTTTCATTGTCTACTTTTATTATGCTTTTCCATTTGGCCTTCAGTTCCTTAATTTCTTTATGTTCCTTTGTAGACTCTAACCTTATGAAATCAAGGCAATTATTTTTATCTATGTCAAAATAAAAATTGTATTTTTTAGTTAATAATTTATCCTCTATTACTACTGTTTCTATTTGTTTATTTGTATCTTCACTAATTTCAGTTATAGCTTCTTTATAAGTAAGCTCCGTATTATGTTGTTCTGGCAAAGTTGTTACCGCATAAGAAATACCAGTTAAACATATTAAATTAATTATAATAATTAAAGACACTAATTTATTCATATCAAACTTCCCATTTCTATTTAATAATTTCTGTAATATCTTTTATATCACTTTCATCTACTTTTGTATTTGAAATATTTACTTTTCTAAGCTTAATCAATAGCTCATCAGGTATGGAACTAACAGAAGTATCATTAATCCAAAGTTCTTCAATCATAGGTAAGTTTTTCAATGAATATATATCAGATATATTATTATTATCTATTAATAAATACTTTAAATCATTCAAATTGCCTATTTTATCTACATTTGAAATATTATTATTGGAAAGTCCTAAAAACTGTAGGTTGATTAATTTTGAAATTACATCTATATCATATATTTTATTTGAAGATAAATCAATCATTATTAGATTTGTGCAGTTGTACAATGTAGAAATATCCTCTATTTCATTATAGGATAAATCTAAAGATGTAAGTCCTTTTAAATCTGATATTAAATTAATATCTGTTATACTATTATTTGATAGATTTAAAATTTTTACATCCGTAAAGTATTGTATACCATCTATGTTTTTAATTTTGCTATTTGATAAATCTAACAGCTCACTATATGATTCAGCTTCATAAATTGAGATTTGGTTGTCATTATTTGTATCAACACCATTATTCAATATGGCTTCCTTTAATTTTATATCTTCAAAACTTATTATTTTATTTTCTAATGTGCTTTCATTTTTATCATTTAAACTACACCCTACAGTAACTAATAAAAAAATAAGTATTAATATCATATTACTTATCTTTTTATTTTTT
Organism: Sedimentibacter sp.; assembly: GCA_032006665.1. GTDB lineage: Bacteria > Bacillota > Clostridia > Tissierellales > Sedimentibacteraceae > Sedimentibacter. The sequence continues at coordinate 1,723 of DALZMP010000026.1, forward strand.
ATATTCTTCAACATATATTATTTTCCCCTTTTAAACTTTTTCAATCTAATAAATGTACGAAAATACGGTATCATATATAAAAGTTATATATGATACCACATAATATTAATATAAGTTATAAAAATAAACAAAATCTAGTGTATCAGATAAGTAATAATAAGTGTCAGTTCCCGAATGATCTAATGAAAACCCAGGAATACTTATTCCACCGCCTGTACTTGAAACCAGTGCAATTTGAAACTGTGCTGCACCAGTAAGGTAAATTTCGCTAACAGGGAATTCTGAACTATCCGCTTTAGGATCCGATGAACAAACTTCGCTTACAAGAGTTGTATTATATCCACCACCACTTATCATTTGAATATCTTGATAAATTACGTTTTCTATTTGCCTGTATGAGTATTCTGCATAGATTTTTAGTTTAGTAATCAATCTAGCAGAAAAGTTATCATTTTCTTCTAAAGAGCCATCTACCTTAACAGTTCTGTATATAATAGTACCAACACTATCTAAACTAACTCCATTATTATATAATGTTTCTTTAGTATCTGATTTATCTAAAATCACCGCTTCTTCTATTGATACATTTTTTTGTTTAGCTAAGTCTTTAATATACTCTTCATATGTTTGATCTTCTATTGTAATTTTTTGACCTTTTTCATCAGTAAAACTTTTTGGTATACTGTAATCTAATACTTTTTTGTCTGCTGCATAAACTCCACTAAAACTAGATATTAATAGACATAACATCAATAATAAACTTATTTTCTTTTTCATTTCTTTCCTCCTCAGTTTTACAAATACTATAGCAATATTTAATTTTTTGCCTAGTTTTAAATTCTTTGTACTACATATCATTGAATATTAATATTAAGTAGGTTCTGTAGATGAATATACTGCTTTTTTAATCTGTCTTGCTACAAAAATACGCACTGTTTTTCTGATGTTCTTCATTTGTTGTAACACCCCTTTTTTAATACTAATACTAGACATACTTGAAGCTCAAAATTCCCCTTTAATTGAGCCATTTAAGTATATTATGGTTATGCATTTTCTAATATAGTTAAAATGATAATAAATTTTTTACATATAAATCTTTAAATGGCTTCAATTTTAACATTTTAATTGTTTGGCTTCTCCGTTACCTAATATTTATGTTAAAAACATTGTTAAATTATTTTTCCTAAGTTTTACGATATTTCCATTTATTTAACAAATGTTTCCTTTACCCTATAACTTATTAATCAAAACGTCAATAGAATCTGTAAAATTTAACATACTTTTTGTAATTTTGATGGTTTTTGGTAATTATTTACAATTAATATATTGGGTATGAAATCTATTTTTATTAGAACTGTATTTATCTTTCCATATTATCATTTACTTCCTGTTCACTTTTTATATTTTAAGTTTTATATTTCCCAACCAAATTAATAACTTCATTCATAGACTTTCTTATACTATTTTTATTTTTATCAACAATTTTATTATCCTTAATATCTTTATCACCACTTTCAAACTCTGTTTCATCAGCCACTATAACTTCTTCATTCTTATTAATATCAAGCAACTCATTTAATTCAAACTGTCGTCTTGACTTTTCAGTAAGCAACTGTTCATGTTCAAAAGGTCTTTGAAATTCTGTTTTTGATTCCGCCATGTTTCTGTTATACTCAACTATTTTATCTTCCAGTTTGCCAATATATGATTCAAAGTTTTTTACAACATTTTCAAGTCTAACCATGAGTCAAATAGGGACGTGTTTTAACTGTCTCACATTACTTTTTATGTGTCACTTCGAGTCAAATGCAAGTCAAATAGTGTGTCACTTTGAACCCGTCCCCACTGTCACGGCCCCACTGTCACGCCCTTTGCGGCTTCTAATATACAAACGGGAAAAAGCTTAATACCTGCTTTTTTTATAACGCTCATGGTTATTATCGGTGTCTGTGTCACATTGTCAGTGTCATATTTGTTATCTAAAACGATGTTAAAGGGTGTTCCTTCTACATTTACTTTAGATCTGATACACCACCTAAAGATATTCTATTTTGGTTTTTATAGTACAATCCTCTTTGCTTAATTAATGTTGCATGGCTCATAGTATCTATTATTGATTCATAAATACAAACACTTTTGTTTTTCATTTTTATTCGTTGTAGAACATGCCAAAGTATTTTTATTTTATATTCTTATCTCTATTATCAGCATAATCATCTGATATAGATAATATTCTACTATAATAATTCAGATATACTATAGTACGATATTCAATTGCGTACAATACTTGTTTATCAACTATAACTGAGTCATATACTTTCTTGTCACACATAACTTCAATGGTTTTTTTCAAATTTGAATTATAAACACTTATTGAATAACTTTTCCCCTCTTGCTCTTTTGATTCAATATTAGTGACCGATGAAGAATACCATTCAAATCTGTTTCCAATTAAAAATAATCCAGAAAAGCAAACTAGTAGTACTACTAGTAAAAAAGCAAAAATTTTCTTAATCATAGGTAACTTCTTGTTTTTAAAGAACAAATTTAAAACTAGATAAATCACAAAAATACCAAAAGCAATACTTACCCATCTCCAAAATTCAGCAATTAAATCAAAGCCATATACCCATGCTATTACTTTCAGAATTCCAGACAAACAAAATATAAAAATTGAAATAACAAACAATTTCACATTATTATTTGAATTTTTTAATCTTATCATTCGCTAAACCTCCTCAGTGTAACGGTCAATCTCAGCTTTTAATTTTTCATTTTGAGCTATCCGTTAGAGGGTATAACCACTCTATAATTATTAAAAGTTCTCTTGACTAATTTATTTTTTTGTTTGTATTTTTTGCAATAAGTATTTAATAAATTTTCCAATGCCTAATTGTTCGCCCACATAACGTGCCACAACCATATAAATTTTCACAATTACCATAATTACAAATATACCAATCAAGGTATTCAAAACATAATCCATAATTTCTCCTTATTAGCAAACAAATAACCGATGATTTTTAACACCTACTTCTACGATTTCATCACTTTTCCTTATACTACACTCCATAACCCTACTCTATCCATTTTTCTAAGACAATTGGTGCACACTCGCCACACTATCAGATCCCATGGACACCGGTGGACACCGGGACGTTTCGGGACCAGTGAAAAAGTCTCCCCTTTTTTTCTATAAACATTGATAGGTTAACAATATTTTAGATTATGATTAAAAATACCAATTTTAAAACTAAATATACAAAATTTAAGAGTAGCTATTGCAGCTATCCTCTTTATATTAACCTCTATTGCTGATAATTTAGATTGTAAGGATACGCTAAATAAACCATATCCTCTTGCACGACACAGTCCATGAAATCTTTTAAGCTCTGCATTCTTACCTTCTATTGATGCTCTCTTTTTATATTTTTCCAGATATTCTTCTGTCTTTTGATATTGCGATATTTCATAGAATTCAGTAGTATTTAATCCTATCTGAAATATTTTTCTTGCACTTTTTTTAGCACATTCATCATGCTTAGGACATTTTTTACATTGTGTTAGTTCAAAGTAATATTTATATCCTTCTTTATCTTTTCCTGATTTTCTTTTAGTCTTATGTCAAATAGGGACGTGTTTTAACTGTCTCACATTACTTTTTATGTGTCACTTCGAGTCAAATGCAAGTCAAATAGTGTGTCACTTTGAACCCGTCCCCACTGTCACGCCCCGTCCCCACTGTCACGCCATCCGTCCCCACTGTCACGCCATCACTGTCACGCCATTGTCACGCCATTAAAACGATAACTTCCGGAGGAATAACCAGTTCCTTTAGATACTTCGCATTGAACGGCGTTCGATCAGGGAAGTTGTTTTTTCCTATGAGATAAATATATTCTTCTAGCAGTTTGCGTTTACTTTCATGAAAACAAGGCTGTCGCAGTATATAAAAGTATATCGTCTCATTGCTTTGGCCATCATCCATCATTTTAAAAATGATATTCAACCAGTCATTCATGGATGATTCCCGTTTTCTATAGTTCTTTGGTGAATCCAGACTGTTAATCTCCGTTTCTGACATTTCCACATATTTTTTCGCTGTGGGCAGTGCTATTTGAAACTTTTCTACGATATTCTTTATGCTTTTCTTTTCCAAACCGTTCCAATAGTCTTGTATTTCACGGATTAATTGCTGTTTTTTTTTCGGCTTTCAGCTTGAACGACATACTGCTTTTTGGTAAGCAAATGTTTTTTATTATCATATATACGTGGGGAACCATCTTGATTCTTCGGCAGTGTATTGTCGTAATTCAGTGAAGCGATATATTTTTCGTCAGGTTTCTTTTCCTGTAATACTTTCTCAGGCTCATTATCCAGTATTTTACCATCCCGGATATAGACATTGGATGGCATCTCTTCTTTGAAAATATCTTTCAAATATTCAAGAAGGTTTTGAAGAAGATGAAAACGGTCAGCTACCTGAATACATTCAGGTAGAATCTCATTGATTGCCGCAGCATAAGCACTGGCACGATCTCTGGCTACCAGCCGAATTTTTTTGTGACCTTTTAGCCATTCTTTTAATGTGTCTGCATCTCTGCCATTAAGAAGAGCTATCAGATGATGATCCTTCAAATCATAGATAGCAGTGGCATATGTCTGTCCTTTTCGAAGGGCTACATCGTCAATACCCACAGCCTCCACATTTGGATTATCGACAAACTCAATACGATCATACAATCGTTGGATGGAATCATTACTTATTTGAACGCCCATGAGAGACAAAACTTTACTAGCTCCCTCATTGCTTAGAAACATAGATACACCAAGGATAAGAGAATTCAAAGAGTCTGTACGTACCTGTGAGGCTTTTGCAAACGGTAAATCTTCCATAAACACTTTGCAGTTGCAGTCAGGATTCTGGCATTCATACTTGTACACGTTCGTGTGTAAAAATGTCTGCTTGCAGTGAATGGGGGTATCCTGCATAGTGCGTTGATATGTTGCGTGTAGAACATTACTTTTTTTGCCGCATTTAGGGCATTCGCAGCTATGTGGTTTCGATTTAACATAAATATGTAAAGTTTTTTGATCCTCTCTATGCTCATATATAAAATAGTTTTGATCTAGAAGGAACGAATAATCCTGTGTTTCATGATACTTCATTTCACCATCACATTCTTATATTTGATACCTTATTATACCACAAATACCCAAATATTAGAAATATTAAATCAAAAAAAACAGGTTTTTTATACCTGCTTTTTCTTTGTATACCCAAAGTTCAGAAAGAACCTGATTTCTGGCGTAACGGCCCTTAATTACAATTATTTTATTACTCTACAATTCCGCCTTCAACAACTATATTTTCGGGATTTGCAGCTTCACCATATACCGGTTCCAGTGTTTCTTTATAATCAGCGTGGAAGAACTGTTCCTCTCCTAAAGACTTAATTTCATCATTTAACCAGTTCAATAATTCTGTGTTACCTTTTTGTACTGCCGGTGCTATTGTGTCTAAGCTTCCTAAAGATTCAATTCCTACATTAAATCCTTTATTTTCAATTGCCCAGGCTAGAACTTCCGTATTATCGGTTGAAAATGCATCTCCGCGTCCATCTAATAATGCACCGTAAGCGTCACTGTACTGGTCAAATTTTAATAATTTAACGTCAGGGTAATTTTCTGTAAAGTAAGTATCGGCTGTAGTTCCTTTTGCTACTATTAGAGTTTTCCCTTTTAACTGTTCAACATCAGTGATTGATGCACTGTCAGGGGATACTACACCAAGAGCAACCTTCATGTAAGGAAGTGCAAAGTCAACTTTCTCTGCACGATCTTTTGTTACTGTAAAGTTGGCAAGAATAATATCAACTTTTGCTGTCACTAAATATTCTACGCGGCTTGCTGCTTCTACCGGAACATATTCTGCTTCAACACCTAAATCTTTTGCAATTCTGTTTCCAAAATAAACATCATAACCTTGATATTTACCATTTTCATCTACGTATCCAAAAGGTTTCTTATCGCTGAATACTCCTATTACTATTTTGCCGCTTTCTTTAATTTCATCCAAAGTTCTTACTGTTCCTGCTGCAGGAGCTGTGTCTTTATTCTCCGACGGAGTATTTTGACCGGATTGTTCAGAATTATTTGAGCATCCTGTAAATGCAGACACAATAAATATAAGTGCTAATATTAATGTAAGTAATTTTTTAAATTTTTTCATAACTTTCAATTTCTCCTTTTTTAATTTTCTATTTTTTATCTTAAACACTTTTTACAGTGTTAAATTCAAACATATTTAAAAATTTCCTTGCACGTTCTGTTTCAGGTTTGGTAAAGAATAAGGAAGGACTGTTTTCCTCTACAATTTCACCTTTGTCAATAAATACAATTCTGTCTGCAACGGCACGTGCAAACTGCATTTCATGAGTTACAATTACCATGGTGCTTCCATCTCTTGCAAGTTCTAACATAACATCAAGTACTTCTCTGACCATTTCCGGGTCTAATGCTGCCGTAACTTCATCAAATAGCATAACTTCGGGATGCATACATAAAGACCTCACTATTGCAACTCTCTGCTTTTGTCCTCCTGAAAGCTGTCTTGGATATGAATCTTTTTTATCTATGAGCCCTACTCTGTCCAATAGTTCCTCAGCCTCTTTGATTACTGCCTTTTTGTCTCTTTTTTGAGCCTTAACCGGTCCTAATATCACATTATCAAGAATTGTCATATGTGGAAACAAATCATAACTTTGAAAAACCATTCCTATTTTTTGACGTACTAAATGCATGTTTTTATTTTGTTTACTAATCAATTCACCTTTTAACAATATATCTCCGGCTTGAATTTTTTCCAAACCATTTATGCACCTCAACAGTGTACTCTTTCCACATCCGGATGGTCCAATGACAACTACAACTTCTCCTTTATGAATATCTAAGGATATATCTTTTAAAATAATATTGTTATCGTAACTCTTTTTTAAATTTTTTATTTCAAGTAATGTTTTTGCTGTATTCATTATTATCTCCTCAACTATTCCATTTTCTTTCTAATTTTGCTGCCAGTAAAGAAATTGGATAACAAGCAATAAAATATAGGAAAAAAACAACTCCATATATCCAAAGGGCAGCAGACGGTACTGTTAAACGTGAAGCTTCAATTATCTGTTGACCTACTTTTACCACTTCAACAACTCCTATAAGTACAATTAATGATGTAGTCTTAATCATTCTGGTTACAAGATTAATTGCCAAAGGTACTAATCTGCGAACCGTTTGAGGAATTATAATATATAAGTAAATTTGTGAAGTTGTAAGTCCTATTGATTTACCGCTTTCATATTGGTGGTCAGGAATAGAAATTAATGATCCTCTGACTAAATCTCCCATTTCAGCCGTACCCCAAAGGGAAAATACAATAACAGCCGAAAGTTCTCCTGACAAATTTATATGAAAAGCTTTTGTAAATCCGAAATAGACTAAAAACAAAAGAACCAGCTGCGGCATTATGCGAATAAACTCTAAATAAACTTTGGTAATTACTTTAATAATAGGATTTTTACCAGTCATTATCATTCCTAAAACAATACCTAATACAATAGATATAGTTACTGCAATCAATGAAATTTTTACAGTTACCAGCAAGCCCTCTAATAGTCTTATAAAATTTCTGCCTTTAAACAGAATGTTAATTCCCAAATCCTGCATATCTTAATTTCCTCTCTGTAAATGTAAATACTATTGATATTGGCAATAAAATAACTGCATATGATACTACGAGCATAAATAACGCTTCATCAGTATTGTAATATAATCCAATCAAATCTTTTGCCACATACATCAGATCAGCTAAAGCTACAGCGCTGAATACGGAAGTTTCTTTAATGAGAAACAAAATATTTGCTAAAAGTGCAGGAATTGATACCGTAACAGCCTGCGGCATTAAAATATACTTAACAACCTGAAAATTTGTTAACCCTATGCTCAATCCTGATTCGAATTGAATATCGGCAACGGATTCTAATCCACTTCGAAATGCCTCTGACATATAACTTCCTCCCAAGAAAATCAATCCGTAAACAGCACAGTTTTCCGAGCTAAGCACTATGCCCAGCTTTGGCAACCCAAAATAGAGGAAAAAGAGTTGTATAAGCAAGGGGGTATTTCTGGAAAGTTCTATATATATTCCGACTATTCTTTTAAATATAGGTACTTTGAAGTAACGTATCAAACTGCATATTAAACCAACGGCGATTGCACCTGATATACCGATTAATGCAATTCTAAGGGTTAGTTTGCCGGCTTCTATATAAAGGGGGGCAAACTTGTTTATAAAACCAAAATCCATTTTATTTTCCTCTTTCTAAATCAATGTCTCTTTTAAGTCACAGTCATTGACTTCTATTTGACTTATTATAAAACATATTATCATACTATTAATATATGATTAATATGTTTTATAATATAACCTAATTTTTTTTGTCTGTCAACATATTTATTATTTTTTTAGCACAAAATGAATTTTACTGACAAATTGTTTAACCAGCACAATAAAAATCAGAGCAGAAATAAATCAAATCTCTACTCTGAAACAAGTCTAACTTTTTGAGGTCACCATATTATTTATCTAGGGGAATAAAAACAAAAATCAAATATTTTTTTTAAAAACAATAATTAAATTATCTCAAAATAATATCGTCTCTTTTGGAGCCATTTGAAATAAATTTAATAGGATAACCAATTTGATTTTCAATAAATTCAATATATTTCTTTGTATTTTCAGGTAAATCCTGATATTTTCGTATGCTGCTGATATCACATTTCCATCCATCTAAAACTGTAAAGATAGGCTTAGCTCTATTTAAAAGTGATGTAACAGGAAATTCCGTAACTATTTCGCCATCAATTTCATAAGCGGTACAAACAGGAATTTTATCAAGATATCCTAATACATCAATCAGTGAGAATGCTATCTCAGTTGCTCCCTGCAGCATACAGCCATACTTTGTAGCAACTGCATCAAACCATCCCATTCTACGCGGTCTCCCTGTCAACGCACCGTACTCGCCGTTGTCACCCCCCAGTTTACGCAATGTGTCCGCTTCTTCACCAAAAATCTCACTAACAAAAGCACCTGCTCCCACACATGAAGAATATGCTTTAACCACGGTAATAATTTCTTTTAGCTCATATGGCGGTATTCCTGCTCCTACGGCTGCAAAACCTGCAAGCGGTGAAGATGATGATGTAAATGGATATATACCGTTGTCAGGATCCTTTAATGCTCCGAGCTGACCTTCAAGCAATATATTTTTATTCTGCTTTATGGCATTGTTAAGGTAAAGTGTTACATCACACATAAAAGGTTTTATACGTTCTCTGTAATTTATAAGTTCATTATAAATAACATTTTCGTCAAGGGGCAGAGTATCATATATATTTTTCAAAATATTATTTTTGACCATGCAGTTTGAACTTATTTTTTCTCTCAATATATTGTCATCAAATAAATCACTTACTTGTATTCCTGTTTTTAAATATTTATCTGAATAAAATGGTGCTATACCTGATTTTGTTGAACCAAAGCTCTTTGAGCCAAGTCTTTCTTCCTCTAATTTATCCATCAAAATGTGATATGGCATAACAATCTGAGCTCTATCCGATACTTTTATATCCGGATTTGGAACACCTCTTTTAGTTAAATCATCAAGTTCTTCAAAGAAATTTTTTAAATTTAAAGCAACTCCTTGGGCAAGAACATTAGTCACACCTTTTCTAAATACACCAGATGGCAAAAGATGCAACGCGAATTTGCCATATTCATTAATTATTGTATGTCCTGCATTAGCTCCTCCTTGAAATCGAACAACAATATCAGACTGCTCTGCGAGCAGGTCAGTCATCTTCCCTTTGCCTTCATCTCCCCAATTACCTCCGACAATTGCTTTTATCATAATAAAAACCTCCTATAATTTATTTACGATATAATCGTATCATAGAAGGTAATATAAATAAAATTAATATTAATTATGTTAAACATAACCTGTAATTATATCATTAGCATATCCAATAACTTCTTGCCTGATGGAGAAATGGGAATACCATCTTTGGTAACAACACATATATTTCTTTCCGGTACAGGATTTTTTAACTTGAGTTCAAATAGCTCATTGTCAGCTATCATTTCTTCTGCAAAGTTTCTAACTACACAACCGACACCTAAGCTCATTTTAGCAAACTGAACAATCATATGACTCATTGCAAGTTCAAATTCCGGATTTAAAATTACTCCGTTCTTTTTTAAAAAATCGTCAACATATTTTCTCGTGCTTGTTTTATTTTCTAAGCTAATAATAGGGTAATTGTTAAGTTCGGAAAGTTCTACACTTCTGCCTCTCAGTTCCGAAAATCTTTCATTTGCAATAAATATATCATTAATTTTGCGCACCGGTACAATTTTTAATCCTCTGTTTTCACTGACAGGTGCACTTACGACGCCAAAATCAATTTTACCTGAGTTTAAATATTCTAATGTTTCCGGAGTTGGTGCATTAGTTACTTTAATCTTAATCTTCGGATATGCCTTATGAAACTCTTCAAGATATGGCAGCAAGTAGAATTGCAGGGTCATGTCACTGGAACCTATTCGTATTTCGCCTGTTTCTAATGAGAGTAGCTCTTTAAACTTACTTTCTCCAAGAACAATATACTCATAGCCCTGTGAAACATATTTATATAAAACTTCACCCTCCGGTGTAAGTTTCACTCCCTTTGGAGTTCTTAAAAACAAATCTCCTCCAATGGAATTCTCAAGTTGTTTTATCGCCTGACTTACTGCCGGCTGTGAGATAAACAGTTCTTTTGCAGCCAGGGTTATGCTGTTAAATTTTGCTGTATAGTAGAATATCTTATAATATTCGAGATTTAAAGCCATATAACCACACCTTTTTACTTTAGTATAATGCATAAGATACAATTATATTATAGCATTAAAATTTGAGTGATTCAATTTAAAACTACTCTATGTTATGTTAACAAAAAAACCATATACAATAATACTATATGGTTTTTAATCATTTATTTAATATTTTTTATACAAATATAAGTTACATATAAATGAACTTTATTTATTTTGTCGGAGAAGGATTACTAAATCTTGGAGGTTGAGGATTATCAGCATTAAAGTACTGTCCACCAGGAGAAGATAGGTTAAAATAAAGTTTAGAGTCATTAGTAACACCCCAGTCTTTTAATGAACCTGTGTCCTGAAGTTTATTAAAAGCTTCTCTAAACATTGTATTATGAGCTTCTTCACGGTTTAGAAGAAAATCAATTGTATTCCTTACACCATTGTCATTAATTTGTCTGTAAAGATATTCGTAAACGACCTTAGCACGTTGCTCTGCCGCAATATTAGATAAAATATCAGCGGCTAAATCGCCTGTTTCATTTATATAAGCAGCTGTCCACAAATAGCCCGAAGCATTGCTTAAGGCAGGTGTCAAACCTGTAGATACATGAGCTTGTATGCTGCCAATGGTCGCATTTTGTGCATCAAGATAATGTCCGTTTAGTAGATTTACAGTTGTTGCCACCATTTCTAGGTGACCTAACTCTTCCGCCGCAATGTCAAGGAACAAATCCTTTATTTCCGGATCCTTTATACGTAAGCTTTGTGACATATATTGTAGAGCAGCCTTTAGTTCGCCATGAGGACCGCCCATCTGCTCTTGCAGCATGGAAGCATAGTTAGGGTTGGGTTTATCAACTTTCACTTCAAATAGAAGTTTTTTATCATGAAAAAACATATACATATCTCCTTTTTTGTTTATTGTTATAACTATTTTCTAGTTTTCACTTTAACAAAAAAAATATGCGTTTTGATTTTATTTTCTCACTAAAACATCAAAGTACCTGTGAATAAAAAAATCTATCACATTTTTTTCTTAATTGTATATATTGGTATGATGACTATCTACAATGCGCAAGTGCATAAATATGAAAAACACGCAGCAAGCAAACCAATGAAAATATATCCTGCCCAAATAAAACAGCAGCCTTTTTTATAAAAGTCCGGTTTTAAGCCTAAAATTTATTGAAAAATATACAATGATGTAAATTTCAAAAATTACGTATTATTAAGCATAAAATGTTTAAAATAAACAAATTATATATTTTTAACACAACAGTTGTATACGTTGTTACTACCGCATAAATATGAAAAACCCGCAGCTAACAAACCAATGAAAATATATCCTGCCCAAACAAAACAGCAGCCTTTTTTATAAAAGTCCGGTTTTAAGTCTAAAATTTATTGAAAAATACACAATGATGTAAATTTCAAAAATTACGTATTATTAAGCATAAAATGTTTAAAATAAACAAAAATAAAAACAATAATAGTAAAAGATATTCCGGAGATTCTATAAACTGTATCTTCAAAAGTTGTCAGAGCTTATTTTGTCATTATTTCTAGTACAATTTTTGTAACTGCTACGAACTCATCTATACACAGTCTTTCGTCTGTCGTATGTACAAGATCCATTCCTGTACCTAAATTAATTGATTTTATTCCATTTTTATTGTAGATGTTAGCATCGCTTCCTCCGCCAGATGCAATTTTTTCTACTTCTAAACCTGCATTTTTGCATATATCAGATACCATTTCAACTAATTCATCTTCATAATCTAGAGCAAATGATGAGTATTTTTCAGTTACATTGCACTCTAATTTAGCACCGTATTTTTTAGCTGCATTTTCCAGGCATTCAATCATATGTTCAGTTTGTTTTTTTAATTTTTCCCCTGAACGGCTTCTTGCTTCTGCAATCATTTCTGCAAAGGGAGACACTATGTTAGTTGCACCGACTGCTTTAAAAGTTCCTATATTTGCAGTTGTTTCGCTGTCAATTCTCAATAGTTTCATATTTGTCACAGCTTCTGCCAAAACCATAATTGCACTAATGCCATCCTCTGGTTTTCCGCCGGCATGAGATGGCTTTCCAAATATTTTTGCATGTATATTATTTTGACCGGGAGCTTCAACTACTATTTTTGATGGACTGTTTCCACTATCTAAAATCACTGCTTTTGTGGATTTAATTTTATCAAGTTCAACATATTTAGCCCCTAATAATCCGCCTTCTTCACATATAGAAAATACTACTTCGATTGGTCTATGAGGTAATTTGTTTTCCTTTATAACTCTTAATGCTTCAATTATGGCCGCTACTCCTGATTTATCATCACCGCCCAGTATCGTTTTGCCTTTACTCTTTATATATTCACCATCTATGTACGGTTCAATTCCTATTCCCGGAGTGACTGTGTCCATGTGGGCACTGAAAAGAATCGGCTCTAAATCCTTATTGCCTTCTAAAAAGCAATAAACATTGTTTCCATTTGAGTCTGCTTTTTCCCCTGCTTTATCAACATATACATTTAACCCTAAATCTTTTAGATCTTGTACTATCTTTTCGGAGATAGCTTTTTCATTTTTTGTTTCGCTGTCAATCTTTACATAATCCATAAATGTTTTAATCAAGCGTTCTTTGTTTACCATAAAATCCTCCAAATTTACTTTTATTATTTATTTTTATAACTTTTTATAAGCCTTAATATATTGTCCATTGTTGCACTCATGTTTTCTTTACTGTGTATACGGCTTGTGCTAAAATCCTGTGGAAGTCTGTTAATTGTAAATATAGAGGTTACTCCCATATCATAGACCTCGTCAATACCGTCTTCTGCTCCACCAACTACAACAGTTACTGCAACATTTTTCTTTTTAGCTCTCTTGGCAACTCCAATAACAACCTTTCCTCTTAAACTTTGGGAATCAATTTTTCCTTCTCCTGTAAAAATCATGTCCGCATCATTTATTACTTCATCAAAATTAACATTGTCCAACACTGTTTCGATTCCCATCTGAATCTTTGAGTTAAAGAAAGCAATCATTCCTGCCCCCATAGCTCCTGCGGCTCCACCACCTGGGATACCCTTTAAGTCAATGCCTATATCTCTCTTTATAACATCACATAAATTTCTTAGTCCTTCATCCAGCTCTGCAACCATGAACGAGTCAGCACCTTTCTGAGGTCCAAAAATATAAGCGGCACCGTTGGCTCCATACATTGGATTATCGATATCACACATTGTTATTATTTCTATATCATCTATAGCTGAACTTCTTTCTGTCATGTCTATTTTTACAATGTCTTTTAATGTAGCTCCGACAGGAACAAATTCTTCTTCATATTTATTGTAAAATTTTACTCCTAATGCGGCGGCGGCACCTGTTCCCCCATCGTTGGTACTTGATCCTCCGAGGCCGACTATTATCTTTTTGCATCCTCTTTTGCAAGCTGCTAAAATAAGCTGACCCACGCCATAAGTGGTTGTTTTTGCCGGGTTCTTTCTGTCTTCTACCAGTGGAAGCCCTGCACAGCTTGCCATTTCAATAACAGCAGTTTTTCCGTCATTTATTAAGCCGTAAAATGTCCTCATATCCTCAAAATATGGATTTTTTACAGTTTCATATATTTTTTCTCCTCCTAAGGCTGTTAAAAAGCAATTCACACTTCCTTCACCGCCATCAGCCACAGGAATTGTTACTATGTGGCATTTGGGAAAGTATTTTTTTATATTTTCAGCCATTATGCTGCAAATCGTTTCTGAACTTAAAGTTCCCTTGAATGAATCCGGAATTATTACTGCTTTTTTCATATCACACAACCTCATTATAATATAGAAATTAAGCTTTTCTTTGCTTTTATTAAAAATTCAATTGGTTCCAGTTTTTTCTCTTCTTCAAACGGATAAGTTTCCATCGAAAAGCTTTTGCAATTTGTTTGTTTAATAATATTTATAATTCTTTTCCAATTTACATGTCCTTTAGTAGGAATCCAATGTCTGTCACATGTTCCGTCATTGTCTGATAAATGTACACATAGCAACTTGTGTTTCCATTTATCTAAAATTTCACCGAAGCTTTGCCCATTTACAAAATCGTGTGAGGAATCATAACAAAACCCTGAATATTCTGAGTCAAATTCTTTTAAAATAAAATCCGTATAGTGAAACATTTGGGTGTTTTCGAAGGCTACCTTAAGTCTGATATCTTCAGCACATTTAACTATTTTGTTGAATGACTCATAACCATCGGCATATTCAAAGTTATAATTATCTCCATGATTTGTGTGCATTACAATCATATCTGCCCCGCTGTTTTTACACTCATTCATCCACTTAATTATTTTATCAGTATGGCAACGTCTGTCGATGCCGTTGTTGCTCCAAAGCATATTTATATCGTCGTATGGCAAATGTATGTTGTCCAGCTCAAGTCCATTGTCCCTAACTATATTGATTAGTTCTCTTCTATCCACAAAGTCAGGATAAGACTCATCTTCCCACCACAGCATAATATAGTCATATCCGGCTTCCTGTATTAATTTAATCCTTTCCCTGGGCTGAAGTATATAACCATACCAGTGAAAAATTCCTGTTTTAAACATATACGTTCTCCTCACAAATGTAATTTGTATATACAACTAGCAGCAATGTCCTCCTACATCTCCTTCTTTTATCATTACCAAATCACCGTTTACATCTGCACCTGTTTCTTTAAACCCTGCTTTTTCAAATAGTGATTTACACTTTGCATCTATTACTGAATATGTTTTTACTGCTCCTGTCGTAACAGCTTTTCTGACAAGCATCCTTACTATTAATTCTCCATATGAATTCCCTCTGTATTCACTCAGAACACAAAGTTTATCAATTAAGTATTTTCCGTCTTTAAATATTAATCTGCCAGTCCCTGCTGCCTTTTCATCTTCATATAAAACTACATTATAAGAATATTCATCATAGTTGTCTTTTATAAATTCGCAATCCATATTTAGCTCATCACAAAAAACTTTTTTCCTTATTTCAAAATATATTTCTGAATTTTCTATACCTTTAAACCATTTTGTAGATACCATAACATACGCCCTTTAATAATTATTTCTTAATATATTAAAGTATACATTTTTATGTAAAATTTTTCAACATGATTATTTCTAATAATTGGTACATAACAATAATCTACTTTATTTTTTAAATAATCATATTTGAATGTAAATATAAACAAACTAATTATCATATTGATGTTTATAAATAGTATGATATAATAAATACACAGAGGAAACAAAGACTAAGCCTTTGTCTTGATGTATTTATTGAATCGTTGTGATGCAAGCCGTTTTCTGGCTTGCTTTATGATATAATAAATACACAGAGGAAACAAAGACTAAGCCTTTGTCTTGATGTATTTATTGAATCATTGTGATGCAAGCCGTTTTCTGGCTTGCTTTATGATATAATAAATACACAGATGAAACAAAGACATAAGTCTTTGCCTTGATGTATTTATCGTATCTATAATAATAAAATAGAGGAGAAAATTATATGAAATTAGGTGAAAGATTAAGAGAGGTTAGAAAAGCAAAGGATTTAACTAAACAAGAATTGGGTAATACATTGAATGTACCAAAGGATAGAATTAAACTTTATGAATCAGGCGAAGAAATACCTTCTGATTTTTACTTAACAGCTTTTGCACAATATTTTGATATTTCAGTTGAGGAATTATTACTGCTTAAATAGAATTTTAGTACGGCCATTTTGAAAATAGCCGTACTATTTTTTTCTTTTAATTATTAAATATCACTGTCAGATGATAAGGTTTTAATATTCTTATTCATCCAGTTTTTCCCTTCCACCAGCCTTGTAACAACCATGGATGCAACAGAGTCCCCGGTGCTGTTTATGCAGGTTGCAGGAGGGTCTACCAAAAATCCAATTGTTGCAATAATCGGAAATGCTTCAGGCGGAAATCCAAATAAGCTCACAATTAACATTTCACCAATGAGTCCTCCGCCCGGGACACCTGACATAACCACTCCTCCGAGAATTGAAATTGCTATGGCCGTAACATAGATTCCTATTCCCGAAAATTCTTGCCCAAATATACCAAATAAAAATGATATTTTTAGTATAGAAGATAATACAGTGCCGTCCATGTGCATTGTTGCACCAATTGGTAATACGATTTCACGAATATCTTTTGGAACTCCCATTCGCCCAGTTGCCTTTAAGTTTACAGGTAAAGTTGCAATTGAACTTTGTGTTGCAATTGATGTAATGGCAGGCTCTAAAATATTTTTAAAGAAAGTTTTTACTCCGAATCTCCCTCCGGCAAAATACGAATATCCTGCAAAGGCAACAAAAAAATATACGATGCACAACGGATAATAAATAACCATAGCTCTTGCATAAGCACCCAGCAATTGAGGTCCAAACTCACCTATAAGGCTTGCAAAATATGCACCCAAACCAATTGGAGCATACAACATAATTATTCCAATGAACTTCATCATAACTTTGGACATTGCTTCCAGCCCTCTTGCAATAATATTATTTTCACTGCCCAGTGAACTGACACAAAAGCCGAAAAGGATTGAGAATATAATCAGAGGCATCATGTTTGAGCGAGAAAGCAACTTACTAAAATCATTTACGGTCAAGGCGTTTACAATTTGATCAGACAGCTTTACGGTTTCCAGCTCTGTTGTAGATTCCAATGCTATATTAACGCCGGCAGCCGGTGGAAATAATTTTACAACAACAAGTATAATAACCGCAGCAATAAGTCCTGTAACAACAAATGTTAAAAATAAATTTCCAAGAATTTTCCCCAGCCTTCTCATGTTTACCATATTTCCTACTGCACCGGCTATGGTCACAAATACCAAAGGTGTTACTGCTGTGAACATCAAATTAAGAAATACATCTCCAAACGGTTTAAGTACTATTGCTCTCTCTCCAAAAACAATTCCTATTATACTTCCGATTATAATAGATAAAATTAAAATAATGGGGAATCGATAATTTTTCCATACGCTTTGTTTTGTTGTATTCATTTCAGTACTCCCTTTCTTTTATTGTATTGTTCAAATAATTTTAACAGCCATCAACTTTATAATGTATACATAATACTTATGCCGCTGCCGACAATAAATACTTTATATCTCACTGAAAGTTATAAAATTTAAAGTGCTAAATCTTCATCCATTATTTCTCCGACTGCAATAATATTAGTGTCTCCTATTAAAAATAAATTTTCTATTTTGTTATCAACTCTTTCGATTTCTATGAACAATTCTCCGCCGGGGACTACAATTTTTACTCTGTTTCCTTTTAGATAACCTTTTAAAAGAAGGGCAACTGCTGCTGAGCCGGATCCGGTTCCGCAAGCCAAAGTAAAATCTTCAACACCTCTTTCATAGGTTTTTACAACAGCTGTCGTTTCGTCTAATATATCAAAAAAATTAACATTTGCTCCTTTTGCAAAACCCTTATAAAACCTTATTTTTCTTCCAAGATCAAATATTTGATTCTCATCTGTATTTTGAAGATCCGGGTATTTTACAACAGCATGTGGTATGCCTGGATTTCCAAGTTCTATATATGAGCATTCATATCTTTGAGAATCAATTTCAACATCAGAGTCAAGTATAATTTTTTCAGGATTGTTTAGTTTAACTTTTACCATTCTGCCTTCAGTTATTTCTGCTGAAATCATACCTGCCAGAGTCTCAAATTTCATGTTTTTTCCTGCAATATTGTTTGTATAAGCATATCTTGCAATGCATCTGGCACCATTTCCGCACATTTCTCCGATACTGCCGTCGGAATTGTAAAAACGCATTTTAAAATCAGCATCCCCATCAGGAAAATCAACTACCATGAATCCATCTGCACCCAGAGATACTTTTCTTTTACACAACTTTTTAGCTATTGCAGGTATATTATCTAAAGACAATTTCAATTTCATGTTGTTTATTATGATAAAATCATTACCTGCTCCTTGAATCTTAGTAAACTCCATTATTTCTCCTCCTCTACAATAATAATTTTCACCAAACTATATGTATATATTTATGTCGTTAGAGTATATTTTATATCGACTTATGATACATAACAAGCAAATTTTGTGCCAAAAAAGAAAAAATTAAATTTTAAAAGGGTTAACACTTGCAACCTTTTCTTGACATATTTTTAAAAAAGAATTAACATAATAATAAATTTAGATTTGAAGGGGTGAGTTCTATAAAGAAGAAAATATCTATTGTAACCTTAGATTACATGGCTTCTAAATTTTATGAAAATCAAATTAAGGAACTCTTTGGAGAACTGGTAACCACTTCTGCCTATAATGTGTTGGACGGCTCTATTAAGGATATCGGTGACTCTGATTTATTCGTAGTTTCAACTGATGCATTTAAAAATATTTCCGATTTAAAAGAATACATTCCAATAAATATTCCTAAGGTTGAAATTGCAGTTACTTTCACTAATAAATCTCTTGAAACTTTAATGAACATACCAAAGGGAAGCAATGCTTTGTTTGTTAATCTAAGTGAAACGATGGTTCGAGAAGCTATAACTAAACTCAATCAGCTAGGCGTAAATCACATAAATTTTACTCCCTATTATCCCGGAGCAGTGCTGGATAAGGACATTGAATTAGCTGTCACACCTGATGAAGCTCGCTATGTGCCAAAGGGTGTAAAAAATATTATCGACTTGGGTCAACGTGTTTTAGATACTACAACTATAGTTGAAATTGCACTCCGATTAAAATTTGATTACTTATTGGAAAGGACAAAATTTAAGGATTATTTTCGGTCTTTAGCAGTTAATAATTATAGTTTTGACCAGCTTTTTGGAAAATCATTCAGAATGGAAAGCCAATTTGAAATTTTAATGGAAATTATGGATGAAGGAATAATTGGAGTAAACGAAAATGATGTTGTTATCGCATGTAATTCAAAGGCTGTAGAAATTACCGGCATTACTAAAAATCAGTCCATTGACTATCCTGCTGTTTCAGTTTTTCCTTTCTTGCCATTTGAAGAATGTAAAATAGTACGCAGCAAAATTAATAATCGCTTAATAAAAGTAAACGGAGTAGATATTAACATGTCAATTACTCCTATTATACGCGGTGATGAATATATCGGCGCTTTTGCAACTATACAGAAATTTACAGAGGAAGAATATAAGCAGCATAATTTACGTATTCAACTACTTAACAAGGGGCACAAAGCAAAATATTTTTTTAATGATATTATAGGAGAAAGTACAGCAATTAAGAAAACATGTGCTATAGCTATGAAAATGTCAAAAACCGATTCTACTGTATTAATTACCGGTGAAAGCGGTACAGGAAAAGAACTCTTTGCACATGCGATACATAATGAATCCAAACGTCGCAATTATCCCTTCATTGCCATAAATTGTGCCGCAATGCCGGACAATCTGCTGGAAAGCGAACTTTTCGGATATGATGAAGGGTCTTTTACCGGTGCTAGAAAAGGTGGAAAATTGGGACTTTTTGAGTATGCTCACAAAGGAACAATTTTTTTAGATGAAGTTGAGGGAATGAGTCCGGCTCTTCAAATAAAGTTGCTTCGTGTTATCCAGGAAAGAGAGATTATGCGTGTAGGAGGAAATAAAATTATTAGCATTGACGTAAGAATCATTGCTGCATCTAATGAAAGCCTTGAAGAACTGGTATATAACGGAAGTTTCCGAAGGGACTTGTATTTTCGTTTAAACACATTGCCGATACAGATACCTCCATTAAGAGACAGAGGCAGTGACATCATGCTCTTATTTAATCACTTTAAACATAAATTAAATGGAAATTTTATTTTATCTCCGGAGGTAATCAATGCATTACTTTCTCATAATTGGAGCGGAAATATTCGAGAATTGCACAACTATGTCGAATATCTTACATACATAGATAAAGATATGATTTATTATGATGACTTACCTCCCGGTTTCTACAACAAATCCATGTCAACATTAAAATGTAATTTTGATGCAAACACTAATCTGGATACAAAGCTTTTAAAGCAATTATCCGGAAACAGATTAGATGATTACTTATTTGTATTAAATGCATTACATATAGGGTTTGTTCATAAAATACCTAAAGGCAGGCTCTCTATTTCAGAGGATGCCGAAGCTGCAGGCCGATTCCTCACTCAACAAGAAATTCGCGGAATTTTATCAGATTTAAACAATTTATGTTTAATTAAAATGTCAAAAGGCAGGGGCGGAAGCAAAATAAATGATAGAGGTATAAAAGTTCTTCATGAACTTAATTCTCATATTTTTAAATAATTTGCACGATTAAATGGTTGAAGTTGTATAACTTCAACCATTTAACTGCCCGAATTAAAATAGATTTTATATAATATACTATAAAATACAACTGCACTTCTTGAAAAAAATTGGCATGGTTTTTGCCTTGTTATATTATATCAAAATTAGGTAGGTGGAATATGAAATATAATTTTAATGAAATAGTTGACCGCAGTAACAACTTTTCTGCTAAGTTTGATGAGCGAGAAAAGAAATTTGGAACTTCTGATGTAATTCCGTTATGGATAGCAGATATGGACTTCAAAGTGGCTAAGCCTATTACAGATGCTATTATGAAAAGGGCTGAACAAGGAATCTTTGGATACACCTCCCGCCCGAATTCTTATTATGAAGCTTTTTGCGAATGGCAAAAAACTCGCAACAATTGGATAATTAATAAAGATTTAATTAGTTTCAGTCCCGGAGTCGTTCCGTCTTTATCAGTTATTGTCAGAGAATTTTCCGACAAAAATGATAAAATACTTATACAAACTCCTGTATATCCTGAATTCTATGACGTAATAGAATCATGGGATAGAGTTGTAATTGAAAATCAGCTATCTGAAAGTGATGGCATTTATTCTATAAATTTCGATGACTTTGAAGAAAAATTAAAGCAGCATCCAAAA
This sequence comes from Sedimentibacter sp., assembly GCA_032006665.1. Lineage (GTDB taxonomy): Bacteria > Bacillota > Clostridia > Tissierellales > Sedimentibacteraceae > Sedimentibacter. The sequence continues at coordinate 23,628 of DALZMP010000026.1, forward strand.
TTGTTTATTTTTTGCAGCCCGCACAATCCTGTAGGCAGAGTGTGGACTCAAAATGAACTCAATCGTATTGCTGAGCTGTGCCTGCAATACAATGTTATGATTATTTCAGACGAAATACATTCAGATTTAATATTGTGGGGTAACAAGCATATTCCCACCGCAAGTATATCAAGTGAAATTTCTCAAAGAACAATAACTTGTACATCATGTACAAAAACATTTAACCTGGCAGGACTTCAAGCATCTTTTGTAATATTCCCCAATAATGAAGTCAAAAGTATTTTTGATAATTTTTGGAAAAATTTAGATATTCATCGCAATAATTGTTTTAGTCTTGTTGCTGTAGAAGCAGCATACAGGCAAGGTCAGGAATGGTTGGAACAATTGATTTCATACATTGAAAGCAACATTGATTTTATAGGTGATTACTGTAGTAAAAATATACCTAAAATTAAGCCCAGCCGACCGGAAAGCACATATCTTGTTTGGTTGGATTGTCGTGAATTGGGATTAGAAAATGAAGAACTCAACAATTTTATGATTAACGAGGCTGGATTAGGTCTTAATTCCGGAAATGATTTTTGTCGAAGCCTTTCTGGATTTATGCGGTTAAATGTTGCCTGTCCTCGGTCAGTCCTTGAAAAGTCTATGATTCAACTTGAAAAAGCTGTAAATTCTTTAAATTTGCAATGATAAAGCAGTGCAGAGTATGTATGAAAAAGTTGCTACGCAACTTATGCTAGGAGGACCTATGCGCCCTCCTCTGCGTAAAAATGCTTTGCAAGGACGTCCCGTCCTTTGCAATACTCGTTTTATATACTAGGAAAAAGCTTTCCTCGTATATAAAAATAATATATCTTGCATTATTTTATTATATATGTTAAATTAATATCAAGTCTAAGCTTAAGGTTTTTCTGATGGCAAGGAAGGATATTATTTTTATATATTTTGAAATCATACTCCTTGTTTGCATTTGCTTACAAGGTTTTTTATTTTACTAAATAGCAAGGGAGGTTGCAATGGATAAAAGAATTGGCGTTGTAGGAATAGTTGTTGAAGACATTTCTCATGTTAATGAAGTTAATGACATCTTACATCAATACGGCAGCATCATAATCGGTCGAATGGGTGTACCTTACAAGGAAAAAGGAATAAATGTTATATCAATAATTGTGGATGGCACAAATGATGAAATAGGTGCACTTAGCGGAAAGCTTGGTAAAATTCAAGGGTTAAGCGTAAAAAGCGCTTTATCCAAAAAAAATTATTAATTGGAGGATATAAAATTGAGAAAATTTAGTTTATTGTTAGTTTTAGTAATAATATTAAGTGTATTTGCAGGCTGCAGCCAACCCCAAGAAAAAATACCTACTGCTGATGATGATAATACACCTCACGAAGAAATTCCGTTAGTAGAACCTAAAGAACCTATAAATGTTACTATTGCAGGGTTGAAGGGTCCTACATCAATTGGGATGATAAAATTAATTGACGAAAAGGCTTTAAATAGTGACGACTACAATGTAGAATACGCAGCCGAAAGCGCTCCTGACGCATTGACAGGAAAAATAATAAGCGGTGAAATTCAGATTTCTGCTGTACCTATTAACCTTGCTTCTGTTCTATACAACAAAACCGGAGGTGCTGTTCAACTAATGGCACTTAATACTGTAGGAAATTTATACATAGTGGGTACTGATGAAATAACATCTGTAAAAGAACTCGAAGGCAAAACTTTGGGTATGAGTGCTAAGGGTTCAACTCCTGATTTTGTAATGAATTATCTTTTGAAGCAAAACGGACTTGAGGGAAAAGTTGAACTTGATTACGCACTTGACCATCCAACTCTTGCTCAAACTGTAATTGCCGGTGATACAAAAGTTGCTCTGCTGCCTCAGCCTTTTGTTACACAGGTTACGATGAAAAACGACAATGTTAAAATGTTAATTGATTTAAATGATGAATGGAAAAACGCAACAAATGGTGAAAGTGAAATCTACACAGGATGTATAGTAGTTAATAAGGAATTTGCAGAAAACAACAAAGAGTTTGTATCTGAATTCCTAAAACAATATGAATCTTCTGTAAACTGGGTTAATTCTAATCCCGCCGATGCATCTGTTTTAGTTGAAAAGAATGAAATTATGCCGAGTGCTGCTCTTGTTGAAAAAGCAATACCTTACTGTGGCATAACTTATAAATTTGCAAAGGATGAAAAAGAAAGTATTGACAGCTTCTATAAAATATTATTTGATTCAAATCCAGCTTCAGTAGGAGGTAGTTTACCTGATGAGGATTTCTACTATTCAGAGTAAATCAAAAAATATATTCATAATACTATTTTGGATTTCAATGTGGGGGATATTTTCACTGATTATTAATCGGGAGATTTATCTCCCTTCTCCATATTCAACTTTAAAGGCCGTATATAAGCTTTTATTCTTAAGGGATACTTATATAACTATACTCTTCAGCACTTACAGAACTATTTTCGGATTTATTTTGTCATGCGTCTTTGGGATTGTTCTTGGATATTTTTGCGGAATAAATAAATTTTTATATGATTTATTTAACCCTTTGATAAACACTATGAGAACTATTCCGGTCATGTCCATAATTATTATAGCTCTCATGTGGTTCAGAGATACAAATGTACCTATTTTTGTTGCATTCTTAATGTGTTTCCCCATTGTGTGGACAAATACTGTAGCAGGAATAAAGAATACAGATACAAAGCTCCTCGAGATGTGCAAATTGTATAGCATAAAAAAAATTAGGATTATAAAGTCTGTATATTCTTATTCTGCTCTTCCATATATTAAGGCGGGTATGATTTCAGCACTGGGTATAGGATGGAAAGTCACTTCTGCTGCAGAAGTACTGAGCTTACCTAAATATTCAATAGGAAGATTCCTCTATGATTCTAAGGTATATTTGGAAATACCTGACTTGTTTGCATGGACTATTATAATAGTGATGTTAAGCTTTTTATTTGAAAAAATACTAAAAACTATTTTTATATTAGGTGACTATGATGATTGAGTTAAAAAACATATCTAAAAAATTTAATGATTTGCAGATTCTGAAAAACTTTAATATAAGCTTTGAGCAAGATAAGATTACATGTTTGTTTGGTCCTTCCGGTGTAGGTAAAACTACAATTGCAAACATTGCAGCAAAGTTAATACCTGTAGAATCCGGAGATGTATCAGGTGCGGATAAAGTTTTATACTCATATGTATTTCAAGAGCCCAGACTTCTTGAGTGGTACAGCGTGTACAACAATATAGATTTTGTTTTAAAGGATTTATTTGATACTGAAAGAAGAAAAGAAATCACTGATAATTATATTGATATGGTTGAACTTAATGATTATAAAGATTATAAACCAAAAGCTCTGAGCGGTGGTATGGCTCAAAGAGTTTCTTTGGCGAGGGCGTTTGCATATCCGTCAGATATTTTAATAATGGATGAACCATTTAAAGGTCTTGATATAAAACTAAAGATGGAAATGATTCTATCGTTTCAAAAATTGTGGCTGGAGAGCAAACGCACTGTTATTTTTATAACTCATGATATTGATGAGGCAATATTATTGTCCGATGTAATTTATGTAATAAAAAATCGACCTGCTGAAATCATTAAAAAAATATACACAAATCAATACCCAAACACTGATGAAATTAAAAATATTTTGTTGAGCTATTAATTTTTTATTTTTAAAATGTTATAGACTGAAGTTTTTTTCTATTTGTCAAAATAATGCTTCCTCTTTCCGTCCTGACGAATCCTTCATTTTGAAAATATTTAAGCATTCTGCTGACAACTTCTCTGGCACTGCCCATATGTTTTGCTATATCTTCATGTGTCATATATATTGTATCTGAATTTTCTATCGATGATTGTTCAAGTAAAAACATCGCCAGTCTTTTATCAAAGCTCATAAATAATATTTGTTCCATAATCCACATCACATCTGAAAATCTTGTCAGGGTTACACTATTTGTGAATTTTTGCACCTCTATATTTTTTTGATTGATTTGGGAATAAACATCTGTTGGTATAAGTATTATCTCACTATCCTTTTCTGCCTCAATATATAAATCAAAATTCATATTATTTAAAGCGCAAGATGCAGACATTACGCATATATCATCTTTAAACAATCTATATAATGTAACTTCTTTTCCGTTTTCTGATAAAATATAAGTTCTTAATTGACCTTTTTTAACAATTATGAGTCCTCTGCAATCATCCAACCCTCCATAAACACTTTTCCCTTTTAAATAAGGCAAAGATTGCGATCTGCTGATTATTTGTTTTTGTTCTAAAGATGTTAAACTATTCCAAAATTCCAATTTATTACTGACTAATTCTATATCTTTATTGTTAATCATATAGTCCTCCATAAATAATGTTTATTATAAACATATGTCATGATATCATATATAATTATAACATAAAACTTTTATTTTTTTTATTGAATTACAAAAAATGTTATGGTGACAATGTCACTGAATGCCACGTATTTATTTTATATAATAAGTCTACAATAATAAAAGAAAAATAGGAGGAGAAAAAAATGAATTTTAATTTAACAGAACTTGCAAAAGAAAAATTAATGGATTATAAAGAAAAAAATATGCCTATAAAGGTTAAGATAACCGGCTACTCATGATGCGGTGCCACTCTCGGTATTGTTTCGGAGAAACAAGATGAAAATGATAAAATTTACAATGTAGATGGTATGGATATAATAGTTTCAGAAGATTTAGACGGTGCTATAAAAGGTGCTAAAATAGATTATTCTAATAGCTTTTTTAGAAAAGGTTTTGAAGTTACACCAACTTTTTCATAGATGTTTTTTAGGGGACGGTTCTTTTAAAAGAACCGTCCCCTAAAAAAATAAAAATAGTTATTGACATTTATGCTTCATTTGATTATTATAGATGATAATTATATATTGAGGCAATGAAAAAGAGAGTATATATAAATTCCTTATAGAGAGCAGAATTATCGCTGAAATATTTTGCAGGTAAATTTATATTGAAAGTAGCTTTGGAGCTTTTAACTTGAAATAGCAGTAGAGTTAAACGGATTAACCGTTATTTATTAAGAGCCTATATGGAATTAAGGTGGTACCGCGGGTATTCTCGTCCTTTGTAACGAGAACATCTGTTTTTTTTTACAAAAAAATGACGGTTGAACCTTAATTTTTTATAACTTAATATATTACAACAACAGACAGATGCTTTATTTAATCAAATTTTATACGAAAGAGAGGTTTTTATATGAGAATTAAAGCAGCAGAAGCAATTATTAAATGTCTTGAAGCAGAAAATACAAATGTGATATTTGGATATCCCGGTGGAGCCGTCCTCCCTCTATATGAAGCCCTCCGCAGTTCAAGCATTAAACATGTATTGGTAAGACAAGAACAATCCGCGGCACATATGGCAAGCGGATATGGAAGAGCCTTAAACAGTATTGGTGTTTGCATGGCAACTTCTGGTCCGGGTTCAACAAATTTGATAACCGGCATAGCTACAGCATATATGGATTCCATTCCGCTTATTGCTATAACCGGACAGGTCGATTCAACAAGTATAGGTAGAGATATGTTTCAAGAGGCTGATATAATCGGAGCTACTGAATCGTTTACTAAAAATAGTTACTTAGTAAAAGATGCAAAGGAAATTCCGCGAATTTTCAAAGAAGCTTTTTATATAGCTTCCACCGGAAGAAAAGGTCCTGTTTTAATTGATATTCCTAAGGATATACAAGATACATACATCGATTTTGAATACCCTTCCGAAATCAATATAAGAGGATATAAACCTACATTGAATGGAAATACCAGACAAGTTAAAAGGGCTGTGGATTTAATACGCAAATCTCAAAAACCCATAATATGTGCAGGAGGCGGTATAAGAGCCGCAGATGCAAATGATGCTTTGATAAAATTTGTTGATAAAACTAAAATACCTGTTGTATGCTCATTGATGGGCGTAGATGCATTCCCAAATGACAGTCCTTATTTTGCAGGTTTACTTGGTTCTCATGGATACAATTTTGTAAATAGGTCCATGAACGAATCAGATTTATTAATAGTTATAGGTGCCAGGTTTGCTGACAGATCGACTTCTATGATTCATAAAAGCAGTTTAACCAGAAATGTAATACATATAGATATAGATCCCGCTGAAATAGGAAAAAATATAGAAACCAAAATTCCTATAGTAGGCAATGCCAAGGACATCTTAAACGATTTGTTAGAATATGACTATGAACTGAATATTAAAGAATGGTTATCAGAATTACAACACAAAAGAAAAAATTATATGGAAAAATTACTTGCCAGTGATACATCTCTTAATCCAAAGCTCTTAATAAATAAAATTTCTAAAATTATGGGTGATGATGGAATTTGGGTTTGTGATGTTGGAATAAATCAGATATGGGCAGCACATAGTTTTATGGTAAATGGCGATAAAAGATTTTTGACTTCTGGCGGACTTGGAACCATGGGCTACAGCTTACCAGCTTCAATAGGTGCTAAAATAGCCTTACCTGATACAAATGTTGTTGCATCTATGGGTGATGGAGGATTCCAAATGCTTATGAGTGATTTAGCACTTGCCAGAGAGCATAATGCAGGAGTTAAATTTATAATTTTTAATAATGGTTATTTAGGAATGGTCAGAGAATTACAAAAAAACACTTATGATGAAAATTCATACTTTGGAATAACCCTTGGCTTTAATCCTGACTTTATGAAGCTTGCTGATGCATACAGTATAAAGGCAATGAGAATATCAAAGGATGAAGAAGTTGATAATGCTATAGATGAAATGTTCAAGGATAATGAACCTTTCATCCTGGAGTGCATCATTGACCCGGAAATCCCTTCAGTTCCGCGTTTAGGAGGAAGAAGACATGAGTAAAAATAAAAAATCAATACTTTCTATATTAGTAGAGAATTATTCCGGGACATTGAGCAAAGTAGCAGGATTGTTCACGAGACGTGGTTACAATATTGACAGTTTAAATGTTGCTGAAACTCAAGACCCAAATATATCCAGAATAACTGTTGCTGTTTCAGGAGACAGTTATATTATAGAACAAATAACAAAACAACTTCATAAATTAATAAATGTCATAAAAATAAATATTCTTACGGAAGATACTTCTGTACAATTTGAACTTATGATGATAAAGGTCAATTCAGTAGGTGCTAAAAGAGCTGAAATTATCCAAATTGTCGATATATTTGATGCAAATATTGTTGATGTCAGTTCTAAAAATATGATTATAGTAGTTACTGGTTCTGAAGATAAAAACAATAGTTTCTTGCAACTTCTCAAGCCATATGGTATTGTTGAAATGACACGTACAGGTCCCACTGCACTTGAACGAGGATAAACAAAAGGAGATATTAATGTATAAACTTTGGGCTAAAAAAATAAAACACAATAAAATAGTTACATCCATTACTGTAAAAAATAATGAAGATATTTCTCTTTCACAAAAAACGGACAAATGTATAAAAGAAATCTGTCTAATATTTGATTTAAGTGTTCCCCTATGGCTTGAAAAACACCGCATAGAATTTTCAGAATTTAAATACGTTACATTTTATGCTGATGATTTCGTTGACGATATTGACTTTGATAAATTAGAAATAGAATTAATTGATGACGGAAAAGACAAAAAATAAAAACAGGGATAGCCAATCAATAGCTATCCCTGTTTTTTCCCTATAAGTAATATTGATATAACACTACTAATACAAGGAAGAACCAGAGTAATGTATCCATTTCTATGCCTATGTCACATTGGCATACAATGCAAACCAGAATTAAAAAGAAAAATAAAAGTGATGTGTCTATACCTCCTATTCCTGCCACATTGTTACAGCGTCGACGAAAGCACTGAGATTTAATTGGTTCCTTCGTAGATTGTTCATTTATTTCATTTTTTACATCAACCATTTCTGATTCAACAGGTTGACAATTACAATTATTATCCATAATTACCTCCTCTAATTACATATAAAGCGTTTTTTATTCATTATATTCAAATTAACTTTAATTGTTAAATATTCTTTTTATTTCTATATCGCTGCCTCGCTAAAAATTTTTTTAATATATGCATACAATAACAAATTTATGAAATAATAAGATTGTACTTAAATTTAAGGAGGATAATTAATTATGGATAAATTCGCTTTAGTATTGGTTATTATAGGAGCTTTAAACTGGGGTTTAATAGCATTGTTTCAGTTTGACTTAGTAGCTTCTATATTTGGAGGTCAAACTGCAATTTTCAGTCGTATAATTTATGGACTTGTCGGGTTAGCAGGTTTATACTGCATAACACTATTGTTCAACGAACATGAAAGAGTTGACTAATATACTATAATAATCAATTGTAAAAAAAGATAATCTCATACGGATTATCTTTTTTTATTTCATTAGATTTAGATTTTTGCTATTCTCCTGAAACAGACAGTTTTTTAATTTTAAGTGATGGTGAACCTATATAAGCATCTCCCGGTAGACCAAATTTTAAATCAGTTCCAACTTCTTCTATGTCTTTAATCATATCAAAATAGTTTCCTGCAACTGTTATTTGTTCAACAGGTCTTTTTATTTTTCCGCTTTCTATTTCAAAACCAAGTGCTGCCAGAGAAAAGTCACCGGATATAGTGTTCAAACCGGAATGCAAACCTTGCAGCTCTGTAATTAATATTCCCTTTTCTATTGATGAAATAATTTCATCAAATGATTTATCGCCTTTATCTATATAAAAATTTGTAGGTGATATATCTATAGGTGATTTGTATGATGATTTACTGGCATTGCCTGTGGTTTCAACTCCATCTTTTTTAGCCGTTTTTAAATTATGCAAATAAGTTTTTAAAACACCATTATCTATAACTTTTTTATATTTACAAGCAACTCCTTCACCATCAAACGATTTGGAGGAAAGACCTCCTTCCATGAAAGGGTCATCTATTAATGTAAATTTATCACTGCCTATTTTTTCACTTAATTTCCCTTTCAGCAAAGACAAATCTTTTTGAACATTTTCAGCTGAGAATATACCTGTAAATGATTCTAACATATCAGCTGATGCATTGTTTCTAAGAACTATAGTATAATCCCCGGATTTTATAGAAGAAGCTCCAAGCTGTGATAGTGCTTCCTTCACTGCCTCACTCGCTATTTCTTTTGCATCAAATTTGCTGAAATCATTTCCTGTTCTATAAGCAAAGCCGGTTTTTATATCTTCTCCCTCTTTTGCAATAACTACAACATATGTATATGCAATATTGCTTTTTTCCTGCAGATATAAACCTTTTGTATTAGACATTACAGTTTCACCGTAACCATCTCCATACACACAGGTTTCAACAGAAGTAATTCTTTTATCCAGCTTAAAACATTCTGATTCTAATTCTTTTACAAATTTTATTTTATCTTGTTCTCTGACATCCTTCAAAGCTTCATTGAAATTATTAACTTCTTTATATTCCTTAGAGCCCTCGTATATTAATTCTTCATCATCAGAATCAATTACCTTTGCATTTTCTACAGCACCATTTACTAAAAGTTCAATTGAGGTTTCATCAACTTTTTCAGTATATGAATATCCCATTTTCCCTTTATATACTCCTCTGAATGATAACCCTTCGGCTTCTGATAAGCTATAGCCGTCAAGCTCTTTTTCAAATACTTTTAATGTTAAACTATTTCCGCCGCCATAATAGACTTCCATTTCTTCCATTCCATGCTTTTTGCCCTCTGCAAACAGCTTATCTATCATATTTTTCATGTCCATTACTTCTCACCTTCCCTTCCACCTACTGTTATTTCAGATACTCTGATCATAGGCTGACCTACATTAGTTGGTATGCTGCCGCTCACAGAGCCGCACATTCCCTGTCCATATGACAAATTATTTCCGACCATATCTATTTTATTTAATACATCCATACCTTTGCCGATTAATGTTCCGCCTCTTACAGGATCTTTAATTTTACCGTTTTCAACTATATACCCTTCCATTACGGCAAAGTTAAATTCTCCTGTACTTGGGTTAACAGATCCTCCGCCCATATATTTTGCATAAAGTCCTTTTTCTGTATTGGCTATAATTTCTTCCGGCGTAGATTTTCCTTTATCAATAAATGTATTTGTCATACGAGAAGTCGGAGCATATCTGTATGATTGTCTCCTTGACGAACCTGTTATATCCATTTTCATCCTTCTGGCATTTAATTTATCTATCATGTAACCTTTCAAAATACCATTTTCAATTAATACATTCCTTTGAGATTTTGTTCCTTCATCATCTATATTTATACTTCCCCACTCATTAGGAATAGTTCCATCATCAATTGCAGTCACTAGCTCTGATGCAACTTTTTGACCAATTTTCCCTGTGTAAACAGACAATCCCTTTGCTACAGAAGTAGCCTCTAATCCATGACCGCACGCCTCATGAAATATTACACCGCCAAATCCGTTATCTATGATAACAGGCATTTTACCACTTGGGCTGTATTTTGCATTAACCATAGTTACCGCAATACGTGAAGCTTCCTTAGCATATTTATCAATGTCTAAATTTTCAAAAAACTCGTATCCCATACTGGCACCCGGACCAAAAAATCCTGATTGCATCTCACCATTTTTAGAAGCTATAGAAGAAATCCCCAAGCGCGAACGTACACGTCTGTCTTGTTTCCACAATCCCTCTGAATTGGCTACCATTATATTTTGAACATAATCGGTATAATTTACAGTTACCTGAGTTATCAGTTTATCATAGTTTGATGCTGTATTATATGCTTGACGCATCAACTGAACCTTCCTTGTTTTTTCTACTGAATTAGGGTCAATTTGTACTGAACTTATATTTTTTACATCAGATTTTGTAAGATTTATTGAAATATCACCATTATTTCCTTCTACAGCCGCTGCAGCTCTCTTTGCCGTCGAAATTAATGTTTCCCTGTCTGATTTATTAGTATACGCATAAATACTGTTAAATCCTTTAAATATTCTTATTCCAACACCGTAATCTCTACCTGACATTGTGCTTTCAACTTTGCCGCCAATCATTACAATACCGTTATTCGTTCTGTCTTCAACATATATTTCTGCAAAATCACCACCGGTAGACAAAGCAGCGGTAAGTGTATCTTCTATTAATTGCTTGTTTAACATTTAATCACACTCCTTTATTTGTTATACATATATTTTACCATAAATTTCTTAAAGTATTAATAAATTTTTACTTATTTTAAGAATAATTTGGTTTATATTACACAATTTTTCAATCTATATTTCAATGAAAGCTGAAAAAAGTTGCTACGCAACTTCCGCTAGGGGGACCTATGTCCCCCTTCGGCGTAAAAATGCTTATTACTAAGCATTTTTACTGAGCACCCCCCTAGTATAATAATGTTATAGTCATTAATGATTATA
>DALZMP010000027.1:0-31850 GCA_032006665.1 Sedimentibacter sp.
TAGTTATGTGGAATGGATGGTCTGGAAACTATTATTATAATATGTCAATAGATAACACAAAGAAACCAACAAACTAATTTTTTTCATAACTATACATTAAAATTAGATAAGTGAGGTGTGACTTGCTTATCTAATTTTATAAACCGAATAAAAAGATTGGAGGGAAAAATGTGAAAGTAATAAAATACGTAATAAAGAGAATATTGATTGCAATACCTGTGTTAATAGGAGTAATGTTGATTATATTTTTATTATTAAACGTAGTACCGGGAGATCCAATAACGTTGATGATGAGAGAACATATAAAACCAGAATTAATAGAGCGTATGAGAGAAAAAATGGGACTTGATGACCCGGTAATGGTAAGATTCTTTCTATATTTGAAAAATGCACTACATGGAGATTTTGGAGTATCGTACAAGCTAAACAGAAATGTAACAGATTTGATAGTAAATGCATTTCCACACACATTAAGACTTACAATTTTTGCAGCATTTATTGCATGGATTATCGGAATACCTGCAGGAATTATATCGGCAGTAAAACAAAATACATTCATAGACCGTTTCTTCATGTCATTTTCCCTACTGGGAGTTTCAATGCCTGTATTCTGGGCAGCGTTGATGTTACAATATGTTTTTGCATTTAAATTAAAATTACTTCCGGTTTCGGGTTATGAGACATGGAAACATTTACTCATGCCGGCAATAGTTTTAGGATGGAGTTCAGCAGGAACAATAGCAAGACTAACACGTTCAAGCTTGCTTGAAATTATGAAAAATGATTTTGTCAGGACAGCCAGAGCAAAAGGGCTAAGGGAAATAGGAGTAATAGTTGGACATGCACTTAAAAATGCAATGCTACCGGTTGTTACAATGATGGCAATACAGGTGGCAAGCCTTCTTTCGGGAGCGGTTATCACAGAAAGTGTATTTGGTATTCCCGGTGTGGGAAGGTTGGCGGTTAATGCCATTCAAAACAGAGATATGCCTCTTTTGCAAGGTACGGTAGTATTTACAACAATACTAATTATTGCAGGGAACTTGATAGCAGATATACTTTATTCAGCTATTGACCCGCGAATTAGAGTTGAATAGGAGTGATTGTATGGAAAATAATTATAAAATGGAAGAGAAAAATATAATAGCAGCAAATAATAAACTTGATGAAAAAATAGTTGATGAATTAAGAAGAGAAACCGAGAATATAGAGTCAGAATTAGCTGAAACGGATAATACGTGGGACAGAATTAAAAATATGATTAGAAGCAATAAACTGGCTACATTTTCCTTAATAGTAATTTTGATATTTAGCTTTTGTGCAATATTTGCACCATATGTTGCTCCTCACGATCCTACACTGCAAGATTACGAAAATGTTCGCGCAGTCCCAAACAGTGAACATTTACTTGGAACTGACGAACTGGGAAGAGATGTATTATCGCGTATAATTTATGGTGCAAGAATATCTTTGGTTATTGGACTAGTTCCAACAACGATCTCAATAGTGATTGGAACAATACTTGGATTGATGGCAGGGTTCCTAGGGAAAAAAGCAGACTTTATCATAATGAGATTGGCAGATATAATGTTAGCTTTCCCATCACTTCTCCTGGCGATGGTTGTTATGTATACACTGGGAGCTAGCTTAATAAATATTTTTATAGCATTAAGTGTTGTAAGTTGGGCTGGAACAGCCAGAGTAGTTCGTTCACAAACATTGTCGCTTAAAGAAAAGGAATTTGTGGAGGCAGCAAAATCCATAGGAGTGAGAAAGTCTGTCATAATGCTGAGACATATTTTACCTAACTGTCTGCCATCACTAATAGTATTGTTTACTATAAACATACCGGGTTCTATCCTCTCAGAATCGAGCTTGAGCTTTTTAGGTATAGGGGCGCAGCCTCCTTTAACTAGTTGGGGTCTTATGGTGGTTAACGGAAAACAGTGGTTGTTCAGCGAACCTTGGATAGCTATTGCACCGGGAGTAGCAATTCTGATTATAGTTTTAGCATTTAATTTTTTAGGCGATGGGTTAAGAGATGCTATAGACCCATACATGAAAGAGTAGAGAAAGGAGGTATTAGAGATGGAAGACTTACTAAACATCACTGATCTGAAAACACATTTTTTTACCAAAAGAGGAGTAGTACCAGCTATAGATGGTGTTTCTATAAATATTCCTAAAAGTTCAATTGTAGGAGTCGTAGGGGAATCGGGATGCGGAAAAAGTATGACGGCTATGTCAATTATGAGATTGGTACAGAAGCCTGGTAAAATTATTCAAGGAAGTATAGAACTAAATGGTGAAAATATGCTTGTCTACTCAAAAGAGCAAATGTTTAATATAAGAGGAAATAAAATATCAATGATATTTCAAGAACCTATGACAGCTCTGAATCCGGTTTATACGGTAGGAAAACAAGTTTCAGAGGCCATTACAATTCATCACAGAGATATAAAAAAAGATGAAGCGAAGAGAAAAACAATAGATATTTTTAGATCAGTTGGAATACCGGAACCGGAAAAACGCTACTTCTCCTATCCGCACCAGTTATCAGGAGGACTCAGACAAAGAGTGATGATAGGTATGGCGATGGTTTGCAATCCGGAATTAATGATTGCGGATGAACCAACAACGGCTTTAGATGTTACGATAGAAGCACAGATACTAATGTTGATGAAGCAGCTCCAAAAAGAAAGAGGTACATCTATTCTGTTAATTACACATAATCTGGGTGTAGTTGCAGAAATATGTGACTATGTCTATGTAATGTATGCAGGAAAAATAATGGAACAAGCAAATATATTTGAATTATTTAAAAAGACAAGTCATCCATATACAGTTGGGCTGATGAAATCAATACCTAAAATTACAGCAGAAAAACAGCGTTTGTACAATATAAATGGTATGGTGCCAAACCTTATTAATCTGCCAAAGGGATGCAGATTTTGCCCGAGATGTGAAAAGGCTATGCCAAAATGCTTTGAACAAGAGCCTGAACTATACAAGATAGCATCGGAGGATGAAAGTGCAGGAGAACATTATGTCAGATGCTTCTTACACGAAGATACGGAGGTGAAATAGATGAGTGATCCTAAAGATAAAATACTGGTTGAAACAGTAAATTTAGTAAAAGAGTTTGAGTTGCCGAGTGGAGGTTTTTTTGCAAGGAATAAACAATTTGTCCATGCAACATCAAATGTGAATATTCAAATTACTGAAGGAGAGACATTTGCATTAGTAGGTGAATCGGGATGTGGGAAAAGTACATTAGGAAGATTAATTTTGAATTTAATTAATCCTACCTCCGGACACGTAGAATTCGAAGGAGTTAATATAAATGAATTAAAAAGTGAAGAGATGCGCGAGATGCGAACGAAAATGCAAATAATTTTTCAGGACCCATACGCATCTATTAATCCACGTATGGATATATATAATATTATATCCGAACCGCTATTGACACATAAAGTATGTAAAACAAAAGAAGAAACAAAAGAAAAAGTAATAGAGCTCATGAAAAAAGTAGGAATACGCCCTGAATTTATAAATCGTTATCCACATCAGTTCAGCGGAGGACAGCGTCAAAGAATCGGAATAGCCAGAGCATTGGCTTTGAATCCAAAACTTATAGTTTGTGATGAACCAGTATCTGCATTAGACGTATCTATTCAATCACAAATTTTAAATTTGTTGTATGATTTGCAGTATGAATTTCACCTCACATATTTGTTCATAAGTCATGACCTAAGTGTGGTACGTTATCTTTCTGACAGAGTTTGTGTAATGTTTTTGGGTAAAGTTTGTGAAATTGGAAATACAGAAGATATTTTTACTAATCCTTTACACCCATACACTAAATTTCTAATTGATGCTGTTCCTAAACCAGATCCCTTTTTAAGAGGAGAAAATAAAAAATTGCTTCAAGGAGAGATTCCAAGTCCTGTTAATCCGCCAAGTGGATGCAGGTTTCATACAAGATGTCCGTATGCTAAAGATATATGCAAGAGTGAAGAACCTATAATTAAAAATATTGAGGACAGAACAGTTGCCTGTCACATGGTACAATAAATGAAATTTTTAGCACTTATTATGAATATGAGGCTGCTCACTTTTTGAATTGTATTTTAGAAATCATCTGGTTTTTTAAGCAGGTGATTTTTTAATATATTGATAAAGTTATTCTCCGACGCACCAGCTTTTTTCATGAATTCAATTGGAGATAGATATTCAAAAAGAGCAGGAAGGTCTTCTGATGAGTTACGTTAAATTTAACTAGAGTAATGAGGTAGCCAATTGAAATAATTTCATTGAAGAATAATCACGATTATGATAGCATAAAAATTAACAATAAAAACAAATTGAAATAAGGAGGAGTAAGTAATGACAGTTGATTTATGCGAATCTAATGATAAAGTAAAGCTGTGGACTAGACAACATAAGAATGTTCTCACTGAATTGGAAAAGCATGGTGTCTATAGAGTAAAAAAAGAGTATATTATGGGGAAAATGGATACTATATCAGATTATTACTTAAATCTATATGAGTGGTATGGAAAAAATGCAGACAAAATAGTTCCCAGACCAAAAGATGTAAAATATCCAATTTGGCTTTCCACTTCCTCAGAGGTGATGTTGCAGCCTACAGAGGATACAGTTATTTTAGCTATAGAAGTGGATAGAAAAGAAGTTATTTACACTGATATGAACAAGTGGGGGTATGTGGTAAATTATTTTTATTTACCTACTGATACAGAAGATGAGAAAAGACACCATGAAGAACTTGAGAAATATGGTATAACCAATGAATCTTCCTTAATTACAGGAAACAAGGGTAATTTTTATCCATTACTTAAAAATAAGATAATAAAAAGTTGGGAAAGATTATTTGACCCATTTGATGGGGAAGGGACATTTATACAAGCTACTATATGGGAAATAAGAAAAGAATGGATAGTAGATATTATATATGGATAAATGGTGATTTTAAGATTTACGAGTTAGACTATGTAAGAATCGAACATATGAATCTTGCTGAAATAGAGTTTCAGAAAATTCAATATTTAACAAGACAGATATATCTAATTATAGTATTTTAAGCGCATAAACGCAAACTTCCTTTTCATTGTTTTGTGTTATACTTGTCATAGCATGAACCTTCGTTTTTGATAGTTGTTTGTCGTAATTCAATTATACCTAAAATGTTGGCTTCATGCTATTTTTATTGTTAAATAATATTGAATTCTCAAGGTTCATATATTGTTTCATAACTGCAAAGTTTTAGTTATATACATAAAATACCCACAAAGAAAAGAAATAACCTCCTATTATATAAAATAATAAAAACCTTGTATATAATTGAAAATATGGTATAATAAACCACGAATTATATTGAAAATGGGAGTGTATTCGTTGTGAAAAATAAATATCCTATATTTGTCATTATTATTATATTATTATTTATTACTGTAAAATTTTATTTTTTAAATAGGAATTTAGAATTGCAAATTAACGTAACAAATACAGCATATCAAGAGCTTCGAACTCAAAAAATAAATAATAATTATTCAGAAGTGAGGATGACTAAATTATTATTAATTGAAGAAACATTCAGTTGGTTGCATTCAGTAGATGTAGATAAAATAACATTAGAAAACTATGACGGCAATACAATAGATTTAAAGAAAACGGATGTTCCTTTAAATAACATTATACTGCAAGGTCTGGCTTTAAAATACGAAAATGTAGCAGCGGATAATACTATTAATTATTTTGCACATATTGAAGAAGTTGGATTTCACTATACTTTACGTTATTACAACAATGAGAATATTTATGAAATTTTAATTTTTGATAATGGCATTATAAAATATGAAGGTACATTCTATGAATCACCAAATTTATTAAGTATGGCGAAATCACTTATGCCTATTATAAACAATGAAAAGAATGAAGTACAAATGGATGCAATAGATGTAATGTTAAATTCTGATTTAGCTACGTATGTCGAATATAAAGTATCAGATGTTGACAAATTGGATTATGTGCAAACTTTAGATGCGTTAGCTAATAATGCAGTTAGATTAAGGGCTTCTGCATATTTCATAAAAGAAAATATGATTCAGGATGATAGTATTGATGCAAGCAAAGATATAAAACAAGTTCTTAGGTCGTCTGGTTTTAGTGGGGGAAAACAAGTTGATATGTATATTTATTCTGCCGAAGACGGTTCTATTATATATGTTAAATTAGCGTATAATAATCATGAAGAAACGTATATATTTAATTCCGAGAAAAATAGACAATCAAAGAGTTCACTATTATTTAATATATGGACTGCAGGCTAAAAATACATTATGTATTAATTAAAATAATTGGGGGGAACTGTTTAACAGTCCCCCTCTATTATTTTTTTAAACGAGATCTTCAAGGCCTAATAATAGTATTGTTTGTATGTATGTATTTTTTAATGCATAGCCATAATCATAGGTATCATTCCAAGTTTGTTGAGAACCATTCAGATTTTGATTTTCATCACCAATAGTAATATAACCAGCATTCACTCCATCTTGTCCTTTTGAAGAGGTTTCAGAATGATGATAATTTATTTGAATTACTCTACCATCACTACCTTTAACTACGCTTGATACAACCATGACATGACCATCTAATCCAATTGTACATCCAGCAACAACATCTTTAGCTTTGGTTTTTACGGTACCACGATTTTCGGAAGTTAATTCTGCGGCTGATATACCATGACTGTAAGTGTATTTGCTTCCAAATTGATCCATAACTGCGCCGCCAGATGCTTCATTTAACACATAATACGCAAATCCAGAGCAAATCTATACCATAAGTTGATTTATTTGCATTTATGATTGTCTGTATTTGACTTGCTGTTTTTAAATTTCCATTAGTGAAGATACTTTTGTTTTTTATTTTATAAAACTCAATTTTCTAGGTTAATTTTGTCTTACATATATATAAAGCAACTTTTTTAAAAAAATGTAAACCTATTTTAAAAAATAATTTATTTTTTTAAATAATTTTTTATTTCACTGATATCATTTTTGATGTCTTCCACAATATTTAACTTTTCACTTAGACCTGAAATTATAGTTTGATAATTACTTTCTCTTTCTTCTTGTCTTATATCTCTTTTCTCCTGAGCTTTAAGTATGTAAAATATTAAAACAATAGATAACAACGCCCATATGCCTTGTGTTGTTGCTAATTCATACAGCTGTTCTTTCATAATCAATATTTCCTTTCTTAATTTCGTCTTTTAAGATAGTTAAAGCTTTCTTTTTGTGTTTATAAATCGTTTGCCTTGAAACTTTTAATAATGCAGATAATTCAATATCAGAATAATCATATACATATTTTCCAATAATTATTTTCTTTTGTATATCATTTAAACTTTGCATTAGTCCGAAAAAGTACTCTTTATCAAGTTTTTCATAACAGTCATAGCAAATAAAGTCAGTTTCCAAAATTGTAGTTTCTATATTTTTGTTTATATTTTGTCTAAGAATATTTATATATTTATTCTTAAAAACTTTATACATATAGCTATCAATTTCCTCATCTGTTCTATTTTGAAACTTTTCCAAATTTGCCTTATTAATAAATTCTAGTAAAAATATCGTAATATCTGTTTCTGCTTCTTCATAAAATAATTTTCTTCCAAATTTCTTTATCCGAGGTAGAAATATTTTATATAATTCTAACTTTGCTTTTTCATCCCCCTCTTGTCCCATTTTAAAAAGTTCATATAATGTTTTTTCCATTTGTTATTTACCCCCCTATATATATAAAACACTTTTTTAGACAAAAATGTAAACACTTTTACAAAAAAATATAAAAAAATATTGAAATTTACATATATTAACAAGATGTTAATGTATGTAACAAAGTCTTTGTTTTGAGGATAAAATAGAATAATTGACTATTCGATTAAGACAAAAAACTTAATGCAGTTAATAAATAGATGCAAAGTTATTTAGAAAGATAATGAACGAATATTTAGAAATGTTATAGAAAAAAATGCAGACTCCATTTAGAGAATCTGCATTGAGGTTTTTAGGTACTAACATTATTCCTAGGTTTATATTTAATGCTTCATTTTTATATTTTTTTTAGTTGTTCAAATGAAATCTAAAATATTTTGAGTTTCCCCATTTTTTGGTTCGGATTATTAAAATAAAAAAATAAGAAGTTATCCACAGTATAGGTAAAAAAACAGAAATACAATGCACAAATTCTTAAGAATATTGAATTATCAATAAAAAAGTACAAAAGTGCTTAGCCATATGTTATAATTAATGTACGACCAAAAACAAACAAAGGAGCACTTTTGCATGATTAATTATAACAGATTAGCTTATGAATTGAAACGAAATATTTCAAATTTTTCAAATAAAATTTCAGTAGGTTTAAAAAGACCTGAAATGAAATTTCTTACGCAGATGATCTATGGATTACTCGAAGGTAACAAAACTCACTTAAGTGAAATTGCTCGCTCTTTGAAAGAATCTATAACACTTAAAAAGACTATTGAGTGTTTATCAAGAAATCTTCACAATTTTGATAACGGCAAAGCAGTAATGGATAACTACATAAATCTGGCTAAACAAAATATTAAATTGGTAAAGACAAAAGTTGGAATTCAAAGCTTTATTCCTAAAAACCTTAAATCACAACAGTTTGATATCTTTAAATATTTCAAATTAGCGGTTTCTTGATTATATGATTTGCAATTTTGGGGAAACTCAAAGATATTTTTTAGGTTTGGGGGGTGAAAAAATGAATATATTACTTATAACTTTAATTTTAAATCTTATATTAAATACTGCATCTTTATTTATAGAGTTACCTATAGTCTTAAATATAATAACTGTAATGCTGGCTTTGACTGCATTTATATTGGCATTTAAAGATTACAAAAATAATTAATTTAAAAAATATTTTTTAAACAAAAGAGAGACACCGTGTCTCTCCAACTTCTTTATTTTTTTATTTGGTTTTTATGGCATCATGTCGCGAAATTTTGATTTTATGACATAAGTTTTATTCAGCCGAAGGGCAAGTTATATTGATTGCCTCAAGTACATCATTATGAAATAGCAATATAACAGCTATAGATGGTGGAAGTATTTCTTTGTACTTAATTCTATCATATTGAGAATAATTTACATAAATTATTCCTCCTTTATAATATTCATAATTTTCTGCACTATTTATTTTGTATTTTTCTAATAAATCTAAAATATTACTTACATCATCTGAAGGCATTGTAAAATCATTAATATCCAAACTAGGATATTTGTCAATTATTGATTTTAAGCTATCTCCGACCTTTATATTACCAATAGGATATTTATCAGTTATTATTTCATAACAAGTAACAATTCCATTTTCAGAATTTAACTCATGACTAACAAAATAAATTTCTAAATCTTTATAAAAAAATTTTTCATGTATTCTTTTATAATTTGGTGATGCCGTTCCAATATATTCATATTGATAGTCCAAAGGCTTTGAAAATATTTTGTATATTTCTGCCTTTCTATTATACAAAATTAATTGATTATCTATTAATAAATCTTTTACTGTTATAGATTGTGTATCTTTATTAATATATTCATGTAAAATAAATGCAAAAGTACAAAGACAAAGAACTATTACAATTAAAATTATTTTTTTTATATTTTTCATTTTTCCCCCTGTATTTCCTAATTATTCTAATTATATTATAAAGAAATACATTATGCAATGCTAAATATAAAAATACCCTATACGTAAACTTTTTCATTGTCTACACATATAGGGTACATTTAAATTTTTATGTTGTTCTAAATTTATCTATAAATACTAGGTCTACAAACATAACCTGCTACAGCAGAGGAACTTCCTATAAATAGTTTTTTATAAATATTCTGAGCAGTTGGCCATGTGCCATTATCCTGTATAGTACTATATGTGCCAGAAGAAATTGAAATTTTATATCTACTAGGTCCATTTCCCCAATCAGAATGTACTACTGTAATTGTATAACCGTTTGCTGCATTACCAGATATAGTTTCTATAACTGCAACATGGTTAACGTATTGAGTTCCATTAATTTTTTGTTTGCAGAAGAAAATATAATCTCCAGCCCACATATCTTTTACATATGAAATTTTGTAGCATTTATTAGTACTACATAAACCAGCAGCACTAATTCCATTGGTATATTTTTGTGCTACTGTATAAGATGAAGGACCTGTCCATAAATGATTTATTAGTTCGTTATTATAAGATGCTTCATTTGTAACCCTTAAAGCAAAACCTGAACAATCTATACCATAAGATGTATCTTCATTATCTGCAAGCGCATTAATTTTATTTTGTAATTTAGTTCCAGTTAAACCTAGATCCTCATACATTTCTTTTAGTTCACTTGAAGATTTTTTGCCCCCAAGTACATATGGAATTTGAATTTTAGTAGTACCTACTTTAAAATTATCAATATATCTTTTGATTTCTGTACTAACTTTTGTTGGACTTAAATTTGCCATTTTATTCTCCTTTTAATTTTATTTTATAAAACTTAATTTCCCAGGTTAATTTTGTCTTACATATATATAAAGCAACTTTTTTTGAAAAAATGTAAACCTATTTTGAAAAATAATTTATTTTTTTAAAGAATTTTTTATTTCACTGATATCATTTTTAATATCTTCCACAATATTTAATTTTTCACTTAGAACAGAAATTATAGTTTGATAGTTGCTTTCTCTTTCTTCTTGCTTTGTATCTCTTTTCTCCTGAGCTTTAAGTATGTAAAATATTAAAACAATAGATAACAACGCCCATATGCCTTGTGTTGTTGCTAATTCATACAGCTGTTCTTTCATAATCAATATTTCCTTTCTTAATTTCGTCTTTTAAGATAGTTAAAGCTTTCTTTTTGTGTTTATAAATCGTTTGCCTTGAAACTTTTAATAATGCAGATAATTCAATATCAGAATAATCATATACATATTTTCCAATAATTATTTTCTTTTGTATATCATTTAAACTTTGCATTAGTCCGAAAAAGTACTCTTTATCAAGTTTTTCATAACAGTCATAGCAAATAAAGTCAGTTTCCAAAATTGTAGTTTCTATATTTTTGTTTATATTTTGTCTAAGAATATTTATATATTTATTCTTAAAAACTTTATACATATAGCTATCAATTTCCTCATCTGTTCTATTTTGAAACTTTTCCAAATTTGCCTTATTAATAAATTCTAGTAAAAATATCGTAATATCTGTTTCTGCTTCTTCATAAAATAATTTTCTTCCAAATTTCTTTATCCGAGGTATATATAAAACACTTTTTTAGATAAAAATGTAAACACTTTTACAAAAAAATATAAAAAAATATTGAAATTTATATATATTAACAAGATGTTAATGTATGTAACAAAGTCTTTGTTTTGAGGATAAAATAGAATAATTGACTATTCGATTAAGACAAAAAACTTAATGCAGTTAATAAATAGATGCAAAGTTATTTAGAAAGACAATGAACAAATATTAGAAAGGTTATAGCAAAAAATGCAGACTACATTTAGAGAATCTGCATTAAGATTTTTTAGGTGCTAATATTATTCCTGGGTGTGTCTCTGATTTTTGTTAATTATTTTATTTTGAATTATTTAGAGCAAATAGATTAGAGGTACAATGAAACTTCTTTCTGGCTTCTCGTAATAAAGAATTATATTGAAAAATAATCACGATTATGATAGTATAAAAATTAACAAATAAATCGAAATAAGGAGGAGTAGGTAATGACAGTTGATTTATGTGAATCTAATGATAAAGTAAAGTTGTGGACTAGGCAGCATAAGAACGTTATCACGGAATTGGAGAAACATGGTGTGTATAGGGTAAAAAAAGAGTACATTATGGGAAAAATGGATACCATATCAGATTATTACTTAGATTTATATGAGTGGTATGGGAAACATGCAGACAAAATAGTTCCTAGACCAAAAGGTGTAACATACCCAATTTGGCTTTCAACTTCTTCAGATGTGATGCTGCAGCCCACAGAGGATGAAGAAAGGCACAATGAGGAACTTAAAAAATATGGCATAACCAGTGAATCTTCCTTAATTACAGGAAATAAGGGTAACTTTTATCCGTTACTTAAAAATAAAATAATAAAAAGTTGGGAAAGATTATTTGATTCATTTGAAGAGGAAGGGATACATACACAAGCTACGATATGGGAAATAAAAAAAGAATGGGTAGTAGATATTATATATGAATAAATGGGAATTGAGAAAGGAATGTGTTGTATCAAATAATGTATGAATTTTGCTAAAATAGAGACTCAAGATTAATATAATCTTGGGATTTTCTATTATCACATCTATGTTTTCAGGAGGAAAACAAATATGAATGAAAAGAAGCTAGGAAGTTTAATGACAGGAATTGGGGTTTTCATTTTTGGAATAAATTTTGTGAGTATGAAATTTTTGGTAGACCATATGCCGCCATTTACACTGGTTTTTTTAAGATTTGCTATTGCCTCTATTTTTCTGCATATTATGGTTAAAGTAAAAGAGGTTAGAAGTAAAACTAAAACTCAACTTGATAAAAAGGATAGAATATTAGTTTTGATTACAGGTTTCTTTGGAATTGCTGTTTATTATTTTTTTCAAAGTTTAGCATTAATATATATAGATGCATCTTTAGCAGCTTTGGTATGCGCTACAATTCCTATTTTTACTTTATTGGCTAATGTTGTCATTAATAAAAAGAAGGCAGAGTTATTTTTAGTTATAAATTTCATAATAACAATTTTAGGTGTTTTATTAGTGTTGGATATACGTATGGATGATAAATTCAATATGTCAAAGATAATAGGGTGTATATTTACCTTTTTAGCTGTATTTAGTTGGATTATTTATACATTAAAAACCCATGAATTGCAAAAAAAGTATGATAATATTTATTTGCTTTATAAACAAACTTTGGCTGGAACTGTGTCTCTTTTAATGGTTGCAATATTTGATATTGCAGAGGCAAGGGAGGTAATTTTTCAAAGTGATATTTTAGTACCTTTAATAGAAAACCTTATATTTGTAGGTGTTGTATGTTCAGCTCTAGGTTATTTTCTTTATATTTATGGCATGGAAAGGATTGGTATAGAGACTGCCTCTTTATATATGAATCTAATTCCAGTTGTAACCGCAGTAATAAGTTATTTATTTTTGAATGAAGTTATGACTGTTCGAAAAGTAACTGGTATTATCATTGTTATATCTTCCTTATATATGGTTGCTTTATGGGATTTGAAACAAAGTAAGACAACTGCTAAGGAGCCTTCAGAAAAAGTTGCATAGCAACTTTTTTTTATTGCAAAAAAGTACTGAATTAGGCAATTTATGATATCAGATAGGTATTTAATTTTTAAGAAATACAATTGCTAAAATAGAATTGACAAAGGACATCATACATAATATAATAACGTCATACAACATAAATCAACGTTTACATATTTTAATTTAAAAATGTTAATTATTATACATTAGTATAATAATCTAATATAAAAATTAATAAGGGAGAATAAAATGATGAAACTTAATAAAATTGCCGGCATAGTTTTGGCGTTGATAATGGTAGTTAGCTTAGCAGCTTGCTCTGATAATTCGGCTCCTAAAACTAATGAAGAGGGCGCAAACAATGAGGCAGCAGGAGAAACTCCAAAGGAAGAAGTGGTAATTAAATTGGGAACTACTGTAAATGAAGAGGATAGTTTTCAAGTTGCTGCTGAGAAATTTGCAGACTTAGTAAAGGAACGTACAGATGGGGCATATACAATTGAGATATATCCTAATGGATCACTGGGAGATGAAAGGACAATGCTTGAAAGCATGCAAATGGGAACATTGGATATGGGAATTATAACCAGTGGACCATTTTCTAATTTTGTTCCGGAAATGGGTGTTTTAGATATGCCGTTTCTATTTTCCAGCAATGAAGATGTATATAAAATACTAGATGGCGAAGTTGGACAAGAACTTTTAGGTAAGTTGGAAAATGCTAATTTAAAGGGTCTGGCTTATGCTGAAAGAGGATTTCGTAATTTAACTAACAGTAAAAGAGAAGTAAAGAGCGCATCTGATGCAAAGGATTTAAAAGTTCGTGTAATGGAAAATGAAGTTTATACTAAAACATTTAATTCTTTAGGAGTTAATGCCGTTCCTATGGCATGGTCAGAGGCTCTAACAGCATTGCAGCAAGGAACAATAGACGGACAAGAAAATCCTATAAATGTAATTTATTCATTTAAGCTCTGGGAATCTCAAAAATATGTAACAATGACAAGACATGCTTATGCTTCTGCAATATTTACAATGAGTTTGGACAAGTTTAAGCAATTGCCGGAAGATGTACAAAAAATATTTAAAGAATCAGCACAGGAAGCAGCAGAATATGAAAGGCAATGGGTTGCTGATAATGAAGAAAGTCAAATGGCTGAATTAATTAAAAATGGAATGGAAATTGTCACTGAACCAGATTTAGGAAGTTTTAAAGATGCTGTTCAAGTTGTTTACAATGATTATCCGCAATATTCAGATTACATTAGCAGAATAGAAGAAGCATTAAAATAATTAATTAAGATTTGTTTTGCAAAAGGAGAGGAGACGGTATTATGCTTATAGCAAATTTGGTTCATAAAGTAAGTGATTTTATAGATAAAATATGTTGCAAATTGATTATCACCATACTTGCAATGATGGTGTTAACAACTTCATTACAAATAGTGTGTCGTGTGTTTTTTAGTGCATTATCATGGAGTGAGGAGCTTACGAGATATCTATTAGTATATTTAACATTTTTTGGTGCGGGTAGTGTTTATAAAAGAAACGGGCATATATCCGTACTTGTTATGCAGCAGTTATTGTCTCCTAAACTCCAAAAAATTGCTTCTGTATTTGTAATAATATTATGTAGTATATTTTTTAGCATTGCTACTTTGTACGGAATTAAGTATATGGGTATGCAGGGGAGTCAGTTGTCTGCAGCACTTCGTATACCTATGAAATATATATATATGTCAATACCGATAGGCTTTTCAATTATGATATTACATTCTGTAGATAATATTATTAATATATGCCTTGGGAAGGGGGTTGAAAGTTAATGACAGCCTTATTATTTCTTGTATTTTTGGGATGTTTGTTAATAGGAGTACCTATAGCCTTTTCGGTAGCAGTTGCAGGTGTATCGGTTCTGGTGAAAGGTGATGTAAATCTGCTCATTGTTGTACAGCGTATGTTTGCTTCAACAGACAGCTTTGCTCTTGTAGCAGTTCCGTTCTTCATTCTGGCAGGCGATTTATTAGCCAGAGGACAGATTTCACAAAGATTAGTTACATTTGCTGAATCAATGTTAGGTATGATCAGAGGCGGTTTATCGATTGTGTCTGTTGTTGCAGGAATGTTCTTTGCAGCTATTTCCGGTTCCGGAGCAGCTACTACAGCCGCTGTTGGTGCTACAATGGTTCCGGAGCTTAGAAAGCGCGGATACAATGAAGGTTCATCTATAGCACTTATTGCCGCGGCAGGATGCATAGGAGTTGTTATACCTCCTTCGGTACCAATGGTTTTATATGCAGTAATAGCAGGTCAAAGCGTTACACAGCTATTTACTAACGGATTTATGCCCGGAGCTTTTATGGGTATAATATTGATTGCAATTGCATTAGTACAAGCATTAAAATACAATTACCCTACAGGTTCAAAATTTGTGTTTAAAAATGTTTTGAATACATTTATACAGTCAATATGTGGACTGCTAATGCCGCTTATAATACTTGGGGGGATTTTCTCAGGTTATTTTACACCATCTGAAGCGGCAGCTGTTGCAGTTGTATATGCTATAATAGTGTCAACTATAATCTACAAAGATTTAACTTTTAAAGAATTTACAGATATATTGTTGGGCAGTGCAAAGACATCTGCAGTTATAATGATAATAATTGCGTGCAGTGGAGTATTTGGCTGGGTTCTGGCAAACTGGAAAATACCTGAACAAATAGCAAATGGAATATTAATGTTCTCTGAAAATAAATATATACTTATGTTTCTGATAAGCGCTATAATTTTAATCGCCGGTGTGTTTATGGAAACATCGTCAGCAGTTATTTTACTGACGCCGGTATTTTTACCACTGATTAAATCACTGGGTATAGACCTTGTTCATTTTGGAATTATATTTGTAATTGGAATATCAATAGGTATGATTACTCCGCCGGTAGCAATTAATCTCTTTGTCGGATCAAGTATTACGGGTTTGCCGATAGAAAGGATTGCTAAATCAGTATTACCATATTTATTTGGATTAATAATAATATTCTTACTATATGTGTATTTGCCGCTTTTCTTTCCATTCTTAATTATATAAAAGAGTGAAATAGAAGAAAAGAGCATAGAAAAAACACCGCGAGGTGTTTTTTTTCTATATTATTAATATTTTAGTCGGTTCTTGAAATTCCGAAATCTTCCATGGCGTGAAGGATATGCAGCTTCATAGCAGTTCTGGCACCTTCTGCATCTCTGGCTTTTAAATATTCCATTATTGATTTATGATCGACCAAGGTATTGTCATTTATCCTAGATTTTTCTTTTGACAATATAACACCTTTGTAAATAGCTTGATTTATTATTGGCATTAATCGATTTATGAACTCATTATGTGTTGCTTTGGAAATGGAGTTATGAAACATTTGCTCTTCCTCCACACGGTCTTCGTAGTTTCTTATTTTGAATTCAGTTAACTCTCCATAGTATAATATTTTTTCTATTTCCTTGTTTGTAGCACGTTTTGCGGCATAATAAGCTATTTCAGGTTCAAAAATAAGTCTTATTTCCATTAAGTCCTTTAAATCAACTTTTGCATTAACGACCTGATCGAGATTGAAATTTTCATTTAAATTGTTATTTTGAGCCACATATGTACCTTTGCCTCTTTTAATTTCAAGTACTTTGTGTGTTATCAATATTCTTATTGCTTCTCTTAATGTAGTCCGGCTAACGTTTAACTCAACTGATAAGTCATTTTCGTTAGGCAATTTATCTCCGGGTAAGTATTTTTTCTCTGTAACTATCATATCCAATATATCTTCGGCAGTTTGTTCAGACAATCTTTTCTTTTGCAATATAAACATCCTCCTAATTTAAAGGCAATTCCTACCTATAATAATAACTGTTTAAATTATATAATACAAGATTTATTTATTTTTTATGTTAAATATTAAATCATTTAAATGTACAGTACAAAAATTATGTAGACTTTTTTTGCAGAATTTGTGGTGAAAATATACAATTGACATAATACAACAAATGTAGTAATATGATGTCATACTAATTTTAAATACATCTCTTATTATGCAGTAATATTAAATAAATTTAATAACGGAATAGTATGCAAACTATTATTGAGAAGTAATTCAAAGTCTCTTAGGTGATTTGGAGCATTAATTAATATATTAGGAGGAAATTGATATGAGAAGTAATTCAGTAACAAAAGGAGTACAACAAGCACCGCATCGTTCACTGTTTAATGCATTAGGGTACACGAAAGAAGAATTGAGCAAACCACTAATAGGAATAGTTAGCTCTCAAAATGAAATAGTACCGGGGCATATGAATTTGGATAAAATTGTTGATGCTGTGAAGATGGGGGTTGCAATGGCAGGAGGAACTCCTGTTGTGTTTCCCGCTATAGCTGTATGTGACGGAATAGCTATGGGACATCAAGGAATGAAATACTCTCTTGTTACAAGGGATTTAATAGCAGATTCGACAGAAGCAATGGCTATGGCACACTGTTTTGATGCACTTGTTATGGTTCCTAACTGTGATAAAAATGTACCAGGTCTACTAATGGCAGCAGCCAGAATAAATATACCTACGATATTCGTTAGCGGCGGACCAATGTTAGCAGGTAAGATGAAAGGTAAACGGACTTGTCTATCTGATATGTTTGAGGCAGTGGGGGCTTATAATGCAGGTAATATCTCAATAGAAGAAGTTGAAGAATACGAGAATAAAGCATGTCCGACATGCGGTTCATGTTCAGGAATGTATACTGCAAACAGCATGAATTGTCTAACGGAAGCACTTGGAATGGGGTTGAAGGGAAATGGTACAATCCCGGCAGTATATTCAGAAAGGATAAAACTTGCAAAACATGCTGGAATGAAAATAATGGAACTTTTAGAAAAGGATATAAAACCACGAGACATTATGACAGAAGATGCATTTATGAATGCTTTGACAATAGATATGGCATTGGGATGCAGCACAAATAGTATGCTTCACTTGCCGGCAATAGCATATGAAGCAGGTATAGACTTAAATGTAGATTTAGCAAATGATATTAGTGCCAGAACTCCAAACCTATGCCATTTGGCACCGGCAGGAAACACTTTTATGGAAGACCTGAATGATGCAGGCGGAGTGTATGCTGTAATGAATGAATTAAACAAAAAAGGTTTAATTAAAACGGACTTAATTACTTGTACAGGACTTACAGTTGGCGAAAATATTAAAGGCTGTGAAAATAAAGATACAGAAGTAATAAGACCTATTGAAAATCCATATAGCCAAACAGGCGGTATAGCAGTATTAAAAGGAAATTTGGCACCTGATTCATGCGTAGTGAAGCGTTCAGCAGTTTCTCCTGAAATGATGGTACATGAAGGACCGGCAAGAGTATTTGACTGTGAAGAAGATGCTATAAATGCAATAAATTCAGGTAAAATAGTTTCTGGAGATGTTGTGGTTATAAGATATGAAGGACCAAAAGGTGGACCTGGAATGAGAGAAATGTTGAATCCAACATCAGCTATAATGGGTATGGGCCTTGGAAACAGCGTAGCTCTTATAACAGATGGTAGGTTCTCAGGTGCTACAAGAGGTGCATCTATAGGACACGTTTCACCAGAAGCAGCAGTTGGCGGAAACATCGCTTTGGTAGAAGAAGGCGATATAATCAAAATAGATATCATGGCAAATAAAATAGATTTCGTTGTATCTGACGAAGAATTAAATAAAAGAAGAGAAAACTGGAAACCAAGACAGCCTAAGATTACAACAGGTTACTTAGCAAGATATGCATCAATGGTTACATCAGGTAACAGAGGCGCTATTTTAGAAGTTAATAAATAAAATAATATAAATAATGCAGCATCGGGTTATTTTGATAACTAGATGCTGCATTATTTATATTATAGAAGGAGTTTACTCATATTGATATTTAGATAATCAATGCTGATTTCAATGTTTATCCCTATGTATGCTATTCATAACCAATGTTTTTTCCTTTCCTTAAAACCATATATAAAAATAAAATTATACCGGTAAAAAACAATAACATATCAACAATAATTAATTTTATAATTTTTATATCACTATAAAAACTAACATTAAATAAAATTTCTAAATTCATATAGTGACTTATTTGCCCCAAAAACATACCTGAAAAAATAAAGCAAAAAAATGGAAACAATATAGCAAGATATCTATTTTTAAAAATAGTTGATAATCCTAAACTAAAAGTAGAGAATGCCATTGCTCCAAGAACAGCCAGTCCAATAAGTAAAAATACATATTTTATTTGTGAATTATTGTATAAACTGACAAGCTCATTGTTTATAATTATATATTTTCCATCATCTGCGATTCCCTTAAGTTTAAGCAATGCTAAATAACCTGCACAAAGCCCTGTAAATATAGTAAATCCACTTACCAAAGCATTTGTAATAATTCTTATGGCGCTGTATTTTACTGGAGTAATTTTTAAAAATAAATATTTTATATATCCAGAATTTAAATCATTTACATAAGAATCAACATAAGGAAAACATACTAAAATAGGGGTAATAAGAAAAGCTATACCTACGTTGTAGCTTATAAAAAAAAGATATCCAGAACCGTATGGAAAATTTTCGTTTAAAATATTATCTATAGATCCAATAATAATCGAAAAAAATAATATCAAAATTGACAGTAAAGTATTATATGATAAAAAAGCTCTCTTAAAATCTTCAGCTATATATCTAATCAAGTTTATTCCTCCATAACACACATTTGCGCCACTTCCTTAGAAATTTCACATAATGTAAATAGACATATTTTTACCTTCGATATAAAAGGCAGTGACGTTAAATTTATATTCTCCCCCCAATTGCCAACTCACAAGAATAGTAAAAACTTAATTCAACCTTTATATGCATAAATTATATATTTTATAACTGTATTATATAAAATATAATTTAGATTGTCAATATATAATGTAATTTGTCTTGACCTTGCAAATAAATCTTTACTAACCAAAAGCAAGCAGGAAGTTATGGAAATTTTGTGGTAATAGGACAGGCTTTTTATATGACGGCAGAAACTATATGGTCTAATGGAAGAAATTAATGTCATGGCAATAAAAGTTTGTTATATAATTGTATTATCATTTTAAATATGATAACATTGAGAGAGGAGAGTGCAGGATGAAAATAGTAGGTTTTGCATTTGCGTGTGCACTTATTTTAATAGGTATAAATGCTTACATTAATACAACAATAATAAGCATTTTATTGCCTAATATTGTAGGTATTGCAGAAATAGTTGGCATGGGAGTTAACAGTGGACAGTTAAGTGTAATAGATTTTTCGTTTATTAATATGATATCTTTTATACTGTTATTAGCAGGCATTATTTTGCTATTAATAATATTTCTTAAGAGTAAAAAATAGTGTTAATATTTGCTTTTTATTGGAGTGTGCTTATTTTGTTCATTTAAAATAAAATTTTTTATTTGCTTTTTCCTAGATTGGCTAATTGTTAGAATATCTTCATTATATACTTTAACATAGTCATAGTGATATTCAATTACATAATCAAAATTAACAATGTATGAATTGTGTATCCGAATAAAATTATTGGGAATTTGTTTTTCAACATTTGTAAGTTTTCCATAGAATTCATATGACTTGATTTGAGTATTGATATTAATCTTCTTACTATTGTTTTCAAAATAAAGGATGTCTTTAAAAGGAACCTTGTAAATGTTCTATTATATGAAAATTCGAAAAATATTTTTTCGGTATATAAATATTCATTTATCATATCAATTGAGTCAATTATTTGACTTTTGTGTAAAGGTTTAACAAAAAAATCAAGTGGTTTTGTCTTAAATAGATATGGAGCGTAGTCATACTTTGTTGATATATATATGATTTGAGTAGTATGATTATTTAACTCATTACGGATTTTTTTGCCAATTTCTATTCCATTTAGTTGATTCATTTCTATTTCTAAAAATATTAAATCAAATAAATAATTTTGTTTTAGGTAATGACATAATTCTTCACCGGAATAAAATACTTCACATTCTATAATTAAATTGTTACTTTTGCTATAATTTAATAGTATTGATTCTAAATACGAACATGCTTTATAATCATTATCGCAAATTGCTATTTTTAACATATGTTTCCCCCATGATATTAAATAAAGTTTCGTTATTAAATTACTTTATATATATTGAATAATATTATTGTTAATTGAAGAATTCTATTTATACAGTGCGATTGCATTTTCGAAATCTCCATAAACATCCAAACACTGGCACGACTGACTATGTATGTTCCAATCAAGGCTAAACAAGAAAATAACACTAAAATAAGAATTTGCCCTTTTTTAAAATCTACTTCTTGTATCATTTATAACTCCAATCATAAAGTAAAATTATATTTTTCGCAAATTTTATCCGTTTGGAAAGTGCCTGCTAAATCATAATCGAAATGTTTTGTAGTGTTTTGGAACTCTTATTTGTTTTTAATAGTAATAATTTAAATGAGATAAAATAACCAAATATATTAGTGTTTTAAAAGCCCACTAAACACCCCTTATCAATTTTATATATATAATCGCTTAAAAGTTCTATATCATCTTTATTGTGACTAGTTATAATTATAGTTTTATTTTCCCTTTTTAGATCAAACAATATATTTCTGACTATTTCAACACTACTCTCATCCAATCCGTTCATAGGTTCATCAAGAATAATTATTTCAGGATTCTCCATCAAAGCTTGTACAATACCAACTTTTTGTTTCATCCCTAAAGAATACTTTTTAATAGATCTGTTATCATTAGGATTGAGACCTAATTTTATTAAAAAATTTTTAATTTCGCTAATTGATATTCTATTGTTTATAGATGCAAGAATTGATAAGTTTTTAATTGCCGAATATTGTGGTAAAAGTCCAGGTGAGTCCAACAATAATCCTATCTTTTGAGAAAATTCACCTTTTTTTAATTCCCTATTAAAAATTTTTATTTTGCCTTTATCGGGTAATATTAAACCCGCTATACTTTTTAGCAACATACTCTTACCAGAGCCGTTAGCACCTACAATAGAATAAATATTACCTCTTTTAAAATTCATGTTAATATCATTTAGTATATATTGACTATTTATAATTTTACATAAATTTATAATTTCTACAGAATATTCAGTCATCTTCTCATCTCCCTAGATATTATTTTAAAAATATTTTTCTTTATATAAATAATAATTAGCATCCAATTTATTGGAATAGGTATAGATCCAACAATTAAAGCATACGGTAATTCAATATCCCCTTTATTTAGAAGCATTAATTGACTTACGGGCATTATATATGCTAAATTATTATGAGTGAACACAAAAATATAAGAGCTAAATATTATTATTATAGTAATAACAATATTTAACTTAAAATCATTATTAATAATGCTTAAAATTAAATTAATGGTTATTATTACCATACTTATAATCATATTCATAATTAATAGTTCAATCATCTTCTCATAATTGTTAATTATCGTATTGTCATGAATAATAAGTTTTATAATATAAGCTAAAATAAATGCTACAAGATAATAGAAAAATATCAAAATTAATATTGAACACATTAAAGACACAAGCCATATCTTTACATTGTTAATTTTTTGAAAGACATATGCTAACCTTATATTTACATGATTAAATAAAAATAATCCAAAAATGCCAGACAGAGTAATCTGAAAAAATATCCAACTTAATATATCAGGTATATACATATTGATTGGACCTGCAAAACATGTATATAATAAATCAACATTTTTTCCATATATTAATTCCCTAGTCAAAATATATATAATTAATGAAGCAATAATAATTATTGTCTTTTTTATTCCTAGCATTTCACCCAAAAATAATTTGATTGTCCTTATGTACATCATAATTTATCCTTATCTAAATTTACACTATTAATTTTAATCGCACCAAAAATAATAGTTACAATAATTATAATTAGCCAATAAAGTATTGAGAAAATAATACCGTCAAAATCAATTTGACGACTGTGTTGAAGAGATAAAATAGTATTAGTGCAAAAACCTAATTCTGATAAAATTTTAAGGTTATTTAAATATATAAGTATATTTGCCAAATTTAGAATTACAGTCAAGAAAAATCCATATATTTTCTTACTGAAAAATAAACCTAAAACAAATGAAATCAATGACAAAGAAAATAAATATAAATATACCAAAACAAAGCTTATTATTATTGCAACTAATGGAGATTCGTAGAACGGGTGAACACCTAAAAAATAGTATTTCCCAAATTGAGTCCAAGTTGTTATTTCTTCAAATTGACTAATTAACTGTATTAAACTAATTAGTATTATTGTTATAATTAAAGTCATCGAACAGAATGAAATTTTAAAAATTATGCTCACAAACCACTTCTTTCTGCTTTTGTATCTGATATATATATATTTATCAATATTTAAGTCGAGATTTAGGGGAAATATGATTATTGAAATCAAAATGTAACTTACGAAAAATATAAAATAAAAATCATTTAATAAATACAATATGTAATCAATTACATTAGCCTGCATTTTATTAGTTTCTGCTAAAAAATTACCTACTAACAAAAGATTTATAAAATAAATGAACAACATTATACCAATACACGTTTTTTTATCAATAAAATAAAGTTTGTCAAATATTTTCCTATGTATGCTATTCATAACCAATGTTTTTTCCTTTCCTTAAAACCATATATAAAAATAAAATTATACCGGTAAAAAACAATAACATATCAACAATAATTAATTTTATAATTTTTATATCACTATAAAAACTAACATTAAATAAAATTTCTAAATTCATATAGTGACTTATTTGCCCCAAAAACATACCTGAAAAAATAAAGCAAAAAAATGGAAACAATATAGCAAGATATCTATTTTTAAAAATAGTTGATAATCCTAAACTAAAAGTAGAGAATGCCATTGCTCCAAGAACAGCCAGTCCAATAAGTAAAAATACATATTTTATTTGTGAATTATTGTATAAACTGACAAGCTCATTGTTTATAATTATATATTTTCCATCATCTGCGATTCCCTTAAGTTTAAGCAATGCTAAATAACCTGCACAAAGCCCTGTAAATATAGTAAATCCACTTACCAAAGCATTTGTAATAATTCTTATGGCGCTGTATTTTACTGGAGTAATTTTTAAAAATAAATATTTTATATATCCAGAATTTAAATCATTTACATAAGAATCAACATAAGGAAAACATACTAAAATAGGGGTAATAAGAAAAGCTATACCTACGTTGTAGCTTATAAAAAAAAGATATCCAGAACCGTATGGAAAATTTTCGTTTAAAATATTATCTATAGATCCAATAATAATCGAAAAAAATAATATCAAAATTGACAGTAAAGTATTATATGATAAAAAAGCTCTCTTAAAATCTTCAGCGATATATCTAATCAAGTTTATTCCTCCATAACATACATTTGAGCCACTTCCTTAGAAATTCACATAATGTAGATAGACATATTTTTACCTACGATATAGAAGGCTGTGACGTTAAATTTATATTCTCCCCCAATTGCCAACTTACAAGAATAGTAAAAACTTAATTTAACCTTTATGTGTATCGGAACTTTATATTTGGCCATTCGAAATATATAAAAATTTACAAGATTAAAAATTATAAAGAATATAATGATTACTATTCTTAATTTATTTTTGTTTTTGTATTTATAAAACAATTTACAAAGAAGTCCTGATAATAATATAGCTGTCAATATCATAATAAAGACTAATATTGGCATTATATCTTCTACATAATACTTTTCCATAATGAAATCTCCCATACAAAATTATGTTAAACAATTTAATTAAGTATTTTAAAAAGCTAACATAGTATAAACCTACTGCACTGATACCCCCTAGATATCCACGCGCCCCATAAATTATTTTTTTGCATTCACATTTAGCATAAATGTAAACCCTGGTACACGTTCCTCTTCACCGGCATATATATAATTAAAGGTTAAATTGTTGGAACCTGATTTCATAACTTTAAACATAAACTTTGCTTTAGTGTTAGCCTCTCCAATTACAGGTTCATCACTTTTAGGATATCTTTTTCCTGAAATGATAATAAAATGTTGTTCATTAATTTTCTCAATCCCATTATTACTAATTGCGGAATTCCATTTATATAGTACGATTTTATTTTCATACATTTGCATCTCGATAGTATCATTAACATTAGCATTTAAATCTATTACCTCGCTATCTTTCACCAGATATTCTTTAAACTGTTCATTGCCGATCTTTATATATACATATTCTGTATTGAGTTCCGTGCTTATTTTAAAATCACCATATTTAATATACCGATTTTCATTAATTTTATCTTGAGAGCAGGCGGTACATAAAAATAACACTATTATTGTAAGAATTATATTGTAAGATTTCATCTTTTTAACCCCATTATAAAATATTTTTATATTTGATTTTTAGCTAATTTATATCTCCTACCGATTGCCAACTTACAAGAAATGGTACTGCCATTACAAAACCTTTATATGTATAATTGAGTAATACTAATTATAATTGAATTATACAACATATAACTTAATTCGTCAATATATAACATAATATATAATTTTTCTTGACTTCACAAATAAATTTATCTATAATATTATATATAATAGACTAATATTCAATATAACTTTATTAAATTTAACATTTTGAGGTGTTTTTATGGATAAAATTGCATTTTCGCTAACTAAAAACGAACAGGAAGTTATGGAACTTTTGTGGGCACAGGACAGGGCTTTGTCTCGCTCGGAAATTATTGAACTTTCCACTGAGCGTTCTTGGAAAAAAAGCTCTATTCACATTTTACTGAACAGCTTATTGGAAAAAGGGGCAATCGAGGTAGAGGGCTTCGTAAAAACAGGTAAAAATTACGGTCGGACATATTCTGCGTCAGTTACTCAGGAGGAATATCAGATAATGCAGATTAAGCAGGGGGCAAATTATATTAATTCTAAATCTTCTGCCATAACCGGTCTTGTATCCGCACTTGTTCAGGATGAGGATATTGATAATGAAACACTTGATAGATTGGAGGCTATTTTAAAAGCACGAAAGAGTGATAAAAAATGACTGTAACACTTTTTTCGGTCATTACTTCAATACTGCTGTGC
This sequence comes from Sedimentibacter sp., assembly GCA_032006665.1. Taxonomy (GTDB): domain Bacteria; phylum Bacillota; class Clostridia; order Tissierellales; family Sedimentibacteraceae; genus Sedimentibacter. The sequence continues at coordinate 26,609 of DALZMP010000027.1, forward strand.
AATGTGTATATAATTGTCATTGCTTGCATGCGCAAGCGCAACGGTTTTCTCATTCGTTTCAGCCTTGTATCTTTTCAATTCTTTTCAATAATAGCAATTGCAATGGCTGTTGCTGCTGCCAATATGGAAATAGGAAATGATTTTGCAATATGAACTTCTGAAAAATAAAAATATTATAATAAGTTTTGTTGTGTTATAATATTTACAAATTTAAAACTAATATTCTTTTTAGGCATCGTATAATAAATATAAGAAAGGAAATGAAATGGGATTAGATAAAAATAGTGGGATTGTTATAGGAACACTAAAAAAGGGTAAAAAAAATCTTATAACAGATGTTCAAGGGGTAAAGGTCGGGCATGTCACATTAAATGACGGCGATATAAAAACAGGCGTAACTGCTATTTTGCCGCATGAAGGCAATGTATTTAAAGAAAAGGTTATGGCAGCGTCATATGTGTTGAACGGCTTTGGTAAGAGTATGGGTCTGCTTCAGATTGATGAACTGGGGAGCATTGAAACGCCGATAATTATGACCAACACTCTCAGCATTGGAGTTGCTGCGACCGGATTAATAAAATATATGTTAAAACAAAATGATGACATAGGCATAAAAACCGGAACAGTAAATTGTGTGGTTACAGAATGCAATGATGGTCAATTAAATGATATTAGAGGACTTCATGTTAAAGAAGAACATATATTTGAGGCTATCAGCAATGCAGCAGAAGACTTCCAAGAAGGAGCAATTGGCTCAGGAACAGGTATGTCTTGTTTAGGAGTTAAAGGCGGCATAGGATCTTCTTCAAGAATTGTTGAGTTAGATAACAAGGAATATGTCATAGGTGCAATAGTCATGTCTAATTTTGGTAACAAAGGTGACCTCGTAATATCCGGACAAAATATAGGTAAAAAAATAGAAGAAATAGATTTAAAAGAAAAAGAAAAGGGTTCTATAATAATTGTAATCGCAACCGATATTCCTTTAAATGAAAGGCAGTTAAAAAGGGTAGCAAAGCGCTCTTCAATTGGAATTGCAAGAACAGGTTCCCATATGGGAAATGGCAGCGGAGATATTTGTTTAGCTTTTACCACTGCTAACAAATTAAAGCACTACAGTGATGTAGATATTATAGATACTAAAATGATTTATGATAATAATATTGACATTGTTTTCAGAGGTGCTATAGAAGCAGTGGAGGAAGCTGTAATAAGTTCCCTGTACCATGCGGATACAACTATTGGCAGGGATGAAAAAATATCAAAGAGCTTAAGAGAATACTTATAATAATAGTATGTATAAAAAAAACAGACTTTCAACAGTCTGTTTTTTATGCATATTATTTTGTAAACATTTGTGTCCAATAAGGTGTTCCGTTTGAGTTAACTGCATATCCTACACCTATTTTTGTAAAGTTAGATGAAAGTATATTTGCTTTGTGACCTTCAGAGTGCATCCATGCACTTACTACTGCTTCGGGAGATCTTTGACCTGACGCAATATTTTCTCCCCATGCTGAATAATTAACTCCAAACTGTTTAAGCATATCCCCTGCACTTCCGTATGTCGGTGATTGGTGTGCAAAGTAATTATTTGATGCCATATCCTGTGATTTTTTTCTTGCTACACTAGAAATTGATGAATCTAATGTAAGAGAAGGTAAACCAGCTTTTTGTCTTTCAGCATTAACTAATTGAACAACTTGTCTTTCGTATGACATATTTGATGATGTTGATGCTGAATTGTTTGTTGTAGTTTTTTTAGCTTGACTGTTTGATTGTGATGTGTTTGATGTTGAAGTGTTAGAATTATTTAAAAGTGACAAGTCAACTGATTGATTGTTGTTATATAAGTTAGAAAAATAATTATTAAAATTCTCTGCAGCAAATACTGTTGAAGATGATAATGATATTATTAATGTTAATGCAATAGCAATTATTTTGTTTTTCATATATTACTCCTTCTAGTATGTTTTTTTTATTTGGCAAAAAGTTTTTATATTACTAAGTTTTTGCCATAAGTAATACTAACACATGTAAATGCATAAATAAACCATCAATAACTACTTAAAGTACCAAAAGTTACAATCATATTACAATATTATGAAATATAACCTCAGTATTTTTAACCATTATTTCTTGAATAATATTTTTACAATGGATGAGAATGACCGGACGCCTATATGTTCATATCCAAAATATAAAATAAATATGCAATCCTAGTTTTTTATACCAGTAAGGGAACCATATCAGTATATAAAAAAACAGACTGCTTATATCAGCAATCTGTTTTAAGTTAATTAATTTGTAAACATTTGTGTCCAATAAGGTGTTCCATTTGAATTGACAGCATATCCTACTCCGATTTTAGAAAAATTAGATGACAGGATATTTGCTCTGTGTCCTTCTGAATTCATCCATGCAGTTACAACTGCTTCAGGAGTTCTCTGACCTGATGCAATATTTTCTCCCCATGCCGACCATTTTATTCCAAATTGTTTCAGCATGTCACCGGCACTGCCGTATGTAGGTGATTGATGTGCGAAGTAATTGTTATCAGCCATATCTTTTGATTTTGTTCTGGCTACATTAGAAATTGATGTGTCTAATGTAAGAGCTGATAAACCGTTTTTTTGTCTTTCAATATTAACCAGTTCAACAACTTTTTGCTCATAGTTTAAATTTGACGAAGAAACTGTTGTATTGCTTGTTGTATCTTTTTCTGTTGTATTAGTTGTTGTTTCATTTTTTACAGGTGTAGCTGCCTCTGGTTCTTTAGTTTCAGGAGCAGTCGTAACTTCAGGTTCTTTAACCTCAGGTACATCTGCAACTTCAGGTTCTTCGACCTCAGGTGCTGTAGTTACTTCAGGCGTAGTCGCAGCTGCTTCCTTCTTGTATGTTTGCAATATTGACTTCCAATTTGATGTATCACAGTCTTCCAACTTTAATTTTATTGAATTTAAGTCTATTGACTTTCCGTTTACTTTTAATTTGTTTAATAAATTTGAACTATCAACGTTAGTGTTGTAGTAATTTTTAACAATATTACTGTAATCAAAACAATCCTTTGTTGTATTTGCTTGCTCTGTAGCAAATGCCGATGTAGATGATAGAGCTAATACTGCTGATAATGCTAATGCCATTGCTTTCTTTTTCATAAAATCACTCCTATTTAGTTTTAGATTTTTTCTGGCAGAGAAAATGTTACTTTAACCTTAAATTACCATGAAAATTATTGAACTTTTTAATGAGCTTTTTCGTCATAATGCATTATAGCATCAACATACCCCCAGAGAAACCCTCAATTACTTCTTAAAATGACAAATGTGACAATAATATTACATATTATTGTAAAAGAATTAACGGTTTACAATATTCTTAACATCGGCTTAAGGGTTTATATACAAAATGTTAATATTTGAGGGTTTTATGCAATAAATCCTTGACAACGATTAAAATATATATTATTATTCCATTAATAAATTAATTAGTTGTATGCATCTTTGCAACATTTTTTGAAGCATTGTGTAAAAAATACTGGCAAAATGCAATTAAATTGTATATAATAAGCTAACAGGGAAGGAAATTAGTAGCATAACTGGTTACAATCAAGAGAGTGAGTCGGTTGGTGCAAGACTTACAGAACAGGAAATGTGAAATACGATTCCGGAGTTACCATAGGAAACTATGGCGGATTGCCTGAACGTTAATTCAGGCAGAGGCACTTTTCAAGTGTAAATTAAGGTGGTACCACGGGTTTTCTCGTCCTTTCAGGAGAGATGACCTTTTTTTATTTATTATTTTTTATTACGTATTTAGAACTAAAGGAGCGAACTATAATGGAAAAAGGAAATGTTTTTGATGTATTGAAAGAAAGAGGATATTTACAGCAGTGTACTCATGAAGATGAGATCAAAGAGTTATTGGGTAAAGAATCTGTTACATTCTATATAGGATTTGACCCTACTGCAGATAGCCTTCACATAGGACATTATATACAAATAATGGTTATGTCTATTATGCAGCAATATGGTCACAGACCTATAGCTCTCATAGGCGGCGGAACGACTATGATAGGTGACCCAAGCGACAGAACAGGTATGCGTTCTATTATGACACAAGAAATTATTTCACAGAACGGTGAAAATTTTAAAAAGGTATTTCAGAAATTTTTGGATTTCTCAGATGACAAGGCAATTATGGTAAATAATGCAGATTGGCTCTTACCGCTTAATTTTTTGGACTTTATGAGAGATGTTGGGGTGCATTTTTCAGTAAATAAAATGCTTACTGCAGATTGCTACAAAAATAGAATGGAAAAGGGACTTACGTTCTTTGAATTTGGATACATGTTGATGCAATCATACGATTTTTATGTTTTGCATCAAAAATACGGCTGCAAGATGCAATTTGGCGGAAATGACCAATGGTCTAATATTATTGGTGGAATTGAATTAACCAGAAGAAAAGACGGAGATCAAGTGTATGGTATGACTTTCTCACTTTTAACCAATAGCGAAGGTAAAAAAATGGGTAAAACTGAGAAGGGCGCTTTATGGCTTGACAGAAATAAAACATCACCTTATGACTTTTATCAGTATTGGAGAAATATAGATGATGCAGATGTAGAAAAGTGCCTGGCTCTTCTTACATTTATTCCAATGGATGAAGTAAGAAGATTAGGCGCATTAGAAGGCTCTGAAATTAATAAAGCTAAAGAAATACTTGCATTTGAAGTTACAAAGTTAATTCACTCGGAAGAAGATGCCATAAATGCACAAAATGCAGCAAGAGCATTGTTCAGCGGAGGAGCGGATTCTGAAAATATTCCTACTTCAGAACTTACAAAAGAAGAGCTGGGAGAAGGAATTACAGTTATTGATTTAATGGTCAAAGCTAAATTAATAAAATCTAAAAGTGAAGGTAGAAGACTGATAGAACAATCGGGAGTAAGCGTTAATGACAGTATTGTAAATGATATTGGCGCTGCAGTATCAGAAAAAGATTTTACTGATAATAAATTAATGATAAAAAAAGGTAAAAAGGTATATCATAGAGTGAAATTAGTTTAGTTCAGGCTGGTGAAATGCGCACCTGATATCTTGATGATTTTGCCATCAATCTGAGACAGCCAAATAAATTGGCTGTCTTTTTTCATATACTAGGAAAGTTCTCCTCCTAGTATATAAAAAACGAGGATTGCAAAGGACGGGACGTCCTTGCCGTTAAGACCAGCTAATAA
>DALZMP010000028.1:0-28216 GCA_032006665.1 Sedimentibacter sp.
TTACTTTAGCATTTTTCTGGCAATGTTTCACTACGGCATTTTATTCAGCACTTACGGAAGAGGGTATAAAAAATGCCCCAACACTTTAAAATGTCAAGGCATTATTTTTAAATTTATCTTTATTCTTTTTATACAGTCAGAAATATAAAAATATCACAAAATACTGACTGTTCAGTGTCGCCTATATTTAGACTATAGATATCCCCTTCAATACATAATAGTTCCAATATTTCATATCATTCATCATAAAAATTAACATGTTTTCTCTCTTTCTAATCCACATACATTAATAGAGTTGTATGAAAATTTCTATCATCATACTTAAATTCTATAGTCCCATTATATTTTTCCAATGCTGATTTTACATTTTCCAACCCCAAACCATGATTTCTTTCATCCTTATTTGAAGTAAAAATCACCCCTTCCTGTTTAATAATTATGCCATCAAAGGAATTATCCATCTTTATTATCAAGCGTCCTTTTGTGTACTTCATTTTAATATTAATAAATCTATTCTTGTCTAATTTTTTTACAGCATTCAGTGCATTATCTAATAAATTTCCCAAAATAACTGTGATATCAAATGATGGAACTTTTATCTCTTTTGGTACATTTAAATCTATAGTCACATCTATTTCATCTTTTTTTACATTTTGTAGTTTAAAATTAATAATACTGTCTATACCAATATTTCCAGTGCAAGCAAATTCTTGCTTCGTATCAACAATTTCTATTGCTTCGGATAAATAGCCCAACAATTCTTCTTTTTTATCTTCTTCTGCCAATGCATATAGAGAAATCAAATGATTTTTCAAGTCATGTTTTATTGATTTAGTAGCTTTCAACGAAGTTTTCATTAATTCAAATTGCCTTTCATAATACTTGTTTTGCTGATTCATGAATATTTTATCCGCCTTATCTAAAAGTATTTTTGAAAGATCATCATATAAATAAAACGTTGCAAAATTTATCACCAGTACAATAACTGTACTCATTAATACGGATATAAATGTAAGCTCGCTAGCCATAAATATTGTAATTAGCAAATATAATGTGCCCATCGGTATGGTTACTATACATAACCAATATGTATTTGGAACAATATCTCCTTGACGAATATTTTTACTCTTCCCAATAATCAAAACAGCAACATATGATACCACTCTTATTATAATAATTCCTAATATCGATTCATAATTGTTTCTTTCTAAAAGTTCTAGTTTAAAATATCCTGTCGCAAAAACAATTATCATTTCAATGCACATCAGTGCAAGATATATCATAATTGATGTAAAAACTCTCTTTTTAATACTGCTTTTATAGTTCAATGTTAGCATATAGAAAAGCCCTATATTTGAAATCATCAGAACAATAGGGACTTTAACAAGTATATGCAAAGTAGAAATAACTATAAAATATATCACATAAGACCAGATTACTATTTTTTTACCTGTACTCTTCTCTGTATAAAATATTTCCATAAACTTATATATAACATAAGTCATAAAAAGGTTTCCCACAATATAAACAACATCATATATATCAACGCTCACTAATTGTTTCTCCCTTCTATGCTTAATTGAATCTCTCTGACTTCTTTTCTTTTTGATTGACTTATGGGTAACTGCATACCATTAGACATAATAACTTCATCATATTTAAATAGAGTAGTATGTAAATAATTAATAATATATGATCTGTGGATTTTAATAAATTGATACTTTGCAACCATTTCAAACACGTCATATATTCTACCGTAAAAAGTATCTTCGTGATTTACAGTAACGATCTTTATTTCTTTATCAATACTCTCAAAATAAATAATATCTTTTATTGATATTCTATATGTTTGAGTTCCCTTTTTATAAGTAAATATGCTGTCCAATTTTTCCGCTCTTAACATAGCGAGATTTAGATCTTCTATTACAACCTTGGGATTGATGGGCTTCGGAATAAAATGCAAGGGTTGTACATCAAATAATTGTCGTTCATAACCATCTTTACCTGAAATATATACAATTTCAGTCTTATGATCCTGCAAAGTTTTACGTATATTTCTTCCAACCTCAATTCCGTTCATTAATTTCATTTCAATATCTAAATATATTAAATCAAAACCATGCTCTTCTCTAATATACATGTACATTTCTTCTCCTGAAGAGAATACTTCAATATCAATCTCTAAAAAATTTAGTTTTGCATATTCTAATAAAATTTTTTCAGTTTGTGAGATTATTGCATACTCATCATCGCAAATTGCTATTCTAAACATTCACCATGCCCCCCTTAGCAAAATAAATATAAGATAATTATATCATGCTTGCCATTTTTTTTCATGGTTAAATATAGCACATTTGTATTGAGTTCGTAATTTTTAGTATAGACAAATATGATTTATCTTTCAAAAGAATTGTGGCATTTATTCATCTCCTGTAATCCTTACCAAAAAACATAATAGGAGATTTTATTTAATTCATTTAGTTAATAACAGAACTTTTGTTTGAAACTCTTTTTCCTCAATATACAGCCTATCTGATTTTTGTCTTATTTAGAATTCATTTCTATTGTAACTGATCATCTTGCTTTCATAGTTGTACACAGCATAAAGAAACGGTTTTTATGCTAAATGCCAATCATTTGTAATAATTCGTTATTCAAATCACAGTAAAATTGAATACTTTCTTAAACATACATATACACTATTCCTAGTTTTCCAATTTTGAGCAAATGTATATATAGCTTTTGAACATATTCTGAATTGTTGAAATTTCTTTATTTAATATCTTATAAATATTGGTTATTGCATTATTATTTCACTTAATAAATTTTTACCTTAACTTTTTACTATCCACAAAAAACATAATACAATACATTAAAAAAATTGCTAGCGTAATATACATAGAAGTCATGTAATATCCTTTAAATAAATCTAAACTCCAGCTATCCTCGACAATTATTAATTTGCTTAGAAACCCATTTATTTTTATACCGTCATCAAAATAACTACCTGCCGTTACAAAATTCACTGCTAAATCTATAGTAGTGATGATACTTAACATTAATAATGGTGTTACTTTTTGTGACCATGTTAGCGGTTTCCCATATTTATGTATTACACCTACTAATACAACTCCAAGTAATATAATAAAATATAATATTATATATGGCATAGTTAAGTTACCTCTCTTATAAAAACTACTAGGTGAGTGTATTTGAAAAATATACACTCATCTAGTTAATTAAAATACCCTATTCATTAATGTCATCTAATTCCCAAGCAAAAGAATGTGGAAATGATAATTCATTTGTGATGCTCACATCTCTCTTATTGATTTTATAGGCAGAGGTATCTACTAGAAATGTATACTCATTGTTTTGAATATCTAGTAGATTTTTAGAATCCACCAGTGCATACATTGCATTATACCCAATAAACTCAATACCCTCTTCATCAGCCATTTCACGCAATATTTGTTCAGTTTCTTCAAAGCCTCTATGAACCTTAGATGCAAAAGTAACTCTATTACCATTACTATCTATACCTCTAGCTTGTACCTGAACAATTTCAATATTATTTGAAGTTGCATAGCTCTCTAATTGCTTATATGATATAGCTTCTGATAAAGTTATAGTGCTAGGAATATCTTCAATACTTTGTGTTGAAATTTCATCATTCAAATCTTTAACATCTTGAATATATTGAGAAACTTCACCACTAGAATTTTCACTTGCATTTACTGCAAAAACAGATGTACTTAATAACATCATCATTACAAATCCTATTGCCACTATTTTTTGATTAATTTTCATTTTAATTCTCCTTTCAAGTTAATTTTGACCAGCATATTTACCATAATTTAAAGTTGCTTGAATTGCAGATGATTGAACAAACGTATTATAATCACTAATACCTTTTTTGCTCATAGAAAATTGACACTGCCATTTACCATTATCTTTATCTCCGCCAGACCTGAAATCTTCCCAAGTCGTTTTAACATAATAATCGTCTGCTTCTACAGTTCCCAAAGCAACTACTTCTGATTCTTCATTTCTATCACCAAATATGTCGTCATTCTCCATGTCGAACTTTGGATCAGGCAAATTGGATACCATAGCATAAGCATGCATCATATCAAGAGTTCCAGTACGGACGCTTGTTACATCTACAGTAACATAACCTTTTGTTCCTTGGTATGAAGAATTGTTGCCATTGTTATATTCAATGATAGAATTTACATTGTTACTGTCAAAAGAAAAATCAATTTGTGTTTTTGCTGTGTCCGTAGAAAAAGTGGATTCTGCACTCCCTGACTTTGGTACATATGAACCATAATTATAGTTGCTATAGCTCCAAGAAGTTGACGCAGCATGAACTACTGTAACCGCTGATACTAATAGAGAAAGCACTAAGGTTGTAGCGAATATTTTTTTTAACTTAAACATTTTTTCCCTCCTATTAACTAAATATCACTTAAATCAAGGACATATGTTTTCGTTTCTGTCCAGCCAGATCCAAACCAATCAGGAATATATTCGTAATCCATATCAAATTTTATTGTAATTTTTTCTTTGTTACTTGATATTGAATGTGTTGCATTATTAATCTCACATATTACCGTATAATTAGGGTTTGTCGCCAGCAGGTTCATATATTTTGTAATATATCCTTGAACACTTGAAAACTTCCCATTTGAGTCAAGATTGTATTCTATCCTTATTGAATAGTCATAATATCCAAGGTTATCTGAAATTCTATCTGTTTCAAATGTGTGTTCATATGTTGCCATGGGTTCTACTACATAGTTTGACATGATATTATTGCTCGGTATAGTAGCTGCACTATCATTTTCACTAGCAAATGCAGTTGCACTCATACTCATAGCCATAACAGATGCCAACACCATAACTACTAATTTCTTAAACATAAATTTCACCTCCAGATATATTTTTTATTTTTCCCAATATAAGCATTATAGCTAAAGTAAGCATAGCCATATCCATGCAAATTGAGATTTGTTGCTGTCCTGTAAACAAAAGAATTAATTTAATACAAACAAAAGCAATCAAAATAACACGTGTGCGCTTTTTAAAAACATATAATTCTTCTTGGTCTAATGTCTTGTTTTTATCCTCTACTGGTGCAAGCAACAAAATAATTGTGCTTGACATTATTGTAATAATAAAGCAAATAAAGTCATTCCAAGGAATAAGCTTTATTCCCAATAGCACTGCTATTATCATTCCAATAGAAAACAAATAACACATTGACTGAGAACTCGCATGATAACCTCCTGCATAAGCTCGTAAAAGGCTATATGTAATCATAAAAACTAAACTCTGCCAAATCATGTTGAATATAATACCTATTACCATTACGGTTATCATATTGAGAAATAATAAAAAACATTGTTGAAAACCATAAACATATAAGTCTTTATCTTCGTTATTCACAATCTGCAGCTTTATAAGCTTGTCCGTAAATTCTCCAAATACATTCATTAAAACTTACGAAGCTTCTTAGCTCCTTCTGGCAATTTAGGCTGATGAGCAATAAGCATGCAAGTTGTATTTACATTTAATGCTGTTACCATCAAAGCCAAACTTGCTAATATGCCACCAAACTTGACTGGTAAACTCTTTAAGTTATTCAAAGCTAATTCCTCCTTTCTTTTCATTTGCTATGGTGTTCTTATTATAACAGTTTTATTTTATTGTGCGGCGACTTGCCGTGAACTATATATAAATTTGCAGTAAACTAAGATTTTTGGTAAAAACAACTGAGTAAATTGACATAATTTAGGAATTTCAGCAAATTTTACAAAGCCCACCTTGGCATATATTGAGAACAGAAGATTTAACTATTTATAGGGTTTTAATTTTATTGTTCTTTTACTGACATTTCAGAGAATAACTTTTTAAAATATTCTTTTTCTTTCTCTGTGCTTTCAAGATCCTTCCATTATTTTTTCAATTGGAACACATCTTTTCTTTTTAACTTTAATAAAATGACAGTGGAATTAATTTCTTTTGCATGGTAAAATGTATACATTCTAAATTTACAAATAAAATCTTAGTATTTCAAAGTTTAATAGTTACTTAAGGTGGCTTTTATACTTAATAAAATTTAAATTGAAAGGAAAATAATTTATGAAGAATGTTAAGATAGTGTCATTAATTTTATTAGCAGTTTGTGTTATTATTACATCCGATTTAGGCTATAATTTTTTTGCTAGTCTAATACCAGAATTAAATGATGGAATTGCCATAAGAGGAATACTGGCACCTTTTATATTTGGGGATAGAAATTGGTCAACGGTAGGCTTTTTCAATGTATTTTCTATTTCAATTTGGATTACAATAGGTGTCTTCATAGAAAATATACTTTTATCAATCTTTATTAAAGGTAGAAAGTAACAAAATGAGCATTTTACCTTGATATTATTGATAAGTGATTACTTTTAAACTATTGGTTTCCAGTAATATAAATTTGTTGCAGCGCGATAACGCAATAAATATTTATTTTTGCTGCTTTTTCGCTGCAAAACAATCGATTTTTGAACCGTTTTAGAACAAAATTTAAACCTAATGAATTTTTTTCATTTTAATTTCACTGTGCCAAAATTTTCTATTAGGTATATATTAATTGTTACTGCATATTCTTAATTCAAAATAAAATATTCATATATAAATTAATATATTGTTCTTTTTCTGAAGTTAAATATATTCTTAAAGTGAGTCCTTCTGGTTGGTTCACTATGAACTTCACCTCAGTCCACAAAAAACACGTAATCTCCCCTTGGTGGGAAATACGTGTTTTGTCATGCTTCTTAATCTATTATTTAGAAACTTACTCTATGATTAAAAAATATCGATTAGAGGAATTACTACCATTCTCTCTATAACGTGATTCTTTTCTAAGCAAACCACAACGGATTAAATCGGCTATAGCTCTCTTTACTGTACTCCTTGACATCGATGTATCTTTTGCAATAGTATTAATTGCTGGCCAGCACTCACCCTTTGCATCACACCTATCTTTTAGATATATATACACACTTAGCACGAGATGGAAGTTCCTCTTTATAAATACTTCCAAAAAAGCTCAATGAAATACCCCCTAGTATAATATTGTTATAGCCGCTGAGGGCTAAACTTTTAAAATATTTCTAAAAAAATAATACATTTCTCATTTTATTAACAGAAGAAGGAGTTCTTCCTTCATCAGGTGTTACTTTTAAAATTAACATGTCTGACGGTTCCCGATAGACTCCAAAGCTTTCATAAAGTATACTCTTAAGGGATAGGATAAAAAATGTTGACCCCCTTGGGAAGTCAGTTTCTACTGACCTATACCTATTAAAAAGCCAATTAATCCATTCAATGAGGTTTTATGATTTGGCTGGTTGGGAGCCTCAGGCTATACCTGTATCACATGCTAGGATGTGTACTCATTGCTTGGAAATGGATTCCTATCAGAAAGGAGCTGTCGCTCATGTCAAACATTAAATATGATACATTTATCTCGGTTGGTATTGATGTAGGTGCTGATTTTAGTTGGATGTCTATTGCACTACCTAACCAAACCTTTGTAGGAAAGCCTTTTAAAATTCTACACTTTGATTTAAATTCCTTGTCTATTGCTGCTTCTAAAATCAAAGAAGCAGAAGAGATGTATTCTTTGGAAAGTCGCATTTTCCTAGAATCCACGGGAATTTATCATTACCCACTCTTCTGCTATCTTCGTGATAAGGAATTTTGTGTCTCCATCATAAATCCTATCATCACTAAGAATAGCACAAATATTAACATTAGAAAAGTACATAATGGCAGATTTGATTCAAAAAAAGCTGCCTTAATTGGTTTAAAACCAGATTTAAAGGTATCACTTATTCCCTCGGACCTTGCTCTTGACTTAAGGAATCTATCAAGAGAATATTATGACCTGATGGACAACCGTTCTGCTTATGTGAACAAGCTTCATGGCGAATTACGGATTGTATTTCCACAATTTTTAAATGTTTTTTCTAAAATTACTACAAACACTGCATTAACATTACTGGAAAAATACACTTCTCCGGATACATTTTTAAGTGCTTCTAAAGATGATATTATTATCTCTATACGCTCTACTGCACGCTTTGGAATTATTTATGCTGAAAACAAGTATAATACCATTATTCAGGCTGCAAAGGATGCAAAAGCTTTTGGTCATTCTGTAAGTAGTAATTTTAAACGCATTCGTCTATATATTCGTTTTATCCGTCAGTATGATGAAGAAGTCTCTTTCATACTTTCTGATATGCATGAACTTGTGGATGCTAACCAAGGCACTGAGTTTGTGAAACAGATACATCTTATCGAGTCTTTTAAAGGTGCAGGATTTCTTTCTGCAGTAAGCCTTATGTGCGAAATTGGTGATTTTTCTGCATTCCGTTCACCTAAACAGCTTTTTGCGTATTTTGGTCTGGATCCGGCTGTAAAGCAATCCGGTAAATTTAATGGTACCAAAGTTAATATATCGAAACGAGGTTCACGCATTGCCAGAAGAGTAATCCACACTATGGCTTTAATCAGCATTGGCATTAACCGTAATGGTTCTGCCAACAATCCGGTTTTACGTGAATATTATCTTAAAAAGTGTCAGAGCAAACCTAAAATGGTGGCTCTTGGAGCTGTTATGCATAAGGTTTGTAACATCGTTTTTGCTATTTTACGTGATGAAAGAGAATTCGAAATCATCACTCCAAAAGAACATCAAATGAATTATCTGAAAGCGAAATGCGACATCGCTGCATAGTGTAATTACATATTCTAATTCCAGCTTTTTGAAAGCTTTTCAAAGGGTTATTAAAGTTACCTTTTTTTAGCCCAACTATATATTAAAATATTTTTAAATTAGTTATTGACATTTCTTAGCTGGACTTTGTATCCTTTTCATTTTCTGTAAAGCTACAAATATCACCAATATCACAATGAAGTATTTCACAAATACTTTTCAGTGCACCTATTGAAACCTCCTCATCTTTATTTAGACGAGTAAATACCCCAGGTGATAAGTGTGCTTTTTTTCGCAAGTTACTTTTTGTCATATTCTTTTCAATCAATAAAATCCATAATTTCTTATATGTTATACGCATATATTAACCTCATAAACACCATTAGTTTGAATAGTAATATATCGAGAATAATTGTACCACAAATCTATGTGAAAGACAACAGAACCTATCTACAAATAGACAGGTTCTGTTTGAATAAGGTATTCTATTGTCATCTTAACAATTCTATAGTCTCAACCTACATATTAACTATCTATCTCCACAACCTATCCATTTTAATCCTGTCAACTCAACCCTACGTCATTTCTAACGTTGATATTTTTTGTTCTGATTTATTCAATAAAAAATCCGAGAGTCAGAGTATCTATTCCGACCCTTGGAAAGTCCATATTTTAAGCCTTTTTTACACTTTATTTATCAACTCTTGACATCAATACTACCGTCTCCACATGAAATTGTTAGGCTATTTCACACTTTTATAAAACATAACAAAACTCTAGAGTTTATAAAGGTTTTAAATCTATATTATCTTCTCGACCTACAATTTTCAATTAGGCTATTTTAAACTTTACTGTTTCGAACTATATTTTTTACCTTTTCTTTGTACTCCATTTTCGCTTTTAATGACATTACTTCTTTTAGTTTTTTCTATCTGCACTGCTTGAAATGTTTCCTTAGAAATAATTGCTGGATTGTTATCCTCACATAAATAAACCGCTTCATGTTTTCCATTATCCAATAACCTTACACTACCCGTATATTTTTCGTTGCTTAGCATCACATCTATCGTACGCTTGCTCCACTTATCTTTTCCAGTAGGAGATTTAACACCCAAATGTTCCAACTCAGTAACTATACCAATAACACTTTTTCCATGGAGGTACATCTCAAATATTTTTGTTACATTTTTAGCCTCATTGTCTTTGATAATCAGATTGCCCTCTTTATCATGTACATATCCATAACACTTTCTGTTATATAGCTTTGAAGTCCCTTGTGCGGCACGTTGTTTTATTCCCCATTTGATATTTTCACTACGAGATTCATTTTCAGCCTGCGCTATAGATTCTATTATAGAAATCATTAGGTCACTGTCAGTGTCGGCAGTATCCAGATTCTCCTGTTCAAATATAACACGAATACCTAATGTCTTTAGTTGATTTAATGCCTCTAGAGTATCAACCGTATCCCTGCCAAATCTACTAATACTCTTGGTGAGTATGATTTCTAGATTATGGGTTTGGCAATCCTCCAGCATCCTTGCAAACTCTCTACGAGAAGAACCTGTTTTACTGGATGCAATATCCATATATACATCCACCAGTAACCATTGTGGTGTTGCCGCTGTTAATCTTGTTAGTGCCGATACTTGTGCTGTTAGGCTTTTTAGTTGATCTACACTATTTGTACTCACACGGCAATAAATACCAACCCGTTTTTCTCTTTTAGGAGGTTTGGGTGGTATGAAATGTATTCTTGAATTTCCTGACATACTGCACCTCCTAAATAATTCTACATAAAGTGCCATACAAATTGGTGGTTCTCTCACAATGAATTATGCTTATTCTATGTATGTTAATATCACAACACCATCAGAAATTGTTACATTAAATTGAGCATTTTCGGTAAATGTTACTTTTGAGGGAAAATCTATTCGGTATCCCAAGTTTTCACTATACCCAAGTATGCTTGCTACTACTTTTTTGTCCTTCACAAAAAGCAAATGTACCATTCCTTCATTGATATAGTTTTCTTTAATATCATCACTTTTGAATCCTACAATCTTTTCAATACTTTCCTTACTCGCATAAGGCCCAAAAGTATATACTATATCCCAATCAAAAGGTACAACTTCATTCAATTTGATAATTTCAGCATCAATTGATTTAATTGAATTTTCTAATTTGTTATTGCTAATAAGTATAACAGGGTTGCCAATTGCTAAATACCCTGCGATAGCTACTAAAATGATACAAGATAATATTATTATTGCTATTTTTGTTTTCTTTTTCACTTTGGACACTCCCTCCATTATATAATCATTTATATTTATAACTTCTAATTTATTCGTTCAATATATATATTGATAATACCTGTAATGAACTTTTTTGTTTTCTGACATACTTGATACCTCCTTCAGAAAATTTTATATAGCTATCTTACAAATTGAAACTAAACATCTACGGGAATCTTCATAGTCACATTACTAACATGTTTATTTTGATGTCATTTTCCACATTGAACCATCTGGCATTCTTCGTAAATATCCAGGACTACGCTCAAGGATTTGACCTGTTATAGTATCTCTAACAATGATTTCTTCACGATAATCTGGATCCTCAATCCATTTTGTCAAATACAATTTCCTGTCATCTTGGAAATACAAGCTTTCATTTTTTTCGAATTCATAATTTGTTTCTTTTGGCCATAGAAATTCTACTGAATCGTTGTGCACATCGTGCTTAACTAATGCAAATGGGGAAATTATTAGTCGTAGATTTATCATATCTCCAACTTTTGAGAAAGGTATTTCTTTAATAGTCTTTATGCTGGAACTCTCCGGTTTAAAGATAAGTACCTGTATAACTTTTTTATTAAAATCATATCGAATAATTCCAAATGAATTATCTTTATGTTCATAAATAGGTCTCTCTAAAAAAACATTCATTTCCTGCTTAATTGGTTCAAAAACTTTTCCTGATGGATATTCTATAAAATATAGTTTCGTTCCAGGATACTTGTTTTTAAACTCTGGAACTTCATATGCTTCTGAACATGGAGTCCATTGACCAAAATACCAAGAATCCGTTCCATCTACTTTTTCTGGATAAATCTCTTCAAATCCTTTGAAAGTCTTAATATTCATTTACTTTAATTCCCTTCACTATAAAAATCACCTACAACTATATAAATAATCTTCATATCAAATCGTGAGTTTTCGTGACGATATGAAATACAACTTACAGTTTATCTTTAATAAATTTATATAGGCTAATCACCTTTTAAAGACTTACGCCCTATGTTGATTAGCCTATATCCATTTTATAAACTCAACCTTCAAATATCAATCCTATCTACTCAACCTACTCAAAAGTTATTCTGTCCACTCAACCCTCCGAATTACTAATGGTGGATATGTTCCCATTTTACAAGAGTTTGCGGGATTTTGAGAATTTGAATTTTATCTTTAACTCTTAGAAATCCCTATATATTAAAGCTTTCCACACACTCACTTTTCAACTGTTGATAGATAAAAATAAATGTAACAAAAGATAATGATTAATGTAACAAAATCCCTTGCTAATTTTTCAATTTTATAAAAAAATAATATATTTTGGATAATAAAAAATGTAACGAATTATATGTTTAAAATTATCTTCAAGCATAAACTCTACATTTAATCATATATTAATTGACAGCCACAATACTTCTAATGATTTTCCCATCATAAATAATATAAAAACTATTTTATAAATTTTGTTATGGTTAATTTTTAGAACAACTATATAAAAATAAAGATAGAACCGTCAGACTGTGTTTTTGCGCAGTCTGACGTCCCCATTTGTCGTTCTGAGCACTTTTTCAAAATATCACTTCCTATTCATGAAGGCCAAGCTGATTATTTCCTGCTCCAGTTTCACATTGTGATCTAACATGTAATCCACTGTATCGGCATATGCATCCATCTCTTTTAATTCCTGAAGTCTGGCTATATCATTTTCCGTTAACCCATGTAAAAAAGACTCATACTCTTTATTCTTAAGTTCGTCAGATGACATACAATACAAATTAAAGGCAATCCCTGTAATCTCACACAAATTGTGATGTATCCAAAAACCGCCTGCATCAATGTCTCCAAAATGTAAATATTCTTTCTCTGGATTTGAATCGTAAATCAGTTTTATAAATTCTCGCTGATATCTGTTTGCATAACCTCCAAGATAAAAGGCAACAATATCATCGTCCGTATATCTCAAATACGATGTCCTATTCTCAATT
The DNA here is from genome assembly GCA_032006665.1 of Sedimentibacter sp. GTDB lineage: Bacteria > Bacillota > Clostridia > Tissierellales > Sedimentibacteraceae > Sedimentibacter. Next base: position 13,056 of record DALZMP010000028.1, read on the forward strand.
GTCATGAACTTCGGAGTATATATACTTACAGACTGAATGTTTTCAAAATCTGATGCCATGAACTCTATTCCTTCAGAGAAACCACTTATATCCACATCTATGCCAGAAATGGTTATCACCACGTTCCCTTTAATGCAAAGTTTCTGAGGCTCTTTATAAATATGATAATCTACCAGAACTTCATCAATCATCTCATTGTCTTCATTTGTTCTATCTGAATACTTACGCAACAAAGTACACACCTGTTGTAACGTTACAGTCTCAAAGAACTTTGAATCACCATAAACTTTCATCGAAACTTCTCTGATATAAAAATCATCCCGATTATTCTCTATAAACGAAATTGCTTTGAAAACATCATCAAGAGCCTCTATGTTCTTTGGGATTCTTCTATTATCTATGCTCGCCGATAAAAGTGCGCATTCCTTTTCACATATAGGTGAAGCATTTCTGTAACAATCAATTAGCGCATGTAACTGCTGAATCTGCATGTCTTTCGACACATATCCATACTTATATCTGAGATATTTCTCAATATCCCGAATTCGCTCATCAACGAGATAAATGCTCTGTATCTGGGTTCCAAAGGTTTCTGTATCACTATAAACAAAGCCTTTCTCTGTCAACTCATTTACCTCTTTATTAAGTCTTGATATTTCTTCAAAATCACCATCGTTATCGTTATATTTTTTATATAATTTTTCCGGTTTAACCTGAGTTCTTCTATTAGTTTTATTATCACCAGAGTCCTTTTTGCTCTTACGATAATTATCAACCAAAAGCTTAAGTATCTTCTCTTCGTATTTCACTCACTACACTCCCTTGTGCATTTCAACAATACCAATTTCCATCAAATCAGCCTGAGTTCTAAGAACCGGCAATACAACTTCGCATTCATTACCAATTAACTCAGTCTTATCAGGTGCACAGAAAATCATCTGAAGATTCTGCTCCTTCATAAATCCAAGCATGATTTTGACATTGGTTGGATCCATTTTTGAAAATGGCTCATCAATAAAAATAAGTCTTGTTGAATTAAGCTTATCATTATAAATCATCAACAATGCCGATAACAGAATCAGCATGTATGGAATCTGAACTTCAGCACCTGAATTATAGCCAGACTGTTTTGAAAGCTTAGCTTTGCTGAGAACATCATTCGTAAGCAAAATCTCGTATGTCATATAGTTACGATAATCCGCATAATGCTCGATTTGATCCTTATCATTGCTTTCAACAATTCGGTTGATAATCTTTCGAATATCCTTTTTTAGTTCTTCTCCCTTATCATCCGAATATGATGTCAGCGCATCAAATATCATCTGTCCAGATGTAGTCCCGAGTTCCTCGCGTTCTTTTAAATATTTTGCATAATCAAGGATTTTTTCATAATCAGAACCATCCTTAACATATTTAACATCGAATGCATACTTAGATTTAAATTTCAATCTTGCTAATTCAGCGTTTATTAGTTTCAAATCATCTCTTGCAGCTTCACAGGATTTCAGCACTGTAAGTACAAACTCATTTTTGAAGATTTCTTCATATCGTCTAGTCTGCTCTTTTAACTTCTGCTGTATCTCTTGCAAATCATCCATCCAGATTCTTGACTTTCTTGCCTCATATTCTGCTCTGGACTTATCAGACATTGGCAAATGATTATCTGCTGTTCTGGCCGCATTATATGAAGCTTGGGCTCCTGTTAGCTTCTCACCTGCTTCTCTCAATGAACGTTCAGAACGTGCTCTATCCTTCAATGTGCCGCCTGCACTGCCTTGTCCATTTGAGATATGCTTTTCATAATCTTCAATTGCCTTCGCATAGACAACATTATTTGTGATTTCTAATTCTTTTAATTCACTTTCTATAACAACAATACTGTCAGTTTTTTCCTTATGCCTGCTTTCATTCACTCTATATTCCGTCTGCATAGCAGATCTGTCGTCACGAATAGCTTCACGCTCTCTATTTATATCCTCAAGGTCCTGTTCGAGTCTTCCTACTTGTTCAGCAAGCTCAATATACTCCAGATTATTCTTTTGTGCTTCTTTTAGGCGTTCTAAATCATCCTGTTTTTTAGTAAAGTCCATTAATGCTACATCATAAAGTCTACAAGCATCAAAGTTATACTCTCCAAAGAGTTCCATAGATGTTTCCAGGTATGACTTCTTCGATTCTTTCAGCTGCAATAGTTCTCGACATTCCTTATATTCAGTAACCAAAGATACTAATGCTTTTGTAGCTTTAATTCTATTAAGTTCTATTGTTTCCTGTCCTAAACAATAGAACTTAATCTTATCAAAGCGCAGGAAGAAACTATCCATAGCAACGGATACCCTGCCCTCTTTTGATATAGCATTCTCGTAATTTTTAACCTTATCCTTAGTAGTTGCGTGAAAACGTCCAAGCTGATAATCAAAATATTGCTTTGCAACCGGATTCTTCACTTCAATAAAATGAACAATGGAATCTTCTTTAGGCGTAATCTCTTTTTTCATTAAAAGCTTTGTATTGAATAAGTGTGCATATTTATTTTTTGAAGCATTAAGCACATCATCGGTAATGTCGTAGTATTCCGGCTCAACAAGAATAGTATATCTACGTCTGCCAAGATAGCTTTCAATAGCATCACGCCATGATTCATCCGTTAACCCAATAACATATTCACACGCAAAACAGGCTTCTGATTGTATGCCTCTCTTTTCAAATTCTTTTTTAATCTCATTCTTTAACGCAACATAATCAGGTATTTCTGAAAATGTTGTCTTCTTGGAATTACAATCATCAATTACCTGCTGCCACTTGGATTGTTGTTTTTGATTTTCTTTCAAAGAATCCTTAGCTCTCGTTATTTCAGCAAGAACTTCATCTCTGTGCCTTTTGATTTCCTGTAATAGATAATCGACACTACTTTCTTTCTGAATCTTTGTAAAATTACCCAAATTTAAAGAAGACAATACATCCTGTTGTTCTATTTCCAAATTCTCTTCATAAAACCAGGCTAACAATTCACTTACTCTGGTTTGGAATTCGTTAAGTACACTCTTTTCTTTTTCAAGTTTTTCCTTTTCAGACTTTGCATTCTGTAAGGCTTGCTCAGCTTCGTCAATTGCCTTTGCACAGTCCATGGAACTCAAATTATCTTTCGCCTTATTATAAACCTCACGTAGTTTTTTTTCACGAATAGCGATAGCTTCAAGCTTTCTCTCATCTTCCGCAATCTGTCTAGTCGCAATATCCATATTCCTTGCTGCTTCTTCTATATCTTTCTTGCACTTCAAGAAACGCTTATATGCAATCTTTACATCATCCGCAAGGATAACATTTCTGGTATTCTGCAAACTATCAAAAAGCTTAAGTATATCTTCAAGTTCTTTAATTTCAGCATCAATGGTTGCAAAATTCATATTCAATGTATCAATATTATTTTTTGCTTCTACTAGTTTGGAGAAATCAACCTTCTTCTTATCTAATACACTTTCCCTGATAAACTGATCTATCTTGGCATTGGGATCATAGCACATAATGCTCCGAAGTTTTCTTCGGAAAGAGGCTAACTGCTGTTCATTTAAACGCAATCCTGTTCTCTGCATAAACTTGAGCACGCCCTCTTTTACATCCATCATTTTTACACCTAGAACTTTCTGCAATTCAGATGTACTATACGGAATGGTCTGACCATTCTCCTCATATGTATGGGCAACACCCTTGAGTGTTTTATTCTCTACGACATATCTTCTAGTTACGAATCCATTACCAGAGTCTGTATCTATGACGGTTCCAAGTATAATTTTTTTTTTAAGTTCTACCTCCTCCATTTCTAGCACAATATGGGTGTATACATTTGGCAATTGATCTGCTGGTCTCATATAAGTTCCTGCAGTGGCATCAAGCAATCCTCTTGTGTAAGAAGGCACAGTTCTGCTTCCTTTATTCTCTGTAGATTTATTAAATACTGTGTCCCCATATAGTGCATATTTTATTGCATCCAATAATACAGATTTACCATTTCCATTCTTACCTGCAATCAAAGTGAAGAAGCCTACAGGAACAGTGATCTGGCTAAATCCATACCAATTGATTAATCGAATCGATTTCAATCTGATCATTCCACATCCTCCTCATCTTCTTCACTATCTGAAATCTGTTCTTGCATATCGTCCTCTGCCTTGCTATTCTTCATATATTCTGAAGAAACCGTCTGGAACTGTGCAACATCCCAGCCAAATTGCAATGACGGATACAATGTAATGATTGCATCTTCCGACTTATCTTTTGGATCATATTCAACCAAATCATATTTCTTAAAAATCTTCATAGCAGCTGAAAGTTTATTACTATCTATATCTACTTCATACGCTTTGATTTTATCAATCAGATCACCACGCATTACGACATTCTCATCGTTGTAACCCAGGTTCTCCAGATACACCTCCCAAAGCACAAGTAGCAAATGGTATTGCTCTGTTGTGAAAGTCACAACATTTGCTCGTTTTAATCCTACTACTTCTTCATCTGCCTCATGAGGTTTCAGCATAGCAATTCTTAAATTTGTGTCTACTAACACATCAAATCCAATCATGCGCAGGTAATCTGAAATATCCTGCCTGTTTGATTCTCTTGATATAAATGCATATAATTTTTCATCCTTGTCGCCAACTATGAACGTTGAATCCAACAACTTACGGACGCAACGTTTGAACAATATGTTATTTTCTTCTTTTACAGAAATGTTTAATTTGATATCACTCATTTACTTCTTCCTCTTAATTCGTATATTGCTTATCGTTGCAACTTCTGTTTCTATAGTTCCTTCCAAGAATTCGACCTCATATGGAAAATCTCCAGTTCCAGAATATATGATACTGGCCGCCACCATCATAGCGTCATCCCTGGTTTTTACCATCGTCTCATCTGGTATTACACTTTCCTTACCTTCAAGCATAATATCAAAGTAACCTACAGCCTGCTTCACACCATACATGTCTGGATATTCATATAATAATTCTTCTGTAAGTCTTGCTTTATCTTCATCAGACAATGAACTTGTAATAATTGCACCGCTCTTCGTATTCGGTTTGCGTTTCTTTCTGCGTTCAATTGATTTTCTTCCAACATATTTATATGACTGCAAACCAAAACACTTAGATATGGAATCAATGATTACCTTCTTATCATCTGGATCAAAATCCTTAATTGTCATCAGCAAGTCATTCAAATATGTCTGCATATTAACATTATTGCTTAATACCATAAGGATTCTGGTAGAATACAGGCTGTAATAGTTATTGATCTTCTTATCAATGTAATCCATCTCTTTGACATAATCATAACTAATGAAGCTCTGCACCTCCGAAAGTTGACTATCTATTATTTCCCGAGCTACGATTTCATCTACATTATTTAAGTTATGGTATTCTTTAATTATATTCTCATAGACTTCTGTATTAGTAATCTGTCTAATCATCTTCTCAATTTCTGAAATATATCCAGGTATCAAACCATCCTTCTTTATAAAAAAATAATCATTAAAAAAAGACTCCATCATTTCGTCTTTGATAAGGAACTGTCCTAACTCATAGGTTTCTGTCATCTTTATAATCATGCGCATAATAGACCTTATGCTATCTTTAAGCACCAACAGTTCATTTTTCAAATCCGATACACTGTCCGTTACCGGAGCCAGAATATTGGAATATGGCCTATGTGTTCTTCCATGATCTACGATAAATGCAGAATGCAAAATATCAAAAATTGAGAAAATATGGTTAGTCAAAGCAGCACTATTATCACGATTAAAGATTCTCTCGATAGAATCAATCATCTTCCTACAATAAGGCATAACCGTTGCAATATTGTCACCATTTCTTCCAATCTCACGTTCTGATATCCAGCCACAATGTCTGAAGTATCTAAGAATGGCACTGGCGTTTTCAGTCTCTGATTTTTTACTACTAATAATTTCATCAGCATTGCCAGTATTATCTTCCTCTTCCACTGCATAAGCACAGTTACGAAGATACAAAATCAAAGTATCCCTAGCATCAGTTTCGTAAAGAAGCGGAACAGCCTTGGACTTTTCAATGAGCTGCGAAATGCACTCATAATATATTCTTTTGTTCTTGCAACAAAGCGGATTGAAAAATCGATCATACTCCGCATTATCAAATAGTATCATTTTGCACCTCCTCTTGGTTATTTTCATTCATTACAATCCATCTTTTTTTACGAAAATTCTGTGACATACTCTCAGAAATTAATGTATAATAAAAGGACATACATATATTTCCAAGAAGTATATACGCTCGTAAAATCAGGATTGATGGTGAGCAAGACAAAATGCCAGAAATCCTAGTAAATAAGGTTTTGTTACATTTATTTTTATCCGTCAACAACCAATGTTGATGAAAAATAATTATTGTGGCAAAATAATAATGTGATAAAATTTTTATAAAACTCAAAAGGCAACAGCTACCTTTTCTCATAAAAAATTAAACTCTTACAAATTTTATTATTAAAAAATCTATTGATTAATTATTTTTCATTCATTTCGACAATTTTAAGTTCATTAAGAGAATATTCATTTGAAGTAATAGGTATATTAAGTTCTGTAATCAACTAAATGCTTAATTTTATTATCTGACCTAACCTACCTCCACTAATAATCCTGACCCAACCTATTGTAAAAATTACCTCAGCATTAATTTTATTCATTAACCCACCTATTCCACATTGTTGTATATACGCTATTTGTGCATTTTTCAACTAATTCTTTTGTCAAATCAGAATAATGAACTTTGTGTGCTATATATGCTGCAATAATCAACATAATATTGTTATATGCTTCATGCTCGGAATTTAGTTGAGCCAACGAATATATTTCTTTATCTGTAACTTCATTAAAAACAAGAGCCTTCATTCTTTCATATATGTCTTTAAAAACTCTTTCTGATTCTTCTTTACTCAATGACAAAGAATCGTTATTTCTTATCTTCATTTCCTGCCCTATACCAATCTTAGAAATATCACGATTATATAAGTGTAAGCTATCACTATAATGGTTGTATGAACCAACATCTAGTCTAAGCCATCCGGCCAAGATTTCTTGAAGACCTGTAAACTGTACAAAATTATAAGGCATTCCTAATAACACATCATTACTACGCATAATTTGGCACCATTCTAATTTTTCATCTCTGACCTTTAGCATTGAGCAAACATTACATGGTATATCTGCATCTCGTGGTCGTCCACTCTCAACTGGAAAATCAACCTTCGTATCATAAATCTGTATCACTATCTGACGACTTTCAGGAACATTTTGCAATGCTTGATATGCCTTTTCCATCTGGTCAAATCCAAAATGATCACGTATTCTTTTTCCATAAGCACCATGATAAAACTTACCTTTTCCCGAAAAGGTTTTCAAACTTGGATTCCAAGCATTAATGACATCTGATCTATCTTCACCATTTATTATCCATACTAACTCAGCTAAAGCATATCCAACACTTATAGGCGGAATACGATCAAAAACCCATTTCTGCCTAGGCTCATTAATTTCAATGAATGTATGTAACAATTCATATACCTCACCTGTTCGTCCATTCAAAGTATTATTCTGATTCAAAAGTTTAGCAGCTGCCTTTTTCCAAACCTCATTAGCTGTTTTTCCAACAATAAATTCTGCCATTTTGAATACTCCTTTTTTATTACATATTTATTCTATCATTTATTCGCCACTTAGGTGGATAAAAATATTCAATTTTGTTTAAATTTCGATTAACATATTGTTGTTTTATCCTTTTTCTATCATCTAATCCACAAATATTAGGATGAACAACTCTAGCATATTTATCTGTTTCACAAAATAGATTCTGACAATCTATTAGCTGTAAACTACGACCAAATAAAGATTTAAATTTCAATCCCCTTTTTTCAAATTCAACATCCTGCCTTTCAGCCATATACCTAATGATATCTTCATATTCATATCCCTTTAAATCTCTAAAACATTTTATAATTCCATTCTTAGCTCCTGGACCGGCTACAACAAAAGACATCTCACTAAAATCGCACAATTCACTATAATTAATGTCAATGGCAAATTGGAAGGCCAAAAAAGAACCTAATGTTGGGTAATCAAGTAACACTTTGTATAATTCTCTTAAATTTTTAACTTGTGCTATTTTTTTTGATAATCCTGTATTCATCATGTATTCTAAAAGTTTCAAATTATTTTGATGCTTTTTATCAAATCCAAAACAACTTTTTCCCGATGGCATTATGTATGCAGCAGAATATATTCTTTCATCATTCTGAATTCTCCGAGTTAACAATTGATTGTATTTTTCATAATTATACGATGAATAGGCAATCTCCCTTAACCCACTTTCCATATAATCCCATGTTTCAATCTTATTAAATAGCTTAAAAAACAATATTCGAAAGCACTGGTCTTCAGGTGTATAAAATTCTTTATTATAAATAACATTTTTTATTAAATATTGACTAACACGATCTGATGCTCTATATGCATTTGTAAATTTATATTTTTGAATAATTTCATCATCTGTCCATGGAAACGTCTTATTCAGTATTCGATTAAAGAAAACCTCTTGTCGCTTTGCGGCAAATTTCCAATAGGAATCATATACTGGTGTTGGTTCTAAATCTCCAAATCCCATAAATCCTATCCTCCTAAAATGCTATCATAAATTTTTGTCACCGTTTCCTCCAAACTGCAGTTATTGCTAACTATTCTACACTTTGGATTTCCTTTTGCAAGTTCTCTATAGTTTTGAATGATTGCTTCATCTTTTTTTGTCTCATATTCTTTTGCTCGATTTTCACGTTCTAATAAAAATATTTTCTTAATATTTATCTTTTCCCAATATATTAATTCCGGAGCTATAATAGAGTGAATAACATCCTTTTCTAATTCTCCAGCCAATCCATATGCATATGTAGACCACCAGAAACGATCCATCAATATTATACTTGATGAACTACATTCTCCTACAAGCTTTCGTTGAATCAAATCTATGTGCGCTGCAACATGCATAAGTTGTAGGCTAGCGTCATTAATTGACATATCAAAATACTTATTATTATAATGATGTATATCATAAACTAAACTACCTAAAGTTCTCGGCTCATTTCCTGGAAAAGCAATATTAATACAATCATAATCCGTTGTTTCGCATATTTTTGTTTTTAAGTTCTGAACAATTGTGGATTTTCCTACATTATCAATTCCTTCAAAAACATAAATACCTGTATAAGATTTTCGTATATTATCTTCCATCATCTTACCTTTCATGTTCTATTATATCTAATAATCGTTTTACCATCATCCTATGGTTCACATTGTAAAATAGTCTTTCATTCAATGACTTACTCCACGGATTCAGTTCTGACCAATCATTTGCTGTTAGCCTTTCGAAAGCATATTCACTGGAACGACCTCCTACTGTACCAACCAACGCTACAGGGATTCCCACACTTTTTGCCATTTCTACTTCAATATCTACACCCTGCAGAGATTTATCCTCCTTGATTTTTCCACCTAAACAAATTAACAACTCGCTCTTTTCTTTACAAATCATATTTTCTCGCATTTCTTTCAAACCATCTGATAATACTAGAGCACACTTTTCTTGTAGCTCTTCTATATCATAACCCACCATATATGCCTTGTCCATATGCATCTCAATAGAATATTTTATATCTGATGAATATATTCTTCCTATATCAAAAATTAGCTTTTGAAAAGTTGGATGTGCGCCAAAAACCAAAGTATAGCCTTTTTTTATAATTTCTCTTGAATATACTAATACAGCCTCTAATAAAGAACTTTTATAAATCTCATCGCAATCTGGAAAAGCTCCAGACAATATTATTCTCTTGTTTAATTTTTTCCTATTGCTCCCATAAACATTTTCAATGTTCATCAAATAATCATCAAAATTCTCCGTTGTCACCTTTGCATCGCTAACTTGCTTTTCTCGCTGACCATGATTTGACAATAGAAATAATCTATCATTTTTATCATATGTTTTTGATTCTTTTACCCTTTTGACAAATTGCTGAATGTCTTGTTCTTTAGGATTCCTTCCAAAGCATTGAATATAGTGATTTCGAAATCCTGTATCATACAAATCTCTTGTCTTTTCCTTATACTGTACCTCATATGCCAGTATTGCATTCTTATCACACGCAAGCTTAATTTTATTTGCACTACACATATCATTTAAATATTCAATATGGGAATATACTTGGTTTGAAGAGTTCATAATTAAATGAAAACACTTATCCTCTATTTCATCTACAATTTCTATCAATCTATCAGGATTGTCAAACTCCTCACTCATATATCTGAGTACAGGTGCTTCCCCGGGTCGAATTTCCAATTTCGAATAAGAAGCATTATCAATTTGAATCCATAAAACCGGAATGTCATTAATAAGGGCATAACATAGTTCCTTCATAATGTATGGAGAATATTGTGCTTCTTCAGTCTGTAAAAAAATCATGGCATCGCTCAATTCCAAATTTATATCGATATCTTTCTGCGCATCATCTCCTACTTCAACATTAACAACATCTCGATATACATTTCTTTCTCTTGTCAATCTTTTTAATTCATCAGCCAATTTTGCAGCTATATGTTCTCCATCTACCCTACGATGACTGATAAAATACAAAACTTCATCCCGATAAAGTGGAGATAATGTCTGAGAAATAATCTTTCTAGCAAAAATCTGTGCAATTGCCTTCATGTTATTTTTCATAGGATTCCTGTTTTCATTGCGACAAGACACATCAAAACTTTGCTTTTCAGATACTGGCTCAGGTGGACGTCTACACTCTGGATTGTTTTCCATAGCAATCGCCCATATTCTGCTTCTAGCATCATTATACTTCTGTATCAACTTAAGAAATTTTTCATTATATTCACCATTTTCAGCTGTAAAAAATACAAAAATATCATTCTCATTAGCATCCACTGCCAATAACTGATTCATCTGAAACACAGACGAAATATACAACCTATCCGCTACATAGATGTTTAAAATCTCGTTACATTCTTTAAAAAAAGTATCTGCAGACTCTGTATTTTTCATAGTAAGTTCTGGATTACAAAAAATCATTCTCATCATTTTTCACCTCGGTAATGAGCAAATGCACCATTTACTCTACTATAAGGAATACCATGTATGCCCATAACATAGTTTTCGCTTACAAAATTAATCAATTCGTCAATTATGTTTTTATCAGTATGCACTCTGTGATTGCGACCTGACCCAATTAAAGCATTAAATTCTCTTGGGACTTCTATTGCATTATTTCCAAAATAATAGTATTCTGTTGCTACTAACACTCGATCTACTTTTGTATCTGTTTCTAAATTTGCATTATTAATACTTCCATCCACCATACTATGATGTGAAGGTTCCTGCATCCAATTTCCATCAATATGATGGTATATATTATCGCCATAAGCACAAAACATTCCTCGATTAAAAACTGGACGCTTATTCTTGAATCTAATATCATCCCAATATTCATCAAATGTCAGTATTTCCCCAACTCGCATCAACATAACTAATTTTTTACATAATTTTGTATTTGATGCCCCATATGCAGCAATCCAATCACCTTTCTGTGCACTTTTCCTAATTCTAGGCTTACAAGTAGCTAATGTACAGTAACCAAAATAAGGATTAGGAGCAAATCCGTAATCTCTTGGAATCACATACGAATAATATCTCATATTTATCTCCTAACATTGATAACGTGGCAAATCCAATGGACTATTATTCCATGGACCTCCATCCGGGTTTTCCCAATCCATATCTTCTCCATCTATCGCTTTTATTATTTTCTCCCCATGCCATCCTACTAAGTTATGTCCATGTTCGATTAACTCTGAAGGTATGTCCTCTTCCTTTGCCCCCTGCAGGTAAACACCTACAATTCTTTTTCCCATCTCTGCAGCTGTCTTTATTTCCCAGTTTACATAATCACTTTTAGCAGTATCCTTACCTATAAGTACAACAACAGTCCCAGCCCATTGCATTTGAGGTTTTATCAGTTCCTGTTTAATATATTGTTCATTTTTCGCATTATTTTTTAACTTGTTTTCATAAATAGAACTATCTCTCATGTCAATTCCATGTTTGCCTATTAAGTTTTTAAATGATTCTATTTTGTCTGCATCGTTATGTTGATGTGATACAAAAATATTTTTTAATTCATCTGACATATTTATTACTCCTTGTATAATAAAGTCATAGATAAAATCTATGTTAATTCATATTCGCGTTCTGGTTAATTACATAAATATTAAATATCCTACTATCACACTTACTTCATAGTAAACTTACATAACTATCCCAATAATTAACAAAGCAATAATAATTGATAAATATAATAGACATTCCGTAATCGAAAATAATGAGCTTATATAAGAATACTCCCCTCCACTATATTTATTCAATGGCATTTCAAAATCCTTTACAGTGGTAATTTTATTACAATTAAGAATAGCTATCTCATTATATATACCACGAAATTTCCTTTCTTGTTGTAAATAATAAGAATCTAAAAACCAAAATAGGATTGCTGGAAATATAGAAATCAACACAAAAGCTAAATTTCCTTTTGGGTTAGTATTTATATCTATGCTAGCTGCATATAATGCTAATAAAGCTGAAACAATTGTTATAGTCCATCCTTTCATTTGAAAAGAGCACTGATTCATATGAGATATATTAGCTTGTATGAATTCAAGGTGCTTAATTTGATTTTCTGTCATTTAATGATCTCCTTTATGGTAAAATAAATCTCTATTTAAGCATTATTTTCTGGATTTCTCAAAACTATTTTACAAAAATCATTTCCTTTTATTTGATCTCCATTTTTAAATGTAACATTTTTCATTTTAATAGCATAGTCAAAATCAATAATTAAGTTTTCTTCTTTAATAGGCTTATTTTCATTCTTAATTCCAATTGGCATAAGATAATATCCTGTTCTATTTGCTGTAAGACTTTTAAACATATCACGATTATGAGAACCATTCATTTCATCCATCCATTGGTATCTACTTACAGTAGTTAATAGCAGTTCTTCTTGTTTTATTCCTGAGGTTATTGCTCTATTAATTGATTTATCTACATTAGGTCCTATGAGTACAAAATAACCTTTGCCATAATTACGCTCTTTACTCGAATACACCCAACATTCATTTGGAAATGGAGGAACAATATAATCAACCTTCAAAAATTCATCCGCAAACTCTCCTTTAGATAGTTTTTTCCACTCATTAAATATTTCTTTAGAAGCTGAATAATTACGGTAAAGTAATCCCAATACTGTAGCATATCCAGGATAAAATAAATACAACATTCCTTTCCAACCAGCGCTATTCCACTTATTCAAATCTATCGGCGAAGAGAAAAACATCGTTCTTTGCTCTTTTTCTGGAAGTGGTTTCAATTTTCCAAGCGGTGGTTTCTGAATTTTATTAATTCCTCTTAATCTCCAATATAACTTGTTAGCTCCTTCTGTTTCTCCAACATTATAGTATGTAAATGCCTTTAATGGAGTCAAAATATACCTTTCATCTGATTCTTCAAAAATAATTGGAATAAACTTCGTATTTTGAGAGGTTGTATCATAAATGTGTTGATATAGTATGTTAACCTCCCAGGAAACACCTTTACTACTATTACTTGAATAACATTTATAATAATATGATTTGCAGCATACTACCAAAACATAATCTGCATTAGTTATTTGATTTTCCATCCAACGTGGCCAACCTTCAGCAGGCGATTCTTCGTATAAATCTATATTTGCATCAATACCATCAGCACGTAAACTATTTGAAAACTCTAATATTTTGTTTTCATAATTAGCATTTTTATGACTATATGATATAAAAACTTTTGGGTGCTCTAACATATTTTTTAACTCCTCATTTCAACTTAATTATTCAACCCAATTGGAAAAATTCTTATATCCATCATCATCTACCTAGTCATAAATTGGGTAATTACTTGATAATCTATAAAACTTTCCTCTATTTTCTACAGAAGCTGTAGTATCTAAAATATAAGTATCTAAATCAGGATACTTAATCCATTTTCCATCTGTATACTCATATAAATAAAGATTTTTTCCATCATTGCTATATTTGTAACCAAGATAATATAATGGGTTTGGTCCTTTGGTTTTAATTCTGCCATATTTGTCCTTAATGCCATTTATATGTATACCTAGAATTTTATTACCCTTTTGTATGCTTTTCATTATTTCATATTTAACCCACCTTCTATTGTAAGTTTGTGACCCTACTAGAACAGCTGTTACAGACGTGTTATTAAGTCCACTATTTATAAGCCTTTTAAGCGCTAAATCGCTTTGTTTTTTAGCATCTTCCCAAATAGATGCATCAAAAAATCCAGCATCTTTTCTATCATTTTTTGTTAGCCAGTGATTTCTAACAACATTTGCTCTAAAATCAAAAACATCTTGGTAATGAAAACTAAAAAAAACTTGCTTTGCCATTTCAAATTCCTCCTTGTTAATTTAAATCAAAAACATTTATCTAACCTTCTACTGTCTCTACTTTTTTTATTTGAGTAAATTTTAATATGTCTAGTACGCTTACACCATTCTCTTTAAACTGATAAAACAGTTCATCACTAACTAAACTATAATGCAATTCGCAATTCATTCTATCTTCTGCATTAAGATTATTAATTTTATTTACCCAATCTAGTGCTGATTTTTTCTTTGCAATAACATTCGCAGTATCAGTATCTTTTTCAGCTTGTTTACGACTCAAGCTTATATTGACTAGATAGTCTTTCTAAGATTTGTTCGGCTTCTTTTTTACCAGCAGCTACTATTTTAGGCAATATTTCTATTAAACTAGTATCCAAAATCCCATACCCCTTTTTATTTAAATAAAAGTCTTATTAATTTACAATTATCCCTCGGATTTTGTAATTTTATGTTATAATTATATATATTATATAATAATTTACAAATATTTACAAGAAACGTTTTTTTTGAATAAAAATAGTAAATAGTATTAAAGTCCAGCTAAGAATTGTCAATAACTAATTTAAAAATATTTGATAATTTAA
>DALZMP010000029.1:0-20513 GCA_032006665.1 Sedimentibacter sp.
TTATTAGCTGGTCTTAACGGCAAGGACGTCCCGTCCTTTGCAATCCTCGTTTTTTTATATACTAGGAGGAGAACTTTCCTAGTATAAAAAAGGCCGGAAAGATTCCAGCCTGTAAACTAGTCTTATTTGTTATTTTCCAACTTTGACGCCTGTAACTTCAGCAAGCTTATTGAATATATCAGTATTATCATATGAACCGCTGAATGTATCTGAATTTACTCCTGCTGCAAATACCCCTACTGGTACTCCTGTATGAGAGTAAGATGTCCAGCCTATACCGGCTTTGTTGTTCAAAATATGTGTAAGTGATACTGATAATGGATCATATCCTCCGTAAAGAAGAGAGGTTTCTTCATTTTCAGTTGGTTCTTCCTTCATTGATTCGGCAAACCCTTCCTGTAATTTTTTATATTCCCCATTGGTCATTTCTAATGGATTTACTTCTAAACCTGCTGCTTTTTCATCAATTTCATTTGGAGCAGCAAGTCCAAAGTTTTTAGTAATTACAGGCATAACTTCTTCAAATGTTAAACCATCTTTATCTTGTTCTTTCATATCTTTGAGCAATTCATCAAATGCAACATATGACATTTTTTGATTTTCCAGTATATCAAAAGCTGTATCATATCCAGTTGCTGCATAGCCTATTGTCATACCGCCTGTTTCGTGATCACCTGTTACAATTATCAATGTTTCCGTAGGGTGCTTCTCAGCAAAATCCACTGCCACCTGTATGGAATCTTCAAATGCAAGTACATCTGTAATTACTGATTTAGCGTCATTTGCATGGGCAGCCCAGTCAATCTTTCCTGATTCAGTCATTAAGAAAAATCCATTTTTATTATCTAATACATCAATACCTTTTTTTACAAAGTCAGCAAGTTGCAAATCTCCTTCTTTAGCGTCTATAGCGTAGGGCATAGCACCGCTATCTTGAAGTACAGGGCTTACAGCATATGTTTTACCTGATTTATTATTAAGACCCAATATTTTTTCTTTTGTATCTGCAATTGTATACCCTTTTTCTTTTAAAACTTCGTATGCATTTTTCTGATCTTTATTATCACCTGTTGGTTTATTTATTGAACCTCCTCCAAAATAATCAAAGCCTGAATCAGCCATTTGCATAGCTATATCATAGTAACTATTTCTGGATACAATATGTGAATAATATGCTGCAGGAGTTGCGTGGTTAATGGTAACATTTGATACAACGCCTATTTTCATACCTTTTTGTTCTTTAAGCAGTTCTGTAATGGTTGGGGCTACCGTTGTTTTATCTACCTCTAACCCTATTACTCCGCTGTGTGTTTTAACTCCCGTTGACAATGCAGTAGCTGTAGAAGCTGAATCAGGACAAAATGATGTAGAATCCTGAGTAGTAGCAACGCCAGCTACAGGAAATTGTGAAAAATTAACCAGTGATGGAGCGACTTCTCCTATTGTGTTGTTACCCTCGTAAACTTGAGCTGCATTTACTTGTACAAAGCTCATACCATCCCCGATAAACATAAATATGTATTTAGGAGCTTTGTTTAAATTAGATTTTGATGCAAGCTGCTGGCTAACAGCTGGCTTCTGTGCTTGTACTGTTGATTTTGTTTGGGCACTTACAGTTGCACAGCCTGTTAAAGATGACAGTATCATTGCTAAACATAGTACATAAGTTAATATTTTTTTCATTTTTCCCTCCGATATATAGTTTTTTTATTACAGTGATATAGTACCTGAGGAATATAAAAAGAAATGCATTAATATGTAAATTTTTTGTAATTTTTTTACATTTGGCATTAAACATATGAAGATTAGGACCATAATCTTCATAATTTCACTTTCTTTATAGAATATTTGATATTCCAAAATATGCATCCGTTCACAGGAGTTATTGAAATATTGAAATTCATGCAGTTCAATATTGTTGTATCTGTTGGTGATGAGCTTAATGATATGCTTGCAGAGCCAATGACAGCCATTGCTTCTCCTCAACAGGTCAGGTTTAACGAGCAGGTTATTAATATTGCATGCGAGAATATACGTAAATGTTTTTCTGGAAATAAAATTTACAATTTTGTTATAATATGGTATAATAGATTGTTATTTTTAAAAGAAATTTAAGTTTCTGGAGGTAAAAATGTACAATAAAAAAGTTATAAGTTTTTTCATTGTCGCAGTACTTTTATGTCAAATAATTATGCTGACATCATGCGCTAATACTCAAGTAAAACAAGAAGATAAAATTCCTGTTGCATATAATGATAAAGAGTTGGATAACGAAGAAACATCCCCTGTATGGAACAATGGAATGTCATCTTATGATGTTAATATCCCATATGTATTGCCTGAATTTACACCTCAAGTTAAAAGTTATGATATTAATAAGGATTTGTCAAATTTATTTAATGCAGGTCAATACACAGGTTTTACAGAAGAACAAAAAAATTCTATTTATGAAGATGGATTTGTTGTTTTAAAGCCAAGCTACTCTGATCTTCAAATGCACCATATCTATGAGTTTCCTATGTATAAAAAATCACCTATGTTTATAACTGTTGATTCAGCGTTGCATTTATATCATATATTTTATGATAATAGTTTAAAATATATTGAATTAAGTTCCATGTATGAAAAATTGGATAAATTATCACAAGATATGCTTAAAAAAAGTATTGAATATTACAATGATTCTCACTATGAAAACTTAAAGGAAGAGTTGAAATTCATATCTGCATATTTTATGACTGCTTGCAGGTTAATGGAAATAAACATAGACGAACATAATATACCATCTGAAATATCATCGATGGTTGATAAAGAAATAATACTTATTAATGATGCATTTGATTTTGAAGAATCCCCCATATTAAAAAACGACCTTGATTATTCTCAATTTGTTGTAAGGGGGCATTATGCAGGAAATGATAATCTCATTAGATATTTTAAAACTATGATGTGGTATGGTCAATGTGGTTTCCCTGTATTTATGGATAAAGAAGCTGAGCCAACTTTGGATATGGATAATATGGTTAAATCTATGATTATTACTTCCCTGACACTTAGCGATGAAGAAACTTTTAAAAACTATGAAAATATTTACTCAACTACAGCTTTATATACCGGATTATCTGATGACTTAGGAATTTTTGAATATAGGGATTTAATTAAAAAAGTATATGGTTCTAATCCTGATATTAATATTTTTAAAGATACTTCCTACAATGATAAACTATTAGAACAAGCATTATTGTTGCCTGAACCGAAGATACAAGCTAAATATTCAACGGTTACAACACCGGTTGGTAAACAATTTAGATTTATGGGGCAAAGATATTCTTTTGATGCTGAAACAATGCAAAATTTAATTGAACCTCAACTTCGCCCTGTACCGTCAGGCCTTGATGTTATTTCTGCTTTTGATAATAAAAGGGCTGAAGAAATACTTGATATTTATTATGAACCCAAAGTACATTGGCCAAAATACACAGAGAATTTAGAAATAATGCATAATAAGGAAAAATCCATAACTGATGATGAATGGAAATCAGATTTATATAATGGTTGGTTATGGAGCTTAAAATCTTCTTCTGTTTCTTTTGAAGATGTGGATGGAATGCCTCAATTTATGAGAAATCAAAAGTGGACTGACAAAAATATACATACAGCACTTGGCAGCTATGCTGAACTAAAGCATGACAGTATTTTGTATAAAAAGCAATCCGGCGCTGAAATGGGCGGTGGAGGCGAAATGACTATTCCATACAATTATGTTGAACCTAATGTTGAAGTTTATGCAAAGTTAACATGGCTTGCAAAAAATACAAAAGAGAACTTAAAAGTCAGAAATATGTTAGATGAAAGTTCAACGCAAATACTTGATTCAATAATAGAAATGCAAGAAACTTTAATGAATGTTTCTGTTAAGGAGCTAACAAATGAAACTATAACAGAAGAAGAAAATATAAAACTTTACCACTATGGCGGACGAATAGATTATATCATGCAAGATTTAAATATTATGCTCTGGAATGCCGGAATAACAGATGATAACAATTATACTTCTGCTCTCATTGCTGATGTATCAACTGTCGCACCAGATGCATTTGTGCCATCAGGGCATTATTTAGAATTAGGCAATGGGCTCCCTTGTGAAATTTATGTTGTATGTAACACAAACGGAAAAACATATTTAGCTAAAGGTGCATTATTTAATTATTATGAATTTTTATCAGATAAAAGAATGACCGACGAAGAGTGGTATGACCTAAATGGCATTAAAAAAGTAATACACTATTATGATGAATCGAAGGATGAGTATATAACCCAAGATTTATACGATGAAAATGGCAATAAAACTGTAGGTGATGATGTTGAATATTTTGAATCTGTAGAAATAACTGAGCCGTCACCACGTGTTCCATCAAAACCTAAGTGGACAAAATCATTTATTTCCGAACAAGAAAATAAAGTTACCATTAATTCAGATTTGGAAATTGATTGGGCGAATTAAATGAAAAAGAAATTGATAATTATTAGTATCCTTTTGGCTGGCTGCATATTGTTTTTATACAATCAGCCAAAAAATTATAATATTAACATAGATAATAATATCTATAAAATTGTGTTTAAGAATAATACTCTTTATTCAAATCATAATTATTTTAAATATAAAAAACTGCTTCAAGAAAAAATAATTGACTTTAAATTTTATGATATAGATAAAGATAAAAATGATGAAATTCTTGTAATTACAAAGCACAATGAAAAAAGTACTTATGGTGAATATTTAGTTATATATGATACAAATTCAATTAATCAAACTATTGTGGTTACTGAAATCTACAGACAAGATTTTTCCGATATAAATCCTTGGAAAGTGGATGCTTGTAATTTAGACAATGATAATGATGCAGATATTTTCATTGGAGTAAATAAAGATACTGTATTCTATAAAGATGTAAGGAATAGACCTTTCTTTTACTCTTGGGATGGAGAGAAACTTTATAAAAAATGGCAGGGTTCTTTTTTTACAGATTGGGATTTAGTTGATATAACTTTTGGAGATTATTTTAATTATGGACATGATTTAGCGGCGGTTTTAGAAAAAAATAAAAACGGCGAATATAGAATTAGTTTATATAATTTTACTGGATTTGGTTTTATAAATATAACCCAAAGTGATATTTATAAAAATGTAAAATGTATAAACACAATAAGAACGGATAATGTTTATAAGATAGTTTTAACTTTTAATAATTCAAATAAATATAATATAATAAAAATGGTTCCAACTAAAACTCAAGCGGTGCCAAACCATATAACAACAACTGAGCTCTAAAATGCTAAACACACTTTAGAGCTCAGTCCATTTATCAATTACTTATTATGGCTGTTTAAGTATATCTTGCTTCACATGAAGAATTCACGATTAGAAATAGATTATAGTTTCTTATAAATCCTCATTGCAAATATATAAGCAACAACTATTATCGCTATACACCAAGCAAGAGCAACCCATATATCATTTCCTACTGGTTGGTTTGCTAACAAATTACGAATAGCTTCAACTATAGGAGTTACCGGTTGTCTTTCAGCAAAAATGCGTACTGCTGAAGGCATAGTATCTGTTGGTACAAAAGCAGAACTTATAAATGGCAAAAAGATAATTGGATAGGAAAATGCACCTGCACCATCTGGCGTTTTTGCAGCGAGTCCGGCAATTACAGCAATCCAAGTCAAAGCAAGTGTAAACACCCCAAGAATTCCAAATACAGCTAACCATTCTAATATCCCTACTGAAGAACGAAAACCCATTAATAATGCAACGATTATGATTACTACAACAGAAATTCCATTAGATATTATCGAAGTTAATACATGTCCCCATAATACAGTAGACCGTGCAATAGGCATGGAGTGAAAGCGTTCAAATATACCATGTTCCTTATCCATATACAAGCGATAAGCTACATATGCAATT
Organism: Sedimentibacter sp.; assembly: GCA_032006665.1. Taxonomy (GTDB): domain Bacteria; phylum Bacillota; class Clostridia; order Tissierellales; family Sedimentibacteraceae; genus Sedimentibacter. The sequence goes on from DALZMP010000029.1 coordinate 5,975, forward strand.
CCACTGCCAATAGCCATTAACATTATACCTGGTAATAAATAATCAATATAATTTTCTGTGTCGGTTCTTATTGCACCTCCAAATACATATACGAATAATAACATAATAGCAATAGGCGTGATGCTTACTGTAATAATTGTATCCATACTTCTAAAAATATGTCGCATTGAACGTCCAAACATAACACTCATATCTTTGAAAAAATATTTATTTGCAGATTGCATTTATATCTCCTCCTTTTTAGCAATAATTGTTAGGAATATTTCTTCTAATGTAGGTTGTTTTTCAACATATTCAACTTTTGTAGGTGGAAATAATTTTTTTAATCCTTCTAGCGTGTCTAGAGCAATGATTTTTCCACCATGAAGAATAGCTATTTTATCTGCAAGTTGTTCTGCTTCTTCTAAATATTGAGTAGTTAAGAATACTGTAGTTCCCGCATCTGATAACTCTTTTACAATCTTCCAAACTTCTAAACGCGCTTCCGGATCAAGGCCTGTTGTTGGCTCATCTAGGAAAATAATTTTGGGATTTCCCACAAGACTCATTGCGATATCAATTCTTCTTTTCATACCTCCAGAATAAGTACCTACTCTGCGGTCTGCAGCCTCTGACATACCAAAACGATTAATTAACTCATCTGCTACTGCATTTGGTTTTTTAATATGTCTTAGCTTTGCTATCATTTGAAGGTTTTCACGTCCAGTCAAAATTTCATCAATAGCAGCAAACTGACCAGTAAGACTGATCAAACCTCTAATGTCTCCTGAATTTTTTTCAATATCAAAACCATCGATTACAACACTTCCGGCATCTGCCTTAAGTAAAGTAGCCATAATTTTAATTATCGTTGATTTTCCAGCTCCATTGGAGCCTAGCAATGCAAAGATATCTCCCTTTTCTACTTCAATATCTACTCCGTTGAGCACTTCTACCTCTTTATAAGATTTTTTTAAACCTTTAATATCTATGATACTTTGCTTCATTTTCTTTTCCTCCTTACAATATAATAACCTTACTAAATTTGCGACTAATCCCTTCAATATTGCTTGAAAAGTTCATAAATAAAGAGCCGATAACTGTGATTTTACTCACATGTTATCGGCTCTGCAGCTTAGCGTCTGGCTCTTTGATAACTGATATATTTAATTGTTTTGCATTGATTATCATTTCTTGTTTGCACTTGGGACAAAATAGTGGGAAGTTTTTAAGCACCGTATCATCACATATTTTGACCCTTGTTTTGTTGCCACAAACTGGGCATAATATCCACTCGCACTTACTCAATCTACAATCTCCCTTACATTAACATTTTTAATCGCTATATATCCCTTTACTTTGTTTTATCTGTGACCTTTTTTATGGCCTTGTTAACATCTATGCTGACAGATTCTTGATAGGTTTCAGCGTAAGTTTTTGAATTTTTGATTAGAGCATCGCAGAAAGCCGCTACATTTATACCCGTCACTTCAAGTACACCTTTATCCAAGGCCGCGCCTTCTGCAAAAAGATCGATTATCTCTGAAAGCAAATCTATCCCATCATTTAGTTCAACAGGTCCGACCTTAAAGAGATATTTTTGAATCTCTTTATAAACAATCTGATAATCTTTCGGGAGCGCATTGACACGTGCCATATGTGCTCGCCACTCCTTTTTACTTTCCATTATATCTTGTATATCTTTTATATTCATTTGCTCCTCCTATTTACCTAATTTTTTAGCGATATCATTGTTTAGTTGCTCTCGCCACTTGTCGCGAAAAGATTTTGCCCCTTCTTCACCTGCCAACGCTGAACAGAATCCTTTGATATCGTCACCCAAAACTTCTTGTACGCTCTGACCGTCCGCAGCAGTTTCTTCAAACAAACCAAGTACACCATCAAGAATTGGAATGAGGTTACGACCAGTGAAATCCGAATATGCCCAAAAATTAACTTTAATTTCTTCCCAAGCAGCTTGATAATCATTCGGTAGCTTTTTGGCTCGCAATTCAAAAGTTTTTAACTCTTTAGTTATGTCATTTCCGGTTATTTTTTCCCAAAAATTCATTATTTCCTCTCCTTTAACTCATTAATTTTTGATGATATGAATTCCCATTTTTCCCAGAACCTCTGTAATTCAATGCGACCTGCGTCGTTGAGCACGAAAAACTTACGAGGTGGTCCCATATCAGATGGTTTTTTTTCCAGGTCTACGAGTTTGTTCTTCTCAAGCCGAACTAAAATTGTATAAACAGTTCCTTCTACAACATCTGTGAAGCCTAGAGCATTCAGTTGCCGCGTTATTTCGTAGCCATATGTTTCTCCTCGGCTAATAATTTCAAGTACACAACCCTCAAGCACGCCTTTGAGCATTTCCGTTAAATTTTCCAACGCGATTCCTCCTCGCTATTCTGTATAACCGGTATGCAGTAATACTTACTACAGGTATATAGTAACACTTAATAGTGCAATTGTCAAGGGCTATATTTAAAAATTACATATTAAAAGGCAAATTCAAAATATCACAAAAATAGAATTTACCTTTTAATTTTTAATATAATTTTATTTGTACTACTAATTAATCTACCATAATTTTTAAATCATCACTAACTTCAAAGTCAAGGGACGTAACACTTTTTAAATAATCTACGTCTATTTCCGGTGCTATAGCTTTTAAAATCACTTTGCTATTTTCAAAGAAGAACATTCCAAGTTCTGTTACTACTATATCCACTTCTCCATAGCCTGTTATTGGTAAAGTGCATTCTTTTATAAGCTTTGGCCTTCCCTTGCTGGTATGTATCATTGCTATTATTACAGTCTTTGCTCCTACTACTAAATCCATTGCTCCGCCTACTCCAAGCATCTTGCCATTTGGTATTATCCAGTTTGCTACGTTACCTTGCTGATCAACTTCAAAGGCTCCTATTACTGTTGCATCTACGTGACCGCCCCTTATTATTCCAAATGATGCACTGCTGTCTAAGAAGGAACATCCCGGCGTTTCTTTCACCGGTTGCCTTCCTGCATTGATTAGTTCAGGATGAATGTCATCTCCTTCTGCTATTGGTCCTACTCCTACCATTCCATTTTCTGCCTGTATATATACATTTTCATTTGTTATGTAATTTGATACTTGTGTCGGAATTCCTACGCCTAAGTTTAATACTGTTATATCTTCTGCATCATTGAATAATGCTGCTATATTCTTTGCTATTCTGCTGCTTGCATCTTCTTTTGATATATTGACCATATTACTTTTCCCCCTTTACTACAGCATTTACAAATATATGAGGAGTTATGACTGCTTCGGGGTCAAGTTCGCCTGCCTCAACTATTTCTCCCACTTGTGCAACTGTGTATTCTGCTGCTGTTGCCATTGCCGGATTAAAGTTTCTGGCTGATTTGCAATACACTAAATTTCCTAATTCATCTGCTTTGGCTGCTTTTATTAATGCAACGTCTGCAAATAGTGCTTGTTCGAGTACATATTGTTTTCCGTCAAATCCTCTTGTTTCTTTTCCTGCTCCCAGTTCTGTTCCTGCTGATGCAAGGGTGAAATATGCCGGTATTCCGCATCCTGCTGCTCTTATTGACTCTGCAAAGCTTCCTTGTGGTATTAATGTTACTTTTATTTTTCCTGCATTAAATGCATCTGCTACATCTGGGTTCCAGTTGTAATAGTTTCCTATTAATTCTTTAATTTGATTGTTTGATAATAATCTCCCCAGACCCACTCCCGGCGCTCCAAGGTCATTGCTTATTATCGTTAAATCTTTTTTGTTTGTTTTTACTAATTCATCTATTAAATCATCTGGACACCCTCTTAATCCAAATCCTCCAATCATTATTCTGTCCCCATCTTTAATTTTTGACATTGCTTTTTTTATGTCCATTATTTTATTTATTCTGCTCAACTTTGTCCCCTCCTAATTAATCTAAGTTCTCAAATGCTATTGCCATTCCTAGTCCGCCTGCTATACAAAGTGTAGCAAGTCCGTATTTTTCATTTCTTTTTTTCATTTCATAAATTAGTGTTGTTGAAATTCTTGCTCCTGAGCAGCCTAGCGGATGACCTAGTGCTATTGCTCCGCCATTTACATTTAATTTGTTCATGTCAATGTTTAATTCTCTTGCACTTGCTATTGATTGTGATGCAAATGCTTCGTTTATTTCTATCAGTCCAAAGTTCTCTATGGTCATATTTAATTTTTTCAAAAGTTTTTGTGTTGACGGAACAGGTCCTATTCCCATTATTCTCGGATCCACTCCTGCAGCAGCTGCCCCCATTATTTTTACCAATGGCTTCAACCCTAATTCTTCTGCTTTTTCTTTTGACATTAATATCAATGCTGATGCTCCGTCATTTCTTCCTGATGCATTTCCTGCTGTAACTGTACCTTCTGAAAATATCGGTTTTAATTTAGCTAATTTTTCTAAACTTGTATTACGTTTTGGATATTCGTCAGTATTAAATACTATAGGATCCTTCTTTCTTTGTGGAACTGTTACCGGAATTATTTCATCTTTAAATCTGCCTGAATCTATTGCTGCTACTGCCTTTAATTGACTTGCATAAGCAAATTCATCCTGCTCTTCTCTTGTTATGTTGTATTGTTTTGCAACGTTATCTGCTGTTTGTATCATGTTAAATGTTCCGTATGTATCGTTTGGCTGTGATTTGGGTTGACTTTCAATGTTAGGATCAACAAATACAGTATTCCCATTGCCTACTCCGAAGCGGGCTCCTCTAATGTAAAATGGTGCGGTGCTCATGCTTTCTACTCCGCCAACCAACACTACATCTGAATAATTGCACTGAATTTGCTGCATTCCATTTAATATTGCCTGCATTCCGGATGCACATTGTCTGTGGACTGTGTAAGCTGGAACTTTCTCAGGTATCCCTGCCATTAACGAAGACAGCCTTGCTATATTTGGAGCATCTGTCGTTTGTTTTGTCTGACCTATAATTACTTCATCTATCAATGATTTATCTAATTTTATTTTATCAATAACACCTTCGATTACTATTTTTGTTAATACTTCAGGCTGAACATCTTTTATTGTTCCTCCTATTGAGCCTATTGGTGTCCTTACTGCTGAAACTACTACTACTTCTTTCATTTAGCTCACCTTTCTTATTAAATTTTTATAATTATTTTTGTTTTATGATAATAATTTTATATAACTTCTTTTAAAGAGGATTTTTTATTAGCTATTATTTTAGGTACATATACAACAGCTAACAATATCAAACCTGATAAGTCAGTCATCAAGCCTGAATCAATCATTAATATTGCAGCTACAAAAAGCACTATCCTCTTCAAAATATTAAGGTTTCCATGGAAATACCCTTCTATAGCTGTAGAAAGAGCAAATATTCCTATTAAGCTGGTAACAACTGCTTTTAAAATTGTTAAAAAAGAGCCGACAAATAACAATTCTTCATTGAATATAAACATGAATGGTAAAATGTAGCCTGTAAGACCGATTTTCCATGCTGCAAATCCTAAAGCAAATGGTTCTTCTTTAGCAACACTGGCAGCTGCAAATGACGCAGTTGCTACAGGAGGAGTTATAGCTGATAAAATTCCAAAATAAAATACATACAAATGAGCTGCTAAAGGCGGCACACCCATATTTACCAATGCCGGAGCAACTAATACGCTCAAAATAATGTAAACTGAAGTAGTTGTCATACCCATACCTAATACCAGGGCTGCTATAGCAGTTAACATTAATAAAATAACTTTATTTCCACCTGCAATGGCTACTAAAAGGCTTGAAAATTTTAAACCTAATCCTGTTAATGATAACATTCCTATAATAATACCTGCAGTTGCACATACTATTGCAACATCTAATGCTCCATATGCCGCTTTTTCAAAAGCATTTGTTATTTCCTTAAATCCCATTCTAGTTTCTTTTTTGACCCAAGAAACAGCAACTACAGCAATAATTGACCAAAAACCTGATTTAATGGGAGACCATCTAAGTATAGCTAAAAACACTACTAACATAATAAATGGTAACGCCAAATAAAATCCATTTTTAACAACTTCTTTCCAGTCAGGAATATCTTCAGGATCTAATCCCTTAATTCCCATTTTGCTGGATCTCAAATCTATAATAAACCATATTGCCGCATAATATAAAAATCCCGGAATTAACGCTGCTAATGCTACATTAACATATGGAACACCTAAAGTTTCTGAAATAATAAATGCAGCAGCACCCATAATAGGAGGCATGAATTGTCCCCCTGTACCTGCAACGGATAAAATAGCTCCTGAAAATCTGTTGGTATACCCTACTCTTGTCATCATTGGCACAGTAAATGGTCCAACAGCCATAACATTTGCAACAGCACTTCCTGATACCATTCCGAATAAACAGCTTGATACTGTTGCAACTTTTGCACTTCCACCTTTAGTTTTTCCAAAAAATGCAGTTGAAAGATCAATAAAAAATTTAGCAGCACCGGAAAATTCTAATAAGGCACCAAATAATACGAAAAGAAAAATGTATGTTGCTGAAACTCCGACAACTGTGCCGTATATTCCTTCCGTGGCCATTGTAAGCTGTCCAACAATTCTAGCTATACTGTAACCTCTATGACCTATGCTGGGGGGTAAATATGCTCCCACAAAACCATATATAATAAAGATTGAAGCTATAATAGGTAATGCCAATCCTAGCTTACGCCTTGTTCCTTCTATAACTAAAACAATTAAAATAGCCCCGATTATTAAATCTGTTGTCATTGGAAAAGCTACTCTCATTGCTAAACCATACCAGTTAAGCAAAATATATATTGAACAAGTAAGGGAAAATAATACCAAAATCATATTTGTAACATACTTAAATTTATTAGTTTCCTTCTTAATGGCTGATTGTAAATAAATTAACATTAATGCAAACCCTACATGGACACTTCTCTGCTGCATTGTAGGCAATGACCCCATTGCTGAAGTCACAAAATGAAAAAGAGACATGGCAATAGCAATTATTGATGTAATTTTAGTTGTTATTTGCTTCGCTATGTAAAAATCATTCTTTGCTAAATCTTTGTCATTGACATTACTCATTAATTCTACCTCCTTAAATTTCTAGCAAGATTGATAACAAAGTCATCAAGATGACAGGCTGTTGAAAAAGTTCGACCTGCAGGACACTGGAGGGCAGGCAACCGTAGCTTATATAGACATAAGCGAGAATTGGATGCCTGAACGGTAACGCAGCAGACGGGCTTTTTCAACAGCTTGAGAAGTGAAATAAATTCACTTCTTCTATAATTATTATTTAAAAACTTCTTCGTAGTATTTTAACGCACCTTCATGAAATGGAACAATATTTTGGTCATATACTATTTTAGTATTTTCTATATTCCAATCTAGCCCATTTTGGTGAATCTGACCTAATTCTTCTGTACTTTCATTGAGAGTTTTTGTAATTTCATATACAAGATCACTATCTAAATCTTTGTTACAAATAAGCACTATTTGTGCAATCATAACATTAACCGGTTCAGTTTGATCTGAATAAGTACCTGCCGGCAGTTCATTAATTGCCCAATACGGATATTTTTGAATTAAGCTTGCTTTTTTATCTTCATCAATTGTAAGAAGACGAATGTTTTTAGTAGTATCTAAATCTGTTACAGCAGCTACCGGTACCCCTCCTGCAACAATTGCCACATCAATTGTACCGTCTTTTAATGCATCTGATTGCTCTGAATACTGCATAGGTGTAGATGTAACATCTTTTAAATCAATACCATACTCTTCAAGAATGGCTACTGCTTGGAAGTATGCAGTATTTCCAACTGTCGGCAACCCTAACTTCTTACCCTTTAAATCTGAAATGGACTTAATTCCCGACTCTTCTAAAGTTACAAAATACAAAGTTAATTTATGACCTGCCTGTATCATTCTCAAATTGTCCAGCGGCTTTGTAAATCCTTTATCTTTGTTACCTTCTAATGCTGCAGAAAGACCATCTAATGTAACTATTCCCATAGTGTCTGATGATTGAGAAGTAAATGTTCCATTTTCAACAGGTGAGCCGGTTGTAGATTCTGTAGTAACAGATAATCCTTCGATTTTCTCAGTTAATATTTTGGACTGACCTGCTGCGATATAATAATATGTTCCGCCGCTATTACCAGAAGATATTACTATACTTGAAGGTCTATTGCTTTCAGTATTAGGTGAATCATTTCCTGCATTTGCAGTATCGGTAGAATCTTTTGTGCAACCAAATAAACTAAAGCTTAAAACTAAAACCATTACAATTATAAAAAACTTTTTCATCACATTTCCTCCAAATTTATAATTTTTATTAAATTTTAGATAAGTTTAAAACTGCAATTGAAATTAAATTCTTCTAATCATTAAATCTCAATATAGGTTTTAAAACTGTTTTGTCAATTGCATCTTGAAATGCTTGTAATGCATCATTGTAATCATACACTGTGCATAGCGGTCTCAAATTCAACAAACCTTTTCCTATCAAGTCCAATGCAGTTTCATAGTTTTTCCATGTAGATGTATAACTTGTTCTAATATTAACTTCTTTTCTTACTAAGTTTGTGATATCCAACTCAACATTACGACCGTAAATACCAAGTACTGTCAAATATCCATTCTTTTTAATTATCTTTGAACCATCACTTAAGGCACTTGGTGCTCCTGAGCATTCGATTACAACATCAACAGATTTCTTCCCTGTATATGCAAAAATTACTTCTTCAAGAGATTGCTCTTGTGCGTTAACAGGTATAAAGCCCATATTTTCTGCTATAGGAAGCCTCATATCAGCATCCTGATTGGTTCCTACTAAAAACACATTGCCTGCGCCTTTGATTCTTGCCAGTTGTGCAGCTGCATTGCCCATAATACCGGGACCAAATACAACAACACTATCTCCCGGCATAACATTACAATTATCAAATACCCCGTGAACTACTACTGAACAAGGTTGCGCCACAGCTGCATACTCAAAAGGCGTGTCGTCTGACAGCTTATGTAAAAAATTATCACCAATTTTAACCTGTTCAGCCATTACTCCGTCAAAGGTTAAACCTCTCATGAGAGAATTATTGCACACATTGGTTTTTCCAATTCTGCAGTTTTCACAAACTCCACAATATTTGTTGGATTCTCCCATAACCCTGTCCCCAACCTTATATTTGGTTACATCTTTTCCTATAGCTTTAACAACACCGCTGAACTCATGTCCCAAAATTACAGGAACTTTTATAAAATGAGAACTTGGAATATATTCATAGCTATGTACATCAGAACCGCATATAGCAGAACTTCTAACATCTACCAACACTTCATTGCCACTTGGTTCTTCCGGATCTGGAACATCAATAATTTCTACGCTGCCATATTCTCTTTTCGTCTTTACAATTGCTTTCATTACAACCTCCTCAATCTATTGTTCTTCCGCCTTCTACATAAATGGTTTGACCTGTGATATAGTTAGAAACATCTGAACACAAAAACAATATTGTACCAACCATGTCGGTCATTTCCCCAAGTCTCCCCATTGGTATAAGGGAAATCATTTTATTATATTTTTCTATATCTTCTAAAAGATTTGCAGTTTGATTTGTATTTACATATCCGGGACCAATTGCATTTACATTAATTCCATACTTTGCCCATTCATTTGCTAATACTTTGGTCAATTGTGTAACACCGCCTTTTGTAGCAGCATATATGGCTAAATTAGGATGGCCTCTTTTTGACGATACTGATGCAGTATTTACTATTTTTCCATATCCTCTTTCAATCATTTTCTTTCCTACAGCCTGTGCTACAAAAAAGTTTCCTTTTAAATTTGTGTTGCAAACATCATCCCAATCACTTTCAAGAAACTCTACCGCTGGCTTACGAATATTAATGCCTGCATGATTTGATAAAAAATCTATCTTCCCATATTTATTGCAAACATTTTCAACCATTAAGTTAATATTTTCCAAATTGGTTATATCAACCGAAATCGCCATATGTCCACCTTCGACAGGTTCTAATTCTCTGACTGTTTCAATTGCTCGTTCTTCAATTAAATCAGCTACTACAACATTAGCGCCACATATAGAAAAGCCTTTTGATATCTCCCTTCCTATGCTTCCTCCGGCACCGGTGATTAAAGCAACTTTTCCTTTAAAGTCAAATGCATTCCTATAGTCTATCATTCCTTATCTATCTCCTTATGAATATTAGTACAATATAAATTAAGCAATTTCTATACCAATTTTTAAACTTTTTAAGAAGGTTGTAATTTACAAAAAAAAGAAATTAAATCAAATTAATAAATTCTATTTTTTTGGAATTTTATAATCATTAATTTCTTTTTGTATTCATTTATTAATTATTTATAAATAAATACTTCTATTATAAAATTTTGTAATTAATTCCAAAATTCTATAATTATTTAGCATTTATCTTGTTGTAGAGAGAAGAAAGAGAAATATTTAGTTTATTAGCTATGAATTTCTTCGACTTAAGATCGTCTCCGTATTTATTAATGTTTGATAATATAATTTTTTTCTCATAATCTTCAACAAGCTCTTTTAAGGTTTTGTCGTCTTCTTTTATTTCTAATGTTTTTTTTATATTTAATGGTATACTGTCTATGTCAATAGTGTCATTATTTAAAAAGTTAACTGCATATTCCATAGCGTTGCGCAATTCTCTTACATTTCCAGTCCAATTGTAATTTAACAATGCATCCATAGCCTCTGAATTTATTTTTATATTTTTATTGTATTTAACTCGACTATTTTCCAGAAAATTATTTATAAAAACAGGTATATCTTCTTTGCGCTGTCTCAATGGTAAAATTTCAATAGGAAAAACTGAAAGCCTGTAATATAAATCATGTCTGAATTCTCCAATTTCAGTTTTTTCTTTTAAACTTTGATTCGTTGCAGCAATTATTCTTACATCTACATTTATTTCTTCTTCTCCCCCTACTTTTCTGAATTTCCGCTCTTCCAAAACTCTAAGTAATTTAGATTGTAAGTGCAAAGGGATTTCTCCTACTTCATCAAGAAATAATGTTCCCCCATCGGCTATTTCAAACAATCCTAGTTTTCCTTCTTTTTTTGAACCTGAAAAGGCTCCTCCACTGTAACCAAAGAATTCGCTTTCCCACAAATTTTCAGGTATCGCTGCACAATTTACGGCTACAAATGAATTATCTTTTCTGATGCTGTAATTATGTATTGACTGTGCTAAAACTTCTTTACCCGTTCCGCTTTCTCCGACAATCAGCACATTGCTGTCCGTCACTGCTGCTTTTTTTGCTAAGTTAATCGCATTTTTCATTCCGGAATCTTTTCCTATTATTGTTTCAAAACTATATTTTGCCTTGTTTAAATCTTTAATTTTTTTCTCTAAATAATTTTGCTTCTCAGTAACTCTTGTCCTCTCTTTTATTACCTCTTTCACCATTATAGCATCCTTGACTACGACCAGCCCTCCGATTAGTTCCTCTTCATCCATTATAGGTATTAAATCGCAGTATGACTCTACGCCGTCTTGCATCCTTTTAATGTTTATCCTTGGTTTTCTTTCTATAAGTGCCTCATGTATTTTTGAACCGCTCCGCACATCCCTTAAATACCTTCCACATACATCTTCAAACTTAATTCCTACCAGCTTTGAATAAGAACTATTAATATAAGTCACAACAGAAGTTGGATCTGTTAAAATTATTCCATCATTCATTGATTCTAATATTTTAATTGCTTCAGGACTTAAATTTCCTATATTTAGTTTAGACATAGTGCACCTCTTTTATTATATATTGATATAAAATTATAGGCTATATTTCAACAAAGTTAACGTTTTTATAAACGCCAACATCCTCTAAAATGATGTAACTCATGTTCTGATAAAAAATAAACTCAAGAGAAATTTGTTTTAGTTTTTAAATAATTTATAATTAACACTATCATAATATATTACTAAATACAAATGAAAATTTTGTCATCTAAACAACCCTATATATTTGCTGTTACTCTATAATTTTATCAATCATAAATGCATTGTCCGGCTCCCTCATAAACAGTATTATAATAAATTATATTTCAAAGGAGGTTATATACAGAAAAGGGAGAAAATGAATTTTTAAAACAAAATTAACGTTAATAGTAGTATTGTTTTGGGTATGATTATTTGATTTTTGAAAATGGGGAAACTTAAATTCATTAATATATTGAAAAAAATTGCAATTAGAAGTATGATACAATCATATTAGGTTAAAAGGCTTAGATGGTTTTAGATTAAGAGTTGGAACGTTTAGGATTATTTTCAATCAAGATGGTATAGTAATAAATATTATTGATATAGATAATAGAGGTCAAGTATATAAATAGGAGGATTCAATAAAATGATAAAAGAAAAAATTATGGGTCTTCTGGATATAATGTCAGAAGAACAAGCTGAAAAAATACTAGAATACATTCAAGATACATTTAAATTGATACAAAAAAAAAAGTGGGATGACATAGCAGAAGATGAACCCACTGAAGAAGAAATAAGAATAATTGAACTATATAAATCAGGTGATGAAGAATATCAACCACATATTACACACGAAGAATTAAAAAAACAGTTTGGAATAAAATAAGATATAATCAGCCTTGTGTATGTTTTGTAAGCAAAACAGTGGCTCCTTGCAAGTTAATCCAGCGTAGAGCCACTATTCATCCATATTACATCTTTCTTTCATAAATCAATCAGAGTTGTACTGTCATGTGCAGATTGAGCTCATCAAAATATTGTACCAACTCAAATATTTCGTCGTGATTCATGTAAAGCTGTACAACATAGTGCCATGTTAGTGTTTATTATTTGTCAGTTCAAATCAATATAAGCAGACCTTTCATCTGCGTTCCAATTCACGTTTGCTCCCAGGCTCTCAGCTATAAATCTCAATGGTACAAGTGTCCTGGAATTCTTAATTTCTGCCGGAGTGTCTAGTTTTACCGGAGTGTTGTTTACATATGCCGTACTGTCCCCTACTTTTAAGGATATTTCTGTTTCTCCCTTTTGAGCTGTTACAGTCTTTGTATCATCATCCCAGCCAATATCAGCTCCCAAGCTTTCAAATATAGCTCTCATCGGAACAAGCAACCTTGAATTTTCTATTATAGGATCAGTATCTTCAAAGTCAAATCTCTCTTCATTCAAATATACTTTTATAAGCTTACTGTTTTTAATATTATCGATATCAACAGGTTTTTTTAAAATCCCTATGGCTGTTTTACCACTTTCGCCATTATAAGCCATAATCATGGCAAATCCTTCATTAAATGGACTCAAATACTCAATTTTCAAATCAGTAGGAATAACTTCGGCACCGTACTTATTTAGCATTACCACATATTCACGAGAACTTGGACCATATGATGATAGTGCTCTTATGAGTCCGTCTTTCATGGATTCTCTGTTATATCCGCCATACATCCACAGGGGTGTCAATCTTTCGCCTTTTTTATTGATGATGTATCTTGATCCGTAACCGTTTAAGTAATTGGAGTTTTCAGAAGTAACAAACGCAACATCTCCCTTAAATGGATCTGCATCATGATACACAGCCGGTATGATAAAATCACCGCTTTTGTCTATATATCCGTACTTGCCGTTTGTATCTCTTGCTGCCGCAATTCCATTGTAGAAACTGCGCCCTTCAGGGGAATTGACGGATGCAGCAACTGCGCCGGAGGAATTGCTCTCCATAGAACTGTAGTCTACTTCAGTTTCAAATTTAAAGTCTATTACTGTATTGCCCAATTTATCTATGTATCCTGCTAAGCCTCCTTTAACGACATATGCCAGACCGTCGGAAAATCTTTCTGCATATTCATATTCCCCGGGGATTACGGTATTGCCTTCCTTGTCTATAAATTTCCAGAGTCCGGTTTCAGCGTCCTGAACAGGTGCGAGACCTTCTGCGAAGTCCCCTGCATTTTTATATATTTGCGGAATAACTATTTCTCCCGATTTGTCGGCATAACCTTTCTTCTGTCCATATCCGCCGACTATTACCATACCTTCATGAAAATATCCGGATGTAATTTCTAATTTTCCCAATGCTATAACTTCATTGCCTTCGATATCAATGAAGCCTTCCTCGCTTCCCGGAGGGCCAACCATTCTTCCGGTATTTTGATTCGGAGACTGAATATATCTGTATACCTTCGCCATGCCGTCGGAAAAATCATATCCTCCACTGTAATCACCTACAGCTATAACCTTACCCATTGTGTCAAAATACACAAGCTGTGATAACATTTTTAAACGAAAGATTCCTTCGCTGTAAGCATCCATGGAAGAATAAACCTGCACATGATCGTCTCCAAAATCAAGCCATGTAATTTCCAATCCTGGAAAATTCAACCCTTTACCAGCCTCAACTTGGTCTTCTGCAACCAAGGATTGACCTTTTACATATTCTACTCCCAATGCCATCTGTGTATTAGCCGATAACCACACCATAACAATCATCAAGATAGTTAATATTTTCTTCATTT
>DALZMP010000030.1:0-19722 GCA_032006665.1 Sedimentibacter sp.
ATGTGTATGGGATTTGGCTGTAATGCAGCCGGAGTAATCGGATGCAGAATTATTGAATCTCCTAGAGAAAGAATAATTGCCATTCTGACAAACAATTTTGTACCATGTAATGGTAGGTTTCCTACTCTATTGGCAATATCAACTGCTTTCTTTGCGGCTTCTAATATACAAACGGGAAAAAGCTTAATACCTGCTTTTTTTATAACGCTCATGGTTATTATCGGTGTCTGTGTCACATTGTCAGTGTCATATTTGTTATCTAAAACGATGTTAAAGGGTGTTCCTTCTACATTTACTTTAGAACTACCGCCATATAGAGCTCCCCAGGTTGGCAGAATATTATATACATCTATTATAGACAGAACTATATTTGTTCTTTCCAGAGCAGTAGTAATTGCAGCTCCTGCTGGAGCAGTAACGTGGCTTTTAGCCAATATTTATATAGGTGATGCCAGCATACTGATTCATGTATCTAATTTTCTGGACCCTCTTGCCCGTGCCATAGGTCTTGACGGTTTTATTCTCATGGCATTTATAGTTGGTTTACCTGCCAATGAAATTGTTTTGCCTGTTTTATTAATGGGCTATCTTTCAACTGGGACTCTTACAGACTTTCCAAGTATAGACTATCTGAAAGAAATTCTTGTAAATAACGGTTGGACTTATCTGACCGCACTTAATGTTATGTTGTTTAGTTTACTGCATTGGCCATGTTCTACGGCTTTATGGACGATAAAGAAGGAAACTGGCAGCATCAAATGGACAGTAGTTGCATTCTTATTGCCGACATCTATTGCATTTATTGTTTGCTTTATAACTGCAAATCTATATAGATTAATATTGTAACAATAGCAAAAGATTAATGAATTTATATAACAAGCATCTATTGTAACTATTGGCAAGCGTTCAAATAAGTAATGATTTCATCCAGTACTTGTATGACCGTCTTGAGTTTGTCAATAATCCAAATGCGGAAGCTGTAGGGATTGACGATGTAGCCAATCGAGTAGGACAGTTAATGAAATATTAACTGTCCTCCATTATTTTAATCATTTTCTGCAAGTGCCGCTTCTTCGGTACTTGCCAATAAAATATACAATATATTGATGTTCCCCTTCTTAAGTTTACTTAAGACATAATCACTTTAATATTAATCATTTTAAAAAATATTTTCTACTCATTTAAATGTTTCCTTAACAGAACCAACCTTACTATTCTTAATTTCTTTTAATTCTTTATCCAAGAACTTACTCATATATATCTAATTTATTCTTGTGTTTCAATACTCATATTATATGGAACCAATAATTTTTCCATTTTAATCATATATTTCTTCTATATTTAATTTATCATCAATATAAATCTTACAAACTGTTTTTTCCCATTGAAGTAATTAAAAAACGACACAGTCCGTTGTGGAAACCCTTATCAAACGACAAAATCGCCTTTTCGAGTAAACGGCTCCTGCCAACTTCCTCACCCGAGTAAAGGACATCATTTCGTTTTGCAAATCATGAATAGCAATCGCTGCCTTTTAAATGTCCAGAGATTCTTTTTCTTATGTATCATCTCATTGTATATGCTCTCAATTCAATATTGTTGAATAAATTTTCGATTAATAATTATATACTAAAAATTATATGCGTACTTAGTTGGAAGTGCGTCTATTTATGTAAATCATTAAACTTAATTAAGCATGTGCATATAATTATTATAGTATAAGAAATTCAATATAGATATATTAGACATTATTTTACGGTGTAAATATGAAAAGTAATTTTAAGAGTATGAAAGGTAATAAAATTTTATATAAGAGCATTGATCATGATATTTAGAGTTTAAATTCCAATAATTATAGTATTCTATAAAAAATGTAATTTTCACATTTCGACATGATAATAGGGAGTAGTTTTGATGATTAAGCTCATCCGGTTCATATCCTAAGTCTACATCTTTTATTAATCTTCCAACTAATTGTACGCCATTCATTGTTTCTCTCTTATTTGTTTTTTTAATTTTACGACTTTTATAAAAACTTTAATATTAAAATGTTATAGTAAGAAAATTTGAATGATGCGTAATTACTACAGATGTAAATTATGTTCATAATCTCACTGTCAATCCTAAATTTATTGTTGTTTATACTCCACCACTACTTGTGTCAATGGTAGTAGTAATATCTTCTCCGTTACCGTTATATAAAATTGTGTTGTCTAAAAAGATATGGTCATCAAAAGTTTTATTATCAATTTGAATATATTCAAAAAATGTATCACCAGGATTTACAAGATCTATTTCGTACGGAATGTTATCGAGGGTAAAAGATATTTTTTCAATTTTGTGATTTGGATTTTTACCACCTACCAGAAGATACTTATTTCCCTTGCTCTCTACAACTCCGTTTACAAAATTTGCATCAGTACAAGACATGCCCTGATATCGAAATCGATTAAACACACCCATTTTCATTCTTACAACAGCAATATTATCTCCTGCCACTACAAAATAATAGAAATCTTTGTTGTTTAATCCAATGCTTGTGAATCTTTCTGTATTTACACCAAACTTATCTTCGATGATATGTCGAAATTCAATTGTATCATGCTTTATAGGGTAATAACGCATATACCCCACTACTATTAACAGCAACGAAACAATTAGAATTCCTATAATTTTTGTTTTCTTTTTCATAGCCATATCCTCCTTCAAATCTTTACTGTATATAATTCTACAGTTGTGAACTAACTTATATATAAATTATACAGATACTTTAACGCACAATATTGGATATATTACATTTTCTTTTTAATTTCAATTCCATGTTATACTTCCTTATATTTTCATACTACTTTCGAACTATTGTGGATTCCTTAATCACTTACACCCAAAATCACTATTATTTTAATTGTCCTTTATCTAATTAATTATTCTTTTTAGTGTATTCACTTGTGAACTTGATAATTCACCCATTTTTTTCTCTTCAGAAGTCCAAATTAAGGCTATTCCTTCATCCCCATTAATCCATATATGAAATGCATGTGTAAATATTCCTTCTTTATGGTTTATTTGTACAATCATATCAGGATATGTTTCTTCATTCCATTCATTACTTGAGAAGCTTACTTTGTCAAAAAGGTTCTCAAACTCAGCTATTTTTTCTTCATCTTTTATTTCTTTTGTGAACTCAAATGAGTAGTCGCTAACCTGATGTCCTACTAACAGCACCTTATCTGGTGTCATAAATTTATTAAAAGTATTTTTAATAACTGGAAATAATAGTATCAACACTATAATTACGAATATCATCACTTTTTTCTTCAATAAGAACACCTTCAATACTTTATACTTTTCTACGATCCTATCGCATTTTATTACAATTGTTATGCATCTTACTAATATTTATTAAAAAAACACCAATATCATTTCATTGTTATTTCATGAATCTGTGAGTAAGAGCTTGAAAATTTAATTTTCCGTTTACAACAATTGTCTTAACATCTGTATTTGTTATCCCTTTTGTTTCACCTTTTCTTTCAAAAATATGTAACCCACCTAAACGAGCGCTTTTATTTTCTATCCAGCCTTTACTTTTCATGTAATCACAAAGAATATCATATTCATATCTATTACAGGAAGCTTTCACATAATATTCATCCCAAAGAATTGCTTTGGTAACTTGAACATTTGAAAACATCAACTTTCCAATTGGATATACATATAAAACAAAAACAATTAATAAAATACCAATCAATAATTTTATAACTTTATATTTCATTTCGTAATCACCTTAATATATATCTTATATTTTTCTTGCATTAGTTACAAAAATTCTGCAATTTTAAAATAGCTTACACATATATTATATCACTAATTACCAAATATTTATATATTTTTATAAATATTTACATGTATTTGCAAACATATTTAAAAAACAAAAAGAATTATTCATTTTGCAATGTAATGACTCATTATATATTTTTTATAGAAATTAAGTTGTTATAAGTTTATATGTCATAGCATATTTAATGATATCCATATGTATATCATAGAGATAATCAAGCATATCATAATTATTTACATTTTTCTCAATGGAAATAATAGCTTTTATGGTATCTTCATAATGATTTTCTATATTGTCAGCAATATCTGCTCGGATATTATCATAGTTCTTTTCTTTCTTAATTTGGTTAATATCATCATAATATTTTCCAGAACTCCATTCCTATTTACTTCCTTTATACTGAATATTCTTAACTTGTACAAACCCATTGCCAGCAAAAAGGAGAGCATCTCTGCCCTCCACATTTAAAACTACTGTATTATCTGATAAAGATGGCTTTACCGCATCACCTTTTTTCAATTCTATCCCTTTATCCTAACTCTCCTTTATTTTACTTTATTGGTGTGTTCCAATGGAACAGAAGTTATCAACCATTTTATATTGAAATATATGATTCAAAATTATATATTTCAATATATTTTTCACTTCTTCTTATTGTTTATATGTCCCATTTGTTTTGTCCCGCATAACCTCGTACAAGTATT
Organism: Sedimentibacter sp.; assembly: GCA_032006665.1. Lineage (GTDB taxonomy): Bacteria > Bacillota > Clostridia > Tissierellales > Sedimentibacteraceae > Sedimentibacter. The sequence goes on from DALZMP010000030.1 coordinate 4,546, forward strand.
TATAACTTATTATATTAGAATCTAAAATAGCATAATCCTTTACATTGCTCAATAATATTTCTATATTTTTTTACCATTCCTATTTTTACTGTTTTTATATAACATCGCTAGAAGGTTTATTTTGACAGTAGTTTAGCAATTTTTTTATTAATAGAAGAAATGAAGTAGTATTTACTCTTTTTCCACAGACCCAAAGAGTCTAAAAGAATTTTCTTGTAAATACATGTATTTTTTAATTAAGTTTACTTTTAATTTGATTATAGACATAATCTATTAATCTTGGACCACAATAAGCACCAATTGCTATTAGTAAAGCCTTATTTAGTGGTCTGCCTAAAAAAAGAAAATTACCTATTAAAAAAATTGCTGTAAATTTTAAAAGGTCCATAAAAAATTTCATATTTATAAAACCACCTTTCTGCGAAAGGCACCGATGGGGTTATGAAACAAATTGACAGCCCAACGTCCTATCGCTTTTATTTTCTATTTATACTAAATTTCTGTTATAATTTATTTTGTAGGTAGCTGGCATACTACAGAACCCGAGGAGGTGAGTGGCGGGGCTGTATAGCGGCAACCCCGAATGTTTATATGGTGTCGGTCGTCTGTTAAGGCATCAATGAATGGCGCAAACAAGTAGCCCGTAAACTTATCTCTTCCGAAGTTGACTCGATTTCGCCAGACGACCAGTCCCTGCCAACCCTGCAAATATTTTCACAGGAGGAACTTGATGTTCAAAATCTTTCGTAAAAACTGTTGTGGTCTTGATGTCCACAAAACCTGGATCTTTGCCTGCATCGGCATTACCGACACAAACGGTCTTACTGAGTATAAGCAAGCTCGCTTCTCTTCTTTTTCAAAAGGTCTTAAGGAGCTGTCTGACTGGCTTGCAAAATACTCTTGTATTGAAGTTTGTATGGAATCTTCTGGCAAGTATTGGATCCCTGTATTCAATATCCTTGAAAAAAACTGTTTTGTTACTTTGGCTCATCCTAAGTATACAAAGCCTCAAAAGGGTAACAAAACTGACCGCAAGGATGCTAAATGGATTTGTGATTTATTCATGTGTGATATGATAAAACCCAGCTTTATTCCTTCTCCTGAAATACGTCATCTGCGTGACCTGATTCGTTACCGCTTCAAGCTGACTAATATGTTGACCGGCGAAAAGAATCGTGCTCAGAACTGTCTTACAGTTTCTAATCTCAAACTTGATGATGTTTTCAGTGATGTTTTCGGAAAGTCTTCCAGATCTATTACTAACTACATGTTAGACCATCCCGGTGAGTCTTTTGATGTTGCTCCCTTTGTTGATGGTCGCTGTAAAACTCATATTGATGAAATTCAAGCTGCTGTTGATGGTGCTATCTCCCCTGAGCAGGCTGTCAAGCTGCGTGAATGTCTTTCTCACATCGACGAACTTGAAGCCCACAAAGAGAAAATCGAACACGAAATACTTCTGGTAGTGGATCCTTTTGCTCTTGCCCTGGATTTGCTTCGCACCGTTCCTGGATTGGATTCCAATCCGATGACTTCTATCTCCATTCTTTCTGAGATTGGTCCCGACATGTCGGTGTTCCCGTCATCCAAGAATCTTATTTCCTGGGCTGGGTGCTGTCCTCGCAATGACCAGAGTGCCAGCAAGGTAAAATCCACTCGTATCTCTCGTGCCGGCTGTTATTTGAAACCTCTTCTTGTTCAGATTGCTAATGCACTTCTCAAATCCAAAAAACATCCTGAATTTAAAGAGAGGTATCACAGAATTAAGACCCGCAGGGGTCATAAAAAGGCTATTATTGCTGTATGCAAAATGCTCTTGACCGCTATTTGGAACATTTTGACCAAGCTTGAGCCTTATACCCCTCAAGGTTTTTTAGAGCATCGTCCTGTTCATCAATCTAAGATCCTGACTAAATCTCAAGCTCTAGAACTTCTTAGGAAAAGGGGCTACATCATAACTGATTCAGTTACTGTTACCTCTTAGCTCTATCTATTTATATATTCTTTTTTGTCATTCAATTATGAATGTCTTGTTTGCTATACCTTTTTTTATTAACTGTCGTTACTCTTTTTGTTTCAAACTTAAAACCTCCCAGTCCTAACCATTTAATTATAACCTACCACATTATACTATACAATATGTCTTTAGTTAAAGGAATTTTGCAAATTGTAATTATATATAATTACATACAATTTTATCTTCCAGTTTGCCAATATATGATTCAAGATTTTTTACAACATTTTCAAGCCTAACCATATTACCATGCAGACTGTCACCAAGCTCTATTGTATAAGTGCTATCGCCTTTTAATATCAACTCATTGAAACTCATGTGCTTTTCCTTTATGAATAAATCAAACCCGTTAAATTTTCCTATTTGCTTTTCTTCGGTTGATACTGCATTGTCTGATAATACTTTTATAATTTCTCCTGCATCTTCTCTGTTGTCATAAACTTTATTATCTATAATTATTTGAAATCCTTCTTTTTTATTTTGGTCTCTTATTTCAATATCTTTTTTTATATTATCTACTCTTTGCTTCGCATCTTCTATAAGACTAGGATATCTTGATTTAAAATTATCCTCCATCTTGTATTTATGATTATTGTAGGCAGTTTTTAAAAGTGTCAGTCTTGCTACTTTATTATCAATGTCAATTTTTTCTTATATATATGGATTGCCCGTTGCAAGTGCCTTTATTTATGAAATGTTATAACTTTTGTATTAATAAAAATCCCCTACTTTGACTTGCATATGAGATGTTTTTTCTTTCAGGAAGCTGATTATTTGTATTTAATTTATATTGTGATACTCCTTGATTAATATCTTTAAGAGATTTTCTGCTTCTAAACTCTACAAGCTCATCATTAAAATCCTTACCATGTTTAGGTACTATCTTTGTCACTTCATACCCTAATTTAGTGTATTTATCTTTTATCTTTAGTCCTGCCTCAATACCTGCTTCATCATTATCTAGTCCTACAACTATTTTTTTAATGTTTGGATTATCTTTTAAATACTGTTCAAGTTTTAAATCTGATACACCTCCTAAAGATATTCTATTTTGGTTTTTATAGTCCAATCCTCTTTGTTTTATTAATGTTGCGTGGCTCATAGCATCTATTATCGATTCATAAATGCAAACACTTTTGTTTTCTGGAAAAGAATATAACTCAACATTAAATCTTTTATCAGATCCTGGTATTTCTCCTTTAAATTTTTTAAATGTATTTGTACCTACTTTTAAACAATACTTTACTTCATCATCTTTATCTCTTCCAAGAAAAACGCAATTGTTATGCTCTTTTTCTTCATACAAAACTCTATTATTGACCATATCGTTAATTATTTCTATATCAATTCCACGTGTTTTATTTAGATATGCATACATTCTTCTATAGTTAACATTTTTCTCAGGTAATTCGCTAATCTCTTTGATTTCTTGTTGCTTTTGACTATATTCTTTGAATTGTGGTTTCTTTTCATCTATACCTTTTTCACCAAGCAATATTTGCATAGCTTCTTTAAAGACTTTACCTTCATATTCAATTAGAAAATCTAATGTACCACCTCCAACATTTCTAGAAAACCACTTCCATTTGTTGTTTGATATAACTAAGCTGTCATGTTCTTTTAGCCTAACTTCATTATGGCTATAAATAAATTCATATCCTCTACTTTCTGTATAATCTAACAAGGATATGCTCTGTGCTTTTGCAATTTGATGCTTTGAATACATAAATTTTCCTCCTCATTTTATTTTTGAAAACAAAAAAACAACAGTATGTTATTACTGCTGCCATAAATTACAAAACTCCTGTTCCAATGGAACAGAAAGTTATCTTTCTTTTTGTCAATTAATATATCTATATCTTTTAATATTTCCGCTTTTACTTTTATTCTATATATGAGAAAGCCTAATATATACTTATCATAGTTTCAAGAAAATTGTATGTTATTTCTAAAATAAAACAAAATAGTGACAACTAATGTACATCAGACTGCCCCCCTATTTCCCTTAACTGATGCTCTACGTTTAACTTATGTCTGAATAGTACAAGAATTATATAAAAAAAGAACAGAGTATTTATTCAAGCATACTCTGTTCTAATAAAAAATTTAATTAGATAACTTTATGACATTGCCTAATATTGTGACTATTTTCTTGAAAGCAACGTCATAGAATATCATCATATAATATCCGCTTATGGTCTAAACTTACAACACTTTATTTATTATACTTTGTTATAAAATCCTTATTTATTTCTTGAACTTTTATATTTTCCTTATAAAATTGCTCCAAATATTTCTGCTTTTCTTCGTAACTTTTTTCGTTCATACCAGCCTTTTGAAATATATGCTCTTTTACCTTACTTTTAAGTATCTTTTTTTCATATGCTGCAGGGGCAATCTCATTAAAAAACTTTTCTTTTGTAATACCCCGACCAATCAAGTACTGATCAAAAGCATCTTTTAATTCTTCTGATTCCCACTCTGATTTTTGGTATAAGGTATATTCTTCTAACTCTTCTTTTGAAACCTCTATTCCATTATTTTTTGCATAATATAACTCAAATTTTTCTCTGTAGACATAGTCAAAAGGATTTTTTTCAAATGGTGAAAGTTCCGAATTATCAGAAGATTTCATTAAATTTAATGAAGCTTTATTTTTTTCAATCCGTTCTATAATCTCATTTTCATATACAGGTATTCCATTTACATATGAAACTATATTACTACTTTTAATTGTATTAGATTTTTCAGTGGTATTCTTTGCTGCTATTCCTAAATTATATCCCCAATTTGCTAATCCTTTTTGTAAATCATCAGCAAATACTAAGCTAACTGTGCATATAGATATTACAAGTATTAAACAACCTATTTTCAGTTTTTTCATACTAACTAACCTCCCTTTAAATAACTAGAAATTTACACTTATATTACCAATATTTGTTTTAAACATAACATCAGTCTCATATATATGTACAGATACTTTTAAAACACCTGAACCTTCATCAATTGTTCCAGATGTTGATGATGTTTTATCAAAAAATATAGTCTGACTACCTGGAAATATATGGCTTTGGTTGCATTGTGCGAAACTTGTTATTTTTTTCTTCTCAACCCCACTTCTATATACAATAAGTTGTAAAAGAGATATGGTTGGGTCACCATTAATAGTATATCCTTTAGAATAAATATGATGTGAATATATAGTCTCTTTTTCAGTATTCGGATTATAGTCAACTTTCCCCGCATACCAAACTTCAACATTATAAGCATATGGTATAAAATCTCCATCGGCCCCTATAAACTTAATAGTATCATTATAACTTACTGTTTTAGTTTCTATCGGTAAACTTCTTACAGCCGCATCAGCAGAAAGGACGTTCATGCTAGAAAATAGAATTAACAAGCTCATAATAATTAACATTTTTTTCATTAATTTTCCCTCCTATCATTATTGGTAGTGTCAAGTAGACACTACATCACTACATCACCTTTTTCTTTTTTTAATTAGTTATATGTTTTACTTACATTTCAATAAAATTATTCTCTTAACCATTAGTATTAACCTTATTCCCCACCACTTAAACACTTAGGTTAGTTAGGCTCATACGCTCTCCAATACAACGTAGACCCTACAGCTTAATATGCTGTGTTTTTGATCTGTCTTGCTACAAAGCTAAGTATTATTCCTCTCAATGTTCTTCATTTGTAACACCCCCCTTTTTCTTATTGGAATTAATTCTAAAACATTGTTAAATTACTCCGCTACCTTAAATGTGTACATAACTCCATTTAATTAACAAATGTTTCCTTAAGACTAGCACTTCTAGTTAAAAAGTCAATAGATTATGTAATTTTTGTCAATAAATATGTAAAAACGACACCTTTTGTTATTTATTTCCATTTTATGCGAGGATATAAAATTCAATAAAAGTATATTTATCTTTCTATATTATCGTTTATTTCCTGTTCACCTTTAATATTTTCAGTTTTATATTTCCCTACCGAGTTAGCAACTTCACTCATAGACTTTCTTTTACTATTATTGTTTTTATCAACAATTTCATTATCCTTACTATCTTTATCGCCACTTTCAAGCTCTGTCTCATCATTTGCTATAACTTCTTCAACCTTATTAATATCAAGTAACTCATCTAATTCAAACTGTCGTCTTGACTTTTCAGCAAGCAACTCTTCATGTTCAAAAGGTCTATTAAATTCTGATTTTGATTCTTCCATGTTTCTGTTATATTCAACAATTTTGTCTTCCAGTTTGCCAATATATGATTCAAGGTTCTTTACAACATTTTCAAGTCTAACCATATTACCATGAGGACTATTTCCAAGCTCAACTGTAAAAGTACTATTACCTTTTAATATCAACTCATTGGAACTCATGTGTTTTTTCTTTATGAATAAATCAAACCCGTTGAACTTTCCCATTTGTTTTTCTTCGGTTGATACTGCATTGTCGGATAATACTTTTATAATTTCTCCTGCATCTTCTCTGTTATCATAAGCTTTATTATCTATTGTTATTTGAAATTCATCTTTTTTATTTTGGTCTCTTATTTCAATATCTTTTTTAATATTATCTGTTCTTTGCTTAGCTTCTGCTATAAGACTAGGATATTTTGATTTAAAATTATCCTCCATCTTGTATTTATGATTATTATAAGCAGTTTTTAAAAGTGTTAATCTTGCTACTTCGTTATCAATGTCAATTTTTTCTTTTATATATGGATTACCCGTTGCAAGTGCCTTTATTTCTGCATAGCTTAATACTGTTTCATCTACATCTTCACAGCTTCTTGCAACAGATTTTGATGTCATTATCTGCGAAATAAATTTTTGCTTACTTTCGACTATTGACCACATATATGCATCAAATGTATCCGTTGTAACGTATCGGTATATATTAACTTCTTCATTAGTATTGCCTTGACGAAGTATTCTACCTTCTCTTTGCTCTATATCTGATGGTCTCCAAGGTACATCAAGATGATGGAGTGCTACGAGTTTACTTTGTATATTTGTTCCTGTACCCATTTTGAAAGTACTACCTATAATTATTCTCTTTGATCCTCTTCTTAGTTCTGAAAACATGTTTTCTCTTTGTACCTCATTATTAGCATCATGAATAAAACAAATTTCACTTTCAGGTATTCCTTGTTCTATTAATGTTCCTTTTATGTATTCATATACTGAAAATCCTTGTTTCTTTCCTGTTGGTGTACCTATATCACAAAATACTATTTGAGTTCCTTTAATATCGCTTGAATTTATATATTCATCATATATATTCTCAATACATTTATTTATTTTGGATGCTGGGTTATTCTCAGCATTGGAATTTAGTAGTCTTGGATCTAATCCTAATTGTCTTGCTTCATTGGTTACCTTAAGCATATTATCTTCCCAAGACTTAACATTTCCATTTCTGATATCTTCTGCTCTGCTTGCAAATTCAGACATTATTTCTTTTGTTTCTTCTGTAGGATCTGATATTATTATTTTATATTTACCATCTTTAAGCTTTGGAACTGGAAGATTAAGCATATCTGGCGTTTGTATATCTGCAATGTTTTTGAACATTGTCATAAGCTCTGGAAGATTTACAAATTTAGCAAATCTATTTCTAAACCTATATCCGGTTCCTTCGGGAGCAAGTTCTAGAGAAGAAACAACTTCTCCAAAGTTTGAAGCCCAACTATCAAAATGATATATTCCCATTTTGTGCAGCTCTTTTTCTTCCAGGTATCTCATCATTACATATAGCTCAACCATTGAGTTACTTATTGGTGTTCCTGTAGCAAATATTACATTCCTACCGTTGTTTATTTCTTGTATGTATTGAGATTTCATTAACATGTCTGTAGACTTTTTAGCCATTGTATTAGATATACCTGCAACATTACGCATTTTAGAAAATATAGCACAGTTTTTATAATTATGTGCTTCATCAACAAATAAACAATCAATTCCTAATTCTTCAAAGTTTATTACATCATCCTTTACTGTGTCAGTAAGTTTCTTTAAACTCTCTTCTAGTCGAAGCTTTGTTTTTTCCATTTGTTTAATTGCCCATTGTTCTCCGTTTTCTGATTTAATTTCGCTTATTGATTCTACTATCTGATCAATTTGTTCATTAATCATTCTTTGCTGTCTTTCTTTTGATATTGGAATTTTCTCAAATTGACTATGTCCTATTATTATTGCATCATAATTGCCCGTAGCAATTCTACTAACAAACCTTTTTCTATTTTCTTTTTTGAAATCTTTTTTACTTGTTACCAAAACATTAGCTGAAGGATATAGTCTTAAAAATTCTGCTGCCATTTGTTCTGTAAGATGGTTTGGTACTGCTATCATACTCTTATTTGCAAGTCCTAGACGTTTCATTTCCATACACGAAGCAACCATTTCAAACGTCTTTCCTGCACCTACACAATGTGCTAGCAATGTATTTTCTCCTGATGTAATTACTCGTGCTATAGCATTTTTCTGATGTGGTCTTAGTTTTACATCTGGATTCATTCCAGGGAAAGTTAAATAACTTCCATCAAAGTCTCTAAGTTTCATATTATTGAATTTATCATTGTATAGTCTAACGTATTTGTTTCGTCTGTCTATATCTTTAAATATCCACTTTTTAAATTCTTCCTTTATTAGTCTTTGCTTTTCTTTGGCAAGCATTGTTTCTTTTCTGTTTATCACATATTTTACTTTATCATCTTCTTCAATTCTATCTTTAACTGTTACACTTTTAAGATTTAATGTATCTTCTATTATGTAATATGCATTTGTTCTGCTTGTACCATATGTTTCTTTAGCTGCAACTGAATTTCCATCGATACCTTTATTGCTTATTGCCCATGATGCATTAAAATCTCTATAGTTGACTTTAATTTCATCATTATATCTTAAGCCTGTATTGTGATAGTATTTTGGAGTTTTTAACAATTCATATAGAGTCAAATAGGGACGAGAGTCAAATAGGGACGGAGAGTCAAATAGGGACGTGTTTTAACTGTCTCACATTACTTTTTATGTGTCACTTCGAGTCAAATGCAAGTCAAATAGTGTGTCACTTTGAACCCGTCCCCACTGTCACTGTCCCCACTGTCACTGTCACCTGCGTCCCCACTGTCACCTGTGACAATTGATGTACGACCCAGTGTCACCCCTAAAAATTTTATTCAATCAAAAAAAGCAATCTAATTTAATAATAGCTGTGTTAAAAAAAATTAAGCCAAACGTGATAAGATATAAAAAGTATAAATGGAATGATGTCAACAATAAACATTTTTTTAATTCCAATGCCACTAAAAGTATATCCCAATTTATGCATGATAATATCTTTAATAATATTCAAAATAATAAATAATTCAGCTAAATAGAACCTTATATTAGGAAATTTATATATTAAAAACATAGTAATAACAAGCGTAAATCCCATAAAACCAGAACTAATGAAGCCTAGATGTTTTTGATTCATATTTAATTTTCATTCCTTTCTTTATTATATAAAACATATAGCAATATGAAAAATACTTATATACACTCAGTTTCCATTTTTTCATAACTTATTAAGCTAAATAAATTATAATTAATAAGTATGAAAATAGATTACTCAATAATAATATTGAGTAATCCAAAATTATATGTCTCATTATTACATTTCAAACCGCTTCTATATAAAATATGTATATCAGTGTTAAAAGTTATATAAATAATAAGTTCTTAACCAATATTTTCATATTTTAATTAAATCAATGTTACGCAAATGTTGAGTAATGATATTTCATTTCTCCAGCTTTCTTTTCAAAATCAGGATCCCAATAGAATTGAGTTCTGTACATTTTAGCAAGACTTCCTAAAGTCTTATGGTAAAACAAGTCTTGTTTATAGAAAATAGCATATGAATCTATACCTCTTATTACTCCATCAGCAATTATCGAAATAGACAATGCAGTTGCAACTGGTGCAGCTATCGGTCCAAGAATAATTGCTAATGCGCCTGTACTAATAGTTAAAATAGATACCTTTAGATTGACATTGCCTGATTTCGAACTTTGGTAATTTGTATATTCAGAAATTGAGTAAGGTGACGTATCGCTATCAATAGTAGACATTATAGACATCGTTTGTTCTTGAGATAATGACTTTGTACCATAGTCTGAATTGTTGGATTGCGTGTCTTCACTGAGTGAGGCAATTTCCTGACCGTTCATATCATATAGCGTATTGCCAATCATTTTGTAAAATTCTTGAGTTCCATCAGGGTTGACTACTGTTTTTTCAACACTACCATCTTTTAGAATATTTGAGTATATATTATACTCTTTGTCAAATATTAAATAAGTTTCTTTGCTTTCATAATTATTAGTTGTTTGGTTTACATATATTGACGCATATGTTGACGTAAATGTACTTAATATCATGGTTAATGTTATTGTTATTGTGAAAATTTTCTTTAACATATTGTTTTCTCCTCTATTTTATTATTTTTTTAATTTTAAAAAAGCTTAACAATTTTCTGTTATTACCATTCTCATATAATATATGTCTAATTATTATGTAGTTTGTACAGTTATATGAACTGTTTTTTTAATATGTCTTGCTACAAGTCTAAGTACTATTTTTTTCAATATTCTTCATTTGTAATATCCCCCTTTATTACTAAATGCTAAAACCTTGTTAAATGTTACGTCAATCTAAAGATGTAAATAATTCCATTTATTTAACAACTGTTTACTTAAGACTAGCACTTCTAATTAAAAATGCAATAGATTTTGTAATTTTTGTTAAAAGATTTGTAAAAACGACAGTTTTTATTATTTTTTTCCATTTTCTATGGCGGTTATAAAATCCAATAAAGGTCTATCTACCTTTCCATATTATTATTTATTTCTTGTTCAACTTTTAAATTTTCAGCTTTATACTTCCCAACTAAATTAACAACTTCACTCATAGACCTTCTTTTACTATTATTGTTTTTGTCAATAATTTCATCATCTATGCTATCTATAGTACTATTTTCTAGCTCTTCCTCATTAGCCGTTATAACTTCTTCACCCTTATTAATGTCAAGCAGCTCATCTAGTTCAAACTGACGTCTTGATTTCTCAGCGAGTAACCCTTCATGTTCAAAAAGTTCTTCAAATTCTGATTTTGATTCCTCCATATTCCTGTTATATTCAACAATTTTGTCTTCCAGTTTGCCTATATATGATTCAAGATTCTTTACAACATTTTCAAGTCTAACCATATTACCATGCGGGCTGTCACCAAGCTCTATTGTATGAGTGCTATCGCCTTTTAATATCAACTCATTAAAACTTAGGTGTTTTTCCTTTATGAATAAATCCTACCCGTTAAATTTTCCTATTTGTTTTTCTTCAGTTGATACTACATTGTCTGATAATAATTTTATAATTTCTCCTATTTTGGCCAAAATGTCTATAAAATAGTTTTCCCCCGTATCTTGAAAAATAGAGGTAGAAACACTAAAAAAATTTTCAATATTCATAGCTCTTCGTTGGCTTGCAACTCTTAAAATACTTCCAAAGTCCTCTGGGTTTTCCATAATTTAGCTAATTTAAATTTTCTCTGTATTTACTTATTACTAATTTTTTATAGCTAAATATTGTTTAAAGAAAAATTGAATTATTCATTTTGCAATGTAATGACTCATTATATATTTTTTATAGAAATTAAGTTGTTATAAGTTTATATGTCATAGCATATTTAATGATATCCATGTGTATTGGATTTGACTGTAATGCAGCCGGGGTAATTGGATGCAGAGTTATTATTTAAAAAGGCCGTTACGCTGATTTATGGCGTAACGGCCCTTAATTACAATTATTTTATTACTCTACAATTCCGCCTTCAACAACTATATTTTCGGGATTTGCAGCTTCACCATATACCGGTTCCAGTGTTTCTTTATAATCAGCGTGGAAGAACTGTTCCTCTCCTAAAGACTTAATTTCATCATTTAACCAGTTCAATAATTCTGTGTTACCTTTTTGTACTGCCGGTGCTATTGGAAGAGTCAAATAGGGACGTGTTTTAACTGTCTCACATTACTTTTTATGTGTCACTTCGAGTCAAATGCAAGTCAAATAGTGTGTCACTTTGAACCCGTCGCCGTGGACACCCTTGCTCTTGGCTAACGTTTCCTCCTACCAAGCCCGTAGTGGACTTTCACCACAAAGTTGTTGCCCATGCTGGGCACACATTACAAAACTCCTGTTCCATTGGAACAGAAGTTATCTTTCTTTTGGTTCCTTAATAATTTTTTTATGTTTTTATTTTTTTTTAATTTATTATTGTACATATCTATAGCTTGTCTAATGCTATCTAATGTTTTTCTATTGATATTTTTCAGATTTACATTCAATACTATTTAATTTATTAAGACTTTTAATTATTTCTTTTTCAATACATTTTAAACTCGTATGTTTAAACATGATTCCATTTAATACTAACTCAGATTTTTCAATATCAACAGTTCTCTGCTCTCCTGCTCAGTCATATATATCTTTAGCACTACAAAATGCGTATAAGCAAAATCCATTTCAAAAGGTACTTATATACTTTCCTTAACGGGCAAAGTATATAATATTACGTAAATTTCATAGAAGCTAGTAAAACTAATTCAATAAGTAAAACATATAATTATACAGTAAAGCGGGGCTGTATCATAATAGAGATTTTAGTTTCTATTTTGAGACAGCCCCCTTGTATTGTTAACATGTTTATTTATATTTATTTACAATATTTTTATCCATAACCTTTAAAGGAATTGTTTCTTCTAAATAGTCTGAAACTTTCTTATTCAAAATAGATACTTCCTCATGTTCAATGTCTAATCTATCGGATATGTTAAAATATACTTCACTCTGTAAAAAAATATACCAATAAATATCTTTAGTCTTTTCCCAATATTGATCTGCTGTTAAATTCATTCCTTTTAACATTGATTGGAAAAGCTCCGTACTATTAAGTGCTTCTCTTTGCTCTGCTACTTTTGTATAGAACATTTCATCAGTCATTTCTATATTATTTATCCTAGCATATTCCTTTACTCGTTTTTCAAACAATAATTTATCCCAAACTGACTTAGACTGGTTTGATGCTGGATTTATTTGCTTTTCTATTTCAATTTCATATGATTTGGTCATTAAATCTTGTTCATATATAGGTGTCTCTCCAGCATATGCAATTACCTCATCTAAATATATAGACTTTTTATCATTTGAATTGTTATAATTCAAAAACTGTGTCAACAAAGTTCCACATTTATAGCCAAAATTAGTTTCGTCAATTTTTGTATCAGCATACGTACTAATATGTAAAATTGAAAAAATTAATAAAATAGAAATAATCGAAATATTTACGATTTTTTTATTTTTCATTTAATTCACCTCACCTTTTTTAAAAATCTATATTGAAACTCTGAACACCACCGAAAGGGTAAACTGCGCTTTCTGGATCAGTACAACTCATTGAAACGGTCATCATTACATGAGTATTTGATCCTGATGCTGTGTATGTTTTACCACAATAACCTAAATAATATGCTAAGTAATTAGGAGGTAAATAAATAGAATCATCTCTATCACTAAATTTTATTGTAGTTAATGTACCATTATTATACACTCTACCCAAAGTAATTCCCAAATCTAAACTATGTCCACTTACTATTGTTTTTGCTACTGTATCAACATAGTGATTAGTTAATTGCTTATTTACCGGACCTGTGCCAACAGAATAATATCTGCAACTTGATTTATATTTTACAGATACTTTAACACACATTATTGGGACAAGTCCTTGCATATAGCCGTAGTCAAAGACATTATCACCATTAATCGCAACAGTTTCATCAATTCCCCTTGTGCCTATATCATCATTATATTCACCTATTTGATTTCCATCAATTGCATAAATATTGAATATACCAGAAAAAGTAAATAATATTACTAAAATAAATGAAATAAGTTTCAAATTTATTATATTACATTTTCTTTTTAATTTCAATTTCATGTTATACCTCCTTATATTTTCATAGTACTTTCAGAAAATCTGAAAGTATTTAAACTATTGCAATTATGGGTTCCTTCATCACTTACACCCAAAATTACTATGATTTTGTTCAATTATAATTTTCTAAGATTTTTTTAAACCGTTTAATACAAAAACTAAGAACTATTTATTTTAGTATTTTTCATTAGTAATGCCCCCTTTATTACTAAAATTGATACTATAACATTGTTAAATACTACGCTACTTTTAAAGTGTAAATAATTCCATTTATTTAACAAGTGTTTCCTTAAGACTAGCACTTCTAATTTAAAAAACAATAGATTTTGTAATTTTTGTTAAAAATTATGTAAAATCAACATCTTTTGTTATCCAATTATTTATGGCAGTTATAAAAATAAATAGAAGTATATCTACCTTTCAATATCACTATTTATCTCCTGTTCTAATTTTATATTTTCAGCTTTATATTTCCCTACCGAATTAGCAATTTCACTCATAGACTTTCTTTTAATATTATTGTTTTCACCAACAATTTCATTATCCTTACTATCTTTATCACCACTTTCAAACTCTGTTTCATCAGTTGCTATAACGTCTTCATTCTTATTAATATCAAGCAGCTCATCTAATTCAAACTGTCGTCTTGACTTTTCAGCAAGCAACTCTTCATGTTCAAAAGGTCTCTGAAATTCTGATTTTGATTCCTCCATATTCCTGTTATATTCAACAATTTTGTCTTCCAGTTTGCCAATATATGATTCAAGATTCTTTACGACATTTTCAAGTCTAACCATACTTCCATGTGGACTGTTGCCAAGCTCAATTGTATATGTACTGTTACCTTTTAATATCAACTCATTGAAACTCATGTGTTTTTTCTTTATCAATAAATCAAACCCGTAAAACTTTCCTATTTGTTTTTCTTCGGTTGATACTACATTGTCTGATAATACTTTTATAATTTCTCCTGCATCTTCTCTGTTGTCATAATCTTTATTATCTATTGTTATTTGAAATTCTTCTTTTCTGTTTTGATATTCTTCCTGATATATTGTGTAAGTGCTAAAAATAAGACCGTATTCATTTTGTCGCTGCCACTTGATATAATG
>DALZMP010000031.1:0-12668 GCA_032006665.1 Sedimentibacter sp.
AATTACACTACAAAATTTATTTGAAAAAAACGGACATTTAATGTTGCAATTTTTAGGTTAAAATACGAAATTAAAAATTTATTGACAAATTTGTTATATTAATATAAAGTAATTATAAAGTTTGAAAGTTAATTGAATATTACTTCTTATCAAGAGAGATGGAGGGAGCGGCCCTTTGAAATCTCGGCAACCTGCAGTAAACTGAAAGGTGCTAATTCCGGCAAGGGTTAAACTTTGATAGATGAGAGGATAGTAGTTTTGAATAGACCTATCTTCGGAAGGTCTTTTTATTTTATAAAAAGGAGAAGATTAATGCCAGTTATAATACCATCGAATTTACCAGCAAATAAAATAATGAGAGAAGAAAATATTTTTGTTATGGATAAAGAAAGAGCGGAGAGGCAGGATATAAGACCTCTTGAAATCGCACTTGTAAACCTTATGCCAACAAAAATTCAAACAGAAACACAGTTTGTAAGACTTCTTTCAAATACACCAATTCAAATAAATGTTGAATTCATACAAACCGCTACCTATGAGGCCAAAAACATATCAGAAAGTCATATGAAGAATTTTTATAAAAGTATAAATGAAGTAAAAAATAAAAAGTTTGACGGTATGATAATTACAGGGGCACCAGTTGAACTGATGGCTTTTGAAGATGTGGATTATTGGAGTGAGATGAAGGACATATTAGATTTTTCTATTAGTAATGTAACTTCAACAATGTACATTTGCTGGGGTGCACAAGCAGCTATGCATCACTTCTATGGCTTAGATAAAAAAGAGCTTCCTGCAAAAATGTTTGGTGTTTTTGAACATGAAAAAAGAGACGATAAATGTATGCTTTTAAATGGGTTTGATGATATTTTTTATGTGCCGCATTCAAGACATACTGAGATAACAACACATGATATAAAAGGAGTAGAGGAACTAATCATTTTGGCTGAATCTAAGGATGCCGGAGTACATATAGCTGTGACAGATGACTATAGTAAAATCTTTGTGATGGGTCACTCTGAATATGATCCGGAAACTTTAAAAAATGAGTATGACAGAGATATAAGTCAGGGAAAAACAATAAATGTTCCTCAAAATTATTATCCATACGATGACCCGACAAAACAACCCTTTGTAAAATGGAGAGGTCATGCTAATTTACTTTTTAAAAATTGGATTAATATAATTTACCAGGAAACTCCGTACGACTTAAATGAAATAGGAAGAAAAAAATGAGTCCCACGTAAATACCATGAGCAGAGAAACTGTCCTAAAGCAATATTTTGATACGGTGATGAAAGAATAACTAAATAAACTTTCTGTCATATAGAAGTGCAGCAACAAGAACTACAAATATGGAACCTGCATTATGAACTAAAGCCCCTGTTGTTGGGGTGAGAACCCCTTGCACAGACAGAATGATAGCAACGAGATTAATACATAAGGATAATCCAATACTGATCTTAATCGTCTTTATTGTTGCATTAGACAATTTTTTCAGGTAAGGAAGTTTACTAATATCGTCACCCATTAAAGCCATATCAGCAGCATCCACGGTAATATCACTACCCATTGTACCCATAGCAACACTGGAGTCTGCAGCTTTTAAAGCTGGGGCATCATTTACCCCATCCCCAATCATACAGACGGTTTTTCCAACTTGCTGTAGTTTTTGTATTTCTGTTACTTTTTGTTCGGGTAATAATTCTGAATGAACAGTATTGATACCAACTTGTTTTGCAAAATAGTATGCGGCTTGTATATGGTCTCCAGTTAACAGAACAACTTCAGTATTGAGCTTTTTTAAATCCTTAACTATGTCACTAACATTTTCTCGCAATGTATCCGATAAAGCAATAATTCCTATCACCTGATATTCTTTCGCTGTAATAATTACAGCCTTACCTTGCTGATGTAATTCAGTCAATATATCGAATAAGGCTTTATCAAAATGGATACCTAATTCGTCAAGCCACTTTTCATTGCCACAACGAATATTACTGTTACCCAAATCAGCACTTACGCCCTTGCCTGGTAACATTCTAAAATTAAATACATTTTCCAAATTTATATTTTGCTCTTTTGCATAAGAAGTAATTGCCTTTGCTAATGGATGCTCTGAAAGTGATTCTACCGATGCTGTAAGTTTCAGCAATTCATTTTCATCTATTAGTGGCTCAAAAGAAATAATATTACTTATAAGTAATTTGCCGTTGGTAAGTGTGCCTGTCTTATCAAAGGTAATGCAATCTACCTTGCCCATACGCTCCAGTGCCTCTCCAGACTTAATGATGACACCATATTTTGTAGCTTGTCCGATTGCCGCCATAACAGCAGTTGGGGTTGCCAGTACTAATGCACAAGGGCAGAAAACTACTAAAACCGTTACTGCACGTACAATATCATTTGTAACAAAATCAGTAATTATTGCAATAAGCAAGGCAACTGGTACAAGCCATGTTGCCCATTGATCAGCGATACGCTCCATAGGTGCTTTTTTATTTTCCGCCTCAGCAACCATACGAATTAATTTTTGCAGAGAACTGTCTTCACCAACTTTTGTAGCTTTGATATCAATGGCACCAAAAAGATTTAGCGTTCCACAAAAAACTTGATCTCCGATTTCTTTATCTATTGGTAAAGATTCCCCTGTCATGATGGATTGGTCAATAGAAGTGTTCCCACTTATAATTTTACCATCCACTGGGATTGTTTCACCTGGAAAAATACGCAAAGTATCATTTACCATAATTTCTTCTGCTCTAATCAGTTCTTCTTGTCCTTTGATTATTCGTCTGCCTTGTTGTGGGGATAAATTAATAAGTTTGTGTAATCCTTTTTTTGCACGATCTGTGGTCTTATCTTCCAGTATAGCACCGATTGCCATTATAAAAGAAACCTCGCCAGCAGCAAAAATATCTCCAATGAGAATAGCGGCAAACATAGCAATCGTGATTAGTAATGCAGAGGATATTTTTTTCATACCAGGGTTATGAATGAGCCTCCATATAGAGAGATACAAGAGTGGTATCCCACATACAAAAATAGAAAACCATGCAGGATCAAAGGTTAATTCCTTGTCCGACAGCATTAATGCAAGACTTATCACTAAAGAAACGCCACCTAGGATTGTCATAGGCAATCCAGCTAAGAAGTCATTTAAATTTTTAAACATAATAGCCCTCCTCCTGTAAGTAAAAGAATTGTACCTTTCTCTTGTATTCCCATAAAAGAATTGGTATAATTTGTTTTATACAAAACACTTTGTTCTATATTATTATATAACTCACTTTATTTTATATCAATGGATAATTTCTGAGGAATGTTTATTACAGAACAAACTAAATGATTTGTTCAGGAGGAGTGTATGGACAGAAGACAAAAGAAAACACGAGAGGCAATTTTTGATGCGTTTGCAAAAATACTTTCAATAAAAAGTTATTCTAAAATAACTGTTCAAGAGATTATTGATGAAGCAAATGTAGGCAGAACTACTTTTTATGCCCATTTTGAAACGAAAGATGCTCTTTTGAAAGAAATGTGCACGGATTTGTTTGATCATGTTCTTTCAGATACGCTGTCGAGAGAAGAAACACATGATTTTTCAGTACAGAAAGGAAACACTAACGAAATCGTTACTCATATACTATTTCATTTGATTGATAACAGACGAAATATAATGGGAATTTTAACATGTGAAAGCGGAGAACTCTTTTTGGGATTTTTCAAACAATATTTAAACAAACTTATGGCTGCACAGATTATAAGGGGCATTGATTTAAATAAATTAAAAACTCCTGAGGATTTTCTCCTAAATCATATATCAAGTAGCTTTATTGGAATGGTTCAGTGGTGGATAAAAAATAATCTAAAGGAATCGCCAGAGCAACTGGCAGAATACTTTATTTCAGTTATTGACCCTGCTTTAAAAGGTTAATTACATATGTTTAATGACGGAAGATATATCAGTTCCTATGAGTGTGACCCCCAAAGCCGTACATGGGGAATTAAAAAGATACTAAAAAATGCTGACAAGTTTTATAATGATATCTTTTAATTTATTGCTGTATATGATACAATAAATTAATATTATATAATTATTGTATGGAGGAACTATGGGAAAATTATTCGGAACTGACGGAGTAAGAGGCATAGCCAATAAAGACTTATCATCAGATTTATCATATAAATTAGGGCGTATTGGGGGATTTTTTCTGACAAAGGGAAAAAAAAGACCTAAAATGGTTGTAGGTATGGATACGCGTATATCTGGGGATATGCTCGAAGGTGCTTTGTCTGCAGGGCTTAATTCTGCCGGCATAGATGTGCTTTATCTTGGGGTATTACCTACACCTGCAGTAGCATGCATGATTAAGATTTTGGATGCCGATGGCGGAGTAATGATTTCTGCTTCACATAATCCTGTTGAATATAATGGTATTAAATTTTTTAATAAAGACGGTTATAAATTAACAGATGAAATGGAAAATTCAATTGAAGAATATATATTAAATGATTTGGACATAGATTACATACCTGTAAGCGGCGATGTCGGCAGAAAGATTAAAATTGAAAATCCGGTCAGAAAGTATATGGATTTTTTGAAAGAAACGATTGATGTCGATTTTAAAGGGCTAAAAGTAGCTGTTGACTGTGGTAACGGAGCTGTGTATAAAGCTGCTCCCGAACTTCTGCATGAATTAGGTGCACAAGTATATGTTATGCATAATGATCCGAACGGAATAAACATAAATGTAAATTGCGGTTCAACAAATACCTCGGAAATTGAAAAGCTTGTTCTTGAAACCGGAGCAGACGTAGGATTATCTTTTGACGGAGATGCAGACAGGCTTATAGCTGCAGATGAAAATGGACATATAGTTGACGGAGATCACATACTTGCTATATGTGGTATGCACATGAAGGATAAAGGAAAATTAAAAAGTAATACAGTTGTCGGAACTGTCATGACAAATATGGGTCTTGATATGTGTCTTAAGGAAAATAATATAGAAATAATAAAAACAAAAGTCGGAGACAGATATGTTTTAGAGGAAATGATAAAAGGACATCATTCCATAGGGGGAGAGCAATCAGGTCATATTATTTTTTTAGACCATAATACTACCGGTGACGGACTGTTGACTGCTATACAAATTTTGAGCGTAATTAAGGAAAAAAATACTAAGCTGTCAAAGCTGGCATCAGTTATGACTGTCATGCCGCAGGTACTTGTTAATGCTACAGTTGATAAAGATAAAAAGAATGGTTATCTTGAGGATGAAGTAATAAAAAATAAAATAAATGAAATAGAAAATTACTTCCATGGAACCGGAAGAGTGCTTATTAGACCATCGGGAACAGAACCGTTGGTGAGAGTTATGATAGAAGGTCAAAATCAAGAGGAGTTAAATAAATACGCAAAAGAACTGGCAGTATTAATAGAAGAAAGACTCAATTAACAATAGAGGAACAATTGTTTCATCTATTGTTCTAATGGTATTTTCATGTAGGGAAGGTATATTGACTTCTCCTTTGGCTGTTGATAAACTACTATTGAATTTAAATTAAAATTAAAAGATGCAGGGAATTGTTTTTCTGCTCTTTTTTTTATAGAAGCAATATCTATCGGTCTTTTGGGTCTTTGTTTCATAACTGTCAAATGAGGGACAAAGTTTTTTTTATCTCTTATAAGATTTAATTTCTCATAAATTTTTTCATGAAGATTTATTAGTTCTTTGGAAAAAACATCTATGTATAAAACTCTGTTTCCAAACTGTCCCAATTGACCTAGATTAATATTGAATGATTGCGTTTCCCTGCATATTTTAACAATATCTTCTATAAATGAATCATCATCCGGCAGGGAGGGTGGTGCGACTAATGTTATGTGAGGTTCGGTTGTGAAAAAGTTGAATTCTGCACGCAACATTTCTATCTTAAATTTGTAATTTTTGGGAATTTGTAAACCTATAAAGTATTTCATATAATTTATCCTTTCTTTGATAATAATAAGTATATATTTTTCAATAAAAAAATCAATAAATAAATAAAAATATATTGTAGATATTATAATATTATAATAAAATTATTAGGTTGTAACTAATTTATAAATAAAAAATACATTATATAATAGATAAATTAAAATAGAGGGGTAAAAGATGGAGTATACTGATTTGCTTTTAAAATTTGTTGAACAAGGAGGACCGTTAATAGGAATATTTTTACCTATATTAGAAGCATTTATACCCATATTGCCTTTAGTAGGGTTTGCAATAATAAATGTCAGTGTTTTTGGCTTTTTTTGGGGATACATATATTCGTGGATAGGAAGTTGCATAGGATCTTTTCTGTTGTTTTTATTTATAAAAAAAGTCGGAGGAAACAAACTTGAAAAGAAAATAAAAGAAAGTAAATATAAGTGTACTTTGGATAAAATCAGGAAGAAGAATTTTTCTGTACTATTTATTTTGTATTGCTTTCCATTTACTCCATCATTTTTGATTAGTGGGACATCAGCACTCTCAAATATGAACACGAAAAAATTCCTGGCCGCATTAATACCGGCCAAGTTAATAATGATGATATCACTTTCTTTTATAGGAGTAAATGTAAAATCATTTCTAACAAACCCTTTTAAGTCAATTACATTTGTTTTAGTCATAATTCTGTTTAATCTGATATGTAAAAAAATAGTTGATGAATATGAAAAAAAACATAGAAAAGAATAGCATGAAAAAATTAACTTAGCAATTTTTTAACCTTATCAGAAAGCTTAAGAGACTTTGGATTATTTAATTTTCTGGCAAGCTCGCTTGCTTTTTCATAGTGCAAGTTAGCTTCTTTTATATTTTTTTTCTTTAATTCTATCATTGCGGCATAGCATTCAGCAATATCCCTGCCCCATATTGAACCGTGCTTTTTGAAAAGAGCTATGGATTTATTGATGTATCTTTCTGCTTCTTCGTAATTTTCCATTTCATATAGTACTTGACCAAGATTTGAATAAAAGATGTCTAAACCTTTTGTTATAAAGTTTTCTTCGCATAAATCTATGGATTGCTTAAAATAGTCATATGCTTCATTATATTTACCAAGACCTTTGTTCATTTGTCCTAAATAATTGTAACAAGCAGATATACTGAGTGTATATTTATTGCTGATTTGATTCAAACTTGAAAAAATTATCAATGATTCATTTAGAAGATTAGCTGCGTCATCGTATTTTTTTGTTTTTATATAATAAAGCCCCTTTAGTCTAAGTATTGTGCCTCTTTCTACAATATTATCATTTCTTTCCAGCAGTTTAAGGCTTTTATTAATATATTTGTACATAACAGGAATATCGTTAACCTGAATGCAATAGAAAATCATTTGCTTATAGTTATTTAGCAAGTAAACATTATTCTCAAGTTTTTCAGCAATTCTCATGCTTGAATCTATATTTTTAAGTCCCATTTCATATTCGCCGGCTGATATATAGTATCTGCCTGATAAATATGATACTTCCATCTTAATTTTTAAAAATTCAGTGTCAGTTTCATTTAATGTATTCAATTCTTTTGAAATTTCAGATAGTTTTTGTTCAACATTAAATATATCTTCAGATTCGTTAAAAGCGTTAGGTTCAGAATAAAAAACCGGATATGTTTCATGATAAACCGTATAGTAGTCTGTGAGATTTTCAACTTTGTATTTTAAAGCTTTATAAACATTTCCGCATTTTTTGAAATGATAAATTAAGTTTGCATATAAATGTTTATTTCCGGACGATTTAAAACATTCTTCAAAGTAAAGTCCTATTTTTTCATGAAGAATATTTTTCTTACCTATAGATTGTGCATCATAAATGTATTCTCTTATTTTTTGATGGGTAAAGCTGTAAAAGATATCTCTGTCTGTAATAATCTCTTGAATTAAATGTTTTTCTTGCAGTGACTCTATAATGTCAAAGATATAAAGCTCATCAAAAGGTACTAAAATTTTTAAACAATCTATGCTGACCTTATCAAAAAATAAGGATATGTTGTTCAACAAAATTTTTTCATCTTTAGTTAAATCCATGATTCTACTTTTAATTATATTTGTGGCCTTAGATGATAATTCTCGTGTATATCCCTTTTCTTTAACTACTTTTAACAGCTCTATTAAAAATAGTGCATTACCTTCCGTATCATTATATATATCGGTTATCAAACTGTCATCTATGCTGTTTTTAGGTAAAAATTCAGACACTATATTTTTAGTTTCTTCAAATGAAAATCTATATAATTTTATTTTCATTACTAAGTCTTTACTGGCTAACGGGACTATAAATGATGATAATGCATTTTCAAAATCGTCTCGGTATGCACCAATGAGCATCACTTTTTTGTTTTGAAAATGTGATATTATATTAGAAAGCAGCAACCGGCTCATTTTATCCATCCATTGCAAATCATCAAATACAAATATTATGTTTTTCCTCTCTGATAATTTTTCTAACAGCTGTATTATCGCATCAACTGCAATTTCATATCTTGTGGTATCTATTTGCTCCACATTATCAAATTTAGTGTTTGAAATTTCCTTGTTAAAAGAGGGAAACAAGTAGCTTATTATTTGTTCTTGTGATGAAGAAAGGTGTACTTTTTCTGATTTAACAAAGTTTCCAAGCATGGAAAATATACTATGCCATGGTTTTAAGAAGAAATCTTCTTCTGCATTATAGCATATTGAACTGAGCACAATATTTTTTTCTGAATCCAGCGGCAAAATAATTTTATTTATCAGTGATGTTTTTCCAATACCTGCTTCTCCTGTAATAAGCATGGAAGTTCCGGAACTTGTTAAAAAATTATTTATATTGTTATTTATGGTGTAAATCTCATTATATCTTCCGTAAAAATACACCTTAGAGTCTTCTTCTATAACAGAAGTGTCTTTTAATTTCAATATCTCTTTAAACATCTTCTTTGAATTTATTTCAGGTTCAATGTCTAATTCGCGTTTTAATATATCCGTCAAATCATAGTAAAGTTTTATTGCTTTGTTATAATCTCCTGATAAAGCATAAATTTTCATTAAATATCTATATGTTTTTTCATTGTATGGGTCATTTTCTATTAGAATGTTGCTATATCTCTGTATTCCTTTAAAATCACCAATATTTACAAGCTCATTAACCTTTTTGGCAATTGCCTTTGTGTATATTTTTTTATAATCTTCCTTTTTTTCTGATACCCAATTTTCAAAATCATAACAATTTTTTATCATAAAATTTCCCAGGAAATCTCCGGAATATTTATTTAAAATATTAGAAGGAGTTATACTGTCAGTGTCGATTTCTACATTAATTTCACTGCTAAATTCAATAACTGATTTAGATGCTGATGAAAATATATTTTCACATAAAGTTTTTTTGATTTTATAAATGGCATCTCTTAGGTTTTTCCTGGCGGATGTTTCATCATTGTCAGCCCAAAAAATATTTATTGCTTCTTCTCTGGTTACCTTTTTATTTATACAAACATAATAAAATAAACCTTCTGCTTTTTTGTAAGGAAAGTATACTTCGTCTTTATTTAATTTTACTATAGGGTCGCCTAATAATGAAACAGAGATGTTTTCCATTTTGCACCTTCTTAAAAAATATTATGAATGTTGGTAATATATTTTATTATATACTAATGGTATTAAAATCCCACCACCTACAAAGTTTCCTATTGTTACTGGGACTAAGTTATTTAAGAAAATCTGACTGAATGTAATTGAATGGTCAAATATTGCTCCCATTGGCAATAAAAACATATTTGCAACACAGTGTTCGTAACCGCTAAAAACAAACAGCATTACAGGAAACCAGCATCCTAAAAGTTTTCCTGTAGTATCTTTAGCTGTAGCGGCAAACCATACCCCTAACGATACTAGTATATTACACAAAATACCTTTTGTAAATGCTTCCATAAAAGTTAGCGAAAGTTTAGAATGTGCTACGGAAACAATAGCTTCGGAAAGATTAGGGTTTTTATAAACACCGCTAAGATAAAGAATTCCAACAATAATTAAGGAACCTATAAAGTTTCCGATAAAAACTTGAACCAAGGTTTTGAAATAGTCACCATAAGTGATTTTTTTCTGTACTAATGCAAATGTCATTAAACAATTTCCTGTAAATAATTCACCGCCTACGATAACTATGAGCATTAATCCTACAGGGAAAACAGCGGCTTTTAAAAATGGAACAGAATATGCAGCAATGTATCCCTGTGCTCCTAAAGCTATGTAAATACCAGCCATTATACTCATTAAAAGTCTTTTTTCCGTGGTCATCGCAGCCTTGTTTTGCCCGGTTATTATAAGTGAATCGTAAGTTTCTTTGGGTGTTAAATAATTATTGTTCAAAATAATGTCTCCTTATTAGATTTTTTCTATCGACAATCGATACCATATAATGATATATTATATTTAGAATAAAATCAATGTGTATTCATTAAATGCTGATTAAACGGTTAATATATCTGTAGACGTTTTTTAGACGAATTATGAATATGATTAATAAAACTAAGTTCTAGGAGGATTTTATGAAATTTTTAAGCGATATCGAAATTGCACAACAAGCGACTATGAAAGTAATTAACACTATAAGTGAAAAAGCAAATATTCCTGATCAGTACGTTGAAAACTATGGAAAGTACAAAGCTAAAATTGATTACAGATATTTGCAAAATGATTTAAAAGACAATGAGGACGCAAAACTTATTCTTGTAACAGCTATAAATCCTACTCCTGCCGGCGAAGGTAAAACTACAACAACTATAGGTTTAGGTGATGCTCTTTCCAGATTAAATAAAAAAACTATAATAGCGTTGCGTGAGCCATCTTTAGGACCTGTTTTTGGTGTTAAAGGAGGAGCTGCAGGCGGAGGATATGCCCAGGTTGTTCCTATGGAAGATATTAATCTTCATTTTACAGGAGATTTTCATGCGATAGGAGCTGCAAATAATCTTTTGGCAGCAATGATTGATAATCACATTCATCAAGGAAATGCTCTCAACATTGACACAAGAAGAATAATGTGGAGAAGAGCTGTTGACATGAATGACAGACAATTGAGACATATTGTAGATGGTCTTGGCGGTAAAACAGAAGGAGTTACAAGAGAAGACGGATTTGATATCACAGTAGCTTCAGAAGTAATGGCTATATTCTGTCTTTCAAATGATATAATTGATTTAAAAGAAAAATTAGGAAAAATAATAGTAGCTTATACAAGAGATGGTCAGCCTGTTACTGCAGGACAATTAAAAGCAAATGGAGCAATGGCTGCATTGTTGAAAGATGCTTTGAAACCAAATATTGTACAGACTCTTGAAGGTACGCCTGCATTTATTCACGGAGGTCCTTTTGCAAACATAGCACATGGATGTAATAGTGTTATTGCAACAAAAATGGCTAGCAAGATAGCAGATTATACAATAACTGAGGCAGGATTTGGTGCAGATTTAGGAGCTGAAAAATTCATAGATATAAAATGCCGTAAAACAGGGTTAAAACCAAGTGCGGTAGTTATAGTTGCAACAGTTAAAGCATTAAAATATAATGGCGGAGTTCAAAAATCGGACTTAGGATCAGAAAACCTTGAAGCTTTGGAAAAAGGTATCCCAAATTTATTAAAGCATGTTGAAAATATTACTCAGGTGTTTAAATTGCCGGCAGTTGTAGCAATAAATAAATTCCCTACAGATACAGATGCTGAATTAAAGCTTATTGAAGACAAGTGCAAGGCTCTTGGCGTTAATGTTGCTCTTTCAGAAGTTTATGCAAAGGGTGGAGAAGGCGGAATTGAATTAGCAAAAGAAGTATTGAGACTTTCTGAATTAGAAAGTAATATGGAATTTGTATATGATTTAGATGCTCCTATTAAAGAAAAAATCAAAGCTATTGCAACAAGAATGTATGGAGCGGACGATGTTGAATTTGCACCGAAGGCAAATAAGGAAATATTGAATTTTGAAAAATTAGGATTTGGAAATCTTCCTATTTGTATGGCGAAAAATCAATATTCTTTGACTGATGATGCTAAAATTCTGGGAAGACCTACAGGATTCAAAATAACAATCAGGGATATAACTATATCAGCCGGAGCAGGATTCTTGGTGGCTCTTACAGGAGATATAATGAAGATGCCTGGATTACCAAAGGTTCCGGCAGCAGAAAACATTGATGTTGATGTTGACGGAAAAATAAAAGGATTGTTCTAACATAAAGAATGGATAATTAACGGGAAACTCTATGATGCATAGGTTAAAGATATATCTGCATTATAGAGTTTTTTATATACTAGGAAGTTCTTTTCCTAGTATATAAAAAAATTATGCCGCACACAAGGTTTGGCATAATTAAAGTATTTATAAAAAAACAAGGGGGAGAGGGAATTTCTTAAGCTAATTTCTTGTAATAAATTAACTTATAACTCATTATAAAAAGACAAGCTTTAAGAAAACTTAAGAATTGTTAATTGTTTTAAAATAATAAAAAATATTTAAGTTTTTTAAAATTCGGGTATAATAAGTGGCATATTAGACGAATTATCGACGAAAATATTATATAATTAATCATATTATAAAAGCGATAAATAGTCCAGCTAAGAAATGTCAATAGTTAAATAAAAAATATTTTAAATTTGT
>DALZMP010000032.1:0-5484 GCA_032006665.1 Sedimentibacter sp.
TTGATTTATCTGAACAATGACCTTCCATATTAATTTTTCTGAGAAAGCAAATATAAATTCTATTTATAAATTTAACAGAATCTCATATTGACCGACAGAATCATCAAACCATGAACTGTATAAAAACTTAATCATAGGTTCACATTGGTCATCCACGTTAATTTTACATACACCACTCGGGAAGTGAACCTTTCACAGCCCACCATGATTTAAATGTTTCGCCGGAAAATCCCAGCTTCCTGTAAATGCTTGCTGCTTCCGGGTTATGTGTATACAAATACATAAACGAACCCTTATAATGTGATATAATAAAATCGATAACTGTCATACCATAGCCCTGCCGTCTATATAACGGTGTGGTATAAACGTTTGATATATAGACTGAATTGTTGTATTTTTCAGCCAATGCCATGCTGACAGGTGAACCTGCTTCATCGTAAGCAAAAAACATATTATTCCCGGCACCAATTTGCTTATTTAGTAGTTTGATGCCGTATGTTTCGCCGCCATCCTGTTCTACTGCCAGATTATATTCCTGTCCTTCCAGTGTATGGCTGACCGATTTAATTTCACATTCTTTAATTTTGTTATTAATGGAATCATCCATATTTAAAATCATCAAATCTATATCAAATTTCCTTATTGAATAACCATATTTTTCATAATAGGGTCTTAAAACATCTAATCCCAAAGAGCCTTGTCGGTAAAGAATTTTAGGAATTATATTTTTTGAATTATAGTATTCTTCTATTTCTTTAATGATGTCATCAATATTTTCATTTTTATCAATAACAGCATAATTAGATGTATAGCTTTCTTTATTGTCTATATCGCTGTACATCCTTCCCCATGACGTCAAATGATAATCCAAATATCTAATAGGGCTGTTTTTTTCGAGTTGAGCAATTTGTTCTGAAATTTCCATATTAACCTCACATATTGTTTTATAATATTTTCAATTTTTCTTCATAACACGTGAATTATAACCCCATATAATCAAGTAAATTTCTTAAAAACCTCTTTCACCTCTATAATAATTTTTCTGTGCACAAATATTCATCCAAAGGTATTTTAATTCGCAAACTCTTCTGTTGACTGCGATCCATTCCAAATATTCCCATCAGAACGATAGTATGCTCTCCTTATGGAGCCGTCTGTCTTAGTATAATCTATAACAAAAACCTGCCCTTCTTCTATCAGCATCGGGTAATTGTCATAAGGCAGCATATCACCGGTTTTCTTATTATCCTTAAAATCCTCATAGGCATTTTCCAATCGCCAGAATTCCCTGAATGCATAATCCTTAAATCCTGTTAAATCCTGCTTTCCAAAATATGATGCTTCATAATCCTTTTGATTGATTGTAATTGTATCTGTTCGCAGAGGTTCAATATCTTTCGCTAACCAGGACAAATTCTCAGTATGTATGTTGTCATCGTAACGTTGCTTTAACTGGCTTGCCATGTTAGGAATAGATTCAGTCATATAATCCATAGCATCAAAATCTGTATGAGCCCCACCATAAATACCCATAATGTTTTCATCCTTCAGCTTGTCAAATTCGCGGATGAAATTCTCCGCCATCTTGTTTTCACGGTACACATCATCAGAATGCACATAATAATATTTACCCTGCTCAATAGCCTCTTGTGTCAATAAATATTGCTCGGTGTTTTCTAAATTATTTTCATTAAGATACTCCAACACCCTCTGTCCTGTAGTATCGTACTGGTGACCTACATCTGTACCGTGGAAAATTGTCTCAGGATACTGAATTTTTATTTTTTTATAAAATTCCTTAACATACGGATTATGTGCGGCTGAGCCTTCCCAATCCTTATACACTTCCTCAAGTAAATCATCATTGTCCGACTTCATCCACAAATTTAAAATTTCAGCGGTATAATACGGATATTCAATAAATAAATGCCGCATATTCTCCTTATGGTAGCATTCGCCCCACAACTCTAATTCCTTTTCCAATATTTTTTCAACACCGTGATTCTCTCCATACAGATAAATCTGACCTGATGATTTATCCGAAGGTGTAGCTGTATCTACCGGTGCATTACTTACCGGACAAGCAACTAATAGCAACATCATTATTATTGATACAACAGAAAGCGTAAAAACCTTTATATTTTTCATAAACTCCCCCACAAATATTTTATTAGACTTAATCTGTCTCAAAGTATTTCAATTAATAATATTAGTATATATCAAAGACATTTTTATTTCTACCATAATTTATATCTAATCTTAAAATATTCCTTTTTATTTTATTTCTATGACGAAGGAATAATCGTCAACTTTGTTTCTATATTAATTACACGAAAGGTCACTTTTCGCATGTGTAGAACCATGAGCGAACATTTTTTAGATAAAGCATTGGGACCTTTCGTTGAAATTTAAGGATTCCTTGTTTTGATTACGTTTTGCAAATTGTACTGTCTTATGCATATATATACCGTCTTACATCCTGTCAGGCACCTCTATTCCAAGCAGTTCAACAGAGCTTTCCAGAACTTTCTTTGTCAGACTGCAAAGGCACAGCCACGAACTTTTCCTTTCGTGATTTTCCTCGCTTATAATTCTGTTGCTATGGTAAAATTTATTGAAGGCGTTTGATAAATCATAAATATATTCGCACAGCTTGTTTGGAGCCTTCTCACAAAAGCTGTACTCTATAACTTCATTGAATTTTGACAGCTTCAGCATCAAATCCTGTTCGCACTGACTGTATGGTTTAAGTATCAAATCATTCTCCGAGCATTTTTCTTTTACGCACGCTTTATTTAAAATGGATTTAATCCTTACAATTGTGTACAAAATATACGGACCTGTATTTCCCTCAAAGGATGAAAATTTATCTATATCAAATACATAATCCTTTGTAACTTGGTTGGACAAATCTCCGTACTTCAATGCGGATAATCCGACCTTTCGTGCAACGTCGCTCATTTCTTCTTTGCTGAATCCTTTGCTTGCATCAAGCTTATCAAGCACGCTTCCTTGTATGTTTTCAATTAAATCCTGCAGTTTCATGACGCCGCCCTCCCGTGTTTTAAAGGGCTTGCCGTCCTTGCCGTTCATTGTTCCGAAACCTATGAAATCCAATAACAGCTTTTCATCTGCAATCCCTGTCTTTTTAACACATCTGAATACCTGTTCAAAATGCAGTTCCTGCCTTTTATCCACAACGTATATTATCATATCCGGGTCATAGTCCTCAACCCTCTGCCATATGGTAGCAATGTCTGTCGTACTGTATAATGACGATCCGTCTGATTTCAATATCATCACAGGAGGAATACTAAAGGAATCTCCTTCCTCGGCAACATCCACCACCAATGCTCCCTGACTCTGATAGGTGTAGCTATTATCCTTTAGATATTTAACCATTTCATCAATGTATTTCTCACAGTCGCTTTCACCTAGCCACAAATCAAACTCCACATTTAAAGAACCGTATACCTTTTTTAAATCCTTGACGGATACATTCAAAATATGCCTCCAAAGTGCAACATAGCCCTGCCTTCCTGCCTGAAGCTCAAACGTTGCCTTTCTTGCTTCCTCCATGGCTTCCTCGTTATTCTTGGCGAGAGCACTTGCTGCAGGATATATCTCTTCAAGCTCATTTATTGTGAATGGTGCATCCGCAGGATATTCCCCGTCATAACCCTCAATAAAATAGGGAAGCTCAGGCATACGCCTCTTAAGCTCGGATATAACCATTCCTATTTGCAGCCCCCAGTCACCCAGATGAACATCCCCTATAACTTTGTGTCCCATAAACCTTGAAATCCTTTTTATTGCTTCTCCGATGACCGCAGCGCGTATATGCCCCACATGCAGAGGCTTTGCAACATTTGCTCCGCCATAATCCACTATAATCGTCAAAGGATTATCTGCCTCGGTACATCCACATTTATCATCCCTGTTCATCATATTCAGATAATCAGTCAACATGTCATCCTTTATGTTTAAATTGATAAATCCGGGACCGGCAGAAGAAATATCTTTGAAGCAGCTGCTGTCTTTCAGTAAATCCATCACCTCACCTGAAATCTGTAAGGGAGATTTTTTGTATTTTTTTGCTGCTGACAGCGCACCGTTGCATTGAAATTGGCATAAATCAGGACGGTCTGATACGGTGATGCTGCCAAGGTAACTTTCATATCCGCACTTTTCAAAAGCATCACCTACTTCTTTACTTAATATTTTAATTAATTTTTCCATACGAGCTCCTTTTCTCTATTTTTAATAATTAAATTTCCCCATTATAAAACCCGCCTCATATAATGAGACGGGTTGAAATCCGCGGTACCACTCAAATTGACCTAAGTCCACTCAATTACTTTAACGCAGTTAACGTACCATCCTTGCACTGCTCGGATGTCCTCTCAGAGTTCCTCTTCACCGCCAGTTCTCTTGCGGGACTCTCACTCTGCTCCTGCTCGCTGTTAGATACCATGACAGTTACTATTCTCTTCACCGAATTTACAGTTATCTATTTCCAGTTATTTTATATTATATGCATACTGTTGTCAATATCAACTTTCGGCACATGAAACAAGAGAGGAGCTTATCGTGACATAAGGCAAAACAGTCTCTGTATCTACAGCTATTTAAATAAAGTTTCTGTATTCCGTTTGCCATAAAGAACACGAAAAATTTTAACTGCGCTGTTATCCTCATCAACCTGATAAAAAATCAAATAATCATAGGCAATGAAGCTTTTCTGTAAATTGGATTATATTTGTATTGACTATACATATAAGGTGTATCCGAAACTTGAATACAAAATTTTTCAAAACTTTCTCTTAATTTTTCAGGAGGATTTTTCCCAAACTCTGATAAATACTTATGTATTTCTTTCAAGCCATCCTTTGCTAACCTTAATATCGCTACTTTCATAGTTATACCGATTCCCAGCTGTCCCAAAGCTTTAACAATTCGTCAGAATCCATCCACTCATTGGGATTCTCAGCTATAGCTTCAGCTTCTGCTAATTTTTCTTTTACATATCGGATATGTAAAAATTCCTCATATTTAGAAAACTCCTCATAGGGAATTAAAACAGCTTCGCTTTTGCCATTGTTGGTTATAATAACGTGGTCACGATTTTTAATAATTGAAGCAAGCTCAGGATAATTATTTCTTAAATCACGAACGGCTTTTACATGGGTATTGAACATGATACACCTCCAATTCTTTGTGATACATATTGTATCACAAATTCAAAAAAATATTAATTGAAATTTCCGAAGCTTTCATCATATGCGGTTCTTCGCCAAAGGTATCAGTATGTTACGTCCAATTCATATCGTAGGGGGTATATTTTAACACTCCGGAGGCAAAATACTGTAAAGATTACATGGCTAAAATTCTTAGCAACTGTAAAGAATTCTATTATTTATGATTATAATTAGTCCAGCTAAGAAATGTCAATAGTTAAATAAAAAATATTTTAAATTTGTGCTG
>DALZMP010000033.1:0-5418 GCA_032006665.1 Sedimentibacter sp.
GCCTGTGGCAAATGTGGTGTATCTCTTTCGGGTAAAGTAGACATCGGTCAAATGCGGCCTGGACTTAAATTTGAATTCGAGAATGCTGACATTCTTAATAATGACGAAAAAGCAGATTATATTATAGAATGTTCTGGAGAGTTTCCAACAAGCAAGCAGTATGTAGAAGAAAAATCCATCGCAAATATCACTACACCATTCATTATGAACGTATCGAGAATGTCGGACGATGGTTATGAAAAGTTTTCTAAGAGTGTACAGGCTCTTATCCGAACAGCAAGTGGATGGAATGATTTCAAATGTATAATCGATCTGGCTCAAAGTGGAAATAGAGAATACATGCTTCAGGAGATAAGAAAGGTCTTCCCTGACAGTATACTGCCATGTAGAAACGAATTTGAAATCATGAGAGCGATTCACATGATAGAAGTGCATGGGTTTCTATCACCATTAAGAGGTGATCTTTTAGAAGAGCTTTCTTTTAGTGGTGATATCCTAAAACTTAACATTAAAGAACTGACAAAGCTTATTGATTATCTTAATACGATCAAGCATTAGTTTTAAGTCTTTTAAGGAAGTAGGAAATTATATGGTGAATAAGTTAAAAATATATAGCATTGCGTTTATTACTGCACTTGTACATTTTATATTTACATATGTGATAAAATCTATTTGTTTACCAATATTTGATTTAGCCGATAAAGCTATACAACATATTAACTCTTTACCGATAAATTGAGTAGAATTAATAGGAGACATCTTACTTTAAACACTGGACTATATTAACCAAAAGTAAAATATTAATACAATCAACAAAAGCATAATTATTGGAGAAAATAGAAATAGAGCAAAACCACAAGGAGGATACCTTATGCATCTCAGCACACTGATGATGCAAAATACGATCATGAATTGGAATTCGTGAGCGGCGGAAGATTTCAACAGCAAATGTCGGCTCATAAATTTATTGACCCAGGGGTCTTCGATAAGAAGACTTGTTATGATATTTTTTTGCCATTTCATTTCCTTCCGGGAGTAGGACTTGCGGTGACAGGCACCATCGACTTGAGTTATTTGATGTTGTAATTTCAATGGTTATAGCGACTGGGATTGTTCATTTATTAATTGAACTTGAGTTATTTGGCATAGTACAAAGTTTAGATTTTGCGACATAAAAACAAGAATTTATAAAATCTAATAGGTTTCCCGGGTACTTAACTTCTAGAAATATATATAAATAGTAATAATAAACAATAAAAAAATATTGAAAAAAGTTATCAAATATGATAACATAAAAGAGAAAAAGTTGCATATACTATTATAGGAGTTTGAAAATGGACTATGATGTAGAATATTATCAAAAAGAAAATGGAAACGTTCCAGTACTTGATTTTCTATTATCACTCCAACCGAAGATGAGAGCTAAAGCATTTAGTGAACGACTTGCGTGACAGGCACCATCGACTTGGGCACCATCGACTTGAGTTATTTTTAATTGAAATTCCAATAGTTATATCAACTGATTTTGTTTGTTTATTAATTAAACTTGAGTTATTAACAGCTGACGGTAACAGGTGACCTGCTACAAAATTTAATGAGGCAATTTTTAAAGAATAAAATTTATTTAAAATTATTTAACAAAATAATAAATCAATATTATAATTAATGTATAACAAGCGTAGATGAGACATATAATAATAATGATCATACTCCGGTGACCTACGGGCCCGGGGTTTTTATTTTGGGAGATAATATGGACAAGTTATTTTCAACAATTGAAGATCAAATAAAAAAATTAGACTCTAGAGGGTTGAATATATCAGATCCTGAGGTTAAAGATATTCTTGAAATGGAAAATTATTATAACGTAATTAATGTATACCGTTTTTCATATTTGTTTCAACTGAGCCAAGGGATTTGAAGCACTTATGAGCAGTTCCCTTTTTTTTGTGACTGTAAAAGCTCTCATCAATAGAGAGATAAGTACGACCTTTAAGTTTTGTCTTTTTTAGATAATATGCCATAGAAATATCCTCCTTGTAATAACGCTACTAACGCCATTGTTATACCACAAAAAAATTTATTTTGCAAGTTTTTTAAAAATAAAAAAAGCCTTATTTTTAGGCATCTGTGGTCTATTTATATTAATTTTACTTCTAAAAATTTATGGTGTTAACTTCTAAAGACGGGTGTAGAGAAGATACATGATTGGTTCTTGAATTAGAAATGTATCAATAGAAAATAAAAGTGAAGAACGCGAATAAATTTTGGTGGTATTATATCAATAATATATGTTATACTTGATATGATGAAATATGTTTGTTTAAGTCGAATATTTAATTTGTTTAAATTAAAGGGGGAAATATATGCCAATAAATATTGAGTTAACAAAGATACAACAGTATCTTGAGTGGCTAAAGACAAAGTTATATCTTGATTCAAATGCAGATAAAGCAAGAAAACGAGTGGTTAAACGAGGAGAAGTATATCGGTGTAATCTAGGACAAGGCATTGGAAGCGAAGAATGTAAGGAAAGACCATGCGTAATTCTTCAAAGCGATGCTGGAAACGTTAAGTCACCAAATACAATAGTAGCCCCTATAACACATACTACATCTAAACTTCCTATAGTAGTACCAATAGCAGACAAATGCGATAGTACTGGAAATGTTATTCTAGATGGCAATGTATTGTTAGCTAATATTGTCTGTGTTAGTAAGGCTAGATTAGGAGATTTTGTAGCAAGGCTTGAACCAGCTGAAATGAATGCTGTCGATGAAGCAATAGCAATTTCTACGGATATAAAACGTCATTATGATAAATTAGAAACAATACTAAACGATAAAATTGATTATATTAATAAACTCAAAGATGAGGTCAATCGCTTAAAAGTAGAGTTAGGAGAGAAAGAAAAACAAATAAATAAATTTATTATACTTAAAGAGGAACTAGGGATGAAAGATTTGGAAGAATTAAAGAACCAAATTAAAATTAATTTTTTAAAAAAATCCTAGACAAAGGGCAATATTAGTGTTATTATAAATATACAAAGATGCTATTCACGAGTGGGATAGTGGTACGAATATTTCAAATTGGGGACTACGAGGGAGTCCCCTTGTATTTTTTAAAAATAATGTAATTAATTTAAATCTAATGAATATATTAATAATAAATGGGTATAATTTATTTACAAAGATGCTTTGAGATGAATGCTCAAAGTTGTATGATAGTCAAAGATAGGGAGTCACGGGTGGGCTCCCTGGTATATCCAAGACTAGATCAGCTAATATATTAGCTGGTCTTTTTTGATTTGCTACAAAATAATGGACACATAGAAATCAGGAAATAAATCGCAAAACATGACCCGTGCCAGGCGGTGCGCCAACAGACTTGCGTGACAGGCACCATCGACTTGAGTTATTTTTAATTTAAATTTCAATGGTTATAGAGACTGATTTTGTTCATTGATTTATTTTTGTCAAAACTAGTGATGATGTTTTTTAAAAGGGAGCAAGAAAAATAAAATAGCTATTGGTGGGTTTATTTTTATTGGACAATCCTTAATTCTTTTGTTGTAAAGTGGCCAAGTGATGTATACAATGATAATGTATTATTTATATGAATTCATTGGTTTAAAAATATATAAAATTATTGGTATCATTTGATACCAAAATTCTTGACAAAAACATCAGGGAGTGTTATTATAAAGATGAAAAATGCTAATGAAAAAAAGAGGATTGAATCAAAGCTAGAAATAAAAACTTATATAGATAGATTAAAATATGCGATAGAAAGTGGTTCTGCAACCATTAATTTTCAAAGTGAAAGACAAGTTGATAAAAACCGTGATAGGGAACATACTAATCGATATACAATGTCAAAACTATTTCCAAACGAAGATGAAGTGGAAGTTTTAAAAAGAGAACTCACCAAATTAACAGTAAAAGAATACATTGAAACAGTAAAGGACACTCGATTTCCGAATAAATCAGAGATGAGAGTATTTGGAAAACAATATGAAGAGAAAGATGTGTACATTAAGATAAGAGTAGAATTAGTCAGCGCTGCACATGCTAGTGGTAATAACTATGTTTTTGTAATGTCATTTCATTTTTCAGAAATGGACTTTAAAGAATCAGACTTTCCATACAGGTAAAGTTGAGGTGAAAATGATGAATAAAATAAAAAGTGAAAAAAGATTATGCTTAATTTGCATGGAAGAGCATGAAGTAGATACAGTAGAGGTAATGGAAACTGAAATTTTTAAGGATGAAGAAGTTTCTTTTACAGCTACATACGAATATTGTTCGAATGCAGATGAGTATCTTGAAACAGAAGAAATGATTAAGACAAATAGTCTAGCAATGAAAGATGCCTATAGAGAAAAAGTAGGCTTATTGACTTCTGCAGAAATTGTAGAAATTAGAAGAAAATATGATGTAAGTCAAAAGGATTTCTCGGAAATTCTCGATTGGGGACGAGCAACCATAACTAGATATGAAAACCATCAGGTTCAGGACCGCGCTCATGATGATATACTAAGAAAAATTGATTCTGATCCTAAATGGTTTTTAGAAATGTTAAAAAGAGCTGAAGAACGTATATCGGAGAAAGCTTTTATTAAATATTATTACGAAGCAAGTGAGCAATATAAGAAAAAACGAAATCAATATTTGATGGATTCAATTCAAGCAATTTATGTAGACTATGAAGATGATAATCTAACAGGTAGAGCAGAGCTTAATTTAAGCAAAGTTGTGGAGATGATTAATTATCTAGCTTCAAAGGTTGGAAGTCTTCATAAGGTAAAACTAGCGAAGATGTTATGGTTTTCGGATTATCTTCATTATAAACGAAATGGCGTAGCAATTAGTGGCTTAGTATATGCTGCTCTATCTA
The DNA here is from genome assembly GCA_032006665.1 of Sedimentibacter sp. Taxonomy (GTDB): domain Bacteria; phylum Bacillota; class Clostridia; order Tissierellales; family Sedimentibacteraceae; genus Sedimentibacter. Next base: position 4,900 of record DALZMP010000033.1, read on the forward strand.
TGGGAGCTGTCCCTGAAGGATATGATCAAATAATATTACTTGATGGGGTCAAGTATGATACAGTATATTATGGGGAGAATGAAGCTTACAAATTTAATCCGGCATCGGGATTTGAAATTAAAGAGTTAATTAAGCCAGAGATTGAAGCCTTAGATGATGTAATCGCACAACTTGGTAATTTAAATACAAATGAAATTGTGCATAAGATGCATGATGAGGATGCCTATAAATATACAAATAGTTATTGCATTATACCCTTTTCGTTTGCAGATAGATTAACTATAGATTAAAAAAAGCATCGGTACCAGGCAGTGCCGTGACAGGGACTTGCATGACAGGCACCAGTGACTTGTAATAGGTTTCCCGGGTACTTAACTTCTAGAAATATATATAAATAGTAATAATAAACAATAAAAAAATATTGAAAAAAGTTATCAAATATGATAACATAAAAGAGAAAAAGTTGCATATACTATTATAGGAGTTTGAAAATGGACTATGATGTAGAATATTATCAAA
>DALZMP010000034.1:0-5358 GCA_032006665.1 Sedimentibacter sp.
TTACTTTAGCATTTTTCTGGCAATGTTTCACTACGGCATTTTATTCAGCACTTACATAAGTTTATTTGAATCGTACCTAATGATTGAATTTATTTCAAAATTTAATGGTTACAAGTATTCAGGAAGCAAAAAAACATTTTGTTTATATCTGCAGTGCTTCTATTGCTTGTAAATATTACTGTAGCAAATTATATTGAAACATTTATAGAAATTCCTAGTTATATAGCTTTTGTAATAATGATTATTTACAGCATAATATCTCTTAGAGGGAAACTTCTAGTTAAGCTATTCAGCAACATTATTTTTAATGTTGGATTGATTTTAATTAATAGTTTTTCTTTATTTATTTTTAGTATAGTTTTCAATGTAAGCGTTGAAGATATGATTACAACCTTTGGAATTCATAGATTTGTATGCCTAATAACATCAAAATTAATACTTTTCTATGTTTCCAGGATAATCCTCAAATTAAAAAACTATAAAAATGAAAAGACACCTCTATCTGTATGGACATCAATGACAATAATTCCTATACTTACAATATTCATAATGGTCACTATAACAGAATCAGCAGTGTTCAATAGTGATACGAGGATTACATTTTATTTACTTTTATCCATAATAGGATTAATACTGATAAATATGATAATTTATTTTCTTTTTATGAGGTTGGGAAATGAATACGAAATAATAAAAGAAAATGAACTTTTAAAATATAATAATATGCTGCAAAATAAGCATAGTAAAGAAGTAAAAGAGCTATATAAAGAAGTACAGACTATGAGACACGACATGAAAAATCAAATTATTAGTATCCGCTCCAGCATTCAAGATGAAAATTTTAATAAAGCAATAGATTATGCAAATAGTATAATAGAAAACATTGATAATACAAAAAAATTTATATTTACTAAAAATGATATGTTTAATGCAATAGTTAACAATAAGCTTTCGGAAGCGAGTTATAAGGAAATTAAAACAAGTTACAGTATAAATTATGAACTAGACCAATGTATGGAAGATGTAGATATAAATATCCTATTTGGAAATTTATTGGACAATGCAATAGAAGCATGTGAAAAAGTGGAAAAAAACAAAGAAATTAACTTAACGATAGATAAAAAAAGAGATTATATATTTATTGAAGTAAAAAACACTATAGATAAATCAGTCTTAAAAGAAAATCCAAATCTATTGACAACAAAGCATAATAAATCAAGTCACGGCATGGGAGTAAGAAGTATAAAAAAGATAGTTGAGAAATACGATGGAATAATAAATTATTATGAAAAATGTAATATTTTCTCTTGCAATATATTATTATTAGAGAAAAAAGCATAAAATATTTACCAAACGTACACGTACACGACCAAACGTCCCCAAGCTATTGACTTATGAAAAAAATCAGTTATATTGTAAATAAAGGTAAAAATAAATTTAATTATTGGAATACAATGATTAAATATTTATCATACAATATAACTGATTTTTTCTCTTCAAATAATATAATTGAAGAGGAAGACAAAGAAATATATGTTTATGGTTTACAATTAATAATATCTACTTTAATAGGGATAACGTTAATCTTAGTTTTAGGGTTAATATTAAACAAGCTGTTTTATTCCATATATCAGCCAAAAGAACCAAATTGCTTAAGTAGTGGGAAGTAAGGCTAATACTAACGGTTAAGGGGGTGATTCCATTGAAAAGGTAATGCTAGGTAATATAAGAAGAACTTTTGATTATCTACAAACATAATTATAAGAGAAAACTAATTAAAAAAAGAAAAAGGGGATGTATTAAAGATGAAAAGGATAAAAAGATTGATTTCTTTAACGTTAGCTATTGCGGTTGTATTGTCGGGATATACGATAAATATTAATGCTTTTGCAAACACAGTAAGTAATAGTCAAAAATCTATAAAATTTATAACCGAAGAAAATATCAGTGATTTTCAAATTAATGATTCTTCTGTAAAAGTAATAAAAGAAAAAGATTTTAAATCACTTAAATCTACAGAACTAGAGTATGTTATTGTAGACAGTAATATGTTAGAAAATGAAGATGTTAAATTTTATTTGTCAGATGTATATAATCATAATGGAAAGATATTTGTTAAAGGTAAAGATACGACAAGAAATAGTGTGCGGAAATATTTTGGATTAAAAGAAAAAGAATATCCAATAAATAAAGATATAAGCTCTTCCGAAAGTACAGTTGAAAATAACAATAATGAAAAGATGGTGGATGTATCAAAATTTGCTACTATAGGTATGTTGATTTATAAAGACGGAAATATCAATAATGTAACTCAGCTAAGTGTAGAATTATCGAATGATGAAAATCAAGTAAATAAAGCTATAGAAAATTGTTTTGGTTATGATTATTTAAAACTTTCTGGATATGAATCTAACGAATCATCTGCATTACTGCAAAAAAACGAAGCATATGCTTCGTATACAGAACTCTGGGAACAAATTGATGTAGATACGACAACTTGGAGTACAGCGAGAGGATATGTATATACATCAATAAAACTAAAAGAGAATAGCGGTAATCCAGATCAAAGTGGCAATTATTTAATTTATGTGCCATATAAATTAGATGTTGAAATGGATGCGGGCTTTTATATAGATAAAACTATAATCGAAGTAAAGGGTGGCACAGGTTCGTTAATAGATGATTATGGTCCTACTCCAACTAGTAGTTCAAAAACTTCATTTAGCTTTTCATTACCATATTCATTAGGGGTAGCATTTGATGTAGGAACTAAAGTTGATGTAACAAAAACATCTGGTGGGTATGATAGTAACAATTTGAAACTTAATTATGATGTTGTGACTTTAGTTAATGCCGTAGATACACAGATGCATTGTGAAGCTCATATAGAATCTTATCAAACAAGTTCGTCTTTAAAAGGTTCTGGTCAATGGCATGCTTATACATGTAAATATCAATTTGCTGATCCAATAACTTATTATAATTCAACTTGGGATTCTGTAAGTGGCAATAGCTCATATTAATAAGTTGAATATTTTAACAATGTTAAATGCTAACACCTTCCATGAAATCATTTTTCATGGAAGGTACCTTTGCGTATAAAAATAAGTAACGGGATGGGAGTAAGAAGTATAAAAAGAATAGTTGAAAAATACGATGGAATAATAAATTATTATGAAAAAGGTAATATCTTATCTTGTAATATATTATTATTGAAGAAAAAAGCATAAAATATTTACCAAACGTACACGTACACGACCAAACGTCCCCAAGCTATTGACTTATGAAAAAAATCAGTTATATTGTAAATAAAGGTAAAAAGAAATTTAATTGTTGGAGGAGACAATGATTAAATATTTATCAGACAATATAACTGATTTTTTTTATTCAAATAATATAATTCAAGAAGAAGACAAAGAAATATATGTTTATGGTTTACAATTAATAATATCTACTATAATAGGAATAACGTTAATCTTAGTCGTAGGGTTAATATTAAACAGGCTGTTTTATTCCATTATATTCTTAATAAGTTTTATACCAATAAGAATGTATTCGGGCGGGTATCATGCTAGTTCATATGTAAAATGCAACTTAACTCTAATATCATTGTATTTAGTAACAATGTCTGCCGTGATATTTATACCATCAGTTTATGTAATGAGAATATCAGCAATAATGGCAATTATAACTATATATATTATTTTGAAATATGCACCAGTTGATAATGAAAATAAGAGATTAACTGAAAATAGAAAAAAGAGAAACAAAAAAATAACCGTATTTATTCTGTTTGGGTTTTATTTAATTGGGGTGGTCATGTATAAAATAAATATCCAATTATTTTATACTATAATAGTTACCATGTTCTTAGTATCGATACTACTAAAAATAAAAATTAAAGGGGGTGTTACAAATGAAGAACATTAAAAAAACAGTACTCAGTTTTGTAGCAAGACAGATCAAAAACACAGCAATTTCAGCTGCAGGAACGACATCATATTGGGGAGCATATCAGCCGAAGGAACCAAAATGCTTAAGTTTTGGTAAGTAAGTATTATAATGTTAGTATTTATTTTGATTAAAAATTAAGGAGGAGTAAAATGAAAAAAATAGTATCTTTAATGTTAATTTTAACAATGCTTTTTACAAATAATGTTTTTGCGGAACCAAAGACTATATCTAATATAAAAGTCGCGTATATAGAAGATGTTAGAAAAGGTGGAAGCAATCTTAATACTGATATTATCGACAATTACGAAAATGAGGTAAGTAGTTTTGATATAAAAACTGTAACTTTTGATAATAATGAACTATTGCTTCAAGGAAGTGTAATGGGTAAGGCATTTAATTTATTTGGAGTTCCTAAACTAAAAAATTATAATGGCAATGTAATTTATTTTGAAAGTAATGATTTGTTAGACAATTACACTGTATTAAATATTTCCTTAGAAAAAGGAATTGAAGAATCAGCTTTTTATCACAAAGGATTTGCAAAAAACAAGATTTATGATAATGTTTTAAAAGTATACCTACAACCATTAAATACTAATGATATAGTGGTCATTGAGTATTTTAATAGTCCAGTATCTAGTATTTTCTCAATAAGTGATGCCATAGCAAGTGAATATGATGAAAATAGTGATCTGAAGTTGAAATATTGGTACGGAAGAATTTTTGAACCTGTTGTAAGCACTGTTATAAGTCCCAATGGGCTTGATAATAATATTGGAACTTACACTTATGAATTTAATCATTTAGGTGCAACTTACTACCATCACTTGGTAATTCAAAGAATTATTGAATGGCCAACAAATGTAACTGATTCAGGATCGAATTTTAACACACAATTATTTGTTGATCGTAATTATGTAACATCAGAATATGGAAATGAAATGTCTGATATGAGTTCGTATTATGAGATTGACGAAGTAGCAATGGAAATTGCAGTTGATTCAGGAGATGGAATACATAGTGTAGATACAGATGGTGAGGTGTATAATAGTTCCTCAACGAGACTTACATTTTCTTTTAATGAATTGCCAATTGGAAGTATTGGTAGTATAGGTGTTAATTATACCTCAGGAGAAGCTCATTTTGATATAAATTCTACGATGCATACTTATCAAAACGGACCAGATGAATTCATAAAAGAGGCAAGAATAGAAATGCCATCTGCGTCTAAGTTAAAAGTTGACGGTAATTATTTTTCAGCAGATTGGGTAGTTAAAAATTTTAATGGACTTAATAATGGTACTCAAACATTTAAAGTTAAATTTTACTACTATATAACGAATTTATGGGTAAGTGCTGAATAAAATGCCGTAGTGAAACATTGCCAGAAAAATGCTAAAGTAA
>DALZMP010000035.1:0-3887 GCA_032006665.1 Sedimentibacter sp.
ATGTGAGATTCTTTCTTTCATAGAAGTCTTGTTCTCCAGCAGTAAAGAAAGGAACGCCACAATCTTCACATATTCTTAGGTGTTTTTCTTCCAACAAATCTCCCTCCAGGCAATCCCTTTATTAATCCTTCGATTTCTAAATTTGTAATATGCTCAATTAAATCAAATGTCTTTATTTGAACTGCTATTGAAATTTCATCTATTGTTTTTTCTTCATTTTTTAAGCATAACATAATTTTAGCTTCAATTTCATTTAAACTTCTTTTGTTTAACGAATTTCTAGTTTTAGTATTACGGCTCTTCTCTTCACATTCAGCGTCTTTGTATTCCGATGTGCCTCTTTTCAAGAAATTATCAATTAAAAATACATCATGACCGACTAGCAATTGTTTTGGGTGCAAATAAATTTCTGCACCATTATAAATTAAATTATTAGTTCCTTTTCCTGTTGTACTATAAATATTAGAAGGAACTACAATAACATTCTTTCCCTGTTTTTTAGCAATATCCGCTGTTATTAAAGCACCACTATTCTCTGAAGCTTCAACTATTAGTACTTTTTCACTCCAGCTGCATATAAGATAATTTCTTCTCGGAAAATGCTCAGGCTTTGCCTTAACACCAGGTGCATATTCTGAAACAACTGCTCCATTTTCAATAATGCTTTCCATTAATTTATCGTGCTCTTTGGGATAGCAAATATCCATGCCATTACCTAAAAATGCAATAGTATACCCTCCCGCATTAATGCAAGAGGTGTGGGCGTAACCATCTATACCTTTTGCCATTCCGCTTATTACACCTATATCATTTGCAGCTAAAAACTCTGCAGCTTCAACCGCCACCCTTTTACCATATGAAGAACATCGCCTCGAACCAACTATTGCGACCCCAGGCTTATTCAAAATATTTCCTTTATAATATAACAAAATGGGCATTTCATTATAATTACATGCAATACTTTCATATGCTAAATCTTTGCATGTCAATATATTAATATTTTCTTTAAATGTTGCCTCAGCAATTCTATTAGATTCACTCAAAGATTTATTATTAGTAATTATTTCAGCTGTTTTAATTCCTATTCCTTTAATCTGCATCAACTGTTCTTCATCTGCATTGTATATATTTTCCGGATTATTAAACTCTTTTAAAAGTTTTTTTGCAATAACAGGTCCTATTCCCTTCAATAAGGACAACCAAATCCAATATTCCATACAATCTCCTAAATAACTGTCATGTGAACACTTTCTTTATCTAGATCTCTCGCCATTAATGCTGATAATATATCCTTTTTCCTTATTTTCTCTGATCCTTCCATATCAGCAAATGTTCGTGCAAACTTTAAATATTTATGAAACGACCTAGCGCTGTAGCTAAATCTATCATAAGCAAGTTGCAGAACTTTTCTGCTATCTTCCTCTAGTGTGCAATATTCCTTAATCAGCTTCTGACCCATTTGTGCATTACAATTGATTTTCTCGAATTTTTCATATCTTTTATTTTGTATATTTCTTGCAAATTCTACTCTAGTTTTTAATTCAGAAGAGCTTGTTTTATTGGAAAAGCTGCTTAAATTCATAAAGCCTATAGCATGAACATATTTTTGGATATCAATTCTATCCGAAATAGGTCCAGATATTTTTTGTCTGTATTTAAGCACTTCATAATCAGTACATTTGCACTTTTTGTCACCGTAATAACCACAGGGACATGGATTCATTGCTGCAACAAGCATAAAATTTGACGGATATGAATTCGTCATTCTTACTCTTGAAATAGTAACCTTCCTGTCCTCCATAGGCTGTCTAAGTGAATCTAAAGTTTTTTTGCTAAATTCAGTTATTTCATCTAAAAATAATATTCCATTATGAGCAAGAGAAATTTCTCCTGGAGTTGCATTATTCCCTCCTCCAATTAGAGAATTAAGAGAAGCATTATGATGAGGAGATCTGAAAGGTCTGGTTTCTATAAGGCTTTTATTTGCTTTCATCAACCCGGCAACACTATAAATCTTGGTTACTTCTAATGCTTCACTTTCAGTCATGTTAGGTAATATAGTTGGAATTCTTTGTGCAATCATTGACTTACCACAACCTGGAGGACCTATCATGAGCATGTTATGCCCACCAGCGGCAGCAACCACAATGAATTCAATTAATTCATCCTGTCCTTGGACATCAATAAAATCCACATCAATTTGATTTTCAGTTTCCTCTTCAAGAATATCATCAATAGTTTGTGCATATTCCCTTTTCTTTTCTAAAAATTCCACTACTTCTCTTAATGAATTAAATCCATAAATATTTAAATCTTTAACTATGGATGCCTCTTTTATATTGGCTTTAGGAACTATAATATTTTTAATTCCCGAGTTTTTTGCTGCAATAACCATTGGAAGTATTCCATTACAACCCCTAATCATAGCATTCAAAGAAAGTTCCCCCAAAAAAGCAAATTTCTCATTTCTTTTTATTCGCATTTGTCCATCTTCTATAAGCAATCCTATTGCAATTGGCAAGTCAAAATGAGACCCGCTTTTTTTCAAATCAGATGGAGCTAAATTTATAACAATTTTCATTTCAGGAAACACAAAATGGGCATCAACAATAGCCGATTCAACCCGTTCTCTTGCTTCTTTAACTGCAGCATCTCCTAACCCTACAATTGAAATCATAGGTTGTCCTACTATTGTTTTAATTTCAACATCCACTACATAACCATCTACACCTGATATGGCGCAACTTTTTACTATAGAAGCCATTATAAACTCCTTAATTTTTATTTGCCAACAAAGAAACAGCCGATTCACTTATTCCGATATTTTTTCCTATTTCCTTCATAGTATAGTTATTAGATAACGATTTCATTGTGTATATTTTTTTATACTCAGCCAAGTTTCTTTTTCTAGAACCATTTTTTATATAAAGGAATAATTCTTCATTTTTGTTTACAACCTCATATAAAATATCATCTAAACTTTGTCTATCAATTTTTATTTGCTCAGTAGAAGTTATATTTTCATCAATAATACTTATATCCTCAAATTTTGAGCTTTCCTCTAATTCACTTGAATCCATAAATTTCATATACTCTTTAATCGCAGTTTTTCTATTTAACGAAAATATATTTAATACAAAGTCAATATCAACTAATTGACCTTGAAAATTCTTTCTATAGCTTGAATCACTACTCCAATAATAATCACTAACATTTTTGCACATGTTTGCTTTAATAGGATTTTGATGAACATATTTTAACAACGATAAAAGATACTTATCGTCCTTAACTAAAAAACCCTTATATCTCTCTTGGAAAACATGACCTGTCCTCTTATTAGAAATATTATAATATTTGCTAAAATCATTATTTACCCTATGCATTATAACACTCATATTTACTTCACGGCATCTAATCACTAAATGATAGTGATTGTCCATTATAACATACCCATAAACTTCAAAATTCATAATATCTTTAAATTCTTTTAATTTGCTTAGAAAATATTTTTTATACTCATTCTTTTTAAATATATATTCCCTATTGTTTCCCCTTTGTATAACATGATATAAAGCACCGCAAAATTCTACCCTTGGTTTCCTACCCATAGTACCTCCGACATAAAAACCCCTTTTCCAACATTATACAAAATATTTCCATAATATACAAGAATATTTTTTAAATTATGCATGCACCCTCCATTATCCTCCGACATTACTTCTTTATTTAAAAAGTCGATGGTGACAGTGAAACCTCCGAAAAACGATGTTTTTCGGAGGTTTCACTGTCACGGGGGTCCGGGGGTAATTCACACGGGTGTCATTCAGATACCTTATCTTTTATCTAAGTTGTATGTGTACTTCTTTGCCAAGACTTTTTGCAACTTT
>DALZMP010000036.1:0-7489 GCA_032006665.1 Sedimentibacter sp.
GCTTACTCAAAGTTATTTTAAAAGGGATATTGCTGCAGAGTTAGAAACAGCACTAAGTATTATAACAACTGCTTATTTAAGAAATGAGGATATCCTTACAGCAGTCGAAGAAAATATGAACTACCTAAACCCTCCAGTTCTGTCTGTATTTAAGGGTTTCGTTTCGAGGATAAAGCTGATAAACCCAGATATTATGGGAGCTTTGCAAGCTATGAAAGAGCAGATTGATAATGCTGTGTTTCGTGAATGGTGTGATGCTTTAATAGCTTGTCAGCTCGACCGGAGTTTAAAGACAACCCTAACACCCATTGTAAGTAAGCTATCGGATATGCGTGTAGTAAATGGAGAACTTGAAAACATGGTCTTTGAACCAAGAAAAGAATTCATTACCATGGTTATATTAGTCATTGGAAATATACCTCTTTTATATTTTCTAAACAAAGACTGGTATCAAACTTTAATGCATTCAGCTTTGGGACAGATTATTCTTTCTATTTGTGCTATGGCTATTTTTATATCTACAGCTTTCGTAATCAAACTAACCCAACCAATTGAGTATAGGAGGTAGCCGAATATGACAATTTTAATCTTTACATTTGGCATACTGCTTGCCATTGGTTTGTTTCTAATTTCCGCTGATTTGCTGAAATTGCCAAGCATTGCAACACAAAAGGCTATGTTATCTGCTGGTAAACAAGGGAAAGAAAAAGCGAAAACCGTAGATGTACTTCTTATGGGATGGGCAGTAAAGTTTGCTAAATATATTCCTATGGATGAGTATAAAAAAAGCAGAATGAAAAACACATTAAATGCTGCTGGAATGAACCTGACTCCAGAAGAATTTATTTCATCAGCAATATTAAAGTCGGGAACAATTGCGATTCTAATTATACCTTGTCTCATGATACTTCCACTCATTGCACCGATTCTTATGTTTTTAAGCATTATCATATATTTTAAAGAAATTCGTAAAGCAGATGAGATATTAAAGATAAAGAAAGAGAAAATTGAAGTTGAATTGCCAAGATTTGTAGCAACTATTACTCAGGAGCTAAAGGCAAGCAGAGATGTATTATCTATCTTAGAGAACTTTAAGAAAAATTCTGGAGAAGATTTTACAGATGAATTGGATATCTTAACAGCAGATATGCGCTCTTCTTCTTATGAAGCAGCACTTACAAGGTTTGAGGCAAGGATTAATTCACCGATGCTATCTGATATAACGAGAGGGTTAATTGGTGTTCTTCGTGGAGATGATGGTTCCATGTATTTTCAAATGCTCTCCCATGATATGAAACAACTTGAGCTTCAAAGGTTAAAGGCACAGGCAATGAAAATACCACCTAAGATTCGAGTGTTTTCTTTTGTAATGCTTATGTGTTTCTTGATGACCTATATGGCCATTATTGTATATGAAATTATACGTTCTCTAAGTGGAATGTTTTAGGAGGTGTCTATGTGTTAAAAATCTTAAAATCAAAGCAAGGCGAGGGATATATAGATGTTGCAATTCTTGTGCTTTGCGCCATGCTTGTTATTGCTCTTGCAGTGAGAGTATTTCCAGCTTATATCATAAAACAACAGGTAGATACCTTTGCTACAGAGCTTGTAAGAGAAGCAGAAATTGCAGGAAGGGTAGGAACAGAAACTTCTAACAGGGAACTTTTACTTCGAGAAAAGACAGGTATTACACCAACGGTTAAATGGTCAAAGTCAGGAAGAATTCAGTTAAATGAAGAGATAAGTGTTACTGTTACTTTTGAAACAAATATCGGTTTGTTTGGAGGATTTGGTTCCTTTCCTGTTACCTTAAGAGCTGATGCCGCTGGAAAATCAGAAGTATATTGGAAGTAGGTGAAATCTTGAATAAAATAAAAAGAATATTAACCGATAAAAAGGGTAGTTCCTTTCCACTTATTATTGCAGTGACTTTGTGTCTTGTAATGATTTTTACAGGAGTATCAGAATACTTTAGGCTGATGATCATAGCACAAGGTGTGCGTGATGCTGTTCAAGATGCAGTAATTTCTACTGTAAATGACAATTATGATGATGTATATCATGGAGTTCGTGAAGGGTATTCAGGAGGATACCAGCCTATGGCAGATGACTTTGAAGAATCTCTTGATTATGGAGCGATTTATGATAGACTAGATACAATTCTTGGATTAAGTAGGAAAAGTGGATATCATGTTAAGACTACATCAGAAGGAAAAATAGAGTTTAAAATATGGAATTTAGAAGTAGATATAAGAAATGCTCCATTAGCTTTAGGGGATAGGTCAGATTCAAGGTTTGAGGCAGATAGCAGCATAATGCTTGAAGTACCAGTATCCTTTGGAGAAAGACTTCTTCCAAGTATGAGGATGAAAATAAAGACAAGTGCTGGCTATACACCTAAGTTTTAAAAGATTTGAAAAATTTAATAGACTTTCAGGAAATCTTGTGGTAGTTTGTAGCTTGAAAGAAACAGATAATTAAGATCAATAAGGAGGCAGAAACCTATGAATAATATAAATGATAAGACCAAAAGAAGACTAATTGTAGCAAGTGGTTTAATAATCAGTGTAATACTTATAGTTTTAATAAGCGCTCAGTTTAAAAAAGAACCCATAGAGGATGCAGTACTGCCAAATAAAAGTGTAGAAACGAATGATATCATAGTAGGAAAACCTGTAATTACAGAAAAAGAAGATGAAATTATAGTGCCAGAAATTAAGATTCCAGAGGATGAAACGATAGATAATGGTGCAATAGATACAGGCACTGAGCAAACCATTCAAGGAGATGTAGAAAAACCGAAAGAGCCAACAAAGGAACAGCTTACAGATCCAACGCAGAAACCAAATGGTGAGAAAGTGGAAACACCACCTGAACCTGTAGCTCATGACAAGGTGGAGAAACCTACAGAAACACCGAAAAATAATGATGTACCACAAGGTGGAGATACCAATAATGGAAAGATTTATGTACCTGGATTCGGATGGATTGAGGATGTTGGAGAAGGAGAAGGTACGGTAGCTGAAGATATGTATGAGAACGGAAACAAGATAGGAAATATGGATTAAATATAAATAGTAGCGAAAAACACTGCAGAGATGTAGTGTTTTTTATTTTCGGAAAGGAGAGCAGATGAAAAATATATTTAAAATATTTTTGATATTTATGATGTTAGTTAGCTTAATGGTGCCCATTACTGTATTTGCCGTTGGAGATGGAAATATAGATTCAGGTGGTGGAGGTATGGGAGATGGAACTAGTACTGATAAGTGGTCTCCTGGTTACGATGGTGTACGTGTATCTGTGGTACGTGCTAGTGATCATGATGTAGTAACTACCCCTATTGATTTAACAAATAAATCACCTACTAATGTTCGTCTGCATTTTGGAAAGGTTAGTAAGTTAAGTTATAACGGAGGCAGAGCCATTTCTCCTAGTGGACAAAGTTATATCTTTGTAAATCCTGCACAGGAGATGCCAAGAATAGTGAGTACGAATGGTAGTAGCAATATAGCAGCTATAAAGAGCTATTTTACAGATGAGCAAGTTATCCGCTCAATTGCATCAATAACAGGAATGGATTTCGATATTCTAATTGGTGGGGATTACAAATTACTTTTAGAACCAATGGCATATTACACATTTCAAGGAGTCATGATTGCTACAACTGCAACAGAAGCTGCCATGTATGATGAACAGTTAAGTGGATTGCTTAGAAATAAGATGGTATCTTTATCCCATAAAAACTTGCCCCTTGCTATGTTTCTAGAGGTAGGAGACTTGGGATATCCAGCATGGAGTGGCAGTACTACAAAAGCGGCCTCAAATGCAGATATAAAATCTTCTCTGGGACTTGGTATCGTGCGTTTTACAGAACAGCCTGAACCACCAATTGTAAGTGCATATGATTATGAATATAGAGTAAATACTGAGGTAATCACTTCTGTTATGGTTAGTGGAGGACAATCTGATCCTGATAATCCGACTCGTGTGAGTTTTATTATTGATGGTAGAGACTATAATGTTGGGAATGTATATTACCCAAGTGGCGACTCTCAGCTTGCATGGTTGAAATGGACAACTCCTGATACGGAACAAGATCTGGTAATAGATATAATAGTGAATGGACCGGGTAGTACTAAATCAATTATCAATGTCAAGATTGTTGATTTAGATAAAAATCCACCACCAAATCCTGTAGCAGATGATAGAAATGACTCTTTTACTCATTCCTCTGTTCCAAACAGAGAAGAAAAAACAAATGCAAATTGGAGCATATGGAGTCCTTGGTGGCGGGCATATTGGGTGTGGCATAGTACAGGAGAGGACTCGGGATATTGGTGTGATCATGGTTGGTGGGAGTTTGATCTTGAACAATATACAGCGAGTCTTTCAAGTGATATGAGTATTAAAAACGATAGTAAGAATCCTACTGCAAGTGGACGTACTTTTAAAAGTGGATATGGAATCAATCAAACAGTGACTGCAAATGTGAGTAGCAATCAAAGTTCAGCAATAACCTATGTTCAAAATGCAGTTTCCTATTTTCCTGAATTCGGATATGAAACCTTTTGGAGATTATTAGAGCGTGTTTCCAGTGGTTCAAATGCAAGGTTTGAGTTTAAGAAAAACAATTATTCCACTTATAAGAATCGTATACATTTTACTCCAATATGGATGCCAGACAGTGAATATACAGTAAATACATGGATTATAGATGCATGGACACCCGATGGAATGCTTTCCATGAATCTTACAGACACATTAACAATAAAGGGGAACTTGTGGCAAGACTGGCATATAGCACCCTTAAATCCTTAAACAATACAGAAAAAGAAAGGTGGATTTTATGAAGATAAACAAGAAAATAGCACTAACAATGTGCTTGGTGTTGATTAGCATTTTGATGTTTAGCACTACAGCATTAGCTTCAGGTACAGGGGATGTTGCAGGGGCAATTGAAGATACTTGGAGTGATGCATCAGAACAGATAAAAACGGTTGTAAATAAGGTTGTGTTCCCTGCAATTGACCTTGTGTTAGCAGTATTCTTCTTTGCAAAACTTGGTACTGCTTATTTTGACTATAGGAAGCATGGACAATTTGAATGGGCAGCACCTGCAATATTGTTTGCATGTTTGGTGTTTACTTTAACAGCACCAGCATATATTTGGACTATACTTGGGATGTGACGAAATATAATAATTATACCAAGTTGTCTTAATACAGCCGACTTGGTATAATTATTTAAACTTAGATTCCAGTTTTAGACTATAATTAAACCTAGATTCCACGCGTAATGAAACCAAATAGTCCTATAAGCAAGTATTTATAATGATTAAGCTAAACCCGGTCTTTCACCCAATGGGTGAAAGAAATTAACAACAGAAACACACTATTTATATGTTTTTTGCCTTGTTCATTGGGTAAGAATATAACAATAGAAACACTGCGAAGGAGCTGGCTAATGATTAATAAAATTGATTTCAGTGCTAAGAATCTAACCTCAAATGCAGGACTTTTCCTTCTGCTAGAGAATGCAAAAAACAATGCCATTTTTGAGACGATTGAAAAAGATCTCGTTTTTGAGAGTGACTCTGTGAACAAAATCAAAATGAATCATATTAAGACCATGCTTTGCGGTCATTTCATAGGAATAGATAAGCTCGAACGGTTGAAGCTCCTAAAAAGCGATCCCCTGGTTCGTGAATTTGATATCTCTGTAAAAGAACCTGAAACAATATCAAGGTTTTTGGGGAAATTCAACTTTAAGACAACACAAATGTTCAGAGAAATCAACTTCAAAGTGTTCAAAAAACTACTTTTGAAAAGCAAAATGACATCCATCACGATTGATATTGATAGCAGTGTTGTAAATGTCGAAGGGCATCAAGAAGGCGCTAGCAAAGGATACAATCCTAAAAAGCTCGGCAATAGATGTTACAATATCCAGTTCGCATTTTGCGATGAACTTAAAGCATATATCACTGGGTTTGTTAGAAGTGGAAATACTTACACTGCAAATGGTGCTGCTGAACTGATTAAAGAAATTGTAGCCACCCTAAAGACAGATGAATTGGAGATCTTTTTTCGAATGGATAGTGGTTACTTCGATGAAGAAATCATTGAAACAATCGAGTCTCTTGGTTGCAAATACTTAATCAAAGCTAAAGCCTATACGACGCTTGTATCTCAACTATCAAATTCATCTGCAAAGTTTGTTAAAGGTACAGAAGGCAGAGAAACTTCAGAACTGTTTATAAAGCCAAATAAGTGGGAGAAAAGCAGACGGTTTGTCGTATCTCGCGTACTAAAACCAGAAAAAGAGAGAGCGCAATTATCACTTTTAGAAGGCTCTGAGTACGACTATTTTTTCTTTGTGACAAATACAAAACTACTGTCAGAAGCCGTGGTTATCACCTATGAAAAGCGTGGCAATGCTGAAAATTATATCAAAGAAGCTAAATACGACATGGCGGTGGGCCACCTTTTGCTAAAATCATTCTGGGCTAACGAAGCGGTATTTCAAATGATGATGCTCTCATACAACTTGTTTTTGTTATTCAAATTTGATTACCTTGACGTCTCTGAGTACAGACAGCAGATAAAAACATTTCGCTTGAAATATGTGTTTCTTGCTGCCAAGATTATCAAAACGGCTAGATCTGTGATTATGAAGATGTCTGAAAAATATCCTTATCGGGAAGTGTATGAAAAATGCTTATGCTACCTTTAGTAAAAAACAACAGGACACCTTTACAATCACTTGAAATAATAGAAAAAGTGGTTTATTAATCGAACTTACAATTGTGATTCTTCTGTGACAAATGGGTATACTATTAGAAATTGAGAGAAATTGAGTTGAGAAAGGAGCTGAAAAATGTTAAAATGCACAAGTAACTACTTGAATTCCTCGTAAGACATATGGAATAGCGAATTTAGATGCACTTTGAAAAACGACGTGGAATTTAGGATTATATAAAATATTAAAAGAAAGTTTTTATGTAATAAAAAAAGAGGTGGAAATTATGTTGCAAATAATAATATTTATTTGTGCAATATTTTTAATCGTAAAATCAATTAGAGGATATATTAAGAACAAATACTAATTATAAAAAATATTTAAAGTATGATAGCATATAAAATCAAGGAGAGGTGATACATATGAAAAAAAGATTTTTATTAATATTTTTAACATTAGTATTGATTATGGCTGTAGGGTGTGCAAATGAAGAGCCAGCAGAAATTACTGATCAAAGTACTGATAGTGTAGAAGAGGTTGAAGTTGCAAGAGGAATAAAAATTGATTATGATGTGGAATATGAGCAGGAAATCTTTGGAGATGCATCTAAAGATGAAATATACGAGATAATAGATGATATTTTTGAAAAAGTTTCTGATGATGAGGATTACGAAAACAATATTGATTCAATAATTGAAGAAGTTTTTAAAGATCATGGAATAACAGATGAAGATAATTTAGATTTTGC
>DALZMP010000037.1:0-1324 GCA_032006665.1 Sedimentibacter sp.
CTCTGTAAACTAAATATGAAAGATTAGCACAATGTTTTCATAGAATAGCTCAAAATTGCTTAAGATTTCGCCAGGAAGATGATAAAGGATCATCCTAGTCCTGGTCAAGGGTAAAATGAACACGCTTACGCGCGCCCTTGACCACTCCAAGGCCGCTCCTTTGAAGAAATAGATTGGGCGAAATCATACACAAATCAAGCTATGAGAAGATACTTTCTCTTTTGCTTCTTAGTTAGGTTTAGTCCAGCAACTTGAGCTGGTGTAAGACCACCAAGAGATGAATGTGGCCTGACAAAGTTGTAAAAGAACACAAACATGCTGATCAGATTATTGGCAGAGTCAAATGAGTTGAAACCCTGTTTTGTCTTGTACCAAGCCTTGAACTGATGATGGAAAGACTCAATCAAATTGTTCGAGATATCATCCTTAAAACTCTCGACCCTTATGTGCTTTACATTAGAGCCAAGTACTGCTTTGGCAGGCACCTTATAGGCGCTGTAGCGGTCGCTGACAATGGAAGAAACCTTTCCCATATCCTTTACAGAGTTAAAAATTGTAAAGGCCTGAGTAGAGTCCCTAAAGGGTGATAGGTGAAAGCCAAGAACAAAACGAGTTTCAGAATCAACAACAAACCAAATGTAATACCTTTTACCAGAAATTTTGACTACCGTTTCATCGGCATGCCACTCATCAGAATCAAAGTTCATCAAAGGCATAAGCTCCAAGGAAAGGTTATTAAACATGGGAGCAAACTTTTTACACCAATTGCTGATGGTAGTATGGGAAACCTTAATATTATTGGTAACCCTAAGAATCAAGGCAATATTCCTGAAAGAATCCTTTCCAAGATAGAACATGGAAAGAGCCGAAATGATGATATGAACAGGATATCGCATACGCTTGAAATCATTTTTACCAGCAAGCTTAGAAACGGAAGCAGGTAATATGGCTGAAGGTTTTACAACAAAGAAAGAGTGGTTGCACTTTTTATCACAGCACCTGAAATTGGAGTAGTGCTCATGATCATGGTGAAGAAAAGTAGCCTTGGAGCACATGGGACAACTCGGATACTTCCGATTGTCAGGATCCCTCTTATTGGGATTTTCAGGTGCAAATTGATGGTTACACTTACGGCAGAGATACTTTTGAAAACCAAAGTTGTCTTTACCGTAACGATAAAAAGAATGATTATTGTTGCACTTTGGACAACTGATTGATACAATTTTTTGCATGAGGACTTCATCCTTTCTGGGAGGTATTTGTTTTCCGCAAAAAACATTGTACCACAGAGGGTTTGGAGTCCTCAATTTTCATTTAAGTTTAC
>DALZMP010000038.1:0-7336 GCA_032006665.1 Sedimentibacter sp.
TCTTATCTGTCCAAAGAAATATGAGAAGTAAGAAAAAGAAGTTTTATTTGAAGAATGCTCAAAAGACTATGTAATAGCAAAATCAAAAAGAATAAATAATTTTCGATAAATCTTATCTACCATATTTATGTATAAATTGGTTATACTAAAATATTGTATATACTATGAGTGTGCCAGACTTGTAATGAGCAACACGCTCATAATGATGTTGTGATAATAAGGGACTCATAATAGTATTTTTAATTTCATAATACTGAAATTGCGTTAGGTAAATTACTTATATGCTCTAAGCAACTAACTGCCGAGCTGGAACAAGAAAGCTTTTAAGAAAAGAAATATCATTTTTACAACTAAGATCCAAACATGCGAGGTAAATGAATTCTTTTGAAAATTCATAAAATATCAAAATCTCCATGAAAATTACATATATTTATGCTATAATATTAAAAGCGACAAAAAAGTATATGAATCTAACTATAATAGGGAGGACAACAAAAATGGGATTTAGAAAAAAATTATTGATAGGATTTTCTGCTATTATGATTATCATGGTGTTTTTGGGAGTGTTTGGCCTTTATGAAATGAAATCAATTAATAACAATGTAAAGGAAATTTATAATGACACGTTAAAAGGAATATACTATTTGAAAGATGCTCATTATAATATTATCAAAGCTCAGAGAGCAGAAAAGAATGTTCTTTTATCAAAAACAAAAGATGAAAAAATGGAACACACTATGCACTTTGATGAAACATATACAGATGGAATTATCAAAAATTTAAATTTATATATGGATTTGATGGCAGGTGAAGGTAACGAGGCCGAGATTGAAGCATTGATTAGTAAAGTTAATGATGTAAAAAAAATCCAGAGTGAAGTAATTGATAAAAGTATGGCAGGTAGTGAGGATGAGGCACTAGCACTTTCTCAAAACAGTGCCAAGGCATTTGATAAAATAGACACAATGATTACAGAACTATCACAGCATGAATTGGCAGAAGCCGATGATACTTTTATAAACAGTAATAGTACATATAATAAATCATTTTTGATCTTTATTGGAATTATATTTTTTGCTTTAATTGCCGGTGCTTTCATAATGAGTAGAATGGCCGCGTCGGTAATCAAGCCTTTAAAAAGATCAGTACGATTCGCCGATGAATTATCAAAAGGGAACTTGAATAGCAGAATTGATATTCGAATGGCTAATGATGAAATTGGCATGCTTGTGAATTCCCTTAATAATACAGGTGAGAAACTAAGTGAAATTGTATCTGAAATCAAGAAATCTTCAATGGGTTTGGAAGAAAGTACAGAACAATTAAATATAGCAACAGAAGAATCGAATCAGGTTATGGATGAAATAGGAGTTTCGGTAGGTGCCATTACAGATAATATTGAGCAAGTGGTTTCTTCGATAGAACATATCAGTAGTAATTTAAAAAATATAGTTATTAATTCTGATGAAGTATCAAAATTAACCCAGGAAGCTAATACAGAATCTAATACTCTTATTGAGTCAGCAAAAAAAGGTAGAAGTTCAGTCGATATATTAATACATAATACAAAAGATATCGAGAAATCGACAAATGAGGTACATGTAACAATAGACGATCTACAAGTACTTTCAGGTAAAATTGATAATATAATAACTGTGATTAAGGATATTGCCGCACAGACCAATCTTTTAGCCCTTAATGCATCAATAGAAGCAGCTAGAGCAGGTGAACATGGTAGAGGTTTTATGGTTGTGGCTGAAGAAGTGAGAAAATTGGCGGATGGCAGTGCGGTTGCAGCAGCCGACATTGAGAATACAATAATCGAAGTACAAAATAAAACAAACATAGCAGTACAGAGCATAACAATTACAGAGAAAAAAGTAATTGAAGGAAATCAGGCTGCATTAGTGGCCGATACTAATTTAACTATTATTCTTGATAGTATTGCTCAATTGGCTGAAAAGATAAGGAAGATTTCAGTACAATCAGAAGAACAGGCAAATTCCGCTGAAAATATTTCAGAACATATGGATCAGGCCGTGATTAATTCAAAGGATGTAGCACAGTCCGCACATAATATAAATGGTAATATTGGCGAGCAAATAGCTGCAATTCAAGAGATAAGTGCTGTATCTAATCCTCTTCTGATGATGACAGAAAATCTTAATAAGATGATTCAGTACTTTCAAACAACTGAGATTGAGGCAGAAAAATAGTATATATAAAATTATTAGTAAAATATTTTATGATACAACAAGGTGGGCACTTAACAGTCGCCCACTTTACTATATATTTAAGGGATTGAGGTATGTAATGAAAAAGTATTCATTAGTAAAAACATTTATACTATACAGTCTTATTACTTTTATTTTAATTGGCGCCGTTTTATCGTTTGTCATATCGAATCATATTAAAAATGATTATCATCAAAATTTATATGGTGCCGCTCAAATTGCCGTGGACAGTATAAATGAAAGTATTTTAGTAGAATCTGATTTTGATAATAATATTGATAACGCTAAGCAAATGCTTCTGGAAGAAAATATCAATAGATCATTGAGCCTGTATATGCCCCAATCATATACCATGTTTAATAATAAGAAGAAAATAGTATTAACAAACAGACAGTCCTCAGAGACAATAACTGCAAATGATCTTAGTGGTGTTGATATGATACTGGAAAGTAAGGTAACATATTATATCTCCAAAGCTTATTCTATTAATGATGTAATTAATACAAGAGTATTCAACTTATATGTTCCGATAAAATATAAAGAGAACATTGCAGGAGTACTAATGCTTCAAATCCCGGAAGTGGTTATTAAATCACATGTGGATATGCTTTTAAAAGAAATAATTTTGACTATGTCTGGTGGATTGCTGGTACTCTTTTTGTTGTTAATAAGAATCTTGTATTCAGCATCAAAGACATTAAGGAATCAAAACAATGAACTAATAAATCAAAAAGCAGAGATCGAAACAGCTTATAAACAGCTTTCAGACTCATATAGGAACACTATATCAGCATTATCAAATGCAGTCGACGCCAGAGACGCATATACCGCTGGGCATTCGGAAAGAGTAACAAAAATATCTCTTCTTATAGGTGAAAATCTTGGCTTGTCAGCGGATGAGATGAAAAAACTGGAATACGCCGCTTTATTCCACGATATAGGTAAGATAGGAATTCCTGATCATATTCTGTTAAAGAACAGTAAACTTACGGACGAAGAGTTCGCTATAATTCAAAAGCATCCTGAAATGGGGGTAAATATACTTAAATCTATAGAGTTTCTAGATGATATTCTGCCCATAATCATGCATCACCACGAAAGATATATCGGCAACGGATATCCGGATAAGCTTAGTGGAGAAAGAATTCCGCTGTGTTCTAAGATAATATCAGTGGCAGATACATATGATGCGATGACATCTAATAGACCTTATCGAAAAAAACTCCAACATGAGGTAGCAGTCGATGAAATATTGCGTAATAAACAAGTACAGTTTGATGCTAGAATCGTTGACGCTTTTTTAGTAATAGAAAAATTATTGAATGATGATAACAAACGAGGAGAGTGAATATGAATAAAAAATTCACTGCTATAGTTATTTTGTCCATGATATTATTGGGCGCTGTTTGCGGATATACATTTTATTTGATTTTTATGTCGACTAGCGAATGTTTATTAATACACTGTGTTTCAACTGGAATTATTTATGGTTTAATCAATTCGTTATTTACATTGTTTTTTATACATAGGTACAGTATTCTAAAAGTAGATAAACAAAAACTTGAACAGGAAATAAGAATAGATAAATTAACTGAATTATATAATAGATATGCTTTTGAAGAAGATATAAAGAGTCTGAATAACAGCTCAACTTACACTGTGATTTATTTGGACATAGATGATTTTAGTAAATTTAATAACACCTATGGACATGAAGCAGGCGATAACGTATTAAAAAATGTGGCAAAAACAATTAAAGGTAGCATTCGGAACATTGATAAAGCATATCGATATGGCGGTGAAGAATTGATAGTTATTTTAGATGAGTGTTCAAAAGAATTAGCTTTGAAAATTGGTAATAGAATTGTAGAGAATATCAGGGATTGTGATAATACACCTTATTCAGGAATTACAGTTTCTGCTGGATTAGCTTCTGCTCCTGATGATGCTGAGTCTATTGTTAATCTATTAAGAGCAAGTGATATAGCTTTATATAGAGCGAAAGAATTTGGAAAGGATAGATTAGTTTGTTATCAGAAAAAAAGGAGCAAAATTTCACTGATAAATTGTGAGTAGTTTAGTATTTGGTTAGAGTATTATAATATATTTTTTTTGAATAGTATCCATAGCCTTCAAATTGATGAAAATTATATCAGTTTGAAGGCAATTTCTTTTATACGCAGGGATTCAGTTAAAATAAAATAAGTAT
This sequence comes from Sedimentibacter sp., assembly GCA_032006665.1. Lineage (GTDB taxonomy): Bacteria > Bacillota > Clostridia > Tissierellales > Sedimentibacteraceae > Sedimentibacter. Next base: position 4,444 of record DALZMP010000038.1, read on the forward strand.
TGTAGTGTTTTTAATGAACAGATATTTCACTTAAAGAGAGATCAAAAAAATAGGAAAGAGGTGATTTAATGATATATGTATCAATAGATACCAATGTATATGTTAATTTACTTACAGAAGTGTTGGCTAACGATAATGCAGAAGAAAAGGATATACCTAGTGAACTAGAGGATCTAAATCTTCTATGTAAAGAAGGCGTTGTAACATTATTAATTCCAGAGGTTGTAAAACTAGAGCTCCAAAAATCTAATAGTAAAGTTGAGGAGGATTACAAAAGGGAGTATTCTAAATTAATTGGATATATTGATAAATATTCTGAAAGTTCATGGAGTGAAATAAGGGAAGTAAAAAAGAAGGTTATAAATTTAATTGAAAGTGAACAAGATAATAAGGTTTGTTATTGGAAGGAAGAATATGATAAATTAATGAGTTTTTTTGAGAATGAATATATTCAACATATAGAATTAACTCCTGATATGATTTGTAAAACATATAAAAAGAAAATCGCTGGATTAATTACTGATAGTCAATTGAACGATGCATTAATAATAGAAAGTATTAATTGTTGCTTTAAACAGCAAGAAATGAATAGTGATGACTTACTGTTTTTTATTACTGGAGACAAAAAAGACTTCTTTACTAAAGGAGATATAGCAGGTTTTAGTATTTTAAAAGAAAAGTTTCAAATCCATAGCTGTAAAGTATATGGATTATATAATTTGAAGCAGCTCTATAAACATATAAATGCTAATTTTGATGTTGAACTTCCAAATGGAGAGATAGAAACCAAATGGAGTGAATTTGAAAAGAAATATCCAGATTGGGATTTTGATAATGATGAGGTTATAGAAGAATATGCTGATATTGAAGAAGATATTAATCTAATGATTAATAAGTTATTTGAAGGCAAATTACAAGATTTACCTAAAGAGATAATAGATATACGAAAAAGAGTGTTGAATGAAATAGAAAATATATTATTAAAATGTAGGAATATGATGTCTTGGGATGATAGAAGTGAATCGAAATTATATCGATGGTTAAATGGTAGATTTGAAATAAATTTATATTCCTCAAAATTAAGTGATTTGTTCCTAATTAGAGATAGCTTGCAAGAATATTTAAGGGTTCATGAGGAAATGGATGAAGAAATACTAGAAGAGCATGATTGAAAAAATACAGTAAATTTGATAAATCATTAAGAAACAGCAAATTTTGTTAAGCTAATCATACTGGCACATAGATAAATACTATGTGTCTTTTTTGTTTTTTTGAAAGTAGGTGAAAAAGTGTTTATCTGGGATTTTCTTTTAAGCGATGTGATGGATCAAATTATTGATTGGTTTTATGGTCAGCTTATAGGTTTTCTTGCTGATTTCTTTGCCCAAATGGGAAATATGGGAGTAGAACTTTTTGAGATGAGCTGGGTACAATCAATCGTTTTGTTCTTCTCTTACCTTGCTTGGTCACTCTATGGAACAGGACTTGTAGTGTCCTGCTTTGAAACGGGAATTGAGTATCAATATGGTAGGGGCAACATGAAAGATGCAGCCTTAAATGCAATTAAGGGATTTATGGCAGTTAGTCTCTTCACTACAGTGCCTATCGAATTGTATAAGCTCTCTGTTAATTTACAGGGAAGTTTAACAGCAGGTATAACAGGCTATGGAAGCGGAATCGGTGAACTTGCAACCTCTATTATTGGAGAATTGAATAATGTAGGAGATGTTGCGAATGTGGGTAGCTCAGGAATATTCGGTGGAATTTCTATGATAACGAGTCCATTTATGGCTCTATTTATTATTATCTTAATGGGTTATGCAGTGATTAAAGTGTTTTTTGCAAATCTAAAAAGAGGTGGAATTCTACTTATTCAGATAGCAGTTGGAAGCCTATATATGTTTTCTGTTCCTCGTGGTTACATTGATGGCTTTATTCAGTGGTGCAAGCAGATAATTGGATTGTGCCTTACTACATTTCTTCAGGCAACGATACTAACTGCAGGACTTATGGTAGTAAAAGATCATGCATTGCTCGGATTAGGTTTGATGTTATCGGCAGGAGAAGTACCACGGATTGCTGGAGCATTTGGACTTGATACATCCACTCGTGCAAATGTAATGAGTGCAGTTTATACAGCACAGGCCGCTGTAAACACAACTAAAACTATAGTACAAGCAGTACCAAAATAAAAATAGAAAGAGAGGATTTAATGAAACTAATATATGTTGCATCTCCCTATGCAGGAGATATTAAAAAGAATATAGAATATGCGAAACAGGCTTGCCGATATGTATTAAACGAAGGCAATGCCTTTTTTTGTCCCCATCTTCTCTACCCACAGATTTTAGATGATAATAATCCAGAAGAAAGAAGATTGGGAATCAACATAGGAAAAGAGTTTTTGTCAAAATGCGATGAGTTATGGGTATTTGGTGAACATATTTCTCAAGGAATGTTTGAGGAAATTGAATTTGCTAGAGTGATAGGCATTCCTATAAAAAGAATTATGAAACTAGATATTGAAATAAAAGAAGAGGCTCTATTTTGTATGAGGATAGATAGATGATCACCTTGGGGAGTCTTTTCGATGGGATTGGAGGATTTCCCCTTGCTGCTGTTCATAATGGAATTACTCCTATATGGGCAAGCGAAATTGAATCCTTTCCCATTGAGGTGACTAAAATACGATTCCCTGATATGCTCCATGTTGGTGATATTACAAAATTAAAAGGAGAAGATCTACCCCCTGTTGATATCATTACAGGTGGTTCACCATGCCAAGATTTATCTGTTGCAGGTGCAAGGGCAGGGTTTGCTGGTGAACGTTCAGGATTATTTATGGAGCAGATAAGAATAACAAAGGAAATGAGGTGGGCAGATGCAAGAAGAG